>CAWJKK010000020.1:0-29218 GCA_963843485.1 uncultured Solirubrobacteraceae bacterium | reverse complement strand
GTCGTAGACCTTGAACATCGGCATGTACATCGCGATGACGATGAAGCCGACGATGCCGCCGACGAGCACGATCATGACCGGCTCGAGGATCGAGGTGAGGGCCTTGACGGCCGCGGCGACCTCGTCCTCGTAGAAGTCCGCCACCTTGGTCAGCATGGTGTCGAGGCCGCCGGTCTCCTCGCCGACGGCGATCATCTGCGCGACCATCGCCGGGAAGATCGGGGCGTTCTGCGCAGCGGGTCCGCGATCGTGCCGCCGGACTTGACGGACTCGATGACGTCGTCCATCGCCTTCTCGACCACGGCGTTGCCGGCGGTCTTGCCCGTGACCTCGATCGCCTGGAGGATCGGCACGCCGGCGGAGTAGAGCGCCGAGAACGTGCGCGACCAGCGGGCGAGCGCGATCTTCTGGACCGTGTCGCCGATCTTGAACGGGATCTGCAGGCGCAGGCGGTCCCACTGCGGGCGGCCCCACGTCGGACTTGCGCCACTTGCGGAAGCCGACGACGACGCCGACGATGAGCCGCGATCAGCAGGTACCACTGGCCGGTGACGAAGTTCGACAGGCCGACCGTGAACTTCGTGATCATCGGCAGCTCGCCGCCGAAGTCCTCGAAGACGTTGACGAAGACCGGGACGATGAACGCGATCAGGCCGATCAGGACGACGAAGGCGAAGATCAGCACGACGGTCGGGTAGACCATCGCGGACTTGACCTGGCGGCGCAGCGAGTCGTCCTTCTCGAGCTGGTCGGCGACGCGCATCAGCGACTCCTCGAGCACGCCGCCGGCCTCGCCGGCGCGCACCATCGCGACGTACAGCGGGTTGAAGATCTTCGGGTGGTTCGCGAGCGCCTCCGAGAAGCGAGATGCCGGCCTCGATGTCCTCGCGGACCTGCGCCGAGGTCGTCGCGTGAGCATCTTGTTCTCGATCTGGTCCTCGAGCACGTAGAACGCGCGCAGCAGCGTCATGCCCGAGGAGACCATCGTCGAGAGCTGGCGGGTCATGACCGTCAGCTCGGCCGCCTTGACGCGCTTGATCAGCGTTGATCTCGGCTCATGCCCGACTTCTTCTCCTTGACTCCATGACCGTGAGGCCCGCGCCTTGAGCTCGTCGGTGACGGCCTCCTTGGTCGCCCGGTGATCTCGCCCGTGGACGGGATCCCGGAGACGTCGACCGCCTTGTAGGTGAATGTCGCGGCGGCCATCAGGCAGCCATCGCCGGCGCGGCGGAGCTCGAGGTGACGCCGGCGCGTGCGCCGCGTCGCAGGCCCTCGACGCAGAGCCGCGCAGCTCGACCGGGTTCGGACGAGCGAGACTCGGCCACCGCGAGCGTGATCCGGTCCTCGCGGACGAGGCCGGCGAGCGAGGCGTCCATCGTCTGCATGCCGTACTGACCGCCGGTCTGGATGAGTGAGTAGATCTGGTGGGTCTTGCCCTCGCGGATGAGGTTGCGGACGCCCGCGGTCGGGACCAGGACCTCGGCGGCGACGCAGCGGCCGTTGCCGTCCGCGGTCGGGATCAGGCGTCTGCGTGACGACGCCCTGGAGGCCGATCGCGAGCTGCGACGCGGATCTGGCCCTGCTGGTGCGGGCGGGAACACGTCGATGATTCGGTCGATCGTCTGCGGCGCGTCCTGCGTGTGCAGCGTGGCGAACACGAGGTGGCCGGTCTCGGCCGCGGTCAGCGCCGTGCCGATCGTCTCCATGTCGCGCATCTCGCCGACGAGGATCACGTCCGGGTCCTGGCGCAGCGCGGCCTTCAGCGCGAGCGCGAAGCGACGTGCGCGTCGGCGCCCAGCTCGCGCTGGTTGATGATGCAGCGCTTGTGCTGGTGCAGGAACTCGATCGGGTCCTCGATCGTCAGGATGTGCTCGTCGCGCTGCTCGTTGATCTCGTTGATCAGCGACGCGAGCGTCGTCGACTTGCCGGAGCCGGTCGGGCCCGTCACGAGCACGATGCCGCGCGGCTTCTTGGCGAAGTTGCGGATCACGGTCGGCAGGCCGAGCTGCTCCAGCGGCACCGTCTCGGACGGGATCAGGCGGAAGGCGGCGCCGAGCGGTGCCGCGCTGGAAGATACGCGTTGACGCGGAAGCGACCGACGCCCGGGACCGAGTACGAGAAGTCGAGCTGCCAGTCCGTCTCGAGACGCTGACGCTGCGAGTTGTTGAGGATCGCGTAGACGATCTCGCGCGTGTCGGTCGGCGTCAGCTTCGGCTGGCCGTCGATCGGAACGAGGCCACCGCGAACGCGCAGCATCGGCGGCGCGCCCGGCGGTGATGTGGAGGTCGGACGCCTTGTTCTTGACGACCGTCAGGAGGATCTCGGAGAAGTCCAGGCTCACGGCCAATACATCGGCATGCGGCAGTTCTGAAGAGAACGAGTGCGGCTACTCGCACTCGCAAGCTCGCGCGAGCGCTCAGTTGCCTGACCGGCGACGCGAGCGATCTCGGCGATCGACGTGAGACCGCGACGGACCTTCTCGAGCCCGTCCTCACGCAGTCGCATCATGCCCTCGTGGACCGCCGCACGGGCGATCTCCTCGGAGGGCTCGCGCGCCACGGCGAGCGCACGGATCGTCGTCGGAGACCCACATGACCTCGTAGAGGCCGATCCGGCCCTTGTAGCCGGACCCGCCGCAGCGGGCGCAGCCCACGGGCTCGTACGCCTCGAGGTCGAGGCCGACGTTGAAGCCGTTGGCGCGCATCACCTCGGCGGTCATCGTCGTGCGCCGCTTGCATTCCTCGCAGAGCAGGCGCGCGAGCCGCTGGGCGACGACGCAGTCGACCGCCGAGCCGACGAGGAAGGGCTCGATGCCCATCTCGATCAGTCGGGTGACCGCGCCCGGCGCGTCGTTCGTGTGCAGCGTCGAGAGCACGAGGTGGCCGGTGAGGGCGGCCTCGATGGCGATCTGCGCCGTCTCGCGGTCGCGGATCTCGCCGACCATGATGATGTCCGGGTCGGCGCGCATCATCGAGCGCAGCCCGCCGGCGAACGTCAGGCCCGCCTTGTTGTTGACCTGGACCTGCGTGATGCCGTCGAGCTGGTACTCGACCGGGTCCTCGATCGTGATGATGTTCTTCTCGACGCGTGTTGAGCTGGTTCAGCGCGCCGTACAGCGACGTCGACTTGCCGGAGCCGGTCGGGCCGGTGACGAGCACCGCGCCGTGGGCCTGCGCGAACGCCTTGGTGAAGCGCTCGAGCGCCTGCGGCAGCATGCCGAGCTGCTCGAGCTCGATCATGACCTTGCTCTGGTCGAGGATTCGCATGACCACGTTCTCGCCGTAGGCGCACGGCAGCGTGGCGACGCGGAGGTCGATCGCGCTTGCTCGCGACCTCGAGCGAGATCCGCCCGTCCTGCGGGATGCGGCGCTCGGCGATGTCGAGGTCGGAGAGGATCTTCACGCGCGAGACGACCGCCGGCACGGCGCTGGCGGGGATCACGGCGGCCTCCTGCAGCACGCCGTCGATCCGGTAGCGGACGCGCATGTCCTCGTCGCCCGGCTCGAAGTGGATGTCGGACGAGCCGCGCTCGACCGCCTCCTTGATCACGCGGTGCACGAGCTGGATGACCGAGGCGTCCTCGCCGGAGGCGCCGAAGTTGATCGGGGCGTCGCGGAGGTCGTAGAGCGGGCCGGCGGGCGCGTTGCCGCGGAAATCCTCGGGCTCGGGTGCGACGTCGGTGTCGTCCGGCGCGACCGCGCCGTTGCCGAAGTCCGGGTCCTGCAGCCGGTCGAGCAGCGCGGAGATGTCGGTCGAGCTGGCGACCGCGGGCCGCACCTCGTAGCCGGTCATCACCGCGATGTCGTCCTGCGCGAGCACGTTCGCCGGGTCGGACATGGCGACGAGCAGCGTGCGCTCGCCGGAGTAGGCGATCGGCACGGCCTGATAGCGCTTGACGGCGGCGGGCGTGACCAGCTTGGCGGCGTCCGGGTCGACGCGGTAGATGGCGAGGTCGATGTGGTCGAGCCCGAAGCGCTCGGCGACCGCGCGCGAGAGGTCGCTCTCGCTCAGCGTGCCGTCGGCGACGAGCAGGCGCTCGGGAAGCACCCCCTCGTCGTTGGCGCGGTCGACCGCGAGGTCCATCGTGCCCTGGTCGACGAACCCGAGGTCGACGATGACGTCCGTCAGCACGCGGCCCGAGCCGCCACGCCGCGAGGGCGTGGTGATCCCGTTGCCCTTCCTCTTGGTGGGCGGAGCCCCTGTCTGTGCGGACGGATTCATGCTCAAGTGCTTTCAGTGGCGGCTACCCGCATGGCGTCGCGGGGTGCCGCCTTGCCGGTCCAGCGCTCGAACGACGCTGCTCCCTGCGCCACCAGGATCTCCAGGCCGTCCACCACGCTCGCACCCCGGGTTCTTGCCGCCTCGAGGAGTTGCGTGCCGTCGGCTCGGTAGACCATGTCGACGACAAGTCTTCCGGCACCCAGATCATCGGCCCGCAACGGCAGCGCCTTGAACGTCGCCTGCGGGTCGTGAAGCCCGACCGACGTGCAGTGGACGATGATCCGAGCCGGCTCGGCCGCCTGCGCCCAGCGCACGCCGAGCTCGGACGCCAGCGCGCGCGCGGTCTCCGGTGTCCGATTCCAGACCGCCACGTCGGCCCCGGCGGAGGCGAGCGCCCAGGCCGCGGCACGGCCCGCGCCGCCCGCGCCGAGCACCAGCGCCGTCTCGCCGGCGGGGTCGATCGGCAGCGTCGCGAGCAGCCCCGGCGCGTCGGTGTTGTCGGCCACGATGCGGCCGTCCTCGAAGGTCAGCGTGTTGGCCGCGCCGATCGCCCGCGCGGCGGCGGACGCCTCGTCGGCGAGCGCGAGCGCGGCCTGCTTGTGCGGGATCGTCACGTTGACGCCGCGGAAGCCGGCCGCCGGCAGCGCCCGCACCGCCTCGGCGAACAGCTCCGGCGGCAGCGGCAGCTTCTGGTAGCGCCAGTCCTCCGAGGCCGGCCGCGGCGAGCGCCGCGTTGTGCATCTGCGGCGAGCGCGAGTGCGCCACCGGCCAGCCGCACACCCCGAGCCGCGTCAAGGGCCGCCGCGCGAGTCCTGGTAGCGGTCGTAGTCGCGCTGGAACTCGGCGTCCGTGGACGAGAACGCGTGCTCGCCCGTCCCCGCCGGGCTTGACGACGAAGAACAGGTAGTCCGTGCGCGCGGGCCGCGCCGCGGCCTCGATCGACTTCAGGCCCGGGTTGCCGATCGGGGTCGGCGGCAGCCCGGTGTTCAGGCGCGAGTTGTAGGGCGAGTCCTCGTCGAGCTCGGACTGGCGGATCGGCCGCGACCAGTTGTTGATGTGGTAGCGGATCGTGGCGTCGATCCCGAGCGGCATCCCCTCGCTCAGGCGGTTGTAGATCACGGAGGCGATCAGCGGCCGCTCGCGGTCGATCTGGGCCTCGCGCTCGACCATCGAGGCGATCGTCAGCACGTCGTAGCGGGTCAGGTTGCGGCGCCTCGCGTAGGACATGTCGATGCCGCGGAAGTTCTCCGCGAACGCGTCGAGCTGGCGCGTCGACGAGGTTGCGCACCGGCGCGCCGTCGACCAGCGTGTAGGTGGCCGGGAACATGAAGCCCTCGGCCGTGTCGGTGCCGCGCGGCGCGCCGAGGCGGCGGATCCGCCGCAGCACGCGCGGCTGGTCGGCCGCGCGGCGGTAGTTGCCGCGCAGCGACGTGTCCGCCACCAGCGGCGACGTCTCGCGGATCGACGGGCCCTCGGGGATCGTCACGTCGACGGTCGGGACGACCTTGGCCCGCGGACCTTCGGAGAGCGCCTCGATCGCGGCGCCGTAGGTCATGTTCTCGCGCAGCGTGTAGCGGCCGGGGCGCAGGCCGCCGCGGCGGCCGGTGACCGTGGCGTTGAGGTTGAAGAACGCTGGCGTTGTCGACCACTCCGCGCTGCTCGAGGATCTCGCCGATCCGGCCGGCGTTGGCGCCCTCGGGGATCTCGACGGCGACGCGGCCGGTCGGGTCGCCGTGGAACGGCTGGAACGTCGAGTACGCGATGTAGAGCACGCCGAGGAACGCGACGATCGCGACGATCGCGGCGATCCGGCGGCCCCAGGAGCGGCTCCCGGGGCTGCGCGCCGGGCGCGAGCGCGTGGGCCGCGGTGCGCGCGGCACGGGCCGGCGCGCGCTGCGGCGGCCCGTGGGTACGCGGCGCGGCGGGGGTGGCCGATCCTGCACTGCGGTCAGACCGCGCGGGTCGGTCTGAGGCTCGGGCTCGGCTTCATGCGCCTCGGCATCGTACGCGGACGCGGGGTCGACCTGGGCCGCTACGGGCTCCGGGGCGGGCTCGTACTCCGGCTCGGGCGGCGAGGCGTCGCGGTACTCCGGCGGCGGCACCTCGTGCTCGAACGTCTCCTGCGGCGGCGCGGGCACGGAGCGGCCTTCGCGCTGCGCTCTCCGCGCAGCCCGCTCGGCCGCGGCCTTCGCCCGGTCCTGCGCCGTCCGCGATTCGCTGTCGCGCTTACCGCTGAAGGCCATCAGGCGTGGGTCCGCTCCTCCGCTTCCAGCAGGAGGTGGAGCGGACGGCCGTCCTGACCCAGGACGGCGCGGATGGTGCCCATGACGGGAACCATCAGACCCTGGCCATGCATGTACGTGCTCTGTACGGACACCGATTCAATCTCCCCCGAAACAAGCTGGCGCAGCTGCTCCTGCTGCTGCTGGTACGAAGCGCGATCGTGCGGCGACGGCCATGCGGCCTTCGCGAACTCGTGCTCCTGGTACCCCACCAGTCTTGCAAATGACGGGTTCAGCTCGCGGAAGATGCCGTCGAGGCTCAGCACGGCGCACGGCTGGGCGACGTCGTCGAACCCGTCGCGCGGCTCGCGCTTGACGGCCTCCGGCCTGAGCGAGGCGAGCGTCCGGCGCGGCCCCCGGCGCGGAGCCTGGGCGCTCGTCGTGGCGCCCTGACCGCTGTTGCGGGCGGCGGCCAGCAGCTGCTGGAAGACCTCGTTGACGCCGGAGTGCCCCTCCCCCGCGACCTTCTTGGCCTGCTCGGCCTCGCGGCGGGCGAGCACGGCGTCCTGGCCGGCGGACGTGAGCCCGGCCTTGACCTCCTCGAGCGCGACCAGCGCGGAGCTGAGCTCGGCCTGCAGCGCCTCGACGCGGCGGGCGCCGGCCTCGGACGCGGAGCTCGCGCTCTCGGCGATGCGGCGGACGGCGGCCAGCTCCTGGCGCAGCTCGGTGGCCTGGCCTTCGAGCGCGGCGCGCGTCTGTAGGCCGGACTCGGCGACCTCCTGGCCGAAGCGGACGAGCCGCGCGTCGAGCGAGTCGAGCCGCTCGCGGCCCGCGGCCATGTCGGTGCCGAGGCCGCGGACGCGGCCGTCGAGCGAGTCGATCTTGCCGGCGACGGCCTCGCCGGCGGTGCGGGCCTGCTCCGCGGCGGCGGCGATCTCGTCGGCCCGCTCGCGCAGCGCGCGGACGTCGGCGAGCACGCCGCCGGCGCCGCGGTCGACCGCGTCGAGGCGCTCGGCGAGCTCCCCGATCTGGGCGGCGCGGGCGCGGATCTCGGCCTGCTCGTCGGCGAGCGCGGTGAAGCGATGGTCGACGTCCCCGCCCAGCTCGTCGAGCCGGCGCGCGGTCGCCTCGGCGATCTCGGTCGCCTCGCGGACCAGGCCGGCGGCGTCGTCGCGGACGCTCTCGACCCGGCCGGCGGCGGCCTCGGCCGTGGCGGCGACGGCGTCGATCCGCTCGTGCGCCTCGTCGTCGCGGACCGCGGCGGCGGCCAGCTCGTCGATCCGGCGGTGCGCGTCGTCGTCGCGGTTGCGGGCTTCGTCGGCGGCGGCCTGGACCTCGTCGATGCGGCGCGTCGCGGCGGCGCCGGCGGCCTCGAGGTCGGCGAGCCGCATGCGCAGCGCCTGCTCGGCGCCGCGCAGTGCCTCCAGCTCGCCGCCCAGGGCGTCGACGACGTCCTGCTCGACGGCCTGGGCCGCGCTGGCGGACGCGCGGTCGCGCTCGTCCAGCGAGCGCCGGAGCTCGTCGACCTGGGCGCTCGCGCGCTCGGCGGCGGCGCGCAGCTCGTCGCGCTCGCGGCGCGCGTCCTCGAGCCACGTGCGGACCTGCTCCTGCTGGTCGTCACCGGCGTTGCCGATGCGGTCGCGGAGACCGGCGAGCTCGCCTTCGACCTGGTTGCGCAGCGCGCCGAGGTCCTCCGTGCGCGGCCAGCGCGTCGACGCGCTCGCCGAGGCGGCCGAGGTTCGTGTCGATCTGCTCGCGCAGGGCGTCGATGTGCGCCTGGGCGGACTCGGCGCCGCGCCCGAGGTCGTCGAGCCGGCGGCGGTCCTCGTCGGAGAGCCCGGCGTCGGTCGCCTCGCGGTGCACCTCCTCGATCCGCTGCAGGGCGGCGGCGAGCTCGCTGCGCGTGGCCTCGGCCTCGCGCGCCCGGTCGGCCTCCAGCCGTTCGACGGTGGCGGCCAGCTCGGCGCGCACGGCCGCTGCGGCGGCGTCGGGATCGGGGCGGTCGGCGGCGGCGGCGAGCGCCTCGTCGGCGCGTCGCTGCGCCTGCGCGATCGCCTCCACCAGGCGGGTGTCGGCGGCCGAGGCGGCGTCGGCCTGCTCCTGCTCGAGGCGGTCGAGGCGGGCGGTCAGCTCGGCGCGGGCGGCCTCGGCGGCGTCGAGCGACTTGGCGCGGTCGGCCGTCGCCTGCTCGGCGTCGAGGCGGGCGTACTCGAGCCGGTCCAGGCGGACGAGCAGCTCGCGCTGATCGTTCGCGGACAGGGCCCGCTGCATGTCCTCGCGCAGCGCGCGGGCGTCGCGCTCGGCGGCGTCGGCACGGCGCTCGGCGCTCTGACGCGCCTCCTCGAGCTGGCCCGGGAGCCCGCGCGCGACGCGCTCGAGCTCGTCGATGCGCTCCATCGCCGACAGCAGCCGCGCGACCACGGCGGCGGCGTCGTCGAGATCGTTGACGTCGCCCTGGATGCCCGGGTCGATGTTGGTGAGGCGCTCCTCGGTGGCGGCGTCGGCCTCGGCGCGCGCGGCCTCGCGGGCGGCCAGCTCGGACTCGACCCACGGGGTCGGCGCGAGCGGGCGGAAGACGACGAGCGTGCCGGCGGTGCGCCAGCCCTCCCACGGCTGCGGCTCGGACTCGAGCGCCTGGCGCAGCGCGCGGACGACGACCGGGTGCTGCTGGCGCATGCGCAGCAGCATCAGGTTCATCGGGAGCTCGAACCCGAGGTCCTCGAGGAAGAGCGAGAAGTCGAAGCCCTCGTCGAGCTTGACCGGGACGAAGACGGCCTCCATCGGGAACGCCGTCGCGTCCGGAGTGCATGCCGCTGACGTCGATCCGGCCGGGGACGCCGGGCGCCTCGCCGGACTCCAGGAAGCGCCGCCAGGCGTCGCGCGGCGGCGGGGATCGGCTCGCCGACGAGCGTGCCGAAGAACGACTGACCGAGCACCTCGCCGGCCTCGCGGCCGAACAGCAGCTCGGCGGGCTCGGACCACTTCGAGACGGCGCCCTGGCCGTCGGTCAGGACGAAGTAGCCGTCGACGATCTGCCGCAGGATCGCGTCGAGCGGATCCGGGCAGCGGTCAGGTCATCCGCGGCGTCGAAGGGGACTGGCGTCTGGGCTTGCGTCGAAGGGTCCATGCTTCTCCCTCTATCGGCAGGTCAGCGCCGGACGTTCAGCCATTCGTCGAGCAGAACCGCCGCGGCTCGCGAGTCGAGCGACGCCGACCCGCCCGCGGCGGCCGCCAGGCGCGTCGTGAAACGCTCGTCGTAGAGCTCGACCGGAACGGCGACGGCGGCCTCGCAGACGCTCGGCGAACGCCCGCGTCTCGCGCGTCTGCGCGCTGTCGCCGCCGCCGAGCGAGAGCGGCAGGCCGACGACGATCCGCTCCGCTCCGAGCTCCGCCGCGAGCGCGACGACGCGCGCGAAGCCCTTGCGCGTGCCGGGCCGCAGCACCGGCTCGAGCGGCGTGGCGAGCGTGCCCGACGGGTCCGACACCGCGGCGCCGCAGCGGGCGCTCCCGTAGTCGAGCGCCAGGACCCTCAAGCGCCGAGCTGCGGCGCGGATCGCGTCGCGCGCCGCGTCGAGGGCCGCGGGCAGCTTGTCCGGGTCGCGGCCGCCGGCCTGCGCCATGTTGTCGCGCCCGCCGCCGCCGCCGCCGACGACCTGGGCGGCCGCCTTGACCACCGCGCCGGCCTTCACGCCGCGCTCGACCGCGCCTGGGGTCGCGGCCACGAGCAGGCTCGCGCGGCCCTCGCCCGGCGCCCCGAGCACGACCACGGCCGGGTCCCCGAGCTGGTTCTTGAGCCGGTCCGCGAGGTCGGGCAGCGCCTTCGGGTTCGCGACCTCGCGGATGTCGAGCAGGACGCGGACGCCGTCCAGCTCGACGACCGCGTCGGGGTCGAGCCGGTCGTCGATCGGCGTCGCCTTCTGCGACTGCTTCTCGAGCTCGCGCCGCTGGCGCTCGCGCTCGGCCGCGACGTCGGCGACGTCCTCCGGGCCGGTGCGCAGCACCTTCGCCGCCTCCGCGAGCACGCGGTCGTGGCGGCGCAGCTGCTCGATCGCCGGCTCGCCGGTGATCGCCTCGATGCGGCGCACGTTCGCCGCGCTCGAGGTCTCGGTCGTGACCTTGAGGACGCCGATCACGCCGGTGCTGCGCACGTGGGTGCCGCCGCACAGCTCGCGCGACCAGCCGCCGTCGCCGACCTCGACCATGCGCACGACGTCGCCGTACTTCTCGCCGAACAGCGCCATCGCGCCGAGGCCGCGCGCCTCGTCGAGCGTGGTCGTGAGCGCGCGCACGGGCGAGTCCGCCATGATCGCGCGGTTCACGAGGTCCTCGACGTCGGCCAGCTCCTCGGCCGTCAGCGGCGCGCCGTGGGTGAAGTCGAAGCGCAGCTTGTCCGGGCCCGACGTACGAGCCGGCCTGGCGCACGTGCGAGCCGAGGCGCTCGCGCAGCGCGGCGTGCAGCAGGTGCGTGGCGGTGTGGTTGCGCTCGGTGTGGCGGCGCGCGGGGTCGACGCGCGCGACGACGCGCTCGCCCTCGTGCAGCTCGCCCGCCTCGGGCTCGAGCACGAGCGCCTGGTCGTCGCCGAGCCGCACGACGTCGACGACGCGCGCGCGGCAGTCGCCGCTCTCGCACTCGACGAAGCCGGCGTCCGCCACCTGGCCGCCGCCGGTGGCGTAGAACGGGGACTCGACGAGCTTGGCCAGCACGCGGCCGTTCTCCGTCGCCACGGCCGCGACCGCGGTCGCCTGCTCGAGCGTCTCGTAGCCCGTGAAGGTGGTCGCGCCCGAACCCTCCGCGAACGCCTGCACGCGCTCGCGCTCGGTGTCGCGGCCGCCGCGGCCGGGGCTCGAGCGGGCGCGCTCGCGCTGCGCGCCCATCAGGTCCTCGAAGCCGGCCTCGTCGACGCCCAGCCCCTGCTCGGCGGCGAGCTCGATCGTGAGGTCGACCGGGAAGCCGTAGGTGTCGTGCAGCAGGAACGCCTGCTCGGAGCCGATGCCCTCGGCGCCGGCGTCCCGGGCGCGCGCGATCACGTCGTCGAGCAGCCGCATGCCCTGGTCGAGCGTGCGGTTGAACGCCTCCTCCTCGCGCGCCGCCCACATGTCGATCGTGCTCGCCTGCTCGTGCAGCTCCGGGTACGCGTCCGCCATCAGCTCGCGCACGCGCCCCGCGAAGCGCGGCAGGAAGCCGGGCTCGACGCCGACGCGGCGGCCCTGGACGACCGCGCGCCGCATCAGGCGGCGCAGCACGTAGCCGCGGTCCTCGTTCGACGGCACGACGCCGTCGGCGATCAGGAAGCTCATGCCGCGCGTGTGGTCGGCCAGGATCCGCAGCGCGCGGTCGGTCTCGGTGGTCTCGCCGTAGCGCTTGCCCGAGAGCTCCTCGCCGAGGTCGATCAGCGGGCGGATCTGGTCGGTCTCGAAGATCGACGTGGTGCCCTGCATGATCGCGGCGAGGCGGTTGAGCCCGAGCCCGGTGTCGATGTTCTGCGCCGGCAGCGGCGTCAGCGTGTTGACCGGGTCCTGGTCGTACTGCATGAAGACGAGGTTCCAGTACTCGAGGAAGCGCTCGTTGTCGCCGCCCGGCAGGTCGTCCGGCGCGCCGAAGTCGAGCCCGCGGTCGAGGTACAGCTCCGAGCACGGCCCGCACGGCCCGGTCGGCCCCGCCTGCCAGAAGTTCTCCGAGCGCGGCAGCAGCACGATCCGGTCGCGCGGCACGCCGACGGACAGCCAGGCCTCGATCGCCTCCTCGTCCGGGCCGAGGCCGAGCGCGTCGTCGCCCTCGAAGACCGTGACCCAGATCTTCTCGGGCTCGAACCCGAAGCCGTTGAGCGAGAAGTCCCACGCCATCTCGACGGCGCCCTGCTTGAAGTAGTCGCCGATCGAGAAGTTGCCGAGCATCTCGAAGAACGTGAGGTGCCGGTAGGTCGAGCCGATGATGTCGATGTCCACCGTCCGGAAGCACTTCTGGCAGCTCGTCAGCCGGTGGTGCGGCGGCTTCTCCTGGCCCAGGAAGTACGGCTTCAGCGGGTGCATCCCGGCGCTGATCAGCAGCGTCGACGGGTCGTACGCGGTCGGCACGAGCGGTGCGGAGGGCAGCCGCCGGTGGTCCTGGGACTCGAAGTACTCGAGGAAGCGCGCGCGGATCTCGTCGGTGGTCATGTGACCCCGGAGTCTAGGTGCCCGCTGAGAATCCCGGCACGCCCGCTGCGGCCCATCCGCGGCGCCTCGCGCCACCCGCGAGGCTCACGTGCCGGAGGCACGCATCGCTGTCGCGTGCGACCCGATGCATCCACGGCTGGAACACATCGGGCGGGCCGCTCATTCTTCAACGAGCCCCTAGGCTGCACCGCCGTGAGCCCGCCCCGCGTCACGAGCACCCGCGTCGTCTACGAGAACCGCTGGATCCGCCTGCACGAGGACCGCACCGAGCACGCCGACGGCACGCCCGGCCTGTACGCCTGGGTCGAGAAGCCGCCGGCCGCGCTGATCGTCCCGCGCGACGACGACGGCGGCGTCTGGCTGGTCGAGCAGCACCGGCATCCCGCCGGAGCGCGCTTCTGGGAGTTCCCGCAGGGCGCCTGGGAGGACGATCCGGCCGCCGACCCCGAGGCGCTCGCCCGCGGCGAGCTGGCCGAGGAGACCGGCCTGCGCGCCGCGCGGCTCACGCACCTCGGGCGGCTGTTCTTCGCCTACGGGCTGACCGACCAGGCGTTCGACGTCTGGCTCGCGGAAGGCCTCGAACCCGGCGAGCAGGCGCTCGAGGCGACCGAGGCCGACCTGCGCGTCGGCCGCTTCGCCGCGGCGGAGCTGGAGGCGATGATCGCCCGCGGCGCGATCCGCGACGCCGCCACCGTGGCGGCCTGGCACCTCGCTACGCGCTGATCGTGCCGTAGCCGACGACCACGTCGCCCGCGAGCAGGCACGCGGTCTGGCCCGGCGCCGCGCCGCCGTCGACCGCGTCGGCGAGCTCGAGCTCGAGCCGCGGGTGCGCGCCGGGCTCCGGGTCGCCGGCGACGCGGCAGGCGACCGGGCGCGAGCGGTAGCGCAGCTTGACGGCGTCGACCTCGGCGCCCGCGCGGTGCAGCCGCGCGCCGCGGACGGCGACGGCCTGGGTCGCGAGCGCGTCGCGCGGCCCGACCGTGACGCGGTTGCTGCGCGCGTCCTTGGCGATCACGTACAGCGGCTCCGGAGCGCCGATGCCGAGCCCGCGCCGCTGGCCGACCGTGAAGTGGTGGTGGCCGCGGTGGCGGGCGAGCACCTGCCCGGCGCCGTCGACGACGTCGCCGGGCCGGTCGGCGAGCGCGCCGTGGCGGGCGAGGAACGCCGACTTGCCGGTCCCGGCGAGGAAGCACAGGTCCTGCGACTCGGCCTTCGAGGCGACCGGCAGCGCGGCCTCGGCGGCCAGCACGCGGACCTGCGGCTTGGTCAGCTCGCCGAGCGGGAAGCGCAGCCGCGCGAGCGTCGCCGGGCGCGTGGCGGCGAGCATGTAGGCCTGGTCCTTGGCCGGGTCCGCGGCCGCGCGCAGCAGGCCGTCGGCGGCGTGGCGCGCGTAGTGGCCGGTGGCGAGGTCGGCGGCGCCGAGGCGATCGGCGAACTCGAGCATCGCGTCGAGCCGCACGTGGCCGTTGCAGCTCACGCACGGGTTCGGCGTGACGCCGCCGGCGTGCCCGTCCAGGAACGGCTCGACGACCCCGGCGCGGAACTCCGCGCGCAGGTCGAGCGTGAAGTGCGGCAGGCCCATCCCGTGCGCGACCGAGCGGGCGACGCGGACCGCGTGCGCCGAGCAGCAGGAGGACTCGGCGTCGTTCTCCGGGTCGGCCCAGAGCTCGAGCGTCACCGCGGCGGTGTCACGGCCCGCGCGCGCGACGAGCAGCGCGGCGACGGCCGAGTCGACGCCGCCGCTCATCGCGACGAGCGTGCGCTCCGGGTCCGGGGCGAGCGCGGCCCCGGCGCGCACGGCCGCGCCGAGCGCGACGTGCAGGGCGTCGGCGACCAGGTCGGCGGCGTGGAACTTGCCCGGCGAGAGCCCGCCGAGCTCGCCGGCGATCGCGTGCGCGCCGACGCGCGCCGCGTCGAGCACGCCCGCGTTCTCGACCAGCGTCACCGCGGCCGAGCCCGCCGCGGTCAGCGCCCCGCAGCCCGAGGCCTCGAAGCCGGCGGCCGCCACGCGGTCGCCGTCGACGCGCAGGGCGATGCGGATCAGGTCGCCGCAGGCGGCGCCGCCGGCCGTGCCCGCGAACGCGCCAGTCCGGCTCGACCCCGCGGCCGGCGGGGTGCTCGAGATGCTCGGCGAGGCGCTCGCGATCCACCCGAGGCAGACTAGACTGGCGCCGCGATGCGGGGGAAGCGGAGCATGGGCGTGGCGGCTGCCGTGGCGCTGGGGATGGCGGGATGCGGCGGGTCGGACGACCCGGACCCGCAGCCCGCCGCCGACACGCGCGCCGCTGCCGCCGTGGAGGTCTCCGGCCCGCTCTGCCAGGCGCTGCCGACCGGCGACGATCCCGGCGCGCCGCAGTCGATCGCGGGCGAGCCGGCGAACGTGGTCCTGACCTGGATCCCGGTCGCGACGATGTTCGAGGCCGCCGTGCGCGCGACCGGGCTCGACCGCGAGCTCAACGGCCGCGAGGAGCCGCTGACGATCCTCGCCCCGACCGACGAGGCGTTCCAGGAGGCGTTCGACGAGGCGACGCTGGACGAGCTGCTGCTCGAGCGCCAGGACGAGCTGCGCGAGCTGGTCGAGTCGCACATGTTCGACGGCGCGAAGTCGCTCGCCGAGCTACGCGACGCAGGCGAGCTCACCACGCTCGCCGGCCCGACCGTGGAGGTCGAGCCGGCGGGCGCGATGGTGGAGCTCGGTCACCGGGCGAAGACGGTCTGCGCGGATTACGCAGCCGCCAACGCCCGGATCCACGTGGTCGACGCGGTGCTGCCTAGCAGGACGCTCGCTCGCCGGCCACCATCGGCTCGATCGCATTCTCATCGAGGAGAAGCGGGATGAGCCCGCGCAGCTCCTGCTTCATCGGCACGAAGTAGTTCCCCGCGCGCCGCTGCACCTCGATGCCGTGCGCCTCGAACCGGTCGCGCGCCGATCGCACCTGCCGCCCGGTCTCCTCGTCGATCGGTCCGGGAGCCGTGAAGTCGCCGGCCGCGATCGTGTAACCGCACGGCGCCTCGATCTCCACCGGCGCCGAGTCCGGCGGCGGCGCCTCGCCCGGATGCGGCGACGGGTAGGCCGGGATGTCGTACGTGCCCGCGAGGTAGAGCGGGCCGCGGTTCTTCTTCTGGTAGTTCCTCGACGCCTTGACCGCCTTGCCGATCGCCTTCTGGTTGGCGTTGAAGTAGTCGAAGAACTCCTGGTAGGTATAGATCGCCGAGTACGTCTTGCGGCGACGGTTGTTCGGCGCGCTGCCCTCGTTCGGACGCGTCGGACCGCCGGAGCTGCGCGCCTCGAGGAGCGAGCCGATCGTGCTCTTGAGGCCCATCGTGTTGCGCAGGATCGTCTCCTGCTCGAGGCCGACGGCGCCGCCGTTCTGGCAGCCGTACGGGCAGTACCACCAGCCGTCCTGCGAGCCGTTCGAGTACATCCAGCCCTCGATCAGGTTGCGCGACTCGTCGAAGACCGTCTGGGCGACGTTGAGGTGGCGCGGCGGCAGCACCGGCAGGTCGCCGGCCTGGCTGTTGCCGAACTCGTGGCCGTCGAAGGCGGCGTCGGGCGTGTAGTCGCGCAGCATCTCCGAGAACCCGTAGGTCTCCGGCTCGCGCAGCAGCGAGTGGTCGCGGTTGAGGTCCTGGCCGGTGAGGTTGCCGCGCGTGTTGTGGGCGCGGCCGTCGCCGTTGATCGACGGCACGATCAGGATCGTCGTGTTCGACAGGATGTCGAAGATCCGCGGTGAGCTGCCGAAGGCGAGCTCGCGGGCCATGATCAGGCAGGCCTCGCGCGAGGACGGCTCGTTGCCGTGCACGTTGCAGTTGACGAGCGCGGTCGGCGTGTTCGAGATCGACTGCGCGGTCGGCTTCGGCGCCGGGTAGCCGAGGATGAACATGTTGATCGGCCGGTTCTCGATCGTGCGGCCGATCTCGACCACGCGCACGCGGTCGCTGGCGGCGTCGAGCGCCGCGGTGTACTCGTACTCGGCGACGTCGCTCGTGTACTGGGCGGCCTGCGTGGTCTCCCACTGGGTGCGCAGATTCGCGCCCGGCCGCACCGGGTCGCCGAACGGCGGCCGCGTCGTGCCGGTGACCGGCGCCGACCACGTGCCCTCCGTGGTCCCGATGCGGGCGCGCACGCGCCACTGGAACGTGTCACCCGGGTTGAAGCCGGAGTCCGCGAACGCCGGCTCGCGCGGCGTGATCGTGCGGTTCGGCCGCCACACGCCGACGATCGCCGCGGGCCCGAGCGGCTGGCCGCTCGCGTCGACCTGCGTGCGCTCGATCTGGTAGTCGGTCGCCGTGGCGACGCGCTCCCAGGTCAGCGTGGCGAAGCCGTCCGCCTGCCGCACCTGGACGTTGTTGACCTGCGTGCCCTGCGCCTGTGCCGCTCCCGGCAGCACCAGGATCGCCAGGACCGAGACCACCAGGGCCCCGAAACCTCTCCCGCTCACGCGTACCCCTCCCTGTGGGTTGCCCGCTGTGGCGCGGTTGTTACCGCCGCGCGGGCTCGCCGTCAAGGGGCGTGGAGGAGACTCATCAATACTGGCTGCCGCACGAGAGCAGGTGGTGCTTCTCGACGCGGTTGTTCCAGCGGCGATCGATGGCGTCGCCGCGGGCCGAGTAGGTGTTCGAGACCGCGATCGCTCCGGCCTCGCCGGAGCTGCTCGCGAGTGCGACGCGGGCATCGGCGAACAGCGCGACCATCGCCTTGCTGTCGGCGACCGAGGCGCGCTTGAACGCGGCGAAGCGCTTGGGGGCGGGGACGGCGGCGAAGCCGCGCTGGAAGCGGGTCGCCTTGCGCTCGTTGGTCTTCAGCTGGCTCGCGTACTCGGCCGGGGTGCTGGAGGACGGCGTCGAGATGATCGAGTTGCCGAAGCGCGCGCAGACGCTGTTGACCTCGCGCAGGTAGGCGCTCGTGAAGAGGCCGGTGGTGTTCTTGAAGGCGTCGACGACGAGCTGGTCGATCGTCTGCGTATCGGTGAAGCCGACGATCGTCTCGGCGCGCAGCTCGGGATCGACGACCACGACGGTCGGCGACTGGTTGACGTCCAGGCCGCGGGCGATGCGGCCGTAGCGCGAGATCGCGCTGAGCGGCGCGGCCTCGACGGTCACGCGGCCGTCCCAGCGGTCGACGCCGCGCAGCGAGCGGCGCACGTCGCGGTCGTCGGCGCCCTTCTTGTTCCAGAAGAGCAGCACGAGGACGTCGTCCTGGCGGATCGCGCTGCGCACGCGCGGCGGGATGCCCTTGAGGTCGGAGGCGACGGCGGCGCCAGGCGTGGCGGCCGGCTTCGTCGCGGTGCCGGCCGGAGGCGCGGCGGCGGTGGTCTCCCCGTTCGTGCCCGCGACGGCGTCCTGGGCGGCCTCGACGGCCTTGCCCGGGTCCGTGATCGACAGGCTCGGCGGTCTGGGTGTTCGGCGCCGGCGTGGTCTCGGCGGGCGGGACGGCGTCCTCCTTCGGGCGAAGGAACGTCATCCAGGCGCCGAGGAAGGCAACGGCGCACACAAGCAGGATTCGGATCGGCGGGGAGATCTGGCTCACGCCCCGGGCTATCGGCACCTGCCCCCCGAATATTTAGCCGGGTCGCTCCCGGATCAGGACGGCGGTGCGACCGAGCGCAGCGCCAGCTCGTCGAGCTGAGCCTTGTCGACCGCGGCCGGCGCGCCGGTCAGCAGGTCCGAGCCGCTCGCCGTCTTGGGGAACGCGATCACGTCGCGGATCGAGTCGCGGCCGCCGAGCAGCGCCACGATCCGGTCGATGCCGAGCGCGATCCCGCCGTGCGGCGGCGCGCCGTAGCGCAGCGCCTCGAGCAGGAAGCCGAACCGCGCCTCGGCGTCCTCCGGCCCGATCCCGAGCGCGTCGAACACCTGCTGCTGGACCTCGGGGCGGTTGATGCGGATCGAGCCGCCGCCGATCTCCGTGCCGTCGAGCACCACGTCGTAGGCGCGCGAGCGCAGCGCGCCGGGGTCGTCGAACGAGCCGACGGGCGCGGTGAACGGGTGGTGGAGCGCGTTCCAGCGCCCTTCCTCCTCGCCCCACTCGAACATCGGGAAGTCGACCACCCACAGCAGGTCGTGGCGGCCCGCGGGCACGAGGTCGAAGCGCCGTGACAGCTCGAGCCGCAGCTCGCCGAGCGCCTGCGCGGCGACGGCCGGCTTGTCCGCGACCACGAGCAGCAGGTCGCCGGGCTGGGCCGAGAGCGCGCGGCCGATCGCCTCGCGCTCGCCGTCGGACAGGAACTTGGCGATCGGCGAGCGCCAGCCGCCGTCCTCCTGCACGAACGCCCACACGAGCCCGCCGGCACCGAAGCGCTTGACGTAGTCGGTCAGCGCGTCGAGCTCGGAGCGCGGCACCTCGCGCGCGCCGGCGTTGAGGCCGCGCACCACGCCGCCGCCGGCGAGCGTGCCGGCGAAGACCTTGAACTCGGTGCCGGCCACGGCGTCGCCGAGGTCGTGGATCTCGAGGCCGAAGCGGGTGTCCGGCCGGTCGGAGCCGAAGCGCGCCATCGCCTCGTCGTAGGCCAGCCGCGGCCACGGCGGCGGGGGCGCCTCGAAGCCGGCGTCCTCGAACACGCGGCCGAGCATGCCCTCGATCACCGTGATGACGTCCTCCTCCTCGACGAACGCCATCTCGAGGTCGAGCTGCGTGAACTCGGGCTGGCGGTCGGCGCGCAGCGCCTCGTCGCGGAAGCAGCGGGCGATCTGGTAGTAGCGCTCGTAGCCGGCGATCATCAGCAGCTGCTTGAACAGCTGCGGCGACTGCGGCAGCGCGTAGAACGCGCCCGGGCTGAGGCGGGCGGGCACGAGGAAGTCGCGCGCGCCCTCGGGCGTCGAGCGCGTGAGGATCGGCGTCTCGACGTCGATGAAGTCGTGGCTGTTGAGGTAGTCGCGGATCGCGCGCACGATCGTGTGGCGCAGCTGCAGCGAGTCCTGCATCGGCGCGCGGCGCAGGTCGATCACGCGGTGGCGCAGGCGGGTGGCCTCGTCGATCGGGCCGTCCTCGTCGACGGGGAACGGCGGGGTCTCGGACTCGGCCAGCGTCTCCGCCGTCGCGACCGACAGCTCGATCTCGCCGGTGGGGAGCTTCGGGTTGACGTTGCCCGGCTCGCGGCGCACGATCTCGCCGCTCGCCGACACGACGTGCTCGGAGCGCAGCCGCTGCGCGAGCGCGTGCGCCTCGGGCGAGTCCTCCGGGTGGAAGACGAGCTGGACGATGCCGGTGCGGTCGCGCAGGTCGATGAAGACCAGCCCGCCGTGGTCGCGGCGGCGGTGCACCCAGCCGGCCACGCGCACGGTCTCGCCGACGCGCGCGGCGTCGAGCTCGCCGCACCAGGCGTCGCGATAGAGGTTCGCCCGCGGCGGCCTCACAGGGTGCCTCGGATGTGATGCATCACCGTGTCCGTCTCCACGTCGCGCTGTTCCCCGGTCTCCATGTCCTTCAACGCCGTCCCCTCGTCCCCGAGGATGGCAACGTAGCGGGCGCCCGCCCGGTCGGCCTGCTTGAGCTGGCCCTTGAGGCTGCGGCCGAGCGCGACCCGCGCACCGTGTCCCGCGCGCCGCGCGTCGGTCGCCAGGCGGAACGCGGCCTCGCGGTGCTTCGCGTCGGGATACGCGACGAACAGCTGCACGGGCGGCGGCGCGACCGGAGGGGTCGAGCCCGCGAGCAGCATCCGCTCGACGCCGGCGGCCCAGCCGACGCCCGGCGTCGGCGGTCCGCCGAGCTTCTCGATCAGCCCGTCGTAGCGGCCGCCGCCGCCGACGCCCGACTGGGCGCCGAGGGCGTCGGAGGTGAACTCGAACACGGTGCGCGTGTAGTAGTCGAGCCCGCGCACGAGCGTGCGTGTCGACCTCGTGGGCGAGGCCGGCGACGTCGAGCAGCCGCCGCACCGCCTCGAAGTGCTCGCGGTCGTCGTCGGTCAGGCGGTCGAGCAGCCGCGGCGCGGCCTGCATCACGCGCTGCGTCGAGGGGTCGTCGGAGTCGAACGCGCGCAGCGGGTTGAGGTCGATCCGGGCCGCGACCTCCGCGGCCAGCGCGTCCTCGTTCGCCCGCAGGTAGGCCTGCAGCTCGTCGCGGTAGTCCGCCCGCGTGGCGGGCGTGCCGAGCGAGCCGATCCGCAGCCGCGAGCTCACGCCGAGCTCCTCGAGCAGCTCGGCGAGCAGCACGATCACCTCGGCGTCGACGGCGGGGTCGTCGTTGCCGATCGCCTCCGCGCCGATCTGCCAGAACTGGCGGTAGCGGCCCTTCTGCGGGCGCTCGCGGCGGAAGAAGCTCGAGAGGTACCAGAGCTTCACCGGCTGCGGCTGCTTGTGCATGCCGTGCTCGAGGTAGGCGCGGCAGACCGGCGCGGTGCCCTCCGGGCGCAGCGTGATCGAGTCGCCGCCACCGTCGTCGAACGTGTACATCTCCTTCTGCACCACGTCGGTCGACTCGCCGACGCCGCGGGCGAACAGGGCCGTGGCCTCGAACGTCGGCGTCTCGATCCGCGCGTAGCCGGCGCGCTCCAGGATCCGGCGCGCGATCGCCTCGAGCTCGCTGCGGGCGCGCGCGGCGTCGGGCAGCACGTCCGAGGTGCCTCGGGGAGCTCTGAGCTTCACGCCAGTTCGTGCAGGAACGGGTTGGTGGCGCGCTCGCGCCCGAGCGAGGTCTCCCCCATGTGCCCGGGCAGCACGCGCGTGTCGTCGGGCAGCGCGGCGAGCAGCTTCGCGATCGAGTCGAGCAGCGTCGCGTGAGTCGCCGCCGGGCAGGTCGGTGCGGCCGATCGAGCCCTCGAACAGCACGTCGCCGCTGAGCAGGACGCGCTGCTCGGCCAGCGAGAAGGAGACGTGGCCCGGCGAGTGGCCGGGCGTGAAGATGACGTCGAACGTGAGCCCGGCGAGCTGCAGCGTCTCGCCGCCGCTGATCGTCTGCTCCGGGTCGTGCGGCTCGTAGGGGCCGAAGCCCGGCCACGGCACGTACTTCATCGGGTCCTGCATCACCGGGACCTCGACCTGCGGGCAGACGACCGGCGCGCCGGTGTGGCGGGCGACCGGCGCGACGGCGCCGATGTGGTCGAAGTGCGTGTGGGTGAGCAGGATCGCCTCGACGGTCAGGCCGTCGATCGCGGCGATGATGCGGTCCGCCTCCTCGCCCGGGTCGACGACGACCGCGCGGTCGCCGTTGGCGACGACCCAGCAGTTCTCCTGCAGCGGACCGACCGTGAGGCCGCGGACCTGCATCAGGGCTTCTGCAGCGCGCGCTTCTGGGCCCGCGTGTAGACCCACTTGTCGGTCGCGTACGCCAGCGGCGTGTAGATGACCAGCGCCATCAGCGAGATCGCGATCGACTGGCTGATCGGCGCGTTGCTGCCGAACAGGCCGATGCGGGTGAACAGGAACAGCAGGGCGGCCATCAGGCCGGCCTTCATGAACGCGCCCTGCCACGACGGCGGCTTGTTCACGCGGCGCTCGCGCGCGCTCATGCGTGCGGCCTTCTGCTCCTCGTCGGTCGGGCGGCGGCCGGTGCGCCCGCGCGACTCGACCACCCCTGCTGCGTTCCCGCGGTGCTTGGTGCGGCGCTTGCGCTTCGTCTGGGCCATCGCTGCTGGGAGAGTAGAAGATCCGTCACCCCAGCAGGGGCGCCCCGCGCAACGGGACGCCGGCCGGGAAGCCGGCGAACGCGGACCGCGGCGCCGGCGCCACCAGCTCGGCGCCGGACGACCGTGGCGTGGCGGGCGACGGCGGCGACCACGTCGGCGGGCGTCGACGCGGTCGAGATCCTCGACGTTCGTGGACACCTGGACGGCGCCCGTGAGCTGGAGCCCGAGCGCGCGCACGCCGGGCAGCGCGGGGTCGCGGATCGCGGCGGCGATCCGCTTCGCGTCGGCGAGCGTCGCGGGCGGCGCCAGCTCGACGTTGAACGCCGCGAGCGGCGGCCGGGCGGCGACGAGCACCGCTCCGGCGGTCGGGTGCAGCGCGGCCGGGCCGAAGTCGGGCGCCGTGCGGCGGATCAGCGCCTGCGGGCCGCCCTTGCGCAGCTCGGCGCGCGTGCGCCCGCCCGCGAGCGCGCCGTAGAGGAAGACGGGCAGGCCGAGCGCGCCGAGCTCGTCGGCGAGCACGAGCGCCTCGGCGACGGCGGCGCCGCGCTCCGCGGGGTCGAGGTAGACGATCGGGGCGACGTCGATCGCGCCGACGCGCGGGTGCACGCCCTCGTGGGTCGTGATGTCGAGCCGCGCGATCGCCTCGCGCGCTCCGGCCGTGACCGCCTGCGCGAGCGCGCCCGGCCCGCCCTCGAGCGTGAACACCGCGCGGTTGTGGTCGCGATCGTCGGAGGCGTGGATCAGCCCCGGCCCGAACGCGGCCCCGATCGCGGCGAGGGCCGCGCGGTCGCGGCCCTCGGAGATGTTCGGCACGGCGAGCAGGCGCCGGACTCTACGCCGCCTCCGGGATCAGGATCCCGCGCCCCTGCAGGCGGCCGCCGTCGAGGTCCGCCAGCGCGTCGTTGATGCCCTCGAGCGGGTACGTGCGCGTCTCCAGCGTCACCTTCCCCTGCGCGGTCAGCGTCATCAGCTCGGCCAGGTCGAGGTACGTCCCGACCAGGTTGCCGACGAAGTTGATCTCGCGCGAGATGATGTCGATCGTCGGCACGTCGAGGTTCTCGCCGTAGCCGATGACGTAGTACGAGCCGCCGTCGCGCAGCATCGCGACGCCGTCCTTCGTGGCGCCCTTCTCGCCGACGAAGTCGACGACGACGTCGGCCCCGAGGCCGTCGGTCATCTCCTTCACGGTGTCGACGTGGCCCTGCCCGACCGTGACGGTCTGGTCGGCGCCGAGCTCGCGGGCCAGCGCCAGGGCGGGCTCGCTCGGGTCGGCGACGATCACCTCGGCGGGCGTCATCGCCTTCAGGCACTGGATGCCGATGTGGCCGAGGCCGCCGGCGCCGATCACCAGCGCGCGCGTGCCCGGGTGCAGCAGCGCGGTCGCCTTCTTGACCGCGTGGTAGGCGGTCAGGCCGGCGTCGGCCAGCGCCGCGATGTCCTTCGGGTGCAGCTCCGGGTCGAGCTTGACCACGCGCGCGCGCGTTGGTCTTGAGGAAGTGCGCGAAGCCGCCGTCGCTGTCGATGCCCGGGAACGCGCCGGCCGCGCAGTGCATGTCGTTGCCCGCGCGGCAGGCCGCGGCAGACGCCGCACGTGACGAGCGGGTGGACGATCACCGTGTCGCCGAGCGCGACGTGGCTGACGGCCGAGCCGACCTCGTGCACCCAGCCGGCGTTCTCGTGGCCGAGCGTGTAGGGCAGCGTCACGCCCGACTTCTCGGCCCACTGGCCCTCGATGATGTGGATGTCGGTGCGGCAGAGGCCGGCGCCGCCGATCTTGACGACGACGTCGAACGGGCCGCGTCGTGCTCGGCTCGTCGAGGTCGTCGAGCGCCAGCTTGCTGTCGTGGTAGGCGTGCAGCCGGGCCGCCTTCACGCCGCCACCTCCTCTCCGTAGCGGGTCGCGAGCAGGCCGCGGCAGAGCCCGGCGTTGCCCTCGATGCTCACGCGGATCGACCGCGCGAAGCTTGAGGTGCCGGTCCGGGTCGGCCACGGGCGCGCCGGCGGCCGTCACCAGGAACGGCGCGTCCGGGCGCATGTCGAGCCCGAGCTCCGCCCGCCGGGCCAGGTACGGGTCGTCCGGCGGGACGTCGGCGATCGTGGCCGGCACGCGCCCGAGCGCCTCGACCACCGCGTGCTGGCGGGCGAGGAACGCCTTGCGGGCGAACAGCCGCCGCAGGTCGTCCAGCTCGGCGTCGGCCTCGCCCGGGAACGCGTCCTGGAACGTCGTCGTCGTGCGCAGCTCGTCGGTCGCGAAGTGGTCGCCGAGCGTGACGCGCGCGCCGGCCACTCCGGGGACGCGGGCGAGCGCCCGCTCGGCGTCGGCGACCATGATCCACGCGAAGTTCGGCGCGCAGAAGAAGGTCGGCAGCCGCAGCTCGACCTCGACCGAGTCGGCCCCGATCGCCACGCGCTTGACGAAGCCGAGCTCGGTGACCGGCTCGTCGAGCTCCGGGTCGCGGACGGTCGCCAGCGCCGCGTCGACGTCGCGCGCGGCGATCACGCGGTCACCGCGGGGCGCTCCGAGACGTCCATGCCGCTGTCGCCCTCCTCCTTGATGCGCAGGTCCTGCGGGACGTCGATGTCGTAGAGCCGCGCCGCGTTGAGGCCGAGGATCTTCTTCTTCGCCTCCGTCGTCGCCGCCGGGTACTCGTCCGCGAGGTCCTCGGGCATCTCGAAGTCGACGAACCGCTCGACGAGCCACTTCGGGCTGCCAGATCGCGTAGTCGCTGGCGAACAGCAGCCGGTCCTCGCCGAGCCAGTACAGGAGCTCGCCGAGCATCTGCGCGAAGTAGCGCGGGCGGGTGTGGATGAACGGCAGCGCGACGGCGAGGCCGCCGTACACGTTCGGCTCCTGGACGCCGATCCAGCAGAAGTCCTCGAGCCGCGGCAGCCCGCAGTGCTCGACGATGAAGTTCAGGTCCGGGAAGCGGGTGGCGACGTCGTCCACGTCGGCGACGTCGAACGCGTCGCGGTTGAGCGGCCAGATCGTCGGGCCCTTGTGGACGTGGACGTTCTTGATGCCCGGCTCCTGGGCGACCTCGAGGTAGCGGTACGTCCAGTCGTCGCTGAGCTTGTAGCCCTTGCTCGCGCCCTTCCACTCGGCCGTGTAGAGCTTGAGGCCCTTGAGGTTCCAGCGCTCGACGAGGTCCTTCGAGGCCCTGCAGGCCCTCCTCGCCGTCGCGCGGGTCGAACGAGCCGTTGACGATCAGCTTGCCGGGGTGCTTCTCGGCCAGGTCGCCGTTGCGCTCGGTCGTGTTGAAGCCGTTCGTGTAGAAGTCGGTCAGGTACGTCGGCTGGAAGATCGCCGTGGTCGACGTAGCCGTTCTCGAACAGGTCGTGCATGAGGTCCTGCTCGCTGTAGCGCAGGAACTTCTCGTGCGGCCAGACCTACTCCTCCGGGCTGAGGTTGCGGTGGTAGTCGTAGAAGCAGTTGATGAAGCCCGTCGCCGTACTTGTTGGCCTGGTTCTCCGGCGACGCGTCCCAGAAGTGGATGTGACCGTCGACGACGAAGTACCGCTCCCCGTTGTGCTCGTACACGCTGCTCTCCTCCTCATGGCAGGTCGAGGCGGCGGCCCACGTCGCGGGCCGCGGCGATGGCGATGGCGGCCAGACGCGCGCGCTCCGCGTGCAGGCGCCGGGGCCGGACGACGATCGCGACGGCCGCCACCGCGTGGCCGTGCTCGTCGAGGACGGGTGCCGAGATGCACGCATCGCCGTCGCCCACGAGCGCGCACCAGTGGCGCTCGGTCGCGGCGGCGAGGTCCGCGCGCAGCTCGCACTCGTCCAGCAGCTCGCCGGCGGCCTGGGCCGCGCGGCGCGTGCGCTCGATCACGGCCTCGGCCGTGTCCGGCTCCTGGTGGGCGATGATCACCCGGCCGGCGGCGAGCAGGTGCGAGAACGCGTGCGCGTCGACCGGGAAGTGCCCGGCGCTGTGCGCCCCGGGGACCTCCGCGGTCGCGGTCACGCGCGTCTCCGGACCGTCGAGCCGGGTCAGCACCGCAACGTCGTCGACCGCGTACGCGGCACGCCCGAGGGCGCGCCGCACGGCCATGCTCGGGTCCTGCGGCGGCGCCGGCGCGGGTGCCCCGGACAAGCCCGGGATCCGGCCGGGACCGATCGAGCGGTCGGGGTTGCGCACCAGGTAGCCGTCCGCCAGCAGCGTGTTCACCAGGTGGTACGTGGTCCCGAGCTTGAGCCCGACGCCCGCGGCGATCGCCTTGACGCTGACCGGCGCGGGAGCGGCGTGCACGAACTCGAGCACCTGCAGGCCCCGTGCGAGACCCTGGATGCGGTCCGTCGGCGCTGACACTCTCCTCTGACTGGCGAGTATCCCACCGCCCCGCGCCGGGCGGGCGCCCGATTTCAGATACCGGAAACGTGGGCGCATCGGCGGTCGCCGATGCGCTTGGATGCAGGGGCGATGAAGCTCATCCACACCTGCCTGCGCGTGCGCGACATCGACGCGTCACTGCGCTTCTACGAAGCGCTCGGGTTCGAGCGCCGCGGCCGTCTCCAGTTCGAGACGGCCTACAACGTCTACCTCGGGCTGCCCGGCGACGGCGACGCCCTCGAGCTGACCGTCAACGCGGGCCGCACCGAGCCGTACTCGCTCGGTGACGGCTACAACCACTTCGCGGTCACGGTCCCGGATCTCGACGCGCTACTCGCCAAGCTGGCTTCCATCGGGGTCGAGCCGGAGAAGCCGCCGTACCACCCTGGGGGGCGCGAGGAGTACCGGATCTGCTTCGTCGCCGATCCCGACGGCTATCGGGTCGAGCTGATCGATGGGGATGCGTTCCCGACGCCGCAGGACGCCGAGCCCAGCTAACGGCGAACCAGGGACCGGGGAGCATCGAGACGCTCGCCTTTCAGCGCGGCGCGGATCCGGTCGCGCAGGTCGGGGCGGTTCGCGTACGCGCGGGTCGCGGCCGCCCGCACGCGCAGGTTGACCCTGATCAGGCCGCGGTCCTGCGCCGGGTCGGCGACGACGTCGTCGCTCTCGATCGCGATCGCCGCGGCGGCGACGCCGTCGACGTGCGCGATCAGCGCGGGCCGCTCGGGCGGCGTGCGGCCGGCGAGGTACGCGAGACGGTTGAGGGCGGGCTCGTCGTCGGCGAACGCCGGACGTATGTGGAACTGCGCGGCTGAGAGCATCGGGGAGGTCTCCTGGCAACGTGGGGAACGGCCATCTGGAGACCAAGGACGCGCCGGTGGGGGCGGCTATTCCCGAGCGTCAGCTCCGGAGCTCCGCCTGCGCCTCGGCGTCCGCCAGCAGCGCGGCGCTCTTCGCGTCCGCCCCGCGCGGGAGGACGAGCACCGGGCACGCCGCGCGATCGACGACCTTGCGCGACACGCTGCCCATCACCACGGCGCGCTTCGGACCGAGGGCACGCGACCCCATCACCAGCAGGTCGACGCTCCCGGACGCGGCCACGAGCCCGTCGGCAGGCTCGTTCACGAGCACGTCGACCTCGCTGTCGATGCCCTCGGCGACCTCGGCGACGGCAGCGCGAAGCCCCGCCTCGGCGTCGATCCGCTTGCGCGCCGCCTCGCCCACCTCGGGCGGTGTCTCGTGGTGCTGGCCGGCCATCAGCCCGGCTCCCTCGTGCGCGTGCGCCGGGTCGAGGACCAGGATCGCGCGCAGCCGCACGCCGCCGGCGCGTGCCAGCGTGGCGGCCGCGTGCAGCGCCTCACGGCCCTCCGTGGTGGGGGTGAACGCGGCGCCGATGATCCGTACGCCGTCCGCCGGCGCGCCGTAGCCGTTCGGGACGACGGCGATCGGGCACGCGGCTTCGTGGATCACCCGCTCGGCGGTCGATGCCGAACATCGCCGAGCCAGCCGCGCCGCGCCGCGTCGACCCGACCACGAGCAGCTCGGGCTCCAGCTCGTCGAGCGCACGCGCGAGGCCGCGTGCGGCGTTGTGATCCTCGAAGACCCGGACCTCGACGTCGCTGAGGCCGCGGCGCTGCAGGCCCTCCCGGAGCTGAGCGATCGCGCTCTCGTCGTCACCGTCGGAGACGGCCGCGACGATCAGCGGCGCGCCGGTCACGCGGCTCGCCGCAAGGCCGAACTCGATCGGCTCGTGTGCGGCGGTCGAGGGCGAGAAGGCGGCGACCACGGGCGCGCGCGAAGACGTGTCTCGTGTACTCATGGCCCGACGCTACGACCATGCGTCCCCGCCGGCATCGTCCCGATCGGGTGAAAACCGCGTCTGACGCGCGCGTCCCGGCGAGCCGGGCGCCGCTAACCTTTCGCTCTCCCCGCCGGAGTAGCTCAGTCGGTTAGAGCAGCGGAATCATAATCCGCGTGTCGGGGGTTCGAGTCCCTCCTCCGGCACTGAGAAGTGGCCCCGATTTGCGGGGTCTTTTCGCAGTGAAGGACCCCTCTCCCGCTCGCCGCGCCCTGCGTGGCAACGAAACTGGCAACAAGGGCTGCCGAGCCGTTCTGGGCGGGTATGGACATGCACGCACCGAATGTCGCTCGCAGGACTGCAGTCGAATCCCGGCGGCGGGAGATGCCGTTTATCCGCACGCCATCGTGCCGCGTCGGCCGCACTTGCGGGCGCCGCGGCCGCGGCGCCATACGCGGAGGATCAAGAGCCGGCCGCCGTCTCTCCGCGCGCGACGCGCAGATAGCGCCCAACAGAGCCGGCTAGGTTGAAGAGCAGTTCTGCTTCCGCTCGCCGAACCGAAGGCGCGTCGGCCTGACCGTGGCCGACACCTGGCTCGTTGCCCGATACGCGTAGAGCTTGATGACCATGTCGTCGAGGGGCTTCGGGATGTGCCCCGCGGCGGCCGCCTTCCTGATCGCCTTCGGCAGGTCGCGTTCGCCGGTCATCGCGGTGGCGAGAGCCTCGATGCTGCACACCGATTCCTTGCAGCAGTTCTCGAAGTCCGGGACCGGGCCTTCGAGAAACTGACGGGCCTTGACGTAGTGGCTTCGCGCGGAGGTGAGCTCTTCGCCGTTGATGACCTCGCCGAAAGCGGTGTGAATCTGGTCCTCAAGCACGCGCTGGCCGGGTTCGCGCCAAGCGCTGTGGATCTCGACGGGGACC
>CAWJKK010000019.1:0-44667 GCA_963843485.1 uncultured Solirubrobacteraceae bacterium | reverse complement strand
GTCATCGTCTTCTCCAACGCGCCGGTGCGCGGCGAGTTGCGGCGCACGCTGATCGGCGTCGCTGATCGGCGACCGGCATGGCGCCGCGGCACCGGCGCTGCTCGGCTTCGTCCCGTCACACCCCTCGATCGCCCAAGCACTCGGACCATCCGAGGCCGCAGGGCGGTCGTTTTCGTCCGGCGACTCCCGTCGCCGGACTCGAAGTCGTCACCCATGTCGCAGCAGCGCACCGTCCTCGCCCGCCTCCGGCTTCACGTCGGCAGCAAGCGACGGAACGGCGGAGGGCCCACGGGCTCGCGGTCGGCGCAGGTGACGCATGCAGTGAAGGGGAAGGGATTCCGTTGGCCAAGGGCCGCAACGGAGGAGATCCGCTCCTAGGTCTCGCCCACATCGTGGTGATCGTCCTGGCGTTCTTCGCGATCACGTGGATGGCAGAGAACTGGCCAGGCGCTCCCTGGAACGAGCCGTTCGGCGAAGGGCAGGTCATCTGCTTCCAGGCCGACTATGGAGTGGTCGTCGACGCGGGGCCGGCTGGAACGTCGCCCACGACGTCGACGCGGGCGCCTATCGGGTGACCTACGTCGCCCCGACGGCAAGGCGTACGACCTCGCGACGTACGACTCGAGCGAGCGGCCGCTCTACGCGGTGCCGGCGACGGCGATCGACCGCATCGCCGACGCAGCGGACAGTTTGATGAGCTGCTTGCCCAGCTACCACGGCCCCCCGCGTCAAGGTGGACGCGGAGGGCGCCGAAGCTGAAGTAGCGGATCAACCCCGGGCGCGCTCGCGCGCCGCGGGGGCCTTCCGCCGGGCGGCTGATCACGCGTCCGCATTGCCTTTCGGGCAGCGCCCCGTCACGGTCGACATGTTCCACCCACCGATCGATGTCTCATCGATCCATTCCCCTCGCGGCAACCGCCGCGAGGAACCGCAAGTCGTCACCACGGCATGTCCCGCACCCGCCTCCCGCACCAAGCCGCCACCGAACGGCAGGCGCGCGGAGGGTGCGACGGCAAGCGGTTGGCCACGGTGACGCAAGCTCACGGAAGGAACCATGACCATGCGCCTCAGGGCCGTCATGCTCATGATCGCGTTCGCAGTTCCAGCGCTCAGCGGTTGCGGGGGATCGCTCACGGGGGTTCCGACGACGTCGGGCGTGCGATTCCCTCTCTCGATCGACGTGACGGGGCCGACGGCCCCGTCCGACGAGCCGTTCGAGCTGCCGTACGCCGTCGGCCACGAGTTCTGCCTCCTCATCGACACGAGCTTCGTGTCGGAGGAGCTGACCGAGGTCGCCAAGCCGCTCCCGGCCGGCTCGTGGAAGGTCACGCGCGTGGACGCGGAGCGGGTCTTCGGCGAGCTTCTGCTCGGTGCGTACGACCTCAAGTCGCTCGACGGCGGCGCGAACCGCGCCGGCGTTCCGGCGCTGGGGCTCGACACGCTCAGCAGCGACGGTCGGTGCTGAGCGACCTGACCGCGTCGCGGCGGTGGACCACCGGGGCGCGCAACCGCGCCCCGGGGGCCTTCCGTCAGCCCCGGTCGAGGTGACCGCGCCAATCGGTGCCCGGTCCGCTCGAGCTCGATCGCGTCCGGATCTCCGGCGAGGTGCGCGAGCGCCTCGTCGAGGACCACGGCGAAGACCGCCGGGTTCTGCTCGCCGCAGCTCGCAGTCTGCGCGAGGGGGCGGCGCAGGCAGCAGCCGCCGAGCGCGAGGGACGTGCGCAGCGGCACGCCTGTCGGACGCGCCGGCACGCCGCGACTTGCGGCGCACGCTGATCGGCGATCGGCATTGCGGTCACGCCGCCCCGGCGTCACCGTCGATCCGCCCAACCCGCAGATCGATACTCATCGATCCATTCCCTCGCGGCAACCGCCGCGAGACCGCAAGTCGTCACCCGGACATGAACACCGCCGTCCGCACCCGCCTCCGTCTCAAGCCGTCACCAAGCGGCGGGACGGCGAAGTGTCCACGGTCACGCGGTCGGCCACGGTGACGCAGCAGTTCGGAAGGAACTGGCATGGCCATGTTCCGGACGCATGGTCATCAGCGGCATGCTCGCGCTGCTACTACTGGCGCTCGCAGGATGCAGCGTCACGGTCCCGATGACTGGGGACACGCAGACGAGCAAGACGCCTACGCCCGCGGTGATGCAGTGCGGGACCGACGCGATCCTCTGCGTCGAGCAGACGGTGCTGATCATCGCCGTGAACCACACGACGGGCGAGGAGGAGCCCGTCGACTCCATCGACGCCGGTATCTGGACGGTCACGCGACTCCGATCGGGACGGCCAGCGAGCCGGCGAGATCGGTGTCTACGACCTCAAGCCGGAGGACGAGAGCCAGAGTCGTCGCTTCCGCCTCCCCGCCAGCGCGGTCCACGCGGCCGCACGGTCCATCGGTACGCCGTTCACCAGGAGGCCAGGGGCAACGGCTGTGTCGTCGTGGTGCGACACCGTGGAGGGGACGAGGCGGATGACGCCCGACGGCTTGCCGATCTAACCGGTACGCCACCCACCCGGGGCGCGCGCTGAGCGCGCGCCTGGGGCTTCCGCCGTGATCCTCACAGGCGAGGTGTACACCCTTCGAGCAGCACGGTCCCGGACGGCGTGTTCATCCGCTCAGCCCTGCGCCGACGCCACGTACTGCGCGTAGCTGCCGCCGCGGGCGAGCAGACCGGCCGGGGCGCCCTGTTCGACGATCCGGCCGTCCTCGAGCACGACGACCCATGTCACCCACCGCGACACGGCGCCCTCGTGCACCGCTTCCAGCTTGATCGCGTCCGGTAGCTCGCGGCACAGCGCCTCGCGCGACCCGTGCCCGCGTCGCCGGGTACAGGTGCTTCAGCCCTTCGTCGAGAGCCGGTGACGACCGCCGGATCGCCCAGCACGGCCTGGGCGATCAGCATCTGCACCTGCTCTCCCGACGAGAGCGCGTCGGCGGCGCGATCGAGGAACGCAACGTCGAGCTGGGCGATGGCGCAAGCGCGCGCGACCGCGTGACTCGACGGCGTCCTGGTCGAGCAGCGTGACGTTCGCCCGCACGGTCCCGGCAAACCGCACCGGCGTCGAGCCGACGGTGCGGATGTGCCTGCCAGCACCGCACGCGGTATCCGGGCGACGGGCACTGCCCCGATGCGCACCGCCGAGCCATCTCCGGCCGGTTCGACGATGCCGTTGATGGCGGCCGACAACGTGGTCTTGCCGGCGCCGTTCGGGCCGACGAACGCCACATAGGCGCCCGGCTCGGCCACCAGCGAGACGTCATGCAACACCGGCCGTCCCCCGCGGCTGCAGCTCAGGCCGTCAAGCACGAGCTGCTGGCCGGCGAGGTCGGCGCGCCCGATCGACGCATCGACGTCGGGTCCGTGCGCCGGTGGCTCCGCGAGCACGTCGAGCGCGCGCCGCAGGTACGGCCAGGTCTCCCCGAGCCGCGCGAGCGCCGTCGCGATCCACCCGAACGTGATGAGGAGATGCGACAGCAGCGCGGACAGCGTGACGACCTCGCCGACGTCGGCGCCGGCGCCGACGCCGACCGACGCTGACCCCGCCCACACGATCGGCACCGCGATCAGCGGCGTGAGCGTGTAGACCTGCAGTACCCAGGTGAAGCCGACGTCGCGACGGGCCATCGCCGCCTCGAAGTCGCGCGTGGTCGCGGCGAACTCCACCACGAACCGCGGCTCCAGACCTGCGCGCCGCACGAACTCTCGCCGGTCGCCTTCGAAAACCTGGCCGGTGATCTCGAACCGGCGGTCCTCCTCGGCGATCATCTTCGCCACGAGCGGCTGCTGACGGCGCTGAAGCCACAGCGCTGTCGCGAGGACCGCCAGTGCGAGCGGCGCCGCGACGATCAGCCAGCGCGCGTCGACGACGGCGATCGCCAGCAGCGAGCCACCGCCCATCACGCTGCCGGGCACCAGCGTCGAGAGGTCGCTGGTGAGCGCGCTGCCGATCTCCGAGATCGTCCGGGTCAGCAGCGAGTGGGCCTCGCCGCCGCCACGGCCCTCGTCCTGCTCGAGCGGCCGCTGAACGAGCCGGTCGAACAGGTCGACGGAGAGCCGGGCCGCGACGCCGCGGCCGGCGCGGAACATCAGCCACCACGAGCCGCCGGACAGCGCCACCGACGTGATCAGCAGCGCGACCCAGACGGCGGCGAGGCGGCGGACGTCGGCGGGCGTCCCGAGGGTGAAGCGCTCCACGACGGCGCGCTGGAGGCTCGCCGTCAAGATCGTGAGCGACGCCGCGCAGAGCACGAACAGCACGAACAGCGCGAGCGTTCGGCGGTGCGGCACGAACAGGCGCGCCAGCGCCCGCAACGTGGCTCGCACGCCGCGCGGCGCGCTTTCTCAGACCTGCATGGTTCCTCCGCAGGAACACACGGGTGCGGCCCTCTTCGTCAGACCGCACGCGGATGGTGCTCTACGCCTGTCCCTGTTCGCCGAATGCCCTTTCCCTCGCGCTCGTGGCAGCGCTCCGCGGCACGGAGCGCGTCCGCGTCAGCGAGGGAAGGTGGAGTTCGCCCGGGACTGATCCCCGGAGTACGGCGGACAGGAACAACTTCGGAGAGAGCGCGCAAGAGCGTAGACGGCCGGGGGCAGGCGCCCGAGGGGATGGCCGGCCCGAGTGTTCGGCGGTCGGCATTGCGCTTGCGACGGCGCCGCGTCACCGTCGATGCGTTCCAACCCCCCGATCGATCATTCGTATCGATCATTCCCTCGCGAGGTACCGCCTGGGAACCGCAGGTGACCCTGCTGACCGCCATCAACCCGCCTCCGTCTCCAAGCCGGTCACCAAGCGGCGGGACGGCGAAGGGTCAACGGCACGCGGTTGGCAAGGTGACGCACGCAGCACGGAAGGACGGGTAATGCGCGGCAATTGTTGCGTACAGCGCACTCGCCATCGTGGGAGCACTGCTCGTGGCCTGCACCGCAAGCGGCAAGGCCATGAGCCCGATGGATGTCACCTTCGCGACCGGGACTTGCCGGCGGCGTTCGTCGTCGGCGACACGCTCTGCTTCGAGCGGACGCTGAAGACGATCGGCTCGTCCCCGGCGGGCGACCCGGAAGTCATCCACCAGGTCGAGGCAGGCCTCTACCGCGTCGTAGGGGTGACCCGCCGAGCTGGCCATGGTGGGCACATGGCTCCCCTGGCGGTACGACCTGTCGCAGTCTCGCCGGACAGCGTCGTCCATCCGCACAATGTTCCGCACGCGCCGGTCGACCAAGCGGCCGTCCGCAGCGCGAGTTGCACCACCGCCGAAGGCGTGGAGTTCCGCGCCAAGGACACGGGCACGATCGTGCCCGACCCAGTCGGCTGACGGCTAACCCCCGGGGCGCGCGCACCAGCGCGCGCCCCGGGCCTTCCGCCCGGCGGCTGATCACGCGTCCGCATTGCCTTCACGGCGCCACCGCGTCACCGTCGACCTGTTCCACCCACCGATCGATGTCTCATCGATCCATTTCCCTCGCGGCAGCCGCCGCGAGGACCGCAAGTCGTCACCACGGCATGTCCCGCACCCGCCTCCGTCTCCAAGCCGCCACCAAGCGGCGGGCGCGCGGAGGGTGCACGGGCCAGCGGTCGGCCACGGTGACGCAGGCAGCACGGAGGACCACATGGTCAAGAAGGTTCGTGGTCGCTGGTCGTCGCCTTGCTCACATTGAGCGGGTGCGACGCGCAGGCGTCGTACGCTCCGCAGCTTCAAGTCGGCGCTCAGTTCGCGTGAGCCGAGGTCGTCTGCATCGGCGCGAATGTCAGTGCTCGCGGAGTGGACGACGGACAGCTCGGACGGCGCGACCTCCGGCCTGGGTCCAGTCACCGCGCGCGTCGACGCTGCAGTCCGTCAGCGATCGTCGAAGTGACCGAGGCCAACCGCCCGACTACGACGTAATCGTGGACGCGTCGGGTCGCGCCACCTCAGCCAGAGGGCCTGCCCGTCAGAGCGATCCGCGCGGTCGCCGGTCGCCGGACCGTGCGACGCGCTCAACGCGCGGTGACCACCGCCTCACCGCAGCCGCGGCTCGTCAGAGCTAGCCGCGGCACGGATCCACCCCGGGGCGCGGCGCGAACACGCGCCCCGGGGCCCTCCGCACCTCAGGCGTGCGTCGCGGCGGCGGCGGACAGCTGGGCGGCGTTGGCCTCGGCCTCGCCGGGGCGCCACTGCGTCTTCGGCCGGATCGCGCGCGAGATCACGCGGTCCTTGTGCTGGTCGATCGTCTTCAGCATCGAGCGCACGAGCTCCTCGCCGAGGTAGTGCGGCTTGAGGCCGAGCTCGCGCAGCTTCGTGTTCGCGGCGTTGTAGTAGTGCTCCTCGAGCTCCACGCGCGGGTTGTCGTAGTGCTCGATCTCGACCTGGTGGCCGACCTCCGCGCCGGCGCGCTGCGCGATCTCCGCCAGCTCCATCACCGTGAACTGCTCGGTGAACTGGTTGAAGACGCGGAACTCGCCCTGCTGGGCGGGGTTCGTCACGGCCAGCTCGACGCACTGCAGCGTGTCGCGGATGTTCAGGAAGCCGCGCGTCTGGCCGCCCTTGCCGTAGACCGTGAGCGGGTGGCCGATGACGGCCTGGACGCAGAAGCGGTTGAGCGCGGTGCCGAAGATCTCGTCGTAGTCGAAGCGGGTGCAGAGGCGCTCGTCGAGCGCGGTCTCCTCCGTCTCGATGCCGTACACGACGCCCTGGTTGAGGTCGGTCGCGCGCAGGCCCCAGATGCGACAGGCGAAGTGGATGTTGTGCGAGTCGTGGACCTTCGAGAGGTGGTAGAGCGAGCCCGGGAGCTTCGGGAAGGGCAGCACGTCGGTGCGGCCCTTGTGGGTGATCTCGATGAAGCCCTCTTCGATGTCGATGTTGGGCGTGCCGTACTCGCCCATCGTGCCGAGCTTGACCAGGTGGCAGTCCGGCACGCGGTCGCGGATCGACCACAGCAGGTTGAGGTTGCCGATCACGTTGGTCTGCTGGGTCTCGACCGCGTGGCGGCGCGAGATCATCGAGTACGGCGCGGAGGGCTGCTCGCCGTAGTGGACGACGGCGTCCGGCAGCACCTCGGCGACCACGCGGTCGAGGAACTCGCCGTCCTCGATCGAGCCGACGAACGCGTGGATCTGGCGTCCGGAGACCTCGCGCCAGGCGTCGATGCGGTCGGCGAGGCCGCGGATCGGGGTCAGCGAGTCGGTTCCGTGCTCGTGATGCCAGCGGCGGCGGGCGAAGTTGTCGACCAGGAAGACGTCGTGGCCGCGGGCCGAGAAGCGCATGGCCGTCGGCCAGCCCAGGTAGCCATCGCCGCCGAGGATCAGGATTCGCATGGCGGTGCAGAATAGATGCCCCTCCGGGCGTCCGGCCCGGAGGTCGGATACGGGGGTAGCCATCCGGGCTACCTGTGCTGCCCACCGATGACCGCCGTTACGGAGGCTCCGCAGACCCCTGCCCGGCCACGCCTGCGTGACCTCGGGCGGCGCTGGCAGCTGGCGCTCGCGGCGGTGCTCCTGATCGGCTTCGCGGTGCGCGCGTACTCCGCCGTGAACCCGATCGAGAACCCGGGACCGGACGCCGAGGCGTACGCCAGCATCGCGCGCTGGCTGTTCGAGGACGGCCGCTACGGGTCGCCGACGATGACGTCGTCGTCGGACTGGTCGCCGGGCGCGCCGCTGCTCTACGCCGCGGTCTACACGCTGGTCGGAGCCGACTCGCCGGAGGCCGCGCGGCTGTTCGTGGCCCTGCTCGGGACGGCGATGGTGCTCGTCACGTTCCTGCTCGGCCTGCGCTTCTCCGGCCGCGCCGCCGGCCTGCTCGCCGCGCTGCTCGTCGCGACCTACCCGACGTACATCGAGAACAACGGCCAGCTGCTCAGCGAGCCGGTCGCCGCCTTCCTGCTCCCGACCGGCCTGCTCGCGTTCCTGTGGGTCGCCGAGCGCCGCCGCGTCGCGCTCTGGCTGCTGCCGGGCGTGTTCTTCGGCGCGCTGATCCTGACCCGCCCGGAGTACCAGGCGATCACCGCGGTCTTCGCCCTGTTCGCCGCCTGGCGCGTCTGGAAGGACCGCGGCTGGCGGCTCGCCGCCGGCTCGACCGCGGTGCTGCTCGTCGGCGCCGCCCTGATCGTGCTCCCGTGGACGGTGCGCAACGTGATCGTGCTCGACGAGCTCGTCCCGGTCACGACCGGCGGCCAGAAGGCGCTGTTCGTCGCCACCTACCTGCCCGGCGACGGGCGCCAGGTCCCGACCAAGCGCGAGCTGATGCGCCAGCTGCTCGGCGAGCAGGACCCGATCACGACCGACGAGCTGAAGGCGCAGCCGATGAACGAGCTGCTCGATCGCGTGGCGCAGAAGTACCCGGACATGCCGCGTGACCAGGCGCTCGGCCGGATCGGCCGCGAGAACGCCCGCAAGTACCTCTCCGAGCAGCCGCTGGACTACGCGTGGATGAGCGCGCGCAAGTTCTGGAACATGTGGGAGCGCGGCTCGAGCCCGTTCATGCGGGACATCGGCTGGAACGTCTACCACAAGCTCCTGCTGCTGCTGGGGATCGGCGGCTTCGTGCTGCTCGTCCGCGACGTCCGCACGCGCTACGCCGCGCTGCTGCTGGCCGTCCCGATCGCCGCGATCTCCGTCCTCGGCACGATCCTGCTCGCGGTCCCGCGCCGCCAGGTCCCGCTGATGCCGCTCGTCTGCGTGTTCGCGGCCGCGGGAGCGGTCTGGGCCGTCACCCGGCTTGCCGCGGTGCGCACCACGGCGCGGGTGCCGGCGGCTCCGGAATCCCGGCGAACTGCAGCTGGGTAGGGAGGCGGCGGGGAGGCATGTGCGACGGCGGTCCCCGATCGTGGTCGGCGCTCGCACATAACTCCCCGTAGACGGGGTGAAATGTGCTGATCGACGCCGCGTCACCGTCGCCGTTCGCACATAACTCCCCTAAACGGATCGTCAAGCGTGCATCGCCGGGGTGGCCGCTATCGTGCGCGCGGCTTTGGAGCTCAGCGCCCTCCGCATCTTCGGCCTCGTCCTCGGGGCGCTGCTCGCGGCCTTCGCGATCTGGCGCCGGCGGACGCTGCGCAACGGCGACATGCTGCTGCTGCTCGTCTCGGCACTCGGGCTGATCCTGGTCAGCGGCACCGACCTGCTGGACGCGGTGCTGGAGTTCTTCTCGTTCGAGCGCGGCAACGGTGGGCGGATCCTCGGCCTCGCCGTGTTCGCGGTGATGATCCTGTTCCTGCTGACCGTGCGGTCGCTGGTGCAGAACGGCCGGATCGAGCGCAAGCTGTCGGCGACGCTGGAGGGGATCGCGTGGGAGGAGTTCCGGGCGGCCGGGCTGCCCGAGCGCTTCCGTGACCGGATCGCGGTCGTGATCCCGGCCTACAACGAGGAGGACAACATCGGCGCCGTGCTGCCGCGGATCCCCGCGAGCGTGTGCGGCGTCGGCACGTCGATCCTCGTCGTCGACGACGGGTCGCGCGACCGGACCGGCGACATCGCGCGCGAGCACGGCGCGGCGGTCGCCCGCCACGTCACCAACCTCGGCGGCGGCGCCGCGCTGCGGACCGGCTACCGGCTGATGGTCGACTCGAACGCGTCCGTCGTGGTCACGCTCGACGCCGACGGCCAGCACCTGCCCGAGGAGATGGAGCGGCTCGTCGGCCCGGTGCTCGACGGGACGGTCGACGTCGCGCACGGCTCGCGCGTGCTCGGCCACGCCGAGCCCAACCACTTCGCGCGCGAGGCCGGGATCATCTTCTTCAACCGCCTCGTGTCCTTCATCACGCGCACGAAGGTGTCGGACTGCTCGAACGGCTACCGCGCCGTCCGCGCCGCGGTCCTGCCCCAGCTCGTGCTGCGCCAGGAGCAGTTCCACACGTCCGAGTTCATGATCGAGGCGATCAAGCGCGGCGTGCCCGCGAAGGAGATCCCGATCACGGTCACCAAGCGCCTGCACGGGCACTCGAAGAAGCCCGCCGTGCTGCGCTACGGCCTCGGCTTCACGAACGCGATCATGCGGACCTGGCTGCGCTAGCGCGCTAGCGCCCACGCCAGCTGAGCCTGCCCGAGAAGCGCTTCGTGACCTTCTCGCAGTCGCGCGAGGGGCGCACGAGGCGGTTGAAGCCGATCTTCACGGTGTCGCGGCCGGGGCCGCAGGTGATCGTCGTGCGGCCCTTCGCGTAGGCGACCACGAGGTCGTCGCCGTCGCCGGCGTCGATCGTGTTCGGACCGTCGCCGCGCGTGCGGATCGAGTCGTGGCCGCCGTCGCCCGCGATCGTGTTCAGGCCCGGGCCGCCCTGCAGGAAGTCGTCGCCGCCGCCGCCCGCGATGCGGTTCACGCCGCGGCCGCCGAAGACCTGGTCCTTGCCGTCGCCGGCGTCGATCACGTCGGTGCCGTGCGACGGGCCGTCCGGAAGCCGGTTGCCCCACAGGACGTCGTCGCCCGCGTCGCCGATCAGCGTGTCGGGGCCGGGCCCGCCGAGCAGGTTGTCGTTCAGCGGCCCGCCGCGCAGGGTCTCCCCCTGGTGCGAGTCGGCCATGTGCTTGACGCCCGCGGTCGGGTCCTTCACGGCCGCGGTCTCGACGATCCGCTCGCAGCCGACGATCTCGCCCTCGCGCAGCGACGCCTGGGTCGAGTAGTAGCCGGTGTGGCCCTGCGGGTTGATGTGGACCGTGTCGTGCCCGGCGCCGCACTCGACGTGCCCGATCTTCGTGCCGTTGTTGGCGAAGACGACGTCGTCGCCCGGCCCGGCGTCCACCCTGTCCTGCCCGGACACCGGATGGATCACGTCGTTGCCGTCGCCGCCGCCGAGGATGTCCTCGCCCGCGCCGCCGGAGATGAAGTCGTTGCCCGCGCCGCCGTCGATGCGGTCGCCCGCGCCGCCGGCGTCGAGCCGGTCGTCGCCGTCGCCGCCCAGCAGCAGGTCGCGGCCGAAGCCGCCGATCACGCTGTCGTCGCCGGCGCCGCCGTCCACCTGGTCGTCGCCCGTGCCGCCGTCGATCGTGTCGTCGCCGGCGAGGCCGAACAGCTTGTCGCCGCCCGAGTCGCCGGCCAGCGTGTCGCCCGAGCGGGCCGCCCCAGATGCGGTCGCCGCCGCCGTCGCCGTTGATCGTGTGCGCCCCGCGCGGGCCGCCCTTGAGGCGGTCCGGGCCGGGCGTGCCCTCGAGCGTCCGCGCCTCGGCGGCCGCGGGCAGGAGCAGGGCGAGCAGGCAGGCGAGCGGGAGCTTCCGGAGCATGCTCCGGTGATCGACCGCACGGCGCGCGGACCTTCAGCGCGGCAGCGCGGCCAGCACGCGCGCGACCGCCACGTCGGTCGGCTCGTCCGCGCCGCCGACGACCAGCTCCGGGTCCTCGGGCGGCTCGTAGGGGTCGTCGACCCCGGTCAGCCCGCGCAGCTCGCCGGAGCGCGCCCGCGCGTACAGGCCCTTCGGGTCGCGCGCCTCGCACTCCTCGAGCGACGTCGCGACGTGGATCTCCAGGAACGGCAGCCCGCGCGCCTCGTGCGCGGTGCGCGCCGCGGCGCGGTCGGCCCGGTAGGGCGACACGAGGGCGACGAGCACGACGACGCCCGCGTCGGCCAGCAGCGCCGACACCTCGGCCGTCCGCCGCACGTTCTCGGCCCGGTCCTCGGCCGCGAAGCCGAGGTCGCCGTTGAGCCCGTGGCGCAGGTTGTCGCCGTCGAGCACGTACGCGTTGCGCCGCTGCGCCAGCAGCTCGGCCTCCACGCCGGCCGCGATCGTCGACTTGCCGGAGGCCGGCAGCCCGGTGAACCAGAGCGTCGCGCCCGAGTGGCCGAGCGCGGTCCAGCGCTGCTCGCGCTCGACCTGGCCGCGCTGCCAGACGACGTTCGGCGACTTATCGGACATCGGCGATCATCCCGGCTCCCACGGTGTCGTTGGTGTTCTCGTCGATCAAGATGAACGCTCCCGTGGCGCGGTTGCGCCGGTACGGGTCGAAGGCCAGGTCCCCCGCGCAGCGCAGCGTCACGCGTCCGATGTCGTTGAGCGCCAGCGAGTCGGCTCCCGGCCGCTCCTCCAGCGCGGTCACGTCGAGCGTCCCGTGCACGACCTCGAGCCGCGCGGGCAGGGTGCGCGTGGTGTGCTTGACCGCCAGCCGGGCGCCGGGCCGCGCCGGGGTCTCCCCCATCCAGCACACGGTCGCCTCCAGCTCGCGACCGACCGCCGGCGGGTCGTCCGCGGCGGCGATCATCGCGCCGCGCCCGGCGTCGACCTCGTCCTCGAGCACGACCGCGACCGACAGCGGCGCGGCGGCCGACGCCACCGCCCCGGACGGCGTCTCGACCGCCGCCACGCGCGTCTCGAGCCCGCCCGGCAGCACGACGACGCGATCGCCCGGCGCCACCGTGCCGCCCGCGAGCCGCCCCGCGTAGGCGCGCTGCTTCGCCGCCGGATCACGTACTGCACCGGTAGCCGCAGCGGCCCGCCGTCCGCGACCGCCTCGGGCGCGCCCTCCAGGTACTCGAGCAGCGTCGGCCCGCGGTGCCACTCCATCCGCCGCGACCGCTCGACCACGTTGTCGCCTTCGAGCGCCGAGATCGGGATGCAGGTGATCTCGTCGACGTCGAGCCGCTCGGCCCACGAGCGGAAGTCGGCGCAGATCGCCCGGAACGGGTCCTGGTCGAAGCCGACGAGGTCCATCTTGTTGACCGCGAGCACGATCCGCGGGATCCGCAGCAGCCCGGCGATCGCCGCGTGCCGGCGCGACTGCGCCAGCAGCCCCTCGCGCGCGTCGACGAGCACGACCGCGACGTCCGCCGTCGAAGCGCCGGTGACCATGTTGCGCGTGTACTGCGACGTGGCCGGGCGTGTCGGCGATCACGAAGCGGCGGCGCGGCGTGGCGAAGTGGCGGTACGCGACGTCGATCGTGATGCCCTGCTCGCGCTCGGCCCGCAGGCCGTCGGTGAGCTGCGCGAGGTCCGCCTCGGCCTCGGCCATCTGGTCGGCCATCAGCGACTTGGAGTCGTAGAGCAGCCGCCCGATCAGCGTCGACTTGCCGTCGTCGACGGAGCCCGCGGTCGCGAACCGCAGCATCAGGAGCGCGCCTCCACCAGCCGCGGGCGGCGCCGCATCAGCGCGAAGGTCAGCACCGCGAGCGCGAGCGGCACGCCGATCAGCACCGCCGCGGGCAGGTCGAGCCCCGCCTTGCTCAGCAGCCCGAGCCCCGAGGTCAGCAGCACGATGCCGAGCGCGGGCCGCAGCACCTTGTCCGGCAGCCGCGTCGCCAGGTGCACGCCGAGCCAGACGCCGGGGATCGAGCCGATCAGGATCGTCCCCGCGAGCGCGAAGTCGACGTTGCCGGACACGATGTGCGCCAGCGCCGCCACCCACAGCAGCACGGCGGCGTGCGCGACGTCGGTGCCGACGACCCGGTGCGGGCTCATCCGGAAGCCGAGGATCAGGCCGATCGCGATCAGCGTGCCCGAGCCGGCCGAGGTGATGCCGAGCACGAACCCGATCGAGCCGCCGAGCGCGACCGCGGCGACCTTGTGCCGCGTCTGCATCCGGAACGCGCCGCGCTCGCGGGCCGCGTGGTCCGCCCGCGACAGCGCGCGCAGCAGCACGAGCGAGCCGGTCAGCATCAGCGTGCCGCCGATCGCCAGCAGCATGAACGTGTCGAAGTCGTCGCCCCAGGCGTGGCGCAGGCGGTCGAGCAGCCACACGCCGGCCAGCGCGGCCGGGCACGAGCCGACCGCGAGCCAGAACGCCATCCGCGGGAAGACCGTGCCCTGCTTGAAGTGCCGCCAGCCGCCGACGGTCTTCGTCACCGCCGCGTAGGCGAGGTCGGTCCCGACCGCGACGACCGGCTTGATGCCGAAGACGAGGATCAGCAGCGGCGTCATCAGCGAGCCGCCGCCCATGCCGGTGGTCCCGACCAGGACGCCCACGCCCAGGCCGAAGAGGATGATCGCCGGGTCCATCAGGTGGTCGCCGGGAGGTGCAGCCCGCACTCGATCTTGTCCGTGCCCGCCCAGCGGCCCTCGCGGCCGCCGCCCGGGCGCGTGCAGTGCGTGCAGCCGATCGAGCCGTAGCCCTGGTCGTGCAGCGGGTGGTACGGGACGTCGTGCGCGGCGATGTAGCCCCAGACGTCCTGCTCGCTCCAGTCCGCCAGCGGGGCGCACTTGAGCTTGCCGGGATGCCCCGGGTCGGGCCCGAGCTTCGGCGTGCCGGCGCGGCTCGGACCCTGGTCGCGGCGCAGCCCGGTGATCCAGGCGTCGACGCCGGCCAGCGCCCGCTCGAGCGGCTCGACCTTGCGCATCCCGCAGCAGGCGTCCGGGTCGCGCTGCCAGAGCCCGTCGATCCACTCGCCGCGGTAGACGTCGATCGTGATCCCGTAGCGCTCCTCGATCCGGCGCCAGGTCGCGTAGGTCTCCGGGAACAGCACGCCGGTGTCGAGCGTGAAGACGCGCGCCGCCGGCTCGACCGCCAGCAGCAGGTCGAGGATGACCGACGCCTCCTTCTGGAACGAGCACGCGACATACAGCCGCGGATGGTGCTCACGGGCGACGTGGGCGAGCACCTCCTGGGCGCTCAGCGCCTCGAGGTCCGTGGGGGCGGCACGCACGGCCGCACAGGTTAGAGCGCGCCGTGGCCGGACTACTCGGTGGTCACGGCGCGCAGGATGTCCACGCGCGAGGCGCGGCGGGCGGGCGGGATCGCCGCGAGCACGCCCGCGATCGCGGCGAGCACGACGACCGCGACGAGGGTTCCCCAGGGCACCTCGAACACGAAGCCGTCGGAGGCCAGCGGGCGCGACACGATCGCCGCGAACGCGAGCCCGAGCACGATGCCCAGCAGCGCGCCGATCGCGGCCGTGATCACGGACTCGCCGCGGACCATCCGCCGCACCTGGCGGCGCGACATGCCGACCGCCCGCAGCAGCCCCAGCTCGCGCGTGCGCTCGTGGACCGAGAGCGCGAGCGTGTTGACGATCCCGAGCAGGGCGACGATCACCGACAGCGACAGCAGCGCGTAGATCAGGCCGAGCAGGCCGGCGACCTGCTGGCGCTGGTCGTCCTTGAGGTCTTCGATCGTGCGCGGCTCGGCGGTCGGGAACTCGGCCAGCGCCCGCTCCTCGCCGCGCTTGATCGCCGCCGGGTCGTCGCCGGCGACGAGCGCGAACGAGATGTCGTTGGACTGCCAGTCGCGCTCGAGCGAGGCGTTGCTGACGATCGCGCCGCCGACGAGCCCGGCGGACGCCTCGTAGATGCCGGCCACGCGGTAGGTCACCTGGTCGCCGCGCGGCGTCGTGAACGTCACCTCGCGCCCGACGGCGAGGTCGTTCTCGTCCGCGAACGTGTCGCTGACCGCGACGTCGCCTTCGCCGAGCCCGCTGAGCGTCGCGGCCGAGCCGTCGATCCACTCGAACCGCAGCACGTCGTCGACCGTCGCCGGGTCGACGCCGGTGAGGTTGATCGTGCCGTCCTCGCCGCTGATCTGGCCGACCTGCGAGCGCACGGCCGAGACCGCGGTCACGCCGGCGACGTCGACGAGCCGGGCCGGCACCTCGGTCGGGATCGGCGAGAAGCCGTCCTCGTGGGTGACGATGCCGGCCGCGGTGACCTGGTCGTCGATGCCCTTGTCGATCGTCGCCGACACGCCGGCGGCGAGGATCGAGACGAGCACGACCAGCGCGACGCCGATCATCAGCGCCGACGCGGTCACGGCCGTGCGCTGCGGCTGGCGGGTCGTGTTCTCGCGCGCGAGCCGGCCGGTGAGGCCCTGGAAGCGCTCGAGCGGGCGGCCGATCGCGGAGCTGAGCGGCCGCACGAGCACCGGCGCGAGCAGCGCCACGCCGATGATCATCAGCACGCTGCCGGCGGCGAGCATCGTCGCCTCGGCGTTCGCGGTCGCGAAGTCGCCGAGCAGGCCGAACAGCATCACGACGACGCCGAGGGCGATCACGCCGATCGCCGCCGCGACACGGCGCTTGCGCAGCTTGCCCGGGCCGGGCGTCACGCTCTCGCGCATCGCCTCGACCGGCTGGACGCGGGTCGCCCGCCGCGCGGGCACGAAGCCGGACACCACGGTGGCGACGATGCCGACCGCGAGGCCGATCAGCACCGTGCGCGGCTCCAGCACGATGCTCGTGTCTCCGAGGTCGAGCCCGAACGCCGCCAGCAGCGCCGACAGCGCCGGCGCCAGCAGCAGGCCGGCGAGGATGCCGAGCACCGACGCGATCACGCCGATCGTCAGCGACTCGGCGAGCACCGAGCGCAGCACCTGCGCGCGCGACGCGCCGAGCGTGCGCAGCAGCGCGAACTCGCGCGTCCGCTGGGCGACGGTGACCGCGAACGTGTTGAAGATCAGGAAGCCGCCGACGAGCACGGCGACGCCGGCGAACACGAGCAGCGCGGTGCGGATGAACCCGAGCGCGTCCGAGAGGTCCTGGGCCGACTTGGCGGCCTGCTCCTTGCCGGTCAGGACGCTGAAGCGCGGGCCGAGCTCCTTCGCGATCGCCGCTTTGAGCTCCTCCGGCGAGGTCCCGCTGTCGGCGGCGACGGAGATGTCGTGGTAGCCGTCGACGTCGAGCATCCGCTGCGCCTCGGGCAGGGTCATCTCGATCATCCGCGAGCCGGCGAGGTTCTCGGACTCGCCGAGCGTCGCGACGCCGACGACCTCGTACGCCTTCTTCGGCGCGCGGGCGGTGACCTCGACGGTCGAGCCGACCCCGAAGTCGTACTCGTCCGCGGTCGCCTTGTCGAGCACCACCTGGTCGGCGTTCTGCGGCGGCCCGCCGTCGACGTAGGTCAGCGGGTCGAAGCGCTCGGGCATCGCCGTGACGATCAGCGTCGGCGGGCCCTGGGAGATGATCGGCTCGCCGTCGCGGTCGAGCAGCGTCGCGTCGAGCGACACCGAGCCCGCCGCGGCGGCGACGCCGGGGACCGACTCGATCCGCTGCAGCGTCTCCGGCGCCATCGGCGGCGGGGTCGCGAAGTCCGAGTCGACGGCAAGGCGCGACTGGACGTTGACGTCGACGCCCTTCGACGTGCGCTCGAACAGGTCCTTGAACGAGGCGTCGATCGTGTCCGTGAACACGAACGTGCCGGCCACGAAGGCGACGCCGATGACGACGGCGAAGCCGGTCAGCGCGGTCCGCAGCTTGCGGGCCAGCAGGCCCTTCAGCCCGACCTTCAGCATCGCTACGCCACCGCCTTCATCAGGTCGAGGACGCCCTCGGTGGTCTCGCCGCCGCCGTCGTGCACGATGCGGCCGTCGCTGAGCACGACGATGCGGTCGGCGATCGAGGCGGCGTGGGCGTCGTGGGTGACCATGATCACGGTCTGGCCGAACTCGTCGGCGGCCTGGCGCAGCAGCGCCAGCACCTCGTCGGAGGAGCGCGAGTCGAGGTTGCCGGTCGGCTCGTCGGCGAACACCACCGCCGGACGGTGGATCAGCGCGCGCGCCACCGCGACGCGCTGCTGCTGGCCGCCGGACAGCTCGGACGGGCGGTGGTCGAGCCGGTCGCCGAGGCCGACGGCGGCGATCAGCGTCTGCAGCCAGTCGCCCTCGGGCTTCTTGCCGGCGAGGGTGAGCGGGAGCGTGATGTTCTCCTCGGCCGTGAGCACGGGCACGAGGTTGAAGGCCTGGAAGACGAAGCCGAGGCGGTCGCGCCGCAGGCGGGTGAGCGCCCGGTCGTCGAGGTGCGCCAGCTCGGAGCCGTCGACCACGACGGAGCCCGAGGTCGGCCGGTCGAGCCCCGCCAGCAGGTGCATCAGCGTCGACTTGCCCGAGCCGGACGGCCCCATGATCGCGGCGAACTGGCCGGATCCGAAAGCGACGTCGACACCGCGCAGCGCATGGACCGCCGTCTCGCCCTCCCCGTAGACGCGGGTGAGCTCGGTGGTGGAGACGATCGGGTCGGTCATATCTGCAGGATCATCGCCGACCCCCCGTCAATACGGGCGGGAGACCGGTGAACCGCAGGTGTGGCCAGCCGTACTACGTGGACGACTTCAGGTACGCCAGGACGGCGAGGACGCGGCGGTGGTCCTCCATCGTCGGCGTCAGGTCCAGCTTCGAGAAGATCGAGGTGACGTGCTTCTCGACCGCGCGCTCGGTGACCACCAGCGCCTCGGCGATCGCGGCGTTCGAGCGGCCCTCGGCCATCAGCCCCAGCACTTCCTTCTCGCGCGCGGTCAGGACCTCCAGCGGATCCTCGCGGCGGCGGCGGCCGAGCAGCAGCGCGACGACCTCGGGATCGAGCGCGGAGCCGCCGCCGGCGACGCGGCGCACCGCGTCGGTGAACGTGTCCACGTCGGCGACGCGGTCCTTGAGCAGGTAGCCCGTCCGCTCGGTCGACTCCGACAGCAGCTCGAGCGCGTACGCCTCCTCGACGTACTGCGAGAGCACGAGCACTGCCGTGTCCGGGTGGTCGGCGCGGATCTTGTGCGCCGCGCGCAGCCCCTCGTCGGTGTGGGTCGGTGGCATGCGCACGTCGACCACCGCGACGTCGGGCTTGTGGGCGCCGACCTTGCGCAGGAGGTCGTCGGCGTCGCCGGCCTGGCCGGCGACCTCGAAGCCTGACTCCTCCAGCAGGCGCGAGAGACCTTCTCGCAACAGCACGGAATCGTCGGCGATGACGACACGTAGGGTTTCGTTCATACGGGTATCTCGGCCCGGAGCCTAGTGCCTGCTCCGGCGGGTGACTCTATGCGCATCTTGCCGTCGAGCGCGGAGACGCGGTCAGCGAGTCCACGCAGACCCGAGCCACGGCCCGGATCGGCGCCGCCCACGCCGTCGTCGGCGACCTCCACCACGGCCGCGCCGTTGTCGCGCGAGACGCGCACCGTGGCGTGCGACGCGTGCGCGTACTTGACCACGTTGGTGAGCGCCTCGGCGACCACGAAGTAGGCGGCGGCCTCGATCGGCTCCGGGAGCCTCTCGCCGGGGATCTCGGCGAGGTCGACCGGGATCGACGCGCGCCCGGCCAGCGCCTCGAGCGCCGCCGTGAGCCCGCGGTCGGAGAGGATCGCCGGGTGGATGCCGCGCGCGAGCTCGCGCAGCTCGCCGAGCGCGAGGTCGAGCTCGTTCTGGGCCGAGACGAGCAGCCCCTCCGAGCGGTCGGGGTCCGCGCGCAGCTTGCCCTGGGCGAGCCGCAGCGTCAGCGAGAGGGCGACGAGCCGCTGCTGCGCGCCGTCGTGCAGGTTGCGCTCGAGCCGGCGGCGCTCCTGCGTGGTGGCCTCGACGAGCCGGGAGCGCGAGGCGCGCAGCTCCTCGACGCGCGCGCGCAGCTGCGCCTGCAGCCGCTCGTTCTCCATCGCCAGTCCGGCCGCGGCGGCGACCGAGCGCAGGGTCTCCGGGTCCTCGCACAGCGAGATGTCGTGGACGATCGCGCCGACGCGGCGGCCCTCCAGCTCGACGGCCGTCCACGCGCGCGCCGGGTCGCCGTCGCGCGGCATGGCGACCGTGCGGCCCTCGGAGTCGACCCAGCGGTCCTTGTCGTCGAGCCAGAACATCAGCTCGAGCGAGGAGTCGCCGAGCGCGTCGGAGAGGCGGCAGCGCAGGGTGCCGGTGCCGGGCGCCTCGCCGAGCCGCAGCAGCAGCTCCGAGACGGCTCCGGCGCGCACGACGCGGCCGCGCAGGAGCCCGAACAGGAACACCCACGGGACCGACGCGAAGACGATGAGCCCGAGCCAGCCGAGGATGTCGGTCAGACCGGCGACGCCGGCCGCGTCGGAGCCGAGCGCGCTGGCCAGCAGCGCGAGCAGCGCCAGGCCGGACCACAGCAGCGGCGCGAGCGCGCGGCGCTGCGGAGCGGTGGCGCGGCGCCAGCGCCGGACGAGGATCATCACGGCCGCGAGCGTCACGGCGACCCCGAGCACCGAGGTGATCACGCCGAAGATCGTCCGCAGCGTCTCGTCCTGCTCGATCAGCAGCGCCGACGGCGGGCAGCCGTCGCACTCCCAGCTGTCGGGGAAGCCCCACAGCAGCATCGGCAGCGGGCCGAGGAGGCCGAGCACGTAGCCGCCGGCGATCAGCCTCCGGTGCCAGGTGCGCTCGAAGCGCCCGTCGGGATAGACGAGCAGCGCGTGCACGAAGGCGACGTAGTAGAGGGCGCCGAAGAGGACGCCGGCGGTGAAGACCCACGAGTCGTCGGAGCTGTTGAGGCTGACGAGCAGGAACAGGAAGCCGACGAGCGTCAGCAGCGCGCCGAAGCGGCTCGTCGGCCGCCGCCACCACGAGTACAGGCCGGCGCCGACGAACGACCAGGTGACGAACAGGCCGACGGCGATCACCGCGCCGGGCTGCTCGACGTGGCTCGACGCGAGCGTGATCGCGGCGGCGGCAGCGCCGGCGATCACCGCCGCGAACGCGATCGCCCACAGCGCGCGGGCGAGACCGGTCACAGCAGCTCCTGCAGCCTGTCTCCGGACAGCTCGGCCTTCGGCACGAAGCCGCGCGCGCCCGAGCGGGTCACGAGCGGGCCGAAGTCCGAGGAGTCGCGGCTCGAGACGAGGATCACGGCCGGGGCGTCCGGATAGCCGGTGAGGCGGGCGGCGACGTCGAAGCCGTCGATGTCGGGCAGCTGGACGTCGAGCAGCACGAGCTCGGGCTGCAGGCGGCCGGCCTCCGTGAGCGCCGACGCGCCGTCCGCGGCTTCGCCCACGACATCGAACCCCTCGGCCTCGAGGAGTACGCGCGCGGTCGCGCGAAAGGACGGATGGTCGTCCACGATCAGGACCCGGTGACCCACGTTGACAAGTCTGATTGTGCCCATAGAGGGCTCCAATACGGCTGCCCGTACCCGCCCTGCTACGCCACGGCCGCGGCGATCTCCTGCACGACCGCGCCGGGATCGGGCGCGCCGAACACCGCGGAGCCCGCGACGAAGGCCGTCGCGCCCGCGGCGGCGCAGCGGCCGGCGGTCGCGGCGGCGATCCCGCCGTCGACCTCGATCGCGGGCCCGGGGCCCAGCAGCGCGCGCAGCCGCTCGAGCTTCGCGAGCGAGGACTCGAGGAACGCCTGGCCGCCCCAGCCGGGGTTCACGGTCATGCAGAGCAGCAGGTCGAGGTCGCCGAGCACCTCGGAGGCGGCGGCGACCGGCGTCCCCGGGCAGAGCGCGAGCCCGGCCGTGCAGCCGGCCGCGCGCACGGCCTGCAGCGCGTAGTGCACGTGCGGGGTCGCCTCGGCGTGGATCGTGATGTGGTCGGCGCCGGCCTTCGCGAAGTCCGATACGTGACGCTCGGGGCGATCGACCATCAGATGGACGTCGATCAGCCCGCCGGCGTCGTGCACCTGGGCGGCGAGCGCGTCGACCACGATCGCGCCCATGCTGATCGGCGGCACGAAGTGGCCGTCCATGACGTCGACGTGGATCGTGCGCGCGCCCGCGGCCATGACCTCGGCGACCTGCTCGCCGAGGCGGGCGAAGTCCGCCGCCAGGACGGACGGCGCGACGCCGTGCGGCACGGTCATACGGGTTGGAGCATCGAGCTCTTGCAGTGGTTGCAGGCGTAGAGCGCGGTGCTCGACATGCGCACGATCGTCGAGTGCTCGCCGCAGTTGGGGCACACGGAGCGCAGCTCGAAGCGCTGCATGCAGTTCACGCAGCGGTAGCGGCCGGGCAGGTTGGTCGGGCGCAGCCACGGCTCGCCGCAGGCCGGGCAGACGTCGCCGAGATCGACTTCGTCGCTCATGGCTCCCGGCGCAGGCGCGCGATGAAGAAGCCGTCGGTTCCGTCGCGGTGCGGGAGCGTCTGCAGGAAGCCGGGCACGCTCGGATGGTCCCAGACCGGAAGGTCGGACGGGGGCTCGGCGATCGCGAACTCCTCGTGCTCGGCGAGGAACGCCCGCACCACCGCCTCGTTCTCGGCCGGCGAGATCGTGCACGTCGAGTAGACGAGCGTGCCGCCGGGGCGCAGCGCGGCGGCCCCGGCGCGCAGGATCCTGGCCTGCTCGGCGGCCAGCAGGGCGACGTCGCCCGGCTGCTTGCGCCAGCGGGCGTCCGGGCGCGCGGCGAGCGTGCCGAGGTCCGAGCACGGCGGGTCCACGAGCACGCGGTCGTACGCGGCGGGCTCGTGGACGGCGGCGGCGTCGCCGACGCGCACGGTCACGCTCGTGGCGCCCATCCGCTCCGCCGTGCGGCGCAGCGCCTCCGCGCGCCCCTCGTGGCGCTCGACCGCGACGATCTCGGCCGCTCCGCCGGCTGAGCGCGGCGAGGTGCGTGGTCTTGCCGCCGGGCGCGGCGCAGAGGTCGAGCACGCGCTCGCCGGCCTGCGGGTCGAGCACGCGGCCGACCGCCATCGCGGCGCGCGACTGCGGCATGAACAGGCCCTGCTCCCAGAGCGGTGACCCGAACGCGTCGAACGGGGCATCGAGCACGAGGCCCTCGGGCAGGTCGGCCGCGTGCGCGGGCACCGGCAGGCGCGGCTGGAGCTCGTCGCGCGTGATCCTGAGCGCGTTCGCGCGCAGGGCCGCCTCGGCGGGCCGGTTGCCGGACTCCATCAGCGCCAGTGCGGTCTCCGCCCCGAGCGCGTCGAACCACAGCTCGGCGATCCAGCGCGGGTGCGAGTGCTTGAGCGCGGCCTCGGCGGGCGTGGAGTCGGGCAGGGCGGCGACCAGCGCCCGCGCCTCGCGCGCCGCCCGCCGCAGCACGGCGTTGACGAGGCGCCCACCGCCGGGTGAGTCGCGCTTGACGAGCTCGACCGACTCGCCGACCGCGGCGTGGTCGGGGATGCGGTCGAGGAAGGCGAGCTGCAGCAGGCCGAGCCGCAGTGCGGCGCGGACCGAGGGCTCGAGCTTGCCGACCGGCCGCCCGGCCAGCTCGGCGATCACATGGTCGAGCGTGGCCCGCCGCTGGACCGCGCCGTAGGCCAGCTGGGTGGCGAGCGCGTGGTCGCGCGCGTCGAGCCCGAGCCGCCGCGCCTCGCCGTACAGCGCCCGATCCGCGTACGCGCCTTCCTCGAAGACTCGGCGCAGGACCCCATATGCGCACACCCTTGCCGGCGAGACGGATAGGCTGGAGCTGGCTCTGGTTCTAGAGCTCTTGGTGTTTCGGGGATGTGTCGAACGTTCGTCCATTCTGGCGCGCAAACACTCAAGTTGTATGGCGAAAGCCCTCAAGCACCCCGTACAACTTGCCGATAGGAGCCGCGGATGGGGAATCTGACATGTCGCTGACGAACACCAATCGCGAGGCCCGGCGCACCAAGCGCCCGGTCGCCGTGCGCGATCTCAGGTTCGCCGGGACCGTGGCTGCCGGACTGGTTGCTGGGGTACTCGGCGTAGGAGCCTTGAGCGCGCCACTGCTCGGCTGGTCCGAGTGGAACTCACCGCAGCCCAACGCCGGCGAGGACAACGCCGTGACGATGATCGCCCCGAGCGAGCGCGAGGCCACGATCGACGGCAACGGCTCCGGCGGCTCCAGCACGGAGGACGGCAACGTCACCTCCCTGGTGGCCGCGACGGGCACGAGCGTCATCGGTGGCGGCTCCGTCATCGCCTTGGGTACCGGCACCGCCTCCGGCGGCGTCGACGGCTCAGGCGCCGGCGGCCCCGGCAGCGATACGGGTGCCGCGGGCGACGACGCGACGCGGCGACGACGGCGAAGGCCGCGCCTCCAGCGAGCGCGTCGGCACCGGCACGCGGGGCGAGCGCAACGGCATCGACTTCGGCGGCGCCGGCATCAACGTCGACCTGACCGACACCGACGACGACGGCATCCCGGACGACTCCGAGAAGGCCCTCGGGTTCGACCCGTCGGTCGCCGACGACGACGTCGACAACGACGGCGTGCGCAACATCGTCGAGGCCCGCACGGGCACCGACGCCCTGGCGCCCGTCGCCGACGAGGACTCCGACGGCGACGGCATCTCCAACCAGGACGAGCTGGCGAACGGCACCGACCCGGAGGTCGCCGAGCCGACCGAGCCGCTGCCCCCGACCGAGCCCGAGACGCCGCCGACCAGCGACGACGACGGTCCGATCGGCACCGAACCTGACCCGGTCGAGGTCGAGGATCCGACGGACGAGCCCGACACGGACCCGCAGCCGCCTGCGACCGAGCCCGAGGCCCCGGCCGAGGAGCCGACGCCGACCGAGCCCGCTCCGCAGCCCGAGCCCGAGGCGCCCCCGGCGCCGCCGGCTCCGGCCCCGGCCGCCGAGCCCGCGCCGGCCGCCGCGCCCGCGCCGGCCCCGCGCCGCACCGGCCCCGGCCGCCGCACCGGCTCCCGCCGTCGCTCCGGCCCCGGCTCCGGCGCCCGTGCCGGCTCCGGCCCCGGCCGCCGCAGCGGCTCCCGCGCCGGCTGCTGCCGCCGCGCCGCCTGCCGCCGCAGCTCCGGTCGCGGCGACCGAGTAACCACCGCATCGAAGGATTGAGCGACCGGCCGGGGCTTCTGCCCCGGCCGGTTCGCGTTCCGGGACGCGTCAGCGCTAGAGCGCGGGGCGGCCGCGAAGCCATGCCTGCGCTTCCATCGGGCGGCCGCCGGGCGGCCGGATCTCGGTCAGCTCGAGCGTGCCCTCGGCGCAGCCGAGCAGCAGCCGGCCCTCGACCTCGGCGAGCGTGCCGGCGGCGACCGGCGCCTCGCTGACCGTGGCGGCGATGACGCCGAGCGGCTCGCCGGTGCTCAGCGGCACGCGCGCCCCGATGTGCGGTCGCAGCGCTCGCACCGTGCGCTCCAGCACCGTCCGCCGGCCGTTCCGGGTCGAGCGTCCGGTCGGCGGCCTCGAGCTTGTGCGCGTACGTCACGAGCGACTCGTCCTGCTCCTCGAACGGCGGCCGCTCGTCGAGCGCCCGCACCAGCAGGTCGCCGCCGAGCACCTGGAGCCGGGCCGCGAGCGTGCCGTAGTCGTCGTCCGCGCTGATCGGCACCGGCTCCTGCAGGCAGACCGGACCGGAGTCGAGCCCGGCGGTGAGGCGCATGATCGAGACGCCGGTCTCGGCGTCGCCGGCCATGATCGCCCGCTCGACCGGCGCGGCGCCGCGCCAGCGCGGCAGCAGCGACGGGTGCACGTTCAGCAGCTCGTAGTCCGACAGCAGCGGCTCCTTGATCAGCACGCCGTAGGCGCAGACGCAGAGCGCGTCCGGCTGCGCGGCGGCGATCCGCTCGAGCGGCTCGGGGTCGTGCAGCCGCTCGGGCTGGATCAGGTCGAGGCCGAGCTCGCGCGCGCGGTCGGCGACCGGCGGCGGCGAGAGCCTGCGGCCGCGGCCCTTGGGCCGGTCGGGTCGCGTGACGACGAGCGCGGGGGCATGCGGGCTCGCGGCGAGGCGCTCGAGGACGGCGGCGGCGAAGTCGGAGGTGCCGAGGTAGACCGTGCGCACGCGTCAGGCGCGACGGCGTCCGCGGCCGCGCCCTCGCGCAGGGTGCGCATCGCCTGCTTGCGCTGGTCGCGGCTCGTGCGGTCGAGGATCAGGACGCCGTCGAGGTGGTCGATCTCGTGCTGGATCACGCGCGCCTCGAGGCCTGACGCCTCGACGACCAGCGGCTCGCCGTGCTCGTCGACGGCGCGCACGCGCACGTTGATCGCGCGGTCGACGTCGACGCCCACGCCGGGCAGCGAGAGGCAGCCCTCCTCCATCGGCTCCTCCTCCTCCCCGCGCCACTCGAGCACCGGGTTGATGAGGACGCCGAGCGGCGCGTCGCGGTCGACGCGGTAGACGAGCACCCGGTGCATGACGCCGAGCTGCGTGGCGGCGAGGCCGATGCCGAGCGCGTCGTCCATCAGCTCGCCCATGCGGCGGACCTCGTCGGCGAGCGCGGCGTCGAAGCTCTCGACCTCGCGCGCGCGGGTGCGCAGCACCGGGTCGCCGTACTTGCGCACGAAGCGCAGCGCCGCGTCGCGGCGGGCCCGGATCTCTGGATCGAGCCCCTCGGGCTCCTCCTCGGTCTGGACGGTCTGCTCGTCGGCCATCGGGCGTTCGAGTCTAGAGGGCCATCACTGCGGGTCGACGTCGACCGAGAACGCCACCTCGCGCAGCGCCCGGTGGCGCGCCGCGGCCTCCACGGCCGCCGCCGTCGCCCGCACCGCGCTCTCCCGCTCGGTGGTCTTGACCACGGCCTGCCAGCGGTCGCGGCCGCGCAGCCGGAACAGCGGGGCGGGTCCGAGGATCGCGGTCGCGTCCCCGGTCCGGTCCGCGATCGTGGCCGCGATCCGCGACGCCGCCGTGCGGGCGGGCTCCGGAGCGGCGGCCGAGGCGATGACGCGGATCAGGTCGGCGAACGGCGGGTAGCGCAGCGCCCGCCGCCGCTCCAGCTCGCCGGCCAGGAACCCGGCCGCGTCGTGCCGCGAAGCGGCCTCGATCGCCGGTGCGTCCGGCGCCGTCGTCTGCACGAGCACGCGGCCGCCCTGCGGCCCGCGGCCGGCGCGCCCCGCGAGCTGCGCGATCAGCGCGAACGTGCGCTCCTCGGCGCGGAAGTCCGGGAACCGCAGCGTGCTGTCGGCGTCGAGCACCACGCCGAGCGTGACGTCCGGGAAGTCGTGCCCCTTGGCCACCATCTGCGTGCCCAGCAGCAGGCCCGCGGGCGCGGCGTCGAAGCGCGCCAGCAGCTCCGGCACCGCGTCCTTGAGCGCGGCCGTGTCGGCGTCGAGCCGGAAGACGGGCACGTCGAGCGTCTCGCGCAGCTCGGCCTCGATCCGCTCGGTGCCCGCGCCGTAGCGCGCCACCGCCAGCGAGCCGCAGTGGTCGCAGCGGTCAGGGACCGCGCTCGCGGTGCCCGCAGTGGTGGCAGGCGATGACGCCCTCGGCCCGGTGCAGCACGAGCGCGACGTCGCAGTTCGGGCACTCCCAGACCTTCCCGCAGGTCCGGCACGTGAGGAAGTTCGACCAGCCGCGGCGGTTGAGCAGCACGACCGACTTGCGCGCGGCGGCCAGCGCCCGCCGCGTCAGCGGGTGCAGCGGCGTGCTCGAGCCGCGCATGTCCAGCACCCGCACCGGCGGCAGCGAGCGCGAGTCGACGCGGTCCGGCAGGCGCAGGTGCGGCAGCCGGTGCCAGGTCTCCGGCCGCGGCGTCGCGGTGCCGGCCACGAGCGTCGCGCCCGCCCGCCGCGCCCGCTCGGCCGCGACCGTCCGCGCGTCGTAGCGCGGGTCGCCCTCGTGCTTGTAGGACGCGTCGTGCTCCTCGTCGACCACGACGAGCCCGAGGTCGGCGACCGGCGCGAACACGGCCGACCGCGGGCCGACCGCGATCCGCGCGGCGCCCGAGCGCAGCCGCCGCCACTCGTCGTAGCGCTCGCCGTCGCTCAGCGCCGAGTGCAGCAGCGCGACGGTGTCGCCGAAGCGCGCCTGGAAGCGCGCGACGGTCTGCGGGGTCAGCGCGATCTCGGGCACCAGCACGATCACGCCGCGGCCGCGGTCGAGCGTCTCGGCGCAGGCGCGCAGGTAGACCTCGGTCTTGCCCGATCCGGTGACCCCGTGCAGCAGGAACGCCGCGTCCGCGGCCGAGTCGCGCAGCGCGGCCAGCGCCGCCTCCTGGGCCGCGGTCAGGGCGACCGTGCGGTCGGCCGCCGCGTTCGTGCGCGGCGTGCGCCGCTGCGCGCGCGGGCCGATCGTCACGAGCCCGCGCGCCTCGAGCCGCCGCAGCGCCGCCAGGTCGCCGCCCGCGGGGCCCGGCAGCCGCTCGAGCACCGCCCGCTGGTTGCCGGTCAGCCGCTGCCCGTCGAGGTCCGCCGGCGTGCGCTCGGCCCACAGCTGGACGCGCTCGCGGCCGCGCGGCGGCAGCACGAGCGAGAGCGCCCGCGCGGGCGTGGAGCAGTACTCGGCCGCCATCCACAGCGCCAGCTCGACGAGATCGGCGGGGACGCTGTCGGGCCGCACCGCGGTCGGGGCGACGAGCTTGTCCGCCGGCACCTCGCTCGTCTCCACCACGTCGACGACGACGCCGTCGAGCGCCTGGTGCCCGAACGGCACCCGCACCACCGTCCCGATCGCGACCGGCTCGTCGGGCAGCAGGTAGTCGAACGGGCCCGACAGGCGGCGCGTCGTGGTGAGGGGCTCGACTCTGGCGATCAACCGGCGGCTGAGGCTACCCGGCGCATCAGCAGCCTCACGATGTGCCGCCAGGCGAACGTCGGCGTCACCGGCCAGGCGAGATCGTCCTGCAGCAGCCACAGCCCGCCGGGCGTGTCGGCGATCTCGAACGCGCCGCCGCCGGGCGTGCCCTCGTCGTCCGTCCACGCCGCCGCGAGCCGCCAGCGGCGGGTCGGCTCGCCGATGTCGTCCGGCCCGACGGGGGCCGTCGCCTGCGGCCGCGGGCGCGGCCCGAGGTCGACGAGCCGCGCCAGCGCCTCGGGCAGCAGCGTCGGGTGCACGGCGAGCAGCGTGCGCCGCTCGTCGCCGTCGCCCGCGGGCAGCAGCAGCGCCGCGTCGGTCGCGGAGCACCAGCCCTGCATCGAGCGGCCCGAGTGCTCGAGCTCGAGCGTGCAGAGGTCCGGCTGCAGGATCGCCGCCAGCGCGCCCGCGATCACGGGATGCGCGCGGCCGCCGGCGATCACCCCGGCCGCCTGCAGCACGGTCAGCTGCTCCTCGGCGCCGGCCTCGAGCGCCGCCGCGACGGGGTCGGCGGCGTGCGCGACCAGCACGGCCAGCGGCCGGCTCGGCGATCCGCAGGCGCGCCTTCTCGGCGTCGAGGACCGGCTCGGCGCTCACGACAGCCGCAGCCCCTCGCCGACCGCCGTCATCAGGTCCCACAGGTCGTCGTACTCGAGCGCGGCCGTCGAGCACGAGACGACGTAGCCGCGGCCGTCGCGGCGCACGAGCCACTGCTCGAGGTTGACGCCGCCGTACACGCGGTGCACGTAGTGGCTGAGCACCCGCCGCGCCGGCGCGCCGCCGATCTCGACCGGCTCGTCGTCGATCACGCGCAGCCGGTTGAGCGACTCGCGCAGCGTGATCAGCGAGCGCTCCTCCCAGTCGTCGTCGTCCTCGAGCAGCTCGAGCGTCACGACGACGCTCGCGCGCAGGTGCGGCTCGGCGCGCGGCGGCTCGACCGCGATCAGCGCGCAGCCCTCCTGGTCGCGCACCAGCTCCCACCCGCTCGGGATCGGCAGCTCGAAGCCGGCCGGTTCGTGGCGCTGGACCTCGAGGACGTCGTTCATCCGTAGCGGTCTCCGACCGCGCGGGCGCGCTTGACGCCGTGCGGGCAGTCGAACACCCAGGCGCCGGCGCTCGTGCGGACCGCGAAGCCCGGGCAGCGGACCCGCCGCAGCGGCTTCGGCATCCAGCGGCCGGCCAGCTCGTCCGCGGTCAGCCGCGAGCCGGGCGACAGCGGGCCGGCCTCGAGCACGTCGCCGGCCATCAGCGTCTCGTTCCGGCCGTCGCCCTCGAAGACGAGCCGATCGGTGAACAGGACGAGCCGCCCGGCCACCGGCTCGACGGAGTCCGCTCCCGGCGCCGGCTGCCAGGTCGGCGCGACGGCGACGACGTCCCACGTGTCGAGCACCGGTCCGGCCATCACGCCGGCTGCCCTGCCGCGAGGTAGCGCTCCTCCAGCTCGCGCACGCGGCGCCCGGCGCTGGCGGTCTCGAACACGTGCGCGCCCTCGACCGTGTCGATCCGCACCCGCGGCATCACCCGCGACGGCAGGTCGGGCCCCGAGCGCGCGCCGTCGGGCCGGCTGCCGGCGGAGACGCGCCGCACGGCCACGATCGACTCGGCCGGCACGACCTCGACGACCGCGCTGCCGCGCATCCGGTCCTCGCGCACGTCGGCGGCGAACACGAGCGCGTCGGGGTAGAGCAGCAGGTGGCCGCGGACGACGCCCTCGCGCTGCATCGCGCTCGGCCGGCCGTGCTCGTCGCTGACCAGGTGGGCACGCCAGCGCGCGTCCGGCTCGCGGCCACCCATGTGGCTCCGGGCGACGGCGTCGCTGGACTGCGCCGGCGTGCTGCGGACCGAGGACGCGATCGCGGCGTTCAGCGGCACCGACAGGTCGTACTCGGTGCTGCGCTCGCGGAACCAGCGCGGGCCGTACCAGCCGGGGCTCCAGAGGCCGAGGACGAGGCCGACGGCGCCGAGCAGCAGCGCGGGCGCGTACAGCGCCTCCACGCCGGTCAGCGTGCCGATCCCGCAGAGCAGCAGGCAGGCGCCGAGGAACGGGCCGATGGCGATCGGCAGCGCCGGCAGCATCGCGATCTTCGACCACGCGCGCCAGCGCCCGCTCCAGCACATCCACGAGATGGCCAGGAGCGCGACGCCGATGACGATCAGTGCGGCGCCGTCCATCCCGTCACCAGGGCGTGATGTCGTCGAGGACCTCGCCGGCGCCCTCGACGAAGTCGCCGACGCCCTCCTCGATGTCGTTGGACACGTCGCCGGCCCAGTCGACCACGCTGTCGTTGAAGTGGTCGACGATGCCGCCGGCCAGCCCGCCGCCGACGATGCCGCCCACCACGCCGCCGATCACGGTGCCGACGCCCGGGCAGATCATCGTGCCGATCGCCGCGCCGCCGGCCGCGCCGCCCCAGGCGCCGAGCGCCGACGCGCCGCCGGCGGTGACGGCCTGCGCGGTGATGCGCCCGGCCCGCTCGGAGCCGTCGAGGTTCGGGTTGTTGGCGTCGGCGAAGTACTGGCCGACGCCGGAGGTCACGATCGAGGCCGCGGCACCGGCGCGCCCGAGCCACTGCGCGCGGCCGGCCCACTGGGCGCGGGCGGCCGCGTCCGGCACCTCGCGCGCGGGCGCCCAGGCGCCGCGGCGCATGTAGCCGCTGACCGTCGTGGTGCCGCCGCTCGGCGTCGAGCGCGTGTACGAGTTGACCCAGCGCGGCTCGCGCGCCCAGTAGCCGGGCTCGTAGCGCATCCAGTTCTGGGAGGCGTAGCGGCTCGTCCACTCGGAGGCGCCGAACAGCACGCCGGACCCGTACTCGCCCCACTTGGCGCCGGTCTCGCCCGGCGTCATCGAGGAGTCGTAGGGGTTGAACGGCTTGCCGAAGGCGTCGTACATGAAGCCCCAGAACGCCTGGGCGCCGGACGCGTTCGCCGCGCCACCGGGCGCGGGGCCGGGCATCAGCCCGGTGCCTTCCAGCTCGCCGGCGCAGGCGCTGTCGGCGCGGCGGACGGAGTCGCAGGCCTGGTCGGCCTCGGTGTGCGCCCAGCGCTCGACGCGAGCGGCCTCGGCGGAGGCGTCGGCGGCCGTGGACTCGGCGGTCAGGGCACGGCTCTCGGCATCGTTGGCGGCCGCCATCAGCGGGTCGACGCCGGTCAGCGGCGCGGTGCTCAGCAGCGCGGCCGTCTGCGCGTTCGTGGCCTCGGTGCGGGCGTCCTCGGCGGCGGCCTGCGCGCGCGCGGAGGCGGCGCGGGCCTCGCGCAGCCGGTCGGCGGCCGTGCGGACCTTCTCCTGGGCCTGCTCGATCACGCCCGCCAGCGCGGTCAGCGCCGTGGCGCCGGTGTCGAGCGACGTCGACATGTAGGTGACGGCCTCGCCGGCGCGCGACAGCGTGCCGGTGTACGAGGACTGCGCGAAGCCGGACCAGCCGGCGGGCGTCGCGCTCCCGAGCTGCACGCCCGCGCCGTCGAAGCCGCCCGCGACCCCGCGCAGGCGCCCCGAGGCGCCGCGCAGCGCCTCAGGCTCGCCCTCGGGCCACGGCAGCCCCTGCAGATCGGGCGGCGCGCTCACCGCGGCATCGCCTCGCGGTCGACCTGCTCGTAGACGCCGGCGGCGGTCTCGGCGTTGGCGCCGAGCATCGACACGCCGTCGCTGACCGCCAGCGCGCCGTTCTGCACCGCATTGGAGAATGTGGTCGACGCCCCGCCGGTCTCCGGCGGTGCGGCTGCTGACACGCCCGACAGGGCGGCCGCCACCTCGCCGGCCAGACCGCGAAGGTCTGCGCCGGCCGCCTGGGCGGTGCCGCCCGCCGCGCGCAGCCCAGCGGGCTCGACGCGGATCTCAGTCATGGTGCGCGGTGATCAGCGCCCGAAGCTGGCGGCGATGCCCTGCTCGGTCTGCTCGTAGTTCGCACCGGCCTGCTGCGTGAGGCCGCTGATGCCGTGCAGCGCCTCCTGGATGCCGCGGCTCGAGCGCTGCCACTCCGCCCAGAGCTCCTGGAAGCGGGCCTGCGCGACGCCCTGCCACTCGCTCTGCAGCGGGGCAACCTGCCCGGCCAGCTGCGAGAGGGTCGATTCGATGTTCGCGGCGCCGGCGTTGAGCTGTGACGCGACTGACTGGAGCTGTTCCGGCGTTACGGCGATGTTGGCCATCGGGGATCCTCCCTGAAGGTCGATTGCTCCTACCTGGATACCACCGTAGCGAGCAGCCCAACCACGATCTGTACCCTCGCGCCAACGATGGACCGGATCGTCCACGGCGACAACCTGCCCGTGCTCGAGGGCCTCGCCGACGGCTCGGTCCAGATGGTCTACGCCGATCCGCCCTTCAACACGGGGCGCGACCAGTCCCGCCGCACGCTCGCCACGACTGCCGCCGCGGACGGCGACCGCACGGGCTTCGGCGGCCGCCGCTACGCCACCCGGCTGCTCGCGGAGTCCTCCTACCGCGACGCCTTCGCGGACTATCTCGGCTTCCTCGAGCCGCGGCTGCGCGAGCTGCGCCGCGCCCTCTCCGCCGAGGGGACGCTCTACCTGCACCTCGACTACCGCGAGGCGCACTACGTCAAGCTGCTGCTGGACGAGCTGTTCGGCCGCGAGTGCTTCCTCAACGAGCTGATCTGGGCCTACGACTACGGCGCCAAGCCGCGCCGCCGCTGGCCGCAGAAGCACGACACGATCCTCGTCTACGTCAAGGACCCGGCGGCGTACCTGTTCGACGCCGAGGCGGTCGACCGCGAGCCCTACATGGCGCCCGGGCTGGTGACGCCGGAGCAGCGCGCCCGCGGCAAGCGGCCGACGAGCGTGCACTGGCACACGATCGTCTCCCCCACCGGGCGCGAGAAGACCGGCTACCCGACGCAGAAGCCCGAAGGCCTCGTGCGGCGGTTCGTGCAGGCGTCCTCGCGGCCCGGCGATCTCTGCCTCGACCCGTTCGCCGGGTCGGGCACGCTCGGCGCCGTCGCCGCCGCGCTCGGCCGCCGCTACCTGCTGATCGACTCGAGCGCCGACGCCGTCGCGGTCATGCGCGCGCGGCTCGGATGACGGTCCGCGCGCGCGGACCGGGCCGCGTGAACCTGATCGGCGAGCACACGGACTACAACGGCGGGCTGGCGCTGCCGTTCGCGATCGACCGCGGCGTGACCGTCAGCGCCGAGCGGATCGCCGGCGAGCGCGTCCAGGCGCGCGCCGCCGACCTCGGCGAGCGCGACGAGTTCGACCTCCGCGCGCCCGGGCGGGCCGGCGGCTGGCGCGCGTTCGTGCGCGGCACCGTGGCCGAGCTCGCCGCCGCCGGGCACGCGCCGGTCGCGTGCCGGCTGACCGTCGAGGGCGACCTCGAGCAGGGCTCCGGCCTGTCCTCGTCGGCGGCGATCGGCACCGCGCTCGCGCTCGCGCTGCTGGCGGTCGCCGACGCGGACGAGCCGCCGGACCGGCGCGACCTGGCGCGGCTGTGCTCGCGCGTCGAGAACGACTGGGTCGGCGCCGAGACCGGCCTGCTGGACCAGCTCGCCGCGCTGTTCGGCGAGCCCGGCCACGCCGTCCGGATCGACTTCGCCACCCTCGCCCTGGAGCGCGTGCCGCTCGCGCTCGGCGACTGGCAGCTCGTCACGCTCGGCTCCGGCGCTTCGCACTCGCACGCCGGCTCCGGCTACAACGACCGCCGCCGCGAGTGCCGCGAGGCGTGCGCGGCGCTCGGCGGTCGGCTCGCTCAGCGAGGCCCGCGCGGAGGACGTCGAGCGCCTCCCCGACCCGCTGCGCCGCCGTGCCCGGCACGTGCTGAGCGAGAACGCGCGCGTGGACGCGATGGTCGGCGCGCTCGCGCGCCGGCGACCGCGCCGAGGTCGGGCGGCTGCTCGACGCCTCGCACGCGAGCCTGCGCGACGACTACGAGGCGTCGGTGCCCGCGGTCGAGCGCACGGTCGCGGCGCTGAAGGCGGCGGGCGCCGCGGGCGCGCGGATGGTCGGCGGCGGCTTCGGCGGCTCGGTGCTGGCGCTGCTCCCGCCCGGCGTCGCGGTGCCCGAGGGCGCGCTAGCCGTCGTCGCCGGGCCCGCCGCCCGGCTGCTCTGAGCCGATCTGCTCGCTGAGCGGGCGCAGCAGCGCCCAGGCCACGAAGAACAGGCCCATGAGCAGCATCCCGATGCCGCCCCAGAGGTTGATGTTCACGCCCGCGGCCTTGTCGATCTCCTCCTGGCTGTCGAACAGGCCGAGGACGATCAGCAGCACGCCGAGCGCGACGAACAGGCCGCCGATGATGCGCCGCAGGTCGAACAGGTTGGCGGCCTGTTCCTCGCGGCTGGAGTCGTGTTCGCTCATGGGGTCACCAGAGGATGATGGTCGCGATGGCGGCGAGGCCGAGGACGGTGAAGCCGAGCAGCTTCGGCGACTCCCACCACTTCAGGTTGCGGCCGTGGACCGATTCGTCGACGTTCGCCATGCCGTAGACGAGCCCCTGCAGCTCCGAGATCGGCTTCGGCGTCGTGAACAGGGTGACGACGACGGTGACGATCGCATCGGCCACGAAGGCGAGGCCCGCGCCCCACATCGACTGGTCGAGGTCGGAGCCGAACGAGAACCAGCCGACCTTGTACCCGAGCCAGCAGGTGGCCGCGGTGACCGTGCCCGCCACCAGGCCCCAGAAGCCGGCCCACGGCGTCATCCGCTTCCAGAACATGCCGATGATGAACGTCGCGAACAGCGGCGCGTTGAAGATCGAGAACAGCGCCTGGACGTAGTTCATGAGGTTGTCGTACGTCGACGCGATCAGCGCCGTCCCCATGGCCACGATCAGGCCGGCGATCGTGGCGATCCGGCCGAAGCGCACGTACCAGTCGTCGGACTGGTCCTTCTTGAGGTAGGGCTCCACGATGTCGGTCGTGACGACCGTGTTGAACGCCGAGACGTTCGCGGCGACGCCGGCCATGAACGACGCCATCAGGCCGGTGATCGCCACGCCGAGCATGCCGTTCGGCAGGTACTCGTTCATCAGCAGCGGCAGCGCGTTGTTGTACTCCATGTTCGGCTGGTCGCTGCCGAGGCCGGGGATCACGATCAGCGCGATCATGCCCGGGAAGACCATGACGATCGGCAGCAGCAGCTTCGGGTACGCGCCGATCAGCGGCGTCCGCTGCGCGGCCGACAGGTCCTTCGCCGACAGCGCGCGCTGGACCTCGGCGAAGTTCGTCGTCCAGTAGCCGAACGAGAGCACGAAGCCGAGGCCGAACACGAGCCCGATCCAGGACGCGCCGATCGGGTTCGTCACGTTGCCGGGCGAGGTCCCCTCGAGCGCGTGCAGGCCGGCCTCGCCGAGCGAGCTCTCGCGGACACCGTCCATCAGCCCGTTCCAGCCGCCGACGTCGATCGAGGCCGATCACGGTGATCGGGATCAGCGCCGCGAGGATCACGAAGAACTGCAGCACCTCGTTGTAGATCGCCGACGAGAGGCCGCCGAGGCTGATGTAGCCCATCACGATCACGCCGGCCACGACGATGCCGACGATGATCGGCCAGCCGAGCAGCAGCTCGAGGACCAGCGCCAGCGCGAACAGGTTCACGCCCGCGATCAGCACGGTGGCGAGGGCGAACGTGACCGAGTTGAAGATGTGGCTGGGGTCGTTGAACCGCCGCCGCAGGTACTCGGGCACCGACCGGACCTTGGAGCCGTAGTAGAACGGCATCATCACCAGGCCGAGGAAGACCATCGCCGGGATCGCGCCGATCCAGTAGTAGTTGACCGTCGCGACGCCGTACTGCGCGCCGTTGGCCGACATGCCGATGACCTCGAGCGCCCCGAGGTTGGCCGAGATGAACGCGAGGCCGGTTATCCAGGCCGGGAGCGAGCGGCCGGACAGGAAGTAGTCCAGGCTCGTGCGGATGTAGCGCTTCGCCGCGAAGCCGATGCCGAGGACGACGACGAAGTACGACGCCAGGATCGCGTAGTCGACGAAGTTGGTGTCGAGACGGAGGTCCGCCATGGCTGGCGGACCTCTACCCCGTGATGCGAATCGTTACGCGATCGCTTCTGCGGCGCCCAGACCGGCGTCGGCGCGCAGAGCGGCGGCCTTGTCGGTCTTCTCCCACGTGAAATCGTGGTCCTCGCGGCCGAAATGCCCGTAGGCGGCGGTCTTCTGGTAGATCGGGCGGTGCAGCTTCAGGTACTGGCGGAACGCGCCCGGGCGCAGGTCGAAGTGCGCGTCGATCAGCTCGAGGATGCGGCCGCGGCCGATCTTCTCGGTGCCGAACGTCTCGACCATCACCGAGACCGGGTGGGCGACGCCGATCGCGTAGGCGACCTGCACCTCGCAGCGGTCGGCGAGGCCGGCGGCGACCACGTTCTTGGCCACGTAGCGGGCCGCGTACGCGGCCGAGCGGTCGACCTTGCTCGGGTCCTTGCCCGAGAACGCGCCGCCGCCGTGGCGGGCCATGCCGCCGTACGTGTCGACGATGATCTTGCGGCCGGTCAGGCCGGCGTCGCCGACCGGGCCGCCGATGACGAAGCGGCCGGTCGGGTTGACCAGGAACGCCTTGCGCAGCTTGCGCGCGTCGTAGAGGTCCTTCGGCAGGATCGGCTCGACGACGTGCTCCCAGAGGTCGTCCGCGATCAGCGTCTCGGCGCCCTCCTTGTGCTGCGTGGAGATCAGCAGCTTCTCGATCTCCACCGGCCGGCCGTCGCGGTAGCGGACCGAGACCTGCGTCTTGCCGTCCGGGCGCAGGTAGCCGATCGTGCCGGCGTGGCGGACGGCGGCGAGGCGGTGGGCGAGCTTGTGCGCGAGCGAGATCGGGAGCGGCATGAGCTCCTCGGTCTCGTTGCTCGCGTAGCCGAACATCATGCCCTGGTCGCCGGCGCCGGCGATGTCGAGCTCATCGTCGTCCGAGGGGTCGGTGCGCGTCTCGTAGGCCGCGTCGACGCCCTGCGCGATGTCCGGCGACTGCTTGTCGATCGCGTTGATGACCGCGCACGAGTCGGCGCTGAAGCCCAGGTCCGCGTCCGTGTAGCCGATCTTGCGGATCGTCTCGCGCGCGATCTCCTGGATGTCGACGTAGGTCGAGGTCGAGATCTCGCCGGACACGACGACGAGCCCCGTGTTCACGAGCGTCTCGCACGCGACACGGCCGGTCGGGTCGTCGCGCATGACCGCATCGAGGACGCCGTCGGAGATCTGGTCGGCGATCTTGTCCGGGTGACCCTCGGTGACGGACTCGGAGGTGAACAGGTACTCGTTGTCGGAGAGCTGGCTCATTTCGGTCTCTGGATTCGCTCCGCGGTCGATTTCCCGCAAAAGCGGGCAGGATTCGAGAGAGCGTAGCGGGTGACCTGCCCCTTCCGGCCTGGCCGGAGGACCGGTCAGCGCTCGCGCTGCTTGCGCTCCGGGAAGTCGATGATCAGCGGAATGCCCTCGAACGCGTAGCGGTCGCGCAGCCGGTTCTCGACGAAGTACGCGTACTCGCGGGTGACGCGCGTGCGGCTGTTGACCTGGATCGCGAAGCGCGGCGGTCGCGTGCCGATCTGCGCGATGTAGAGCATCTTGAGCCGGTGCCCCTGCTTGGCGGGCGTCTGCCGCGCGGCCGTGATCTCGGCGAGGAAGCGGTTCAGCTCCGGGGTCGGGATGCGGTAGCTCGCGCGCTCGGCCAGCGAGAGCGCCTCCTGCAGGAGCCGCTGCACGCTGCGGCCCGTCTTCGCCGACGCGGTCAGCACCTTCGGCCGCAGGCGCAGCTTGCGGTTCACGCGCGCGCGCTCGCGGTCGAGCTCCTCGGGGCCGACGGCGCCGCCCGGCCCGAGCGGCTCGCCCTCGCCGCCCGTGACGTCCCACTTGTTGAGCACGAGCGCGGTCGCGCAGCCGGACTTCATGGCCAGCTCGGCGATCCGCAGGTCCTGCGAGGTGATGCCGTCCTGCGCGTCGCACACGACGAGCGCCACGTCGGCCCGCTCGGCGGCGCGCTGGGAGCGCAGCGTCGTGTAGTACTCGACCGACTCGCTGACCTTCGACTGGCGCCGGATGCCGGCGGTGTCGACGAGCAGCATCCGCCGGCCGTCGACCTCGATCGGCGTGTCGATCGCGTCGCGCGTCGTGCCCGCGACCTCGGAGACGATCACGCGCTCGCGGCCGAGGAAGGCGTTCACGAGCGAGGACTTGCCGACGTTCGGGCGGCCGATGACGGCCAGGCGCACGATGTCCTCGTCCTCGTCCTCGCCGTCGTCGCCCTCGGGCATCAGCTCGACGAGGCGGTCGAGCAGGTCGCCGGTGCCGAGGCCCTGCGCGGCCGACACCGGCAGCGGGTCGCCGAGGCCGAGGCCGTGGAAGTCGTGGGCGAGCACGAGGTCGTTCGGCGAGTCGATCTTGTTGGCGGCGACGACCACCGGCAGACCGCCGCGGCGCAGGATGTCCGCGATCTCCTGGTCACCCGGGCGCACGCCGGCGCGGGCGTCGACGACGAGCAGCGCGACCTGGGCGTCGGCGAGCGCCTCGCGCGCCTGGTCCTGGATGCTGACGGCGAGCGGATCGCCGTCCTCGAGGTCGACGCCGCCGGTGTCGATCAGCGTCAGCCGGCGCCCGTTCCACTCGGTGTTGAGCTCCTTGCGGTCGCGCGTGATGCCGGGCCGCTCGTGCACGACCGCCTCGCGGGACTGCGTGAGGCGGTTGACGAGCGAGCTCTTGCCGACGTTCGGGTAGCCGACGACGGCGACCTTCATGTGAAGCCGATCTCGCGCGCCTCGACGGCGAGCGTCACCACCTGGGCGACGACGGCGTCGAGCGGGACGCCGGTCGTGTCGACCGGCGTGGCGTCCGGCGCGGCGGCGGTGATCGTGCGGCCGTCGCTCGAGTCGCGCGCGTCGCGGCGCGCCAGCTCGCTCAGCACCTCGCCGGGGTCGGCGCTCTCGAGCTCGTCGCCGCGGCGGCGGGCGCGCTCCTCCGGGGCAGCGGTGAGGAAGACCTTGACGGCGGCGTCGGGCGCGACGACGGTGGCGATGTCGCGGCCCTCCGCGACCCAGTCGCCGGTGGCCATGATCGCCTGCTGCTTGGCGACGAGCGCGGCGCGCACGCCCTGGTCGGCGGCGACGCGCGAGGCGGCGTCGGACACCTGCGGGGTGCGGATCGCCTCGGTCACGTCGCGACCGTCCACGAGCACGCGGTCGGCGAGGTCGAACTCGATCCGCTCGGCGACCTGCGCGGGCGGCTCGCCGGTCTCGCTCGCGAGCAGGCCGACGGCGCGGTACATCGCTCCGGTGTCGAGGAACGTGAAGCCGAGCTCGCGCGCCACGGCGCGCGCCACGGTGGACTTGCCCGCGCCCGCGGGCCCGTCGATGGCGATGACCATGGCGGAGAGCTTAGGAGGCGAGGTACGCGGGCTCGGCGATGCCGGGCCGCAGGCGCGGGTCCGGCTCGGGCGCGAGCGTGCGCTGCTCGAGCGGGAGGACGCCCGCCCACGTGTCGAGCGCGTAGTCCTCGTCGTCGTCGACCGGCGGCCCCTGGCGGACCTTGGCCGACCCCTCGGCGATCGGCAGCGCGAGCACCGAGGTCGCCTTCAGCTCCTTGCGCGTCGGCAGCCGCACGTCGGCCCAGCGGCCCGGGATCAGCTTCTCGGTGAACGCCTCGAGCGCGGCGTTGAGCCGCTCCTCGCCCGTGACCGCGCGCGCCGTGCCGTAGAGCACGACCGAGCGGTAGTTGATCGAATGGTGGAACGCCGACCGCGCGAGCACGATGCCGTCGATCAGCGTCACCTCCAGGCACGCCTCGATCCCGCTCTCGAGCGCGCGCAGCGCGCGGCTCGCGGCCGACCCGTGCACGTAGACCTCGTCCTCCACGCGCGCGAGCAGCGTGGGGATGACGGCCGGGCGGCCGTCGTGGACGAACGCGAGGTGGGCGACGAGCGCCTCGTCCAGGATCGCGTCGATGACCTCGCGGTCGTGCGTGCCCCTGGCGGGCGCCCTGCGGAGTTTCGTACGTTTCGTGAGCATCTGTTCTGATACAGTTGGTTGACTGTGCCGACACAGTATCAAGGCCCACCGCACGCGTCCAACGGGGGCCCGATCGGCGGGCGCACGGCCGGCGAGATCGCCGCCTCGGTCGAGGCCGCCGTGGCCGGCGGGCGGCTGGCGGCCGGCGCCGCCCTCCCCTCGGTGCGCGGCCTCGCGCGCGACCTCGGCGTGAGCCCGACGACCGTCGCGGCCGCGTTCGCCGACCTGCGGCGGCGCGGGGTCCTGGTCTCGCGCCCGCGATCCGGCACGCGCGTCGCCGAGCGGCCGCCCGTCCGGCCGCCCGCGCCGGTCGCCGCGGTGCCGGCCGGAGCGCGCGACCTCGCGACCGGCAGTCCGGACGCGGCGCTGCTGCCGGACCTCGCGCCCGCGCTGCGCGACCTCGACCCCGCCCAGCGGCTGTACGGCGACGAGCTGGTGCTGCCCGAGCTGGCCGAGCGTGCGGCGGCGGCGCTCGCGGCCGACGGCGTGCCCGCCGGGCGGATCGCAGCCGTCAACGGCGCGCTCGACGGCATCGAGCGCGTGCTGGCGGCGAACCTGCGCCCGGGCGACGCCGTGGCCGTCGAGGACCCGGGCTGGCCGGGCGTGCTCGACGTCGCCCGCGCGCTCGGGCTGCGCCTCGTCCCCGTCGCCGTCGACGCGCGCGGGATGGTCCCGGCGGCGCTCGCGGCGGCCGGCGCGCGCGCGGTCGTGCTCACGCCGCGCGGCCACAACCCGTGCGGGGCCGCGCTCGACGGCGAGCGGGCCGCCGCGCTGCGGCCGCTGGTGGCGGACATGCTGGTCGTCGAGGACGACCATCTCGGTCCGGTCGCGGGCACGCCCTACCACTCGATCGCGGGCGCGCGCTGGGCGACCGTCCGCTCGGTCTCCAAGTGGCTCGGGCCGGACCTGCGGCTCGCCGTCGTGACCGGCGACGAGGCGACGCTGGCGCGCGTCGAAGGCCGCCAGTCGCTCGGTCCAGGCTGGGTCTCGGGCCTGACGCAGCAGCTCGCCGTCAAGCTCTGGGACGACCCGGCCGTGGCCCGCGCCGCGGCCGCCTACCGCGAGCGCCGCGAAGCGCTCGCCGCACTGCTCGACGCCGCGCCCGCCCCGAGCGGCATCAACCTCTGGGTGCCCGTGCCGGACGAGGACGCCGCCGTCCGCGCGCTGCTCGCCTGCGGCTACGCCGTCGCCGCCGGGGCGCCGTACCGGCTCACCACCGGCCCCGCGATCCGGATCACGACCTCGACGGTGACGCCGGACGAGGCGCCGCGGCTCGCGGCCGCGGTCGAGGCCGCGATCACGCCGCCGCGGCGGACGCGCGCGGCGTAGCGGTCAGCCGCGCAGGGCGGCGAGGTCGTCCTCGAACCCCGGGTAGGAGACGGCCGCGGCCTCCATGCCCACGACCTCGACGCCGTCGCGCGAGGCGAGGCCGGCCACCGCTCCGAGCATCGCCAGCCGGTGGTCGCCGTGCGCCTCGATCACCCCGCCGCGCAGGCCGCCGGTGCCGGTCACGACGAACCCGTCGGCGGTCGCCTCGATCTCGGCGCCGAGGCCGCGCAGGCCGTCGACCACGGTGGCGATCCGGTCGGACTCCTCGACCCGCAGCTCGGCCGCGCCGCGCACCACGGTCTCGCCCTCGGCGAAGACCCCGAGCAGCGCCACGAGCGGGAGCTCGTCGATCGCCAGCGGCACCTCGGACTCCTCGACCGTCGTCCCGACCAGCGGGCCGGCGGCCACGTCGAGCTCGCAGACCGGCTCGCCGGCCGGCACGGCGTCCGGCAGCGGCTCCTCGAGCGGCCCGAGCACCACGCCCCCCATCCGGCGCAGGATCGAGAAGAACCCGGTGCGCGTCCAGTTCGCGCCCATGCCGCTGATCACGATCCGCGACCCGGGCACGAGCACGGCGGCGGCGGCGTGGAAGGCCGCGGACGAGGGGTCGCCGGGCACGTGCAGCGTGCCCAGCCCGAGCTCGTCCTGCGGCGCCACGGTGACGCGGTCGCCGGCACGCTCCACCTGCACGCCGGCGGCGGCCAGCATCCGCTCGGTGTGATCGCGCGAGGGCTGCGGCTCGATCACCGTCGTGGGACCGGTCGCCAGCAGCCCGGCCAGCAGCACGCAGGACTTGACCTGCGCCGACGCGACCGGCAGCTCGTACTCGATGCCGTGCAGCGGGCTGCCGATCACCGTGAACGGCGGGAAGCGGCCGTCGGTCGCCTCGATCCGCCCGCCCATGCGGCCGAGCGGCTCGGCCACGCGGTCGACCGGGCGGCGCCGGATCGACGCGTCGCCGTCGAGCGTCCAGCTCCCGCCCTCCTGGCCCGCGAGCCAGCCCGGCAGCAGCCGCATCAGCGTGCCGGCGTTGCCGACGTCGATCGCCGCGCCCGGCGTCGCCGCGCGCAGGCCTGCGCCGCGTACCACGAGCTCGGCGTGGCGGCGCTCGACGAGCGCGCCGCAGCGCCTCGACGGCGGCGAGCGTCGAGTTCGTGTCGGCGGCGTCGAGGTAGCCCGTGATCGTCACCGGCTCGTCGCTCATCGCCGCGAGCAGCGCCGCGCGGTGCGAGAGCGACTTGTCGGGCGGCGCGACCAGCGTCTCCGCGCAGCGGGCCGTCGGGGGCGAAGCGGACGTTCACGGCCGCGACACCGTCAGCCCGAGGCCTTCGACGAGCACCTGCGCCTCCTCGGCGCGCTGCGCGCCCGCGACCCAGAGGGCGATCGATCCGGAGGCACGGTCGGCCGTGGGTAGAGCGCCATGTCGAGGATGTTGACGCCCGCGCGCCCGAGCGTGCAGCGCGATCTCCGCGACCACGCCCGGCCGGTTCGGCACGCCGACCCGCAGCTCGTGCACCTCGCCGCCCGCGAGGTCGGCCTCGAGCAGCCGCCGCCGCTCCTCGCGCGCGCCGTCGTTCCAGGTCGCCACCGCGCCGGCGTTGCGCGCCACGAGCGCGGCGCGGACCTCGCCGAGCCGCCGCACCGTGTCGTCGATCGCCTCGACGAGCGCGTCGGCGTTGCGCGAGGTAGATGTCGCGCCAGATCTCCGTGTTCGCGCCCGCCACGCGCGTCGCGTCGCGGAACGACGGCCCGGTCGCCGGCAGCCGCTCGCCTTCGTCGGAGAGCATCCGCGCCGCGCGCGCCACGAGCACGTTGGCCAGCACGTGCGGCAGGTGCGACACGGTGGCGAGCAGCGCGTCGTGGGTCTCGGCGTCGAGCGCCGCACGGCCGCGCGCCCAGCTCGACGAGCAGCCGGTGCAGCCGCTCGGACAGGATGCGCCAGCGGTGCGCGCGGTCGGCGTCAGGTACCAGGTCGCGCCGTCGAACAGATCCGCCCGCGCGTGCGCCACCCCGGCGGTCTCGGCGCCCGCCAGCGGATGCCCGCCGATGAACCGCGGATCGTCGACCGCGGCGACGACCGACCGCTTCGTCGAGCCGGCGTCGGTGACCACGCAGTCCTCGCCGGCGGCCGCCAGCGCGGCCGCCACGGCCGGCCCGAGCGCGCTGACCGGCGCGGCCACGAACGCGACCTCCGCCCGGTCGAGCGCCTCCTCGACCGAGCCGCAGGCGTCGTCGACCGCGCCGCGCTCGACCGCCGCCGCGAGCACGCCCGCACCGGGATCGAAGCCGCGCACGCGTGCCGACAGGCGCTCGCGCGCGGCCAGCCCGATCGAGCCGCCGATCAGGCCCACGCCGACCACGGCCACGATCGGCCCGCGCGGACCGTCCGCATCAGGCGGGCGTCGAGGAGAGCACCTTGCCGGCGACCGCGGCGGCGCGCTCGACCTGCTCGAGGTAGTCGGCGAAGCGGTCGGCGTAGATCTGCTGCGGGCCGTCGCAGATCGCCTCTTCCGGGTCCGGGTGCACCTCGACGATGAGCCCGTCGGCGCCGGCCGCGACGGCGGCGAGCGCCAGCGGCGTCACAGGTCGCGCCGGCCGGCGGCGTGGCTCGGGTCCACGATCACCGGCAGATGCGTCAGCCGCTTCAGCACCGGGATCGCCGCCAGGTCGAGCGTGTTGCGGTGGCGGTCTCGAACGTGCGGATGCCGCGCTCGCACAGCATCACGTTCGCGGTTGCCCTGCGGCCAGCACGTACTCCGCCGCCATCAGCAGCTCCTCGATGGTCGCGGACAGGCCGCGCTTGAGCAGGACGGGCCTGCGGACCCGGCCGACCTCGGCGCAGCAGCGGGAAGTTCTGCATGTTGCGCGCGCCGATCTGGAGCACGTCGGCGACCTCGCCGACCAGCTCGCACGTCGCGCGTGTCCATCACCTCGGTGACGATCGGGCAGCCCGGTCTCGCGCCGCGCCTCGGCCAGCAGCCGAGGCCGTCCTCGCCCAGGCCCTGGAACGCGTACGGGCGAGGTGCGCGGCTTGAAGGCGCCCGCCGCGCAGCAGCGCCGGCGCCGGCGTCGCGGACCGGCGTGCGCCGTCTCAGGAGCTGTCGCGCCCCTCCACCGAGCAGGGCCCGGCGATGATCGCGAGTCTCCGCCCCCCGATCGTGCCGAGCCCCCCATCCGATCACCGAGCTCGACGCCCGATCGAAGCTCGCGACGACGCCGAGCTTGTACGGCTTCAGGATCGGTACGACCCCACCGACCCCGGGTGCACCCTCTAGTCGAGCCGGGCGACGCGCTCGAGGTCGCCGATGGCGCCGATCACGGTCACCTCTTCGCCCCGCGACGGGTGAGCGCGCGCGCCTGCCTGTTCGATGCGGGCGATGACGGAATCGATCTCCGCCTCGGTGGCTCCCGCCTTCATCACGATCATCA
>CAWJKK010000018.1:0-234978 GCA_963843485.1 uncultured Solirubrobacteraceae bacterium | reverse complement strand
TCGCTGAAGTTGGCCGTCGGCCTCGGCACGCTGCTCGCCGACGGGATCGGCGACACGATCCGGATCTCGCTCTCGACCTTCCACGCCGAGGAGGAGGTCAAGGTCGCCTGGGAGATCCTCAAGGCGCTCAAGCTGCGCGAGCGCGGCCCGGTCCTGATCGCCTGCCCGACCTGCGGCCGCCTGCAGTTCGACATGGACACCGTCGTGGCCGAGATCGAGCGCCGGCTCGAGGCCTACGAGGACCCGATCGAGGTCGCGGTGCTCGGCTGCGCGGTCAACGGCATCGGCGAGGCCTCGCACGCCGACTTCGGCATCACCGGCGCCAAGAACGAGGGCCTCATCTTCTCGCGCGGCAAGCCGCTGAAGAAGGTCCCGCAGGAGGAGCTCGTCACCGCGCTCTTCCAGGAGATCGACAAGTACGCGACGACGAAGCGGATCGACGTCGACGCGACCGAGCAGGCCGCCGGCGCCGAGTGGCTGCAGCGGATCGAGGACGAGAACGCCGGCGAGCTCACGCCGGAGCGCCTCGCCAAGCTCGAGGCCGAGCAGCAGGCCGCCGAGGCCGACGCGATGGACGACGTCCTCCGGCTCGACGAGTCCGCGTCGCCGACCTCCGGCCGCCGCTTCACACGCGCTTGAGCAGCACGGCGAGCCGGGCCACCACGGCCTCCGGCTCCTCCGTGATCTGCCGCCACGTGAAGCGGACGACGGTGTAGCCGGCTGCGGCCAGGTCGGCGTCGCGCCGGCGGTCGCGCTCGAACGCCTGGCGGGTTCCGTGGTACGCGAAGCCGTCGACCTCCACCACGAGCCTCTCCGCCGCCCAGAGGAAGTCGACCTCGTAGCCGTGTAGGCGCACGTTCGTCCGCGGCACCGGGAGCCGCGCCCGACGGACCAGGCGCAGCAGTCGCCGTTCCGCTTCGGACCGGGTGAAGGCCGGAGCCTCGCTCGTCGGCACCAGGCCGAGGATCGCCGCCTGCTCGGTTGCTCGGTCGAGCTCTGTCTTGCCCAGCGTGCTCGCCAGGTCCTGGAGCGTCCTCCGTGCGCCGGTAAGGGGCAGGCCTTGGAGAACTGCGGCATCGAGGGAGTGGGTTCGGGTGGTGCGGTGGGTTCGGATGCCGGGGCGGGAGCGGCGGTCCTGAGTTGTCGTCACGTGGACGTCGTTCGGCTTTGGACGGAAGCCCCACAGGTGCGCGGCACTGTCATGGCTCAGCAGGGCGCCCGGACCGAGGGCGAGCAGCGCCGCGGACTGCGCACCGACGTGCGCTTGGACCGGGCCCACCTGGTAGACGCCGCGGTACCGCCGGATCAACCAGCCAGCGGCGACGCGCCGCGCCACCGATCGCCGCCCGATCCCGGCCGCCGCGAGCTGCGCCGTCGTGACCATCCCGTGCTGTCGAGCCGCCACGGCGAGGAGGTGGATCTCTCCCCAAACCGGCCAAGAATTCCCAGCCGAGGGGAGAAACGCACCGCCACGGTGCGTTTCTCCCCGAGCAGCGTCGGGTTCGCGAGATTCGGGGCGAAATGCACCCACCACGTGAAGAGGCGCGGCGAACCGAACCGCGCCCCCTCAATGCCGCAGTTCGGTACTACGCGACCGCGGAGTACCGCTCGCCGACCTTGGCCCAGTCGACGACGTTCCACCACGCGTCGATGTAGTCCGGGCGCTTGTTCTGGTACTTGAGGTAGTACGCGTGCTCCCAGACGTCGACGCCGAGCAGCGGCGTCTGGCCCTCGGAGATCGGGTTGTCCTGGTTGGCGGTGCCGACGACCGCGAGGCCGCAGCCGTCGTGGACGAGCCACGCCCAGCCGGACCCGAACTGGTTGACGCCGGTCTCCTTGACCTTCGCCTTGAAGTCGTCGAACGAGCCGAAGGCGCGAGTCGATCGCGTCGGCGAGGTCGCCGTCGGGCTCGCCGCCGCCGTCGCCGCTCAGCGACTCCCAGAAGAGCGAGTGGTTGTAGTGGCCGCCGCCGTTGTTGCGGACCGCGTCTGCTTGTCCTCGGGCAGCGCTTCGAGGTTCTCGAGGACCTCCTCGATCGGCTTGCCGTCCCAGCTCGGTGCCCTCGAGCGCGGCGTTGGCCTTGTCGACGTAGGCCTGGTGGTGCTTGTCGTGATGGAACTTCATCGTCGCCTCGTCGATGTGGGGCTCGAGGGCGTCGTAGGCGTAGGGAAGCGGGGGAACCTCGTAGGCCATGAGAGGGGCTCCTAGCTGATGGGTGGCTTGCTTGGAACTAGCGTTCTATCACCGTGCCGCCGGCGGACTCCGCGACCTCGGCGGTGCCGCGGCCGGGGACCTCGACGACGACGCGCCGGTCCCCTGGGTCGTACCCGCCCTCGCGCTCGGAGATCCTCACGGTGACGCGGCCGTCCTCGTCGGTCTCCGCGGTCGCGCTGCGGCGCGCGCTCTCGCCGTAGCCGTCGCCCGCGTCCTCGTACAGCTCGCCGCTGCCGGCGGGCGCGCCCGCGACGGCGTGGACGAACCAGGTGAGCGTGTCCGGCGGCGCGCCGGCCGTGGTCTCGAGCTCCGGCCACAGCGGGATCGGCGTGTTCGCTCGCGCGTACAGCGCCGGCTGCCCGAGCGGCGCGTGCGCCAGCACGTGCGCGGGGCCGTCGATCCGCTCGCCCGTCCACCAGTGCACCCACGTGCCGCGCGGGCAGGTAGACGTGCCGGTGCTCGATCCCGGGCCGCGTGATCGGCGCCACCAGCAGCGACGGGCCGAGCAGGAACTCGTCGTCGGCCGTGTAGGTCGTCTCGTCCTCGGGATGCTCGAACAGCAGCGGGCGCAGGATCGGCGCGCCCGTGCGGTGGCACTCCTCGAACAGCGTGTACAGGTAGGGGAGGAGCCGCTGCCGCAGCCGCAGCATGTCGCGGCAGACCGTCTCGTACGGCTCGCCGAACGCCCACGGCTCCTGCGCCCGCGTGCCCTGCGCCGAGTGGTTGCGGCAGAACGGCTGGAACGATGCCGAACTCGGTCCAGCGGGCGACCAGCTCGCCGTTCGCGTCGCCGAAGAAGCCGCCGACGTCGACGCCCACCCAGGCGATCCCGGACAGACCCAGGTTCTGCAGCTGCGGCATGCCCATCCACAGGTGCTCCCACCACGACGAGTTGTCGCCCGTCCAGTGCAGCGCGTAGCGCTGCAGCCCGGCGTAGCCCGCGCGCGAGATCACGAACGGCCGCGCGTCGGGCCGCAGCGCGGGCGAGCCCCTCGTGCGCCGCCTGCGCCATGAGCTGCCCGTAGGCGTTGTGGACCTCGGCGTGCAGCGCGCCCGCCCGTCGCCGTGGTGGACGACGTCCGGCGGCATCGTCGACTGCGTCGGGCACGAACAGCGCCGGCTCGTTCATGTCGCACCAGATGCCGGCCACGCCGGCGTCGACCAGGACCCGGTGCATGGTCGCCCCACCACTCGCGCACGGCGGGTCGGTGAAGTCCGGGAACGCGCAGATGCCGGGCCAGACGACGTTGCGGAACTCGTCGCCGTCGCGCGTGCGGCAGAAGAAGTCGTGCTCGCGGCCCTCGACGTAGACCGGCGTAGCCCTCGTCGACCTTCACGCCCGGGTCGACGATGGTCACCAGCGGAAGCCCTGCTCGCCCAGCTCGGCGATCAGCCCGTCGGGATCCGGGAAGCGCTCGCGGTCCCAGGTGAAGACCCGGAAGCCGTCCATGTAGTCGATGTCGAGGTACAGGGCGTCGCACGGGATGCCGCGCTCGCGGAACCCGCGCGGCGATGCCGCGCACCTCGTCGGCGTCCATGTAGCCCCAGCGCGACTGCTGGTTGCCGAGCGCCCACAGCGGCGGCAGCGGCGTGCGGCCGGTCAGCCGCGTGTAGCGCTCGAGCAGCTCGCGCGGCGACGGGCCGAGGATCACGTAGTACACGAGGTCGCCGCCCGCCGCCTCGAACACGACGCGCTCGGGGTCGGCGAGCGCCAGGTCGATCTCGACGCGGTGCGTCGAGTCCAGCAGCACGCCGTGGGCGCGACCCTCGCGCAGCGCAGATCGCGAACGGGATCGACGTGTACAGGTTGATCAGCGAGGCCGTGTGGCCGGTGGGCGGGTCGACGTTCCAGAACACCTGGTGCGAACCGGTCTTCTCGAGCCCGCCGTGCGCTCGCCGCAGCCGAAGAAGCGCTCGCCGGGCTGCGCGCCGCTTGACGAGCCGCGGGCCGTCGCCGGTCGGCGGCACGCCGAACGGGTCCGGCGTGCCCGCCAGGCCCATGCCGAGCTCCTCGTCGTCGACCGCGATCGCGTTCCCGGCGGCGTCGGCGAACGCGATCCGCAGCGGCGACAGCGAGATCGCCGCCGTGCCCTCCGGGGTGGCGATCCGCAGCGCGCCGTCCTCCTCGGACACCGTCGCGTCGACGGGCGGCGGGTCGCCGCCCGCGAGCGCCGGGCTGTCGTAGGCGGGCGGGCGGCCGGCGCCGAACAGGCCGACGCGGAACACGCCGGGAGCGACCGCGGCGACCTCCGCCAGCGCGTCGCCCGCGCGCAGGCGGACGCTTGCGGCGTCGCGCGACTCGACCACCGCGGCGCCGACGGACTCGAATCCCGAAGTGAGGCTCATAGCGCGCGACACACTAGGCTCTTCGACCCGATGACCCGCCTCTCCCAGTACGTCCTGCCCACCGAGAAGCAGGCCCCGGCCGACGCCGAGGCGCTCTCGCACAAGCTGATGGTCCGCGCCGGCCTCGTCCGCCAGGTCGGCGCCGGGCTGTGGACCTGGCTGCCCGCGGGCTGGCGCGTGCACCAGGCGGTCGAGCAGATCGTCCGCGAGGAGATGGACGCGATCGGCGGCCAGGAGATGCTCATGCCGGTGCTCACGCCGGCCGAGCTGTGGAAGCGCAGCGGCCGCTACGACAGCTTCGACCGAGCTGTTCCGGCTCCAGGACCGCAAGGGCGCCGATGCTGCTGGCGATGACGCACGAGGAGATCGTCACCATGCACGTCGCCGCGATCGTCCGCTCCTACCGCGACCTGCCGATGATCCTCTACCACTTCCAGATCAAGGAGCGCGACGAGCCGCGGCCGCGCGCCGGCGTCCTGCGCACGCGCGAGTTCATCATGAAGGACTCGTACACCTTCGACCGCGACGCCGAGGGCCTCGACGTCGGCTACGGCAAGCACGTCGAGGCCTACGACCGGATCTTCGACCGCGCGCGGGCTCGAGTGGTACCGCGTCGAGTCCGACGTCGGGATGATGGGCGGCTCCGGCGCGCACGAGTACATGGCGCCGTGCCCGGCGGGCGAGAACGACGTCGCGCTCGCGCCCGGCTACGCGGCGAACGTCGAGGTCGCGAGCGCCGACGCCGCAGCCGGTCGAGCTGCCGACGGCGCTCGAGCGCCGCGAGGCGTCGACACGCCGGGCCTGACGACGATCGAGCAGGTCGCCGACGCGCTCGGCGTGCCGCCCGGGCAGCTGCTCAAGGCGCTCCCGGTGATCGTCGAGGACCGCGGGCTCGTCGTGGTCTTCGTGCGCGGCGACCACCGCGTCAACGAGATCAAGCTGCGCAACGCGCTGCGGCGACGACTTCCGCCCGGCGCGCGAGGACGAGCTCGCGAGCGGTCGGCCCGGCCGGCTTCCTCGGCCCGGTCGGACGTCGACGTCCCGATCCTGCTCGACGACGCGGTCGTGCCCGGCGCGCTACGTCGCCGGCGCGCAACGAGCCCGACCTGCACCTCGCGGCGTCGAGCCCGGCCGCGACTTCCCGGCGAGCGCGCCGACGTGCGCACGCGTCGAGGCGGGCGACACCGTCGACGGGCACCCGATCCGCATCGAGCCCGCGATCGAGGTCGGCAACATCTTCAAGCTCGGCACGCGCTACTCCGAGCCGCTCGGCGCGACCTACCTCGACGAGAACGGCAAGGAGCAGCTCGATCTGGATGGGCTCCTACGGCATCGGCCCGGCGCGCATCGCCGCCGCCGCGGTCGAGCAGTTCGCCGACGAGCACGGCATCTCGTGGCCGAGGTCGCTCGCGCCGTGGGACGTCCACGTCGTCGCGCCTCGGCAAGCCCGGGCACCGACGAGCGCGGCGCTCGCCGAGGAGCTCTACGGCGAGCTGCAGGAGCCGGCCTCGACGTGCTGCTCGACGACCGCGACGCCGGCGCCGGGCGAGAAGTTCGCCGACGCCGAGCTGCTCGGCTGTCCCGCTGCGCCTGACCGTCGGCAAGCGCTCGCTCGAGTCCGGCGAGGCCGAGGCGCAGGTGCGGCGCGGGCGCGAGGAGCAGCTCGCTGCCGCTCGAGGGCGTCGCGGAGGCGGCGGCGCGAGCTGTGGCGGGACCGCCCGTAGCCGATCGGGCCGACGCGCCCCTGACCTTCCGGCGGCTGACCGGCCTGGACCGCTCGGGCCCGCCGCCGCCGGAGACGCTGCGCGACGCGCCGCTGGCGCCCGTGGACGATCCCGAACGCGATCGGCTTCGTCCGGCTCGCGCTGATGCCGGTGTTCCTCGTCCTCGCGTTCTCGACGCGACGACGGCCGAGCCGCGGCCGCGGCGATCCTCTTCGCGGTCATCGCGCTGGGGCGACTACGCCGACGGCATCGCCGCGCGGGTCACCGGCCAGTACTCCCAGCTCGGCGCGCTGCTCGACCCGCTCATCGACCGCGCTGCTGGTCCTCGCCGGCGTGGTCGTCTGCTGGCACTTCGAGCTGCTGCCGCGCTGGGCGCTGCCGGTGCTCGCGGCGCGCGAGCTGTTCATGCTCGGCTCGGCGCAGTGGGCGCTGCGCCACGGCATCGACCTGAAGGTCAACTGGCCCGGCCGGGCCGGCGTCTGGCCGGTCATGTCGCGCGATCTTCTTCGCGCTGGTCGGGCTCGAGACGGTCGGCGAGATCTCGCTCTACATCGGCCTCGTGCTCGTCCTGGGGGCGACCGCGCTCTACGTGCGAGCGGCGTCTACAGCTTCGCGAACGACCCTCAAGCTCAACTTGATGATTGCTATGCTCGCGCGCATGGACACCTTCCCCGATCTCGGCTCCCTCTCCGACCAGGAGCTCAAGGACCTCATCCAGCAGCTCACGGAGGAGGAGGTCGACATCTCGTACAAGCGGCGGATCCTGCACGGCAAGATCGACATCCTGCGCGCCGAGCTCGTCAACCGCCTGCGCAAGAAGCACGAGAGCGGCGAGGACGTCATCACGGGCGCCGACGTCCAGCGGCTGACCGACATCCTCGCCGGCCGCGCGCCGGCGGCGGGGACGAGGGCGAGCCGCCCGCGGCGAGGCGGTCGCCGCGATGGCCCTCCACTGCCCCGAGTGCGGCTTCGTCTCAACGAGGGCGCGAACTACTGCCAGCGCTGCGGCGCCTTCCTCGGCACGCCGGAGCCGCGCGACGAGTCGACGACCGCGACCTACCGCGTCGACGAGAGACCGGCGAGCTGATCCCGGTCGACGTCGACGACGTCGCCGCGGACGGCGCGCGCGCTCGTCATCCGCTCCGGCGGCGGCCGCGTCGGCGAGTCGTTCCCGCTCGAGGGCGACCGCATGACGATCGGCCGCCCGCCCGACTCCGACGTCTTCCTCGACGACGTGACGGTCTCGCGCGACCACGCTGCTCGTGCGCCGCGCGGGCGACTGCTACCTCGACGACCTCGGGTCGCTGAACGGCACCTACGTCAACCGCCGCCGGATCGAGTCGCACCGGCTCGCCGACGGCGACGAGCTGCAGATCGGCAAGTACAAGCTCACCTTCCTGGCAGCGGTAGGTGGCCGTGACCGACGACCACCTGCCCCGAGCCGAACCGCTCGCGCCGCCCGAGGACGAGGCGCCGCGGGAAGGCGCTGACGATCGGCGCCGTCTGCAAGGCGCTCAAGCAGGAGTTCCCGGACATCTCGATCTCGAAGATCCGCTACCTCGAGGACCAGAAGCTGCTCACGCCGCGGCGCACGCCCGGCGGCTACCGGCTCTACTCGCAGACCGACGTCGCGCGGCTGCGGACGATCCTGCGCCTGCAGCGCGACGAGTTCCTGCCGCTGCGGGTCATCCGCCAGGAGCTCGCCGCCGGGCGCGCCGACGACGAGCGGCGCCGCTCCCGCCGCCGACGCGGCCCCGGAGACCGCGCGCCCGGGCGCGCGCGCGCGGCGGCCGACGTTCTCGGTCCGCGACAGCGGCGCGCTGTACTCGCTCGAGGACGTGCTCGAGGAGACGGGCGCCGACCCGCGGCTGGTCCGGAGCTCGAGGAGTACGGCGTCATCAAGGGCGAGATGCGCGCCGGGCACGCGCTACTACGACGAGACCGAGCGCGAGATCGTCCGCGCGGTCACCGAGCTCGCCCGCTACGGCGTCGGCGGGCGCAACCTGCGCGTGTTCCGCACGTCGGCCGACCGCGAGGCCGCGCTGCTGCAGCAGATCCTCGCCCCGGCGCTGCGCTCGCGCAACCCCGAGCGGCGCAAGGAGGCGATCGAGGCGCTGGAGAACCTCGCCGCGGTCGCGTCGCACCTCAAGCACCTGCTGCTGATCCGCGACCTGCGCAGGGTCGTCGGAGTGACCGTCGACCTCGCGCGCGTACATCCGCGACATCCCGGACTTCCCGAAGCCGGGGATCGTCTTCAAGGACATCACGCCGCTGCTGCTCGACGCCGGGGCGCTCGACGCCGGCGATCGAGCGGCTCGCCGACTGGGCGCGCGCCGCAGGCGATCGACGTCGTGATCGGCGCCGAGGCGCGCGGCTTCCTGCTCGGCCCGGCGCTCGCGCGCGAGCTCGGCGCCGGCTTCGTGCTGGCGCGCAAGCCGGGCAAGCTGCCGCACGAGACCGTGTCGGCCGAGTACGAGCTCGAGTACGGCATCGACGCGCTCGAGATGCACGCCGACGCGCTCGCCGACGGCGCGCGCGTGCTCGTCCACGACGACCTGCTGGCGACCGGCGGCACGGCGCGGGCGCTGTGCGAGCTCGTCGAGCAGCTCGGCGGCGACGGTCGCCGGCTGCGCCTTCCTGATCGAGCTGGGCGTTCCTCGGCGGGCGCGAGCGGCTCGCGGGCTACGACGTGCACGCGCTGATCGGCCTACGACGGCGAGTGATCGCCACCCGCACGCGGACGGTCGGCGCCGCGCCCGAGGACGTCTGGCGGGTCGTCGGCGATCCGACCACGCTCCCGCGCTGGTGGCCGAAGGTCGAGCGCGTCGAGGGCGTCGCCGACCGCGCGTGGACGACCGTGCACGGCACGCCGAAGGGGCGCGCGGTGCGCGCCGACTTCCGGCTCGACGGCGAGGAGCGCGGACGCTGCCGCGCGTGGGCGCAGGACCTCGAGGGCACGCCGTTCGAGCGGATCCTGCGCCGAGCGGCGACGTCGAGGTCGCGGCTCGCCGAGGCGGGAGGCGGCACGCTGGTGACGCTCGAGCTGCGCCAGCGCGGGCGCGGCTGGTCGCGCTTCGGCGGCCTGATGCTGCGGCGCGCGGCCGGCAAGGAGCTCGACGAGGCGCTCGACGGGCTCGAGCGGGTGCTGCCGTGAGGCGCGAGCAGGTCTTCTGGGGCTGGGGCGAGGCCGGCGCCGGGCCGGCGCTGCCCGAGGACGCCGAGCCGTTCCTGCGCGAGCAGCTCGGCGTCGACGGCGGCGTCGTCGCGCGGCCGGTCGCGCTCGCGGACGTGCGGCTGGCGCCGCCGGCGCTCGACGCGCGAGCTGCGCGCGGCGCTCGTCGCGGTGGTCGGCGCCGAGCGTGCGCGACGACCGCGAGGCGCGCGTGCTGCGCGCCGCCGGCAAGTCCTATCCCGACCTGCTGCGCCAGCGCGCGGGCGACGGCGCGGCCGCGCCGGACGCGGTCGTGGCGCCCGCGGACGCACGACGAGGTGCGGGCGGTGCTCGCAGCGCTGCTGCGGACGCCGGCGTCGCGGTCGTGCCGTTCGGCGGCGGGACGAGCGTCGTCGGCGGCGTCGAGCCGCTGCGCGGCGGGCATCGCGGCGGTCGTCTCGCTCGACCTCGGGCGGCTCGACGCGCTGCTCGCGGTCGACGAGCGCTCGCTGACCGCCGTGCTCGCGCCCGGGCTGCGGCTGCCCGAGCTCGAGCGCGCGCTCGGCGAGCGCGGGCTGACGCTCGGGCACTTCCCGCAGAGCTACGAGTACGCGACGGTCGGCGGCTGCGTGGCGACGCGGTCGGCGGGGCAGGCGTCGACGGGCTACGGGCGGATCGACGAGCTCGTCGCTCGGCGTGCGGCTGGCGGCGCCGCTCGGCGACGCTCGAGCCGCTCGCCATGCCCGGCGGACGGCGGCCGGGCCGGACCTGCGCGAGCTCGTCGTCGGCTCCGAGGGCGCGCTCGGCGTCATCACGCGAGGTGGCGCTGCGCGTGCGGCCGGCGCCGCAGAAGCGCCGCTACGAGGGCTTCGTTCGTTCGCGTCGTTCGCCGAGGGCGGCGAGGCGCTGCGCGGGCTCGAGCAGGCGGGCGCGGCGCCCGACGTCGCGCGGCTGTCCGACGAGGAGGAGACGCGCATGTCGCTCGCGCTGGCGGGCGGCGGCGGCGAAGGCGCGCGCTGGCGGCGCGCTACCTGCGGGCGCGCGGGCGTCGCGGGCGGCTGCCTGCTGATCGCGGGCTGGGAGGGCGAGCGACGAGGCGGTCGCGCGCCGCCGCGGCGCGGCGGTCGGGCTGCTGCGCGCGGCCGGCGCGGTGCCGCTCGGCCGCCGCGCCGGGCAGCGCCGTGGCTCGCCCGGCCGCTACGACGGGCCGTACCTGCGCGACGACCTGCTCGACCGCGGCGTGCTCGTCGAGACGCTCGAGACGGCGACGACGTGGTCGAACCTCGAGCGGCTGCTACCGCGCCGTCGGCGACGCGCGCGCTCGCGGGCACGCTGCGCTCGTCGTGCTGCCACGTCTCGCACCTGTATCCGACCGGCGCGTCGCTGTACTTCACGTTCCTCGCCGCGCCAGGACGCCGGCGACCGGCCGAGCAGTGGCGCGCGGCCAAGACCGCGGCGACCGACGCGATCGTCGCCGCCGGCGGCACGATCACCCACCACCACGCGGTCGGCCGCGACCACGCGCCGTGGCTGGGCGACGAGGTCGGGCGCGCTCGGGCTCGAGCTGCTGCGCGCGGTCAAGGAGCGCTGCGACCCCGCCGGGGTCATGAACCCGGGCGTTCTGCTGCCCGCGCGATGAGCGCCTCGATGCCGTCGAGCACGAGCTGCAGGCCGAACTCGAAGTCCTCGAGCGGCTCGCTGTAGCCGTCGTCGGCGTACGCGGCGGTGATCGCCGGGAAGCGCTCGGGCGAGAAGAACTCGTCCCAGAGGGCGGAGCGCTCCTCCCACCAGGTCTCGTCGCTCATGCCCGTGCGCCGCTCCAGGACCGATGACTCGACGACCGCCCGGCTCGCGCCGGCGACGTAGTTGCCCACCAGCGTCGCCGCGCCGACCCGCTCGTTGCCGTTGAGCGCGGTGCCGTCCAGCGCCTGGAGCATCGCGTCGAAGCCGCCGAACACGTTCGGGCCCAGCGGCGGCCGCCGGGCCGGCAGCTCGAGCATCCAGGGATGGCGGCGGAACGTCTCCAGATTGCAGCGGGCGAAGAACTCGAGCCGCTCGCGCCAGGTGCGGCTGCGGTCGTCGCCCGGCTCTTCGCCGACGACCGTGTCGAACATGAGGTCGAGCAGCTCCTGCTTCGCGGGCACGTAGCGGTAGAGGGTCATCGTGCCGACGCCGAGCCGCTCGGCGACCCGCCGCATCGACAGGCCCTCGAGCCCCTCGGCATCGGCGATGGCGATGCCGGCGGCGACGACGCGCTCGAGGTCGAGCCCGGGCTTGGGCCCGCGCGTGGCCGGCTCGCGGCGGCCCCACAGGAGCTTGAGGCCGATGATCGGATCGGTCGGCATGCTTGCGGGCAGCTTATCCTCTGGGTACAGTGTACGCATGACTGCGTACGACGTACCCGGATCGGTGGCCGTAGTGGCGGAGGGCCTGCGCAAGCGGTTCGGCGAGACGCAGGCGCTCGACGGCCTGGACCTGATCGTGCCGCAGGGCACCGTGTGCGGCCTGCTGGGGCCGAACGGCGCCGGCAAGACCACCGCCGTGCGGATCCTCTCGACGCTGCTGCGGCTCGACGCGCGGCCGCGCCGAGGTCGCGGGCTTCGACGTCGCGCGGTCGCCGAAGGAGGTGCGGATGCGGATCGGGGTGACCGGGCAGGAGCCGGCGGTCGACGAGCTGCTGACCGGGCGCCAGAACCTCGACATGTTCGGGCGGCTGTTCCACCTCGACGGCGCCGCGCGGCGGCGGCGCGCGGACGAGCTGCTCGAGCAGTTCAACCTGCGTGACGCCGCGAGCAAGAAGGTCAAGCACTACTCGGGCGGGATGCGGCGGCGGCTCGACCTCGCGGTCGGGTTCATCATGAACCCGCGCGTGCTGTTCCTCGACGAGCCGACCACGGGGCTCGACCCGCGGCACCGCTACGAGGTCTGGGACGTCGTCCGCTCGCTCGTCGCGGGCGGGACGACGGTGCTGCTGACGACGCACTACCTCGACGAGGCGGACCAGCTCGCCGACTCGATCTCGGTGATCGACCACGGGCGCGTGATCGCCGAGGGGCCGCCGGACGCGCTGAAGGCGCAGATCGGCGGCAGCCAGGTCGACCTCGTGCTCGCGCGCCGCGGACGAGCTGCCGGCGGCGGCCGTGATCCTGCAGCGGGTCGCGGGCGCGGAGCCGGTGCTGGACGCGGGGGCGCGGCGGCTGACCGCGCCGCTCGCCGAGCCGGTGGCCGGGCTCGACCGAGCTGCTGCGCGAGCTCGAGCACGCGGAGATCGCCGCCGAGGACGTCGCGCTGCGGCGGCCGACGCTCGACGAGGTGTTCATGCGGCTGACGGGGGAGGAGGTGGCGGCGTGACCGCGCTGCGCTGGACGCTCGCCGACGGCTGGACGATCACGCGGCGCGACCTCATCCACTGGATCACGACGCCGGGCCAGATCATCGCCGAGCTGGCGTTCCCGATCGTGTTCATCGTGCTGTTCGGCTACGTGTTCGGGAGCGGGATCGTGGTGCCGGGCGGCGGCGACTACCGCGAGTTCCTGATGCCGGGCATGTTCGCCCAGACGATGGCGTTCGGGATCGGGGCGACGATGACCGCGGTCGTCAGCGACGCGCAGCGCGGGATCATGGACCGCTTCCGCTCGATGCCGATCTCCTCGGCGGCCGTCGTGCTCGGCCGCAGCAGCGCCGACCTGCTCAACTCGGTGCTCTCGCTCGTGGTGATGGTCTGCTGCGGCCTCGTGGTCGGCTGGTCGTGGCACGAGGGCTTCGGCAACGCGCTGCTCGCGTTCGCGCTGCTGCTCCTGCTGCGGTTCTCGTTCCTGTGGATCGGCATCTTCCTCGGGCTGGTCGCGCCGAACCCGGAGGCGATCAACGCGATCTGGAGCCTGCTGTTCCCGATCACGATGATCACGAGCGCGTTCGTCGCGCCGGAGCTGATGCCGGGGTGGCTGGGCACGATCGCCGAGTGGAACCCGCTGTCGGCGACGATCGGCGCCACGCGCGAGCTGTTCGGCAACCCGGGCGTGGGCGGCGGGTCCTGGCCGGCGGAGCACGCGATGCTGCTGGCGGTCGTCTGGCCGCTGGTGCTCGTCGCGATCTTCGTGCCGCTGTCCGTCTGGCGGTTCCAGCGGATGAGCCGCTAGCCGGCGGGCAGCGTGCCCTGCAGCACGGCCGGCCCCGGGCGCCTCGCGCCGGCGTCGGTCTCGCGGGTGACGAGGACGCGGTCGTACGTCGCGAACCAGCGCGGGAACCGGTCCTCGTCGCCGCGCTGCGGGCCGCCCGTGGTCAGCACGCCATCCTGGCCGACGGCGGACTGCGCGAAGCCGAGGCGCCGCGGCGGGGAGCCTTCGCGGGTGAACCAGACGGCGTAGACCTCGCGGCCGCGGTTGGCGGGGACGTTCTCGGCGGCGATCGCGAACTGCACGCTGCCGTCGTCCTGGGCGAACAGGCGCATGATCCCGCGGGCGTCGGAGCCGTTCGCGCCGGCCAGCACGATGTCGTTCGCGCCGGCGGCCGCCTCCTCCTCGGTCGGCGTCGCTGTCGCGGTCGCCTGGGCCTGCGGCGAGGCGTCGGGGTCGTCGTCGCCGCCGAGCAGGAACGCCGCCGCGGCCACGGCGACGATCACCACGACCAGGCCGAGCAGGATCGCGCCGCCGAGCTTCGAGGAGCGCGGCGGGCGCGGCGCCGAGCGGTCGGGCGCGCGGCAGCGCGGCCGCGGTTTCGACGTCGTCCCCGTCATCGGCGCGCTCCGCCGGTCCCGGATCGGCGTGCCGGGTCCCAACTGCGGCATCGAGGGGGGTGGGTTCGGTGGTTGTGGTTGGGGTCGGGGGGCGCCCAGATCCGCGATGCTCATGGAGGCCGCTGCCATCCAGGCCTGCGCCTTCGGGGTCTCGGCGAGGTGGAGGCTGGTGCGCTCGGACTCCTCGGGCGTCTGCTGGTCGAGGAGGAAGTCGGTGATCAGGGCGGAGTCCACGTCCGCGCCGGGATCGCCGGCGAGCGTCCGCAGGCCGGCTTCGGCGCGCGCGCGGACGTCGCGCTCGGGGATCCCGAGCAGCTCGGAGAGCTCGCCGTACGAGCGGTCCTGGCGGAGGACCAGCTCGAGAACGGCGCGCTGGTCGGGGGCGAGCCTGTTGTCCCTGCTCATACCGGCCAATGAAGATAGTGTGCGCCGCGTCGTGGACACGCCGTTCGACACCGGGCCCGTGGGCTTCGACGCGCTCTACGGGCTCGAGGTGCTGAGCCTGTCCGAGGAGGAGGTACGCGCTCAGGTGGCGGTCCGGGACGAGCTCAAGCAGCCGGCGGGCCTCGTCCACGGCGGGGTCTTCGCGTCGATCGCCGAGTCGGTCGCGTCGATGGCGACCTGGATGGCCGTGCACCCGCAGGGCAAGACCGCCCAGGGCCTCTCGAACCAGACGAGCTTCCTGCGGCCGATCCTCGACGGCACGATCCACGCCGTCGCCCGCCGCCGTCACGCCGGGCGCACGACCTGGATCTGGGAGGTCGACATCACGGACGACCGAGGGCGACTGTGCGCGCTCGTGCGGATGACGGTCGCGGTGCGCGACGCGGGCTGAGCGCCAGCGCCGCCGCGATCCGCGCCACCACCGCCTCCGCCGTCTCGGCGATCTGCCGCCACGTGATCCGCATCACCCGCCAGCCGGCGGCCTGCAGCGCCTGATCGCGCAGCCGGTCGCGCTCGAACGCCGCGCGCGTGGAGTGGAACGCGAAGCCGTCGACCTCCACGATCAGCCGCTGCTCCGGCCACGCGACGTCGACCTCGAACCCCTCGATCCGCACGTTCGTCAGCGGCGCGGGCAGGTCCGCGACGCGGATCAGCGCGAGCAGCCGCGCCTCGGCCTCCGAGCGGGTCATCGACGCGTCGTCGCGAGCCGCTCTCCGCAGCGCTGCGTGCGGCGCGGCGGTCAACGCCTCGGGCTTCACCAGGCCGCGCACCTGCGCCTCCTCGACCGCACGGTCGAGATCGTGCTGCACCAGCAGCGGAGCGAGGTCGAGCAGCGTGCGCGCCGGGGTGGTTATCGGGATGCCGAAGTGGCGCGTCACCGGCAGGTCGGCGGACCGATGGACCGCGATGCCCGCGCGCGGGCGCGCTCTGCCGCGACTGACCGTCACGTCGATCGGGCCATCGCACCGCGCACGGAAGCCCCACAGCGCCGCGGCGGCGTGGTGGCTGAGTGCGGCGTGGTCGCCGCACGCGAGGACGGCCGCCATCTCGGGCGTGAACTGCGCAGGTAGGGAGGCGGAGAGGTAGACGCCCTGGTGGAGCCGCGTAAGCCGGCCCTGCTCTGACCCGATAACGAATCGCCGTCGCGGCACAGGCCCGCCGCCGCGAGCTGCGCCGACGTCACCACGCCGTGCTGCCGGCGGGCAATCCGAGCGACCTCCTGATCAGGACCCAAAACGTTCCACACCCCCTCGCCGAACGCGACCCCTGGAACGTTTTGCGTCTCTGGTACGCAAAACGTTCCACGGCCCCGCGGCGATCGGCGGTCCGTGGAACGTTTTGCGTCCTCGCGGGCGGCATGGATCGAGGTTCTCACCCCGAAACCGTGCTCTCCCTCGATGCCGCAGTTGAGTCACGAAGACGGCTCAGGACGTGACGGCGTGGCCGGTAGCCGTTGGTGATCGGCATTCGCCGGTCGCGGCCGAAGGCTCGCGGGGTGATCTTGATCCCCGGTGGTGCCTGGCGGCGCTTGTACTCCGCGCGGTCGACGAGCGCGATCGCTCGGTCGACGGCCTCCGGCGGGAGGCCGGCGCGGACGAGCTGCTCCGGGTCGGCGTCGTCCTCGACGTAGGCCTCGAGGATCGAGTCGAGCGTCGGGTAGTCCGGGAGCGAGTCGGCGTCGATCTGGTCGTCGCGCAGCTCCGCGCTCGGCGGGCGGTCGATGATCGAGGCGGGGACCGGCGCCTCGGGGTCGCGGGCGTTGCGGAAGTCGACGAGGCGGTAGACGAGCGTCTTCGGGACGTCCTTGATGACGGCGAAGCCGCCCGCGGAGTCGCCGTAGAGCGTCGAGTAGCCGACCGAGTTCTCCGACTTGTTGCCGGTCGTGAGCACGAGCCAGCCGAACTTGTTCGAGAGCGCCATCAGCAGGTTGCCGCGGATGCGGGCCTGCAGGTTCTCCTCGGTGATGTCCGGCTCGCGGCCCTCGAAGACGCCGGCGAGCATCGAGTCGTAGACCTCCATCGCCGGCCCGATCGGGAGCTCGTGCAGCTCGACGCCGAGGTTCTCCGCGAGCACGACCGCGTCGCTGCGCGTGCCCGAGGACGAGTAGCGGGAGGGCATCGAGACGCAGGTCACGCGGTCGGAGCCGAGCGCGTCGACGGCGAGCAGCAGGCAGAGCGTCGAGTCGATCCCGCCGGAGAGGCCGATCACGACGTGCGGGAAGCCGTTCTTCTCCGTGTAGTCGCGGACGCCGAGCGCGAGCGCGGCGTAGACCTCCGCCTCCGGCTCGAGCAGCTCCGTGACGTCGCCGCCGACCGTGCCGGCGTCCTCGTCCTCGTGGCGGTCGAGCGGGCCGATCCGGCGGACCTCCGGCAGCGCGCGCCGGACCGGCGGGCGCAGCCGCGTGTCGCGCAGCCGCGCGGTCAGCGCCGCCTGCAGGTCGACGGTCGCGAACGTCAGCGCCTCGGCGAACTGCGGCGCCCGCGCGAGCACCGTGCCCTCGTGGTCGACGACCAGCGAGTGGCCGTCGAAGACCAGCTCGTCCTGCCCGCCGACGAGGTTGCAGAACGCGACGGCGGCGAGGTTGTCGCGCGCGCGCTGGGCGAGCATCCGCTCGCGCTCGATGCCCTTGCCCGCGTGGTACGGCGAGGCGGAGGCGTTGAGGATCAGCGACGCGCCGGCCAGCGCCTCGTCGGACGCCGGCGGGCCGGGCGTCCAGATGTCCTCGCAGATCGTCAGCCCGAGCCGGGCACGGCCGAGCTCGAGCACCGCGCCGCCGTCGCCGACCTGGAAGTAGCGCTGCTCGTCGAACACGCCGTAGTTGGGCAGCTGGTTCTTGCGGTAGATCGCCTGCACCGAGCCCGCGGCGAGCACCGCCAGCGCGTTGTAGACGTCGTCCGCCCGCTCCGGGAACCCGACGAGCGCGACGATCCCCTCGGCCGCCGCGGCGAGCTCCGCGACCGCCTCGCCCGCGGCGAGCAGGAAGTGCTCCTTGAGCAGCAGGTCCTCGGGCGGATACCCGGTGACGGCGAGCTCGGGGAGCAGCACCAGCTCCGCCCCGCCGTCGCGGGCCTCCGCGATCGCCGCGGCGATGCGCTCGACGTTGCCCTCGAGATCACCCACACGAGAATCGATCTGCGCCAGAGCAAGGCGAAGGGGAGCAATCACAGCGCTCATTGTCCCACCCCCTTACCCAGCCGGTTTTCGACGAACCGCAGCAACTCGGGGTCAGCCGCCGACGCCGCCCGCAGCGAACGCCGCCACGCGACCGCCGTCGCCGGCCCCGCGCCTTCGCGAACGGCGAGGATCACCGCCTGCCCGGCCGCGGCGATCTCGGCGTCGAACGGCCCGGCGACCTCGCGCTGCAGGCGCCGCAGCGGAGCCGTGATCGTGTCGGCGAGGATGACGACGTTGCCGAGCTCGATCGCGTGCAGGAGCTGGTCGTTCGTGATCGCGCGCCCGTCGCGCGTGACGAGATCCGGCTGATGCGGCCCGCTCGTCGGCGTCCCTTCGGCCGCGGCCGAACCCGAGTGCGACGCGCCGCGGTCGGCGTCGAGGCCCGCCGGCTCGCGCGAGAGCTCCGCGTTGTCGCGGCCGGCGATCACCAGCACGAGCCCGACGACCGCGACGAGCCCGACGAGCAGGATCGCGAGGACCTTCAAGCCGTCTGCGTCCGCCGTCGCGCCGGCCGCGCCCGGCCACCGCGACCGTCGCCGTTCGCCGGCACGCCGGCAGCCGCCGACAGCTCCGACACGGCGTACGACAGGTCCTCGGCCAGCAGGTCGAGGTCCGGCATCGCGTCGAAGTCCCCGAGCAGCCCGAAGGAGATCCCCCCGTCGTAGCTCATGATCGCGATCCCCAGCGCCGTGTTCCCGGCCAGCGGCACCTTCGGGTAGAACGCCCCGAGCCGCCGCCCGAGCATGAACAGCGGGAACTGCGGCCCGGGCACGTTGGTGACGGTCACGTTGAAGAAGCGCTGGCTCCACTGCAGCCGCGCGGCCTGGTTGAGCACCGTCGGCGCCGCGAAGCCCGCCAGGCGGGTGACGGCCTCGGCCCCGACGGCCTGCCCCGACGCCTTCAGGTCGCCGACCGAGGAGTGCACGGAGCGGAACCGCGCGAGCGGATCGGCGAGCCCCACCGGCAGCGGCGCGTAGAACGCGCTGACGCGGTTCCCGAGCGCCCCGCGCTCGGAGTCGGCCCGGATCGAGACCGGCACCATCGCCTTCAGCTCGACGCCCTCCGGGTCGCGCCCGCGCCGCAGCAGCAGCGCCCGCAGGGCGCCCGACACGACCGTCAGCACGACGTCGTTGACCGTCCCGCCCAGCGCGCCCTTGATGGCCTTGAACTGCCCGAGGTCCTCCTCGACCCACGCGAACCGGCGGTGCGGCCCGATCGCCACGTTCAGCGGCGACGGGGGCGCGCCGCCGAGGCCCGCGACCGCGAACGCCGCCAGCCCGCCGAGCGTCCGCGCCGCGCCACCGGGGTTGGACACCGCCGAGGCCGCCGACCGCACCACGCCGACCGGCGTACCGAGGCGCTCGACGAGCGCGTCGGCCGCCAGTGCCGCACCGCTCGGCAGCGGCCGCGGCTGCCAGGCCGGCGGCTCGTCGGCGGCGGGCGGCGACTCCTCGAGGTCGAACAGCACGGTCATGATGTCCACGCCGGAGATGCCGTCGACGAGCGCGTGGTGCGTCTTGCACACGAGCGCGAACCGGTCCTCGCCGACCTTCTGCACGAGCCAGATCTCCCACAGCGGCTTCGCGCGGTCGAGCTGCTGCGAGAACACCCGCCCGGCGAGCCGCCGCAGCTCCTCCTCACCGCCCGGCGCGGGCAGCGCGGTGTGCCGCACGTGGTAGGCCGCGTTGAAGTGCGGGTCGTCGACCCACACGGGCCGCGCCTGCATCAGCGGCGGGAACGCGAGCTTCTGGCGGTAGCGGGGCACGAGGTGCAGGCGGCGCTCGACGTGCGCCACCAGCTCCTCGTGCGCGGGCGCCTCGCCCTCGAACACCAGGACCGAGCCGACGTGCATGTGCGCGCCGCCCTTCTCCAGTGCGAGGAACGATGCGTCGAGGCCGGTGAGCCGATCGGGATTCGCCACCCGGCGATTATCGCGCGATCGAACCTTCGACACGCATGTTTGTAAACCTTCAACAGCGTGTAGAATGAAGCCATGTTGGATCTGTCGGACCCGCGCGAGTTCGGTCGCGCCTTCGAGGAGCATCACCGCAGCGTCTACGCCACCGCCTTCCGGGTCCTCGGAGACGGCGCACGGGCGCAGGACGTGGTCCAGGACGTCTTCCTGCGCGTCTGGCGCCGTCCGTCGGCGTTCAACCCCAAGCGCGGCGAGCTCGGCTCGTACCTGCGCCTGATGGCCCGCTCGCGCGCGCTCGACCTGTGGCGCGAGGCGCAGGCGGCCGGCCGCGCCTCCGACCGCATGAAGCTGGTCGTCGCCGACGACCCCGAGCGGCCTGAGGACATCCTCGAGCGCGCTTCGGCCCGAGGGACCGTCCGCGAGGCCCTGCACAAGCTGCCGGACGCGCAGCGCGAGGCGCTCGTGCTCGCCTACTGGGGCGGCCTGACCGCCGACGAGATCGCTCGCCGCTCCGCCGTGCCGCTCGGGACCGCCAAGAGCCGGATCCGGCTCGGCCTGGCGAAGCTGCAGGACGAGCTCGCCGTCGCCGTGTGACGCCTGTCACATGAAAATGGTGGAACGGCCGCTACCGTGACGGGCCGTTTCGGCCACGCCGAGCCGCGGGGCGCACGATGCGCGCGCGGGCGGGGGAACCAATCGCCGGTGTGAAGCAGCGCCGGCACGGGGCGAATCCGCGGCTTCTGCCGCGGTAGGCGTACGCGCCGAGCCCGTCAGCTCACCTCGTAGGCAGAAGGGCCGCATCCAAGGAGGTCCTTTGCGACCGCGATCCACGCGAGCCGCCACGACGGCGGGTGCGCTGTGCCTCGCACTCTCACTCACTGCGGCCGTGCCCGCCGCAGCGCAGACCGAACCCCAGGGCACAGCGAAGGTGTCGAAGGTCGGTATCGCCAAGAAGCGGCTGCACGTGCAGTCGGGCGACCGCGTGCGCGTGACCGGCAGCGTCCGGCCGCTCGCCGCCGGGCGTCGTTGCCCACCTGAAGGTCTGGCGCAAGGGCAAGTGGCGCACGTTCGACCGCGACCGCACCGGCGGCCGCGGCCGCTACCACCTGCGCGACCGCGTGCGGACGCCGATGAGCGGCGCCGCGCGCATCGTCGTCGGCGGGCGCTCGCGCCGGCTCGGCCGCCTCAACGTGTACCGCCACGCGCACGCGTCGTGGTACGGGCCGGGCCTGTACGGCAACCCGCTCGGCTGTGGCGGCACCCTCTACCCGGGCCGCCTCGGCGTCGCGCACAAGACGCTCCCGTGCGGTTCCAAGGTGACGCTGCGTCACCGCGGGCGCTCCGTGCGCGTGAAGGTCATCGACCGCGGCCCCTACGTGGGCGGCCGCGAGTACGACCTGACGGAGGCGACGGCCCAGCGGCTGGGCTTCCGGGGCCACGGCCCGATCCTCACGACGCGCTAGACGGTCCGGGGCCGGGCGTACGCTCCAGTGCGTATGTCCGGCCCCAAGCGCGTCATCGCCCACCTCGACTGCGACGCGTTCTACGCGACCGTCGAGCTGCTGCGGCGGCCGGAGCTCAAGGGCAAGCCGGTGATCGTCGCCGGCAGCGGTCCGCGCGCGGTGGTCACGACCGCGAGCTACGAGGCGCGCAAGTTCGGCGTCGGCTCGGCCATGCCCGCCGCCCGCGCGCGCCGGCTGTGCCCGGACGCGATCACGATCCCGCCGGACTTCCAGGCCTACCGCGACACGTCCAAGCGCGTCTGGGAGGTCGTCGCCGAGCGGCTCGACCGCGTGCAGCAGCTCGGGCTCGACGAGGCGTACGCCGACCTCACCGGCGTGGCCAAGCCGCTGCGCGTGCTGCGCGAGGTCGTCGAGGCGGTCAAGGCGGGCACGGGGATCGTGATCTCGGTCGGCATCGGGCCCTCGCGGCTCGTGGCCAAGTGCTGCAGCGACCTCGGCAAGCCGAACGGCTTCGTCGCGATGGGCCGCGAGGAGGCGTGCGTGCGCTTCGCCACCGCGCCGACGAGCCGCGTCCCCGGCATCGGCCCGAAGACCGCCGAGCGGCTGGCTGCGCTCGGCATCCACACGCTCGGCCACCTGCAGGAGGCGGACGAGGGCCGGCTCGGCGCGCGCTTCGGCAGCAACACCGCGCGCTTCCTGAAGGCCCGCGCCGCGTTCGAGGACGACTCGGAGGTCTCGACCGAGCAGGGCGCGGCGAAGTCGCGCTCGAGCGAGCGCACCTTCGACGAGGACATCGCCGACGTCGCCCAGATGGAGACCGCGATCCGCGAGATGTCGCGCGAGCTCGCCGACGGCCTCGTCCGGCGCGGCCGCCGCGGGCGCAACATCGCGATCAAGGTCCGCCTCGACGACTGGACGACGGTCACGCGGGCGCGCACGCTCGAGGCGGTGACGCAGCGACGTCGCGACGATCACGGAGACGGCGCTCGAGCTGCTGCGCGCGTACGCGCCGCCGCGGCCGGTGCGGCTGCTCGGCGTGAAGGTCGCCGCGTTCGAGGACGTCGAGCCGGATCCGCGCCGCGCGCCGCCCGCGCCGGCCGGCCAGCTCGCGCTGCCGTTCTAGTAGAGCGCTCCGGCGAGCTTGCGCCGCGCGTCGCGCGCGAGCGGGTGCTCGACCCCGAGCTCGTCGAGCACGCCGACGACCGCGCGCCGCAGGTCCTCGCGCCGGTCCGCGTCGCCGTTCGCGGCGGCGATCGCCGCGATCAGCTCGTCCAGCCCGCGCTCGGTCTCGCCGAGTCGAGCGCCGCGAACGCGGACCCGAGCTCCGGGTCCTGCTCGAGCCGGATCCGCGCGGCGAGCCCGTCGGCCGCGAACGAGCCGGTCACGTTGCCGAGCAGCTCGAGCGCCTCGGCCTCGTCGCCCTGGTCGTGCAGCAGCGACGCGAGCGCGACGCTGGCGTCGGCGTGGCCGGGCTCGAGCTCGATCGCGCGCCGCAGCGCGGCCTCGTCGCCGGCCGTGACGAGCGCGTCGGCCTCGGACGGCAGCAGCTCGTCGAGGAAGCGCGCGACCTGCGGCGGCGGCTGCGCGCCGACGAACTCGGCCGCGACCTTGCCGTCGACGAACGCCTTGACGGCGGGGATGCCCTGGATCTGGAACGCGGAGGCGAGCCGCGGATTGGCGTCCGTGTCGACCTTGGCGAGGGCGACCTTGCCCTCGCGCTCGCGGACCGCCTTCTCGAGCACGGGCGTGAGCTGGCGGCAGGGGCCGCACCAGGCGGCCCAGAAGTCGACGACGACGGGCATCTCCCGCGAGCGCTCGATCACGTCCTGCTCGAAGGTCGGCCTCGGTGGTGGCGAAGATCACGCCTTCGATGCTATCCCTCCGGCATGGCCGACCTGACGATCGGGGGACTCGCGGGCGAGGAGGCGGGGGAGGGGACGCCCGTCGTGCTCCTGCACGGACTGACCGCCACGCGCCGCTACGTGGTGATGGGCTCCAAGAACCTCGAGCGCAGCGGCCACCGCGTCGTCGCCTACGACGCGCGCGGCCACGGCCGCTCGCAGCCGGCGCCTGAGCCGGACGCGTACGCCTACGCCGACCTGGCGACCGACCTGCTGGCCGTGCTCGACGACCGCGGCATCGAGCGGCCCGTGCTGGCCGGCGCCTCGATGGGCGCGCACACGATCGTCGCGCACGCGCTGCGGCACCCCGACCGCGTCGCCGCGCTCGTGCTGATCACGCCCGCGTTCGACCCCGAGGACCGCGACGGCGGCCTCGGCCGCTGGGACCGCCTCTCGCAGGGCCTGCGCGACGGCGGGGTGGAGGGCTTCGTGGAGGCCTACGGCGAGCCGCGCGCGCCCGAGCCGTGGCGCGACACGATCCGCACGGTGCTGCGCCAGCGCCTGTCCGCGCACGAGCACCCCGAGGCGGTCGCCGACGCGCTGCGCGCCGTGCCCCGCTCGCGCGCCGTTCGAGAGCTGGGACGACCTCGCGCGGATCGAGGTCCCGGTGATCGTCGTCGCGAGCCGCGACGAGCCCGACCCGGAGCATCCGTACGCGATCGGCGAGCGATACGCCGAGATCCTGCCCGCTGCGCGCCTCGTGTCCGAGGAGCCGGGCAAGTCACCGCTGGCCTGGCAGGGGGGCCAGCTCTCGCGAATCATCGCCGAGGCCGCTACCTTGGCGGATGACGGAGCCCCTGCCGGAGGACCAGCGCCTCCTCGAACTCTCGCCGAAGGCCTACGAGCACCCCGCGGACCGCGCGGCGACGGCGGCCCTGAAGTCGATCCCGATGCTCGACCAGGTCGTCCGCAAGCTGATCGAGTTCGGGTACGAGCGCGCGCTGCGGCAGATGTTCATGGCGGGCTCGATCAAGCTCGGCTCGGAGCAGCTCCCGGACGCCTGGGCGGCCCATCGCGCGGCCTGCGCGCGGCTCGACCTCGGCTTCGTGCCCGACCTCTACCTGACGCAGTTCCCGATCACGAACGCGGCGGCGATCGGCGTCCGGAGCGGCCGATGGTGATGATCAACTCGCGCACCGCCGAGCTGCTCGACGCGGAGGAGCTGCGCACGGTCCTGGGCCACGAGGCCGGGCACATCCTGTCCGACCACGTGCTCTACCGGACGGCGCTGATGATCCTGACGTCGCTCGGCACGAGCGTCGTGCGGCTGCCGCTGCTGGCCGGGCTGCCGCTGCTCGCCGTCAAGCTCGCCCTGCTCGAGTGGTTCCGCGCCGCCGAGCTGAGCTGCGACCGCGCCGCCACGCTCGTGAACCGCGACCCGCTCGTGACCAGCCGGCACGCTGATGGTGATCGCGGGCGGTGCCGCCTCGCGCAAGCTCAACCTCGACGCGTTCCTGCGCCAGGCCAACGACTACGACGGAGTGGGAGCCGGGCTGGGACAAGCTCAGCCGCCTGCGCACCGAGCTCGCCCAGACCCACGCGTTCCCGGTCCGCCGCGTGTCCGAGCTGATGAAGTGGGTCCGGTCCGGCGACTACGACCGGATCATGAACGGCGAGTACGTCAAGCGCGGCGACCCCGTGAGCGTGAAGGCCGAGGCCGGCGACGCCGTCGAGCACTACGCGGAGCGGTTCCGCGTGATGTTCAAGGAGGCGGGCGCCGGTGTCGCGGGCGCCGGCGACAAGGTCGCCGACGCTGCCGACAAGCTGGGGGACTGGCTGAAGAAGTAACTCGCCGAAGGTTGCGCGACGAAGGAGCTCGACCTGGCAGGCGAAATCGGATGGTTCGAGCGGAAGAGGTCGCCGGGGTCCTCGGCGCCCTTGACCGCTCGCAGCCGCTCGTAGGCGCCCGGCTCGAAGAACGTCGCCGGGTCGGTCTTGCTCTCGTAGAAGTTGAGGTAGTTGCGGCTGTCGGTCACCGGCGCGAGCGCGGCCAGCAGCCGCGGCGCGGTGGCCTCGAACGCGGCGACGAGCTCCGGCGCCATCGGGATCGTGAGCCCGTACAGGAGGTACTCGCCGGTGAGCGAGCCGAGCGCACCGGCGTGCGGCGCGCGGCGCCCGAGCGCGCCGCCGAGGTGGCGCAGCTCGACCATCAGCAGCGGCGAGCCGGAGCCGGGGCCGGCGACCTCGAGCAGCGCCTCGACGGCCTCGGGGGTGAGCTCGCTCAGCATCGTGCTGACGCTGATCGCCGGCGTCGGCTCCTCGGGGTCGCCGTGGATCTGCGACAGGGCGGCGGGGGCGACGCTCGCGAACAGGTCGAGCTCCGGCCCGAGGTCGCGCAGCGGGCGCAGCAGCTCCGCGCCGGCGGCGGCGTCGCCGAGGAACGCGCCGTCGATCGTGACCCAGGAGCGGCCGCGCAGGGGCTCGGGCACGATCGGGAGCGGCGGGAACTGCATGATCCGGATCGACGGTCGTGACCTCCTCCGGCGCGCGTCGCCGTCCACTCGCGCCAGGCGTGCACGACGTCGGCGGAGCGCTCCCACGGCCACCACAGCGAGCCGGCGTAGACCTCGGGCGCCTCGTACAGGCGCATCTCCAGCGCGGTGACCACGCCGAACGCGCCGCCGCCGCCGCGCAGCGCCCAGAACAGGTCGGCGTCGTGCTCGGCGTCGACGCGCCGCAGCCGGCCGTCGGCGGTCACGACCTCGATCGCGAGCACGCTGTCGGCGGCCAGGCCGTGCTTGCGGCCGAGCCAGCTGAGGCCGCCGCCGAGCGTGTAGCCGACGACGCCGACGTCGGGCGAGGAGCCGGCCAGCGGCGCGAGGCCGTGCTCGGACGCCGGCGCGGTGACCTCGCCCCAGAGCACGCCGGCGTCGACGCGGGCGACGCGCCGCTCGGCGTCGATCTCGACGCCGCGCATGCGCACGGTGCTGAGCAGGATGGTGCCGTCGAGCGGGCCGAGCGGGCCGGCGTTGTGGCCGGTGCCCTGCGGCGCGACGCGCAGCCCGCGCTCGAGCGCGTAGGCGACGATCGCCTGCACGTCGGCGGCGCTCTCGGGCCGCGCGACGAGCGCCGGACGCTGGTCGAACGCGACGTTCCAGGCCCGGCGGGCGTCGTCCCAGCCCGCGTCGGTCGGGCCGGCGACGTCCCCGGCGATACGGGTGCGCAGGGCGTCGATGTCAGCGCCGGTCAGCTCGGGGATCAGCATCAAGGAGGTTCTCCTGGGGAGCGGGGGAGGGGGAGTGCACGCATCCTCCAGGCCGCCCGGCTCCCGCGCATCGGGGGAACCCCTAATCGCGACCCTCAGCGCACGCTGAGCAGGCGCCGGCGCTTGACGCCGCCGACCTGCACGCGCACGCGGTACTTCGCGCGCCGCCGCGGGCGCAGCTTCACGCGGAAGGCGCCGTCGCGCACCCGCAGCAGCCGGCTGCGCTCGCGGATCCAGCGGCGGCCCGACCGGCGCTCGAGCACGAGCCGCACCTGCTCCGCCGGCGACGGCGGTGCCGCTGATCTGGACCGTCTGGCCGCGCCGCAGGCGGCCCTTGTCGACGGTCATGCGGACGCTCGGGACGATCTCGATCCTGCGCTCCGGCGACTGCATGCGGGCGCGCGCGGCGTCGCCGACGAAGACCGCGCGCATGCGGCCGCCGACCGCGAGGTCGGGCAGCGGCACGCGGTAGCTGCCGTCGGCGCCGGCGCTCGTGCGCGCGACGTGGCTCCAGGCGGCGCCGCTCGTCTGGAACTCGAGGTCGACCGGCAGGCCGGACGCCGACGAGCCGTCGGCGAAGCGCAGATAGCCCGAGACGTCGATCGAGCGCACCCCGCGGACCTTGGTCGGGGCGAAGATCGTCAGGCCGGCGACCGGGTTCGCGTAGCGGGCCGCGGCCTCGCGCAGCGCGGGGAGCTGCCCGTAGAGCGCGTTGCCCGGGCAGCTCGTGGCGTTGCCGTCGCGGTGGCCGGAGATGCGCTCGAACGTGACCGGCGTGCCGGAGCCGTAGCGGTTGCTCGGGCCGCCGGCGGAGATGACGGTGATCGAGCCGCTGGTCGGCACCGCGTGCAGCGAGAGCTTCCAGCCGATGATGCGCGCCAGCGCGTCCAGGCCCTCCGGCGTCTGCACGACCGAGGTGAACGTCCCGAGGCACGCGACGCCGGTCGAGACGCTGTTGTAGCCCTGCGCCTGGGCGCCGACGACGGGCAGGTCGATGCCGCCGCTGCGGCCCTCGAAGATCTGGCCGTACTTGTCGACGAGGAAGTTGTATCCGACGTCGTTCCAGCCGTTGGAGTCGCGGTGGTAGCGCGTGATGCCGAGGACGATGCCGGCCGAGTCCTCGGGCCCGTAGTCGTTCGCGTTGACGGTGTGGTGCACGAACGCCATCTGGACCTCGCCGTACGTCGGGCCGCCGCGCGGCGGGACCGCGTCGGCGCCCCACTCGGAGCGCGTGATGATCGTCGGCGGCACGCCCTGGGCGCGGCGGCGGCGCGGTGCGGCGGAGGCACCGGCGCGGCGCCGCAGCCGGCGGCCGATGCGGCGCGCCACGTTGGCGGTCGGCAGCGCGCGCACGAAGCGGGCGCGCAGGCCGGCCGGGTTCCCGCGCAGGCGCAGCTGGAACTCGTCGGCGGCGCCCGTGAACGCCGGATCGGTGCCCGCCGGTGCGGTGCGCTCGCCGTCCGGCCCGTGGTCGCCGGTCACGTGCAGATCGACCCACTTGGTCCAGCGGCCGCCGCGCGGACGGGCGCGGACCTGCGCCTCGGCGCGCGCGCCGTTCGCCCAGCGCAGGCCGATCAGGTCGAAGCGGCGCGGCGCGCGCAGCACCGCGGTGGTGCGCCAGCCGCCCGCGGAAGCGACGGCGGCGCCGTGCCCGCTGACGCCGGCGAGGTCGAGCTCGAACAGCGACGCGGGGCGCGCCGCGATTGCGGGTGCGGCCGGGCGCAGCGCGCCGGCGATGGCGGCGACGGCCCCGGCCTGGAGCGCCCGCCTGCGTGTGAATGGAGTCGGGGCCACGATCCTCTTCAACAAGAGGATCGGCCGAAAGCTGCGGAGTCCGGGGTCTGGGTCAGGCTTTGCAGTCCGGACACGAGCCCCGAAGCACGATGTCGTGGCCGCCGACGGCGTACCCCAGGCGCGCTCCGACGCCGTCGATCAGCCGCTCCAGCTCGGGGTCCTCGAACGAGTCCATCTTCCCGCAGCCGTCGCAGATCGCGTGGTGGTGATGGTCGCCGCTCGGGTCGGCCGGCTCGTAGCAGGCGGTCCCGTCCACGTCGATCCGGTGCACGAGCTCGAGCCGCGCCAGCAGGTCGAGCGCGCGGTAGACGCTCGCGAGCCCGACGGACTTGCCGCGGCCGCGCAGGCGGTCGTGGATCTCCTGGGCGCTGAGGCAGCAGTCCTGGTGGGCCAGCAGCGCGAGCACCTCCTCGCGCGCCCCGCCGGCACGGTGGCCGGTCCGCGACAGCTCGCGGTGCGCGTGGTCGGCCCAGGACGTGGTCATCAGCGCCGATGGTAGCGCCAATTTCTGCAAACGAGAATGGTTTTCAGTAGTCTCTAGCGCCGCATGCGCTCCCGTCTCGCCCTGATCGCCGCCGTACTCGCGCTGCTCGTCGCCGCCTGCGGCGAGGACGATTCCGCCGGGTCCGGCGGCTTCGCGGTCGTCGCCACGACGACCCAGGTCGCCGACCTCGTGCGCAACGTCGGCGGCGACCGCGTCGAGGTCACCGGCCTGCTGCCGGCCAACGCCGACCCGCACGACCACGAGGTGCGGCCGAGCGACGTCGACGCCGTCGCCGACGCCGGGCTCGTCGTGCGCTCGGGCGGCGACCTCGACGCCTGGCTCGCCGACGCGATCGAGGGCTCCGGCACCGACGCGCCGCAGCTCGACCTGATCGAGCACGTGCGCACGCTCGAGGGCGGCCACGAGGGCCACGAGCACGCCGAGGAGGACCACGGGGAGGAGCACGCCGAGGGCGAGGAGATCGACCCGCACTGGTGGCAGGACCCGCGCAACGCCGTGCTCGCGGCCGAGGCGATCCGCGACGCCCTCGTGGCCGCGGACCCCGCGAACGCCGCGGCCTACCGCGACGGCGCCGCCGCCTACGTGCGCGAGCTGAACGCGCTCGACCGCGCCGTCGCCCGCTGCATCGAGAGCGTGCCGGCGGAGCGGCGCAAGCTCGTCACGACCCACGACTCGCTCGGCTACTACGCCAGCCGCTACGGGATCGAGGTCGTGGGCGCGGTGATCCCGTCGCTGACCACCCAGGGGCAGGCCTCGGCCGGCGAGACCGCCGAGCTGGTGCGCACGATCCGCGCCGAGGGCGTCGAGGCGATCTTCACCGAGAGCGGCCTCGAGCCCAAGATCGAGGAGGCGATCGCCAGCGAGGCCGGTGCCCGCGTCGGCGACCCGCTGTGGGCCGACACGCTCGGGCCCGAGGGCTCGGGCGCGGAGACGTACGCCGGCTCGGTCGCCGCCAACACGCGGGCGCTCGTGGACGGGTTCGGCGGTGGTGAGCGGCAGTGCACGCTGCCCTCCTGAGCCTCCCGGACCCGTTCGACACCCCCTTCATGCAGCGGGCGCTGCTGGAGGTGCTGATGCTCGCCGTGCTCGGCGGGCTGCTGGGCTCGTGGATCGTGCTGCGGCGGATGGCGTTCTTCACGCACGGCGTCGGCACGGCGGCGTTCCCCGGCCTCGTCGTCGCGGGACCGTGGGGCATCGCGCCGCAGGTCGCCGCGCTCGGCGCCGGCGTGCTCTACGCGGGGTCGGTCGAGCGGCTGACCCGCACGCGGCGGCTGGCGCCCGACGCCGCGACCGGGCTCCTGCTCGTCGGTGCGCTGGCGCTCGGCGTGGTGCTCGCCTCCGACGTCTTCGAGTCCGGCGCCGGCGTCGACCGGCTGCTGTTCGGCAGCGTGATCGGGCTCAGCGACCTCGACCTCTGGCTGACCGCGGGCGTGCTCGTGGCCGTCGTCGGGCTCGACGCGGCGCTCGGCCGGACGTGGCTCGCCGGCGGCTTCGACCCGGTCGGCGCGAAGGCGCTCGGCGTGCCCGCGGTGGCCGGCGACCGGCTGCTGCTGGTGGCGATCACGGCCGCCGTGGTCGTCGCGCTCGACGCGGTCGGCGCCCTGCTCGTGACCGCCGTGCTCGTGATGCCGGCCGCGACCGTGCTGCTGGTCGCGCCGAGCGTTCGCGCGCTGCGGGCGGGAGCGGTCGCGCTCGCGGCCGTCGAGGGCGTCGCCGGGCTCTGGCTCGCCGACGCGCTCAACGTCGGTCCGGGACCGGCGCTCGCCGTGCTCGGCGGCACCGTGTTCGCGGTCGTCGCGACCGCGGCGAGCGCGCGGCGGCGATTCGCGGCGGAGGCGGCGTGACCGAGCCCGCGGTCCGCGTCGCGGGGCTCGGCGGCGGCTACGCGCCCGGTCAGCAGGCGCTCGCCGGCGTCGCGTTCGCGCTGCCCGCCGGCCGGATCGCGGCGGTGCTCGGCCCCAACGGCGGCGGCAAGACGACGCTGTTCCGGGCGCTGCTCGGCGAGCTGCCCGTGCGGACGGGGGAGATCGCGATCGACGGCCGGCCGGCGTACGTGCCGCAGACCGACCGCACGCGGCTCGACTTCCCGGTCAGCGCGCTCGACGTCGTGCTGATGGGCGCCTACGGCCGCACGCCGTGGTGGCGGCGGCTCGGGCGCGCCGACCGCGAGGCGGCGCGCCGGGCGCTCGACCGCGTCGGCCTCGCCGACCGCGAGCGCACCCGCTTCGGCGCGCTCTCCGGCGGCCAGCGCCAGCGCGTGCTGATCGCCCGCGCGCTGCTCCAGGACACCCGCGTGCTGCTGCTCGACGAGCCGCTCAGCGGCGTCGACGCGCTCAGCGCCAACCGGATCGAGGCCGTGTTCGCCGAGCTGCGCGGCGAGGGCCGCGCGCTGCTCGTCGCCACCCACGACGTCGAGCAGGCGCGCGCCTGGGACGCCGTGCTGTGCCTCAACCACCGCCAGATCGCGTACGGCGCGCCCGCCGAGGTGCTGACCGGCGACGTGCTGGAGACGACCTACGGCGCCGAGCTGGTCGTGCTCGGCGGCGGCCGGCGCGCGATCGCGGTCGATCACCACCAGCACTGATGGGCTGGCTGACCGAGCCGTTCACGGACGCGCTGATGCAGCGCGCGCTGGCCGAGGCGCTGCTGCTCTCGCTCGCCTGCGGGCCGCTCGGCGTCTGGGTGCTGCTCTACCGCCAGAGCTACGCCGCCGAGTCGATCTCGCACGCGATGCTGCCGGGGCTCGTGCTCGCCGCGCTGGCCGGGCTGCCGCTGCTGCTCGGCGCCGCCGGCGGCGTGATCGCGGCCGCGCTGGCGATCGCGCTCGCGGGCCGGGACGAGCGGCTCGGCGCCGACGCCGGCGTGGCCGTCGCGATCAGCACGCTGTTCGGCCTCGGCGCGCTGCTCGCGCTGTCGCCGGAGGTCCCGCCGCGGCTCGGCGAGCTGCTGTTCGGCGACCTGCTCGGCGTCACCGGCCGCGACGTCGCCGAGGCGGCGCTGCTGGCCGGCGGCGTCGCGCTCGCGCTGCTGCTCGCCCACCGGCGGCTGGCGCTGAGCGCGTTCGACCGCGCCGCCGCGCCCTCGCTGGGCGTCCGGCCCGCGCGCGCCGAGCTGGCGCTGCTCGTGCTGCTGGCGATCTGCACGGTCGCCGCCGTGCGCGGGCTCGGCAACCTGCTCGTCGTCGCGCTGATCGTGGCTCCGGGCGCGGCCGGCCTGAACCTCGCGGCCCGGCTGCCCGCGGCGCTCGGCGCGGCCGCGGGGATCGCCGCCGCGGCCTCGCTCGCGGGCCTGTACGCCTCCTACTACCTCGAGCTGGCGGCGGGCGCCTCGGTGGCCCTCTCCGCCGTGCTGCTCTCGCTCGCGACGCTGCTGGTGCCGGAGCGTGCCAGCGCCCGTGCCCGCGGGCGCTTGACGCGCACGTACTCGGCGGCGAAGTAGGAGCCGATCACGAACACCAGCGCGGCGATCTGGGCGCCGATCGTCTCCCACGTCGGGAAGACGCCGAACCAGGTGCCGAGCCAGTACGGGAGCTGGACGTCGATCAGGTGGATCGGGATCCAGCCGGCGCCCTGCATCGTGCGCACGGTCGCGCCGACCATCACCACGAGCACGAACGCGAGCAGCACGCCGGTGACGATCAGCATCCGCTTGTAGGGCAGCTTGCGCTGGAGCTTGAACGTGAGCACGGCGACCGCGCCGGTGGCGAGCAGGCCGAGCGTCGCCCCGATCACCGTCGCCCGCAGGCCGGCCGACAGCTCGAGCGACTGCAGGAACAGCGTCGTCTCGAAGCCCTCGCGGTAGACGCTCGTGAGCCCGAGCATGAACAGCCCGAGCACCTGCGCGCTGAAGAACGCGACGCGGGCGTCGTCGTCGCGCGCCAGCAGCGCCTTGCGGCGCTTGTGGAACGACGAGATCCACTCGGTCCAGTAGACCTTGTGGAAGAACCAGTTCATCACCAGCAGCAGCACCGCGATCGCGATCAGGCCGACGATCGCCTCGAGCTTCTCGCCGTACTGCTGCAGCGAGCTGAGCAGCGTGGTCGCGAGCACGAAGGTGATCGCGCTGACGACGAGCCCGCCGAGCGCGCCGAGCAGCACGGGCCGCCGCTTGCGCCGGTTCACGCCGAGGAAGCTGGCGGTGATCGCGGCGAGGATCAGCACCGCCTCCAGGCCCTCGCGGAACACGATGATCGCCGCGTTGGTGATCACCGTCGCCTCCGACGCCGAGTCGCCGAGCGTGGCGGCGGCGTCGCCGAGCTTCTCGTCGAGGACCGCGCGGGTCTCCTTGACCTCGGCCCGCGGCGCGTGCCCGGCGACGAGCTCGGCCAGCCCGGGCACGTCGAGCGCGCCGAACCAGATCAGGCCCTCGATGTCGGCGGCCAGCGCGGGGTCGAACGCCTGCAGCCGCCGCTCGGGCCCGAACTCGAAGATCGCGTACAGCTCGACGCGGGTCTGCTCGGCCTGGCGGTAGCGCCCGGCGGCGACCTGCTGCTCGAGCCGGTCGAGCGAGATCTGCACGAGGTCGAAGTCGCCGGCGTCCGACTGCTCCTCCCAGGCGTCGGGATAGAGCGCGCCGAGCTGCTCCTCGATCGCCTCGACCTGCGCCTTGACGGCGTCGACCTCGGGCACGCCCTGCGGCTGCTCCTGGGCGCCGCGCAGGATCGCGTCGAGCTCGCGCATGCGGCGCTCGACGTCCGCCGTGCGGCGCGCGTCGATCCGCGCCAGCGTGCCCTGGAGGTCGGCGAGCGCGGCCTGGCCCGCCGTCGAGAACGCGACGCCCTCCTGGATCTCGAACGGGATCGTCACGCGGTCGCCCTCGACGCCGTGGTCGTACTCGACCGCGATCAGCGACACGAACTTGGAGAGCTGGTTGGCGCGCCGCGCCTGCTCCTCGGCGGTGAACGGCGCGGCGGTGAAGCCGGACAGCCGGTCGGCGACGTCCGCGCGCGCGGCCTCGACCGCGGCGTCGTCGTCGCGCAGGGCCGCCTCGAGCAGCGCCTGGACGGCGGCCTCCGCCTCGGCCTCGGCGGCGTCGCCGCGCTCCTCGCGGTAGCGCGGCGCGAGCAGCGGCCAGGCGCCGGCGACCTGCGCGGCCAGCTCGGCGCGGTGGGCCGCGAAGCCGCGCTCGCCGACCCGCCCGATCTCCTCGAGCCGCTCGCGCGCCTCGCCCTGCGTCGAGTCGAGCAGGTCCTTGACCACGGCGAGCCGCGCCCGCTCGGGCGACGTCCGGCCGCGTTCGAGCTCGCGCAGCGCGACGGTCGCGTCGGCGCCGGGGCGCGTGTAGCGCGTCGGCGTGCGGAACTCGCGCAGCAGCAGCCAGGTGCGGGCCGTCCGCGCGTCGCCGCGCCCGACCGCGTCGTACGTCACCGCGGCGGCGCCGCGGTAGAGCGCGGCGGCGACGCTGCCGCGGGCGGCCGCGAGCGCGACGGCGTCGGGCGCCCGCGCGGCCGCGCGCAGGCCGCCGACGATGGCGCGGTGCGCGGCCGGATCGGCGCGGCGGATGCCGGTGCGCAGCGGCCCGCGGTAGGCGCGTGCGGCACGGGCGACCGCACGGTCGCCGCCGGCGTCGCCGAGCAGGAGCGCCTGCTGGGCGTCGAACAGCGCCTCGCGGACCTGCGCGCCGGCCTTCCACGGCGGCGCCGCGGCCGCCTGCGCGGGCGTCGCCGCGAGCAGGACGACGACCGCCGCCACCAGCCCGGCCAGCTTCATCGAGGAGTCCGTCGGCCGATGATCGGTGCGCCTGATGTGGGGCAGCCGTGGATGCCTCGGGCCGCTCGCGACAGCGATGCGTGGCCCTGCCACGTGAGCCTCGCGGGTGGCGCGAGGCGCCGCGGATGTCCCGCAGCAGGTGTGCCGGGATCGGTCAACGGGCTCCTAGGCCTCGAGCTCGATCCCGAGCTGCGCGGCGGCCTGCGACACCTGCCCGGCGATCGCCTCGGCGCGCGACTGCGCCTCGGCGCCCAGCGTGTCCGCCTGCTCGGCGTCGAACTTGGTGCCCGCCTGCTCGCGCTCGTTCAGGTCGGCGGCGAAGTCGCGCAGTCCGGCGAGGTCGCGGCCGGTCTGCTCGGCCTGCGCGGCGTCGGCCTCGGCGATCGCCGGCTCGACGTTCTCGTAGATCAGCACCAGCCCGGTGAGGATGTCCTCGATGTCCTGCAGGCGCGAGGACGCCGCGAACGACTGCTCGTCCGCCTTCGCGCCCGCGATGAAGCGCGAGTTCTTCCACTGGCCGAAGTACTCGCTCATCGTCGGCGTCATCGTCACGAGCGCCTGCAGCGCGTCGGCGCGCTCGGGCTCCCACGCGTTGGCGGCCTCGTCGAGCGCCTTCGCCTGCGCGGCGAAGTCGCGCGTGAACGCGAACACCTTGTCGGCGTCCGGGACCGCCTCGCCGAACGCCGTCTCACCGTCGCCGTCGAGGTCGGGCTCCACGCCTTCGGCCTGGAACTCGCGGGTTCGTGCCGAACAGCGACGTCTCGGTGAGGAAGAAGAAGTTGCCGGGCTGCTCGAGCACCTCGCCGTCCGGCAGCTCGACGTCGAACGGCACCGCGGCCTCGGGATCGGACGCGTCGGAGCCGGCGTCGATGATGACGTCGAACTCGGAGAGCTCGGGCACGCCGGCCACGACGCCCTCCATCTCCTCGTACTGCGGGTTCGCCGCCCGCCACGTCTCCTGCATGCCCTCGACGGCCGCGGCGACGTCCGCGCGCCGCGACTCGAGCAGCGCGGCGTAGTCGAAGTCCGCCTCCTCGGCCAGCGCGCGGTACTCCTCGGCCTGGGCGGCGAGCTCGGCCGTGGAGGCGGCGAGCGCCTGCGAGTGGTCGAGCAGGAACGTCCTTGATCGCCCCGAGGTCCTCGCCGGCGGCGGGGGTGGGGGTGGGCGCGGAGGCGGCGCTGTCGTCGTCGTCGGAGCCGCAGGCGCCCAGCAGGAGCGCGGCGGCAGCGAGAAGTGTCGCGAGCGTGATCTTGGTCATGGGGGTTAGGGGACCCTAACCGATGACTGCGTCGAGCGCCTCCGCATAATCCTCGGGCGCCGTGCCCTGGACGCGCAGCGGCTCGAGCGCGCCGGACCCGCGGCGGACGAAGAAGTCCGGCGTGCTGGTCGAGTCCGCGCGCTGCGCGGCGCGCTCGCCGGCGCGCACGAGCGGGAACTGCAGCGGGTCGTCGGCGGCCGCGACCGCCGCCTCCGGATCGAGCCCCTCGACCTGCTCGGCGATCGCGCGCACGAACGCGTCGTCGACGTAGCCCGAGTTCTCCAGGCCCTGGTTGCGGTAGAAGAGATCGGCGAACTCGTACAGCCGGTTCTCGCCCGCGGCGTACGCGGCGGCCCCGGCGGCGCGCACCGAGTCGCGGCCCAGGAACGCGCGGATCCGCAGCTCGTACGCGATCCGGCCGCTGCGCACGTAGTCGCGCACGATCGACGGCAGCACCTGCGTCGAGTACTGCATGCAGAACGGGCACTGCAGGTCGGCGAACTCGACGAGCGTGATCGCCGCGCCCGGCTCGCCGAGGCGGATGCCGCGCTGCGGGATGCCCGCGTACAGCTCGGCGACCTCGTCCTGCGTCGTCGCGGTGGTCGGCGGCGGCGCCGCCGCGGGCTGCTCGTCGCCGCCGGAGGACACGAGGATCGCGGCGGCCACGACGACGGCCGCGAGCGCGGCCACGACGGCGAGCTGGATCAGGCCACGACGCTGCATCCGTGCAAGAGCGTAGCCAGGGGTTCTGGAACTTCAGGTTTAGGCGTGCCATAATCATCGGCCATGGCCAGCCGCGAGTCAGAGTTCTCCCCCGCTGTCGAGGATTACGCGAAGGCGATCTACCAGCTCGGCGAGCGCACGGACGGCACCGTCAGCACGACCGATCTGGCCGGCCGGCTCGACGTCACGCCGGCCTCGGCCTCGGGGATGGTGCGCAAGCTCGACGAGCTCGGCCTCGTCGCCCACGTGCCCTACAAGGGCGTGCGGCTGACCCCGAAGGGCGCTCGCGTCGCGCTCGAGGTGCTGCGCCACCACCGGCTGCTCGAGCTCTACCTGGCCACCAGCCTGGGCGTGCCGTGGGACCGCGTGCACGACGAGGCGGAGGTGCTCGAGCACGTCCTCTCCGAGGAGCTCGAGGAGCTGATCGCCGCCAAGCTCGGCAACCCGACGCGCGACCCGCACGGCGACCCGATCCCGTCCGCCGACCTCGTGATCGAAGAGATGCGCGACCGAGAGCCTGGCCGCGCAGGAGCCGGGCACGACCGGCAGGTTCACGCGCATCTCGGACTCCGATCCGGAGATGCTGCGCTACCTGGCCGACCGCGGGATCGCACCCGGCGACCGCTTCGAGATCGTCGACAAGCAGCCGTTCGAAGGTCCGCTGTTCGTGCGCTTCGGCGACAGCGTCCACGTGCTCGGCGGCGCGCTCGCGCGGGCGATGCGGGTGGAGGAAGATGCGTAGGCTCGTCGCGCTCGCGCTGACCCTGGTGGCCGGGGCGTTCGCGGTCGCCGGCTGCTCGGAGGTGCCGGTGGCGACGCCGGAGGCGCTCGCCAGCCGCGAGGTCCGGATCGCGACGACGACGAACTTCATCACCGACCTGGCGCGCCGCATCGGCGGCGACCGCGTGCGCGTGACCGGGCTGATGGGCCCGGGCGTCGACCCGCACATGTACAAGGCGAGCGCGGGCGACGTCAAGACGCTCGCCGAGGCCGACGTCGTGCTCTACGGCGGGCTCGAGCTCGAGGGCAAGATGTCCGACGTCTTCGAGCGCCTGGCCGAGCACCGGCCGACCCTGAGCGTCACGCGCGACATCCCGCGCTCGGAGCTGCTCGCCTCGCCGCAGCACCCCGACAAGCCGGACCCGCACGTCTGGTTCGACGTCACGATCTGGGAGCGCGCGGCGCGCACCACGGCGGCCGCGCTCGCCGACCTCGATCCCGGGCACGCCGACGAGTACCGCGACAACCTGCGCGAGTACCTCGGCGAGCTGCGCGAGCTCGACGCGTACGCGAAGCGGCGGCTGGGCGAGATCCCCGCGCGCTCGCGCGTGCTCGTCACGTCGCACGACGCGTTCCGCTACCTCGGCCGCCGCTACGGCCTCGAGGTCGTGGCGATCCAGGGCATCTCGACCGCCACCGAGGCGACGACCGCCGACGTCGAGCGCGTCGCCGCCGTGATCGCCGACCGCGGCGTGCGCTCGGTCTTCGTCGAGTCCAGCGTGCCGCGCGCAGACGATCGACGCGGTGCTGGCCTCGGCCGCCGACCGCGGCACGCAGGCGGGCGTCGGCGAGGAGCTGTTCTCCGACGCGGCCGGCGCGGAGGGGACGCCCGAGGGCACCTACATCGGGATGGTCCGCCACAACGTCGACGCGATCGCGGAGGGCCTGCGATGAGCGCGCTCGAGGTCCGCCGCCTGACGGTGTCCTACTCGGCCAAGCCGGTGCTCTGGGACGTCGACGCGACCTTCCCGGAGGGCGCGCTGTCGGCGATCGTCGGGCCCAACGGCGCCGGCAAGTCGACGCTGCTGCGCGCGGCGCTCGGCCTCGTGCCGGCCGACGCGGGGCAGGCGCTGATCCTCGGCCGCCCGGCGCGCAAGGCGCTCGATCAGGTCGCCTACGTGCCCCAGCGCGAGGCGGTCGACTGGGACTTCCCGATCACCGTCCGCGAGGTCGTCGAGATGGGCCGCTACCGGTCGCGTCGGCTGGATCCGGCGGCTCGGGCGCCCGGACCGCAGCGCGGTCGCGGCCGCGCTCGAGCGGGTCGGCATGGGCGCGTACGCCAAGCGCCAGATCGGCGAGCTGTCCGGCGGCCAGCGCCAGCGCGTGTTCCTCGCCCGCGCGCTCGCGCAGGAGGCGCCCGTGCTGGTGATGGACGAGCCGTTCGCGGGCGTCGACGCCCGCACCGAGTCGGCGCTGCTCGCGCTGCTGGCCGAGCAGCGCGACGAGGGCCGCTCGGTCGTGCGTCGTGCACCACGACCTCGGCACGGTCCGGCGCTCGTTCGACTGGGCGCTCGTGCTCAACGTGCAGGCGATCGCGAGCGGGCCGGTCGACGAGGTGATCGTGCCCGAGGTGCTCGCGCGCGCCTATGGCGCCCACGGCCCGGACGAGGACCCGGGCGACGAGGACCTCGAGGCGCTCGCGTGGACCTCCTGATCGACCTCCTGCCGCTGCCCTACACGGACGCGGTGGTCGTGCTCGGCGCGCTCGTGCTCGGCGTGACCGCGGGCGTGCTCGGCACGTTCGCCGTGCTGCGGCAGCGCTCGCTCGTCGGCGACGCGCTCGCGCACGCGGCGCTGCCCGGCGTCTGCGTCGCGTTCCTGCTGACCGGGCACCAAGGACCCGGCGGCGCTGCTGGCCGGCGCCGCCTGCGCCGGGCTCGTCGGCGCGGTGCTGATGGTCGGCATCGAGCGCTCGAGCCGGATCCGCTCCGACGCCGCGATCGGCGTCGTCCTCTCCAGCTTCTTCTCGCTCGGCGTCGTGCTGCTGACCGCGATCGCGCACGGCAACGACGCCGATCAGGCCGGGCTCGACCGCTACCTGTTCGGCCAGGCGGCCGGCCTCGCCGAGCGCGACGTCGTCGTGACCGGGATCATCGGCCTCGGCGCCGTGGCGATCGTGGCGCTGGCGTTCCGGCCGCTGAAGGCGACGCTGTTCGACTCCGGCTACGCCGCCGCGGCCGGGCTGCCGGTGCGGCTGCTGGAGCTCGGGATGACCGCGCTGCTCGTGGTCGCCGTGGTCGTCGGCGTGCGGATGGTCGGCGCGATCCTGATGGTCGCGATGCTCGTGGTGCCGGCGACCGCCGCGCGCCAGCTCACCGGCCGCCTGTCGACGCTGCTGCCGGTCGCGGGCCTGATCGGCGCCGCGGTCGGCGTCGGCGGCGCGCTGCTGTCGGCGAGCGCGGAGGCACCGACCGGCCCGGTGATCGTGCTGCTCGGCGTCTCGCGTCGTGCTCGCTCTGCCTCGCGGTCGCGCCCGGCCGCGGCCTGCTGTGGCGGGCGCGCAAGCTGGTCGCGGACCGCCGCCGCGCGCTGGCGGAGAGCCTGCTCGTCGATCTCGCCGCCGGGCCCGCCGCGCCCGCCGACCTGATGGCGGGCTCGCGCCGCGTCCGCGCCGGCCTGCGCGAGCTGCGCTCCGCCGGCTGGGCGGAGCGCGACGAGCACGGGCGGATGCGGCTGACCGGACGCCGGCCGCGCGGCGCGCCGAGGACGCGCTCGCCCGCCGCGCCGACTGGGGCGCCTGGCTCGAGCACGGCTGGCGGCTCCAGCTGCCCGACGCGCGCGAGCCCGACCCGACGGACCTCGAGGCGACGCTCGGGCGCGACGGCGTCGCCCGCCTGCGCTCGCTGGCGGCGGGCACGATGAGCGCCGACCTCCAGATCGTGCTGACCGCGGGCCTCGTGGCGACCGCCTGCGGGCTGCTCGGGCCGTTCCTCGTGCTGCGCCGCGTCGCGCTGCTCGGCGACGCCGTCTCGCACGCCGTGCTGCCGGGCATCGTCGCGACCTTCCTGCTGTTCGGCACGCGCGCGCCGCTGCCGGTGATCGGCGGCGCGGCCGTCTTCGCGATCCTCTGCGTGCTCGGCATCGAGGCGCTGCGCGCCACCGGGCTGGTGAAGGCCGACGCGGCGATCGGGCTCGTCTTCCCGGCGCTGTTCTCGCTCGGCGTGCTCGGCGTGACGCGCTGGACGGCCGACCTGCACCTCGACCTCGACGCCACGATCTACGGCGAGATCGCGTTCGTGCCGCTGCAGCAGTGGAGCATCGCCGGGCTCGTCGTCCCGCGCTCGGTGGTCCTGATCGGGTCGGTCGTGGTCGCGAACCTCGTGCTGATCGCGGCGCTGTGGAAGGAGCTCAAGGCGACGAGCTTCGACCCCGAGTTCTCGCGCACCGCGGGCATCCCGCCCGCGTGGCTCGCGCGCGTGCTGCTGGTGGCCGTGGCGGTCACCGCGGTCACCGCGTTCGAGTCCGTCGGCGCGATCCTCGTCGTGACGCTGCTGATCGTCCCGGCGGCCACCGCGCTACCTGCTCACCGACCGGCTCTGGGTGATGATCGCGGTCACGGTGGCGATCGGCTGGCTGAGCGCCGGCTTCGGCTACGCGGGCGCGCTGCGCCTCGACGCGTCGATCGCCGGCGCGATGGGCCTCGTGGCGGCGGCGTGCTTCGCGCTCGCGCTCCTGCTGGCCCCGCGGCACGGCCTGCTCGCGAAGCGGATGCGCCGCGCGCGGCGGCGCCGGGCGGTCGCTGGACAAGCGTCCGCTTGACAGCACGCACCGGCGCGAGGAGCATCGCCCGGGTGCACGGACGAGTTCGGCGGTGGGCGCGGCGCCTGATGGCGCTATTGGGCACGTCGGCGCTGCTCGGATCGGGAGTCGCGATCGCTGTGATGGTCTGGCCGTCCGACGGCGAGGAGGCGGTCGTGCAGAGCGCGCCCGCGGCCGGAGGCCGAACCGGAGGCCAAGCCCAAGCCGAAGCAGCCGGCGCTGACGCCCGCCGAGCGGCGGTCGCGGCGAGCGGCGGTGGACACCGTGACCGAGCAGGGCTACGAGCCGGTGAGCCTCGCCGACTACGACGTCACGGCCGACCTGCGGGTGCTGATCGGCAGCGACTCCGGCGCGCGGCGGGCGTTCTTCTTCGCCGGCCGCGAGTTCGTCGGCTACGACTCGGACTTCGCCAGCCGCCGGCTGCGCGTGCAGCGCAGCGGCAAGCGGTCGGTCACGCTGGCGTACCGGCTGTACGGGCCGACGGACCGAGAATGCTGCCCGAAGGGAGCAACCGTCGCGGTCCGCTTCCGCTGGGACGGCGCGACGCTCGCACCGTCGGATGCGCTTCCCGACGCGTCGCTGCGCCTCCGCTGACCGCCTCGAGCAGCCACTCGAGCGAGCCGGGACGCCCGCAGCGCTCCTGCCAGCCGGCGAGGCGCAGCTCCAGGCCGCCCGCCGTGAACGTGCCGCTGATCAGGTGCACGCTGCCGCTGCCGGGACCCGTGAGCGCGTGCTGGAAGAGGTACAGCTCGCCCGTGTCGCGGATCCAGGCGGCGCGGTAGGTCGGGCCGCGCACCGAGCGCCACCACAGCCCGACGTCCCGCTCGCGCGAGTCGCGGCGGCGTGGATCGGAGGCGTAGAAGGCGGACAGGGAGAGGTAGGTCCGGGCGATCGGCTTCATCGAGCGCATACTCCCGGCGGGCGGCCGCGGCCGCTGCGGGGGAGACACCAGAGCCGGGGTGTGGACAGCCCCACCGTCGGGAGCGGCCGCATAAGATCGTGGGGCGATGTGCGGCCGCTACACACTCACGACACCGGGCGGCCGCGCGCTGGCCGAGCGGTTCGAGGTCGCTGACGCCGACGCGATCGAGCCGGCCACGCTCGAGCGCTTCAACGTCTGCCCGACCGAGCAGGTGGCGATGGTGATCGCCGGCGAGGACGGCTCGCGCCGCGCGCTGAGCGCACGCTGGGGCCTGCTGCCGCCGTGGGCGCACGAGCTGGGCAAGGGCTTCCAGCCGATCAACGGGCGCTCCGAGACGGCCGCCGAAAAGGCGCCGTTCGCGGAGCTGATGGCACGGCCCGAGCGCCATTGCCTGGTGCTGGCCGACGGCTGGTACGAGTGGCTCAAGGCCGAGAAGAAGGGCGGCGAGCGCGTGCCCTTCCGCTACACGGTCGACGACGGCGGGCCGTTCGCGTTCGCCGGGCTCTGGCGCCGGCGGCGGATCAAGGGCGAGCTGCTGCTGTCGCTCTGCGTGCTGACGTGCGCCGCCAACCGCGTCTGCGCGCCGGTGCACGACCGCATGCCGGTCGTGCTCGGCGGGCCCGAGGAGGAGGCGGCCTGGCTCGCGGGCGAGGCCGATGGCCTGCTCGTCCCGCTCGCCGACGAGCGCGTGACCGCCGCGCCGGCGAACCCGAAGGTCAACAAGGCCGGCGTCGAGGGTGCCGAGCTGCTCACCGTGCCCGAGCCCGAAGCGCCCTCCCAGCTCCGGCTAGCGACCTGACGCGCGCGTCCGAAACGGAGCGGGCCACGTGACCGAGGGAAAGATGGCCCTCGTCGTCGGCCTCCTGCTCGCGGCCGGACTCGCGGCGTCGCTCGCGGCCGGCCGGCTGCGGATGCCCGGCCTCGTGCTGGTCCTGGCGCTCGGCATGGCGATCGGGTCCGACGGCCTCGAGCCTGATCGACTTCGGCGACTTCGAGCTGGCCCGGCAGGTCGGGGTCATCGCGCTCGCGTTCATCCTGTTCGAGGGCGGGCTGTCGACCGGCTTCGACGAGATCAAGCCGGTGCTGCGGACGTCGATCCTGCTCGCCGTGCTCGGCACGCTCGGCACCGCGGCGGTGACCGCGGTCGCTGCCGGGCTGGTGTTCGACGAGCTGGCGCCGCTGGAGGCGCTGCTGCTGGGCTCGACCGTCGCCGCGACCGACGCCGCGGCCGTGTTCGCCGTCCTGCGCGGATCGACGCTGCGGCGGCGCCTGGCCCGCACGCTGGAGGGCGAGTCCGGCATCAACGACCCGATCGCGATCCTGCTGATCATCGGCTGCATCGAGGCGCTCGAGGACCCGGAGTTCGGGCTGCTCGACGCGCTGCTGCTGGCGGTGCAGGAGCTGTCGATCGGCTTCGCGGTCGGGCTCGCCGTCGCCGGGGTCGGGGTGCTGTTCCTGCGGCACGTGCGGCTGCCCTCGGCCGGCCTCTATCCCGTCGCCTCGATCGCGATCGGCGCGCTCGCGTACGGGGGCGCGCAGACGCTGCACGGGTCGGGCTTCCTGGCGGTCTTCCTGGCCGGGCTCGTGCTCGGCACGGCGACGACGCCCGCACGGCGGACGATGATCACGTTCCACGACGGGCTCGCCTGGGTCGCGCAGCTCGGGCTCTTCCTCGTCCTGGGCCTGCTCGTGTTCCCCGCCGATCTGCTCGACGTCTGGTGGCAGGGGGCGCTGATCGCGATCGTCACCGCGCTGCTCGCGCGGCCGCTCGCCGCCCTGCTGGCGACGTTCGGCAGCGGCTTCACGCTGCCGGAGCGGCTGCTGCTCGGCTGGGCCGGCCTGCGCGGCGGCACGCCGATCGTGTTCGCCACGTTCGCGGTGACGGCCACGGCGGTCGAGGACGGGCAGCTGATCTTCAACGTCGCGTTCTTCGTCGTGCTGCTCTCGACCGTGCTGCAGGGCACGACGATCCAGCCGGTCGCGCGGCTGCTCGGCGTCACCGCCGACGAGGCGGCGATCCCGGAGCCGCTGGTGGAGCCGGTGCTGCTCAACCGGCTCGGCGCCGAGGTCGTGCAGTTCCCCGTGCGCGGATCGGACGCGGTGGTCGGCCAGCCGGTGCGCGCGCTCGGGCTGCCGCGCGAGGCGCTGCTGAACGTGATCGTGCGCGGCGACCGCGCGATCCCGCCGCGCGGGTCGACGATCATCCAGGACGGCGACGCGCTGCACGTGCTCGTGCGCCAGGAGGTCGCGCTCGAGTTCCAGGACCTGCTGCGGCGCTGGCGGACCGGGCCGCTCGGGGCCCGCGAGCGCCCGCGGCCGCGGATCCTCAGCCGCCCGTCGGTGACCACCGTGCGCCCGTGGGAGGAGACCGACGGCGATGCCTCGCGACCGGGACAGGTGATGGGCCTCGACGTCGTCGATCAGCTGCGCACGCGGCGCGACGAGCCGGGCTCGCTGGTCGCGCTCGAGGACGGGCGCTACGCGGTGACGGGGCGGCTGCTGGCGATCGGGCCGGCCGCCGAGGTCCAGGCCGTCGCCCGGCGCCGGCTCGCGCGCGCCGACGCGCCCGGTGAGCGCGCGTGGTGGCAGGAGGTCGTCGGCGCGCTCGCGCGCTGATCACAATGGACGCCGTGGACGATCCGTACACGATCCTCGGCGTGCCGCCTGAGGCGGACGACCGCGAGCTGGCCGCGGCCTACCGCGCGCAGGCCAAGCAGTGGCACCCGGACCGCGGCGGCGGCGAGGACGCGGTGCGGCGGATGGCCGAGATCAACCACGCGTACGACCTGCTGCGCGCGGGCGCCGCGCACGCCACGCCCTCGCCGATGGCGCCGCCGCGGCGCGAGCGCCCGCCGGGCGCGCGCGGCCGCTGGCTCGCCGACGCGGTGCGGCGCGCGCTCGGCCCCGAGCTGGTCGACGCGCTCGCCGACGGGGAGGCCGTCAAGCTCGTGACACCGGCGAGCACCTGGGCGAGCCCGCGCGCCGTGCTGGCGCTGACCGAGCGGCGGTTGCTGTGGCTGCTCGACGACGCGCCGGTGGCCCGCGTGCGCTCGCTGCCGCTGCGCGACATCGAACAGGTCGGGCTGCGGATCCACCGGCCACGCCGGCGGATGGCGACGCTCAGCCTGCGGACGACCGCGGGGCGGCGGCACAGCTTCGCGGAGCTGCGGCCGCACACGGCCGCGACGCTCGAGCGCTACCTGACCCGCTCAAGCCGGATCTGAGCGCGCCGATCAGGCGGGGTACATGCGCCTGCTCGCCAACCAGAAACTTGCCGTGCGCCTCGGCGTCGCGTTCGGGGCGCTCGCGCTCGGCCTCGCGATCGTCGCGGCGATCGGGTTCAACCAGATGGGTTCCCTGCGCAACACGACCGAGGAGCTCGGCAGCCGCTCGATGCGGGCGTCCGCGCTCGCGGGCGACCTGGCCAAGCACGCCGCCGCCGTCGGCAACCGCGTCGCCGACCACCTCTACGTGTACGACGGGACGCTGCAGAACCAGGACCGGGTCGCGGCCGAGATCGAGGCTATGAGCGAGCAGAACGACGCGACGGAGGAGCGCCTGCGGTCGGTCGTGCGGGGCATGGCCGCCGAGCCGGAGCTCGAGCGCTTCGCCGCGCTCAGCGATCGCTACTACGCCCTCGTGGCCGAGACGGTCGACGTGTCGCGGCGCGAGACCGTCGAGGCGTCCGAGGAGCGCGAGGGCTCGCGCGGCCCGTACGTCGGGACGCTCGTACCGATGCTCGACGAGCTGGACGCCGCCGGCGCGAAGCTCGTCGCCGCGGTCGACCGTGACGCCGACGCAGCCGTCGCCGCGGCGGCGAGCGATGCCGCCTCGGCGCGCCGGGTCATCCTGATCGCGGCGATCGTGCCGCTGCTGCTCGCGCTCGCCGTCGCGTGGTGGGTCACCCGCTCGGTCACGCGTCCCGTCGCCGCGCTCGGCAAGCGGCTGCGCTCCCTCAACGAGCAGGACCTCGGCTCGCTCGCCGCCGGCCTCGACGCGGTCGCGCAGGGCGATCTGACGCGCGAGGCCGCGTCGGTCACGAAGCCGATGCAGCGTCGTCGGCCGCGACGAGATCGCCGACCTCGCCGTCACGTTCAACGAGATGCTGGCCAAGAACGCCCGGTCGATCGAGAGCTTCAACACGATGCGCGGCGAGCTCGGCACGCTGATCGGCGAGGTGTCGGCGGGGGCCGGCACGGTCGCTTCGGCCTCGCAGCAGATGGCCTCGACGTCCGAGGAGGCCGGCCGCGCCGTCGGCGAGATCGCCTCCGCGGTGACCGACGTCGCCGAGGGCGCCGAGCGCCAGGTCCGGATGGTCGAGACGACCCGCACCGCCGTGCAGGAGGCCGCGCGCGCCGCGCTGCGCAGCGCCGAGACCGCCCAGGGCACGTCGGCCGCCGCCGAGCAGGCGCGCGTGGTCGCCCGCGAGGGCGTCGACGCCGCGCAGCACGCCACCGAGGCGATCCGCCAGGTCGCCGACTCGTCGGCGCAGGTCTCCGGCGCGATCGAGGCGCTGTCGGCGCGCTCGAAGCGGATCGGCGGGATCGTGGACACGATCACCGGCATCGCCGAGCAGACGAACCTGCTGGCGCTGAACGCGGCGATCGAGGCCGCGCGCGCGGGCGAGCAGGGCCGTGGCTTCGCGGTCGTCGCCGAGGAGGTGCGCAAGCTGGCCGAGGGGTCACAGGACGCCGCGGGCCAGATCGCTGCGCTGATCGCCGAGATCCAGTCGGACACGGGCAAGGTCGTCGGCGTCGTCGCGGACAACGCGAAGCGCACCGAGGACGGCGTGGCGACGGTCGAGCAGACCCGCGTCGCGTTCGTGAAGATCGGGGACTCGGTCGAGGACATGAGCGTGCGCGTCGCCGAGATCGCCGCCGCGGTCGTGCAGATCTCGGCCGAGGCCGAGCGGGCCGAGACCGGCGTCGGCGAGGTCACGAACGTCGCCGAGCAGTCGTCCGCCTCCGCCGAGCAGGTGTCGGCGTCGACCGAGCAGACGTCGGCCTCGACGCAGGAGATCGCCGCCTCGGCGGGCGAGCTGGCCCGCACGGCGGAGAAGCTGGAGGCGCTCGTCTCCCGCTTCCGCGTCAGCGCCTGAACCTAAAGGGGTCTGACCCCTTCGGTTCGGTGAGCGCCAGGCAGTCGGGGCACAGGCAGCGCTCGAAGTGCTCGCGCAGGATCGCCAGGCGGTCCTGCGTCAGCTCGACCTCGTTGCACCAGCAGTTCGCCTCGTCCGCGCCGCAGCTGAACTCGCGGCCGCAGGATTCGCAAGCCTGGTCGAACATCCAGGTGGACGATACCGGCGAAGGTTGACGCGTCTTCCGCAGTCGGCGTAGTGTCGATCGACACGATCTTTCGGCACTCCAAGGAGGAGCCAAATGACGCCGAATCGCATCGTCGCGCTGCTGACACCGCTCGTCTTCGCGCCGTTGGCGGGTGCGATCGCCACCTGGGCAGCCGACAACCTTCCCGGGGTAGACCTGCCGCCGGGCGCCCTCGAAGAGGTCTTCATCGCCGGAGCGCTGATCGCGCTCGCGCCGGCGGCCCAGTGGCTGCACGGCTGGCAGAAGTGGGAGCAGCGCGAGGCCGACGCGGCGATCGCGGCCGAGGCCGCCGACGCCGGGCTCGAGGAGGAGCTCGAGATGCCGCCGTCGTTCGAGGACGAGGACTTCGAGGACTTCGAGGACTTCGAGGATCCGCTGCTGCTCGAGGACGAAGACCTGATCCTCGCCGGGCGGTGACGGCGTGGCCCTCACCGCGCAGACCCTGGTGCGCTGCGGCGTGCCCGCGGCCAAGGCGAAGGCGCACCTGCCGCACATGGCGGCCGCGATGCGCGAGCACGGGATCACCTCGCCCGTGCGCGCGCGCATGTTCATCGCGCAGGTCATGCACGAGTCGCTCGCCCTGCGGTTCTTCGAGGAGATCGCCGACGGCTCGAAGTACGAGGGGCGGCGCGACCTCGGGAACGTGCGGCCCGGCGACGGCCGGCGCTTCAAGGGCCGCGGCCCGATCCAGCTGACCGGCAGGACGAACTACACGACGTTCGGGAAGCTGCTCGGGCTCGACCTCGTCGGCAAGCCCGAGATCGCCGCCACGCCGCGCGTCGGCTGGCGGGTCGCGGCGCTCTACTTCGAGCGCCGGGGCTGCAACGCCGCCGCGGATCGCAACGACTTCGAGGCGGTCACGCGGGCGATCAACGGCGGCCTCAACGGCTTCGACGATCGCAAGCGCTACCTCAAGCTGCTGCGCGGCGTCGGGGTCGTGCCCGGCGTGCCGTTCCTCGGGCGCGGCGACCGCGGCGACGCGGTGGTCGCGATGACGCGGCGGCTGACGTTCCTCGGGCTGCTCGACGGCAAGCGCGCGCGCTTCGACGCCGAGGCCGAGAAGGCGCTGCGGCGGTTCCAGAAGGCGCGCGAGCTGAAGGTCGACGGGCGCCTCGGGCCGAAGTCCGCGACCGCGCTCGCGCGCGCGACGGTGGCGGAGAAGAAGCGCCGCGCCAAGGTGCGCGAGGCCGCGGGGAGCGAGACGCGCGAGCCGGAGAAGGTCGGTGCCGGGAGCGCGGCGGGCGGCAAGGCCGGCGGCTCGCGCGGTTCGGCCGGCAGCGGCAGGCGGTCAGGCCGGCTCGGCCGGCAAGGCGGCCGGGCGGTTCGACCGCGGCGGCGAGCGCGAGCGTGGGCCGCGGACGTCGGGCGAGCTGCTGTCCGGGCTCGACCGGCTGGACGAGCGCGGCGACGCGCTGCGGGAGGCGCTGATCCGGCGCCACCGCGCGCTCGAGCGCGCGCTCGCCCGCCAGCGTTCGCTGACCCCGGCGGAGCTCGACGTGCTCTCCGCGGCGCTCGGCAAGCTCGACGACGTCGTCGCCGAGGTGCGCACGGCGATCACGGCGGCCGCGGCCCCGACGGCGATCAAGGTCGGCGACGCGGTCGTGACGCAGGCGACGCCGGAGTCGATCGGGGCGCTGACCGAGCGCCTGACCGTGCTCGACGCCGAGGAGGACAAGCTCCGCGCCGTGCTCGCCGACCGCTTCGAGGATCTCGAGAAGCTCGTGGTCGGCACGCCGCAGCGGCGTCGCCGGCGGCAGCAGCGGCAGCGCCGCGAGCCGGACCGCACGCCGCGCGAGCCGCGCGAACCGCGCGACGGGCCCGAGCCGATCGGCGCGGGCGCGAAGTCGTTCCACGTCCGCCAGTCCAAGGTCGCGCTCGCCCGCCACCTCCGCAAGACGGAGCCCGCGCTCAGCCGCAAGCTGCTGCGCGAGGTCCGCGGCACCAAGGGCAAGGTCGCGACGCCGCACTGGGTGCGCGCGGTCAAGATCGCCCAGCGGAACGGCAACCTGCCGGTGACCGGCAGGCTCGACCCGGCCGTCGAGCGGCTGCTGCGCAAGCAGTGGCCGACCGAGGCGGCGATGCGGCGGCTCGTCCGCGGCACGCCGGCGTGGCGCCTGATCCCCGGCCAGCTCTCGCCGAACTTCAACCTGCGCGAGCTGGCCTGCAACGACGGGACGGCCGTACGTCGACGGCCTCGTGCGCGAGCAGGGGCTCAGCAAGGCGCAGGCGAAGCAGCGCGCGAAGCAGCTCGCCTCCCGCCTCGAGCGCCTGCGCACCCGCGAGGGCAACCGCGTCATCCACCTCAACTCGGCGTTCCGCACCAAGCGCCACAACGCGAGCGTCGGCGGCGTCCCGAACTCCGCCCACACGCGCGGCTACGCGGTCGACATCCGCCCGCCCGCGGGCGTGTCGATCGCGGCGCACCACGGGCACGTGCGCAAGGTGTTCGAGGGTGGCGTCGGGCGCTACGCCACGTTCATCCACGGCGACTTCGCCCCGGAGGAGCGGGGCCAGAACTGGACGGGATGATCGGGAGCATCACCCAGGTCGGATGATGTCCGAACACGTGTGGTCGGCGACCGTGCCCCTCAGAGTCCGCGTCACCGAGGAGGCCGCATGTCCGATCGACCCGTGTTCTCTACGCCGCCGTCTACGACGAGATCGCCGACGCCGAGGCGGACTACGAGGCCGTGTTCGACCTGCACGCCGCGGGGGCGATCGGGACCTTCGACTCGGCCGTGATCCGCAAGGAGGAGGACGGCAAGGTCCGCGTGACCAAGACCGAGAAGCCGACCCAGCACGGCGCCTGGACCGGAGCCGCGTCGGCGCCCTGGTCGGCATCGATCTTCCCGCCGCGATCATCGGCAGCGCGATCGTCGGCGCCGGCGCGGCGGCCTGACCGGGCACCTCTCGCGCGGCATCTCGCGCGGCGACCTGAAGGATCTCGGCGAGGAGCTCGAGGCGGGCAGGCGCGTGATCGTGCTCGGCGAGTCGAAGATCGAAGAGCAGCTCGAGAAGGCGACGAAGCGCGCCAACAAGCTGATCGAGAAGCAGCTCGATGCCGACGTGGACGCGATCAAGCGCGAGCTCGAGCAGCCCGCGCCCCTAGACGCGCGAAAGCCCCGCTATTGCGGGGCTTCGACGCCCGGTCATGAATCACCACTGAACTACTACGTCCCAGGACTGAGTGTCTGCCTGGGCGGCGTGACACTCCTGACCACCTGGACAGGCCGCCGGCCCGAGGGCCGGCGCGTTGCCACGGCTGGGGAACTCGAAGGAACCCCGCGGTCAAGTGGGCGATCCGCCGGACTGAGCACGATAGCGATGTCGATCCGGGCTGCTCCCGTTCGACACAGGGACGTAACGTCCCACCTACAGGGAGCCGGACATGCGCTACATGCTGCTGATCTACCAGGACGCCGACTTCGAGCGCAGCTGGGCCGACGCGAGCGAGGCCGACAAGGCGGAGCTGTACGGCAAGTACGGCGAGTTCGGCGCGCTGCTGCAGGAACGCAACGCGTTCGTGGCCGGCGACGAGCTCGCGCTGAGCCACACCGCGACGACCGTGCGCCAGGACGGCGACGACTTCGTGGTCACCGACGGGCCGTTCGCGGAGGTCGCCGAGCAGCTCGGCGGGTACTTCGTCGTCGAGGCGCGCGACCTCGACGAGGCGCTCGAGTTCGCCCGCGCGCTGCCGTCCGAGGTCGTGGAGGTGCGGCCGATCCAGGTCCAGGAGGCGGTGGCCTGACCGTCGAGCGGGCCGTCGAGCGCGCCCATCGCGAGCACGCCGTCCGGCTGCTCGCGCTGCTGGCGCGCGACCTGCGCAGCCTCGACCTCGCCGAGGAGGCGTTGCAGGACGCGCAGGTCGACGCGCTGCGGCAGTGGGCCGGCGGCGTGCCCGCCAACCCGGCGGGCTGGCTGCTGACGGTCGCGCGCCGGCGCGGCCGCGACCGCCTGCGGCGCGACGCGACGCTCGCCCGCAAGCTGCCGCTGCTCGTGCACGACGCGCCCGATTCGGCGGAGGACGACGACGACGTGACGACGATCGCCGACGAGCGGCTGCGGCTGTTCTTCACCGCCTGCCACCCGGCGCTCGCCCGCCCGGCCCAGGTCGCGCTGACGCTGCGCTACGCGGGCGGGCTCACGACGCGCGAGGTGGCGCGGCTGTTCCTCGTGCCCGAGCCGACGATGGCCGCCCGCCTCACGCGCGCCAAGCACAAGATCGCGCAGGCCGGGATCCCGTACCGCGTGCCGGCCGACGCCGACCTGCCGGAGCGGCTGGCCGGCGTGCTCGCGGTCGTCTACCTGATGTTCACCGAGGGCTACGCGCCCGGGGCGGGGGAGCGGCTCGTGCGGCCCGAGCTGTGCGCGGAGGCGATCCGGCTCGGGCGGCTGCTGCGCGAGCTGCTCCCGGACGAGCCGGAGGTCACCGCGCTGCTCGCGCTGATGCTGCTCCAGCACGCCCGCCGCGACGCCCGCGAGCGCGGCGGCAAGCTCGTCCGGCTGCCGGACCAGGACCGCGCGCTGTGGCGGCGCGACGAGATCGCCGAGGGGCTGGAGCTCCTCCATCGGGCGGCGCGCGGTGGGGGAGGGAGGTACCTCGTCCAGGCCCAGATCGCCGGCGAGCACGCGGACGACCGACCGACGGACTGGGAGGCCATCGCCGTGCTGTACGCGCGGCTCGAGCGCCTGCAGCCCTCACCCGCCGTGCGGCTCAACCGGGCGGTCGCGGTGGCCGAGGCGGAGGGCCCGGAGGCGGGGCTCGCGCTGCTCGATGGGCTCGACGCCGAGCTGCCGCGCAGCCATGGCGTCGCGCTCGCCCGCGCCGAGCTGCTGGCCCGCCTCGGGCGCGCGGCGGCGGCGCGTGCGGCGTACGACCGCGCGTTCGAGCTGGCCGCCAACGAGGTCGTCCGCGCGCACGTCGCGGAGCGGCGGGCCGCGCTAGCCGCCGAGTAGGCGCTGCGCGAGCTTCTCGCGCAGCCGCCGGGCGCGGACCTTGACGTCGCCGAACACCGTGCCGCCCGTGAGCACGATCCGCGGGGCGCCCGGGCCGCCGCTCTGCGCGGCCTCCTGGCGCACGTCGCCGATCAGCGCGCTGCTCTGGACCTCGACGACGACGCCCTCCGGCACGAGCAGGTCGACGTCGCCGAACACGGTCCGCGCGTCGATCGTCGTGACCTCGGCGCCGACGCGCGCCTCGCGCAGGTCGAGCACGACGTCGCCGAACACGGTGCGCCAGCGGCTGCGGGCGGGCACGGGCCAGTCGCCGGAGCGCTTGACGTCGCCGAGGATCGACTGCGTCGCGGCGGGTGCCGGGCCGCTCGCCGCGACGGGCGCGGGGAGATCGGCGGTGACCGGCTCGAGCTCGCCGCGGGTCTTGGCGGCGCTCGCGGCCTCGATCCGGTCGGCGAGCTCCTCGAACGTCAGCCGGCCTTCGGCGGCGGCGTCGCGCAGCCGCGTGACGGCGCGGTCGCGCTCGGCATCGGAGACGCGAAGCTCGGGCGAGTCCATCGCTCGCACTCTAGCCCCGCCGCTTGCCCACTCGCGCGGCGCTCCATAAGGTCGCGGCATGACCGTCCTACGCCGCGCGAACTCGTCGCGGTGTGCCTGATCAGCCCGCGCCGACGAAGGCGAGCAGGCGCTCGCCCTCCTCGTGGACGGCGTCGGGGAGCGGCCCGAACGGCTCGATCGTCAGCTCCCCGTCCTTCAGCGCCCAGGTGGCGCGGACCTCGCCGTCGACCAGGATCGTCGGGCGCACGAGGCTGCCGGAGATCACCCGCGCGCGCGATTCGTCGTCGATGATCCGGGTGCGGTCGGCGAAGGCCATCAGCAGGTTGTCGAACTCCGGCAGGAAGCGGACCGGGGCGGGCGTCTCCGGGTCGGGTCGCGGCGCGTCGGGGAGGTCGAGCAGCTCCCGTCCGGCCTCGTCGCGGAACGTGACGAGCGTGCTGCGGTCGACGACCTCGCGCAGGCGGGTGAGGCCGGACCAGGCCTGCACGTCCATCAGGGTGGCCGGGCCGAAGGCGGCGAGGTGGCGGACGATCAGCCGCTGGAGCGGCGGCGCGGCGTCGAGCGGCCGGCCGAGCCACTCCTCGGCGAGCACGAACGGGGTCGCGCCGCCCTTGAACGGCGGTGGGTGCACGAGCGCGAGCAGCGCCTGGGCGGACCAGCCGAACGCCAGCGGGTCGCGACCTGGCCAGCGCTCAGCCAGCCGGCGCGCGATCTCGGGGCGCGTCAGCGTCGTGCCGGTCAGCAGCTCGCGCGCGGCGGCGGCCAGCTCGTCGAGGTCGATGCCCGCCGTGTCGCGCCCGAACGACGCCTGGCGCTGGCGGTCGAGCGCCGGCTGGACGAGCGGGCGCAGCCAGCAGTAGTCGTCGGCGGTGGCGAAGTGCTGGGTGCCGCGCAGCAGCGAGCCGCGAACGACCCGCCGGTCGTCGATCAGCCGCGTCAGCGCGTCGCGGTCGAACGGGTCGAGGCGGCTCCAGAGGCCGATGGTCGGCGCCTCGGCCACCTGCGCCTGCATCCCGCCGAGGTGCTCGATCGCAGCCTCCGGCGCGAGCTCGGCGCGGCGCAGCAGCAGCTGACGCTCGAGCGTCGCGCGGTTCAGCGACCGCCGGTCGAGCGCCTGATCCATCGGCGGCAGGCTACGTCGATCGTCGCTCGCGCGCGTAGGCCCTGCGCATCTTCATGCGCGCGCCGCAGCCGTCCATGCTGCACCAGCGCCGGGTGCCGTTCTTCGAGCGGTCGAGGAACAGCCATCCGCACCCTTCTGCCGGGCACAGCTTGACCCGCTCGAGCGCGGGATCGGCCAGCAGATCCCAGGCCGCCGCGGCGATCGGCCAGCCGGGCCGGTCGAGCCGGTCGCCAGGCCAGTCGAGCGCGATCTTGCCGCCGTCGTCGCGGAGGTTGCCGGCGGCGACCGCCGAGCCGTACCAGCGGCGCACGCCGTCGAGCCGGCTCTGCTCCGGGTGCTCGCCGCCGGCGATCCCGCACAGCAGCGCGTAGAGCTGCTCGCGTTGCCGCCGCAGTCGCGCCGCCGCCGCCGACGCCGGCGCGGGATCCCGCGCGGCGATCGTGCGCAGCGTGGCGGCCTCGGCGTCGGAGAGGGTCCCGAGCCGCAGCGACCACGCGAGCAGCGCTTCATAAGTGCCGAGGTACTCGACCGGCTGGTCGCCGGCGCGCCAGTCGACCGAGTTCACGAAGTCGAGCGGAAGGCTCCCGCCGAGCAGGCGCAGCTGTTCGAGCGGGCGGATCGTGCGGCGCACGGCGGCCATCTTACCCTCAAACACGCGAAAGAGGGTAAGGTACGTTCGGATGATGTCCTTGGACGTGCCCGACCTCGACGCCCTGCACGCCCGGCGCAGCGAGAAGTGGGCGGCGCATGGCCCCGGCGTCCTCGTGTCGACGATCGCCGAGATGGACTTTCCGCTGGCGCCAGCGGTCTCCGCGGCGCTGCATGCCGCGGTCGACCGCGACGACCTCGGCTACGCGCCGGCGACGACCACCCGCCTGGCCACCGCGTTCGCGGGCTTTGCCGGCCGCCGCCTGGGGTGGACGGTCGACCCGGACCAGGTGACGCTCGTGCCGGACGTGATGGCGGGCTTGATCGAGCTGTGTCGCGTGCTCTGCCGGCCCGGTGAGCGCGCGGCGTTCGTGACCCCGGCGTACCCGCCGTTCTTCGCCGAGCTGCCGCAGGCGCAGGTCGAGCTCGAGCACATCCCGCTCGGCCGGCGCGGACGGCGCGGTCGACCTGGCGGCGCTGGAGGCGGCGCTCGCGGGCGGGGTGCGCGTGCTCGTGCTCGTCAATCCGCACAACCCGACGGGCCGCGTGCTGCCGCGCCCGGTGCTCGAGCGGATCGCCGAGCTCTGCGCGGCGCACGGAGCGTGGGTGCTCGCGGACGAGATCCACGCGCCGCTGGTGCTCGAGGGCGCGACGCACACCCCGTGGCTGGAGGTCTCGGACGCCGCGCGCGAGCGCGGCATCGCCCTCACGTCCGCGTCGAAGGCGTTCAACCTGGCGGGGCTGAAGACGGCGCTCGTCGTGACCGCCTCCGACCGCGCTCGCGACGCGGTGTCGCGGATGCCGTCGCTCGCCGACCGCGCCGGGCTGCTCGGCGTCGTCGCGGCCGAGGCAGCGTTCACGGACGGCGATCGCTGGCTCGACTCCGTCCTGGCGCGCCTGAGCGCCAACCGGGCGCTGCTCGGCGAACGCCTGGCGGCCGAGCTTCCAGCCGTCGCCTGGACGCCACCGCAGGCGACGTTCCTGGCCTGGCTGGACTGCCGCGCGCTCGGGCTCGGCGACGACCCTGCGGCGCACTTCCTCGCGCACGGCCACGTCGCCCTCAGTCGTGGCCTCGACTACGGCCGCGAGGGCGCCGGCTTCGTCCGGCTGAACTTCGCGACCAGTCCCGAGCATCTCGCCGAAGCGGTCCGGCGCATGCGGATCGCCGCATTCAATGCCCGCTAATCGGCGTTATGACAACTCGCAAATGAACGGACGGCCGCGCCTGACAGACTCGGACGCGTAAACGGACGCCAACGGAGGCTGGATGACCGGCAAGGCCGATTTCACCGACGAGGAGTGGACGCGACTCAAGCGCTCGCCGTTCATCGCGGGCATGGCGATCTCCCTGGCTGATCCAGGCGGCCCGATCGAGCTCGTCAAGGAAACCGCGGCGACGCTGAAGACCGTGACCGGCGCGGCTTCGCAGGGCGATCGCGGCGAGCTCGTCTCGGCGCTGGCCACCGAGGTGTCCGCGGACGCCAAGGCGCGCCACAACCCGCTCAGCGGCTTCAAGGCCAAGGGCGCGCTGGCCGGCCAGGAGATCCTCGAAGAGCTCTCCGCGGTCAACGCGATCGTCTCCGCCAAGGCGAGCCCCGAAGAGGCCGAGGCGTACCGGAAATGGCTCGAGGACGCCGCGCACGAGGCCGCCCAGGCGGCCAAGGAAGGCGGATTCCTCGGCTTCCACGCCGTCCGCGTGAGCGAAGGCGAGCAGCGCATGCTCGACAAGCTCGGCGAGGCGCTCGCGCCGCCGGCCTAGCCGACGCGGTATGCTGGCATACCTATGAAGCGGACGACGCTGAAGATCCCCGAAGCGCTCGATGCTCGCCTTCGGCACGAAGCCGAACGGCGCGGCGTGACGATCTCCGAGGTCAGCCGCGAGGCCCTGGAGGCCTATCTCGTCGGCTCGCCCGGGCGGCGGCGGCTCGCCGCCGCCGGAACCGGCCGCAGCGGGCAGAGCGACGTGTCCGAGCGGATCGAGGAGATCCTCGCCGCCGAGGCCCCGCGATAGCCGCGCTGGTCGTCGACGCCGGACCGCTGTACGCCTACGTCGACGCTGACGACCGCCACCACGCCGCCTCGCTGGAGCTCCTCGAGACGCACCCAGGCCCGCTGGTCGTCCCGACGCTCGTCGTGACCGAGGTCGCCTACCTGCTCGCGACGCGCCTCGGTCCCGAGCCCGAGGTGCGGTTCCTCGGCGACCTGGCCGCGGGTGCGTTCAGCGTCGAGCCGGTCGCGGCCGCAGATTGGCTGCGCATCGCCGAGCTGGTCGCCGGCTACCGCGACCTCCCGCTCGGAACGGTCGACGCCTCGGTCGTCGCGACCGCCGAGCGGCTGGATGTGCAGGAGATCGCGACGGTCGATCGCCGCCACTTCGGCGTCGTGCGCCCGAGCCACGCGGCCGCGTTCACGCTGCTCCCCTAGCCCGCGCGGCTCAGCCAGTCCTCCATGCGCCGCTGCATCTCGGCCTGGTCCATGTCCTCGACGTGCGTGGAGATGATCCAGCGGTGGCCGTACGGGCAGCGGACGCTGCCGACGCGGTCGCCGTGGAACTCGGTGCTGACCGGTGAGAGCTCGGTCGCTCCGGCGGCGACGGCCTGGGCGAAGAGCGCGTCGGAGTCGTCGCACCAGATCGTCAGCGACGACGGGACCGGCGCGCCCGGCTGCGGCGCGGCGACGCCGTACTCGGGCATCGAGTCGCCGAGCGCGACGCGCGACTCGCCGATCCGGATCTCGCCGTGCATCAGGCGCCCTTCGTGCTCGAGCCGGAGCACGGTCTCGGCGCCGAACGCGCGGCCGTAGAACTCGAGCGCCTCGAGCCCGTTCTCGACGATGATGTTCGCCTGCACGCTGGTTGCCATAAGCGGGCACCATACGCCCCGTGCGCGTCCCTGACACAGCCACCAAACGCGGGATCCTGCACCCGCAGGAGGGCGCCGCGCACTTCCGTCTGACGCGCCACCGGCCGGCGCCGGACCTCGCCGGCCTGGTCGAGCGCCACTGGGTCGTGAGCTGGGACCTGCGCGGCCGCCCGCCGTACACGTCGCAGGTGATCCCGCACCCGTCGGTCAACCTCGTGATCGAGCCGCACGGCGCGCACGTGTACGGCGTCGGGACCGAGCGCTTCGAGCGTCGGCTCGACGGTGCCGGCAAGGCGGTCGGCACGAAGTTCCGGCCCGGCGGGTTCTATCCGTTCGCCGGCTTCCCGGTGGCCGAGCTGACCGACGCTTCGCTGCCGCTCGGCGAGGTGTTCGGGCCGGCCGGCGACGAGCTCGCCGAGCGTGCCGCCGAGGCGAGCGACCCGACCGCGCTCGTCGAGGCGTTCCTGCGCGAGCGCGCGCCCGCGCGGGACGAGAACGTCGAGCTGCTCGCCTGGATCATCCGCCAGATGCTCGACGAGCCGCAGATCACGCGCGTCGACGAGCTCGCCGCACACCACGGCATGTCCGCGCGCAGCCTGCAGCGGCTGTTCCGCACCTACGTCGGCGTGAGCCCGAAGTGGGTGCTGCAGCGCTACCGCCTGCACGAGGCCGCCGAGCGGATGGCCGATGGCCGGCACGGCGACTGGGCGGAGCTCGCGCTCGAGCTCGGCTACTTCGACCAGCCGCACTTCATCAAGGACTTCAAGGCGCTGGTCGGCAGCTCGCCGGCCGAGTACGCCGCCGCCTGCGCGGCCGCGGACCGGAGCGCGGCGGCGTAGCCCTCAGAGACCTCTCAAGATCGATCCGTAGCTTCGCCGCCGCGATGTGCCCGCGGCTCAACCTGACGATCGACCTCTCCGCCCTCTCGACGCTGCTGGTCGCGATCGCGACCGTCGTGCAGGTCGCGTTCGAGCGGTTGCTGGACGGCGACCCGGCGGGAGCGCTGCGCGCGCTCCTGCAGGTCTAGACTCCGCCCGCGATGTCCGAGGCGGCCGTCCTGCTCGTCGACGACGACGCCCCGATCCGGCGGATGCTGTCGCGCACGCTGTCCGCGGAGGGCTACGCGGTCGAGGCCGTCGCGGACGGCGGTGCCGCGCTCGCGCAGGTCGAGCGCTTCGTGCCGGACGTGATCGTGCTCGACGTCGCGATGCCCGGCATGGACGGCCTCGCGGTCACGCGCCGCCTGCGCGGCAAGGGCCTGCTTGTCCCGATCCTGCTGCTGACCGCCCGCGACGCGCTGACCGAGCGCGTCGCCGGCCTCGACGCCGGCGCCGACGACTACCTCGTCAAGCCGTTCGAGGTCGAGGAGCTGACCGCGCGCATCCGCGCCCTGCTCAGGCGCAACAGCACGCCCGCGGAGCAGCTCGCGTTCGGCGACCTGACGCTCGAGCTCGAAGGCCTGATCGCCCGCCGCGGCGGCCGCGACCTCGAGCTGACCCGGCGCGAGGGCGAGCTGCTCGAGCTGCTGCTGCGCAACGCCCGCGGGGTCGTCACGCGCGAGGTCGCGCTCGAGTCCGTCTGGGGCGGCGAGGGCGAGGCGAGCCTGAACGTCGTCGACCGCTACGTCGCCTACCTGCGCCGCAAGCTCGGCGACCCGCCGCTGATCCACACCGTGCGCGGCATCGGCTTCCGGCTGGACGGGTGAGGCCGGCCGGCCTGACGCTGCGCGTCGCGGCCGCCGCCGCGGCGGCGATCGTGATCGCCGTCGTCGTGCTCGGCGCCGCCGTCCTGGCGCGGCTCGGCAACCAGCTCGAGGGCTCGCTCGACAACGCGCTGCAGGAGCGCGCGGTCGAGGTCGCGCGGCTCGCCGCCTCCACCCCCGACCTGCTGACCGAGCCCGGCACCCTGGAGGGCCGCCTCGGCGGCAGCGAGCTGCTCGTGCAGGTCGTCGACCCGCAAGGCCGGATCGTCGCGCGCTCGAGCGGCCTCGGCAGCCGCGTGCTGCCCGCGGCCGGGCCGGTCCGCAGCGCGCTCGAGGACCGCACGGCCGGCCACGGCGACGCCCGCCTCGGCCCGGACCCGATCCGGCTCTACGCCGCGCCGCTGGGCGAGCTCGGACGGGGCAGCGCGGCCGGCGGCGCCGTGATCGTCGCCGGGACGACGACCGAGATGCGCGAGACGCTCTCCACCACCCGCCGCTTCGTGCTGATCGCTTCCGTCGTCGCGGCGCTGATCGCGGTCGCGCTCGCCGCGCTGTTCGCCTACCGCGCCCTGGCGCCGCTGCGCCGGCTCTCGACCGGCGCGCGAGCGATCGAGCGCAGCGGCGACGCCGCCGAGCGCCTGCCGGTGCCGCCCGCCCGCGACGAGGTCGGCGAGCTGGCCGAGACGCTGAACGCGATGCTCGCCTCGCTCGAGCGCGCCCGCGAGGCCGAGCAGCGGTTCGTCGGCGACGCCTCGCACGAGCTGCGCACGCCGCTGACCGCGCTGCGCGGCAACGCCGCGTACGTCGCACGCCACGGCGCCGATCCGGAGGCGCTGGCCGACATCGAGGCCGACGCCGCCCGCCTCAGCGCGCTGCTCGACGACCTGCTCGCGCTCGCCCGCGAGGACGCCGCCGCGCCGGTCCGCGGCGAGACGGTCGACCTCGCCGAGCTGGCCCGCGAGGCGGCGGCGGGCGACCCCGACGCGCACGCCGCCGGCGAGACCGTGCACGTGGACGGGGAGCGCCCCGCGCTCGAGCGCGCGGTCGGCAACCTCGTCCGCAACGCCCGCAAGCACGGCCGCGGCCACATCACGATCACGACGAGCCGGCACGAGGATCGCGCGCGGATCGCGGTCGAGGACGAAGGCCCCGGCCTCTCCCCGCTGCTCGCCGCGAACGCGTTCGAGCGTTTCTGGCGCGCGCCCGGCGCGCAGGGCGAGGGCTCCGGCCTCGGGCTCGCGATCGTGCGCGCGATCGCCGAGCGCCACGGCGGCAGCGTCCGCGTCGACGGCGCGCGCTTCACGATCGACCTTCCTCTCAGAGACATCTCAATGGGCGCCCGTAGAACTGCGCCCCATGACCCCCGCTCCTGATCCTCCCCACCGCGTCGTCATCGTCGGCGGCGGCTTCGGCGGGCTCTATGCCGCCAAGGCGCTCAAACGGGCGCCTGTCGAGGTCACGCTCGTCGACCGCGCCAACCATCACCTGTTCCAGCCGCTGCTCTACCAGGTGGCGACCGGCATCCTCACCGACGGCGAGGTCGCGCCGCCGCTGCGCGGCATCCTGCGCCGCCAGCGCAACGCGCGCGTCGTGCTCGCCGACGTCGACGGCATCGACCTCGAGCAGCGCCGCGTGTTCGCGACCGCGCCCGACGGCGAGCCGCACGCCCTCCCCTACGACAGCCTGATCGTCGCCGCCGGCGCCACGCACGGCTACCGCGGCCCCGAGGACGGCGCGGAGCTCGCGCCCGGGCTGAAGACGCTCGAGGACGCGCGCGAGATCCGCTCGCGGATCCTGCGCGCGTTCGAGCTCGCCGAGCTGGCCGAGGAACCCGCCGAGCGCGCCGCGTGGCTGCGCTTCGCGGTCGTCGGCGGCGGCCCGACCGGCGTCGAGCTGGCCGGCCAGATCGCCGACCTGTCGCGGCGCACGCTGCGCGGCGACTACCGGGCGATCGACACCGCCGACGCCCGCGTGACGCTGCTCGAGGCCGGCCCGGAGCTGCTCGCCGACTTCCCCGAGCCGCTGCGCGCCAAGGCCGAGCGCGACGTCGGCCGCCTCGGCGTCGACGTCCAGACCGGCGCCGCCGCCGCGGCGCTCGACGCCGACGGGCTCGAGCTGGCCTGCGGCGGCCGCGTCGAGGCCCGCACGGTCATCTGGGCGGCGGGCGTCTCCGCCTCGCCGCTCGCGCGCGCGCTGGCCGACGCGGCCGGCGCGCGGCTCGACCGCCACGGCCGCCTGCAGGTCGCGGGCGACCTCAGCCTCCCCGGCCATCCCGAGGTGTTCGCGGTCGGCGACATGGCCGCGGTCGACGGCGTCCCCGGCGTCGCGCCCGCGGCGATGCAGCAGGGCCGCCACGCGGCGCACACGATCCGCGCCCGCGTGAAGGGCCGCACGACGCCCGGCACGTTCCGCTACCTCGACAAGGGCAGCCTCGCGGTGATCGGCCACAACCGCGCCGTCGGCTCGGCCGCCGGCATCCGCTTCAGCGGCCGCATCGCGCTGCTGATCTGGGCCGTCGTCCACGTCCGCTACCTGCTCGGCTGGGGCAACCGGCTCGTGACCGTGACCCGCTGGCTGTGGACGATGCTCGCCCGCGACCGCGGCCAGCGCGTCATCGGCGCGTCCAGCTCTCAGAGAACTCTCACAGCGCAGACGTACAACCCGACCGTCAACATCTGACGAGGACCCCTCCCCATGCGACGACTCCGAACCACCTCCACACGCCGCCTCTACGTGATCGCCGCCTCGCTCGTGGTGCTCGCCGTGAGCGGCGGCATCGCCCAGGCCGCGCTCGACGGCGCCGGCTCCGCTCCCGCCCCCAAGCCCCTCGACCGCGCCGTGCTCGACGCGCTGCGCGCCCCCGAGGCCGCGGGCGTCAGCGCCCGCATCGAGTTCACCAACGGCCTGCTGCCCGGCGGCTCGCTGCCCGACAACGGCGGCGCCTCCCCGCTCGCCACCGGCGCCGAGGGCCGGCTCTGGCTGGCCGGCGACGGCCGCTTCCGGCTCGAGCTGCAGTCCGACGCGGGCGACGCCCAGATCGCCGACGACGGCGAGCGCCTGACCGCGTACGACCCCGCGTCCGAGACGGTCTACACGATGCCCAGCCACGCCGCGAAGGACGAGCGCGAGGGCGGCGAGGAGCCGACCCTGGCCGGCGTCCGCCGCGGGCTCGCCCGGATCGCCGAGGCCTGGACGCTGTCCGGCGCCCAGCCCGGCACGACCGGCGGGCAGCCGAGCTACACCGTGCGGATCGCCCCGAAGGACGACGGCGGGCTGCTCGGCGCCGCCGAGCTGGCCTGGGACGCCGCCCGCGGCGTGCCGCTGCGCGCCGCCGTGTTCGCGCAGGGCGACGAGCAGCCGGTGCTCGAGCTCGAGGCGACCGACGTCGAGTACGGCAAGCTCCCCGCCTCCGCGCTCTCCGCCGACCCGCCGGCCGACGCGCGCGTGGTCGAGATCGACCCGCCGGTCGCCGGCGCGAAGGGCGAGCAGGAGCGCCACGTGCGCGGCCTCGCGGCCGTCCAGCGGCGCGTCGACTTCACGGTCGCCGCGCCGGACGAGCTGGCCGGGCTCCCGCGCCAGAGCGTGCAGCTCGTGCGCAGCGACGGCGGCGCCGGCGCGCTCAGCGTCTACGGCGAGGGCATGGGCGCGATCCTCGTGTTCCAGACCGCCGCGCCGGAGCGCGAGGGCGAGGACGAGCCGTCGACCGGCGGCTTCCAGCTCCCGCAGGTGAACATCGACGGCGCGACCGGCACCGAGCTGGCCACGCCGCTCGGCACGATCGTCTCGTTCGAGCGCGACGGCGTGGCCTACATGGTCGCGGGCTCCGTCCCGCCCGTCGCGGCCGAGAACGCCGCGCGGGGGCTGCGATGAGCGCTCCCCCGATCGAGGCGCGCGGCCTGGTCAAGCGCTACGGCGCACATCACGGCGGTCGACGAGGTCGACCTGACCGTGAGCGCCGGCGACGTCTACGGCTACCTCGGCCCGAACGGGGCCGGGAAGACCACGTCGCTGCGCATGCTGCTCGGCCTGATCCGGCCCGACGCCGGCAGCGCGAAGCTGTTCGGGCGCGACCCCCTCGAGGAGGGGGTCCGCGCCCTGGACGGCGTCGCCGGCTTCGTCGAGGCGCCGCGCTTCTACCCCTACCTGACCGGGCGCCGCAACCTCGAGATGGCTGCGGCGCTCGACGGCGGCGGCGCCGCCGGGCGGATCGACGAGGCGCTCGACACGGTCGACCTCGCCGACCGCGCGACGCGACCGCGTCGGCGGCTACTCGCACGGCATGCGCCAGCGCCTCGGCATCGCCGGCGCGCTGCTGCGCGACCCGCGGCTGCTGCTGCTCGACGAGCCGACCACCGGCCTCGACCCGGGCGGCATGCGCGACATGCGCCGGCTCGTGAAGCGGCTCGCCGGCCAGGGCATCACCGTGATGCTCTCCTCGCACCTGATGGCCGAGGTCGAGGAGCTGTGCGACCGCGTCGCGATCGTCGGCAACGGCCGCGTCCTCTACGAGGGCTCGCTGCCGGAGCTGATCGCCACCACCGCGGGCCGCTACGAGCTGCGCACGACCGACGACGTCCGCGCCGCCGAGATCGCCGCGTCCCACCCCGGTGTCGAGGACGTCGAGGCCGCACACGACCACCTCACGTTCGCCGCCGCCGAGCGCGCCGTCGGCGACCTGTCGATCGCGCTCGGCCAGGCCGGCGTCGGGATCCGCGCGCTGCACGCACGCACCGCCACGCTCGAGGAGCTGTTCTTCAGGATGACCGAGTCATGAGCGCCGAGGCGATCGCGATCGACCGCGCCGAAGCCCTGCCCGCCACCGCCCGGCGCCCCGGCACCCGCGCCGTGCTGGCCTGGGAGCTGCGCAAGCTGGTCGCCCAGAAGCGCACCTTCCTCGGCCTCGGCGCCGCCGTCACCGTGCCGCTGATCTTCGTCGTCGCGCTGCTCGCCGACTCCGGCGGCGGCCCCGAGGGCGTCCCGTTCGGCGAGTACGTGCGCGAGTCCGGCCTGGCGATCCCGCTCGTGTGCCTGTTCTTCGGTGCTCTCTGGCTGCTGCCGCTGATCACCGCGCTGGTCGCGGGCGACATCGTCGCGGCCGAGGACCACAACGGCACGCTGAAGACGATCCTCACGCGCTCGGTCGAGCGCTGGCAGGTGTTCGCCGGCAAGGTGATCGCCGCGCTGCATCTACACGTTCGTGGCGCTGTTCGCGTACACCGCCGTAGGCGTCGTGGCCGGCGGCCTCGTCTACGGCTTCGAGCCGCTGACCACGCTGTCGGGCACGACCGTCGGCGTCGGCGAGGCGCTCTACCTGACGTTCGCGGGCACGCTCGCGTACGCGCTGCCGCTGAGTCGCGATGGCCGGCATCGCTCTGCTGCTGTCGACGCTCACGCGCAACTCCGCGGCGGCCGTCGTCGGCACGCTGATGGTCTCGATCCTGCTGCAGATCCTCGGCTCGATCAACGCGCTCGAGTTCCTGCACCCGTACCTCCTGTCCGAGCAGTTCAACGCCTGGCAGGGCCTGCTGCGCGAGCCGATCGACTGGGCGCCGGTCGTCCGGGCGGCCTGGGTGTCGGCGCTCTACGGCGTCCCCGCGGTGGCCGTGGCCTTCACGGTCTTCCTCCGGCGTGATGTGATCGGAGGATGACCGAAGGGATCTCGCTCGAGGAGCTGCAGCTCGCCGCCCGCAACCACGGCATGCCGCTCGAGGCGCTGCGCCACGAGATCACGCCGCGTGGGCCTGCACTACCTGCTCGTCCACTACGACATCCCGGTCGTCGACCCGGCCGCCTGGCGGCTGACGCGTCGGCGGCCGGGCCGAGCGGCCGCTCGAGCTCTCGCTCGAGGACCTGCGCGCGCCGCGACGCGGTCACCGTGCCCGTGACGATGGAGTGCGCGGGCAACGGCCGCGCGCGGCTCGAGCCGCGGCCGGTGAGCCAGCCGTGGCTGGTCGAGGCGGTCGGCACCGCCGAGTGGACGGGCACGCCGCTGGCGCCGCTGCTCGCCGAGGCCGGCCTGCTCGACGACGCGCGTCGAGGTCGTGTTCACCGGCCTCGACCGCGGCGTCGAGGGCGGCGTCGAGCAGGACTACGAGCGCAGCCTGCCGCTCGCCGACGCGCAGCGCGACGACGTGCTGCTGGCCTACGCGATGAACGGCGCGCCGCTGCCGCCCCAGCACGGCTTCCCGCTGCGGCTCGTCGTCCCCGGCTGGTACGGCATGACCGCGCGTCAAGTGGCTCGACCGCGATCACCGTCGCTCGACCGAGCCGTTCGACGGCTACCAGCAGGCCGACGGCGTACCGCATGCGTCAGCGATCCGGACGAGCCGGGCACGCCGGTCACGCGGATCGAGCCGCGCTCGCTGATCGTGCCCGCCCGGCATCCCGGACTTCATGACGCGGCGCCGGCACCTCGCGCGCCGGCCGCGTGCGGCTCGAAGGCCGCGCCTGGTCGGGCTGGGCGCCGATCGAGCGGGTCGAGGTGAGCACCGACGGCGGCGCGCACGTGGGATCGACGCAGAGCTCGGCGACCCGCCGGGCCCGGCCGCGTGGCGCGCCGTGGTCGTTCGAGTGGGAGCGCGCACGCCGGGCGAGCACGTGCTGTGCTGCCGGGCCACCGACGCCAGCGGCCGCAGCCAGCCGGACGCGCCGCACTGGAACGTCGGCGGCTACGCCAACAACGCGGTCCAGCGAATGCCGGTCAGCGTCCGGTGAGGGGCATCGCTCCGCCGGGTAGCAGGCATCTGAGTGATTCGATGGCAGAAGAAGTGGCCGGCGCGTGCGGAGCACGTCGGCGCGGCGAGGAAGGCCGCAAGCGCGGCGGCACAGGCGGCCGGGGCGGATCGCGAAGTGCGTGACGCGGTCGGCATCGCGGTGTCGGAGGCGGTCTCGAACGTCGTCCTGCACGGCTACCGCAAGCCACCGCCCGGCGAGTTCGCGCTCACGCTCGAGGTCGAGGACGGCGCGCTCCGCATCACCGTCAGCGACGACGGGGTCGGCATGCAGCCGCGGACCGACAGCCCGGGCGCAGGCCTCGGCCTGCCCTTGATCGCCAACGTGACCCAGTCGTTCTCCGTCAGTGCCGTCCCCGAGGGCGGTACCGAGGTGTGCATGACGTTCCCGCTCGACGAGCGGGCCCGCGCCTCGTGATCACGTTCACCGGCGAGGTCCTCGACCGCGTCGCCGAGCGGCGCGAGGACGCGGACTGGATCGCCGCGCAGGCGCAGGACCCGGCGGCGCGCGCGGTGATCGCCGGCGACGCCGGCATCCACGTGGACGGCGACGAGCGGCTGGCGCTGGTGCCGCTGGAGCACGCCGGCGGCGGCGAGCCGCTGCTGCTCGGGCTCGACGACGCCGGCCCGGTCTTCGCCGTCGACGCCGACGCGCCGCACGACGGCGCCGTGCCGCCGCCGGTCGCGGCCCGCGGCGAGGGACCGCCGCGCGCCGACCTCGGCACGCGCCCGATCGGGCTGCGGCTCGCGGCCGCCTCCCTCCCCCAGGCCGAAGGCGGCCTCGCCGCGCACGCCGCGGCGCTGATCAACTGGCACCGTCGGCACCGCTTCTGCTCCGCCTGCGGGGCCGAGACCGAGGTCCGCGGCGGCGGCGTCGCGCGCGCCTGCCCGCGCTGCGGCACGCTCCACCACCCGCGCACCGACCCGGTCGTGATCATGCTCGTCACCGACGGCGACGAGCGCGTGCTGCTCGGCCGCCAGCGCAGCTGGCCGCCCGGCCGCTACTCCGCGCTGGCCGGCTTCGTGGAGCCCGGTGAGAGCCTCGAGGCGGCGGTCGCGCGCGAGGTGCGCGAGGAGGCCGGCGTGACGGTCGGGCCGCCGCGCTACCTGGCCTCGCAGCCGTGGCCGTTCCCCAGCTCGCTGATGATCGCGTTCCTCGCGCCCTGGGTCGGCGGCGAGCCGCAGCGCGTCGACGACGAGCTCGACGACCTGCGCTGGTTCGCTCGCGCGGACGTCGCCGCGGCGCTGCGCGGGGAGCCCAGTTCGCTCGCCACGCCGCCGCCGTTCGCCATCGCGGCCAGGCTGCTCGCGACCTGGCTGGCCTGAAATCGGCTTCCACACGCTCCTCGAAGGGGCTAGCCTCCAGTGTCGAGGTGACGCTGGAGGGGTGGATCTTCATGGTCGGGCTCCGTGTCTTCGACATCGGGGCGCTGATCGTCTGGCTGGTGTGGTTCTTCCGGCTGCGCGACGACGACGACGATTCCGACGACGACGGCCGCGGCGGTGACGGCAACACGCCCGTGCCCGACAAGCCGAAGGGACCGACCGGCGGGCTCGACCTGCCGCTGCCCGACGCCAAGCCCTGGTCGACCCGCCGCCGCGACCACGGCGGCGACCTGCGCCCCGCCCCCGGCACGCGCCGCCGCGGCGTGCCGGAGCCGGTACCCGCGCGGGCACCGATCAAGCGCCGGTGAGCGCCGTCCCCTGCTCCGTCCACGCCGAGCGCGTGGGCGACGACCTGGCTGCGACGGCGCCGACCGCGTCGCGCTTCCTGCTTCTCCAGCAGGACGGGCCGTGGCGCGGCCGCAACGCCGTCACGACGAGCGACCTCGACGAGGGTGTCGCGCGGGCGCTGCTGGCCCGGGCGGACGACGCCGGCGTGAAGGTGCACCTGATCCGGCGGACCTCGCGGCGCTCGGACGCGGGGCCGTGCGTGGCGTTCCTGGCGGGGCCGGGGCGGCTCGAGCGCTACGAGCTCGGCCGCGCCGCGGACGTGCTCGAGCTCGACCTCGGCGGCTCGGACGCCGCGCGCTGGAACGGGCCGCTGTACGCCGTCTGCACGCACGGCAGGCGCGACCCCTGCTGCGCGGCCCGCGGGCGGCCGCTGGCCCGGGCGCTGAAGGCCGCGCGGCCGGAGGCGACGTGGGAGATCGGGCACATCGGCGGTCACCGCTACGCCGCGACGTTCCTCGCGTTCCCGCACGGGCTCGCGTTCGGGCGCGTGCCCGCGGCGGCCGGGCCGGGCATCGTGGCGGACCTCGAGCGCGGTGAGATCGCGCTCGAGCACCTGCGCGGCCGAGTCGGCGATCCGTGGGCGGTGCAGGCGGCCGACGTGCTCGTGCGCCGCGAGCTCGGCCTGCGCGGGGTCGACGAGGTCGGCATCGACAGCGTGGAGCCGCGCGGCGAAGACACCGCACGCGTCCACCTGTACGCCGGCGGGCAGGCTTTCGCGGCGGAGCTGCGGCGCACGGTCGCCGGCGAGCGTCCGCTGTCCTGCGGAGCCGAGCCGGAGCCGGTCGCGGCCTATGCGCTGAGGCTCTAGCCCGTCACGAGGCCGAGCTGGCGCGACTGGACGACGAGCCTGCCCGCGCCGTCCCAGATCTCGAAGTCCTCCTCGTGGAAGCCGTCGATCAGGTGGCGCGTGAAGACGCGGCAGGCGAGCCAGCCCGGCGCCGGGCGCCCGCGCACGTGCACGGTCAGCTCGACGGTGATCGACGCGTGGCCGAGCTCGAGCAGCACCGGCGCGGCGGCGTCGACGACGCCGGGGAGCGCGATCGTGTCGGCCGCGCGGCCGTCCTTGAAGCGGATCCAGAACTCCGAGTGCGGCTCGCCCGTCGGCTCACCCTGCACCCAGCCGGGGAGCTGCGGCAACCGGTAGTCGAAGCGGTCGGTGATCGTCACGCCGGGCAGGCTCCCGCCGGCGGTCAGGTCGACGCAGTCCTCGGGCGGCGGCAGGTCGGGCGGCGCGTTGCGGACGTCGGTCGGCCCGTCCGCCGCCGCGAGGTCGGAGAACGACGCGACCGCGCGCACGATCTCGCGCTGCTGCTGGATCAGCCGGGCCTCGCCGGTCGCGACCCGGCGGCCGCTGCGGGCGATCTCGGTGCGCAGCTGCGCGGGGCCGGGTTCGCCGGGCCGCAGGAAGAACGCCGAGACCGCCAGCGGGTCGGGCGGCGCCAGCTCGCGCGCCAGCGCCTGCACGCAGAGCGCGAGCAGATAGCCGCCGTTGGCGCCGCCGCCGAGCGCGTTCCAGCGGTCGGTGACCGTCGCGTCGTAGACGCCGTCGCCCGCCGGCTCGACGCGCGTGTCCGCGTCGAACTCGCTCACAGGTCGGCGGCGGTGAGCTGGTTCTCGTACGCGGCGCGGCCGGTGAGCTTCGCGGCGCCGCAGCGGGCGGCGATCGCCAGCGCTCCGTCCGGATCGTCGGTCACGGCCAGGCCGTACGTCAGGCCGGCCGCGAACGAGTCGCCGGCGCCGTAGGAGTCGCGCTTGGGGCCGGGCAGCTCGGCCGCCTTCCAGAGATGGGAGACCGCGTCGGCGCCGACCCACTGCCCGCCCTCCTTGCCGGCGGTCGAGACGACGAGCCGCGGCGGCGGCACGAGGTCCTCGCCGGCGTGCTGCTCCCCCGGGTCGTTGGCCGAGCGCACGAGCGCGTCGAGCTCGCACCCCGCCGGCCCGCAGCGTGTCGTAGGCGCGCGGCGTGGCCACGAGCCTGCGCGCGCGCCGGGCGTGGCGCAGCGCGCCGACGTCGCCGCCCGTGAAGTAGATGCCGTCGACCCCGTCGAGCCGCTCCCACGGCAGGTCGTCGTCGCCGTGCGGCACGATCCGCTCGCCGAGCACGGTGATCGTGCGCTCGCCCTCGGCGTCGAGGTAGACGAAGCCGCGGCGCTGCCCGCCCTCGCGCGGCGCGGCGAAGACGGTCACGCCGAGCTCCTCGAGCCGCTCCTGCGAGCGGCGCCCGAGCTCGTCCGTGGCGAGCGCGGTGAAGAAGTCGGCGCCGCCGGCGAGCTTGGCCGCCTGCACGGCGGCGACCGCGCCGCCCCCGCCCACGTCCTGCCACCACTCGGTCGCATGCACGATCTCGCCCGGCACGGGCACGTGATCGACGCGGGCGAACTCGATCCATTCGACGTGTCCGACGATGGCGATCCGGGTCATAAGGCGCCCTATGCTCGCAGGGGAGCGGCCGCGAACTCGTCCATGCCGGCGTCGAACGGCTCCCGGGCCTGGAAGCCGAGCCGCTCGGCGGCCCGCTGCGCGGAGGCGAACACGTGCCGCACGTCGCCCGCGCGCCACTGGCCGGTGACCTCCGGCTCGCGCTGCTCGCCGAACGCGCGCGCGAGCGCGGTGGCCATGTCGAGGATCGTGCGCGGCGTGCCGCTGGCGACGTTGAACGCCCCCGGCTCGCCGGCGTCGAGCGCGCGCAGGTTGGCGCGGGCGACGTCGCGCACGTGCACGAAGTCGCGGCGCTGGCCGCCGTCCTCGAAGACCTTCGGGACGTCCCCGGCGGCGAGCGCGGAGCGGAAGATGCTGGCCACGCCCGCGTACGGCGTGTCGCGCGGCATCCGCGGGCCGTAGACGTTGTGGTAGCGGAGCGCCGTCGCCGTGACGCCGGTCTCGCGCGCGTACGCCGTCGCGAGGTGCTCCTGGGCGACCTTGGTGGCCGCGTAGACGTTGCGCGGGTCCAGCGGGGCGTCCTCCGGGACGGTCTGCGGCTCGAGCGGCGCCCGGCAGACCGGGCACTCCGGCTCGAAGCGGCCGGCGTCGAGGTCCGCCGGGCTGCGCGGCGGCGGCGCCACGACGCCGTGCCGCGGGCAGGCGTAGCGGCCCTCGCCGTAGACGACCATGCTCGAGGCGAGCACGAACGGGCCGCGGAAGCCGCTGCCGGCGAGCGCCTTCAGCAGGTTCGCGGTACCCAGGTCGTTGTGGCCGACGTAGTCCGCGATGTCGCCGATGTCGGTGCCGAGGCCCACCATCGACGCCTGGTGGGAGACCGCTGTGACGCCGGCCACGGCGCGCTGCGGCGGTCGCCGGGTCGCGCAGGTCGCCCTCGATCCACTCGGCCCGCGGATCGACGTAGTCGGGCCGCTCGCGGTGCGCGGCGGGCAGCAGGGCGTCGACCACGCGAACCGCGTCGCCGCGCTCGAGCAGCGCGTCGACGACGTGCGAGCCGATGAATCCGGCGCCGCCGGTGACCAGGATCGGGCCGGGCATGGCGCCGAACCGTAGTGATCCGATCGGGGCGGTGGCCCGCAAACCGGGTAATGGACTGGGCTATGGCCGACGTGGTGCTGCCTGTCCTCAACGAGCGCGAAGCCCTCCCGTGGGTGCTCGAGCGCATGCCCGCGGGCTACTCGCCGATCGTGGTGGACAACGGATCGACGGACGGCTCGGGCGAGCTGGCCGCGTCGCTCGGCGCGCGCGTCGTGCACGAGCCGGTGCCCGGGTTCGGCGCCGCCTGCTTCGCGGGGCTGAGCGCCGCCACGGCGGACATCGTCTGCTTCATGGACTGCGACGCCTCGTTCGACCCGCGGCGACCTGCCGCTGGTCAGCGGGCGCGTCGAGCGCGGGACGGCCGACCTCGTGCTGGGCGCGCGCTCGGGCGGTGGCGGCGGCGCCTGGCCGCTGCACGCGCGTCTCGCGAACCGGGCGCTGGCGCTCGAGCTGCGGCGCCGCAGCGGGATCGCGCTGACCGACATCGGGCCGATGCGCGCGGCGCGGCGCGAGCCGCTGCTGGCGCTCGGGATCGAGGACCGGCGCTTCGGCTGGCCGCTCGAGATGGTGATCCGCGCGGCGCGCGCGGGCTGGCGGGTCGAGGAGGTGCCGGTGCGGCTACCTGCCGCGGTCCGGGCCGCTCGAAGGTCACCGGGACCGTGCGCGGCACGGTGCGCGCGGTGCGCGACATGGCGGGGGTGCTCGGTTGAGCGCGCTGCTCGTGATCGCGAAGGAGCCGGTGCCGGGGCGCGTCAAGACCCGCCTCTCCCCTCCCTGCACGCCCGACGAGGCGGCGGCGCTCGCCGCGGCCGCGCTGGCCGACACGCTGGCGGCCGCGCTGGCCGCCCGCCGTCCCGGGCGCCGCGTGCTCGTGCTCGACGGCCGGCCCGGCCGCTGGGTGCCGCCCGGGTTCGAGGTCATCGCCCAGCGCGGCGACGGGCTCGCCGAGCGGCTGGCCGCGGGCTTCGCGGACGCCGGCGAGCGGGCGTTCCTCGTCGGCATGGACACGCCGCAGGTGACCCCGGAGCTGCTCGACGCAGGGCTCGCCGCGCTCGACGACCACGACGCGGCGTTCGGCGCCGCCCTGGACGGCGGCTACTGGGGCATCGGCCTCGCGCGGCCGGACGCGCGCGTGCTTCGACGGCGTGCCGATGAGCGACGCGCGCACCGGCGCCGTCCAGCGCGCCCGGCTCGAGGCGCTCGGGCTGCGCACCGCGATCCTGCCGCCGCTGCGCGACGTCGACACGATCGCCGACGCGCGCGCCGTCGCCGCCGCGGCGCCCGGCGGGCGCTTCGCGGCCGAGCTGTCGCGGGAGCCGCGGCGTGACCGTGCAGCTGGCCGGCGCCGGCATCGAGACCTCCGCGGCGGCCCTGTACGGCCGCCTGCTGGCCACCGCGGTCGACCACGTGCTCGGAGCCGGGCCGGCGCCGCGGGCGCGGGTGCGCTCGGCCGACGGCACCCTGGAGCCGATGCCGCTCGACCGCTGGGTCGGCGACGGTCGACGACGCCGACCGCTCCGTGCTCGAGCTGGCCGAGGCGCCGGTGCTCGACCTCGGCTGCGGGCCGGGGCGCCACCTCGAAGCGCTGCGCGAGGCCGGCAAGCGCGGGCTCGGCGTCGACCTCTCCCCCGTCGCCGTGCGGCTGGCACGCGACCGCGGCGCCCACGCCATGCCGGGCGACGTGTTCGCGGGCGTGCCCGACGTCGGCCGCTGGCGCACCGCGCTGCTGCTGGACGGGAACATCGGCATCGGCGGCGCGCCCGCGCTGCTGCTGCGGCGCACGCGGCAGCTCCTGGCGCCCGGCGGGTCGGCGCTCGTGGAGCTGGACGGCCCCGGCTGCCCGACCGAGCGGACGCGCATCCGGATCGAGGCGCACGACGTGGTCAGCGAGTGGTTCGCGTGGGCGCGGGTCGGCGTCGACGGGATCGAGCCGCTCGCGCAGCGCGCGGGGCTGCGCCGCACGGCGGTGCTGCGCGCCGGCGATCGCTGGTTCGCCAGACTGCGCAGGCCATGAACACGCCGCCGGGACCGTTCCGGCCGACGTTCTGGCGCTCGCCGCTCCGCGGCCCGTGGCTGACCGCGGCGCTCGGCTCGGTGCTGCTCGTCCTCGTGAGCATCGTGATCGTCACCGGCTTCCTCTCGCACGTCGCCTACGAGCCCGACCTCGCCGGCGAACGCGATCGTGCCGGTGGACCTGCCGCTGAACTTCGGCTGGCCGTCCGGCCCGAGCTGGCTGTTCGCGCTCAACCAGGGGTTGCACGTGAACGTCGGCCTGGTCGCGGTGCCGGTGCTGCTGGCGAAGCTGTGGTCGGTGATCCCGCGGCTGTTCGCGTGGCCGCCGGTCGCCAGCCCGGCGCAGGCGATCGAGCGGCTGTCGATCGCGCTGCTGGTCGCGAGCGCGATCTTCCAGTTCGCCACCGGGATCATGAACATGCAGTACTGGTACGCGTTCAAGTTCAACTTCGTGGTCGCGCACTACTACGGCGCCGTCGTGTTCACCGCCGCGCTGGTGATCCACGTGCTGGCCAAGACGCCGGTGATCGTGCGCGCGTACCGGACGCGCGGATGGCTGAAGCCGCTGCGCGACGACCTCGCGCACACGCGGCCGGAGCCGGGCGACGAGCACGGCGGCCTCGTCGCCGTCGACCCCGATCCGCCGACGATCAGCCGCCGCGGGCTGTTCGCGTTCGCCGGCGGCGCCTCGCTGCTGCTGCTCGCCGCCAACGCCGGCTCGTCGATCGGCGGCCCGCTGCGCTCGCTCGCGTTCCTGGCGCCGCGGCGCGAGAGCTTCCCGGTCAACAAGACCGCCGCGCGGGCGGGCATCACCCCGGAGATGACCGGCGACGCCTACCGGCTCACGCTCTCCTACGGCGGCCGCGAGCGCCGGCTCAGCCGCGACGACCTGCTCGCGCTGCCGCAGCACACGGCGAAGATCACGCTCGGCTGCGTCGAGGGCTGGTCGACCACGCAGACCTGGACCGGCGTCCGGCTGCTCCGAGCTCGGGCGGCTCGTCGGCGCGGTCGCGGCGCCCGAGGCGTTCGTGCGCTCGCTGCAGCCGGCGGGCGTGCTCTCCAAGGCCTCCCTGAGCGGCGACACGCTCGCCGACCCGGACGCGCTGCTCGCGCTCGCGGTCAACGGCGCCGACCTGCCGCTCGACCACGGCTACCCGGCGCGGATCATGGCCCCGGCGGTGCCCGGCGTCCACAACACCAAGTGGGTGGCCTCGATCGACTTCGCGGGGGCGTGATGCAGCGGCTCTACGGCGCCGGCCCGCTCCACCTGCTCGCCCACCTGGCGCTGCTGCCGCTGTGCGCGTGGGCGCTGATCGAGATCCTCGGCGCGCGCCAGGCGGCGCAACATCGTGGCGTGGCTCGTCGCGGCCGTCGTGCTGCACGACCTCGTGCGTCCTGCCGCTGTACTCGGGCGCCGACCGGGCGATGCGGCGCGCCGCCGGCCCGCGGATCAACTACGTGCGCGTGCCCGCCGCGCTGTCGCTGCTGATGCTCGTCGTGTTCTTCGGGACGATCGGCGGGCGCGGCGAGGGCGCGTACCGCGCCGTCAGCGGGCTCGAGTACGACGGCTACGCGCAGCGCTGGCTGCTGGTCAGCGCGGCGCTGTTCGTCGCGTCGGCCGTCGTCTACGGCGTCCGGCGGGGGTCGAGGAGCTGAAGCACCCCGTCCGCCGTGCCCGTGACGAACACGCGGCCGCTGCGCTCGTCGACCGCGACGGTGTTCGGCTGGCGCACGGTCGGATACGTGTCCAGGATCCGCGGCCGCGCGCCGCCGGAGAGCTCGACGACCTCGTTCGTCTCGGTCAGCGTGACCCACAGCCGCCCGCGCTCGCGGTCGACGGCCAGGCCGTAGGGCCCGCCCTCCAGCGCGACGCGGCGCGTGACCCGGACGTCCGGGCGCGTCTCGACCACCAGCAGGCCGTCGCCGGTCGTGTCGACCACGTAGACGCGCCCCTGCGAGCCGCCGGTCGACGTGCGTCGGGCCGGCGCCCACCGGGACGCGGCCGCGCCGCTCGAGCGTGCGCGCGTCGAAGATCTCGAGCACCCGCTCGCGCACGGACACGACCGCGACGGCGTCGCCGTCGGCGATCTCGGCGACGCCGCCGGGCTGCGTGGCGATGCGGAACCGCTCGCACGTCGTCGCCGTCGACGACGGACAGCGTGTTGCCGCGCTCGTCGCCGACGAAGATGCGGCCCTGGGCGGCCGCCGCGTCGTGCGGGAAGACGCCGACCGGCAGCTCGTCCGCCGCGCCCGGACGGCAGGGCGACGCGCACGAGCGCGTCGGCGCGCTCGGCCGGCACGAGCACCGGCCCGCCGGGCGCGGCGAGCGAGAGGTGGCGCGGGGCGCCGGGCAGCGGCACGCGCTCGGTCACGTCGCCGGTGGCGGAGTCGACGAGCGCCAGCACGTCCGGCTCGCGCAGCCCGACCGCCACGAGACCGGTCTGCGCGTCGGCCACGATCCCTTCCGGCCGGTTCCCGACCGGCACCACGCGCCCGGCCGGCTCGGCGCCGAGGGCGGGCGAGCGAGCGGGCTCGGCCGCCGGCGGCAGATCCCCCACGAACGTCGTCGAGCCGCAGCCCGCACATCCCCAGGGCCAGGACCGCGCCCACCCATACCCTGCGCATCCGGATGAGCTTGGCAGGCACTGAACGGTGGCGCGCGGGCGTTCCCGCGCTCGCCGGCGTCGTCGCGGTCGTGGTCGTCGCGGTCGGGCTGTACGTGCGGCGCGCGACCGACACGCCGCTCGGCGTCCCCTATCCCCCGGCGCTCGGGAACTGGGACCCGCGGGCGCGACGCGCTGATCGTCGTCTCGGTGGCGTGCTTCGCCGGCGCGGTCTGGCTCGTGCCGCGGCTGCTCGACCCGCGCGTGCCGGCGTGGGCGTTCGGCGCGGCGGCGCTCGCGCTGACGCTGATCCTGCGGCTCGCGCTGGCGGCGGGCGACGGCGGGACGGCCGAGTGGAGCCGCGTGTTCGACCCCGAGCGGGTCGTTCGAGGCCAAGAACGAGTACCTGCCGGCGCTGGGCGCGCTCAGCTTCGGCTCCGGGTTCTTCCTCGACCGCTTCGCCGAGCTCGTGCCGAGCTTCCCGGTCCACGTGGCGGGCCACCCGCCGGGGCTGCTGCTGACGCTGGACGCGCTCGGCATCGACTCGCCGGGCGGCATGGCGGCGCTGTGCATCGGCGTCGGGGCGCTGAGCGGCCCGCTCGCGTACCTGCTCGCCCGCCAGGTGCTCGAGGAGCCGCGGGCGCGGGTCGCGGCGCTGCTGCTCGCGCTCGCGCCCGGCGCGCTGCTCTACGGCGCGACCTCCGCCGACGCGCTGTTCATGACGCTCGGCCTGCTCGCCGCGTGGCCGCTCGCCGCCCGCGGCTGGCGCCGCGCGCGCGGCCGGCGCTGTCGCGCTCGCGGTCGCGTCGTTCTTCGCGTGGTCGCTGCTCGCGGTCGGCGCCTGGGCGGCGATCGTCGCCTGGCGCCGCGACGGCCTGCGCACCGCGGTCGCGCTGTCCGCGCTCTGCGCTGCCGTGCTGCTGGCGTTCTACGGCCTGCTGTTCGCCGCGAGCGGCTTCGACCCGATCGGCACGATCCGCGCGACCGAGGAGGTCTACCGCGCCGGCATCGCCTCGCTGCGGCCGTACTGGTACTGGCTGCTCGGCTCGCCGACCGCGTTCCTGCTCGTGCTCGGGCTCCCGCTCGCCTACCTCGCGCTGAAGGCGCTGGTGCGGCTCGAGACGCTGGCGTTCGCGATCTTCGCGGTGATCGCGATCGCGGCCGTGCTCGGGCTCACCAAGGCCGAGACCGAGCGGATCTGGCTCTTCCTCGCCCCGTTCGTCTGCCTCGCGCCGCGGCGACCCAGGCGAAGCCGACCCGCTGGCTGTTCGGAGCGCTCGCCGCCCAGGCGCTGCTCTACGAGCTGCTGTTCGACACCGTCTGGTAGTTGCCGCAGTCCTCGAGCGCGCGCGCGAACCGCGGCGTGCAGAGCGGTCTGCGCGCTGCCAGCGGGCGAAGAAGGCGACGACGAACTTGCTCGAGCCGGCGCTGCTGCACGCGCGACCGCTTTGCTCCGCCGATCGCCTCGTCACGGATGCGGTTCGACAGCAGGTCGACGCGCACGCGATAGCGGACGTCGGCGTCCGTCTGGCCGGATCGCGCGCAGGAAGCGCCGGTAGTCGCGGTCGTCCGGGAACGCGGCGCGCTTCTGGCGCCGGAACGAGCGGCTGACCTGCCGCGCCGACACCTCGATCCCGCGGCGTGCGGCCTCGCCCTCGAGCCAGCGGTACGATGACCAGCAGCCCGCCGCCCTCGAAATCGCGCGCGGTTCGCGCCCCGCCCGTCGGCGCGCGCCGAGATCCGGGCCCAGCGCGTGATCTCGCGCGAGCGTGATCGTCCGCCCGGCGACGCTGATCGGCTCGTCACCGCTGAGCCCCGGCGGGATCGCCGAGGCGGCCGCGGGTGCGATGAGGCAGAGCAGGCAGGCGGCGAGGAGGGCTCGGAGCATGCGCGGCAGCGTAGTCGCGATTGTCCGGACGCAGGACCACGACCTCGGCCTCCGCGTGCTCGAGCAACCAGGCGACCTCGTCCGCGCTGAGCCCGTCCGTCTTCGTACTCGCCGCCGCGACGACGATCCGGTCGTAGCGCTCGGCTGCGAGCGCTGCGCGCAGCGCGTGCCGGACCGTGCGGCCGCGCTCGATCCGCCCGTCGACGGGCACGTCGACCGCAGCGGCGCGCTGCTCGATCGCCTCCTGCAGCTCGAACGCGCGGTCGCAGACACGGGGCATCGGCGCCTCCAGCGGCATCGCCATCGGCACCGGCGCCAGGTAGACCGGCACGAGCGCTGCGTCCTCGAAGCGCGCGATCCGCAGCGCCGCGTCGAGTGCCGGCAGCGAGAGCTGCGCGCCGACGTATGGGAACAGGATCCGCCGTGCAGGAGCCGTCCGCAGTCGTGCGCGGCGCCGCAACCCGTACAGCGTCGCGAACACGCCGGCCACAGCGCCGGTCAGGAGCAGCAGGGCCTCGGCGAGAGGGATCGCGCTCATCGCGCTGGACGCTCGCGCTTGGAGCGGTCGGCGACGATCCGCACGTCCACGCCCGGCAGCAGCCGTACGAGCCGCTCCGGCAGCGGCTCGGACAGCCGCCGCAGCGGCGAGCGCGGCGCGGGCGTGCCCATCAGCACGTAGGTGGTGCCGCGCTCGCGGGCGGTGCGCGCGGCGGCCTCGGCGACATCGTCGTCCTCCTCGACGATGACCTGCGCGCCGAGCAGCGAGGCCAGCCGGTGCAGCGCGTCGATCTGCTCGCGCTCGTCGGCGGACGGCGGCGCGCACGACCACCAGGATGTCGAGCTCCGCGCCGAGCCGCTGGGCGCTGCGCCAGGCGCGGCGGACGACCCGCTGCGATTTCGGCTGCGGCGTCGCCAGGACGAGCAGCCGCTCGGCCACGGCCTGCGGCGCCGCGCTGTCGGCGATGCGGTCCTCGCGCGGCGCGAGCACGCCGCCCTTGAGCCGCTTCGCCTCCACGTCCTCCGCCACCTGGCGCAGCGACACCTCGCGCAGCGCCTCGAGGTTCTCGACCCGGAAGAACCCGTTGAGCGCCGCCGGTACCCGCGCTGCCGGGTACACCCTGCCCGCCTGCAGCCGCTCGATCAGCGCGGCGGGCGTCAGGTCCACCAGCACGATCTCGTCGGCCTCCGACAGCACCGAGTCCGGGAACGTCTCGCGCACCCGCACGCCGGTCAGCTCGGCGACCTGGTCGTTGAGCGACTCGAGGTGCTGGACGTTGACCGTCGAGAACACGTCGATGCCGGCGGCGAGCACGTCACGCACGTCCTCGTAGCGCTTGCCGTGCTCGACCCCGGGCGCGTTCGTGTGCGCGAGCTCGTCGATCAGGCACAGCTCGGGCCGCCGCGCGACGATCGCCGGCAGGTCCATCTCCTGCAGCTCGATGTCGCGATGGCGCACCCGCCGCCGCGCCATCAGCGGCAGGCCCGCGGCCTGGGCCTCGGTCTCGGCGCGGCCGTGCGGCTCGAGGTAGCCGATCACGACGTCGCGCCCCGCCTCGAGCGCCGCCTTGCCTTCCTGCAGCATCCGGTAGGTCTTGCCGACGCCGGCGGCCATGCCCAGGAAGACCTTGTGATGTCCGGTCACGCTCCGAGCACATTGTGGACGAGGAGGTCGATCAGCTTGATGCCGACGAACGGCGCGACGAGGCCGCCGAGGCCGTAGATCAGCAGGTTGCGGCGCAGCAGCGCGGTCGCGCCGAGCGGCCGGTACTGCACGCCGCGCAGCGCGAGCGGCACCAGCAGCGGGATGACGATCGCGTTGAAGACGATCGCCGAGATGATCGCCGACTGCGGCGTGCCGAGGTCCATCACGTTCAGCCCGGCCAGCGCGCCGCCGTAGGTGGCGGCGAAGATCGCCGGCAGGATCGCGAAGTACTTGGCGACGTCGTTGGCGATCGAGAACGTCGTCAGCGCGCCGCGCGTGATCAGCAGCTGCTTGCCGACTTCGACGATCTCGATCAGCTTCGTCGGATTCGAGTCGAGGTCGACCATGTTGCCCGCCTCGCGCGCGGCCTGGGTGCCGGTGTTCATGGCCACGCCGACGTCGGCCTGCGCCAGCGCGGGCGCGTCGTTCGTGCCGTCGCCGGTCATCGCCACGAGCCGCCCCTCGGCCTGCTGGGCGCGGATCAGCTCGAGCTTGGCCTCCGGGGTCGCCTCGGCCAGGAAGTCGTCGACGCCCGACTCGTCGGCGATCTTCGCCGCGGTGAGCCGGTTGTCGCCGGTGACCATGACCGTGCGGATGCCCATCTTGCGCAGGCGGTCGAAGCGGTCGCGCATGCCGTCCTTGACGACGTCCTTGAGCTCGATCACGCCCAGCACCTGGGCGTCGCGGGCGACGGCCAGCGGCGTCGAGCCCGAGCGGGCGATCCGGTCGAGCTCCGCATCCAGCTCCGGCGGCAGGTGGCCGCCCTCGTCGCCGACGAACCTCACGATCGCGTCGCCCGCGCCCTTGCGCAGCCGCGTGCCGTTGAGGTCCACCCCGCTCATCCGCGTCTGCGCGGTGAACGGGATGAAGCGCGCGTTGCGCTGCTCGAACTCGTGCTCGCGCATCCCGTACTGCTTGGCGAGCACGACGATCGACCGGCCCTCGGGCGTCTCGTCGGCCAGCGACGCGTACTGCGCCGCCTCGGCCAGCTCCGCCTCGGCGACGCCCGGCATCGGCACGAACGCCGCCGCCTGGCGGTTGCCGAGCGTGATCGTGCCGGTCTTGTCGAGCAGCAGCACGTCGACGTCGCCGGACGCCTCGACGGCGCGGCCGGACAGCGCGAGCACGTTGCGGCGCACGAGCCGGTCCATGCCGGCGATGCCGATCGCGCTCAGCAGCGCGCCGATCGTGGTCGGGATCAGCGCCACGAGCAGCGCGATCAGCACCGTCAGCGACAGCTCGGTGCCGGCGAAGTCGGCGAACGGGCGCAGGCTGACGACGACCGCCAGGAACACCATCGTGAGGCCCGAGAGCAGGATCGACAAGGCGATCTCGTTCGGCGTCTTGCGCCGCGCCGCCCCCTCGACCAGCGCGATCATGCGGTCCAGGAACGACTGCCCCGGCTCCTGCGTGATCTCGACGACGATGTGGTCGGAGAGCACGCGCGTGCCGCCGGTGACCGCGCTGCGGTCGCCGCCCGCCTCGCGGATCACCGGCGCGGACTCGCCGGTGATCGCCGACTCGTCGACCGAGGCGATCCCCTCGATCACCGTGCCGTCGCCGGGGATGACCTCGCCCGCGTCGACGACGACCACGTCGCCGCGCTGCAGCTCGGCCGCCGGCTTCTCGCCGCCGTCGCGCAGCCGCGCCGTGGTCTCGGCGCGCATCGCGCGCAGCGAGTCGGCCTGGGCCTTGCCGCGGCCTTCGGCGATCGCCTCGGCGAAGTTGCCGAACAGCACGGTCAGCCACAGCCAGACCGCGATCGTGAAGGTGAACCAGCCCGGCTCGTCGCCGCCGACGACCCACGCGATCGTGACGATCACCGCGCCGACCTCGACCACGAACATGACCGGGTTGCGCAGCATCAGCCGCGGGTCGAGCTTGCCGAACGAGGCGAGGATCGCCCCGCGCAGGATCGAGCGCTCGAACATCAGCGGGCCTCCAGTGCGGCGTTGAGCTCGACGACGTTCACGGACCGCTCACCGGCGAGGCCGAGCAGCGGCCGGCTCGAGTTGTCCTCGATCAGGTCCAGCAGCTGCTCGCGCGGGATGCCGCGCTCCTCCGCGACGCGGTTCGCCTGGATCTCGGCGTTGGCCTCGGAGATGTGCGGGTCGACGCCGGATGCGGACGTGGTGACCGCGTCCGGCGGGATGTCGCCGGCCTGCAGGCCGGGGTTGAACGGGCCCTCGCGCTCGAGGTACTCGTCGACGAAGCCGGAGAGCTGGTCGGCGAGCGCCTGCTGGTTGGGGCCCTGGTTGTTGAAGAACGTGGCGTCGGCCGCGTACTCCGTCACGGACGGCCGGGCCTGGAAGGCCCCGTCGTCGTCCGAGAAGTCGCGCGCCAGGAGCCGGCTCTCGCCGTCGGCGCGCTCGGGCATCGCGACCTGCGCGACCCCCGTCATGGCGAGCGGGTACGCCAGCCCCAGCACCACGGTCAGCGCGAGGGCGGCGATCACGGCGTTTCTCAGTTCACGCATGTCAGAAGAGCTGGTCGGTCATGCCCTGGACCACCGGTCCGAGGAGCAGAGCGGGGACGAAGGTCAGGAGCGCCACGAGCAACACCACGCCGAGCAGCACGACGCCGAACGTCGGACCGTCGGTGCGGAAGGTGCCGGCGCTCACCGGGGCGACGCGCTTGCCGGCGAGCGAGCCGGCGATCGCGAGCACCGCGAGCAGCGGCAGGAAGCGTCCGGCGAGCATCGCCAACCCGCCGAGCACGTTGGCGAACGTGACGCCGAACTGCTCGGCGTCGGCGGGTTGGAGGAAGCCGGTGTAGCCGGCGAACGCCGAGCCGTTGTTGTTGGCCTGCGACGTGTAGGCGTAGAGCGTCTCGGAGAAGCCCTGCGGGCCGCTGTTGTAGATCGACGTCTGCCCGTACTCGGTGCCGATCGCCAGCGCGGTCGTGGCCAGCACGAGCAGCGGCACGCCGATCGTGCCGAAGATCGTCAGCTTGATCTCGCGCGCCTCGATCTTCTTCCCGAGCAGCTCCGGCGTGCGGCCGACCATCAGGCCGGACAGGAAGACCGCGAGGATCGCGAACATCAGCATGCCGTAGAGGCCCGAGCCGACGCCGCCGAAGATCACCTCGCCGGTCTGCATCTGCGCCATCGGGACCAGCCCGCCGATGCCGGAGAGCGCCTCCATGGCACCGTTGACGGCACCGCACGAGGCTGCGGTGGTCACGACCACGAAGAGCGCGGTCGAGGCGGCGCCGAAGCGCTCCTCCTTGCCCTCGAGGTTCACGCCGGAGATGCCGGCCGCGTCCATCGCCGGGGTCGGACCCGTCTCGGCGATGTACACGACCGTGACCGCGACGAGGAACAGCGCCATCATCGCGCCGAAGATCGTCCAGCCCTGGCGGCGGTTGCCGACCATGCGGCCGTAGGTCGCGGTCAGCGCCGCCGGGATCGAGAGGATCAGCAGCATCTCGACGAAGTTGGAGAGCCACGTCGGGTTCTCGAACGGGTGCGCCGAGTTGACGTTGAAGAAGCCGCCGCCGTTGGTGCCGAGGAGCTTGATGACCTCCTGCGAGGCGACCGGGAGGTCGATCGACTGCGGCACGCCCTGGGTGACGAGGAACAGGCCGAAGACGACCGAGATCGGCAGCAGCACGAAGACGAGCGAGCGGAAGAGGTCGACGTAGAAGTTGCCCAGCGACGAGCCGGAGCGCGCGGCGAGGCCGCGGATCAGCGCGATCGCGACCGAGATGCCGACGGCGGCCGACACGAAGTTCTGCACGGCCAGCCCGAACATCTGCGTGAAGTTCGATGAGCGTGGTCTCGCCGGCGTAGAACTGCCAGTTCGTGTTGGTGACGAACGACGACGTGGTGTTGAACGACACGTCCCAGGCGGCATCCGTCGTTCGAGCCGCAGCAGCACGTACAGCAGCAGCCAGAACACGGCGCTCAGACACCAGGACGGAGCGCGCGTAGCGCTTCCAGTCCTGCTGCGGCTGCCCGTGCGGGCGCTGGTAGACCCACGCGAGGTAGCGTCCGAGGACGGGCGTCAGCGCGGTCAGGATCGCGACGAAGAGCCCGATCTCGAGCCAGCCGGCGGCGGTCATGTCAGAAACGCTCCGGGCGCACGAGCGCGATCAGCAGGTAGGCGAACAGGGCGAGCGCGATCAGGAGCCCGACGATCTCGGCCGGGCTCATACGCGATCGAACGCCTCGATCAGGAGGAACAGCGCGGAGAACGCGAGCAGCGCGAAGACCAGCGATGAGACGTCCTGCAGCGAGTCGAGGATGGAAGCGACGAACATGCCGCTGATGGTGGATCCGCGCGCGTCAAGGCCGCGTGCAGATGCACCGGCGCGGCATCAAGATCTCGTCAAGCCGCGAAGCGGTAGCCGACGCCGGGGTCGGTCCGCACGTGCTGCGGGCCGATCTTGCGGCGCAGGTTGGCGATGTGCGTGCGCAGCACCGCGGTGTCGTTCGCGTACTCGGGGCCCCAGACCTCGACGAGCAGGGCGCGGTGGGTGAGCAGCCGGCCGCGGTTGCGGGCGAGCGTGCGCAGGAGGTCGAACTCGATCGGCGTCAGGTGCACCGCCTCCCCGGCCACGCGCACGATCCGCGCCGCCAGGTCGACGGTCAGGTCGCCGGAGCTGATCACCGGCTCGTCGGCCGGGCGGTCGGTGCGGCGCAGCGCGGCCTGCAGCCGGGCGACGAGCTCGCGCGGCCCGAACGGCTTGGTGACGTAGTCGTCGGCGCCCGCCTCGAGCGCGCGCACCTTCTCGCCCTCGTCGCCGACCGCCGAGAGCACGATGATCGGCATCGCGCTCCACTCGCGCAGCCGCCGCGTCACCTCCACCCCGTCGCCGTCGGGCAGCACGAGGTCGACGATCGCGGCGTCGGGCGGGCGGATCGCGGCGCGGTCGAGCGCCTCCTCGGCGGTCTCCGCCGGCACGGCCTCGAAGCCCGCCTCGCGCAGCACGACGCGCAGCGCGCGCAGGATCTGCGGCTCGTCGTCGACCACCAGGATCCGCCGGCTCATGCCGGCACCGGCGCCGGCAGCGGCAGCTCGACGACGAACGACGTCCCCTGCCCCGGCAGCGACTCGACGCGCACGTGCCCGCCGTTGGCCTCGATCAGGCCGCGCACGATCGCCAGCCCGAGCCCGGAGCCGCCGCCGGCGGCGCCCGGCGCGCGGTAGAACGGCGTGAAGATGCGCTCGTGCTCGGCCGGCGGGATGCCGGGCCCCTGGTCGACGACGCGCATCAGCACGCGCCCGCCGGTGGCCCGCGCCCGCACCGAGACGGGCCGGTCGCCGCCGTAGCGCAGCGCGTTCTCGAGCAGGTTCGCCACGGCCCGCTGCAGCTGCGCGGCATCGGCGCGGATCAGCGGCAGCTCGGGGTCGATCGCCAGCCGCACCCGCGCGCCGTCCACGCCGACGTCCTCGACCGCGGCGCGCACGATCTCGTCGAGCGAGGTCCAGTCCTGGCGCGGCTCGGCGCTGCCGGCCTGCAGCCGCGAGAGGTCGAGCAGCTGGTCGACGAGCCGCGCCAGCCGCCGCGACTCGGTGGCGATCGCCTCGGCCAGGTCGTGCTGATCGTCCGCCTCGAGCGCCGGCGAGCCGAGCGCGTCGGCCGCGGCCAGGATCGCCGTGAGCGGCGAGCGCAGGTCGTGCGAGACCGAGCGCAGCACCGCGGTCTTGACCTCGTCGCTGCGCCGCAGCGCGCTCGTCTCCACCACCTCGCGCGTCAGCGTCTCGCGCTCGAGCGCCGCCGCGAGCAGCGGCTCGAGCGCCGGCACGACCCGCTCGCGCGCGTGCTCGGCGGCGCTCGCGGGCACGACGAGCGCGCCGCGCGGGCGCAGCGCGATCACCGCGTACCGCGGATCCCCCTCGGCGGGCGGCGTGAGCACGACCGCGGCGGAGTCGACGTCGAGCGCGTCGGCGATCCGCTTGGCGGCGGCCGGCAGCGTCTCGAGCGGCTCGGCGGAGCCCAGCAGCAACCGAGCGAGCTCGGCCGCCAGCTCGGCCTGGCGGCGGCGCCGGTCGGCCTCGAGGGCGCGCGAGCGCGCCAGCTCCGACAGCGACGACGCGACCGCGGCCGCGACCACGAAGACCAGCAGCGCGACCCAGTTCTCTGCGTCGGCGATCGTCAGCTCGCCCGTGGGCGGCAGATGGAAGAAGTTGAAGGCGACCGCCGCGGCGAGGCCGGTCGCGACGCCCAGCCAGAGCCCCCACAGCGTCGAGACGAGCAGCACCGCGAGCAGGTACAGCACGCCGAGCGAGACGGCGGGTGCGACATCGCCGAGCGGGTACAGCAGCAGCGTCGTCAGCGCGAGCGCGGCGATCGCGACGAGCACCCCCAGGAACAGCGGCGGGCGTGGCATGGCTCAGGCTGAGCCTAGTACCAGCTCGACCGCACCCGCCCCGGCGAACGCGGCCAGCCGCTCGCCCTCCGCGATCACGGCGCGGCGGTCGGCGCCGGCGGGCGGCGCGAGCGGCCAGATCCGCAGCACGGTCGCCCGGCCCTCCTTGACGAGCCGCCAGATCGCGCCGAGGAAGCCGTCCACGAGCACGGTGCCGAAGTGCGGCCCCTCCGCGCTTCAGATGGCCCCAGCGGTCCTCGGCCGCCCGGATCCGGCCGCGGTCGGCGTGCGAGAGCAGCAGGTTGTCGTACTCCGGCAGGAAGCGCGGCGGCGCGGGCGTGGCCGGGTCCGGCCGCGGCGCGTCCGGCAGGTCGAACAGCTCGCGCCCGTCCTCGCCCGCGAACGTCGCGAGCTGCGGACGCAGCCGCTCGAACACCTCGCCGAGCCGGGTCAGGCCGCACCAGCGCTGCGCGTCCTGCACCGACGCCGGCCCGAACGCGCCGAGGTAGCGCAGCACGACCGCGTCGATCGACGGGTCGCGGGCCAGCGGACGCCCGAGGAACGTCTCCGCGGGAACGCTCAGGGCGCGCCCGCTGCGGCTCCAGAGGCCGCGCGGCGGCGGCTGGACCAGCGGCACGAACGTGCGCACGACCTGCACGAGCGCCTCCGGGTCGCGATCGGGCCAGCGCTCCGCGAGCCGCCGCCCGAGCGCGGCGTTGGGCAGCGGCTCGGCGTCCAGCAGCGCGCGCCCGGCGGCCGTCACCGCTTCGAGGTCGAGTCCCTTCCAGTGGCGGCCGAACACGCCGCGCGTGCTGCGCTCGATCACCGGCTGCATCAGCGGGCGCAGCCGCAGCGCGTCGTCCGCCGTCACGAGGTGGATCGTCGAGCGCATGACCGCGATCCGCAGCGCCTCGCGGCGCTCCACGAGCGCGGCCAGCGCCTCGGGGTCGAAGCCCTCGATCCGCGACCAGAGCGCGAAGTACGGGTGCTGCGGGACCTGCGCCTGCAGGCCCACGAGGTGCTCGACCATCGCTTCCGGCGGGACCGGCCGCCGGTCGAGCAGGCCCTGGCGGGCCAGCAGCGCGCGGTTGAGCGCGCGGGTCCCGAGGACCATCAGTGCGGCAGCCAGGCGTCCTCGTCGGCCACCAGGGCGCGCACGTGCTCCGGCAGCTCGCCGGCCACGACGTCGGCCAGCGTGACCTGCTCGAGGACGCCGCGCAGCGCCGCCCGCACGGCGATCCAGACGTCCTTCATCGGCTCCGAGTGGCCCTCGAAGCCGAGCGTCTCCGGGCGCGAGCCGCTGACGCCGGCCAGCGGGCCGTCGATCGCGCGGATCACGTCGGCCAGCGTCACCTCGGCCGCCGGCTTGGCCAGCCGGTAGCCGCCCTCCGCCCCGCGCCGGCTCTCGACGAGGCCGGCGTGGCGCAGCTGCATCAGGATGTTCTCGAGGAAGCGCAGCGGGATCGACTGCGCGGTGGCGATCCGCTCGCCCTTGACCGGCTTCTCGTCGGCGGCGGCCGCCAGCTCGAGCGCGGCACGGATGGCGTAATCGGTCTTGGCGGAGACGCGCACGCAGGCAGCTTATGCGCTCGCGGTCTCGATCCGCGCTCCTGTCGGATCCACCCGCACGTGCACGATCTGCCCTTCGGCCAGCTCCAGGTGGTCGGCCTCGGTGCGCGAGAGCTGTGCGCTGAGCGGCTCGCCCTCGGCCGGGAGCAGCTCGACGCGGACCTCGAAGCCGAGCCGCGCGACCCGCGTCACGACCGCCTGGGCGGTGGTCTCGGCGGGCTCCGCGAGCACCTGCACGTCGTGCGGGCGCACGAGCCGGCCGCCGAAGCGGGTGACCGGCCCGACGAACGACATCACGAACGGCGTCGCCGGCTGGTCGTAGATCTCGGCGGGGCTCGCCGTCTGCTCGATCCGGCCCTCGTTGACGACCACGATCTGCTCGGCGATCTCCATCGCCTCCTCCTGGTCGTGCGTGACGAAGATCGTCGTCACGTGCACCTCGTCGTGCAGGCGCCGCAGCCACGCGCGCAGCTCCTCGCGCACCCGCGCGTCGAGCGCGCCGAACGGCTCGTCGAGCAGCAGCACGGTCGGCTCGACGGCGAGCGCGCGGGCGAGCGCCATCCGCTGGCGCTGGCCGCCCGAGAGCTGGCTCGGGTAGCGCTTGCCCAGGTGCGCGAGCCCGACGAGGTCGAGCAGCTCGGCCACGCGCCGCTGCGTCTCGGCCTTCGGGCGCTTGCGCACGCTCAGGCCGAACGCGACGTTGTCCGCCACCGTCATGTGCTTGAACGCGGCGTAGTGCTGGAACACGAACCCGACCTCGCGCTTGCGCGCCGGCTCGTTCGTCACGTCGCGGCCCTCGATCAGGACGGTGCCGCTGTCGGGCGCCTCGAGCCCGGCGATCACGCGCAGGAGCGTGCTCTTGCCGCTGCCGGACGGCCCGAGCAGCGCGGTCAGCGAGCCCTCGGGCACGGCGACGCTGACGTCGTCGAGCGCCGTGTACTCGCCGAAGCGCTTGGTGATTTCACGGGCCTCGATGGCCACGGTCAGATCCTTCCATGTCGTCGTTGCAGCAGCGTCATCAGCAGGAGCACCGCCACGGCGAGCAGCGCGAGCACCACGGCTGCAGCGTACGCGCCGGTGAGGTCGAGCGACTGGAAGCGATCCTCGACGTAGAGCGTCATCGTCTCCGTGCGGCCGGAGATCTTGCCGGACACGACCGCCACGGCACCGTACTCCCCGAGCGCGCGGGCCGTGGAGAGGATCACGCCGTAGGTCAGGCCCCAGCGGATCGTGGGCAGCGTGATCCGCCAGAACGTCTGCCAGCCGCTCGCGCCGAGCGTGTTCGCGGCCTGCTCCTGCTCGATCCCCTCCTCCTGCAGGACGGGCAGCACCTCGCGGACCACGAACGGCAGCGAGACGAAGATCGTGGCCAGCACGATGCCCGGCGTGGAGAAGATCACCTCGGTCGAGCCGAACCAGCCGTCGCGACCCCAGACGAGCACGAGCGCCAGGCCGACCACGATCGGCGAGACCGCGAACGGCAGGTCGATCAGGACGTCCAGGATCCGCTTGCCGTGGAAGTCGTAGCGGGCGAGCACCCACGCGGTCAGCACGCCGAACACGCGCGTTGAGCGGCACGGCGATCAGCGTCACCATGATCGTGAGGTAGAAGGCGTGCTGGGCCTCGGGCGTGGTCACGGCGTCCCACGCGGCGCCGAAGCCGTTCTCGAACGCGCGGTAGAACACCATCGCCACGGGCACGACGAGCAGCGCCGCGAGGTAGCCGAGGGCGACGACGCGCAGGCCGATGCGGCTCGTCATCGCGTCACCGTCCGGCGGGCCAGGAACGAGATGCCGAGCAGCACGCCGAACGACACCGCGAGCAGGAACACCGAGACCGCCGCGGCGCCCGTCGTGTTGCCGCTCTCGATCTGCGCGTAGACCAGCACCGACGCGACCTCGGTGCGGTACGGCAGGTTGCCGCTGATCAGCACGATCGAGCCGAACTCGCCGACCGCACGCCCGAACGCCAGGCCGACGCCGGTCAGCAGCGCCGGCCGCAGCGCGGGCAGGATGATCCGCCGGAACACCGTCCAGGACTTGGCGCCGAGCGACTCGGCGGCCTCCTCGGCCTCGCGTTCCAGCCCGATCAGCACCGGCTGCACGGCGCGCACGACGAACGGCAGCGTGATGAACAGCAGCGCCAGCAGCACGGCGACGCGCGTGTAGGCGACGTTGATGCCGATCGGACCGCTCGGCCCGTAGAGCGCCAGCAGCACGAGCCCGGCGACGATCGTCGGCAGCGCGAACGGCAGGTCGATCAGCGCGTTGACGAAGCGCTTGCCGCGGAACTCGTCGCGCACGAGCACCCAGGCGATCAGCGTGCCCATGACGGCGTCGATGACCGCGACGATCAGCGACGCGATCAGCGTGAAGCGGATCGCGGCGACCGCCTGCGGCGAGCTCACCGCGTCCCAGAACGCGTCGACGCCGCCGTCGAGCGAGCGCGCGACGACGGCGGCGAGCGGGATCAGGACGATCAGCGTCAGCCAGGCCGAGGCCAGGCCGCCCGCGATCAGCGGGCCGCCCAGCCCTCCCGGCCTGGCGCGGGCGCGGGGAATCCGGCCCGCCGTGGAGGCATCAGCCGGCAGTGGAGACTCCGAGGTCCCGCTGGATCTCGGCGACCGAGCCGGTCTCGGCGTCGAAGAACTCCTTGTTGACCTCGTCCCAGCCGCCGAACTCATCGATCTCGAACAGCGTCTTGGGCGTCGGGTACGTCGCCTCGTCGACCTCTTCCGGGAGCACCGAGCGGTAGCCCTTGCCGGCGAAGATCTTCTGCGCCTCCGGCGTCACGAGCCAGTCGACGAACGCCTGCGCCTTCTCCGGCGCCTCCGACTCGGTGACGACGGCGATCGGGTTCTCGATCAGGATCGTCTGATCCGGGATCACGTAGTCGAGCTCGATGTCCGCGTTCTGCGCCGTGATCGCCTCGTTCTCGTACGCGAGCAGCACGTCGCCCTTGCCGCCGGCGAACGTCTGCAGCGACTCGCGCGCGGACTTGTCCTGCACCGGCGTGTTCTCGAGCACCTTGCGCAGGAACTCGAGGCCTTCCTCGGGCGACTTGCCCTGCTCGGTCTGCGAGCCGTAGGCGGCCATCAGGTTCCACTTCGCGCCGCCGGACGTGAACGGGTTGGGCGTGATGATCTCGACGCCCTCCTTCACGATGTCGTCCCAGGTCTGGATGTTCTTCGGGTTGCCCTTGCGGACCGCGAAGACGACGACCGAGTTGGTCACGAACCCGTCGGTCGGCGTGTCGGCCCAGTTCGCGTCCACGAGGCCGGGCTCGACCAGCTTGTCGACGTCGGGCGCCAGCGACAGCGCGACGACGTCGGCGGGCTGGCCGCTGGCGACCGCGCGCGACTGGTCCCCCGACGAGCCGTAGGACTGGTCGAAGCTCACGCCCTTGCCCTCGGCCGTCGCCTGGAAGGCCGGGATCAGCTCCTCGTAGGCCTCCTTGGGCGTCGAGTAGGCGACGAGCGAGAGGCGGGTGTCGCCGCCTCCCGACGAGGCTTCTCCGTCCTCGGAGGTCCCACCACAGCCGCCGATGACGATGGCGGCGACGGCGATGGCGAGCAGGGGGATGAGTCGTTGCATGGCGGGCATTATTACCAAACCAGTCGAGAACATCGGTTTAGTTTTGTTAGGGCCGGTACGTGGTGGCCGGCAGGGCGCCCATAGGCATGCAACGCTTGGGCACATGGACGATCTAAGCCTCGGCGACGCCGCGAAGGCGCTCGGCGTCAGCACCGACACGCTGCGGCGCTGGGACCAGGCCGGCCGCCTGGAGACGGCGCGCGACGCCCGCAATCGCCGGCGGGTCCCGCGCAGCGAGGTCGAGCGCCTGTCCGCGCGCCCGGCCCGCCACACCACCGGCGACGGCCTCTCGGCCCGCAACCGCTTCCCGGGCGTGGTCCGCTCGGTCGAGGTCGACGGCGTGATGGCGCTCGTCGAGATCGAGGCCGGGCCGCACCGCGTGGTCGCCGCGATCACGCGCGACGCGGTCGAGGAGCTGGGCCTGGCCGAGGGCGTGCGCGCGACCGCCACGGTGAAGGCGACGTCGGTGATGATCGACCGCTGACTTGACGACCATATACGCGGTATGCATACTGCGTATATGGCGATCCGCAACGGCCTCCTCGCGCTCCTCGAGCGCGGCCCCAAGTACGGCTACCAGCTGCGTTCCGAGTTCGAGGCCTCGACGGGCTCGACCTGGCCGCTGAACATCGGTCAGGTCTACACGACGCTCGCCCGGCTCGAGCGCGACGGGCTCGTCGAGCCCGCCGGCGACGGCGACGACGCGTCGCGCGTCACCTACCGGCTGACGGCCGCCGGCCACGAGGAGGTCCGGCGCTGGTTCTCGACCCCGGTCGAGCGCCAGAGCCGCCCGCGCGACGAGCTCGCGATCAAGCTCGCGCTCGCGCTGACGACGCCGGGCGTGGACGTCCATGCGGTCGTGCAGGCGCAGCGCACCGCCACGCTGCGTGCGCTCCAGGACCTCACGCGCCTGAAGGTGCGGGCCGACGAGGTCACCGACGAGGCGTGGCTGCTCGTCCTCGAGTCGATGATCTTCCAGGCGGAGGCCGAGGTCCGCTGGCTCGACCACTGCGAGACCCGCATCGGCGCCCGCCGCGCCGCTCCGCCGGCCGCGACGCCCGCGCCGTCGACCACGCCCGACCGGGAGGCGATCCGATGATCGAGTACGTCCTGGAGCTGCGCGACCTCGTCCGCGTCCACGGCCACGGCGCCGCCGAGGTGCACGCGCTGCGCGGCGTCGAGCTCGGCGTGCTGCCGGGCGAGCTGGTGGCGGTGATGGGCCCGTCCGGCTCCGGCAAGTCCACGCTCCTGAACCTGGCCGGCGGGCTCGACACGCCGACCTCCGGCACCGTCCTGGTGGAGGGCGTCGACCTCGCGGGCCTGTCGCGCGCCGAGCTGGCCGCCGTGCGGCGCCGCAGCGTCGGCTACGTGTTCCAGGACTTCAACCTGATCCCGGCGCTGACGGCGGCCGAGAACGTGGCGCTGCCGCGCGAGCTCGACGGCGTGCGCGTGCGCGACGCCCGCCGCGAGGCGCTCGCGGCGCTCGAGGAGGTCGAGCTCGCCGACGTCCCCGACCGCTTCCCGGACGAGCTGTCCGGCGGTCAGCGCCAGCGCGTGGCGATCGCGCGCGCGCTCGTCGGCCCGCGGCGGCTCGTGCTCGCCGACGAGCCGACCGGCGCGCTCGACAGCCGCACGGGCGAGTGGGTCCTGCGACTGCTGCGCGCGCGCTGCGACGGCGGCGCCTCCGGCGTGCTCGTCACGCACGAGGCGCGGCACGCCGCCTGGGCCGACCGCGTGGTGTTCCTGCGCGACGGCGCGATGGTCGACGAGACCGGGCGCGCGACGCCGGTCGAGGCGCTGCTCGAAGGCCGCGCGTGAGCGGCTGGCGCCCGGCGCTGCGGATCGCGCGGCGCACGGTCCGGCGCAACCTCGGCCGCTCGCTGCTCGTCGCGGTGCTCGTCGCCGTCCCGGTCGCCGGCGCCACGATGGTCGACGTGGTCGCGCGCTCGCTCGGCGACGGCGACCGCTCCGCGTCGCGGATCATGGGCGCGGCCGACGCGGTGCTCGTCGTGACGCGCTGGGACGACCTCGCCGGCTTCAGCCCGGTCAACGGCATCGAGCGCGGCGGGCCGCGCGACCGCAACCCGCGGTCCGTCGACGTCGCGGCGCTGGTGCCGCGCGGAACGCGGCTCGTGCCGGCGCCGCGGACGCACGACCTGAGGCTCAAGGCGGGCCGGCGCGGTGTCGCCACGAGCGCGGTCGTCGCCGACCTCGACGAGCCGCTGCTCGCGCACGAGGGCGAGCTCCTCGCGGGCCGGGCGCCGCGTGACGGCGAGCTGCTCCTCTCCCCCGCGCTCGCCGATCGGCTCGACGTGGAGCCGGGCGACGTCGTGCAGATCGTCGACGGGCCGCCGGCGACGGTGAGCGGCCTCGCCCGCGAGCCGATGTGCCACTCCTGCGAGCAGGTGATCGCCGCCCCGGGAACCGACCTCGGCCGGCGGATCGAGGCGACCGACGGCTACACGATGCTCCCCGTGCCGGGTCCGGGGTACCTGGTCGACCTGCCCGCGGGCGCCGACGCCGATGCGCTGTGGCCGCGACTGGCCGCGCAGGGCGTCGCGCTGGTCCCGCGCACCGCGTTCTCGGACCCGGAGCGCTATCTGGGCGGCGGCGGTGGCGGCGGGCCGGTGTCGATCGACACGGTGCGCACCGCGGCGCTCGTCACGCTGATCGCCGGCCTCGGCATCCTCGAGGTCGTGCTGCTCGCCGGCGCGGCCTTCGCCGTCGGCACGCGCCGGCAGACGCGCGAGCTCGGGCTCGTCGGCGCCGCCGGCGGCAGCGCCGGCCACGTGCGCAGGATCGTGCTCGCCCAGGGTCTCGTGCTCGGCGCGCTCGGCGCCGCCATCGGCGTGGCCTTCGGGCTCGTCGCCGCGGTCGCCGGCGAGCCGCTGTGGGTGAGCCTCGACGACGCCGACATCGCGCACTGGGAGCTGCGGCCGCTCGAGATCGCCGGAGCCGGCCTGCTCGGCGTGCTCGCCGGGCTCGCCGCCGCGCTCGTGCCCGCGATCGGCGCCGGGCGGATGACACCCGTCGACGCGCTCGCCGAGCGCGTGCGCCGCAGCCGCAGGGCGCGCCGGCGCAGCGGCGCGCTGGGCGCTGCCCTGCTGGCGGCCGGCGCGCTCACCGGACTGGCCGGCCAGCGGCTGCTCGCCGACGACTTCGCGGCCTATCGCGTCGCGCTCGAGCGCATGCAGGACGGCGGGATGTACGCGTCGGCCCCGAGCCCCACCGGGCCGGTCGGCCTCGTGCTGCTCGGCGCCGTGCTCGCGGTCGCGGGCATCGTGCTCGTCGCGCCCGCGCTGATCGGCGCGCTCTCCCGCGCCGGCGGCCGGCTGCCCGTCGCCGCGCGGCTCGCGGTGCGCGACGCGGCGCGCCACCGCCATCGCACCGGCCCGGCCACGAGCGCCGTCACCGTCGCCGTGGCGGGCTCGATCGTGCTCGCCTTCACGCTCGCCGGCACGTTCCGCGCGGACGTGCTGCAGCACGTGCCGCAGCTCCCGGCGGGCGTGATGACGATCGAGACCGGCGACGCGGAGCCGGCGGCGCGCGACACGGCCGCCGCGCGTGCCGCCTCGGCGCTGCCCGACGGCCGGATCGTCCGCGCGAGCGCACCGCTCGGGCCGCTGGCCCTGGACGCGCCCAACTCGCCAGGCCTCAGCGACACCGAGCTGCGCCTGCTCTACCCGATGCCGGAAGCCTGCGGTGAGTCCGACTGCGCCGGCGGCGGCGGGCCGCTGGTCCTCTCCGGCGACCCCGCGGTCGAGGAGATCACCGCCGGCGGCCCGCTCGACGCGGAGCAGCGCGCCGCGCTCGCCGCCGGCAAGGCCGTGGTGTTCGACAGCGCGCTGCCCGATGCCCAGGGCCGCCTGCGGATCGACGACGCGCGCGGCGAGAGCGTGCGGATCCCGGCGCTCCTGACCCCGCGCGAGCGCCCGCTCTTCGGCCTGCCGTCCGCCCTCCTCGCGCCCGCCGCCGCCCGCGCACACGGCTGGGAGGCGGCTCCGGCGCGCGTGATGCTGACCTACGACCCGGCGGCCACCGAGGCACAGCTCGACGAGGCGGCGCAAGCCGCGGACGACGTCGGCGCGTACGCGGTGATCGAGCGCGGGCCGCAGGACGAGAAGGACGCGATCCTGCTGATCGCGGCCGGCGCCGCGGCGTTCGTGACGCTGCTCGGCGTGGCGATCTCGGTCGCCCTGTCGGCCGCCGAGGGCCGCGCCGACCTGGCGACGCTCGCGGCCGTCGGCGCCCCGCCGCGGCGGCGGCGCGCGCTCGCCGCCGGCCAGGCGCTGCTGATCGCCGGCCTCGGCTGCGGGCTCGGCCTGCTGCTCGGAGCGTTCGTCGCGTTCACCGCGCGAGCGACGACCGGGTCGCCCGAGTTCGTGGTCCCCTGGGCCAACGTGCTCGATCACGGGCGTGGCGGTCCCGATCCTGGCGGTGCTCGTCGCCGCCCTGTTCACGCCGAGCCGCCTGCCGCTGGCCCGCCGCGCTACGTAGGCGGGAGCGTGCCCTCGACGCGGCGCGGACCGTCGGCGGTCAGCTCGACCTTCCAGATCGGCGCCTCGGCCTTGACGCGGTCGATCAGGGCGCGGGCGCCGGCGAAGGCCTCGCCGCGGTGCGGCGCCGACGCGGCGACGATCACCGACGGCTCGGACAGCGCGACGGTCCCGGTGCGGTGCTCGACGGCGACCGCGCAGAGGCCGTGGCGCTCGGCCTCCTCGGCCGCGATCGCCTCGATCCGGGCCTGCGCCATCTCGGCGTAGGCCTCGTAGTCGAGCTCGGGCACGTCGCGCGTCACGCCCTCGAACAGCACGACGGCGCCGGCGCGCGGGTCGCGCACCGCGTCCGCGAGGGCGGCGAGGTCGAGCGGATCCGCCGTCACGCGCACGCGCCGGACCCGTCCGGCACCGCCGCTGACCGGCGGGACGAGCGCGACCTCGTCGCCGGCGCGGACGGGCTCGTCGGCGTCCGCGTACTCGCGGTTGACGGCCACGACGCACTCGCGCGGGCGCAGCGCGCCGACCGGCGTGTGCGCCATCGCCGCCAGCACGTCGGCCACGCTCGCCGGCTCCGCCAGCTCGACCTCGAGCCGGTCGGTGCCGGCGCGCTCGCGCAGGCCGGCGAAGAGGCGGACGGAGACGCGCATGCCGCCGATGCTAGACGTACCGGGATGCCACTCGTGAGCAGTGACGACAGCGTGCTCGTCGTGATCGACGTGCAGCCGGGGTTCGCCGCCAACCCGGCGATGGACGACGCCGAACGGGCGGCCGCGGCCGCGACCGTCGACCGGATCGCCTGGCTGGCCGCGTACGCGGCCGAGCTCGCGGTGCCGGCGGTGGTCGTCGAGGAGAACCCGGCCCGCAACGGCACGACCGACGCGCGGATCCTCGAGCGTCTGGATGCGCGGGCGCACGTGAAGCCGACGTTCGGGATCGGCGGTTGCCCGGCGGCGATCGAAGCGCTCACCGCCAGCGGCCGCGGGACCGCTGTGCTGGTCGGCTTCGAGAGCGACGTCTGCGTCGCGCAGTCGGCGATCGCGCTGCTCGACCGCGGGCTGCGCGTGGCCGTCCCCGACGACGGCGTGTACACCAGCGGCGAGCCGAGCACCGCCGCGGCCTCGCCCGGATGACCGCCGCCGGCGCCGAGCCGCTCTCGTGCAAGGGCGTGGTCTACGAGTGGGTCGACGAGGTCGAGGCGGCACTGGCCGCGATCCGCCGCGTCACCGACGCGTACGGCCCCGCCCCGATGCGCCTCTAGCGGGGGTACGCTGCGGTCGTGCCCTCCGAGTCGCGCTGGTTCCCGCTGCCGCGCCGCCCCGAAGCGGCCTCGGCGGCCGCCAGGCCACAGCGCGCTCCGCTGTCGCCCGAGGATGTCAGCAGCGCCGTGGTCGACTGCGCGGTCTACGAGGAGGGACACCGCCAGGGCGGCCAGATCCCGCTCGAGACGGCGCTCGGGAAGGCGACCGCCTGCCGCGACGGGTTCGTCTGGATCGGCCTCCACGACCCGTCGCCCGAGGTCATCGAGACGATCGGCGAGCACTTCCACCTGCACCCGCTGGCGGTCGAGGACGCGGTCCACGCCCACCAGCGCCCGAAGCTCGAGAAGTTCGGCGACTCGCTGTTCCTGGTGCTCAAGACCGCGCAGTACGTCGACAGCGACGAGCTGGTGCGGATCGGCGAGGTGATGGTGTTCCTCGGCGCGCGCTTCGTGGTCACCGTGCGCCACGGCGAGGCGAGCCCGCTGCACGACGTCCGGCTCGACCTCGAGGCGCACCCGGAGCTGCTGGGCATCGGCCCGAGCTCGGTGCTGTACGCGATCGCCGACCGGATCGTGGACGACTACGAGGTCGTGATCGAGGGGATCGCGACCGACGTCGACGAGGTCGAGGCCGAGGTCTTCTCCGGCGCCGGCACGAGCCCGACCGAGCGGATCTACCGGCTCAAGCGCGAGGTGCTCGAGTTCAAGCGCGCCGTGACGCCGGCGATCGGCCCGATCGAGCGGCTCGCCGAGGGCGAGGCCAAGCTGCCGCTGGATCCGCGCACCGGCGACTACTTCCGCGACGTGCTCGACCACCTCCGGCGCGACAGCGAGCGGGTCGCCGCGTTCGACGAGCTGCTGACCGGCGTCCTGCAGGCGAACATCGCCCAGCTCACGCTGCGCGACAACCGCGACCTGCGCAAGATCTCCGCCTGGGTGGCGATCATCGCGGTCCCGACGATGGTGTTCGGGCTCTACGGCATGAACTTCGAGCACATGCCGGAGCTCGAGTGGGAGTACGGCTATCCGGCCGTCGTCGCGGTCGTGCTGGCGATCTGCAGCGTGCTCTACTGGCGCTTCAAGAAGTCCGGCTGGCTCTGAGCCGCCGGCTGCGGCACCGTCACGTCCGCCGTCCAGCCGTTGGCCGCGACCTCGAGCGCGTCGACCGACGCCGGGCAGAGCGCCGTCCCGCGCTGGTCGCGGATGATCCCCAGCGCGGCCTCGCGCGGCAGCGCGTCGCGGTACGGGCGGTCGGCGGTCAGCGCCTCGTAGACGTCGGCGACGGCGAGGATCCGCGCGGACCGGGAGAGGTCGAAGGCGGCCAGGCCGCGGTGGTAGCCGGAGCCGTCGAGCCGCTCGTGGTGCGAGGCGGCGGGCTCGACGATCGCCCGCAGGCAGGCGACGCGCTCGAGGATCTGCTGCGTGTGGCGCGGGTGCGCGCGCATCACCTCCATCTCGTCCGGGTCGAGCTTGCCGGGCTTGTCCAGGATCCGGCTCGAGACGGCGAGCTTGCCGATGTCGTGCAGCAGGCCGGCGCGGCGCAGGTCGCGCAGCCCCTGGGCCGGGACGCCCATGACCGCGCCCGTGGCGACGGCCCAGCGGGCGACCTCGCTCGAGTGGCGCGCGGTGTAGGGCGACTTCGCGTCGATCACGCGCGCGAACGCGTCGGCGACGCGGTCGAGCGTGGCGTCGTCGGCCGTGCGAACGCGGTCGACCGGCTCCCACGCGGCGACCGCCGGGACGGCGCGGGCGTCCTCGAGCGGGCGCCAGAACGCGCGGTCGTCGCGGATCGAGAGCAGCGCGTCGACCAGCGCCGGGTCGAACCAGCGGTTGCGGCGCTTGAGCGCCATCGCGAGCGCGCCCGGGAGCCCGACGGTGCGGATGAAGACCTCGACGGTCTGCGCGAGGCAGAGGATGCGGCCGAGCAGCGGGATCTGCTCGCCGCGCAGGCCGAGCGGCTGGCCGGAGCCGTCCCAGTGCTCGTCGAGCGCGCGGATCGCGGCGGCGGTCGGCTCGGGCAGCTCGAGCATGCGGGCGATCTCGGCGCCGCGCTCGCAGCGCGTGCCGATCAGCTCGCGCGTGACCTCCTCCTCCTGCGTGATCCGGCGCATCTGACGCGCCTTGGCGAGCGTGCCGCCGCCCTGCGCGACCGACTTCCACGTGTAGACCGCGCGCGTGGCCGGCCTGGACCAGTCGGCGACCTTCATGGCGCGCTTGGCCGCCTGGTCGTCGGCGGCGAACAGCGAGGACAGGCGCGAGGCGTTGCTCGAGCAGCCGGCGTCCTTGAGCAGCAGCGCGTAGAACAGCGCGGAGCGCTCCTCCTCGGGCAGGCCGACCTGCTCGGCCAGCCGCATGCCGATCGCGGTCGTGCGGACCGCGTGACCGGGCGGTTCGCCCTCGGTGATGTCGAGCGCGTACGACAACGCCCCGAGGACCTCCGACAGGGCGACGGCGAGCGGCATACCCCCCGGTGATCGGCGCCGGTACGCGGTGTCTTTACCATGGGTCGTCCATGGACGGAGCGCAGCTCACGCACCTGGACGCAGCCGGCAACGCGCGGATGGTCGACGTCAGCGAGAAGCAGGCGACCGACCGCTTCGCGCGCGCCCGCGCCGTCGTCCGCATGTCGCCCGCCGCGGCGGCCCGCGTCGCCGCCGGGGACAACCCGAAGGGCGACGTCGCCGCGGTCGCGCGGATCGCCGGCATCCAGGCCGCCAAGCGCACCGACGAGCTGATCCCGCTCGCCCATTCGCTGCCGCTCACGCACGTCGACCCGGCGATCGAGATCGACGCCGCGGCGGGGACCGTGACCGTGACCGCCGAGACGCGCACGCGCGACCGCACCGGCGTCGAGATGGAGGCGCTGGTGGCCTGCTCGGTGGCCGCGCTGACCGTGTACGACATGGTCAAGGGCATCGAGCCCGGCGTGGTGATCGAGCGCATCGAGCTGCTCGACAAGACCGGCGGGAAGGCGGACTTCCACCGCTCATGAAGCCGCTAGTCGACGGTCACGGCCGCCCGATCGGCGACCTCCGGATCTCGGTCACGGACCGCTGCAACTTCCGCTGCCAGTACTGCATGCCCGCCGAGGGCCTGCCCTGGCTCGACCGCTCGGCGCTGCTGAGCTACGAGGAGATCGAGCGGCTCGTGCGGCTGCTGGCCGCGATGGGCGTGCACGACGTGCGGCTGACCGGCGGCGAGCCGCTCGTCCGCAAGGAGCTGTGGCGGCTGGTGGAGCGGCTGTCGGCGATCGAGGACGTGCACGACCTCTCGCTGACCACGAACGGCTACCTGCTCGCCCGCCAGGTCGACGACCTCGTCGCCGCCGGGCTGCGGCGCGTCAACGTCTCGCTCGACTCGCTGGCGCCCGACCGCTTCTTCCAGCTCACCCGCCGCAACGCGCTGGCCGGCGTGCTCGAGGGGCTCGAGGCGGCCCAGCGGCACGAGTCGCTGCGGCCGATCAAGGTCAACGTCGTCGCGCTGCGCGACTTCACCGAGCAGGAGGTCGTGCGCTTCGCCGAGTTCGCGCGCGAGAACCCCTACGAGGTCCGCTTCATCGAGTTCATGCCGCTCGACGCCGACCGCACGTGGACGCGCGACAAGGTGCTCCCGAACGCCGAGATCCGCGACCTGATCCACGCCGCGTATCCGCTCGAGCCGGTCGGCCGCGAGCGCCACGGCACCGCGCGCCGCTACCGGTTCGCCGACGGGCGCGGCGACATCGGCTTCATCTCCCCCGTCAGCGCGCCGTTCTGCGGCGACTGCAACCGGATCCGGCTGACCGCCGAGGGCGAGCTGCGCACCTGCCTGTTCTCGATGACCGAGACCGACCTGCGCGAGCCGCTGCGCTCGGGCGCGTCGGACGCGGAGCTCGAGACGATCATCCGCGACGCGGTCTGGGCCAAGGAGCTCAAGCACCACGTCAACGACCCCGGGTTCGTGCAGCCGGCGCGGACGATGTCCCGCATCGGCGGATGATCTCGATCGACGAGGCGCTGGCGCTCGTCCTCGACGGGCTGGCGCCGCTGCAGCCGGAGACGGCCGCGATCGCGGACGCGGCCGGGCGCGTGGTCGCGGCGGACGCGGCGAGCGCGGTCGACCTGCCGCCGTTCGACCGCTCGGCGATGGACGGCTACGCGGTGCGGGCGGCCGACACCGCGCCGGGCGTGCCGCTGCAGCTGACGGGCGGCGTCGCGGCGGGCGAGGTCGCGGCCGAGGCGCTGGCGCCGGGCACGGCCGCGCCGATCTCCACGGGCGCGGCGCTCCCGGCGGGCGCCGACGCGATCCTGCGCTCCGAGGACGCGACGCTCGGCGACGGCACGGTGGCGCCCGCGGCCGCGCTGGCGCCGGGCTTCCACGTGCGCTACCGCGGCGAGGACGTGCGGGCGGGCGACGTGCTGGCCGGCGCCGGCTCGGTGCTCACGCTGCCGCGGATGTCCGCGCTGGCGTCCGCCGGCGTCGGCGCGGTCTCGGTCCACCGGCGGCCGCGACTGCGGCTGCTCGTGACCGGCTCGGAGCTGCTGCCGCTGGGCGCGCCGCCGGAGCCGGGGCGGATCCACGAGTCGAACGGGCTGATGGTGCGGCTGCTGGCCGCGCGGGCGGGCGCCGCTGGTCGAGGATCAGGGCATCGTCGGCGACGACCGCGGCGCCACGATCGAGGCCGTCGAGGCCGGGCTCGCCGCGGACGTGCTCGTGGTCAGCGGCGGCGTCTCGGTCGGCCCGCACGACCACGTGCGGCCGGCGTTCGACGCCTGCGGGGTCGACGAGGTCTTCTGGCGCGTGAAGATCAAGCCCGGCAAGCCGATCTGGTTCGGGCGCACAGGCGCCGGCACGCTCGTCTTCGGACTCCCGGGCAACCCGCTCTCCACGATCGTCTGCTTCTGCGTCTTCATCGAGCCGGCGCTGCGGCGGCTGGCCGGCGAGACGGGCGCGCGGCCGCGGCTCGAGCGCGGGCGGCTGGCGGCGCCGGCGCGCGCGTCCGACGGCCGCACGACGTTCCTCACCGCATCGCTGCGCCCCGCCGCCGACGGCGTGCTCGAGGCGACCCCGACCGCCCGCCAGGGCTCGCACATGACGGGCGCGCTCGGCGAGGGCGAGGGCTTCGCGGTCGCACCGGACGCCGCGGGAGAGCTCCCGGCAGGCGCTCCCGTCGACCTGCTCAGGCCGGTGCGGCTAGCCGGCTGCCCAGTCCTCGACGATGCGCCGCTGGACGCTCGGTCAGGCGCGGCTGCTCGCCGCGCTCCAGGGCCGCGGCGGCCTGCGCGAGCGTCATGCCGGTGCCGGTCAGCACCTGGCCGATCAGCGGCGGCGCCTCGGCGCCGCACACGCCTGTGTCGCACGTGGACATGGTTCAAGGGTACGACGGCGCCGGAAGATCAGGAGGTGGTCGAGCCGCGCAGGACCGAGTCGCCCGAGTGCGCCGGGTCGCCGTCCCCCGGCTCGAGCGAGATGTCGAAGTAGCGGAAGCGCTCCGGGTCGACCGGCACCGGCAGGTCCAGCGTGGCGCCTCCGGCGGCGTCGACCTGGAAGGCGCCCAGCGCGACCAGCTCGCCGTCGTCGCCGAGCAGCCAGGCCTCGTAGAACGCGCCGGCGCGTGCCGGATCGAGGCCGGAGACGCGCAGCTGCATCGGCTCGTCCGCCTCGCCGGTCAGCGCGACCGTCCCGGAGGCGGTCGAGCCGCCCTCGAGCGGCGTCAGCGCGACCGTGCGCCCGGCGGGCGCGTCGTCGCCGCCGCCGGTCAGCAGCGCGCCCAGGCCGAGCCCGCCGGCGAGCAGGGCGACGGAGCAGGCGAGCGCCACCGCCGGCCGCAGGACGAGCCGGCGCGGCCGCTTCGCGGGCGGCGCCGGCGCGTGCACGAGCGGTGGCGGCGGGACGGGGCGCCAGGCATCGGCCGGGAGCGCTTCGAGGCCGCCCACGACCGGGCGCAGCCGGTCCACGTCGGCGCGCAGGCGGGCGTCGGCCGCCATCGCCGACTCGAACTCGGCCGACTGGCGCGCGTCGAGCTCGCCGAGCAGGTAGGCGAGCGGATCGGGTGCGCTCATCGCTCCTCCTCCATCAGCCGCCGCAAGCGTCTCGAGCCCGCTGAGCATCCGCGTCTTGATCGTCCCGAGCGGGATGCCGGTCGCCTGCGCGATCTCCGACTGCGACTGGCCGCCGTAGAACCGCCGCCGCAGCAGGTCGGCCTCGCCCGCGGGCAGGCGCGTGAGCAGGTGCGCGAGGTGCCACTGCTCGACCAGCGCGTCGACCTGCGGCTCGTCCCGGCTCGACGGCCGAGTCGAGCAGCGCGACCGCGCCGTCGGGCTCGCGCGGCTCGGGCACGCGGCGGCGCAGCTCGTCGATCGCGCGGCTGCGGGCGATCGTCATGATCCAGGTCAGCAGGCCGGCGCGCCGCGGATCGTAGGTGTCGGCGCGCTGCCAGACCTCCAGGAACACCTGCTGCTGGACGTCCTCGGCCGTCGCGCGGTCGCGCAGCATCCGCAGCAGGAACCCGAACGTCGTCGGGCCGAACTCGTCGTAGAGCTCGCGCAGGGCGGCGTCGTCGCGCCGACTGAGGCGTTTCAGCAGGCGGCGCTCATCGCGCTCCGATCGGCGTTGCGTCCGTGACACCGCGAGCTGAATACTGCCGTACGGGGAGACCGCGGGGACCGCGGCTGCGGAGACGGACGTCACGCCCGTCTCTACGCAGCCGGACCCCCGGACGGTTGCCTCGCCGCTACCAGGCGCGGCCGCGGTGCCAGCCTCCCCCGAAGATGCGCAGGTTGACGGTGGCGTCGCCGAGCTTCAGCCCGGCGGGCACGGTGCCGGCCGGCAGTCCGAACGCGCCGTTGAGCGCGCCGGCGGCGACCTGCGTCAGCGAGCCGCCGACCGGGCCGAGCCGCAGCGAGCCGTGGCGCACCGACAGTCGCGCGCGGGAGAGGTCGAGCGACAGGATCGGCACGCGCGCCCCGCCGACGAGCGCCGTCAGCTGCCCGCGCAGCGGGTCGATGACGAAGTCGGTCAGGCGCACGGTCGTGGCGCCGGCCGTCAGCGCGATGCCGCCGCTGTGGCGGATGACGCCGCTGCGCAGCACGCTGTTGAACGAGCTCGTGATCGGGAACGCCAGCTCGCCGCTGCGCGTGGCCTTGGCGGGCGCGATCGGCGCCGGGCTCACGCCGAGCCCGGTCAGCGCCGCGACCGCACCGGCGTCCAGCTTCAGCGTCGTCTCGCCGTAGCGCGAGTGCTGGCCTCCGCCTGCGGCCGCCGGCGACGCGGCGACCGCCAGCAGCGCGCAGGCCGCGAGTGCGGCGAACAGGGATCGGACGATGGACGGCATGGGACCTCCCCGGTAGGACGGTTGTCGCCATCGCCTACGAGCGCTCCGGCCGCATCGGCCGGACGTCTACGCGCCCAGTCGCGCTCAGCCGCGCCGGAACAGGCGCTTGATGCGCTCCAGCAGCACCGAGAAGAACAGCGATCCGCCCTTGAGCGGCTGTGCCGCGGGCGGCGGAGCCGTAGGTGCGGCGGCCGGAGCCGCGGGCGGCGGCGTGGAGGCGGACGCCGGTGTCGGCGGCTCGGCGGCCGCGGCGACCTCCTCCGGGGCGGCTTCGCCCGCCGTCACCTCGGCGCCCGACGGGGTCGCGGGGGTCGACGGGGCGTCGACGAGGCGGCTCTGCAGGCAGGTCGCGAAGTCGCGCAGCAGCCGGTTGGAGATGTCCTCCATCATCCCGCCGCGCCCGAACGAGGCGAGCCGGCCGGTGATCGTGAAGTCGGTGGTCGCGGCGACCTGGGTGCCGCCGTCGTGCTCGCTGAGCACGTTGACGATCGTGGCGCTGGCGCCGCCCTGGCCGCGCTTGTCGGTCCCCTTCGCCTTCAGCGTCGCCGTGTGGGTGGCCTCGTCGGCCTCGGCGATCCGGATCGTCCCGCGGTAGGCGGCCGTCATCGGGCCGAGCTTGACCTGGAACGTGCCGTGGTACGTGCCGTCCTCGTCGTGGTCGGTGATCGCCGCCCCCGGCAGGCACGGCGCCACGCGCTCGAGGTCGTTGAGCGCCGACCAGACCTGGTCGAGCGGGGCCTGGACCTCGAAGGTCTGCTCGAGCTTCATCGCCGTGCCAGCTCCTCTCGTGTATCGATGTCCGCGGGATCCGCGAGGTGGCCGATCTCGACCGCCTTGACGCGGGCGCGCTCCAGCAGGTCGCGGAAGCCGCTGTCGCCGCGCAGCTCGCCCGCCCGGGCCAACAGCGGGCGCCGCAGCAGCACCGGGTGGCCGGGCACGCCGCGATAGGTCGCGCGCACAGCATCCTCCTCCTCGCCGCCGGCGGCGGCGACCGCCGCCACGGCCGCGGGCGTCAGGCCCGGCTGGTCGCCGAGGATCACGAGCACCGCATCCGCGCCTTCCAGCGCGGCGAGGCCGCAGCGCAGCGACGCGGCCTGCCCTTCGCGCCAGCCGGCGCAGACGACCGGGCGGGCGCCCTGGAGGTCGACGGCCGCGCGGATCTCCTCCGCGGCGTGGCCGAGCACGACGACGCGCGGCGAGAGCGCGGCGACGGCCGCGAGCGCGTGCTCGAGCAGCGGCCGCCCGCGGAAGCTCGCGAGCTGCTTCGTGCCGCCGAAGCGCCGCCCCTCGCCGGCGGCGAGCACGAGGCCCGCGGGCGTCACGTGCGGATGCTCCCGCTCGCGTGCGCGAGCCGGCCGCCCGTGCGCCCGCGCCGCACGGCCACGATCTCGGCCATGATCGAGAGCGCGGTCTCCTCCGCGCCGAGGCCGCCGATGTCGAGCCCGATCGGCGCCGCGATGCGCTCCAGCGCCGCCTCCTCCACCCCGAGCGCGAGCAGCCGCTCGCGGCGCTTGGCCTGGGCCTTGCGGGAACCCATGGCCCCGATGTACCCGGCATTCGACCGCAGCGCCAGCACGAGCGCCGGGTCGTCGAGCTTCGGGTCGTGCGTCAGCACGGCGATCGCGGTCGCCGGATCGGCGCCGCCCAGCCGCTCGAGCGCCTCCTCCGGCCACGCCGCGACGACCTCCTCGGCGTCCGGGAACCGCTCCGCATACGCGAAGCGGGCGCGCGGGTCGACCACGAACGGGCGCCAGCCGCTGACGCGGGCGACACGGCACAGCGCGGCCGCCATGTCGACCGCGCCGAACGCGATCAGCCGCGGCGGCGGGAAGACGACGTCGAAGAACAGGTCCGCACGCCGCTCGGACCGCTCCGCCCACATCAGCTCGTGCGCGCTCGCCACCGCCGCGTCGTCCCGCAGCTCGTCGCCGAGCGTGCCGACCCGCGACCCGTCCGCGCCGACCAGCAGCTTCGCCCCGCTCGACAGGTCGGTCACGAGCGCCCCGCGGCCGCCGTCGCGCGCGAGCGCCGCGAACGCGCCCTGCGCCGTCACGGCTCGAAGCGCTCCACGTACACGTCGATCTCGCTGCCGCACGGCAGCCCGACGTCCCACGCGTCGGCGTCGGCGATGCCGAAGTGCAGCATTCGCGGCGCGCCGCCCGCCAGCACCTCGTGCGCGATCTCGACGACCGCGCCCTCGACGCAGCCGCCGGACACGCCGCCCGCGATCTCGCCGTGCTCGTTGACGGCCAGCTTGGAGCCCGGCGGCCGCGGCGCGGTGCGGGTGAAGCCGACCACGGTGGCGATCGCGACCGCGTCGCCGCGCGCGGTCCAGGCGTCGACCTCGGCGAGCACGTCCTTCATCCCAGCTCCTCCTCCATCAGCCGCGCGAGCGCCTCGAGCGAGGCGATCGAGTTGCCGGGCAGCAGGTGGTCCACGTGCGGCAGCGCCGCCTGCATCCCGCGCGTCAGCGGCTCGTAGCGCGGGTCGGCGGCCAGCGGGTTGAGCCAGACGACCCGGTGCGCGCAGCGGCGCAGCCGCGCCATCTCGGCCGCAAGCTCGTCGGGGTCGCCGCGGTCCCAGCCGTCCGACAGCAGGACGACGATCGCGCCACGCCCGATCCGCCGCCCGTGCTCGCGGTTGAGCTCGGCCAGCGCGGCGCCGATCCGCGTGCCGCCCGACCAGTCCGAGACGCGCTCGGCGGCCCGCGCCAGCGCACGGTCCGGATCGCGGCCGGCCAGCTCGCGCGTCACGCGCGTCAGCCGCGTGCCGAACACGAACGCCTCGACCCGCGCCCGTGCGGTCACGCTCGCCTGCAGGTACTGCAGCAGCATCCGCGAGTACGGGGCCATCGAGCCGGACACGTCGCACACGAGCACCAGCCGCCGCGGCCGCAGCGCCGGCTCGCGGTAGCGGCGCTCGAGCAGCTCGCCGCCATGACGCAGCGAGGCGCGGACGGTCGCGCGCAGGTCGTGCTCCTCGCGGCGCCGGCGCGTCGGCCGGGTGCGGCGCGAGAGCCGCTGCGGCGCGCGCCGGGCCAGCCGCGCGAGCAGCGCCCGGGCCAGCGCGCGCTCGGCGTCCGTGTAGGCGGCGAAGTCCTTCTCCCGCAGCAGCTCGTCCTCGCTCCAGGCGGCCGGCATCGGCACGACCTCGACCCCCGGTGCCGCGTCGTCGGCGGGCGTGCCGGGCCGCGGCAGCGCCTTGCGCTCGACCCGGCGCATGCCCTCGAGCAGGTGCGGGCGCTCCTCGCCGGCACCGAACACGGCGGCGAACGCCTCCTCGAAGCGCTCGAGGTCGGCATGCGAGGAGCAGAGCGCGGCGCGCAGCGCGAAGTACGCCTCGCCCCGCGACGCCGGGTCGACCGCCGCGAGCGCGCGGTGCGCCGCGAGCAGCTCGCCGACCCCGACCGCGGCGCCGCCGTCCCGCATCGCCCCCGCGAGCTCGGACACGCGCTACCAGGACTCCCTCAGACACCGCCGAGCACCCCGCGCGCACGTACGCGCTCGATGTCCTCGCGCACCTTCAGGGCCACGCCGAGCGTGTCGTCGAGCGGCGCGTCGGGGTCGAGCGCGAGCAGCGCCCGCGCCCAGGTGATCGTCTCCCCCACGCCGGGCAGCTTGTACAGCTCCTCCTCGCGCAGCCGCGCGACGGCGGAGCAGACGCGGGCGGCGATCGCCTCCGGCACGCCGGGCAGCCGCGCCCTGACGATCTCCGCCTCGCGGTCGCGCGACGGGTAGTCGATCCAGTGGTACAGGCAGCGCCGCTTGAGCGCGTCGTGCAGCTCACGCGTGCGGTTCGACGTCAGCACGACCAGCGGCCGCGCTCGCGCGGTCACGGTCCCGAGCTCCGGGATCGTGATCGCGAAGTCGGCCAGGAACTCGAGCAGGAAGGCCTCGAACTCGTCGTCGGCGCGGTCGATCTCGTCGATCAGGAGCACCGCCGGGCCTTCGTGCTCGAGCGCCTCCAGCAGCGGCCGCCGCAGCAGGAACTCGGGGCCGAACAGCTCGCGCGCCTGCGCCCCCGCCTCGGCTGCGCGGATCGCCAGCAGCTGGCGCTGGTAGTCCCAGTCGTAGACCGCGTGGTGCAGGTCGATGCCCTCGTGGCACTGCAGCCGGATCAGCGGCGCGCCGGCGGCCTTCGCCAGCGCCCGCGCCACCTCGGTCTTGCCGACGCCTGCCTCGCCCTCGAGCAGCAGCGGCTGCTCGAGGGTCGCGGCGAGGAAGACGGCGGTGCTGAGGGCCTTGTCGGCGAGGTAGCCCTCGCCGGCGAGGCCCTGAGTCACATCGTCGATCGTGGCGAAACGCACAGGCTCATGATGACGCGTCCTCGAGCGCTCGCCGGCACATGACGCGCGCCAGATGGCGCTTGTAGTCGGCGGACGCGTTGAGGTCGGCCGGCGGCTCGGTGCCCTCCGCGGCCTGCTCGGCCGCCGCGGCGATCGTGTCCGCGTTCAGCGGCTGCCCGCGCAGCGCCGCCTCCGCGGCGGTCGCCCGGAGCGGCGTCGACGCCATGTGCGTCAGGCCGATCCGCACGTCCTCGCACGTCCCGTCCGCGGCCTTGCGCACGAGCGCGCAGACCGCCACCATCGCCCAGTCCTCCTGACGGCGGTTGAACTTGCGGTAGCCGTAGCCGTAGCCGTCGAGCGCGGGCAGGCGCACCTCGGTGAGGATCTCGCCCTCCCCCACCGCGGTCGTCAGGTAGTCCTCGAACATGTCGGCCGCCGCCACGACGCGCTGGCCGCTCTCGCCGCGCACCGTGACGGACCCGTCGGCGGCGAGCAGCACCGCCGGCATGTCCGACGCGGGGTCGCCGTGCGCGAGCGTTCCCCCGAGCGTCCCGCGGTTGCGGACCTGCGGGTCGGCGATCGTGGCCGCCGCCGCGGACGCGAGCCCGAGGTTGCCGTTCACGACGTCGACGTGCCGGGTCATCGCACCGATCCGGAAGTCGCCGTTCTCGCGCTCGATTCCGACGAGGCCGGGCACTCGCCGCAGGTCGACGAGCAGCGCCGGCGCGGCCAGCCGCAGCTTCATCATACGGGAGCAGCGAGTGCCCGCCGGCCAGCACCTTCGCGTCCTCGGCGCTCAGCGCGGCGAGCGCCTCGTCGAGCGACTCCGGGGCGACGTAGTCGAACTCGGCGGGGATCATCGCTTCGCCTCCTGGATCGCCGCCCACACGCGCACCGGCGTCAGCGGCATGTCGAGCTCGGTCACGCCGAGCGGCCGCAGGGCGTCGAGCACCGAGCTGACCACCGCCGGCGAGCACGCGATCGTCGCCGCCTCGCCGACGCCCTTCACGCCGAGCGTGTTGCTCGGCGTCGGCGTCTCGGTGCGGGCCGTCTCGAAGCTCGGCACGTCGGCGGCGCTCGGCAGCGCGTAGTCGACGAACGTGCCGGTCACGAGCTGCCCCTCCGCGTCGTAGACGATCTGCTCGTAGAGCGCCTGCCCGAGGGCGTGGACGATCCCGCCGTGGATCTGGCCGTCGATCAGCAGCGGGTTGATCGCCGGCCCGCAGTCGTCGACCGCGATGTAGCGGACGATGTCCACGCGGCCCGTCTCGGCGTCGACCTCCGTGACGCAGGCGTGCGCGCCGAACGGCCACACGAAGTTCGGCGGGTCGAAGAAGCACAGCTCGTCGAGCCCCGCCTCCATGCCCTCCGGGAGGTCCTGCGGGATGTACGCCTCGCCCGCCACCTCCGCGAGCGTCATGCCCTTGCCCGGCGAGCCGGTCACCTGGAAGCTGCCGCCCGCGACCTGGATGTCCTCGGGCGCCGCCTCCAGCTTGTGGGCGACGATCCGCTTGGCCTTGTCCTGCACCCGCTCGGCGGCGCGCGCGATCGCCTCGCCGCCGACGGCGAGCGACCGCGAGCCGTAGGTGTTCTTGCCGAACGGCCCGGTGTTCGTGTCGCCGTGGATCACCTCGACGACGTCGGGCGTCACCCCGAGGCGGTCCGCGACGATCTGCGCGAAGCCGGTCTCGTGGCCCTGGCCGTGCGGCGACGTTCCGGTGTAGACGGTCACCGAGCCGGTCGGGTGCACGCGGACCTGGGCGGACTCGAAGTAGCCGCCCTGCATGCCCCAGCCGTTCGGGCCGAGGGCGCGCGACGGGCCGAGGCCGCAGATCTCGACGTAGGTCGAGAACCCGACGCCGCGATAGATGCCGCGTTCGCGCAGCTCCGCCTGCTCGCGCCGGAAGGCGTCGAGGTCGAGCTTCTCCAGGCAGCGGTCGAGCGTGCCGTCGTAGTTGCCCGAGTCGTAGATGAACCCGTGCGGGCGCTCGTTCGGGAACTCCTTGATGAAGTTCTTGCGCCGCACCTCGAGCCGGTCCATCCCCAGCTCATCGGCGAGCGCGTCCATCGTGAGCTCGATGAAGTGCGTCGCCTCCGGGCGGCCGGCGCCGCGGATCGCGTCGGTCGTGAACTTGTTGGTGAACACGCCGACGATGTCGGTCTGGACGGCCGTGAAGTCGTAACAGCCGCTGACCACGCAGGCGCTGAACGTCGGGATGACCGGGCCCTCGATCAGGTGGTACGCGCCGCAGTCCTGGATGATGCGGGCGTGGATGCCGGTGACGGTGCCGTCGCGCTTGGCCCCGATCCGCACGTAGTCGATCTGGTCGCGGCCGTGGTGCGTGGTCAGCATGTCCTCGGTGCGCGTGGCCGTCCACTTGATCGGCCGGCCGACCCGGCGGGCGCACCAGCAGGCGAGCACCTCCTCGCCGTAGACCTGCAGCTTGGAGCCGAAGCCGCCGCCGACCTCGGGCGCGACGACGCGGATCTTCTCCTCGGTGATGCCGAGCTGGATCGACAGGATCACCCGGCAGATGTGCGGGATCTGCGTCGAGCTCCAGAGCGTGAGCTTGCCCTCGCGCCACTCGGCGAGCACGCCGCGCGGCTCGATCGCCGCCCCCGCGGTGCGGTGGTTGACGATCCGCTTCTCGACCACGACGTCGGCGTCGCGGAACGCGCCCTCGACGTCGCCGCCGGCGAGCGACCACTCGAACACCTTGTTCGTGCCGTACTCCTCGTGGACCAGCGGCGCGCCGTCCTCGAGCGCCTGCTCGGGGTCGATCACGACGGGCAGCGGGTCGTACTCGACGAGCACCTGCTCCGCCGCGTCGACGACGCCGTAGCGGTCGGGGCCGAGCACGACCGCGACGGCCTGGCCGACGTAGCCGACCTTCTCGCGGGCGAGCGGCCAGTGGTCCGGCACGAGCACCTCGACCCCCGGCGGGACCCAGACCATCGGGCACGGCGCCGCCATGTCGGCGAGGTCCTCGCCGGTGAACACCGCCTCCACCCCGGGATGCTCGCGTGCGGCGGTGGTGTCGATCGAGACGATGCGGGCGTGCGCCTCGGGTGAGCGCACGATCGCCGCGTACAGCATCCCGGGCAGCACCATGTCGTCGACGTAGGTCGCCCGGCCGGTGATCAGACGCGGGTCCTCCTTGCGCTTGAGCGACTGTCCGACGTATCCGTTGCCGCCCGGCTCGGTGCGTTCGGCCGTCTCGACGCCGGGAGCGCCCATCAGGCCGTCACCTCCTCGCGCGTGTCGCGCGGGTGCGCGGCGCGCATCTCGGCGGCCGCGGCCAGCACCGCCTTGACGATGTTGTGGTAGCCGGTACAGCGGCACAGGTTGCCCGCGAGCGCCTCGCGGACGTCGTGCTCGCTCGGGTCGGCGTTGCGGACGACAGGTCCGCCGCCGCCATGATCATCCCCGGCGTGCAGTAGCCGCACTGCAGCCCGTGGTTCGTCCCAGAAGGCCTGCTGCAGCGGGTGCAGCGCGTCCTCGTGGCCGATCCCCTCGATCGTCGTCACCGCGGCGCCGTCAGCCTGGACCGCGAGGACGGTGCAGCTCTTGACCGCCTCGCCGTCCACGTGGACGGTGCACGCCCCGCAACTCGACGTGTCGCAGCCCACGTGGGTCCCGGTCAAGCTCGACCGGTCGCGCAGGTAGTGCACGAGCAGGAGCCGTGGCTCCACCTCGTCGGTGTGCTGAACTCCGTTCACCGTCACCGAGACACGTGCCATACAGCGTCTCCTCCTCCATCGAGACTGACCGTAGCCTCAGCCTAATGCAGGGGCAGGGCCACCGCCAGCAGCTAGGCGCGTCGCTGATGGGCGTGCGTCAGCGCCGCCAGCAGCAGGCGGTCGGCGCGGTCGATCGCGACGAACCGAAGGCCGATGTCGCCCGGAGCTTGAGTCACATCCGGTCGCGCCAACGGACGGCGGCCGCGGCGACCTCGCCGAGCGCCCGCTCGAGGTCCCGGCGATCGCCCGTGGCGCGGGCGCGGGCCAGCCGCTTGAGCGCGTCCGCGAGCACCCCCGGGCCGGACGGGCCGCCCGCCCGCAGCGCGGTCAGCTCGCCGCTCGTGAGCTGGATGCGGTCGGGCTCGGTCACGACCGCGGGCCGCGGCTCACCCGGTCCGCGGCGGCGCGGGCCCGGCCGGTGCGGCTCGCGCCCCGCGGCGCGCAGCGCGGCGTCGAACGACCCGCCGTAGGCGCGCTTGACGGCGTTGGTGGACGGCCAGCGGCCGGCGCGGTAGCGCTCCGCCCGCCACTCCTGGCGGCGGTGGCGCGCCAGCGACGGGTTCCAGTCGGCCGAGCAGGGCGGCTCGCCGTAGCGGGCCTCCCACTCCAGGATCTTCGCGACGATCTCCTCGCGGGTCCAGCGCGTCGTCCGACGCCCGCCCGCGGTCTGCGCGGACGGGGTCATCTGCTGATCCCTCCGCTAGCTGCCGCGCGGCTTCGTCGACGTGGCGCCGGTCGGTCGCCAGGACCCCGCGTGCGTGTGCTTCGAGCGGAGGTGGTGGCGGGCGACCATCGGACGGGGAACCGTACCGGAGCGGGCGCTCCGCGTCCAGATCGCCGCTCAGCGGATGGTGAACCAGGTGCTGCGCAGGCCGAGGCGCGTGCGGATCGTCGCCGCCGGCACGGTGTTCGTGCCGGCCGTGCCCTCGATGTCCACGGTCGCGGCGCGGTCGGAGGCGGTGCGGGTGGCGACGGAGAGGCCGCGGAACGTCCCGGAGACGAGCCCGCTCAGCGCCCGCCGCACCTGCCGCTCGGTCAGCCGCGCGCGCCACGTGTGGTACGGCGAGAGGTCGTCGTGCGGGTCGTCGACCGAGCGCAGGTAGGAGAGCGGCTCGCCGCCCCATTCCTCCTCGACCGCGGCCGTCCGGCCGCCGGAGGTGGAGAAGAAGAACGTCTGCGCGACCTCGCCGCCCGCGAGCACGACCTTGGCGCGCGTGGCGCGCACCGCGGCGGTGGTCGTCGCGGCCTCGCCGGCGAGCCCGCGGTACATCTGCGAGCGCACGTCGGCGTACACGTCGAAGACGCCGGTGCGGCGGCTGCGGAGCGCGTACGAGCGGGCGACCACGGCCTGGGCGCGCAGCGCCTCGGCGGGCCAGCTCGACGGCATCTCCGCCGCCACGACGCCGTAAAGGTAGTGCTCGAGCGAGACGTGGTTGATCGCCAGCAGGGCGCTGCCGGTGCTGCGCGCCAGCACCATCCGGCCGCGGTAGGAGCCGTTGGAGACGCCGTTCTCGGCGCTGCCGCGCAAGCACGTGGTCGAGCCGCCGGTCAGCGTCACCGGCGCGCGCAGGCGGCCGCGGCGGCCGCCTGTGCCCGACGACGGAGTCGTTTGGGTATCGAGTGCGATCCCGTCGCCGCTGGCGCGCAGGCGGTAGGTGCGGCGGTCCGACAGCCGGACCGAGCGGCCGGCGGCGTCGCGCAGGCGCGTCGCGCCGCAGACGCGCGGCGTCCGCGCCTGCTGCAGCAGCACGCGCATCCGCGCGGCGGGCGCGCGGCTGACCGTGGTGCCGGTGTAGTAGTGGCGCAGGATCGACTCGTGGTCGCGGCCGTCGCGCAGCGCGAAGCCGTAGGCGCCGTACTGGGAGAGGCCGATGCCGTGCCCCCAGCCGCGGCCGTCGATGACGACGTCGTCGGCGCCGGCGACGGCAGGTGCCGCGAGCAGCAGCGCGGTGGCGATCAGAAGGGCACGCATCGCTTCATCCCAACAGTCCGTAACGCCCCGGGTTGCGGTGCTCGCTGCCATCATCACGCCGCCATGGGCCGTCCTGCGGCACCGCCCGCCCCTCCCCCGTCCGCCACGCCGCCGCCCGCTCGCGGCGGCGCGGGTCGCCGCCTGTCCTGGCTCGGGCTGGCGATCTCGCTGGTGGCGGTCGCGGGCGTGGTCTGGTGGGCGCTGCAGCAGGAGCCGCCGCAGCTGCCCTCGACGCCGTCCGAGATCCTGGCGCTGGTGGCGGCGATCGTGCTCTACGGCCTCGCCACGGCGGTGCGCGTCGGAGCGCTGGCTGCGGCTGCTGGAGGACGAGGGCGCCACGCCCACGCGCACCGACGCCTACGCGCTGATGTGCGTCGGCTACATGGGCAACAACGTGCTGCCCGCGCGCGCCGGCGACGCGATCCGGATGGTGCTGATGGCGCCGCGCGCGAACACGTCCAAGCGCACCGTGCTCGGGACGCTGCTGGCCGAGCGGGTGCTCGACGTCGCGGTGCTGGTCGTGCTGTTCGTGGTCGTCGGCTACGGGCTGCTCGGCGAGGTCGGCGGCGACAGCGTCGGGATCATCGTGCTCGTCGCGATCGGGCTCGCGCTGCTGACCGGCGCCGGCTACCTGCTGCTGCGCCGCAACGAGCGCGCGATGGCGTTCGTCGCGCCGATCGCGTCCGCGACGCTCGGCCTGCGGCGCGCGCACCACGGCCTGCTGCTGCTCGGCATGACGCTGGTGATCTGGGCGATCGAGGCCGGCGTATGGATGAGCGTCGGAGCCGCGATCGGCTTCAAGATGGACCCGATCGAGGGCCTCTACATCGTGGCGCTGGCGTCCGTGTTCTCGATGATCCCGTCCGGCCCCGCCTACGCCGGCACGCAGGACGCCGCGGCGATCCTGGGGCTCAAGGCGGTCGGCGGCACCAGCGCCCAGGCGGTCGCCTACATCGTGATGCTGCGCTTCGTCATCGTCGTCCCGATCACGCTCGTCGGGCTCGTGCTGCTCGCCGCCCGCTACGGCGGCCTCGGGCGGCTGCGAAGGGCCCGGCTCGAGGCGAGCGCGTGACCAGCCGCCGCTGGGAGCTCGCGGCCTACGCGCTGCTGGTGCTGGCCGCGCTCGTGCTGCGGCTGGTCGACCTCGGCGACCGGCCGTTCCACCACGACGAGAGCCAGGACGCGTACTTCTCCTGGATCTTCTTCACCCGCGGCGACTACGAGTACGACCCGCTGCTGCACGGGCCGCTGCGCTTCTACCTGACCGCCGCGATGTACGGGCTGTTCGGCGACACGGACTTCAGCGCCCGGCTCGCGCCGGCGCTGATGGGCACGATCATCGTGCCGCTGCCGTACCTGCTGCGCGCGCAGATCGGGCGCGTCGGCGCGTTCGCCACCGCCGCGTTCCTCGCGTTCGGCCCGTCCTACCTGTACTTCTCGCGGTTCGCGCGCGAGGACATCTACATCGCCTGCATCACGATGGCGATGCTCGTCGTCCTCTTCCGCTTCCTCGACCGGCCGCGCGCGCACCACCCGGCGCTGATCGGCGCGCTGCTGGCGATGAGCTTCGCCACCAAGGAGACCACGTTCATCACGTGCTTCGTGGCCGGCACGTTCTTCATCGTCGTCCTGCTCACGCGCCACCGCGAGCAGGTGCTGCGGCCGGTGCGGGCGGTCGGCATCGACGCCTGGGGCTGGGGCTTGGCGGCGTTCGTCGGCACGTTCACCGTGCTCTTCACGACGTTCCTGACCCACCCGGGCGGGCTCTGGGACGGCATCTACACCGGCCTCGAGTACTGGCTCGGGCAGCACGACGTGGGCCGCGGCGGCGAGGCCTGGTTCTTCTACGGCGTGCTGCTGTTCGCCGACGAGTGGCCGATCCTGCTGCTCGGCGCGGTCGGGACGGTGCTGGCGCTGCGGCGGCCGACGCTGCTGCGGCTGTTCCTGATCTGGGCGTTCGTCGTGTCGCTGGTCGTGTACTCGTGGGCGGGCGAGAAGTTCTCCTGGCTCGTGCTGCACCCGCTGCTGCCGCTGCTGCTGCTCGCGGGCATCGGCGCTGCAGGCGATCTGGGACGCGCGGCGGCGCTGGTACGGGGCGGCGGGCCTCGCGGTCAGCGTGCTCGCGCTCGCCTACAGCGGCTACGCCTCGTTCCTCGTCAACGCCGAGAACCGCGCCGACCCGCGCGAGTTCCTCGTCACGACGCAGTCCTCCGAGGAGGTCGCGCGCGTGGCCCGGCAGGTCGTCGCCGAGGCGCGTGCCGCCAAGGCCGCCGGGCGCGACTACACGATCACGGTCGACTCGGCCGAGGGCGCGACCTACCCGTGGGCGTGGTACTTCCGCGACGTCGGGGCCGGCTACGTCGACCTCTCGGCGCCGGGCACGCCGCTGCCCGAGTCCGACGCCCTGATCCTGACCACGGCCTCGCGCGACCGGCTGCAGGCCGAGCTGGGCTCGATGGTTGGCCGCGAGTTCCCGTTCCGGGTCTGGTGGGTGCGCGAGTACGGCGACATGTCGCCCGCCAACTGGTGGCGCTGGTTCACGAAGCGCGAGCCCTGGAACGAGACCGGCGGGATGCCGGAGTGGCTTTACGTGCGCCGTGAGTGAGCGGCTCTAGCCTGCGCGCATGGCCTCCGTCACCCTCGCCCGTCCGCGTCGCGGCCGCATCATCGCCGGCGTCTGCGCCGGCCTCGCCCGCCGCTTCGACGTCTCCAAGACGCTCGTCCGCGTGCTGTTCGTCCTGTCCTGCGTGCTGCCCGGCCCGCAGATCCTGATCTACGGCGCGCTCTGGATCGTGCTGCCGTCCGAGTAGCTCAGCCGAGCCGCCAGACCGCCGTGCCGTCGCGGTCGAAGACGCGCTCCCCGAGGCGGTCCCACTTGGACTCGCCGCCGGAGCCGTAGGTCGTGCGCTCGATCGGGCCGACGACGACGTAGCGGACGCCGTAGCGGTCGAGCAGCCCGCGGGCGGTCATCAGGTCGGTCGTGGTGTAGAGGCGCCGCACGTCCTCCTCGCGCCCGGCCGGGTCGTGCTGCCACTGCACCTCGTGGCCCGCCCAGCCGAGCACCGTCGGGCGGCCGGTGAACGTCGAGATGCGGGCGTGGCCGAACGCCGAGTAGTCGTCGCCGACCGCCTCGAGCACGACCGCGTCGCCGGGGGCGTTCGCGCGCAGCCAGGCGATCGCGCCCGGGTCGCCGGGCGAGCCGGCGCGCAGCCAGCCGAGGCCGTCGAGCGTCGGCGAGCGGCTGAAGCCGTTCGTGCGCGCGTACGTGCCGGCGTACGGGTAGACGGCGCCGAGCAGGAGCAGCACGGCCGCGATCGCCGCCCACGCCGTCCAGGCGCGCCGCGGCAGCCAGGCGCCGGCCCACGCGCGAGCGCGCAGGCGGCGGCGATCGCCAGCAGCAGCCAGGCCTGGTAGCCGAGCTTGAAGATCGTGTTCATGCGCCGCATCGGCCCGTCGTCGAACGCGTCGCGCACGTACACCAGCTCGGGCAGCAGCACGCACGTCAGCCCGCCGGCGATCAGCAGCCACAGGAAGCGCTCGGCCGCGCCGAGGCGGGGCGCGACGAGCGTGGCGGCGGCCACGGCCAGCAGCCCGGTCAGCGCGGCGACGCCGGCGAGGTCGGCCGGCGCGAGCAGCGAGAGCGCGAACGCGGCGGCGACGAACGACCAGGCGACGGTCCGCAGCGGCCGCCGGGCGGCGAGCAGGCGGCCGGCGAACGCCGCCACCAGCGGCCAGGCGAGGATCCCGTACAGCAGGCCGAGGTCGCCCGCGAAGGCGCTGAACGACGCGCGCTCGTCGACCAGCGCGAGCCCCTCGGTCGCCGGGTCGAAGTCGAGCCAGAACGGCAGGATCAGCACGACGCTCGCCACCAGCACGAGGGCGGTCCAGACGAGCGCGTAGCGGCGCCGCCCCGCGCTCGCCGGCTCGGCGCAGCCAGATGCCGACGGCGAGCACGAGCAGCCCGGCGGTGACCGGGTACGACCACGAGTTGATCGCGTACAGCGCGCCGATCGCCAGCGCGGCGGCGAGCGCCTCCGCGACACCGCGCCAGACCGCGTCGCCGCGCGGCCCGGCGAGCGCGACCTGCAGGGCGAAGCCGAGCGCGAGCAGCGTGAACGGCAGCGCGAGGAAGTGCGCGTGCAGGTCGCCGAGCAGGAACGAGAACCACGGGAACTCGGTGATCGTGTCCGGGATCACGCGCGACGGGCCGAACCAGTCGTAGTCGGCGGGCGGCGCGACCGCGTCGAACCACTCCCGGACGCCGGCGAGGTTGCCGAGCACGACGCAGACGACGACGGCGACGATGCCGGCCGCCACCGGCCCGCCGCGACGCCGGCCACGCCGCGGCCGCGCCGCCGCGCCAGAGCGTGCCCGCGAGCGTGAACGCCGCGGTCGCGGTGAGCGCGAACAGCAGCGCGAGCGCGAGGTTGTAGCCGTCGTCGGGCTCGACGCCGGCGAGCGCGCACGAACAGCGCCATCGCCAGGTGGCCGAGGTAGTAGTAGTTGAGGTCCTCGCCCGCCATCCACGGGTCGTGCGGCGGGAACGACGACGCAGGCGTTCGCCGCGTTGACGATCGCCATGTCCATCGGCTTCTCCGTGCCCCAGACGTCGGGCGCGAAGGAGACGAGCAGGACCGCGACCGCGAACGCGACGAGGAACACGAGCTCGGAGCCGAGCCAGAGCGAGCGGCGCGCCGGATCGCCGCGGCAGCGCCCGCCGCGCCGCCCACTCCGCACGCCGCCGCCCCCACCAGCCCGCGGCGGGCGCGCTCGCCCGCACGCCGAGCCGCCACGTCCGCAGGCGGCGAGCGCGCCGGCGACGCCGAGCACTGCGGCCACGACCAGCACGGTGGCGGTCGAGTACGGCGCGACGCCGAGCGAGACGACGATCCACACCGAGCCACGTGAGCAGCAGCAGCGCCGAGCGGCTTGGCGAACCCGAGTCCCGCGCCCGGGCAGCCGGCCGAGCGCGAGCGCGGCCAGCGGGGCGCGCCGCCAGGCCGACCACCTCGACGAGCGCGAGGAAGCGAGCGCCTCGGATGGCACGGCTCGCAGCGCGCGGGCAGAGCTGCAGCCGTTGAATACGCTCTGCCGGAGATGAGCACCTACGAGCAGGTCGCCGACCTCCCGCTCACGATCGACGGCTACGAGCTCGAAGGGCTCGCCAAGACCGTCTCGAGCGGCTTCGAGCGGGTCACCACCGTCTTCCGCCTGCGCGGCGGCGGCGAGGAGGGCGTCGGCGAGGACGTCACCTACGAGGCCGACGACCAGCGCCGCCAGCAGGGCCTCGGCCCGGTCCTGGACGCTCGCCGGGCGAGTGGACGTTCGACTCGTTCTCGCGGCACCTCGCGGAGCTCGACGCGTTCCCGGCGCAGGCGCCGCAGTTCCCGGTCTACCGCAACTACCGCCGCTGGGCGCCTCGAGAGCGCGGCGCTCGACCTCGCGCTGCGCCAGGCCGGCCGCTCGCTGCCCGCGGTGCTCGGGCGCGAGCTGCGAGCCCGTGCGCTTCGTCGTCTCCTCGCGGCTCGGCGACCCGCCGACGTTCGGGCCGGTCGAGAGCCGGCTGGCCGCGTACCCGGACGCTGACGCTTCAAGCTCGACGCGACGCCGGACTGGAGCCGAGGACCTGATCGACGCGCTCGTCGCCACCGGCGCGGTCGACTCGATCGACTTCAAGGGCACCTACAAGGGGACGGTCGTCGACACGCCGACCGACCCGGCGTTCTACCGCCGCATCGCCGAGGCGTTCCCGGACGCCTGGCTCGAGGACCCCGACCTCGACGAGCGAGGAGGCGCGCGCGGCGCTGCGGCCGTTCGAGGACCGCATCACCTGGGACGCCCCGATCCACTCGATCGACGACATCCTCGCCGCGCCGGTGCTCCCGCGCACGGTCAACCTCAAGCCGTCGCGCTTCGGCAGCCTGCACGCGCTGTTCGACGCCTACGACTTCTGCGCCGAGCGCGGCATGGGCGCCTACGGCGGCGGCCAGTACGAGCTCGGCGTCGGGCCGCGGGCAGATCCAGTACCTCGCGGCGCTGTTCCACGCCGACGCCCCGAACGACATCGCGCCCTCGGGCTACGACGCGCTCGAGCCCGAGCCCGGCCTGCCCGCGAGCCCGCTCCCGCCCGATCCCGAGCCGACCGGCTTCCGCCGGCGTCCCTAGAATCAGAGGTTCGATGCCCCCCAAGCCCCGCCAGGTCAAGATCGAGCAGAAGGGCGCGCTGGCCGCGATGTCCAGGCTCGAGAGCCGCTCCGACGAGGAGCTCGAGGCCGAGACCCGCTTCCGCGCCGCCGCGCAGGCGATCCTCGGCGCCCGCGCCGCCGAGCGGATGGACGCCAAGCGCTCGCGCGAGCACTTCCGCCAGGCGATCGCCGCCTCGCGGCCGCAGGAGCGGCTGCAGCTGCGGCGCATGGCCGAGGCCTCGCTCGCGCTCGCCGAGCGCCGCGCGGGCGACCTCAAGGTGGCCGCCGAGAAGCTCGGCCAGGCACCGCCGTCGCGGCGCCAGCTCTTCATGCTCCAGTTCATGGGCTACATCGCGCCGCCGCCCGGCTCGGGCATCGCGCGGCGCGCCGGCGGCATCCTGCTGCTGCTCGTGATCATCGTCGCCCTGCTGGCGCTCGGCTGGGGCATCGTGCAGCTCGTGTCGCTGCCGTTCGGCGGCCTCGGCACCGGCGTCTCGATCTTCTGGGGCTTCCTGCTCGTCGCGGTCGTGCTCGGCGTGATGGCCGTGCCTCGGGCGGCGCAAGCAGCGGCGCGCGCGCGACAAGGCGGCCGAGCAGCGCGCCGACATGCTCGGCGGCGGGTCGCGGCCGCCGCTGACCCGCGTGCGGCCCGGGCTCACGTTCCGCGCCGCCGCCGCGTTGTAGGACCGTGACCGCAGTCAGCCTGCCACCGTTCTGGAGCCTCGTCGAGACCCACGGCGACGAGCTGCTCGCCCACGCCCGCCGGATGGCCGGCGACCAGCACGCGGAGGACGTGCTGCAGGACGCGCTGCTGCGCGCCCTGCGCGCCTATCCCAAGCTGCGGCACGCCGACCACCTGCGCGCGTGGCTCTACCGCGTGACCACGACGACGGCGATCGACATGCACCGCGCGCGCCGGCGCGAGACGCCGACCGACGACGTGCCGACGCCGGCCGTGCACGACCGCTACGACGAGGGCAGCTTCGAGGCCCTCATCTCCCCCCTTCCCGACGGAGCCCAGGTCGCCCTGCGGCTGCGCTTCGTCGACGACCTCGACTACGACGGGATCGCCGACCGCCTCGGCATCTCCGCCCCGGCCGCGCGCCAGCGCGTGTCGACCGCCGTCCGCTCGCTCCGAGAGAGGCTCGCCGCATGACCCCGCTCCCCGACACCCTGCTCGAGAAGGTCGCCTCCGCCGCCGTCGCCGAAGGTCTCGCCGACGCGATCTTCACCCGTCTGCGCACCCCGATCGGCCGCCTGCTCGTCGTCCAGGGCGAGCGCGGCGTGGTCCGCGTCGCCTTCGAGGAGGAGGCGGAGGACCACGTCCTGGCCGAGGTCGCCGGCCGGCTCGGGCCGCGGATCGTCGGCTCCGACCGCGAGCTGGCCACCACGCGCGACACGCTCGACGCCTACTTCGCCGGCGAGGGCGACCCGCACGAGCTGCCGGTCGACCTCAGCCTCGTCTCGGCGCCGTTCCGGCGCGCCGTGCTCGAGACCCTGTACCGCGACGTCGGCGCGGGCCACGTCGTGACCTACGGCGCGCTCGCCGCCGCCGCGGGGTCGCCGCGCGCGGCGCGCGCCGTCGGCTCGGCCTGCGCTCGCAACCCGGTCCCGATCGTCGTGCCCTGCCACCGCGTCCTGCCGGGCGGCGGCGGCATCGGGCTCTACGGCGGCGGCGTGCCGCGCAAGCGCGCCCTGCTCGAGCTCGAGGGCTCGATCTAGCTTTCGGCCACCTCGACCGAGTTGATCACGACCGGCTCGACCGGCTGCTCGGTCGCGGGGTCGATCTCGACGACGCCGATCTTGTCGACGACGTCCTGACCGGCCGTCACGCGGCCGAGCAGGGCGTAATCGGGCGTGAGCTGCGCGTCCTCGGCGGTCACCACGAAGAACTGGCTGCCGGACGTGCCGGACTGCTCCTGCGCGGTCTTGGCCATCGCCACGACGCCCTTCTCGTACGTGAGGTCGGCGGGCGGGGCCTCGACGACCGAGTAGCCCGGGCCGCCCATGCCGGTCCCCTGCGGGTCGCCGCCCTGGACCACGAAGCCGGCGACGATGCGGTGGAAGGTCGTGCCGTCGTAGAAGCCCTCGTCGGCGAGGAACTTGAACGAGCCGCCGGTGCGCGGCGACGCCTCGGGATCGAGCGTGATCTCGAAGTCGCCGCAGTTCGTCGACACGGTCGCGACGTAGGTCTTGCCGGCCTCGAGCCGCTGGCGCGGCCGCTTCAGGTTCCCCTCGCCCTTGGGCTCGGGCGCCTCGGCCGGCTCGCAGCCGGCGGGAGCCGCCTCGGCGGTCGGCTCGGGTGTGGCGGCCGAGCCGCCGCTCGCGTCGTCGTCCTCGCCACAGGCGGCGAGCAGCAGGCACGCGAGCAACATCATCACGACGGGCAATCTCACGGGCGGCGATGATAGACACGCTGCGTGAACCTCTCCGCCCGGATCCGGCCGTACGACCACCTCCTGCTCGACCTCGACGGCTGTCTCTGGGTCGGCGACGAGCCCTGCGACGGCGCGGTCGACGCCGTGACCGCCCTGCGCGAGGCCGGCAAGTCGGTGCTCTTCCTCACCAACGACGTCCGTCACGCCCCCGAGGAGTTCGTGCGCAAGCTCTGGCGGCTCGGCTTCCAGGCCTCGCTGGCCGAGATCGTGACCGTCGGAGCGGCGCTGCAGTTCCAGCTCGCCGGCCGCGGCCACTCGACCGCGTACGTGATCGGCACGCAGGCGCTCGTCGACCACGTCGCCGAGGCCGGGCTGAAGGTGATGAACCGCACGCCGTTCGCCACCCGCGCCGACGTCGTGGTCGTCGGCGCGCACGAGGAGCTGGCCTACGACGAGCTGCGGATCGCGGCCCAGGCCGTGCTGCGCGGCGCCGACCTGGTCGGCGCGACGCGCGACCGCACGTTCCCGATGCCCGACGGCCCGCGCCCCGCCACCGGCGCGATCCTGGCCGCGGTCGAGACCGCCTCCGGCCGCACCGCCTCGCTCGTCGTCGGCAAGCCGGAGCCCGCGATGTACGAGGCGTCGCGCGACCGCCTCGGCCCCGGCCGCATCCTCGCGGTCGGCGACATGCTCGACGTCGACATCGCCGGCGCCCGCCGCGCCGGGCTCGACTCCGCGCTCGTCCTCACCGGCGGCACGAACCGCGCCCAGGCGGACGCCGCCGAGCCGAAGCCGACCCACGTCGCCGACTCGCTCGGCGCGCTGGTGCTCGCGCTAGGGCCGCTTCACCCAGCGCAGGCTGCCGACGATCTGCTCGAACTCGGCCGGCCCGGGATCGCCGGAGCGCGGGTAGTTGATCTGGAGCGCGAAGCGGTGGCCGCGCAGACGGCCCTGGACGCGGTAGGCGACCTGGCGGCGCGGCAGCGGGAACGTGTCGAGCTTCAGCCGCTCGCCGAGCGCGGTGACGCGGCCGAGCACCTTCGTGCCCGGGAGATCGTCGGGCGCCGGGGACTCGCAGCCCTTCGGCACCTTGTTGAAGAAGCTCAGGAACATCCACGCGCCGTCGCGCCCGCGGTAGAAGGTCCCGGTCGTCTGGCGGAACACGAACCGGTCGGTGACGGCCCGGCACGCGGGCTCGTCGGGCTTCCAGGTGTCGTAGCGACCGTGGATCGCCGGATCGCCGCCGTTGTAGCGCTCCGGCCGCAGCCCGGCGAGCTCCCCGGGTGCCGGCGCGGCCGCGAACCGCGCCTTGTCGACCGCGCGCTCCCAGCGCTTCTCGTAGGGCACGTCGGCGGCGGCCGGCGCGGCGCCGATCAGCCCCGCCAGCACGAGCGCTGCCAGAACTCGCATGTGCCGCCAGCGTACTAGCCTCCCCCGCTTGGACCGAGCGGTACGCCTCATCGTGAACCCGTCCGCCGGCGGCGGGCGCGCCGCCCGGCTGCTGCCCGCCGTGGAGGCGGCGCTGCGCGGTCACGGGATCGTGTTCCGGGTCGACCGCACGACCTCGATCGAGCACGCGCGCGAGCTGGCCCGCGAGGCGCGCGCGGCCGGCGAGGTCGCGGCCGCGATGGGCGGCGACGGGCTCGCGGGCGCGGTCGCCGGCGAGCTGCGCGGCGCCGACGTGCCGGTCGCCGTCGTGCCCGGCGGCCGCGGCAACGACTTCGCGCGCAAGCTCGGCATCGGCAGCGACCCCGTCGCCGCCTGCGATCTGATCGCGGCGGGCAACGAGCGGCTGGTCGACCTCGCCGAGGCCGAAGGGCGCATCTTCATCGGGATCCTCAGCGCCGGGCTCGACTCGGACGTGCAGGAGATCGCCGACCGCACGCGCCTGCCGCTCGGCGGCTTCGTCTACCTCTACGGCACGCTGCGCGCGATCGTGCGCTGGCACCCGGCGCGCTTCGCGGTCACGGTCGACGGCGCCGAGCACGCGTTCTCCGGCTACTCGGTCGCGATCTCCAACTCGGGCGTGTTCGGCGGCGGCATGTGGCTCGTGCCCGACGCGCAGGTGGACGACGGCCTGCTCGACGTCGTGCTCACGCACGACCGCCCGCGGATCGAGTTCCTGCGCGGCCTGCGCAAGGTGTTCAAGGGCGCCCACGTGCACGAGCCCGGCTTCGAGCTGCTGCGCGGCCGCGAGGTGCGCATCAGCGCCGACCGCCCGTTCCGCGCCTACGCGGACGGCGACCCGGTCGCGCCGCTGCCGCTGACCGCGCGCGTCGTGCCCGCTGCGCTGCGGGTGATCGCCCCGTGAGGCTGCAGGCCGGGCTGTTGGCGGCGCGCGCCGCCGCGGCCGTCGTGCGCCGTGCGGGCCGCGGCGGCACCTCGCTGCCGGGGAAGGTGCTGATGCGCGTCGAGCCGGACGCGATCGCCAAGCTCAGCCGCCGCCTGCCGCAGGGCAGCGTCGTCGTGTCCGCCACGAACGGCAAGACCACGACCGCCGCCATGATCGCGTCGATCCTCGGCCGCTCCGGCACGCGCCTCGTCCACAACCGCGCCGGCGCCAACATGGCCGGCGGCGTCGCCGCCGCGCTCGCGTCCGGCCGCGGCGACCTCGGGCTGTTCGAGGTCGACGAGTTCTGGCTCGGCCAGGTCACGCAGCAGCTGGGCCCGCGCGCGCTGCTGCTCGGCAACCTGTTCCGCGACCAGCTCGACCGCTACGGCGAGCTGGAGATCATCGCCGACCGCTGGGCGGGGATCGTCGACGGCCTGCCGCCGCAGACCGGGCTGGTGCTCAACGCCGACGACCCGCTGGTCGCCGACCTCGGCCGCCACCGCGAGCCGCTGCTGTTCGGCGTCGAGGACGACTCGCTGGCGCTGCCCGAGCTGCAGCACGCGTCGGACTCCAAGCACTGCCGCCGCTGCGGGCACGCCTACGTCTACGCCGCCGCCTACCTCGGCCATCTCGGCCGCTACTCGTGCCCGAACTGCGGCGCCCGGCGCCCGGACCCCGCCGTCGCCGCGCTCGACGTCGAGCTGCGCGGCATCCGCTCGGCCGCGTTCACGCTGCGCGCGCCCGCGGGAGCGCTGCGGGTCGAGCTGCCGCTGCCCGGCCTCTACAACGTCTACAACGCGCTCGGCGCCGCCGCGCTCTGCCTGCACCTCGGCGCCTCGCTCGAGGACGTCGCGGCCGGGCTCGCCGCCGTCGCGCCCGCGTTCGGGCGCGCGGAGACGATCGAGCTCGGCGGCCGGCCGACCTCGATCCTGCTCGTCAAGAACCCCGCGGGCGCGAACGAGGTGCTGCGCACGCTGGCGCTCGAGGGCAGCGAGCTCGACCTGTTCGGCGTCCTCAACGACCGCATCGCCGACGGCCGCGACGTCTCCTGGGTCTGGGACGCCGACTGGGAGCTGATCGCGCCGCACGTGCGGCGGATGACGTGCTCGGGCACGCGCGCCGCCGAGCTGGCGCTGCGGCTCAAGTACGCGGGCACGCCCGCCGACCGGCTCGCGGTGATCGACGACCCGGCGCGCGGGCTCGACGCCGCGCTCGCCGCCGGCGAAGGCCCGCTCTACGCGCTCCCGACCTACACGGCGATGCTCGAGCTGCGCGACCTGCTGACCCGCCGCGGCCAGGCGAAGGGGATCTGGTGACCGCCGCCCCGCCCGTCTCCCCGCACGTGATGTGGCACGACGTCGAGTGCGGCCGCTACGCCGCCGACCTGCCGCTGTGGCGCACGCTCGCCCGCGAGGGCGACGGGCCGGTGCTGGACGTCGGCGCCGGTACGGGCCGCGTGGCGCTGCGGCTCGCCAGCGCCGGATTCGCGGTGACCGCGCTCGACCGCGACCCGCTGCTGCTCGCCGTGCTCGGCGAGCGCGCGCGGGCCACCGGCCTCGAGGTCACGACGCTGGTCGCCGACGCCGCCGGCTTCGAGACCGGCGGCGGCTTCGGCCTCGTGGCGGTGCCGATGCAGACGATCCAGCTGCTGCCCGGCCCGGACGCGCGCGCGGGCTTCCTGCGGTCGGCGCGGCGCGCGCTCGCTCCCGGCGGGATCGTGGCGTGCGCGCTCGCCGACGCGCTCGAAGGCTTCGACGGCGGCGCCGAGATGCCGCTGCCCGACCTCGGCGAGGCCGGCGGCTGGCGCTTCGTCTCCCAGCCGACCGCCGTGCGCGCGGACGGCGACGGCGTGCGGATCGAGCGCGTCCGCCAGACGATCGCGCCCGGCGGCGAGCGGACGGTCGAGGAGGACGTGATCGTGCTCGCGAGCCTGTCCGTCGAGCGGCTCGAGGCCGAGGGCGTGGCGGCGGGGCTCGTGCCGCAGCGCGCCCGCTACGTCGCGCCGACCGCCGACCACGTCGGCTCCGCGGTGGTGATCCTGCGTGGCTGAGCACACGCTGCGCGTCGGCGCGCTCTACCCCGACCTGCTGAACATCTACGCCGACCGCGGGAACCTGCTGCTGCTGCGGCGCCGCTGCGAGTGGCGCGGCATCGGCTTCGAGCTGCGCGGCGTCGGGCTCGGCGAGCCGCTCGACCCGGACGCGCACGACCTGCTCTACATCGGCGGCGGGCAGGACCGCGACCAGGCGCTGTGCGCCCGCGACATGGTCGAGACCAAGCGCGACGACCTGCACGCGGCCGCGGCCCGCGGCGCGGTCGTGTTCGCGGTCTGCGGCGGCTACCAGCTCCTGGGTCACGGCTACGCGATGGAGGACGAGACGCTCCCCGGCGTCGGGCTCGTGGACATCGAGACCGTGCGCGAGGACGGGCCGCGGCTGATCGGCAACGTCGCGATCGAGCTCGCCGACGGCCAGACGCTCGCCGGCTTCGAGAACCACGCCGGCCGGACGCGGCTCGGGCCGGGCGCCGTACCGCTCGGTCGGGTCCTCCGCGGTCATGGAAACGACGGGCGCAGCGGGCACGAGGGCGTGCTCGGCGGCCCGCGCGGCAACGTCGTCGGCACCTACCTGCACGGGCCGCTGCTGCCCAAGAACAGCCATTTCGCCGACCATCTCGTCGCGTTGGCGCTCGGCATCGCCGCCTCCGAGCTGCCCGCGCTCGACGACGCGGTCGAGATCCAGGCGCACGCGGCGGCGCGCAGGGCCGCGGGGATCTGACCCGGATCGTCCGCCGTACCGTTTAGAGTCCCCCGTTCCCTTTCCCCAGGGGGACTCCTCGCTGATGACATCCAACACCGCCCAGACCGAGGGGCCGTCGGCGTCCCGCCAGGCAGCCTCCCTGGAGTTCCGCGAAGCGACGAAGACCTATCCGGGCGCCGAGCGCCCGGCCGTCGACCGCCTGTCGCTCGAGGTCGAGGCCGGTGAGATCTGCGTGCTCGTCGGGCCGTCCGGCTGCGGCAAGACGACCGCGATGCGGATGGTCAACCGCATGACCGAGATCATCGAGCGGCGACATCCTGGTCGGCGGCGACAGCGTCCGCGCGCGCGACGAGACGGAGCTGCGGCGCGACATCGGCTACGTGATCCAGCAGGTCGGCCTGTTCCCGCACCGCACGATCGGCGAGAACATCGCGACGCTGCCGAAGCTGCTCGGCTGGGACAAGCCGCGCACGAGCGCCCGCGTCGAGGAGCTGCTCGACCTGATCGGCCTGCCGCACGAGATGGCGCGGCGCTACCCGGCGCAGCTCTCCGGCGGCCAGCGCCAGCGCGTCGGCGTCGCCCGCGCGCTCGCGGCCGACCCGCCGCTGATGCTGATGGACGAGCCGTTCGGCGCGATCGACCCGATCAACCGCGAGCGGCTGCAGAACGAGTTCCTGCGCCTCCAGGCCGAGATCCGCAAGACGATCGTCTTCGTCACGCACGACATCGACGAGGCGATCAAGATGGGCGACCGCATCGCGATCCTCCAGGAGGGCGGCATCCTCGCCCAGTACGCCAGCCCGGCGGAGCTGCTGATGTACCCCGCGAACCCGTTCGTGGAGGACTTCGTGGGCTCCGACCGCGCGCTCAAGCGGCTGGCGCTGCAGCGCGTGCGCGACGTCGACCTCTGGAAGGCGCCGCTCGTGCGCGCCGGCGAGCCGGTCGCCGAGGCGCGGGCGAAGATCGAGGCCGCCGACATCACCATCCCGCTGCTGATCGACGCCGAGAACCGGCCGGTCGGCTGGCTGTCCGAGCGCGGCCTCTCCGGCGAGCGCGTGCGCGAGGAGCTGCGCTCCGGGCCCGAGCCGATGGTGGAGCTCGACGACGTGCTGCGCGACGCGCTGCAGCGACCTGCTGGCCAACGAGGCGCTGTACGGCGTGGTCGTCGACTCGCACGGTCACGTGGCCGGCGTGCTGTCGATCGAGGTGCTCGCCCACGCGATCGCGACCACGCCGCCGGAGGAAGTGCCGACGTCGGCGGACCTCGTATGACGCCGATCCTCGCCCAGCTCGAGCGCCGCGACCGCAGCGCCGGCGAGGCGGACTGCGTGGCGGACAACGGGGTCTGCCCGGACTGGATCGTCGACAACTTCGACCGCTACATCGACCCGCTGGTGCAGCACATCTACCTGACGCGTCGTCTCGGTCGTGATCGGCTTCGCGATCGCGTTCGGCCTCGCGCTGCTGGCCCACCGCCGCCGCTGGCTGACCGGGCCGATCGTGCAGGTCACCGGCATCCTCTACACGCTGCCGAGCGTCGCCGTCTTCTTCCTGCTGCTGCCGCTCACCGGCCGCGGCGACCTGACGGCGATCATCGCGCTCGTCTCCTACACGCTGCTGATCCTGTTCCGCAACGTGATGGCGGGGCTGGACAACGTGCCGCCCGACGCGCGCGACTCCGGGCGCGGCATGGGGCTGACGCAGCAGCAGCTGCTGTGGAAGGTCGAGCTGCCGCTGGCCCTGCCGGAGATCATGGCCGGGCTGCGGATCGCGGTCACGACCACGGTCGGCCTGGCCGCGCTCGCGTTCCTGGCCGGCGCCGGCGGCCTCGGCGAGGCGATCTTCGCCGACGTCAACTTCCGCTCGAACGTGCTCGTGGCGGGCGGTCTCGCGGTCGCGCTCGCGATCGTGCTCGACCTGCTCGTGCTCCTGTTCCAGCGGGCGATCACGCCGTGGATGCGGGTCGGCCCAATGAGCCCGCGCTCGCCTTCCTCGGCGACTTCGGCGAGGCGATCCAGTTCATCTTCCAGTCGGAGGAGTCGCGCGCCGGCGGCGCGCGCATCGGCGGCAGCGAGAACTTCCCGCTGCTCGTCGACCACCTGCAGCTCGTGATCGCCTCGATGGCGATCGCGATCGCCGTCGCGCTGCCGCTCGGCCTCTGGCTCGGCCACGTGAACAAGGGCTCGTTCCTGGCGATCTCGGCCTCCAACGTCGGCCGCGCGGTGCCGAGCGTCGCGCTGATCGCGCTGTTCGTCGCCTTCTTCCCGACCACGCCGGAGTTCTGGAACGTGACGATCGCGCTCGCCCTGCTGGCGATCCCGCCGATCCTCACCAACGCCTACGTCGGCGTCCGCCAGGTGAGCCGCGACGCGGTCGACGCCGCCCGCGGCATGGGCATGTCGGGCGCGCAGATCGTCCGCCGCGTCGAGCTGCCGCTCGCCCTGCCGCTGGTCTTCGGCGGCATCAAGACCTCGACCGTCAACGTCATCGCCACGGCCACGATCGCGCCGCTCGTCGGCGTGTCGTCGCTGGGCGACCCGATCATCTCCGGCAGCGTCTTCGGGCGCCCGGGGCAGATCGGCGCGTCGATCATGGTCGCCGCGCTCGCGGTGGCCGCCGAGCTGGGCCTGTCGCTGGTGCAGCGCTCCGTGACACCCGCCGGCATCAAGCTCGAACGGGGTGGCGGCGCGCAGGCGTCGCGGCCCAGGACTCTCAAGAGGAGGATCCAGACCGTCCCATGAAACCGCTTGACTGCTTTCCGTACTGCTCGCCGTCCTCTGCTCCGCGCTGGTGCTCGCCGCCTGCGGTGAGGACGAGGAAGAGCCCACGACCACGACCGGCGGGTCCTCGCAGGCCACGGAGTCCGCCGACTCCGGCGGCGAGATCCAGCGCAACGAGGACGAACAGCGCCATCACGCTGACCATCGGCTCGAAGAACTTCACCGAGCAGAAGGTGCTCGGCGAGATCTACGCGCAGGGCCTCGAGGCCGCCGGCTACACCGTCGAGACCGACCTCAACCTCGGCGACGAGAAGACGGCGCTCGCGGCCCTCAAGGGCGGCGACATCGACGCCTACCCCGAGTACACCGGCACCGCGCTGCTGTCGTTCTTCGACAAGCAGGCCGACGAGATCCCGAAGGACCCGCAGGCCGCGTACGAGGAGGCCAAGGCCGGGCTTCGAGGCCGACGGCCTGGTCGCGTTCCCGCCGACGCCGTTCACGTCCTCGAACGAGGTCGCCGTCACGCAGGAGACCGCGGACGAGCTCCAGCTGAAGAAGATCTCCGACCTGACGGCAAGTCGCAGGACCTCAACATCTACGGCTCGCCCGAGTGCCGCCAGCGGCTCGACTGCCTGCTCGGCCTGCAGGAGGTCTACGGCCTCGAGTTCAAGAAGTTCACCCCGGTGGACATCGCCCAGCGCCACGAGGTGCTGACCTCCGGCCGCGCCGACGTGTCGATCGTCTTCACGACCGACCCGCAGATCCAGCGCGAGAAGGAGGTCCTGCTCGAGGACGACCAGGGCATGTTCCCGCCCTACAACTCGACGCTCGTGATGCGCCAGGAGACGGCCGACGAGGCCGGGCCCGACCTCGCGAAGACGATCGAGCTGCTGCAGGAGCAGCTGACCGACGAGAACATGCAGGAGCTCAACGCCCGCGTGGACCTCGACAAGAAGGACCCGGCGACCGTCGCCGGCGAGTACCTGAGCGAGACCGGGCTCGTCGCCTCGGAGTAATCGCCGCTGAGAGCGAAAGCGGCCGCGCCGGCGTCCGGCGCGGCCGCTAGGTTCGCGCGATGGCTCTCGACGTCGCTCTCGATCAGCTCCAGGTCACCCTGCTCCACCCCGGCGCTCAGGCGCCCGAGCGCACGCGGCCGGGCGATGCCGGCTACGACCTCCGGTGCCTGGAGGCGTTCACGCTCTGGCCGCACGAGCGGGCCGTGGTCCCGACCGGCGTGGCGGTGGCGCTGCCGGCGGGCGTCGCCGGCCTCGTCGTCCCGCGCTCCGGCCTCGCCGCGAGCCACGGCCTCTCCGTCGTCAACGGCCCCGGCCTGATCGACCCGAACTACCGCGGCGAGATCCGCGTCATCCTCGTCAACCTCGGGGACACGAAGTTCGAGGCGGCGCAGGGCGACCGGATCGCCCAGCTGCTGCTCGTCCCGTTCGTCGCGCCGCCGGTCGCGGTCGTCGACGCGCTGCCGTCCGGCGACGACCTGTCGCGCGGCGCCGACGGCTTCGGGTCGACCGGCGTCGCCTAGCCCGGGCGGTCGCCGTTGACCGCGTAGCGGTCGAAGCGCTCGGCCACGACCGCGGGCAGGCGGACCTGGACGAGGACGCCGTCCGGCGTGTCGCTGCGCTCGAGGTCGCCGGCGAGGTCGTGCAGCTCGGAGAGCGTGCCGCCGTCGGAGAACGGCACGAGCAGCTCGACGTCGCGCAGGGTGCGCTCGAACTCGTCGGCGATGCGCTCCTGCAGATCCTCGAGCCCCTCCCCCGTGAGCGCGCTGACCAGCGCGGCCTCCGGGTGCCGGAACGCCAGCTCGCGGCGGCGGTCCTCGTCCAGCGCGTCGGCCTTGTTGAGCACGAGGATCTGCGGGCCGTCGCCGGCGTCGATGTCCTTCAGGACCTCCTCGACCGCCGACGTCATCTGCACGAGGTCCTCCTCGGGCGCGCTGGCGTCGACGACGTGCAGCAGCAGGTCGGCCCGCTTGGTCTCCTCGAGCGTGGCCGCGAACGCGTCGACGAGCTGATGCGGCAGCTTGCGGATGAAGCCGACCGTGTCGGTCATCAGGAACGTGCGGCCGCGCAGCCGCAGCGTGCGGGTCGTCGGGTCGAGCGTGTGGAACAGCCGGTCGCGGACGCCGACCGTCGGCGCCGGTGAGCGCGTTCAGCAGCGTCGACTTGCCGGCGTTCGTGTAGCCCGCGAGGGCGACCGACGGCAGGTGCGCGCGCTCGCGCTCGGCGCGCTGGACGGCGCGGTTGGAGCGGACGTGGTCGAGCCGGCGGCGCAGCGCGGTGATGCGGTCGCGCGCCAGCCGGCGGTCCGTCTCGATCTGCGACTCGCCGGGACCGCGCGTGCCGATGCCGCCGACGCCGCGGCCGGCGCCGAGACGCTCGAGGTGCGTCCACAGGCCGCGCATGCGGGCCATGTTGTACTCGAGCTGCGCCAGCTCGACCTGCAGCTTGCCCTCGGCGGAATGGGCGTGGCTCGCGAAGATGTCGAGGATCACGGCCGTCCGGTCGAGCACCGGCAGCTCGAGCTCCTTCTCCAGGTTCCGCTCCTGACGCGGCGTCAGCTCGTCGTCGGCGACGACCAGGTTCGCGTCCGCCGCCTTGATCTGCTCCTTGATCTCCTGGACCTTGCCCGGGCCGAGGTAGAGGTTCGGATGCGGCTTGTCGCGGACCTGCACGACCTGGCCGACGGTGGCGACGCCCGCCGTGCGCAACAGCTCCTGCAGCTCGGCCAGGTCGTCCTGGTCGAGCGTGGCGGCGATGCAGAACGCGCGCTGCTTCGCGCGGCCTGCCGGTTCGTTGCGACTCATCTCCACGTGAGTCCAGTGTAGGGGGACGGCCCCCGATACCCTGGCGGCCGTGGACAGCGACCGCGAGCTCGGCGACCGGCTGGCGGCCCGCACGCTCGAGCTGGTCGACGTGCCGTCCGAGTCGGGCGACGAGGCGGCCGTGATCGCGCGCGCGGCGGCGGTGCTCTCCGCCGGCGACGTGCCGATCGTGGACTTCGGCGACACCTGCCTGCTCGCCCGGCGCGGGGCGCGCATCCTGCTCGCCGGGCATCTGGACACGGTGCCGGAGCAGGGCAACCGGCCGGGCACGCGCGACGACGAGCGGGTGCACGGGCTCGGGGCCAGCGACATGAAGGGCGCCTGCGCGGTGATGCTCGAGCTCGCGCTCGCCGGCGCGCCCGTGGATTGCCTGTTCTTCGGCCGCGAGGAGCTGCCGGTGGCCGACAGCGCGCTGACGCCGCTGCTCGCGCGCCGGCAGCTCGACTACGACCTCGTCGTGGTGATGGAGCCGACCGACAACGAGCTGCACGCGGGCTGCCTCGGCAACGTGAACGCGACCTGGACGTTCCACGGGCGCTCGGGGCACTCGGCGCGGCCGTGGGACGCCGAGAACGCGATCCACCGCGCCGCGCGCGGCATCGCCGCCTTCGCGGGCGCCGGCCGCGAGGAGCATCGCTTCGACGGGCTGTCGTTCTTCGAGGTGGCGTCGGTGACGCGGATCGCGGGCGGCATCGCCGCCAACGTGATCCCGGACCGCGTCGAGTGCCACGTGAACTACCGCTTCGCCCCCGGGCGCTCGCCGCAGTCGGCCGAGGAGCGGATCCACGCGCTCTGCCCGGGCGACCTGCGGATCGACTCGCTGGCGCCCTCCGGCCCGGTCGCGACGCGGAACCCGCTGGCGCGGTCGCTCGTGTCCGAAGGCGGGCTGCGCGTGGCGCCCAAGCAGGCGTGGACGCCCGTCGCCGAGTTCGGGCTCGCCGGGCTCGACGCCGTGAACTTCGGGCCGGGCGCGCCGGCGCAGGCGCACCGGCGCGACGAGTCGGTCGAGATCGCGGCGCTGGTGCGCTCCTACCGCACGCTGGAGCGCTGGGCGGCGTGAGGGTCTCCCCCGTGCTCGCCGGCCTGCGGACGTACCCGTTCGTGCGGCTCACCGACGCGCGGGCGCGGCTGACGGCCGCGGGCGTCGAGGTGATCGACTTCGGGATCGGCGAGCCGCGCGAGGAGACGCCGCCGTTCCTGCGCGAGGCGGTGGCGGCCGCGATCGAGCCGCAGTCGCGCTATCCGCTGGCCGAGGGCCTGCCGGAGCTGCGCGCGGCGATCGCCGGCTGGGCCGGGCGGCGCTTCGGCGCCGCGCTGGACCCGGACACCGAGGTCGTCCCGACGCTCGGCTCCAAGGAGGCGGTGTTCCACCTCGCGGCCGTGCTCGCCGGCGAGCTCGTGGTCGTCCCGCAGCCGGCGTACCCGGTCTACGAGCGCGGGGCCGTGTTCGCCGGCAAGGCGGTGCACGAGATCCCGCTGCAGGAGGGCGAAGGCTTCCTGCCCGACCTCGAAGCCGTGCCCGCGGACGTGTGGGCGCGGACGGCGATCCTCTGGCTCAACTACCCGAACAACCCGACGGCGGCGACCGCCCCGCTCGCGCTGTACGAGCGCGCGGCGGCGCTGGCGCGCGAGTTCGACTTCGTGCTCGCGTGCGACGAGGCGTACTCCGAGATCTACTTCGGCGCGCCGCCGGTCTCCGGCCTGCAGGTGGCCGACCGGACGAACGTGGCGGTCTTCAACACGCTCTCCAAGCGGTCGTCGATGCCCGGCTACCGGTCGGGCTTCGTGGCCGGCGACCCGCGAGCTGATCGCCGCGCTCAAGCGCTACCGGCCGAACGTCGGCGTCGCGCCGCCGGAGTTCATCCAGCGCGCGGCCGCGGTCGCCTGGGGCGACGAGGCGCACGTCGCGCAGGTGCGCGAGCGCTACCGGGTCAAGCGCGACGCGCTGCTGCCGGCGCTGGAGGCGCGCGGGCTGCGCAGCGCGGGCGGTGACGCGACGTTCTTCCTCTGGCTGGCGGGCGCGCCGCCCGGGTTCGCCGACGCGCTGCTCGAGCAGGGCGTGATCGTCACGCCGGGCGAGTACTTCGGGGCCGCCGGCGAGGGCTACGTGCGGCTGGCGCTCGTTCCGACGCTCGCGCAGTGCGAGCGCGCCGCCGGGCTGCTCGCCGCGATCTGAGTCACTGGTTCGCGTGCAGCGCGGCGTTCAGGCCGCCCCAGGTGCCGGTGCGCGGGACCGCCTCGACCGCGCCGGTCTGCGAGTTGCGGCGGAACAGCAGGTTGCTCGCGCCGCTCAGCTCGCGCGCCTTGACGACGTCGCCGTCGGGCAGCGTCACGCGCGCGCCGGCGGTCAGGTAGAGGCCGGCCTCGACCACGCAGTCGTCGCCGAGCGCGATCCCGAGGCCGGAGTTGGCGCCGAGCAGGCAGCGCTCGCCGACCGAGATCACCGTCGTCCCGCCGCCGGAGAGCGTGCCCATGATCGAGGCGCCGCCGCCGACGTCGCTGCCGTCGCCGACGACCACGCCGGCGCTGATCCGGCCCTCGACCATCGAGTGCCCGAGCGTGCCGGCGTTGAAGTTCACGAAGCCCTCGTGCATGACGGTCGTCCCGTCGGCGAGATGGGCGCCGAGGCGGACGCGGTCGGCGTCGGCGATCCGCACGCCGGCCGGCACGACGTAGTCGGTCATCCGCGGGAACTTGTCGACGCGACGTGACCTGCAGCGGCGTCCCGGCCGCCCGCAGCCGCGCCTGCACGGCGGGCAGCGCGCGCGGGGTCGACCGGGCCCTGGCTCGTCCAGGCGACGTTGTTGAGCACCCCGAAGAGGCCGTCGAGGTTCGCCTGATGCGGGCGGATCAGGCGGTGGCTGAGGAGATGCAGGCGCAGGTACGCGTCGTACGCGTCGGCCGGCGGGTCGGCCAGCGAGCCGATCGCGGTCGTGACCGGGACGACGCGGACGCCGCGGAACTCGTCCTCGATCGCCTCGCCGCGGCTCGTGCCCGGCGGCTTGTCGCCGCCCAGGCCCAGGTCGGTGAACAGGGTGTCGAGCACGCGGTCGCCGGCCAGCGTCGCCAGCCCGGTGCCCCACGCGCCATCGGTCAGTCGCTCGGTCACTCCGTGCACGCTACGAGATCGGCGATCAACTCCGCGCTCAGCTCGCCCGTCAGGACGGGCACCGCCCAGCCGCTGAGGTCGACGTGCAGGGACTCGTCGACGTCGACGGTCAGCTCGCCGCCGTCGAGCACGACGGTCACCGGCGAGTCGCCGCCGCGCAGGACGTGGGCGACGGCCGCGCCGCACGCGCCGGTGCCGGACGAGAGCGTCTCGCCGACGCCGCGCTCGAAGATCCGGGCACGGATCCGATCCGGGCGCCAGCTCGGTCCAGAACGACGTGTTCGTGCGGTTGGGGAACAGCTCGTGGTGCTCGATCGGCGGGCCGAGCCGCTGCAGGTCGAGCGCTTCGAGCGTCTCGGCGTCGTCGATCCGGATCGCGCACTGCGGGTTGCCGATCGAGACGTGCTGGAAGCGCCGGCCGTCGATCGTGCCGCTGCCGTCCGGCGGGCCCGACGGGTAGTCCTTGGAGGTCAGGGAGGCGCGGCCCATGTCGACGCGGCAGGTCGTCGGGCCGGTGATCGTCGGGCGGATCTCCCCCGCGACCGTCTGGATGCGGAACGTGTCCGAGTCCGTCCAGCCCGAGCGGCGCAGGTACATGATCGCCTCGCGGGCGCCGTTGCCCGACAGCTCGGCCTCGCTGCCGTCGGGGTTGAAGATGCGCAGGCTCGCGACGAACCCGCGCTCCGTCGGCGGCGAGCAGCTCGAGCACGCCGTCGGCGCCGACGCCGAAGTGCGGGTCGCAGAGCCGTCTGACGCGGCCGGGGCTGAGCGGCACGGGCAGCGCGTCGCGCTCCACGATCAGGTAGTCGTTGCCCAGCGCCTGCCACTTCTCGAAGCGCACGGCGCGCATCATGCCTCGCGGGCGCGGACGGCGGCGTGCAGGGTGGCGGCCGTCTCGTCCGGCGAGCGGTCGGTGACGTCGATCAGCAGCGTGTCCGGCAGCTTGCGCATCCAGGTGAGCTGGCGGCGGGCGTAGCGGCGCGTGTGCGTGCGCATGGCCTCGACGTCGCCGTCGAGCAGCTCCTGGAAGCCGAGCGCCTTGCGGGCCGTGGGCCCGGCCGCGGCGGCCGCGGCCTCGACCTCCTGGGCCGCGCCGGCCGCGAGCATCGCGTCGATGCGGGCGTCGATGCTCGCGTGCAGCGCCGGGCGGTCGACGGTGAGGCCGGCGAGCAGGGTCGGGTGGCGGGTCTCCGCGGTCCAGAGCTGCGGGCCGGCGGGGGGCGCGTGGCCGGCGTCGAGCAGCTCCAGGGCGCGGGTGATGCGCTGGGCGTCGCCGGGGTCGATCGCCGCGGCCGCCGCGGGGTCGGCCAGCGCGAGCTCGCGCGTGCAGGGCGGCCGCGCCGCGGGCTTCGAGCTGCTCGCGGCGGCGCGCCCGGATCGCGGGCGGCACGGGTGGGCGCAGGTCGAGCTCGGCCAGCGCGGCGCGCAGGTAGAGGCCGGTGCCGCCGACGACGATCGGGCGCCGGCCCGCCGCGAGCAGGCCGTCGATCTCGGCGTGCGCGAGCTCGGCGTACGCGCCGGCGCTGAACGGCGCGTCGACGGGCAGGAACGAGATCAGCCGGTGCTCGAGCTCGGCCCGCTCGCGGGCGCGTGGCGGCCCCGGTCAGCGTCTCCAGGCCGGCGTAGACCTGCAGCGCGTCGGCCGAGACGGCCACGGGGTCCTCCCCGGCCGCGCGCAGCCGCCGCGCGAGCGCGATCGCCACGGCGGTCTTTCCCACGCCCGTGGGGCCGAAGACGGCGACGACGGTCGGCGGCACGCGCGCAAGTATGGTCGCCGCCGCGAGTATCGTCGTAGGCGATGCCCGTGAGGATCGGCACTGGCCTTTCGACGAGCCCGGACGCGCGAGCGGGCGCGCTCGAGGCCGCCATGAGCGCCCGCGACGGCCTCGCCGGCGAGTCGTGCGATCTCGCGCTCGTGTTCGCCGCGGGCACGCACCTGGCGGCTCCCGAGGCGGTGCTGGAGGCGGTCGTCGAGACACTCGCCCCGGCCGAGCTGGCGGGCTGCGCGGCCGGCGGCGTCATCGGCGGGCAGCGCGAGGTCGAGCAGGGCACGGCCGTCACGGTCTGGGCCGCGCACCTCGGCGAGGGCACGGCGTCGACGTTCAACGCGACCGTCGAGGAGCTCGACGAGGGCACCGGCGCGCTGGCGGGCATGCCCGACCTCGAAGGCGCGGCCGGCGCGATCCTGCTCGCCGACCCGGCGACCTTCCCCACGGACGCGGTCCTGCGCTTCCTCGCGGGCGCCGCGCCGGCGGTGCCGCTGCTCGGCGGCCTCGCCTCGGCGCGCACCGCGGGCGGCGGCACGGCGCTGTTCCGCGGCGAGGAGGTGTTCGAGGACGGCGCGGTCGGCGTGCGGCTCGACGGCGTCGAGGTCCTCCCCTGCGTCTCGCAGGGCGCGATGCCGCTCGGCCCCGAGCTGACGATCACCGCCGGCGAGGGCAACCTGATCACCGAGCTGGCGGGCAAGCCGGCGCTCGAGAAGCTGCGCGAGACGATCGAGGACCTGCCCGAGAACGAGGTCGAGCTCGTCCAGGGCGGGCTGCTGATGGGCATCGTGGTCGAGCACAACAAGCCCGACTACGTGTCCGGCGACTTCCTCGTGCGCGGGCTCGTCGGCGCCGATCCGGCGACCGGCAACGTCGCCGTGGCCGCCGACATCCGGCCCGGCCAGGTCGTGCGCCTGCACGCCCGCGACGCCGAGAGCGCCGACCGCGACCTGCGCGAGGCGCTCGGGGTCCGCATGGCGGCGCTCGGCGGGCGCACGCCCGCGGGCGCCCTGCTGTTCTCCTGCAACGGCCGCGGCCGCAGCCTGTTCGGGACCGACGACCACGACGCGCGCACCGTCGCCCACGAGCTCGCCGGCGCGCCCGCCGCGGGCTTCTTCGCCGCCGGCGAGATCGGCCCGGTCGGCGGCGAGTCGTTCCTGCACGGCTTCACCGCGACCGTGGCGGTCTTCGCGTGAACCTGGGCGGGCGGGACGTGCTCCTCACCGGAGCGTCGGGCGGGCTCGGGCACGCGATCGCGCGCGGGCTGGCGGCGCGCGGCGCCCGGCTCGTGCTGACGGCGCGGCGGACCGAGGTGCTGGAGTCGCTGGCGGCCGAGGTCGGCGGGCGGGTGCTGGCGTGCGACCTCGCGGACCGGGCGGCGCTCGAGCGGCTCGTCGACGAGGCCGGTGCGGTCGACGGGTTCGTCGCGAACGCCGGCGTCCCCGGCAGCGGGGTGATCGACTCGTTCTCGGTCGAGGAGATCGACCGCGCGCTGGACGTCAACCTGCGCGCCCCGATGATCCTCGCCCGCCTGCTGTCGGACGGCATGGCGGCGCGCGGCGGCGGTCACATCGTCTTCGTCAACTCGCTCAGCGGCAAGTCGGCGTCGGTCGGCACCTCGATCTACGCCGCCACCAAGTTCGGCCTGCGCGGCTTCGCCCAGGGCCTGCGCGAGGATCTGCGGCCGCGCGGCGTCGGCGTCTCGACCGTCTTCCCCGGGCTTCATCCGCGACGCGGGCATGTTCCACGAGTCGGGCGCGCGGCTGCCGGGCTACGTCGGGACCAAGACCCCCGACGACGTCGCCCGCGCGGTCGTGCGGGCGATCGAGCGCGACCGGTCCGAGGTCGACGTCGCGCCGCTCAGCCTCCGGCTCGGCACCGCGATCGCCGCGCTCGCGCCCGAGCCTGCCGCGATCGTCCAGCGCCGGCTCGGCGCGAGCGACATCGCGGCGCAGTTCGAGGACGGCCAGCGCGACAAGCGCTAGCCGTCGTACTCCTGCGTGATCGGGTCGGGCGCGCGGCGGCGCGGTCGGGCTCGACGGGCTCGAGGCTCGTCCTCGTCGTCGCGGGTCACGACGGCGATCGCGGCCAGCACCTCGTCCGCGAGCTGCGGGCCGTCCGCGTCCGCGAGCGGCGTCGCGGCGATGCGGACGATCACCTCGTCGCGGTCGACCTCCTCGAGCGAGATGTGCGGCTCGGTCGCGGACGGGCGTGCGGACGTTCTCCTCCAGCAGCGCCTGCAGGTCGCTCGGGCGCACGTCCGGGCGCAGGCGGGCGCGCAGGTCCACCGACGCCGGCTCGCGCAGCGGCACGACCGCGGCCGAGAGGACGACGTTGTTCGGGACCATGATCGAGTCCTGCCCCTGCGCGAACGTGGTGTAGAGCAGCCCGAGCGACGCCACGACGCCCTCGACCTGCCCGGCCAGCCCGCCCGCCTGCAGGCGCACGCGGTCACCGACCTTGAACGGCCGCGCGGAGATCAGCACGAGGCCGGCGATCAGGTTGCCGAGCGTCTGCTGCGCGGCGAGGCCGATCACCACGGCCGTGATCGCACCGCCGACGGCGAGCGTCTCCGGGCGCAGGCCCGCGACCCGCAGCGACAGCAGCGCGGCGAAGCCGATGAACGCCAGCCGGATCAGGAACCCGACCGTCCCCGCCGTCGCCGGGTCCATGCGCCGGAACAGCGCAGGGGCGGTGAAGCGGCCGAGGTCGCGAGCGAGCGCCCAGCCGAGGATCACCATCACGACCGCGGCGCCGACGCGCACGGGCGTGTCGAGGCCGAACAGCTCCTCGCGACGGACGTAGGCGAACACGGTCACGGCCAGCAGCGGGACGACGATCAGGAGCTCTCGCCGCGCCTGCTTGGCCTTCTGCGCGGTCTGCAGCGTGAGGCTGCGCGCGCTGGCGATCTGCGGTCGGTGTAGGAGAGGCATCACCAGAGGCAACACGTCCTCTCAGCACGGGTTTCAGTCGATCGGGGTTCTGTGCGCGCCGTCACGGAAGCCGTCCGGGTCAGAAGAGCGCTTCCTGCGCGGGCGTGGCGGCTCCGCGCGCTTCGCCGTCGCCTGCCGCCGGAGTGAGGCGCAACGTGCCGAACTCGCCGTTCTCGCGCGGGTCGTAGGCCGCCGACCTGCGCGTGCGGTGGCGGAACCGGTCCGCGTAGCGGCGCCGCGCCCACGGCGCGCCGGCGGCGACCTCGATCGTGCGCCGCTCGTCGGCCGGCACGTACGCGCCGCGGGCGTAGAGCTTGCGGTACCGCGCGAGCAGGTCCGGACGGTGCGCCTCGAGCCACTCGAAGAAGAGGTCCCGCACCGCGCCGCGCAGGAACAGCGTGTTGCCGCCGATGTGCACCGCGCCCGCCTCGGTCGCCAGCTCGACGATCTTCTCGACCTGCGCCGGGTCGTCGTTGATCCCCGGCATCAGCGGCGCGATCAGGACGCCGGTGGGGATGCCGATCCGGTTGAGCTCCGCGACCGCCTCGAGCCGCGCCCGCGGGTGCGGCGTCTTCGGCTCCGTCGAGCGCCAGGCGCGCTCGTCCAGCGTCGGCACCGACAGGCACGCGCTGACGTGCGTGCGCTCGGCGATCTGCAGCAGCAGGTCCGCGTCCCGCAGCACGAGCGGGGACTTCGTGAGGATCGAGCACGGGTTCGCGAAGTCGCGCATCGCCTCCCAGACGCCGCGCATCAGCTTGTAGCGGCCCTCGACCCACTGGTACGGGTCGGTGTTCGTGCCGAGCGCGACGTGGTCCCCGCCCCACGACGGCTTCGCGAGCTCGGCGCGCAGCACCTCCGGCACGTTGACCTTGACCACGATCTCGCGCTCGAAGTCCCGCCCCGCGTCGTAGCCGAGGTACTCGTGCGTCGGCCGCGCGAAGCAGTACAGGCACGCGTGGGCGCAGCCCCGGTACGGGTTGACGGTCCACTCGAACGGCACGCGCGCGCCGGCCGGGACGCGGTTGAGGGCGGACTTCGTGCGAACCTCGTGGAACTGGGTGCCGAGGGCCTCGGGCGCGTCGAAGTGGCGGACCACGACGTCGCTCCCCATGCCGGGCAGGCGACCCCCTGAGTCGTTCTCTACCGATTGTGATTGCCAGCGCACGAACACATGTTCGCATAGCCGTCGGATGGACGGCGTTGCTCCTGGCCGCATGCGGTGGCGACGAGCCGCCCGCGGGCGTCCGGGTGGAGACGGTCACCGTCGAGAGCGAGGCCGTCGGCCGGTCGCTCCCGGTGACGGTCGCCCGACCCGAGGGCGGCAAGCGGCCGCTGCTCGTCTTCCTGCACGGGCGCGGCGAACGACGACCGCACGTACGTGCGCGAGCCGATGCTGTCGGCGCTCGACGCGCTCGGGCCGCGCGCCCCGGTCGTCGCGTTCCCGCGCAGCAGCGAGGCCTCGTACTGGCACGATCGCGGCGAGGGCGCCTGGGCGCGGTACGTGATCGACGAGGTCATCCCGGCCGTCGTCCGCCGCTTCGACGCCGACCCGCGCCGGGTGGCGATCGGCGGCATCTCGATGGGCGGCTTCGGCGCCCTCGACCTCGCGCGGCTGCACCGCGACCGCTTCTGCGCCGCCGGCGGCCACTCGGCCGCGATCTGGCAGACCGGCGGCGAGACCGCGCCGGGCGCGTTCGACGATGCCGACGACTTCGCGCGGCACGACGTGATCGCCGCCGCGCGGGCCGGCGAGTTCGAGGGCTTGCGGCTGTGGCTCGACGCGGGTGACGAGGATCCGTTCCTGGCGGGGCAGACGGCGTTCGCCGACGCGGCCGGCGTGTCGTTGCGCACCTCGCCCGGTGGTCATGACGGCGAGTACTGGGACTCGATGTGGCCGGCGTACCTGCGGTTCTATGCGCGGGCTTTGGGCGTCGGCGAACTGCGGCGGGTGAGGGGGTGGCGGGTCTGGCCCGGTGTCTTCTACGACACGCGGGCGAGCAGTGACATCTCGCCGCTGAGCGTCTGGCTCGTCGCGCTCGTGATCTGGACCGGGACGAGCTCGCCGGGCGCGGCGAGGCCGTCGAAGTTGACGACCTTGTTGTGGCGGGTGCGGCCGCGGACGCGGCTCGCGTCGGTGCGCGAGGTGCCTTCGACGAGCACGTCGAGCGTGCGGCCGACGAACCGCTGCGCGCGCTCGCGGGCGCGCCGCTGGACGACCTCGACGAGCCGCTCCATCCGCTCGACGGCGACCTCGTGCGGCACGAACGCATCGGTCATCTCGGCCGCCTCGGTGCCGCGGCGCGGCGAGTAGATGAAGGTGAACGCGCCGTCGTAGCCGACCTCGTCGGCCACCTGCGAGCGTCTCCTCGAAGTCGGCCTCGGTCTCCCCCGGGAAGCCGACGATGATGTCGGTCGTCAGCGCGAAGTCGGGCACGTGCTCGCGGATCAGCGCGACGCGGTCGATGTAGCGCCGCGGTCGTACGTGCGGCGCATCGCCTTGAGGATGCGGCTGCTAGCCGGACTGCAGCGGCAGATGGATGTGCTCGCAGACCGACGCCAGGTTCGCGTGGCGCGCAGGATCACGTCCTCGCGCATGTCCTTCGGGTGCGGGCTCGTGTAGCGGATGCGCTCGAGGCCGTCGATCGCGTCGAGCGCGCGTCAGCAGCTCGGAGAAGCTCGCCCGCTGCGGCCGCAGGTCGCGACCGTAGGAGTTCACGTTCTGGCCGAGCAGCGTGATCTCGCGGACGCCGTCGGCGGCGAGCCGGTGCGCCTCGGCGACGAGCTCGGCGAACGGCCGGCTCACCTCGCGGCCGCGGGTCGACGGGACGATGCAGTACGAGCAGCGGCAGTTGCAGCCGACCGAGATCTGCATCCACGCCTGGAACTCGCGCGTGCGCTTGCTCGGCAGATGGCCCGTGAAGCCCTCGAACTCGAAGAACCCCTGCGCGGTCAGCGAGTCGCGACGTCAGGAACTCGGCGAGCTTGTGCACCTGGCCCGGGCCGAAGGCGACGTCGACGAACGGGAACTGGCGGAACACCTGGTCCTTGACCGACTGCGCCCAGCAGCCGCCGACGCCGACGACGCGCTCCGGATCGCGCTGCTTGAGCACGCGCGCCTCCTGGAGATGGGCCACGAACCGCTCGTCGGCCTTCTCGCGGATCGAGCAGGTGTTGAAGAGGATGAGATCGGCGTCCACGCCGCTCGGCGACCTCGCTGTAGCCGAGCGACTCGAGCATCCCCTTCATCCGCTCCGAGTCGTGCTCGTTCATCTGGCAACCGAACGTCGTGACGTGGAAGGACGGCACGGTTCGGGAGGGTATCGAGGGGGCGAGATTCCGGTTGGGGCGGCTAGATGGTCGCTATGCGACCACCAATCAACCCCAGGCCGCGCGCTCGGCCGACCTCGCGGCGCGGCGGCACGGCGTGGTGAGCCGCGGGCGAGCTGCGCGGCGATCGGCTTCAGCGACGCGGCGATCGCGCGGCGCGAGCGGGCCGGCGCGGCTCCACCGTGTTCATCGCGGGGTGTATGCCGTGGGCCACGCGCGGCTCACCGGACCGGGCCGGTGGCTCGCGGCCGTGCTTGGCGTGCGGCGAGGGCAGCGGTGCTGAGCCACCGGTCGGCGGCGGCGCTCTGGGCGCTGCGCCCGACCGGCGGCCGCGACGGTGGACGTGACCGTTCCGCGCGAGAGCGGTCGGCGCAGCAGCCGTGCGATCGCGGTCCACCGGCCGCGGCTGCCGGCGCCCGCGGTGGTGCGCGACGGGATTCCGGTGACCACGCCCGGGCGCACGCTGCTCGACCTCGCGACCGTGCTCCAGCGCCGGCCGCTCGAGAAGGCGGCCGAGATGGCCGAGGCGTTGCGGCTCGACGTCGCGGTCGACCCCGCCCACCCCGGCGCGTCGCCGGCTCGCGGCCGCGCTGGCGCACGACCTCGGCTTCACCACGCGCAGCGCGCTCGAGGACGCGTTCCTGGAGCTGTGCGCGCGGCACGGCATCGAGCGGCCGCTCGTGAACCACGTGGTGGCCGGCTACGAGGTCGACTTCTGGTGGCCGGACCACGCGCTGGTCGTCGAGGTCGACGGCTTCGAGCACCACGGGACCCGCGCGGCGTTCGAGCGCGATCGCGACGCGCGACGCGCGGCTGACCGCGACCGGCGCGCAGGTGCTCCGCTTCTCCTACCTGCAGGTGTTCGAAGCACCGCACACGATCGGCGCTGGCGCTCAGCGCGCGTAGTCCGTCGCCCGCGACTCCCGTATGACGGTGACCTTGATCTGCCCCGGGTACTCGAGCTCCTGCTCGATCTCGCGGGCGATCTCGTGCGAGAGCAGGACCGCGCCGTCGTCGTCGAGCGAGTGCGGCTGCACCATCACGCGGATCTCGCGGCCGGCCTGCATCGCGTAGACCTTGTCGACGCCGTCGTGGCGCGTGGCGATGTGCTCGAGGTCGCGCAGGCGCTTGACGTACTGCTCGAGCGACTCGCCGCGGGCGCCCGGGCGGGCGCCGGACAGCGCGTCGGCGGCCTGGACGATGACGGCCTCGATCGTCTGCGGCTCGACCTCGTTGTGGTGCGCCTCCATCGCGTGGGCGACCGCCTCGGTCTCCCCGTGCCGGCGCGCGAGCTCGCCGCCGACGAGCGCGTGCGGCCCCTCGACCTCGTGCGAGACGGCCTTGCCGATGTCGTGCAGCAGCGCCGCGCGGCGGGCGGTCTTGGGCGAGGCGCCGAGCTCGTCGGCCATCATCGCGGCGAGGTGCGCGCACTCGACCGAGTGGGCGAGCACGTTCTGCCCGTAGGAGGTGCGGTACTTGAGGCGGCCGAGCACCTTGATCAGCTCGGCGTCGAGGCCCTGGACGTTCGCGTCGAAGCAGGCCTGCTCGCCGGACTCGACGATGTGGCTCTCGAGCTCGGACTTCGCCTGGTAGTAGGTCTCCTCGATCCGGGCCGGGTGGATGCGGCCGTCCTGGAGCAGCTTCTCGAGCGTGATGCGGGCGATCTCGCGGCGGACGCCGTCGAAGCCGGAGAGGACGACCGCGTTCGGCGTGTCGTCGATGATGAAGTCGACGCCGGTCAGGTGCTCGAGCGCGCGGATGTTGCGGCCCTCGCGGCCGATGATGCGGCCCTTCATGTCGTCGGCCGGCAGCTGGACGACGGAGACCGTCGTCTCCGCCGCGTGGCCGGCCGCGAGCCGCTGCATGACGACGGAGAGGATGTTGCGGACGCGGCGCTCGGCGTCGCGCTTGGTCTCCTCCTCGATCGCGCGCAGGAGCTTGGACGACTCGTGGCGGACCTGGTCCTCGAGCTCCTTCACCAGCATCGGCCTTGGCCTGCGAGGCGGACAGGCCGGACGAGCGCTCGAGCTCGCGCACGGCGCGCTCGCGGATCGCGTCGATCTCGCCCTCGCGCTCGGCGACCTTGTGCTCGCGGTTGGTGAGCTCGGACGCGCGCGAGTCGAGCGACTGCTCGCGGGCGTGCAGGCGCTCCTCCAGCCGGCCGGCCTCGGCCTTGCGGGCGACGGCCTCCTCGTCGGGCTTGGCGGGAGCCGCCGCCGGCGGTGCCTTGGATCGGCCCGGTGCGGTCGCGAGCCCTGGCGCGCGCTTGGCCAGTATCCCCGCCGCGACCACCAGGCCGGCCGCGAGGCCCAAGGCCACCACGACCGCCGCGATCACGATTTCCATTGCGTTTCCTCTCCTCGGCGCCGGGCCCCTCTCGACCTGGCGCGAGCTCAGTAACCAGTCAGGCGGCAGACCGGATCGAGCCCCGGCACGAGCGGCGGAGTTCCTCGCAGGAAGGCGGCCGCGGCCGCCACTTCAGGTGGCGGCTACGTGCGCTGGTGGGTCGGGTGTGCCGGGCGCGCTCGCCCGGGTGGGGCGCTTGATCGCCCGCAAGTGTCGTTTTCGGTCGCCGTCGTCACTGATGCTGCCTACGTCCGCACAAAGGTGTCGATTTGCTGCAGTTTCAAAGGCCATATCCGGCCCGGTCTGTCGCTTGGGCGGATCGTAGTACCGGCGGCTGCGCGACGCAATCCAGTCAGTCGTATGCGGGGGCGCCGGCGTGGCGCCGCAACGCATCGTGCGCCAGTTCCAGCTCGTAGCCCTTGCGGACGAGCATCCCGAGCGCGCGCTCGAGGTCGCGCGGCGTCGGCCGGCGGCTCGGGGAAGCGGCGCTCCAGCAGGGCGAGCGCCGCTTCGAGCTCGCCCGCGTGGTCCTGCTCGCCGATCGCGGCGGCGATCAGCTCGGCTTCGATGCCGAGCGAGCGCAGCTTGCGCTCGATCCGCTCGGCGCCCCAGCCGTCGAGGCGCCGGCGGTCGTCGGCGAAGCGCTGGGCGTAGCGGGCGTCGTCGAGGTAGCCCTGCTCGAGCAGCTCCCCGACGACGACCTCGATCGCCTCCGGCTCGACGCGCTTGGCCGCGAGCGAGCGGGCGAGCTCGGCGACCGTCCGGTCACGCCGATTGAGCGCGCGCCACGCCAGATCGCGGGCGTGCTGGACGCGCTCCTCGGGATCTTCCGGGAGCGGCCTCAGACTGCCGCGACCTCCGGGACCGGCGGCGCGTCCGGGTCCCGCTCGATCGGCTGCACGAGATCCGTGTTGAGGTCCAGGACCTCGTAGATCTTGGACTCGATCTCCTTCGCGACCTCCGGGTGCTCGTTGAGGTAGCCCTTGGCGTTGTTGCGGCCCTGGCCGAGCCGCTCGTCGCCGTAGGAGAAGAACGAGCCGGACTTGGTGACGACGCCGTGCTCGATCCCGAGGTCGAGGATGCAGCCGGCGGTCGAGATGCCCTTGCCGAACTCGATGTCGAACTCCGCCTGGCGGAACGGCGCCGCGACCTTGTTCTTGACGACCTTGACGCGGACGCGGTTGCCGATCGCCTCCGTGCCCTCCTTCAGCGTCTCGATGCGGCGGATGTCCAGCCGCTGCGACGAGTAGAACTTGAGCGCGCGGCCGCCCGGCTGGGTCTCGGGCGAGCCGAACATGACCCCGACCTTCTCGCGGATCTGGTTCACGAACAGGCACAGGGTCTGCGTGCGGTTCAGGTTGCCGGCGAGCTTGCGCATCGCCTGCGACATCATCCGCGCCTGGACGCCCACGGTCTGGTCGCCCATCTGGCCCTCGAGCTCCGCGCGCGGGGTGAGCGCCGCCACCGAGTCGATCGCCACGACGTCGACCGCGCCGGAGCGCACGAGCATGTCGGCGATCTCGAGCGCCTGCTCGCCGTAGTCGGGCTGGGAGACGAGCAGCTCGTCGATGTTCACGCCCAGGTTCTGGGCGTACAGCGGGTCCATCGCGTGCTCCGCGTCGATGAACGCACAGACCCCGCCGAGCTTCTGCGCCTCGGCGATGATGTGGTAGATCAGCGTCGTCTTACCGGAGGACTCCGGCCCGAAGATCTCGACGATGCGGCCGCGCGGGCAGCCGCCGATGCCGAGCGCGATGTCCAGCGACAGCGCGCCGGTGGGGATGGCGTCCACCTTCACCTGGGCGCCTTCGTCGCCCATGCGCATGACACTGCCCTTGCCGAACTGCCGCTCGATCTGCGAGAGCGCCCCTTGGAGGGCAGCGTCGCGCGCCTTGACGTCCTGGCTGCTGCTCATGTGGTCTCCTGCGATCTCGTCACGTTGGGCTCACAGAATGGGTTGCGGGTCGGACAGAACGAGAGCCTCGCGCCGGTGGCGGCACGGGACAACGCGCAGATGTGACGAAAGGCGCGCGGATCAGGCGAGAGAGACGCGCGTGAGCGGCTCGTAGCGGGCGCCGTGCGGGTGCAGGTGGGACGCGAAGAGCGTGAGCGGCCCGCCGGCGAACGCGACCGGCTCCGGGGCGGCCTCGATCGACCGCGGGGCGCGGGCTCCGGGGCGAAGGCGGGCGACGGTGGCGTGGGCACGGAAGCGGCGATGCTCCGGCTCGAACAGGCCCGCGGCCTCGAGACCTGCGCTGACGGCCGACTGGAGCGCGGCGAGCGCGCCCGTCGGGTCCGAGACCTCCGCGCAGAGGACGCGCGGGCGGCGCGGCGGGAGGAGCAGGCCCGCCGCCGAGGGCGAGCGCGGGCGCGCCCGCCGCCGGGTGCGGCGCGCCCGCCGAACCGCCGCGCGCCGCCGCGACCACGGAACGCAGAACGGCGGAGATGGTGGTCTCGTCCCCGTCCGGCCGGTTGCCGAGGAAGGCGAGCGTGATGTGGAGCGCGGCGTCCGGGACCGGGCGCCAGATCGCCGGGTCGGCGCGGTCGCGGAAGGCGGCGAGCGCGGCCCGGGCGCCCTGCGGCAGCTCGAGCGCGACGAACAGCCTCACGGGGCGAGCAGGCGGCGCAGCATGTGCATCACGACGGTCGTGGTGCGCTCACGGACGGTCGCGCGGTCGCCCGGCAGGTGCACGGTGCGCTCCGCCAGCACGCCGCCGGGGCCCGCGATGCAGAGGCAGACGGTCCCGACCGGCTTGGCCTCCGACCCGCCGCCCGGACCGGCGACCCCGGTGATGCCGATCGCCGAGGTCCGAGCCGAACCGCGACACGGCCCCCGCGGCCAGCGCCGATGCCACCTCCGGCGACACCGCCCCGTTCCGCGCGATCAACTCCTCGGGCACGCCGACCAGCGCCGTCTTCGCCGCGTTGGAGTACGCGACGATGCCGCCGACGGCGTACGCCGAGGACCCCGCGCGATCGGTGAGCCGCGCCGCCATCAGCCCGCCCGTGCACGACTCCGCCACCGCGATCGTGCGCACCGGCGGCCCGAGCAGCAGCCCCGCGACGATCTCGTCGACCGTCTCGCCGTCGCGCGCGAACACGTGCGAGCCGTGCCGCGCGAGCAGCGCGGCCTCGAACGAGGAGTACAGGCTCGAGTCCGCGGCGGGGAACACCGTCGCGATCTCGAGCTCTCCGCGCCGCAGGCAGCGTGGTCACCTCGAGGCCGCTCACATCGAGCCCGCGCAGCGTCCGCGCCAGCTCGGACTCCGGCACCCCGGTCATCCGCATGATCCGCTGCGTCAGCGTCCCGGACAGCAACGGCGCGACGAGCGGCGACTGCACCGCCGCCGCTCCACATCGGCTGCAGCTCGCGCGGTGGCCCGGGCAGCACGACGACCAGCGGCCCGTCCGCCACCGGCACGATCAGGCCGGGAGCGGTGCCGACCGGCTCGAGCACCTCGGCGCCCGCGAGGCACCAGCGCCTGCTTGCGCGACCCCTCGCGCAGCCCCTCCTCGCTGACGTCCCGCCAGCGCGACCGCAACCGCTCGACGATCGCGTAGATCCGCGCCTCCAGCGCAGAGTCGACCGCCAGCGGAACGCCCGCGAAGTCGGCCACCACCTGCGTCGTGAGGTCGTCGGCGGTCGGACCCAGGCCACCGCTCGTGATGACCAGATCCAGATCCGCGAGGTACCGCAACGAAGCCAAGCAGGTCGGCCGGCCGGTCGCCGACCACGATCGTCTGCGCCAGCTCGACCCCGCGCGCCCGCAGCTCCCCCGCCAGCCACGGCCCGTTCTCGTCGCGGATGATCCCCGACAGCACCTCGGTGCCGGTGACGACGATGCCGGCGCGCGGCGTCATGACGAGCAGTCCGGCCGCGCGGCGCCCGACAGCCGCCGCGGCGCGCGCCCCGGCGTGATCGCGTAGCCGATCGGATCGCTGCTCTCGGCGACCCGGTACGAGCGGTCGCCGACGAGCATGCGCACGCCGGAGTTGCCGAAGTTCGCCCGGAACGACTGCGACCGGAACACCCGCGTGCGCGTGCCCGCGGTGAGCGTCTCCTCGTCGATGACCTGGCGGCCGCGCGCGTCGATCAGGCACACGTACACGTCTCCGGACGCCACGAGCCGCAGGTTCACCCGCCGCGGCCGCCGCTCCGGTTCGTCGCGGTCGGAGCGCTCGGAGCGCTCGCGCGGCTCGGCGGTGGCCTGCGGCGGCGTCTCCTGCACCTGGTTCGGCTCGCCGCCGTCGTCGCCGTCCCCGAACCGCCCGAGGACGTAGAAGATCGCCAGCAGGAGCACGACGCCCGCGCCCATCACCAGCACCGGCCCGAGCGCGGCCACGCGCCGCCGCCGCCCGCGCCGGCCGCGCGACGCCGCGAACGGCGTCAGGTCCTGCGTCGAGGGCCGCTCGTAGCGCTGCCGGTACTCCTCCACCAGCAGCCGCGAGTCGAGCTCGAGGTAGTCCGCGTACGTGCGCAGGAACGTCTTGACGAACGTGGGCCCGGGCAGCAGGTCCCACTCCTCGTTCTCCAGGGCCCGCAGGTACTTGGCGCGGATCTTGGTCGCCGTCTCGACCTCGGTCATGTCGATCCGCCGCCGCATCCGCGCCTCCCGCAGCGTCTCGCCGATCTCGGGCATGAGCAGCGAAGAGGCTACTCAGGCGGGTCTTCGGGCACCGCGACCGGGTGCGCGCCGAGCGCCTCGAGCACGCGCGGCAGATCGCCCTCGGTGACCAGCACCTGGCGCGGCTTGGAGCCCTCGTAGCCGGAGATCACGCCGCGGCGCTCGAGCATGTCGATCAGCCGGCCGGCGCGGGTGTAGCCGAGCCGCAAGCGGCGTTGCAGCATCGACGTCGAGGCCGTCTGCATCTCGGCCACGAGCCGGATCGCGTCGCCGAGCAGCGGATCCTCGTCGGGATCGAACCCGTCGTCGCCGGACGACTCGGTCGCCACCTCCTCGACCTCCTCGAGCAGCTCCTCGCGGAACTCGGGCTCGCCCTGGCGCCGCCAGCCCTCGGTCAGCTCCGCGATCTCGCTCTCGTCGATGAACGCGCCCTGGATCCGCTGCAGCCGCGAGGAGCCGACCGGCGAGAACAGCATGTCGCCCATGCCGAGCAGCGACTCCGCCCCGTTCTGGTCGAGGATCACGCGCGAGTCGGTCTGCGAGGACACCGCGAAGGCGATCCGCGACGGCACGTTGGCCTTGATCATGCCCGTGATCACGTCGACCCGCGGGGACTGCGTGGCCAGCACCATGTGGATGCCGACGGCGCGCGCCTTCTGGGCGATGCGGATGATCGAGTCCTCGACGTCGGCCGGGGCGACCATCATCAGGTCGGCGAGCTCGTCGATCACGCACAGCACGTACGGGAGCGGCGACTCGCCGCGGCGGGCGCGCACCTCGTTGAGGTCCTTGAGCGTGCGCGTGCGGGCGAGCGCCATGTACGAGTAGCGCTGCTCCATCTCGCGCACGAGGTTCTGCAGCGCGGTCGCGGCCTTGCGCGGCGACGTGATCACCGGCGTCAGCAGGTGCGGGATCGAGTCGTAGTGCGTGAGCTCGACCTGCTTGGGGTCGACGAGCACCATCCGCACCTCGTGCGGCGTCGCGCGCAGCAGGATCGAGGACAGCATCGCGTTGACGGCGCCCGACTTGCCGGCGCCGGTCGTGCCGGCCACGAGCAGGTGCGGCATCTTCGCCAGGTCGGCGCCGATCGCGCGGCCGGCGACGTCCTTGCCGAGCCAGACCGTCAGCGGCGACCAGTCGTTCGGCGGCTCCTGGTAGACGTCGCCGAGGTGGACGATCCGGCGGCGCGCGTTCGGCACCTCGACGCCGACCGCCTGCTTGCCCGGGATCGGCGCCAGGATGCGGATGTCGGCCGCCGCGAGCGCGTACGCGAGGTCGTCCTTGAGCTGCGCGACCTTGCCGACCTTGATGCCGGGCGCGAGCCGCAGCTCGTAGCGGGTGATGTGCGGCCCGGCGACCATCCCGATCACGCGCGCCTCGACGCCGAAGTGCCCGAGCGCCTCCACGAGCTGCGCCGCGACCTTCTCCTGGCCGGCGGTGTCCGGCCGCGCGGCCTCGGCCGACGACTGCTTGAGGAAGCGCGGATCCGGCCGCGACCACTCGAACTCCGGGTCCTCGGTCACCTCGGGCCGGTAGCGGCCCTGCGGCGTGAGCTGCTCGGGGTCGACCGCGGCGCGCGTGACGCCGGGCTCGTCGGTCTCCGGATCCTCGGCCAGCCGCGGCTCCTCCGGCTCCTCGGGCAGCTCGACGGGCGCGGGCTCGGGCGCCGGCTCCGGCGGGCGGTCGCCGCCGTACAGGTCCGGGTAGCGGTCCTCGCCGCTCCAGAACGACTCGGGCTCCGGCTCCGGCTCGGGCTCGGCGGGCGGCTCGCCGCCGCCGAACTCGCCGGGGCCCTCCCAGATCTCGGTCGCCTCGGCGCCGCGCGAGACCCGCGCCTCGCGCGTCTCCAGCGTCGCCAGCTCCTCGTTCGCGCCCCGCCGCCGCGTCACGGCGGCGCGCACGCGCGACTCGGTCCGGCTGACCGAGTCGCCGGTCGCCTTCAGCACGCCCGCCACCGACGCGCCCGTGAGCAGCAGCACGGCCGCGAGGAAGAGGAACACCGCCACGATGTGCGAGCCGACCGTGCCGAGCAGCGTCGACGTCGCCCAGTACAGGCCCTCGCCGAAGATCCCGCCACGCGGCCGCAGCCATGACGTCTCCCAGTTCACCTCGGTGCCGCCGGGCCCGAGGCCCGCGGTGCCGGCCGCCAGCGCCAGGCAGAGGCCGGCGAACAGGCACACGCCGCCGCTGCGGAACGGCCGCACGGACGGCAGCATCGGCCCCAGGACCACGATCGCGCCCGCGGCCATCAGCGCCACGGGCACGACGAGGTGCACCGCGCCGATCAGGTCGCGCAGCCCGTCGACGGCCCAGCCGCCGGCCTCGCCGCCGTCCCACTCGAGGTAGATCAGGAACGCGAAGAAGACGGCCGCGGCGACGAGCGCGAGGCCGATCAGGTCGAGCTGGCGCTGCTCGAGCTGGGGCAGCTTGGGCCACGCCACCGGCGACGAACGGCGGGCACGGGACTTGCGCTTGCGGGCAGGCATATGGCCGCGACCCCTTCGACGGGCCCGGCCGGGCTCCTGCACGCCGGTGCGGGTACCGTTCCCGCCTCGATGGCCCAGCCCTACGTGATCCGGCGCCTGCAGCCGCACCTCCTGCTCCCCGTCGCGGCGCTGGTGCTGCTCGTCGCGCTCGCCGTCGGCGTGTACGACTTCTCGCCGATCTTCATCGTGCTCGCGGTCGCCGTGACGGCCGTGAACCTCTGGGTCGGCTCGGTGGCGCTGCGGATCGACGGCGCCGGCATCCGCTTCACGCACGGCCGCCGCGGCCGCTTCATCCCCTGGCAGCGGGTCGAGGACGTGCAGGCGACGGACCACGAGATCAGCGTCCGGATGGCCGAGGGAACGGTCCAGATCCCCATCAAGGGGCTCGATCCGGCGGCCGTCCGCGCGGCCGTGGACCTAAACCGGCGCTGAACAGATGGCGGGAACCCCCTGCACCGCCGTACCATCAGCGGCGTGGAAGCCTCCGACCGCCCCGTCCGCGTCCTCGTCGTAGAGGACGATCAAGAGATCGCGCAGGTGCTGCAGCGCTCGCTGCGGCTCGACGGCTACGACGTCAAGCTCGCCGCCGACGGCGTGCAGGCGCTCGAGGAGGCGCACGCGTTCCTGCCGGATCTGATCGTGCTCGACCTCGGGCTCCCGCGGCTCGACGGCATCGACGTCGCGCGCCGGCTGCGCGACGACGGCGACGACGTGCCGATCCTGATGCTGACCGCCCGCGACGCGCTCGAGTCACGCGTCGAGGGGCTCGACGTCGGGGCCGACGACTACCTGGTGAAGCCGTTCGAGCGCCAGGAGCTGCTGGCCCGGCTGCGCGCGCTCCTGCGCCGCCGCCCGCCGCGCGGGATGGCGCCGCTGCGCGTCGGCGACCTGATGCTGAACCCGGACACGCACGAGGTCTCCCGCGGCGATCGCGCGATCGACCTCACGCAGCGCGAGTTCGAGCTGCTCGAGTACCTGATGCGCAACGAGCGTCTCGTGATCTCGCGCCAGAAGCTGCTCGACGAGGTCTGGGGCTACGACCCCTTCTCGATCACGAACACGATCGAGGTCTTCGTCTCCAACCTGCGACGGAAGCTCGAAGCCGATGGCGAGCCTCGGCTCCTCCATACGGTCCGCGGCGCGGGGTACGTCCTCCGCGTATAGGCGGCTGCCGATCCGCTGGCGGCTCGCCGGCGGCTCCGCGGCCCTCACGCTGGTGATCCTGTGCGGCTTCGCCGTGATCGTCGGCGTGCTGACGACGCGCCAGATCACCGACGACTTCCACCGCGACGTCGCCACGAGCGCGGACCGGCTGGAGCGCGAGGCGCAGCTGCGGGCGGTGCGCGACGACAACGGCAGCCCCGTGCTGCGCAACGAGCGCGGCACGCTCAACCTCGAGGCGTTCGCCTCCTCGCAGTCGGCCGTGATCCGCGTCATCACCGAGGACGACACGGTGCTCTACAGCACGCCGCAGCAGGCGCCCGACTTCGGCCCGCCGCTGAGCAAGTCGGCCGACATCGACGGCTGGCGCGTCGAGACGCGGCCGATCCAGGTGCTCGACCTGCGCACGAGCATCACCGTCGAGCTGGACGTGCAGTACGCGCGCCGCATCTCCGAGATCCAGGACACGACGAACCGGGTCTGGCTGTTCCTGGCCTTCGGCGTCCTCGGCGGCTCGCTGCTGGCCCTGCTGGCCGGCCTCGCCACCGCCCGCCGCGCGATGGAGCCGATCACCGCCCTGACCGCCGCGGCACACCGGATCGAGCAGTCGCGCGACCCGTCCGAGCGCCTCCCCCACACCGAGGCCGACGACGAGGTCGCCAACCTGGCCCGCACGCTCGAGGCGATGCTCGCCTCGCTGGGCGAGGCGCGCACCGAGACCGAGGCGGCGCTCGGCCGCCAGCGCGAGTTCGTGGCCGACGCCTCGCACGAGCTGCGGACGCCGCTCACCTCGGTGCTGGCGAACCTCGAGCTGCTCGAGGAGGAGCTCGAGGGCGAGCAGCGCGACACCGCCGCCTCCGCGCTGCGCTCGTCGCGCCGGATGCGGCGGCTCGTCGCCGACCTGCTGCTGCTCGCCCGCGCCGACGCCGGCCGCCAGACCCCGCACCAGCCGGTCGACCTCGCCGAGGTGGTCACGGACGCCGCCGCCGAGCTCGAGCCGGTCGCCGGCGACCACGAGATCTCGATCGCGGCCGCGCCCGGCTCGAACGTCGACGGCCAGCGCGACGAGCTGCACCGGCTCGTGCTCAACCTGATGGAGAACGCGCTGCGCCACACCGATCCGGGCACGGCGGTCGAGGCGAGCGTCGAGCGCCGCAACGGCGAGGTCGTGCTCGCGGTCGAGGACGACGGCCCCGGGATCCCGTTCGAGATGCGCGAGAAGGTCTTCGAGCGGTTCTTCCGCGGCGCCGGGGACCGCAGCGGCTCCTCGGGCCTCGGGCTCTCGATCGTGCGCGCCGTGGCGGAGTCGCACCGCGGCAGCGTGCGGCTCGAGGAGCCGCTCGACGGGCGCGGAGCGCGCTTCGTCGTGCGCATTCCCGCGCGCTGAGGAGTCCGTTGAACGATGATCGGCCGCCTGATGGGGGCAGCCGTGGATGCCTCCCGCACCGACAGCGATGCGTGGCCCTGCCACGTGAGCCTCGCGGTGGCGCGAGGCGCCGCGGATGCCGCGCAGCGCCGCCGGGCTCCGCCTCAAGTCGAGCGGCCCCGTGCCGACTCTCGGGCTGCCATGTCCGACATCACGTCCCAGCAGCTCGTCGTCTTCAGCCTCGGGAGCGAGGAGTACGCGCTCCCGATCGGCGCGGTCCACGAGATCATCCGCTACACGGAGCCGCGCACCGTCGCCTCCGAGTCGGCCTGGATCCGCGGCGTGATCGGCCTGCGCGGCAAGATCATCCCGATCTTCGACCTCGCGGCCCGGATGGAGATCGAGTCGCTCTCCAGCGGGCCCGGCAAGATCGTCATCGTCGAGACCGGCACGGGCCAGGTCGGCGTCATGGTCGACGAGGTCGAGGAGGTCCTGACCGTCACGTCCGACCAGCTCGAGCACGTCCCGACCGCCCGCCGCGAGTCGATCGAGGCGATCGCCAAGATCGAGGACCGGCTCGTGATCCTCCTCAACGCCGAGGGCCTGTTCGCCCGTGCCCCGGCCGAGGACGCCGCCGCCTAGCGGCCGCGGGAAGCTTCCCGATGCCGGACGTCAGCGGGCGGCGCGTCGTCGTCGCCGACGACTCGCGCCTGATGCGGCGCATCCTCAGCGACGCGCTGGCCCGCCAGGGCTTCGACGTCGTCGCCACCGCGGCGGACGGCGACGAGGCGCTCAGCGCCTGCCAGGAGCACGCGCCCGACGCGCTGACGCTGGACCTGGCGATGCCGGGCCGCGACGGCATCGGCGTCCTGCGCGCGCTGCGCGCGGACCGCGCGACGGTCCCGGTCGTCGTCGTCTCCGCGTTCTCCCCCGCCCACGGCGCCCGTGCCGTCGACGCGCTGGCCGAGGGCGCGTTCGACCTCGTGGCCAAGCCGGTGTTCGGCGACCCGATCGAGACCTTCACCGCCGAGCTCGGCCGCAAGGTGCGCGAGGCCGCCCACTCGGACCGGACGCGCCGCCCGGCCCGGGCCCGCGTCGCGCCGCGCCGGCGCTCGCACGCCCCGCGCAGCGGCGGGCGCCGGCCGCGTCGTCGTGATCGCCTGCTCGACCGGCGGTCCGCGCGCGCTCGGCGAGCTGCTGCCGCAGCTGCCCTCGCCGCTCGGCGCCGGCACGGTGATCGTCCAGCACATGCCGCCGGGCTTCACGGCCTCGCTGGCGGCCCGCCTCGACGCCTCCTCGCCGCTCACCGTGGCCGAGGCCAAGGGCGGCGAGCCGCTCGCCCCCGACACCGCCTTCATCGCCCCCGGCGGCGTCCACCTGCGGCTCGGCGCCGACCGCCGCGCCGGACTCTCGGACGCCGAGCCGGTCGGCGGCCTGCGCCCGCGCGCCGACTTCACGATCGAGGACGCGGCCCGCAGCTTCGGCCGCCGCACGCTGCTGGTCGTCCTGACCGGCATGGGCCGCGACGGCCTCGAGGGCGCCCGCGCCGTTCGCGCCGCCGGCGGCCGGATCCTCTGCGAGGCCGAGTCGACCTGCACGGTCTACGGCATGCCGCGCGCGATCGCCGAGGCCGGCCTGGCCGACGCGGTGCTGCCGCTCGACGCGCTCGCCGACGCGATCGCCCGCGAGGTCGGCCGATGATCACCCGCACCGAGACGGCGTTCCGCGCCACGCTCGTCACGGACGACTTCGCCGCCCTCTGCGAGCAGGTGCGGCGCATCAGCGGCATCGACCTCTCGCAGTACAAGCGCGGCCAGATGGAGCGCCGCGTGCGCACGTTCGCCCAGCGCCGCGGCACGCCCGACCTCGCCGCCTACGGCGCCCGGCTGAAGGCGGAGCCCGCCGAGCTCGACGCGTTCCTCGACCGCGTGACGATCAACGTCTCGCACCTGTGGCGCCACGAGGACCAGTTCATCGCCCTCGCCCGCCACATCCTGCCCGAGCTGACGGCGACGCGGAACCGCGTGCGCGTGTGGAGCGCGGGCTCCTCCTACGGCGCCGAGGCGTACACGATCGCCGCCGTCGCCCGCGACGCGGTGCCGGGCGGCGCGCGTGGAGATCGAGGGCACGGACCTCGACCACCGGATGGTCGCCAAGGCGCGCGCCGGCCGCTTCAGCCCCGAGGACGCCCGGACCGCCCCGCCCGCCGCCCTCAAGCGCTGGTTCGACCCGGCCGATGACGGAGGTTGGGAGGCCAAGCCCGAGCTCAAGCGGATGGTGCGCTTCGAGGTCGGCGACCTGCTGCGCATGCCGATCCAGCCTGGGCGCCACGACCTGATCCTCTGCCGTAACACCGTCATCTACTTCACCGAGGAGGTCCGCGACGCGCTCCACGCGCGCCTCGTCGGCGCGCTGGCGCCAGGCGGCTTCCTGGTCGTCGGCACGTCCGAGCGCGTGGCCGACGCCCGCGGGCTCGGCCTGACCTCGCCGCTGCACTTCATCTACCGGAAGAGCTGATGGAGACCTCGGAGTACCTCCCGATGTTCCTCGCCGAGGCGCGCGAGCACCTGCAGGAGCTCAACCTCGCCGTGGTGCGCATCGAGGAGCAGCCCGACGACCGCCGACCGTCGACGAGATCTTCCGCATCGCCCACTCGCTCAAGGGCATGAGCGCGACGATGGGCTTCGCCGGCATGGCCGCGCTGACCCACGAGATGGAGGACGTCTTCGAGCTGCTGCGCCAGCGGCGCGGCGGGCTCGAGCGCGAGGCCATCGACGTGCTGCTCGAGTGCCTCGACGCGCTGTCGGCCGCGGTCGACGCGATCGACGACGGCGGTGCCGAGGAGATCGACGCCCGAGCCGCTGATCGCGCCGCCTGAAGGGCCTCGTGCGCCAGCGCAGGAACGACCAGGTGAAGGAGCGCCCGGCCGAGGCTCCGCTGGCGCTGGCCGAGATGGCCGGGGGCCGTCGCGTCGTCCAGGTCAGCGTCGTGCTGGTCCGGGACGTCCAGATGCCGTCGGTCCGCGCCTACATGGTGCTCGCCGCGCTCGCCGAGATGGGCGAGACGCTCGCCTGCCACCCGTCGCCGGACACGGTCGAGACGTTCGCCGGCACCGAGATCGACGCCTGGATCGTGTCCGAGCGCGCCGACGCGCGAGCTGGCCTCCGCGGCCGGTTCGGTGCCGGACGTCGCCGACGTCGAGGTCGTCGAGGCGATCGCCGTCGCCGCCGCCACGCCGGCGGGCGAGCGCGCCGCCGCAGCGCCCGCCCGGGCGCGCTGCGCGCACGAGCTCCTCGACCGTCCGCGTCGACGCCGAGCGGCTCGACCAGCTGATGCACTTCATGGGCGAGCTCGTCGTGCACCGGACCCAGGTCGAGTCGCTCGCCGCCGACGCCGAGGTGCCCGGCCTCGTCGCAGGCGATGCAGAACCTGACCCGCACCTCGCAGGCCCTGCAGGCGATGGTCATGCAGGTGCGGATGATCCCGGTCGAGGCCGTGTTCCTGCGCTTCCCGCGCCTGGTCCGCGACCTCTCGACCAAGCTCGGCAAGCAGGTCGACCTGGCGCTCATCGGCAAGGACACCGAGCTCGACCGCACGGTCGTCGACGCGCTCGGCGACCCGCTCGTCCACCTCGTCCGCAACTCGCTCGACCACGGCCTCGAGACGCCCGAGCGAGCGCGAGGCCGCCGGCAAGCCGGCCACCGGCACGCTCGAGATCTCCGCCCGCCACGCCGGCGGCAACGTCGTCATCGAGGTCCGCGACGACGGCCGCGGCATCGACCCCGCGCAGGATCGCCCGCAAGGCGGCCGAGCGCGGCCTGATCACCGCGGACCAGATCGACGCGGTCGACACCGCGCGCGCCGTCGAGCTGCTGTTCGACGCCGGGGTTCTCGACCGCCGACGTGACCAGCGACATCTCCGGCCGCGGCGTCGGCATGGACGCGGTCCGCGCCACGATCCGCGAGCTCGGCGGCGAGGTCGCTGATGACGTCCGAGCTCGGCGCAGGGCACCGTCGCCCAGATCCGCCTGCCGCTGACGCTGGCGATCATGGCCGCGCTGCTGGTCGAGGCCGACGGCCGCCCGTTCGCGATCCCGCTCGACCGCGATCGAGCGCACGCTCGCGCCTCGCCGACCACACGGTCCGCTCCGTGGCCGGCAGCACGATGCTCGTGCTGCGCGACGGCGTGCTGCCGCTCGTCGACGCCGTCGCGGCGCTCGGCGGGCCGGAGCGCCGCCGACGTCGCACGCTACGCCGTCGTCGTCCGCGGCGCGACCGGCTCGCTCGCCCTCGCCGTCGACCACGCTCGTCGGCCAGCGCGAGCTGCGTCACCCGCCCGCTTCCGCCCGAGGTCGCCGAGAACTCGGCCCTGTCCGGCGGCGCCGTGCTGTCCGACGGCGAGATCGCCCTGATCGTCGACTGCGACGCGGTCGCGAGCGCCGTCGCGCCCCGCCCTCGCCACAGCCTGAGAAAGGACCCTGCATGAGCACCTACACCGAACTCCAGCTCGACGCGCTGCGCGAGCTGGCCAACATCGGCTCCGGCACGGCGAGCACCGCGCTGTCGACGATGATCGGGCGGTCCGATCGACGTCTCCGTGCCCGAACGCGCAGGCGCTGCCGTTCGCCGACGCCGTCGACGCCGCCGGCCCGGCCGAGCGCGAGGTCACCGGCGTCGTGCTGCCGGATCGTCGGCGAGCTCGACGGCACCGTCCTGCTGCTCGTGCCGCCGGCCGACGCCGACGCGCATGTGCCGCATGCTCGGCGTCGAGCCCGGCACCGAGTTCGGCGCTCTCGGCGCTCGGCGAGATCGGCAACATCGTCGGCACGCTCGTACCTCAACGCGCTCGCCGCGATGACCGGCCTCGACGATCGAGCCCGACCCCGCCGCAGACGGCGACCGACATGCTCGGCGCGATCGTCGCGTCGCGTGCTCGCCGGCCACGCCCGACGCGGGCGACGTCGCGCTGCTGCTCGACTCCGACCTGCACGGTCGAGGGCGAGGACTGCTCCGTCTCCTTCCTGCTCGTCCCCGACCAGCGGCGGGCGTCGACGAGCTGCTCGCCCGCCTCGGGCTCGAGCTGATGGCGGCCAGCCGAGACCATGGTGCGCATGGGCGAGCTCGCCGTGTCGCGGCTCGGCCGGCGACGTGCTCGTCTCGATCGGCCTCGGCTCGTGCATCGGCCTCGCGCTGCTCGACCGGCGCGCGGGCGTCGCCGGGCTGGCGCACGTCATGCTGCCCGCGACTCGCGGCGGGCAACGGCAGGACGCCCGGGCAAGTTCGCCGACCTGGCGGTGCCCGGCGCTGCTCGAGCGCGTGCTCGAGCAGCTCGGCGCCGCGCCGGGCGCGCCTGGAGGCCGTCGCTCGTCGGCGGCGCGAGATGTTCGCCGCCTCGGCAGCGCGGCCTCGACATCGGCGCGCGCAACGAGGCCGCGGTGCGCGCGCGCGCTGCGCGCCGCTGCGCATCCCGATCGTCGGCCGACGGCCACGGGCGGCACGACGGGCCGCACGATCCGCGTCCACGTCGGCCGCCGGCCGGTGACGGCGCGCGAGGCCGGCGGCGCGCGACGAAGTTCTGACTGCGGCGAGAATCTGGAGGTGGCGGCATGAGCGGTGACGTCCGGTCCTGAGCGACGACCAGATCGCCGCGCTCGTCGAGGCCGCCCGCGAGGGCCGGCTGCCCGAGCGAGCGGCAGCGCGCCGCAGCGCGCCGCCGCCGCGTGCGCGCGGTCGACTTCACGCGGCCGACGAAGTTCACCAAGAGCAGCAGCGCCGCCTCGAGCGCGCGCCCGAGACCTTCTGCCGCACGGCCGTCGACGCGCCTGTCGGCCGAGCTGCGCGTGCCGCTCGAGCTCGAGGTCATCGACGTCGTCGCAGCTCACGTGGACGAACGCGCTCGCGGAGGTGCCGGCCGGCGTCGATCTACGGCGATCGTCGAGCTGCACGCCGCTCGGCACCCGGATGCTGCTGAGCGTCGAGCTCGCCGCTCGTCCTGGGCGCGATCGAGCGCCTGCTCGGCGGCACGAGCTCGGACGGCGCTGCCGCGAGCGCAAGCTGTCCGACATCGACTGGGCGCTCGCCGGCACATCTTCGAGCCGCTGCTCGCGCAGCTGTCGGTCGATCTGGAACGACCTCGCCGAGCTCGAGCTCGCGCGTCGGCGCAGCTCGAGACGCAGCCTCGAGACGGCGCAGATCGTGCCGCGTGAGCGAGCCGACCCTGACGCTGTCGATCGAGGCGCGCCTGGACGGCGTCTCGTCGACGCTCACGCTGCTGCATCCCGTACCGCGCGATCGAGCCGGTCGCCGACCGGCTCGCCGCCCGCGACGACGCCGCGGCGAGCCGCGAGCGCGGGCCGAGGCGCGACCGCCGTGCGCCGGCGCCGTCGGCCGCGTCGACGATCGAGGTGCGCGCCGAGGTCGCCGCCGTCGAGCTGCCGATCGAGGAGGTGCTCGCGCTGCAGCCCGGCGACGTCCTGCGCGCTCGACGCGCCGGCCGAGCCGGCGTGACGCTGTTCGCCGACGAGGTCGCCCGTGCTCCGCGGCGATGCCCGGCCGCAGCGGCAGCCGCCGCGCCGTCCAGGTCATCGAGCCGCGTGGAGGAGCGCCTGCGATGACCGCCGAAGACGCCCTGCTGCGAGCTCGGCCTCGACCGCCGAGGCGGTCGCCGGCGTGCTGAGCATGTTCGCGCCCGAGCGGGTCGAGCTCGGCGGGCCGACGGTCGTCGCCGCGCGGGCGAGCCCGCTCGACGGCGATCCCCGCCCCGGCCGTCGCCGCCGAGGTCGTCCTACATCGACGGCGTCACCGGCGGCAACGTGTTCGTGCACCGCCGCTCGCCGGCGCGCGCAAGCTCGCCGCCGCGATGATGGGCGTCGAGCGCCGGAGGACCGGACGCGCCGAGCTGCTCACGAGCTCGAGCTCTCCGCCGTCGCCGAGGCGATGAACCAGATGATGGCCGCGGCCGCGCGGCGCGACGAGCGTCGGTGCTCGGCGAGGAGGTCGAGATCGCCACGCCGGACGACGCGCGACGTTCGCCGACGCCGCCGAGGCGGCTCGGCGCGTACCCGCAGCACGCCGCACGCGACCGCGCGTGCGTTCACGCGTCTGCGGCGAGCCGTGCCGGCTCGTCCAGCTCGTGCCCGAACGCGTTCGTCGTGCGGATGACGCGCGCGCTCGACGAGCGTCGGCGAGCCGAGGTCGGCGCCGGCCGAGGCCGCGCGCCGGCGCACGGCCGAGCGCGGTGCCGACTCGCTGCGCGGCGTCCCGGTGCGCGTCTGGGCCGAGCTCGGCCGCGCGCAGATGCCGGTCGCGCCGACGTCGTCGGCTGCCGAGCGGCGCGGTCGTCGAGCTCGACCGCGGCGCCGACGAGCCGATCGACCTCTACGTCAACGGCCGGCGCTTCGCGACCGGCCGGCTCGTGCTCGTCGACGGACGAGTGGGCCGTCCGGATCGAGGAGGTCCTGCCGCCGACCGACCTCAGACCCCGATCCGCAGATGGAGGTGGCCCGACATGGCCCGAGTGCTCGTCGTCGACGACGCCGCGTTCATGCGCAAGATGGTGAGCGACGCGCTCACCAAGGGCGGCCACGAGGTCGTCGGCGAGGCCGGCAACGGCGTCGAGGCGGTCGCCCGCTACCAGGAGCTCCAGCCCGAGCTCACCACGCTCGACATCACGATGCCCGAGAAGGACGGCCTGTCCGCCCTCAAGGAGATCATCGCGCTCGACCCCGCCGCCCGCGTGATCATGTGCTCGGCGCTCGGCCAGGAGACGCAAGGTGCTCGAGTCGATCAAGGCTCGGCGCCAAGGACTTCGTCGTCAAGCCGTTCCAGGCCGAGCGCATGCTCGACGCCGTCGGCAAGGCGCTCGCGTAGTGCCCCCGCCGCACCCTCGCCGCGCCCCGTAGACTCTCCCTTTCGACGCCCTGTGGACGAACGTCCGAGGGCAGCGAATGGCCCGGCTTGAGCCATTGGGCCATTCGTTGGACGCATGTTCTATTACGCGTCCGAGGTTCCGTCCCTACCTTGCCTCTTGGTTGATGCAGGCAACACTCCCGGAAAGCGGTTGCAGCCGCTGCCGAGAGGGAAAGGACGGGGAACATGGGCTTCAAGCACTAGATCGGCCGAAGCATCACGAGGGAGCGCCGCTAAGGCGCTCTTTCTCGTTAACCGGGCTATCGGCCGATCGGAGGCGCCGCTCGATCGAACAAGCGTCGAGCCGGCTAGGCGGCGGCGACGCGCGGGCGGGCGTAGTCCGCGACCCGGCGCTCGAACTCGAGCTCGAGCTCGAAGTCGGCCTCGTCGGCGTGCCGGAACGCGACGCCGCGCTCGACGATCATCTCGACGAAGATCTCGACCACGTCCGGGTCGAGCTGGGCCCCGGCGACGCGGCGCAGCTCGGCGAGCGCGGCCTCGGAGCTGACCGGGCGCCGGTAGGAGTCGCGCGAGGTCATCACGTCGTAGGTGTCGGCGGCGGCGATGATGCGCGCGCCGAGCGGGATCGCGTGGCCGGAGAGGCCGTTCGGGTAGCCGCGGCCGTCGAAGCGCTCGTGGTGGGCGTGGATGATCTCCGCGACCGGGCCGTAGCCCTCGATCCGGCGCACGAGGCGTGCGCCCTGCTCCGGGTGCAGCTTGACGATCTCCCACTCGTCGTCGGTCAGCTTGCGGTCGGCGAACAGGATCGAGTCCGGGAAGATGAACTTGCCGATGTCGTGCAGCAGCGCGGCGGTGTGGATCAGCTCCTGCTCCTCCTCGTCGAGCTGCATCATCGAGGCGACCTCGCGCGCGTAGCGGGCGACGGCGGCGGAGTGGCGGGCCGTCATCGCGTCGCGCATCGAGAGCGTCTGGACGACCGTGCTCAGCAGGCCGACCTGCAGCGACGCGAGCTGGTGCGTGCGGCGGGCGAGCTCCTCCCCGCGCTCGAACGCCATCACGCCGGCGCGCACGAGGTACTGGAAGACGAACAGGACGACCGCGGCGAGGCCGACCGCGCCGACGCCGAGCTGGTAGTAGCTGTAGGCGACGGCGGCGGTGAGCAGGCTGGTGGCGAACTCGGACGGCAGCACGGTCAGGTACACCGACCGCAGCGACCCGATCAACGAGGTGCCCTCGGCCAGGCGGTTCGGCACCGCGACCATCAGGAAGTTGAGGATGTTCGTCGACATGAAGACGAACACGACGAGCAGCGAGAACACGAGCACGCTCTCGTCGGGCGCCGCGTGCGCGACGAGCCAGTCGTAGGTCAGCGCGCCGATCAGCGGGAACGACGCCCAGGTGACGATGTTGTTCATCGCCTTGTCGAAGCGTCTGCCGGGACAGCAGTGCGTCGATCGCCGCCGAGACCCCGCCGATCGCCACGGCCGGGGCTGGGCCGAGCAGCGTCATTGCGAGGACGATGGCCAGGAACGCGCCGGAGACCCGGATGCCGCGCAGGTCGACGGTCAGCATGTCGCTGCCGACCGCGAGGATGAAGAGGAGGATCGCGAGCTCGAAGGGCCGCCAGTCGCCTGGCTCCGATGTCACGAATGCGATGAACGCGACCGCGCAGAGCACGGCCGTCTTCGCGGCGAGGATGAGCCCCTTGCGTGTCGTCACGACCCTCCGGTGATCGGCACGTACGCGACCTGACTTAATGAGTCGGCGCCGTACTGGGCTGGACATTCGTCCGCTCGCAAAGCGCGATCGGGCGTCTAGGATGCGGAAGGTGAGGGGGCGCCTTGCACCGGTGGGGGTACGGCCGTTCAGCCGCCTCCTGTCGTCGTACACGCTCAATGAGCTGGGCGACAGCGTGGGCATCGTCGCCCTCGCCGTCCTCGTGTACGACCGCACGGAGGCCGTCGCGCCGACCGCGGCCTTCTTCCTGATCGCCAAGTTCCTCCCGGCCTTGATCGCGCCCGCGCTGACCGCGCGGCTCGACCAGCTCTCGCTGCGGCGCAGCCTGCCGGCGCTCTACGTCGCCGAGGCGGCCGCGTTCGGTGCGCTGGCGCTGATCGCCGACGGCGAGTTCCTGCTGCCGCTCGTGCTCGCGCTCGGCCTGATCGACGGCGCGCTCGCCATCACCGCCCGCGGGCTCACGCGCGGCGCCGTGGCGACGGTCCTCCAGCCCGCCGGGCTGCTGAAGGAGGGCAACGCGCTGATGAACATCGGCTTCGCGCTCTCCTCCGTCGGCGGCGCCGCGCTGGCCGGCCTGCTGATCGCCGAGTTCGGCGTCGCGACCGCGCTGCTCGTCGACGCGGCCTCGTTCCTGGCGATCGCGATCCTGCTGTTCTTCACGCGCGGCCTGCCCGACGCGCACATCGAGCGCGAGCCGTTCCGCGAGCGCTTCGGCGCGGGCATGCGGTTCGCGCGCCAGAACCCCAAGATCCGCCTGCTGCTCGGCGGCCAGGCGCTGGCGCTGATCCTGTTCACGCTCGTCATCCCGATCGAGGTCATCTACGCCAAGGAGAGCCTCGGGACCTCGGACGCCGGGTTCGGCATCCTGCTCGCCTCCTGGGGCGGCGGCATCGTGGTCGGCAGCCTGGTCTACCTGCTCGTGCGCCAGCGCTCGACGCTCGCGCTGATCGTGGTCTCGACCGCCGCGATCGGCATCGCCTACCTCGGCATGGCGAGCGCCGACACGCTGCTGCTCGCGTGCGCGTTCTCGGTCGTGGGCGGCGCCGGCAACGGCGTGCAGTGGATCTCGGTGATGACCGCGCTGCAGGAGGCGACGCCGGCCGACTACCAGGCGCGGATCGTCGGCCTGCTCGAGTCGCTCGCCGCGGCGATGCCCGGCGTCGGCTACGTGATCGGCGGCCTGCTCGTGGCGGTCTGGTCGCCGCGCACGGCCTACGCGGTCGCCGGCGGCGGCGTGCTGCTGCTCGTGCTCGCCGCGGTCGCGGCGCGGCCGGCGCTGCGCGGCCGCGAGTCCGAGCACCACCGCGCCACGGCGGCCACCGAGCTGCCGATGCCGGACGCCGCTAGCCGGTCGTGAGCCCGAGCGCCGGCCAGCCCGCCTGGAGGCTGACGGCGAGCTCGCGGATCGAGCGCCGCCACGGCTCCGGCGCCTCGTCCCAGGAGTAGTCGCCGCCCGCGACCCGCGTGGCCGAGCGCTGGTCCTCGTCGAGCGTGATCAGCCCGTGCGCGTCCGGCACGAGCCGCTCGAGCCCGTCGAGGTCGAGCCGGGCGTCGCGCTTGCGCGGCATCTTGTTGACCACGAGCGTCATCGGCGGCCCGACCGTGCGCAGCAGCTCGGCCGCCTCGGCCACCAGCGACGCCGTCGACGGGTGCGCGTCCGAGATCAGCACGAGCTGGTCGGCGGCGGCCTGGGCGGCGCGTGCGGCCGGCTCCTGCAGGCCGGTGCCGCAGTCGAGCACCAGCACCCCGACCATCGTCTGCAGCCGCGCGATCACCCGCGCGTAGGACTCCTCGTTGAGCTGCGCCATGCGCGACGGGTCGGTGGGCGCCGGCAGCACCATCAGGCCATCGAACGCGCGGCCGAGGTGGCGGTCGAGCGCGGTGACGGACAGGTCCGGCTGCTCGAGCACGTCGCTGAGGTCGTCGACGAACACCTGGTGGTCGGGCGTGAGCGTGCGGCCGAGCGAGCCGAAGTCGGGGTTGGTGTCGACCGCGACGATGCGGTCGCGGCGCACGCGCGCCAGCAGCGAGCCGAGCAGCACGGTCAGCGTCGTCTTGCCCACGCCGCCCTTCGGCGAGACGACCGCGATCGTGGCGCAGCGCGTGAGCCGCGGCGCGGCGATCAGGCGGTCGAGCCGGCTCTCGTAGTCCGTCTCCTGCCAGCTCGCCCGCCAGCGCTCGCCCGCCGAGCGCTGCTCGGGGCGCGTCAGCACGTCGCGGTTGCTCTCCGGCGCCGGCACGGGCGACTCGACGATCGGCGGCTCCTCCTCGTAGCCGAAGTACGCCTTGACCGCCGCCCCGAACCGCTGGCCCTTCGTCAGCTCGGCCGGCAGGGCCGCCCGCGTGCGCTCGCGCGGCGTCCCGCGCCGCACCTCGGGCCGCCGCGTCTCGGCCGGCTTGGGCGGCGCGGCCGCCTGCGGGCGCACCTCGGTCAGCGCCAGCACGGCACCGTCGGCGACGCCGCACTGGCCGAGCGTGCGGTCCAGCGGCAGCGGCTGCTGGCCCGGCTGCGCGACCGAGTACACCGCCGCGCGCGTGCCGCTCTCGGGCTCCTCCTCCGTGCTGAGCTCCACGAACGTCGGGATCAGCTCGCTGATCGGCGTCTCCGTCGAGACGACCAGGTCCACGCGCCGGTCCGGTCCGGCGATCGTGACGGCGCACGTGTTCATTTCATCGGCCTCCTGCGCGATGCGTCAGGTCCGCGGCGGGCGCGAACGCTGTCTGGACGAGAACGGGGCGCTCACCGCGGCGCACGAACAGCCCGCGGCCGGGGGGCTGCGGCCGTGCCTTGGTGCCGCCGAGCAGCGGCCCCTCCCCCGGGTCTCCGCTGAGCAGGACGCCGGGCGAGCCGAGCTCGCGCAGGCGCCCGAAGACGGCCTCGTACGCGCCGCGGGCGCTGCCGCCGACGCGCCGGCTGAGCACGACCGAGAGGCCGACGTCGCCGCCGACCGCGAGCACGTCGAGCAGCGGGGCGAGCGGGCCGCCGGTCGGGCCGGCGACGAGGTCGTAGTCGTCGAACAGGACGACGTAGCGCGGGCCGTGCCAGGTCGGGGCGGCCAGCGGCGACGCGTCGGCCGGCGCCATCCGCTCGCCGGCGATCGCCCGCAGCCGCTCGGCCGCCTGCTGCGCGGCGGGCGGCGACGCGGCGTAGGCCATGACGTGCTCGTCGTGCGCGAGGTCGAGCAGCGAGCGCCGCACGTCGACCACGACGAGCTGCAGCTGGTCCGGCTCGTGCGCGGCGATCAGGCCGCGCCCGATGCCGCGCAGCAGCGAGGACTTGCCGGTCTGGCTGTCGCCGAACACGAGGAAGTGCGGGTCCGGGCCGCCGAAGTCGACCCAGACCGGGTCGAGCCCGCGCTCCTCGACGCCGATCGGCACGCCCTCGCGCGCGGACGGCGGCGGCAGGCGGCTCGGGTCGAGCTCGCGCGGCAGCAGGCGGATCGGCGGGGCCGGCTCGCCGCGCCAGTGCTCGGCGGCGGCGTCGACGAGCTCGCCGAGCGCGCGCGCCGTGCCCTCGTCGCGCGCCTCGCCGTCGCTGCGCGGCAGCGCGATCTGGAAGTGCAGGCCGTCCATCGTCAGCCCGCGGCCCGGGACGTCGGCGGGCAGCGACTGCGAGGCCTTGCGCGAGACGAGCGAGTCGATCGCGTCGTGCAGCCGCAGCTCGAGCCGGCTGCCGAGGTTGTCGAGCAGCGCCGGGCGGATCTCGGCCCAGCGGTTGGCGGCGACGACGACGTGGACGCCGAAGCTGAGCCCGGTGGCGGCCAGCTCCTCGAGCTCGCGGTCGAGGCCCTCGAACTCGCGCTTGAACGCCTCCCAGCCGTCGACCAGCAGGAACACGTCCGCGAACGCCCCGGCGGCGCGGGCGGCGGTCATCGACTCGTGCCCGGCCTCGCGGAACGCGCTCTCGCGGTCCTCGACCTCGGTGCGCAGCTGGCGCACGACGCGCGTGACCGCCTCGCGGTCGAGCTTGCCGGCGATGCCGCCCACGTGCGGAGCACCCTCCAGGGCGGCCAGCAGGCCCCCTCCGAGGTCGATGCCGTAGATCTGCACCTGGTCGGGCGTGTGGCGCCAGATCAGCGCTGAGGCGAGCGTGCGCAGCACGGTGCTCTTGCCCGTGCGCGGCGAGCCGACCACGGCCAGGTGCCCGCCGGAGCCCGCGAGGTCGACCACGAACGGCTCCGTGCGCTGCTCCGACGGCCGGTCGAGCCGCCCGAGCGTCGCCAGCAGGCCCTCGGCGCGCTCCTGGCGGCGCCACCACGGAGGCTCCGCCAGCACGCGATCGAGCGACTCCGCGGCCGGCAGCGGGTCGACCCAGACCTGATGGACCGGCGGGCGGTCGCCCGGTGAGGCGGTCGACCAGCACCTGCAGCTCGCTCGGCCCGCCGCCGCGCGAGCCGTCGTCCGTCTCGGCCGCCACGGGCCGCGCCTCCGGGCCGAACGCCCGCACGACCGCCGGCGCCTCGACCGCCGGGGCGTCCTCGGCGTGGGCGCCCGAGGCGAGCCCCGCCCGGAACTGCACGTACTTCTCCGTGTCGACCTTGAGGTAGCCCAGCCCGGGCAGCGACGGCAGCAGGTAGGCGTCGGGCGTGCCGAGCACGAGCTTGGACTCGGTCGCCGAGTAGGTGCGCAGGCAGAGGCGGTAGCGCAGGTGGCTCTCGAGGCCGCGCAGGCGGCCCTCGTCGAGCCGCTGGGAGGACAGCAGCAGGTGGATGCCGAGCGAGCGGCCGACGCGGCCGAGGCCCACGAACAGGTCGATGAACTCCGGGCGGGCGGCCAGCAGCTCGGCGAACTCGTCCACGATCACCAGCAGGTCCGGCATCGGCGGCAGCTCGCCGTCGCCGGCGGCGCGCGCCTGGTAGGCGACGATGTCGTCGAGGTTGCCGGCCTCGCGCAGCATCGTCTGGCGCCGCTCCTGCTCGCCGATCAGCGCCGCGTGCATGCGGTCGACGAGCGAGAGGTCGCGCTGCAGGTTGGTGATCAGGCCGGCGACGTGCGGGAGCCGCGACAGGTCGGCGAACGCGGCGCCGCCCTTGTAGTCGACGAGCACGAACGCGAGCTCCTCGGGCGCGTGGCGCGGCGGCGAGGCCGGCCACGAGCGACCGCAGCAGCTCGCTCTTGCCCGAGCCCGTGGCGCCGACGAGCACCCCGTGCGGCCCCATGCCGCCCTCCGCGGCCTGCTTGAGGTCGAGCTCGAGGATCTCGCCGTCGGCGGCGCGGCCGATCGGGGCGCGCAGGCTGTCCTCGCGGCGGCGGCCGCGCCAGTCGCGCTCGAGCGACCCGAGCAGGTTGGCGAGGCGCACCTCGCCGCCGAGGCCGCGCTCGCTGTCGGCGCCCTCGGCCAGCCGCAGCGGCGTCAGCGTGCGGGCGATCGCCTCGCTCGTGCCGAGGTCGATCGCGTCGAGCGCGATGTCCTGGATCTGCGGCTGGTCCTGCCCCCACAGCTCCCAGGCGCCGTTGCCGCGCGCCGGCACCGTCAGCCGCGCGTCGATGTGCGTCGGCTCGAGCGCGCGCTCGTCGGTGAGCAGCACGACGCACGGCCTTGAGCTCGCGCGCCCGCGCCAGCAGCTCGCGGAACGACGGCGCGTCGTTCGCCGGGTGGTCGGGCCGGTAGCCGTCGACCACCACGATCAGGTCGGGCGCGCCGAGCGCGAGCTCGCGGCCGCTGAAGTCGGTCTCGGACAGCCGCCGCAGCTGCTCGAGCCGCGGGCGCAGCTCGGGCTCCAGCGCCGCCTCGAGCCCGTCCGGCGCGGTTGCGTAGAGCAGGTGCGGCAGCCACTTCGCCCACTCCCAGACCGGGCGGTCCTGCGGCGCCGAGCAGGTCAGCAGCCCGAGGTCGTCCGGCGCCCGCCAGGCGGCGAGCTGCGTCATCAGCGAGCGCGTCCAGGCGCGGGCACGCTCGCGATCGCCGGTCACGGCGAGCACGCCGACCGCGTCGAGGTCGACCACGACCGGCTCGCCGCGCAGCGTGTTGCGGCGCTCGACCAGCCGGCGCGCCTCCTGCAGCGACTGCGCCTGGTAGTCGGCGAGCGGGTTCATGCCGAGGTCGAGGTCGGCGTTCGCGTCGAGCGGCACCGGCCCGCTGCCGAGCCGCACGTGCAGGAAGTCGCGGTGGCCGCGGCGGCGCTCCCAGACGTGGTTGCGCTTGACGAGCAGGGTCCACAGCCGCGCCGGCTCCGGGTACAGGCGAGCGAGCGCGGCGCGCTGCAGGTCGCCGGCGCTCGTCAGCTCGATCTCACGCTCGCGCAGGTACTTGGCGTACTTGCGCGCGTCCTCGGCGGCGCGCTTGCGGACCTGGCGCTTCTGCGACCAGCGCAGGCCGACCGAGAACGCCAGCAGCAGCACGATCATCGCGCCGGCGATCAACAGGAACGCCGTGTTGTCGTAGACGATCGCGAAGCCGAGCAGGCCCACCCCGCCGACGACGGGGAACAGGATCTGGATCAGCGACGTGTGCGGGGGCGGCGGCTCGACCGGCGGCGGTGCGATGCGCACCTGCTCGGCCGGGACGGCCGCCGGGTACTCCCGCGGGGGTCGGTGGAGCGTGGTCGGCGCGTCCTGCGTTGATGACACTGCTGCTGCGAATACCACGCAGCCCGGTGGGTTAGACCTCGACTACGACCGGGAGGACCATCGGGCGCCGCTTGAGGCGCTGGTAGATGAACGCCGCGATGTCGTCGTGGAGCACCGATTCGAGCACCTCGATCTCGGTGATCCGCTGCTCGGCCGCCCGGTCCAGCGCGTCCTCGACCGCCTCGCGCAGCTCGTCCACGAACTTGCTGTTGTCGTCGAGGAACGGGACGCCGCGGGCGAGCACCTCGGGCGGCACGACCGACGAGCCGTCCTGCTCGGAGACGGTCGCCACGATGATGAAGATGCCGTCCGCCGAGAGCATGCGGCGGTCGCGCAGCGCGACGTCGGCCACGTCGCCGATGTCGACGCCGTCCACGAAGACCATGCCGGCGGTCTGGCGCTCGCCGAGCCGGGCGCCGCGGGCGTCGATCTCCAGCGGCGTGCCGTTCTCGGTGCGGAAGATGTTCTCCGCCGGGACCCCGACGGCCTCGGCGAGCTGCGAGTGCAGCAGCATCCGCTTGAAGTCGCCGTGCACGGGCATCACGTAGCGGGGCTGCGTGAGGTTGAGCATCATCTTCACCTCCTCGGCGTAGCCGTGGCCGGAGGCGTGGATCGGCGCGTCGCGGGCCGTCACCACGTCGCAGCCGATGTGGTACAGCCGGTCGATCGTCTCGTTGACCGCGCGCTCGTTGCCCGGGATCGGCGTGGCGGAGAAGACGATCGTGTCGCCGCTGCGCAGCTCGACCGACGGGTGGTCGCGGTAGGCCATCCGGCGCAGCGCCGACAGCGGCTCGCCCTGGGAGCCGGTCGAGACGATCACGACCTTCTCGTCCGGGAAGTGCTCGAGCTCGCGCGGCGGGATCAGCTGGCCCTCGGGGATCGAGATGTGGCCGAGCGAGCGCCCGATGTTGACGTTCTTGCGCATCGAGCGGCCGATCAGCGCGACCTTGCGGTCGTGCGCCGCGGCGGCGTGCACGACCTGCTGGACGCGGTGGATGTTCGAGGCGAAGCAGGTGACGACGATCCGGCCCGGGCAGTGGGCGAACAGGCGCTCGAGCTGCGGGCCGACGAGCGACTCGCTGGTCGAGATGCCCGCGCGGTCCGCGTTCGTGGAGTCGCCGCACAGCAGCAGCAGCCCCTCGCGGCCGAGCTCGGCCAGCCGCGCCATGTCCGCGGGCGCGCCGCCGACCGGCGTCTGGTCGAACTTGTAGTCGCCGGTGAACAGGACCGTGCCCAGCTCCGTGCTGAGCGCGACGCCCGCGGAGTCCGGGATCGAGTGCGTGAGGTGCACCATCTCGATGCCGAACGGGCCGGCGTCGGCCACGTCGCCGATCGGGAGCACGTCGAGGTTGACTTCCTTCAGCTTGTGCTCGTCGAGCTTGGAGCGGGCCATCGCGACCGTGAGCTGGCCGCCGTAGACGACCGGCACGCTGGTCTGCCCCAGCTCGCGCAGCACCCACGGGAGCGCGCCGAGATGGTCCTCGTGGCCGTGCGTGATGACGATCGCCTCGATGTCCTTGACCCGCTCGCGCAGGTACGTGAAGTCGGGCAGCACGAGGTCGATGCCCATCATCTCGGCGGTCGGGAAGCGCAGCCCGCAGTCGACGACGACGATCCGGCCGTCGTACTCGACGACGGTCAGGTTCTTGCCGATCTCGCCGACGCCTCCGAGCGGGAGGACGCGCAGCTTGCCGCTCACGCGGCGTGGACTCCGGTCAAGAGGCTGTGGCGTTCGAGTGCGGCCCGCACGACGGCGAGCTCGTGGTCGTCCGCCTCGACGAGCGGCAGCCGCAGGCCGCCGACGTCGTGCCCGAGCAGGTTGAGTGCCGCCTTGACCGGGATCGGGCTGGCGGTGCAGAACATCGCGGCGAACACGTCGCGCAGCGACTGGTCGATCGCGCGGCGGTTCTGCGGCTCGTCGAACATCCTCCGCATCTGCGGCCCGACGATGTGGCTGGAGACGCAGATGCCGCCGGCGCAGCCCAGGTCGAGCGCGCGCGCCAGGTCGTCGTCGTTGCCGGTCATCACCGTCATGCCGTCGATCGGCCCGAGCTCGGCCGAGTTCGACTGCTTGACCGCTTCGATGCCCGGGATCTGCGCCAGCTCGGCCAGCAGCTCGCGGTCCAGGTTCACGGTCGTGCGGCTCGGGATGTTGTAGATGATCACGGGGAGCCCGCCGCCGGCGGCCGCGACCTCCTCGTAGTGGCGCACGATCCCGCGCCGGTTGGGCCGGTTGTAGTAGCCCGTGACCGACAGCAGCGCGTGCGCGCCCGCGTCGGCCATGCGCGCGGCGAGGTGCGCGGCGTGCCGGGTGTCGTTGGAGCCCGCCCCGGCGACGATCGTCGCCTCCTCGCCGACCTCGGAGACCATCAGGCCCACGAGCTCGACCATCTCGTCGTCCGCGAGGGTCGGCGACTCGCCCGTCGTGCCGCAGACGACGAGGCCGTTCGACCCGTTGGCGAGCAGGTACCGCCCGAGCGCGACCGCGCTCTCCTCGTTCACGCGCCCATCGGGGCGGAACGGGGTCGCCATGGCCGTCAGCAGGCCTTCGTAGGGACGCATGCGCCTAGTTTCGCACGATCGTCGGAGGGCAGACTCGTTCAGCCCGCGAGGGGGTCTCCGCCCGAGAGCTTGGGCGGCTCGTGGGAGGGGCGGTTGGGATCCTCGGGCGGCTGCGGGCCGGGCGGCGAGGCGGCGCGGCCTGCGGCGGCGCGGGCGGCGGAGCCGCGGGATCGGGCGTCGGAGCGGCCGGCGGCGGCGGAGGCGCCTGCTCGTGCGCAGCGCCCAGCGGATCGCCGTGCGGGGGCGTCGCAGCGTCGGGCGGCGGCGTGCTCGGGACGGGCCGTCCGTGCTTGTCGTACTCGACCGCGGGCCCGCTCGAGCCGCTCGTGCCCGGGTTGCCCTGCGACGTGTTGAACTGCTGCTGCGCCTCGTCGAGCTTGGCCTGGGCCTGCTCGGCGAGCTTCTTCGCCTTGTCCATGAACCCCATGCGCTCTCCTTTCGACGAAGCGACGTTAGCGCCTTTTCGCCCTCAAGCCGGTGGCCCGAGCGGCCGACCACTGCGAGTACCCCCATGGTCCGTGATCAGACCATCGAGACCTCCGCGCCGGACGCACGCCTCGCCGCCGCGATCGAGCAGCTCGGCCGCCTCCCCGTGCTCAGCGCGACCGTGCGGCGCGTACGCGTGCTCGCCGAGAGCGACGAATCCGGCATCGGCGACATGGTCGCCGCGCTCGAGGCCGACCAGGGCCTCGCCACCGACCTGCTGCGCTACGCCAACTCGGCCGCCTGCGCGCGGCCCGTGCGGGCCAAGAGCATCCGCTCCGCGGTCACGCTCGTCGGCCGCAAGGCGATCGCGCAGCTCGCGCTCGAGGCCGCCACCTTCCGCTTCTTCGCGCGCGCGCCCGGCAACGGCGGGCGCTCGATCGGGCACCTGCACCTGCACGCCGCCGCGGTCGCCGCGCTCGCGCAGACCGTCGCCGACCGCGCCGGGGCCTCCCCGGACATCGCACACCTCGGCGGCCTGCTGCACGACGTCGGCAAGCTCGTCATGCCGCTCGCCTACGGCACGGGCGCGCTCGACGCGATCGTCGAGCGCCACCCGGCCGGCGCGGCCCGCGCCCACGCCGAGCGCGCCGCATTCGGCGTCGACCACGCGATGGCCGGCGCGCTCGTCGCCCGCGCTTCGCAGGTCGAGGCCCCGGTCGAGCGCGTGATCGCCGCCCATCACGGCGGCCTCAGCGGCACCGAGATCGCCTCGCGCGAGACCGCCTGCGTGATCATCGCCGACGAGATCGCCTGCCTGGCCGTGCGCCCGGAGCCCGACTACGCCCTGCTCGGGCCCGCGCTCGAGACGCTCGACCTCTGCGACGAGGACTTCGACGACCTCGCGCTCGAGGCCGTCCGCGGCGGCGTCGGCGGCGCCGCGATGGAGGCGCGCGTCGCCGACCTCGAGCGCCAGGCGAGCATGGACGACCTCACCGGCCTGCTGAACCGCCGCCACTGGCTCGCCACGGTCCGCCGCGCGGTCGCCGACCACGAGCCGGGCAGCGTCCTGATCTGCGACCTCGACCACTTCAAGGCCGTCAACGACGGCCACGGCCACGCGACCGGCGACATGGTGCTGACCGAGGTCGCCCGCCATCTCGCCGCCCAGGGCATCGCCGGCCGGCTCGGCGGCGACGAGTTCGCGGTCTGGGTCCCCGGCCCGCCGCCGCGCGGCGACCAGGCCGCCGCGAACCTGCTCGACGCGGTCGCCGCCGCGTTCGCCGAGGGCTACGAGGGCCCGGAGGTCGCGGTCTCGATCGGCACCGCCAGCCCCGACACGCCCACGGACTCGCTCGCGTCCGTGCTCTCGCGCGCCGACGAGGCGCTGTACGAGGCCAAGCGCGCCGGTCGCGGCCGCGCAGTCCGGTCCTAGCTTCGCGCGGCTCGCGCCGCGCTGGGACGAACTGCGCTGGGTAAGGAAGCGAGGGAGTGGAACGGGAGTTATGTGCGAACCGCGCCCGATCGAGGACCGCCGTCGCACATTTCTCCCCTAGACGGGGAGTTATGTGCGAACCGAGCGCGATCGAGGATCGCCGTCGCACATTCCTCCCCTCCGCCTCCCCACCCAGCCGCAGTTCGCCGGCTCAGCGAGGGCGGCGGCGGAGAGCGTCGGTGAACCGTCGCGGCACCGCGGCGTCGTCGCCCTCCTCCCACAGCGTCACGACGACGAGCTCGTCGCGCGGGCGGTCGAGCACGCAGACGTAGACGAGGTCGGCGCGGTCGAGGTCGCGCACGTGGACGGTGCCGCGCTCGGCCTCCGTCACCGCGCCGGACTCGTAGGCGCGGCGGACGCGCCCCGCGATCTCGGGCCGCGCGTCGAGCGCGCCGCGGACGCGCTGCAGGTAGCGCTCGACGGCGTGGTCGGTGACGGCGAAGGTCAATCGTCCAGCAGGTGCTCGAGCCCGACGACCGGGGACTCCGGGAGGTCGGCGACGCGGCGCACCGCGAGCAGCACGCCGGGCAGGAAGCTCGCGACGTCGTACGTCGTGTGGCGGATCGTCAGCGTCTGGCCCAGCTCGCCGAGGATCACGTCCTGGTCCGACAGCACGCCGGGCAGGCGCACGGAGTGGATCGGCACGTCGCCGCCCATCAGCTCGGCGGTGCGCTTCGCGGTGCCGGACGGCGCGTCGACCTTGTTGTCGTGGTGGTACTCGACGATCTCGGCCTTCGGCAGGTGGCGGCGCGCCTCGGCCGCGAACCGCATCATCAGCACGGCGCCGATCGCGAAGTTCGGGGCGACGAACGCCTTCGCCTCCGACTCCGCCGCCGCCGCGCGCAGCCCGTCGAGGTCGAAGCCCGTGGTGCCGATCACGACGTGCACGCCGGCCGCCAGGGCGGCGCGCGCGTTGTCGAGCGCCGTGTCCGGCCGCGTGAAGTCGACGAGCACGTCGGCGTCGCCGAGCACGCCGGCGACGTCGGTGCCGAGCGCCGGGTCGGCGCGGCCCGTCAGCTCGAGGTCGTCGACGGCCTCGACGGCGCGGCAGACCGCGCCGCCGACGCGGCCGGCGGCGCCGGCGACCGCGACGCGGATCATGCCGTGATGCGAGCGCCGGGCCGGACGCCGTCGACGGCCGCGCGGAACGCGGCCTCGTCGGGGCCGATCCCGGCCGCCGACAGGCGCGCGGGCGCCCACAGCTCGTCGGTCAGCTCGCGCAGGTCGTCGAGCGAGACCGCGTCGAAGCGCGCCATCACCTCGTCGGTCTCCAGCAGCGGCAGGTCGTACAGCAGCGAAGCGCCGAGCCGGTGCATGCGCGCGCCGGTCGACTCGAGCGCGAGCACGACCCGCGCCTTGACGTTCTCGCGCGCCCGCACCAGCTCGTCCTCGGTCGCGGGCTGGTCGCGCAGCCGCGCCAGCTCGTCGCCGACGACGCCGAGCGCCTCGCCGACCTTGTCCGGTCGCGTGCCGACGTAGAGGCCGACCTGGCCCGTGTCGGCGAACTGGCCCGCGAACGAGTAGACGGAGTAGGCCAGGCCGCGCTCCTCGCGCACGGACTGGAACAGCCGCGACGAGGAGAGCCCGCCGAAGATCGCGTCGAGCACGCGGGCGGCGAAGCGGCGGTCGTCGCCGCGCTGCAGCCCGGTCGAGCCGAGGCAGACGTGGCACTGCTCGGTGTCCTTGCGCACGAAGCGCACGGTCGCGGCCGGCTCGGCGGGAGCCGGCTCGGGCGTCGGCGCGGTCGCGACCGCGGAGCCGCCGAGGGTCCCCTCGGCCAGCTCGACGATCTGGTCGTGGTCGACCGAGCCCGCCGCCGCGATGACCACGGAGCCCGGCACGTAGCGGGCGGCGTGGAACGCGGCGATCGTGTCGGCCGGCGTGTCCCGGATCACCGGGGCGCGGCCGATGATCGGCCGGCCCAGCGGATGGCTGCCGAAGACGGCCTCGCCGAGCACGTCGAACACCGTGTCCTGCGGGTCGTCCTCGTACATCGCGATCTCCTCGAGCACGACCTCGCGCTCGGGGTCGATGTCCTTGAACGCCGGGCGCCAGACCATGTCGGCCATGACGTCGAACGCGCGCGGCAGGTGCTGGTCGAGCATCCGCGCGTAGACGGTGGTGCTCTCCTTGTCCGTGCCCGCGTTCAGCTCGGCGCCCATGCCGTCGAAGATCTGGTCGATCTCCGCCGACGCGTAGCGGTCCGTGCCCCGGAACAGCAGGTGCTCGAGGAAGTGCGAGAGCCCGGCCTCCTCGACCGACTCGCCGCGCGAGCCGGTCGCCACGAAGAAGCCGAGGGCCGCGGATCGCACGGAGGGCATGGCCTCCGTGGCGACCCGCAACCCCGAGCTCAGCTCGGTGATCCGGTGGGTGGGCAACTAGCTGCGGTCCGGGTCCCGGTCGCCGCGGCCGCCGCGCTCGCGGCGCCGGCCGTTGCTGCGGTCGCCGCCGCGCCCGCGCCCGCGGTCGCCGCGGTCACGGCTGCCGCCGCCCTCGCCGCCGCCGCCGCCGCTGCCGACCGTGGCCAGCTCCTCCTTGGTCTTGCCGGCGATGTCCGGGTCCTCGGACAGGCGCAGGCCGATGCGGCCGCGCTCGCGGTCGACCTCGACCACGCGGACGGCGATCTCGTCGCCCTTGTTGAGGACCTCCTCGACCGTCCCGACGCGCTGGCCGGGCGAGACGTTGGAGATGTGCAGGAGGCCGTCGGTGCCCTTGGCGAGCTCGACGAAGGCGCCGAACGTGGTCGTCTTGACGACCTTGCCGGTGTACTCGTCGCCGACCTCGACCTCCTTGGTCATCGAGCGGATGCGGTCGACGAGCGCGTCGCCCATGGCGCCGGTCTGCGCGTACACGCGGACGTTGCCCTCGTCGTCGACGTCGATCTGCGACTCGTACTCCTCCTGGAGCGAGCGGATCGTCTCGCCGCCCTTGCCGATCAGCAGGCCGATCTTGTCCGGGTCGATCTTGACGGCGGAGATGCGCGGCGCGAACTCGGAGAGCTCGGTGCGCGGCTCGCCGATCGCCTCGGCCATCTTGCCGAGGATGAAGGAGCGACCCTCCTTGGCCTGCGTCAGCGCGTCGCGCAGGATCTCGAACGTGACGCCCGTGATCTTGATGTCCATCTGCAGGGCGGTGATGCCCTTCTCGGTGCCGGCGACCTTGAAGTCCATGTCGCCCAGGTGGTCCTCGACGCCCGCGATGTCGGAGAGCACGACGTAGTCGTCGCCCTCCTTGATCAGGCCCATCGCGATGCCCGCGACCGGCGCCTTGATCGGCACGCCCGCGTCCATCAGCGACAGCGAGGAGCCGCACACGGAGGCCATCGACGACGAGCCGTTGGACTCGAGGATGTCCGACACGACGCGGATCGTGTACGGGAACGTCTCCTGGTCCGGGATCATCGGCACGAGGGCGCGCTCGGCGAGCGCGCCGTGGCCGATGTCACGGCGCTTCGGGCCGCGCATGAAGCCGGCCTCGCCGACCGAGAACGGCGGGAAGTTGTAGTGGTGGAAGTAGCGCTTGGACGTCTCCAGCCCGAGGCTGTCGATCCGCATCTCCTCGCGCGTGGTGCCGAGCGTGGCCACCGACAGCGCCTGCGTCTGGCCGCGCGTGAAGAGCGCCGAGCCGTGCGTGCGCGGGAGCGGCTTGATGCGGATGTCGATCGCGCGGATCTCGTCCGGCTGGCGGCCGTCCGGGCGCTTCTTCTGGACGGCGATGCGCTGGCGGATGATCTTCTTCTCGAGCGCGTCGAACGCGAGCTGCGCGCGCTGGCGGTACTCGCCCCACGTCTCGGCCTCCGGATCGCCGGAGTACTGGGCCAGGACCTGCTCCTCGACGGCCTTGGTGGCCGCCTGGCGCTCGAGCTTGTCCTCGACCGACGTCGCCTGGTCGAGCGCGGCGCCGTGCGAATCGGCGATCTCGCGGGCGAGGTTCTCGTCGACCTGCGGGACCTCGACCTCGGTCTTGGGCTTGCCGGCCTTCTCGGCCAGCTCGCGCTGGGCGCCGACGAGCTTGCGGATCGCGTCGTGCGCGATGTCCAGCGCGTCGAGGATCTCGGCCTCGGGGATCTCGTTCGCGCCGGCCTCGACCATCAGGATGGCCGCTTCGGTGCCGGAGACCACGAGGTCGAGGTCGGACTCGAGGATCTGCTCCTCGTTCGGGTTGATGACGAAGTTGCCCTCGACCTTGCCGATCCGCACCGCGCCGACCGGCTCGGGGAACGGGATGTCGGAGACGGCCAGCGCGGCGGAGGCGCCGTTCATCGCCAGCACGTCGTACGGGTTGACCTGGTCGACGGAGAGCGGCATGTTGACCAGCTGCGTCTCGCGGCGCCAGCCCTTGGGGAAGAGCGGCCGCAGCGGCCGGTCGATCATGCGCGCGACCAGCGTGCCCTTCTCGCCCGCGCGGCCCTCGCGCTTGAAGAACGAGCCGGGGATCTTGCCCGCGGCGTACATGCGCTCCTCGACATCCACCGTCAGCGGGAGGAAGTCGACGTCGCGCAGATTGCCCGCCGTGGCGGTGCTGAGGACGACCGTGTCGCCCGCTTGGACCTGGACCGCGCCGGAGGCCTGCTTCGCCATCCAGCCGGTCGTGAAGGAGATCTCGGTCCCGCCGATGTCGACGGAGACCCGATGCTCTTCTGCCATGTGTCCCTTTCTACTGCCCGTCACTCGGTCGACGGGCCCCTCTGCATCGTCATTGACGCTTCGGTAGTCGTTGCGTGCCATGGTAGTAGGCCTTCGTGGCAGCACGCATCATCATCTTCGGCGCCACCGGCCACACGGGCCGCCTCACCGCCGAGCGGCTGGCCGCCGCCGGCGCCGCCCCGGTGCTCGCCGGGCGCTCCGAGGCGTCGGTGCGCGAGCTGGCCGAGAAGCTCGGGTGCGAGTGGCGCCAGGCCGACGCGCTGCGCCAGAACTCGGTCTTCGCGCTGCTCGAGCCCGGTGACGTGCTGCTCACCACCGTCGGGCCGTTCCTGCGCTGGGGCGAGCCCGCCGTGCGCGCGGCGATCGCGGCCGGCGGCATCTACATCGACAGCACGGGCGAGCCGGCGTTCGTGCGCCGCGTGTTCGAGGAGCTCGGCCCGGCCGCGACGCGCGCGAACGCTTCGCTGCTGACCGCGATGGGCTACGACTACGTGCCGGGCGCGCTGGCCGGGGCGCTGGCGCTCGAGCAGGCCGGCGAGGCCGCGGTGCGCGTCGACGTCGGCTACTACGCGTTCGGCATCACGCCGAGCGCGGGCACGCGGCGCTCGAGCGTCGGCTTCATGCTCGGCGACGGCTTCGCCTACCGCGACGGTCGCGTGCAGACGATCCGGATCGCCGAGCGCGTGCGCACGTTCGAGGCCAAGGGCAAGCCGCGCGAGGCGGCGTCGATCGGCGGCTCGGAGCACTTCACGCTGCCGGAGGCGTACCCGCGGCTGCGCGAGGTCAACGTCTACCTCGGCTGGCTCGGGCGGCTCTCCAAGCCGCTCCAGGTCGCGAGCCTCGCCGGCTCGTACGCGACGCGCGTGCCCGGCGTGCGCGCCGCGCTGCAGGCCGTCGGCGAGCGCGTCGTGGAGATCGGCTCGGGCGGCGACGCGCCGCGCGGCGAAGGCCTGTCGTACGTGGTCGGCGCGGCCTACGACGCGGCCGGCGAGCAGCTCGCCGAGGTCCACCTCTCCGGCACGGAGCCGTACGCGCTGACCGCCGGGATCCTCGCCTGGGCCGCGCGCCGCGCCGCCGACACGGGCGTGAGCGGCACCGGCGCGCTCGGGCCGGTGGCCGCGTTCGGGCTCGCGGAGCTCGAGGCCGGCTGCCGCGAGGCCGGGCTCGAACGCGTCAGCGCGAGCTGAGCCGGCCGGCGGCGAGCGTCGCCCGCCCCGTCATCCCGCGCGGCTCGAGGTCGCCGCCCGCGGCCACGCGCAGCGGCGCCCGCGCCGGGCGCCGGAACAGCTTCCAGCGCAGCCGGTCGAGCGCCCGCGCCGGCTTGAGCACCGCGGGCTCGCGCGGCGTGAAGATCTGGCAGCGCGGCGCGCCCGAGCCCGTGGCTTCGAGGATCGCGTTGACGGCCGCGCGGGCGGCCTCGTTCGCGCCCTCCATCGTCGCCAGGTCGGTGTGCGTGCGCACGTAGTCCGCGGCCAGCAGCAGGTTCGGGATCCGGGTCGTGGCGGGCGGGCGGTCGTCCCACGAGCCGGCGGTGTTGATCAGCAGCGGCTCGGCGTTCGTCGCGGCGCTCGGGTTGGGGAACTCGATCGCCGGGTCCAGGAACCAGCTGCGGACCCAGCGCTCGTCGAGCTCGCCGTGGTCGAGGTGGTCCATGATCTGGCCCCAGACCTCGTCGCGGATCTCCTCGCGCGTGCAGCGGGCCGCGACCTTGCCGGTGCGGCGGCCGGGCGTCTGCCAGTCCGACACGTCGACCGAGAGGATGCCCGCGACCGTGCCGTCGCCCCAGCGCGCGAAGTCGGCGCCGGTCCAGAACTGGCGCTGCGAGATCGAGGTCAGCGCCCACTCCGAGTCGACGTAGATCGCGTGGCCGTGCACGAGCGGCACGTCGCGGTCGAGGTAGAACAGCGCGCCGTTCATCCAGCGCGTGACGAGCCGGTCGAGCGCGGCCAGGCGCGGCTCGAGCGCGCGCAGCGGCGGCCCGGCGAGCGAGCGCATGATCTCGACCGGCAGCGCCGCGATGTAGTGGTCGGCGGTCACGGGCCCGGTGGGCGTGGTCACGCCGGCGACGCGGCCGCCGCGGACCGTGATGCCCTGCACCGGGCAGCCGAGCCGGATCTCGGCGCCGCGCTCGCGCAGGTGGGCGACCCAGGGGTCGATCCAGGCCTCGTTGGTCGGCGCGTCGAGCACGCGGTCCGCGCGCCCGCCGGCGCGTGTGAGGTCGAACACCAGCTGCGCGAGGATCAGGCCGCCGGTGCGGGCGCTGATCTCGCGCGCCTGGGCCGCGACCAGCGTGCGCGTCAGCCCGTCGGCGAGGAACCTGCGGAACGGCTCCGAGCGGTCCTCGGCGCGCACGAACGTCCACCAGCTCTCGTACTCCCACTGGCCGAGGCGGCGCTCGTCGCAGCTCGTGAGCAGCGTCAGCAGCCGCTCCAGCAGCAGCGCGTGCTCGTGCGGCGGGATGCCGAGCGAGGTCATCAGGTCGTAGAGGAAGCGGCTGAGGACGCCGAGGTCCTCGAGCGACTCGGGCAGGTGCGCGCCGGAGACCAGCTCGTTGCGGCCGCCCGCCTGGGCGAACAGGATCCGCGTGGCGCCGGTGAGCCGGTCGGCGACCGTGCGGCCGCCGGCGAGCGGGATCCGCCGCATCGTGTCCGGCAGGTGGCGGTAGAAGCCCGGGAAGAAGCGGAAGCCGTGCTCGGCCGGCAGGTCCTCCCTGCCGTCGCTGCCGGAGTCCGGCACGGGCAGGCTGCGCGCCTTGCCGCCGGGGATCTCGCGCGCCTCGAGCACGACGACGTCGAAGCCGCGCTCGACCAGCTCGTGCGCGGCGCTGAGGCCGGCGACGCCGCCGCCGAGGATCGCCACCCGGGTCATGCGGTCGACGCTACCGGGATCCGGCGCGCGCCGGTGGACGTACCCGGGGTGTGTTCGGTCACCACACCCTCGTGCGCGAGCAGCGCCTGCCCGACCCGCCCGCCGACGTCTTCCCGTTCTTCGCCGACGCCGCCAACCTCGAGGCGATCACGCCGCCGTGGCTGGGCTTCCGGATCGTCTCCCCGCGGCCGGTCGAGATGCGCGCCGGCACGCTGATCGAGTACCGGCTGAAGCTGCACCGGCTGCCGATCGCGTGGCTGACGCGGATCGAGGAGTGGGTGCCGGGCGAGCGCTTCGTCGACGCGCAGCTGAACGGCCCCTACAAGCTCTGGCACCACACGCACGAGTTCTCCAGCGACGGTGCGGGCGGCACGCTGATGCGCGACACCGTGCGCTACGCGCTGCCGCTCGGGCCGCTCGGCGAGATCGCGCACCGCCTGGTGGTGGCGCGCGACCTCGCGGCGATCTTCGACTTCCGGGCGCAGGCGCTCACTCGACGGTGAGCGTGCCCTCCATGCCGCCGGCGCGGTGGTTGCCGACCGGGCAGTAGAACGTGTACTCGCCGGGCTCGAGGTCGACCGACAGCTCGGTCTGCGAGGCGGTGATCGTGTCGCTCGCCTCCTCGACGCCGTTGCCCTCGACCTCGACGGCGTGCGGCACGTCGGACTCGTTGACGAGCGTGATGGTCACGGGCCCGGCGGGCGCGCTGAGCGTGGCCGGCTCCCAGGAGATCGCTCCGCCGGGGTCCGCGGTCAGCGTCGCCTCGCCGCCGCCGCCGCCGGGCCGCCTCCTCGGTCGGCGCCGCGGTCGCCGTCTCCGTGGGCGTCGCGGCCCCGCCTTCAGGTTCGTCGTCGTCATCGCCGCACCCGGCCAGCACGCCGAGCGCGAGCACGAGCGTCAGAACTCCGGTGAGCCACCGCATGTCGCCTCCTTCGTAGGGGTCTTCCTTCAGGACAGCCGCGCGGCCAGAACATTCCGTCGCGTGAGCCGGCCGTCGGGCCGGTGGCCGCGCCGCACGACGCGGATCGCGTCGTACTCGCCGCGCCGCAGCGCGGTCGTCAGGACCACGTAGGCCTTGCCGTCGGCATCGGTGCGGAACGTGCCGGCGGTGGCGGTCCAGTCGTCGCCGTCGCACAGCACCTCGTAGACCGCGTCGGGGTCGCTCGGCAGGCCGGCGAGCCAGATGTGCAGCTCGGTGCCCTCGTCGGAGGGCTCCAGGTAGCCGCGCGCCGTCGCGGCGGTCGTGGTCGCGGCCGCGGGCCGGAACGCGATGTCGTAGCGCGGCGCCTGCGGGTCCTCGCCGCCGCCGAGCACGATCGCGAGCGCGGCGGCGGCTGCCACGGCGACGGCGCCGGCGGGAACGAGCCAGCGCAGCCGCGGCAGCCGCCGGCGCCGGCGGCGCGGGGGGACCACCGCACGATCACGGGCGTAGGCGTCGAGCAGCCGTTCCTCGAACGCGGGTGGGAGCGGCTCCTCGGTCGCGGCTGCGGCGCCCGAGGCCGCGCCGAGCAGCCCCGGCAGCGGGGAGAGCGCGGCGAGCTCGGCGGCGCACTCCGCGCAGCCCTCCAGGTGCAGGCTGACGTCGGCCGCCTCGTCGGGCGCGAGCGCCCCCAGCACGTAGGCGCCGATCGACGGGCGCACGTGGTCGCAGGCGGTCAAGGAACGACTCCCATCTCCTCGAGTACGAGCCGCAGCGAGCGCAGCGCGTACCAGGTTCGGCTCTTGACGGTGCCGACCGGCAGCTCGCAGCGGTCGGCGATCTCGCGGACGGACAGGCCCTGGAAGTGCGCGAGGCGGATCATCTGGCGGTGCTCGGGCGTGAGCCGCTCGAGCGCTGCCGCGACCTGCCAGCCGAGCATCGCCTGCTCGATCGAGTCGCCGCCCGTGCCCGGCTCGAGCAGCGGCTCGGCCTGGGCCAGTGCCGGCCGCACGGACGCGCGGCGGCGGCTGTCGATGATCGCGTGGCGCGCGATCTGGTAGAGCCACGTCCGCACGCTGCCGCGCGCCGGGTCGTAGCGGTCCGCGTGCCGCCAGGCGCGGGTGAAGACCTCCTGGACGATCTCCTCGGCCGCCCCGCGCTCGCCGAGCGCGTTGAGCGCGAAGCCCAGCAGCTCGCCGGCGTACGTGCGGTAGAGCGACCGCAGCGCCTCGCCGGTGGCGTCGGCCTGCAGGCGCTCCATGAGCTGGGCGTCGGTGGGCATCGCGGAGGGAGGTACGCGGGCAGCGTCGCGGCGGTTCGGTGCGCTGTCAAACGCGGCGGAGCGCGTCGATCGCGGCCCGGCCCGCGTGGACGTGGCCGCCGGCGAACAGCGTCGGCGTCGTCGCGACCCCGGCGCGGACGCCGCCGCGGAAGCTCTCCTGCACGCGCGCGGCGATCGCGGGCGACCGGCGGTCGGCGTCGAAGCGGTCGACGTCGAGCCCGAGCCGCTCGGCGCGCGCCCACAGGTGCGGGTCCTCGAGCCGGCCGGGATCGGCGAACAGCGCGTCGTGCATCGCCCAGAACGCGCCCTGCTCGGCGGCCGCCTCGGCCGCGCAGGCGGCCGGGAGCGCGCGCGGGTGGCCGGCGCGAACCGGGAAGTGCCGGAACGCGACGCGCAGGTGCGCGCCCTCCAGCCGCGCCTCGAGCGCGGCGCAGAACGGGCACTCGTAGTCGCCGTAGACGACCGCGAGCGGCGCGCCCGCCGGTCCGCGCACGTGGTCGGCGGGGCCGACCGGGGGCAGCGGTGCCGAGCGGAGGTCGTTCAGGACGCGAGCGCGTCGAAGATCAGGTTCGCGCCCGGCAGGTCGCCCGGGCTCGGCGCCTGGAAGCTCCAGCGCACGACGCCGTCCGGCCCGACGAGCACGAGCGCGCGCTGCGGGAAGCCGCCCGGGTGCAGCACGTCGAAGGCGCGGCAGGCGGCGCCCTTGGGCTCGAAGTCCGAGAGCTGCTCGATCCGCACGCCGAGCTGGTCCTTGAACGCGGCCTGCGACCAGACGGCGTCGCACGAGACGCCGTACATCACGACGTCCTGCTCGGCGAGCTCCTCGAGCACCTGGTCGTAGACGCTCAGCTGGCTCGTGCAGACCGGCGAGAACGCGAACGGGTAGAAGACGAGGACCGTCGTGCGGCCGAGCAGGTCGGCGCGCGTGAAGGGATCGCCTTCGGAGCGGGCCAGCGAGAACTCCGGGGCCGGCTCGCCGGCGGCGATCGCCACCTCAACCCACCTGGGTCAGCGGCGAAGGCCCAGCTCGCGAATGAGCGAGCGGTAGCCCTCGAGGTCCTTCTTCTGCAGGTAGTTCAGGAAGCGGCGGCGGCGACCGACGAGCATCAGCAGGCCGCGGCGCGAGTGGTGATCGTGCTTGTGCTCGCGCAGATGCTCGGTCAGATGGTTGATCCGACGGGTGAGCAGCGCGATCTGCACCTCGGTGGCACCCGTGTCTCCCGGGGCCTTCCCGAAGCGCTCGACGATCTCGGTCTTCTCTTCAATGGTCAGTGCGCTCATCTGCGGCGAGGCAGCGTAGCAGGAGCGCCGACCACGCAGTCGCGTCCGGCGGCCTTGGCGGCGTACAGCGCGGAGTCGGCTCGGGCGAGCAGATCCTCCGCCGTCTCGCCCGCCCAGGCGGCCCAGCCGAGGCTCACGGTGACCCCGGTCGCGGCGACGCTCGCGCGCAGGTGCTCGGCGGCGGCCGACGGGTCGTCCGTGTCGGGCAGCAGCGCGAGGAACTCCTCGCCGCCGAGGCGCCTGAGCTGGTCCTCCGCGCGCAGGTTCGCGCGCAGCTCGCGGGCGACCGCGCAGAGCACGCGGTCGCCGTCGGCGTGGCCGCGCGAGTCGTTGATCGCCTTGAAGTGGTCGATGTCGACGATCGCGACGCTCAGCGGCCGCCCGTGACGGCGCGCGCCGCTGATCAGGCCGTCGAGCTGGGCGAGGATGAAGCGCCGGTTGGAGATCCGGGTCAGCGGGTCCTCGAACAGCATCGTCTCGAGCCGGCCGGCCTGCGCCACGAGCTCCTCCTGCAGCACCTTCGTCCGGCCCGCGGCGTGGACGCGGGTACCAGCTCGGCCTCCCCCACCGGCGCCACCAGGAGGTCGTGGACGCCGCGCGCGAGCATCGCGACCGCGCGATCCACCGAGGGCGGAGCGGCTCGATCACCAGCACGGCGGCGCTGAACGCCGTCGCGTCGGACTTCAGGCGCGTGACGACCTCGTCCCCGAGCGCGGCGTCGAGCACCGCGACGTCGGGCGACGCTTCACGGCAGCGGGCGAGCGCGGAGTCGCGATCGTCCGCCTCGATCACCTCGTGGCCGGCACGGGTCACGACGTCCGCCAGGCGTCGTCGCTCGCTCGCGCGTCCATGCGCCACCAGCACTCGCATGTTGATGGCATCAGATACCCAGAAAGCTAGGCGGCGATGCGGCGAGTCTCGGCCACGTCGTCGCCCATCTGCTCCACGAGCGCCTCGACGGTGTCGAAGCGCTTCTCGCCGCGCAGCCGCTCGAGGAAGTCCAGGCGCAGCTCGCGGTCGTAGATGTCGGCGTCGAAGTCGAGGATGTACGCCTCGACCAGCAGCCCGCGGCCGGTCTTGAACGTCGGCCGCACGCCGACGTTGACCGCGGCGACGTGGCGCTCGCCGCCGACCTCGGCGTAGCACGCGTAGATGCCGTGGTCGGGAACCACGAGCGCCGGGTCGGGCACGAGGTTCGCGGTCGGGAAGCCGAGCGTGCGCCCGCGCTTGTCGCCGTGGGCGACGACGCCGGACATCCGGAACGGCGAGCCGAGGAAGCGCGCGGCCGCGGCCACGTCGCCGGCGGCCACCAGCCCGCGGATGTGGGTCGAGGAGATGATCTCGCCGTCGAGCTCGACGAGCTGGGAGACGCGCGTCGCGAACGCGTCCTGGGACTGCAGCAGCGCCGCGTCGCCGCGCGCGCGGTGCCCGAAGCGGAAGTTCTCGCCGACCGACACGGACTCGGCGCCGAGCTGCTCGACCAGCACGCGGTCGACGAACTCCTGCGCCGACTGGGCCGCGAACGAGCCGTCGAACGGGATCACGACGAGCTCGGACACGCCGAGCTCCGCGATCAGGTCGGCCTTGGTGGCGAGCGCGGTCAGGAGCTTCGGCGCCGAGTCCGGCGCGACGACCGCGCGCGGGTGCGGCTCGAAGGTGAGCACGGTGTCGGCGCCGCGGATGACCTCGCGGTGGCCGAGGTGGACGCCGTCGAACTCGCCGACCGCGAGATCGCGCGGCCGCCGCTCGGCGTCGGGGAGCCAGGTCGTGACCAGATCGGGCATCAGCCGCGGAAGCCTACGACGGGCTTGAGCAGTCCGTCCGGACGCGGCTCGGCGAGGGCGATCAGGCCGGCGTCGTCGCGCAGCCTGACGGTGCTCTCGGCCGTGCCCGCGATCGCGACGCCGTGGCCGGCCTTCCTGGCGTCGTCGCCCTCGAGGTCGACCGCGGGCAGGAACGCGAGCGCGTCGTCGAGGCCGACGAGCCGCTCGGGGTCGGCGTCGGCGACGTCGAACGCCCCGATCGCCGTGCGGCGCAGCTCGACGCAGTACGCGTCGTGGAGGTCGGCGACGAGCGAGCGCACGTAGGTCCCCGACGAGCAGCCGATCGCCAGCCGCGCGCGCTCGCCGTCGCGCTCGAGCAGCTCGAAGCGCGTGACCTGGACCTCGCGCTCCGGGATCTCGACCTCCTCCCCCGCCCGCGCCAGCGCGTACGCGCGGCGGCCGCCGATCTTGATCGCCGAGTACGCGGGCGGGCGCTGGCGGATCGTGCCGGTCGGCAGGTGCAGCGGCTCGTCGGGCGTCCGCCCGGGCGCGATCTCGCCCTCCGGGTCGCCGGTCGTGGACGTCCACCCCAGCCGCGCGACCGTCTCGTAGGCCTTCGGCAGCGCCATCAGGAAGCGCTGGACGCGCGTGGCGCGCCCGACCAGGATCAGCAGCAGGCCGGTCGCGAACGGGTCGAGCGTGCCCGCGTGGCCGACCTTGACGCCGCGTGCCGAGCCGCCGCCGCTGCCCGGCCACGACGTCGTGCGACGTGACGCCGGCGGGCTTGTCGACGAGGAGGACCCCGTCGCTCAAAGCTGCTCGGCGAGCGCCCCGCGGAGGAACGCCACGAGCTCGGGGAAGTCGAGGTCGGTGGAGAACCCGGCGGCGCGGCGATGCCCGCCGCCGCCCTGGGCGCGCGCGATCCGCGAGACGTCGATGCGGTCGTCGGTCGCCCGCAGCGAGACCTTGCGCAGCGGCGAGTCGCCGTTGCCGAGCAGGTCGCGCACGAGGCCGGCGACCGCCGTGCCCTCGACCGACCGCAGGTGGTCGACGACGCCCTCGGAGTAGCTCTCGTCGGCGCCCGTCGAGCGGTAGTCCTCGCGCGTCAGGTGGGTCACGGTGAGCAGGCCGCCGTCGTAGCGCTCGACGTTGGTGAGCCCGCGCGCGAGCAGCTCGAGCTTGCCCTGCGGGATGCCCTCGTAGAGCCGCCGGTAGATCGCGTGGGCGTCGATGCCCGTCGGCGATCAGCTCCGCCGCCATCTCGTGCGCCCGCGCCCCGGTGTTCTCGTACATGAAGCGGCCGGTGTCGGTGACCACGCCGACGTACAGCGCCTCGGCGATCGACTGCGTCGCCTCGACGTCGAGCTCCTTCATCAGGTCCCAGACCATCTCGGCCGTGCACGACGCCTGCGGGTCGACGTGGTTGAGCGTGCCGAAGCGCGTGTTGTCGTGGTGGTGGTCGATGTTCAGGACGCAGCGCGCCCCGGCGGCGAGCGCGGCCGCGGGCGTGCGGTCGATGTTGCCGCAGTCCAGGAACACGAGCACGCGGTCGGCCACGTCGCCCGGCGCCTCCGTGACGAGCCCGTCGAGCGCGATGAAGCGGTACTCGTACGGGAGCGGGAACTCGTCCGCGGTCATGAACGACACCGCGTCCTTGCCGAGCGCGCTCAGGACCTGCTGCATCGCCGCCAGCGAGCCGACGGCGTCGCCGTCCGGTCGCTCGTGCGTGGTGAGCAGGAACTTGTCGTTGTCGCGCAGCGTCACGAGCGCCTGCTCGCGCGACGAGCGTGATCCGTTCTCGCTCACGGCTCCCCCGCCTCGCGGTCGACCAGCTCGTTGATGCGCTCCGCGCGGTCGGCCGTGTCGTCGTAGCGGAAGTCGAGCGTCGGCGTGTGCTTGAGGCGCAGCTCGGAGGCCACGCGCTTCTGCAGGTAGCCGTGCGCGGACTGCAGCCCGTCGAGCGAGCGACGGCGCACGGGATCGGTGCCCAGCACGGACACGAACACCCGCGCGTGGCGCAGGTCATGGCTTGTCTCTACGGCGGTGACAGTCACGAATCCGACCCGTGGATCCTTGAGCTCGGAGGTGATCGCGGCCGAGAGAACCTCCCTCATGGCCTCGTCGACGCGACGCATCCGATCGGAGGTCACTCTAGTGACTCCAGGTCATTCCATGACGCGACGCGGCGCTCGACCCGCACGCCTTGCGGGAAGCGCGCGTCGAGCATCCGGCAAACGTTGTCCGCCGCGTCGTCGCAGCGGGCGGGCGAACCGCCGGTCAGCGCGACCGCCAGCGTCGAGCGCTGCCAGGTGTCCTGATGGGCGACCTCGGCCACGGAAGCGCCGCAGCGGTCGTGCAGATGGGCCTTGATGCGGTTGAGCTCGGCTCGCTTGCCCTTCAGCGAGCCGACCTCGGGGAAGTGCAGATGGACGCGCATGAGCACGACGAACGCCGGCTCCTCGGACACTCGATCAGGAGAGGGTGCGCTCGACCTGGCGGGTCTCGTAGACCTCGATGACGTCGCCTTCCTTCACGTCGGCGAAGTTCTGCAGCGTGATGCCGCACTCGAAGCCCGCGGCGACCTCGCGCGCGTCGTCCGAGCCGCGCCGCAGCGAGGCGACCTCGCCGTCGTACACGACCGCGCCGTCGCGCACGAGCCGCACCTTGGCGCCGCGCGTGACCTTGCCGTCGGTGACGTAGCAGCCGGCGATCGTGCCGACGCGCGAGGCGCGGAAGATCGCCCGCACCTCGACCTGGCCGACCGTCTCCTCGACCTCCTCGGGGGCGAGCAGGCCTTGCATGGCGTCGCGCAGCTCCTCGAAGGCGCGGTAGATCACGCTGTAGGTGCGGATCTCGACGCCCTCGCGGTCCGCGACCGCGGCGGCCTCGCCGACGGGGCGGACGTTGAAGCCGAGCACGACCGCGTCGGACGCGGCGGCGAGCATGACGTCGGACTCGGTGATGCCGCCGACGCCGGAGCGCACGATCGCCACCTGCACGTCGGTCTGCGGCAGCTTCGCGATCTCGTCCTCGAACGCCTCGAGCGAGCCGGACACGTCGGCCTTGAGCACGAGCGCGAGCTCGACCACGCCGGCGCCGCCGGCCTGGTCGAAGATCGTCTCCAGCGACACCTTGCGGCCGCCGCGGCGAGCCTGCTGCTCGAGCTTGAGCCGGGTCGCGCGCTCGCCCGCGAGCGAGCGGGCGCGGCGGTCGTTCTCGACCACGCGCACGTACTCGCCGGCCTCGGGCACGGAGTCGAAGCCCAGGACCTCGACGGGCTCGGACGGCCCGGCGGTCTTGACGCGCTTGCCGGTGTAGTCGTGCATCGCCCGCACGCGGCCCCAGTGGGCGCCGGCCACGATCGCGTCGCCGACCTCGAGCTTGCCGCGCTGGACCAGCACGGTCACGACCGCGCCGCGGCCCGGGTCGAGCTTGGACTCGATGACCACGCCCGACGCCTCGACCTCGGGGTTGGCCTGCAGCTCCTCGACCTCGGCCATCAGCAGCAGCGACTCGAGCAGGTCCTCGAGGTTCTGGTGCGTCTTGGCGGAGACGTCGACGAAGATCGTGTCGCCGCCCCACTCCTCGGGCTGGAGGCCGAGCTGCGTCATCTCCTGACGCACGCGCGCCGGGTCCGCGCCTTCCTTGTCGATCTTGTTGACCGCGACGAGGATCGGCACCTCGGCCGCCTTCGCGTGGTCGACGGCCTCGCGGGTCTGCGGCTTCACGCCGTCGTCGGCCGCGACCACGATCACGGCGATGTCGGTCGACTGGGCGCCGCGGGCGCGCATGGCGGTGAACGCCTCGTGGCCCGGGGTGTCCAGGAAGGTGATCGTCTTGTCGCCGTGGTGGACCTGGTAGGCGCCGATGTGCTGGGTGATGCCGCCGGCCTCGCCCGCGGCCACCTCGGTCTCGCGGATCGCGTCCAGCAGCGAGGTCTTGCCGTGGTCGACGTGGCCCATGATCGTCACGACCGGGGCGCGCGGCTCGAGGTCCTCGTCCTCGTCCTCGAACTCCGGCTCCGCGCCCGCCTCGTCGGCGGCGTGGACGATCTCGATCTCCTTGTCGAACTCGTCGGCGAGGATCTGGATCGTGTCGTCGGACAGCGTCTGGGTGACCATCGCCATCTCGCCCAGGCTCATCAGCTTCTTGATCAGCTCGGGCACCGGCAGGGCCAGGTACTCGGCGACGTCCTTGACCGTCGAGCCCGAGTTGACCTTGATGACGTCGGCCTTCAGCGAGGCGGCGTCCTGCGGAGCCGGCTCGGTGAAGGTGCCGCGCCGGCGGCGACCGCCGCGACGCGGCGGGCGGCGCTGCGGACCGGGGCCGCCGGGACCGCCGCCGGGCCCGCCCGGGCCGCGGCGCGCAGCCTGCGAGTCGATGACCACGCGGCGCACGCCGCCGGTCGTGCCGGGAGCGCGCTCGCCCTGCAGCGAGGAGCGCGTCGGGCGCTGGCGGCGAGCGTCGCCGCCTTCCTGGCGGGCGCCCGGCTTGCCGTCGCCCTGGGGCTGCTTCTTCGCCTCCTCGCGCTCCTGCGCGGCCTTCTGCTGCTGCTGGCGCTCGACGAGCCGCTGGCGCGCGGACTCGGTCGCCGGCTTGTCGAAGCCCATGCCGGTCTGCTGCGCGGCGGCGCGCGGACCCTGCGCCTTCGTCGCGGCCTTGCCGTTGCCGGCGGCCTGCTTGGGCGGCTGCTTGCCGGTGAGCGCCCGCTCGGCCTCGTCCTCGTCGACCGCCGAAGCGGCCGCCTTGACCTTGAGGCCATACGCGTTCAGCCGCTTGAGCACCTCCGGGAAGGGCATGTCGTACTGCTTGGCTAGCTCGTGAACGCGCTTCTTGGCCATGTGCGTGTGAAGTCTACGGTGTCCTCTGGGATGGTCACGGGCGCCCGGAAGGCGCGGTGAAAGCCGCGACGTGCGACCGCGGCGGTGAAGCAGTCCTGAACAGGGTGCAACCATGCTCCGCGTCCAGGGAGAGCGGCATCCGGGTCGGGAACGACCCGGCCCTCCACGGTAGCGAAGCGGTGAAGCGCGGCCCGCGGGGCGCGCTCACCGCACCCCGCGCAACGACGAAGGGGGTCAGACCCCCCGCTACGCCTGGCCGACGACGTCGGTGTCCTTGCCCTGCAGGGCCTGGTGGCGTGTCGAGGCCGCAGTAGCGCGAGCTCGGCAGCGCCGCGTTCGGGCAGCGCCGCCCGTTCGCGAGGATCGCGTGGCAGCGACCGCCGACGTCCTCGCCCTCCTCCTCGTAGCCGCCCTCGGTCTCCTGCTTGGAGAACTCGGTCTCGGACCGGATGTCGACGCGCCAGCCCGTCAGGCGGGCGGCGAGCCGGGCGTTCTGGCCCTCGCGGCCGATCGCCAGCGAGAGCTGGTCGTCGGGCACGATCACCGTCGCCTGGCGGCCGTCGTCGTCGACGAGCACCTCGCGCACGCGCGCCGGGCTGAGCGCCTTGGCGACGAAGCGGGCGGGCTCGTCGTTGTACGGGATGATGTCGATCTTCTCGCCGCGCAGCTCGGATACGACCATCCGCACGCGCGAGCCGCGAGGACCGACGCAGGCGCCGACCGGGTCCACGCCGTCGGCGTGCGAGACGACCGCGATCTTCGAGCGGTAGCCGGGCTCGCGGGCGACGTTGGTGATCTCCACCAGGCCGTCGGCGATCTCCGGCACCTCGAGCTCGAACAGCTTCTTGATCAGCTCGGGGTCGCGGCGCGAGACGATGATGCTCGGCCCGCGGGTCGAGGAGGAGACCTCCTTGATGACCGCCTTGATGCGCTGCGAGTGGTCGTAGCGCTCGCCGTCGACCTGCTCGGACTTGGGCAGCAGGGCCTCGACGCGCTCGCGCAGCTGCACGAGCGTGTAGCGCGAGTCGGACTGCTGGACGATGCCCGTGATCAGCTCGCCGACGCGGTCGCGGTACTCCTCGAACATCATGTCGCGCTCGGCCTCGCGGATCCGCTGCAGGATCACCTGCTTGGCGGTCTGGGCGGCGATCCGCCCGAAGTCGTGCGGCGTGACGTCGCGCGTCTCGATCTGGTCGTCGAACTCGGCCAGGCGCGCCGGATCGATGTCCGGCGCCTCCGGGATCACGACCTCGCCGGTCTCCGGGTCGACGCGGCGCTCCTCGAGCGTCGCCGCCTCCTCGGCCTCGTCGAGCAGCTGCTCCTCGAGGTCGGCCGGGAGCAGCAGCTCGTCGACGCGGAAGTCGCCGGAGTCGCGGTCCATGCGGACGCGCGCGTAGCGTGCGGCGCCGGGCTGCTTCTTGTACGCCGAGAGGAGCGCGTCCTCGAGCGCCAGCATGAGCTTCTCCTCGGAGATGCCCTTCTCACGCCCGAGCGCGCGAACGGCATCGACGATCTCTTGCGACATGCGCTCAGTCTCCCAGAAGGTTGGATCGGTGGATGTCGGCGTAGGCGATCGACACCACCCCGGTGTCGGCCGCGACGGTGACGCCGTCGTCGCCGGCCTCGAGCAGCTCCCCGGTGAAGGAGCGGTGGCCTTCGTGCTCGCCGCGCGTGCGCACGCGGGCGCGCCGGCCGAGGAAGCGGCGGAAGTGCTCCGGCTTCGTGAGCGGGCGCTCCGAGCCGGGCGAGGACACCTCGAGGCCGTACTTCTCGCGGACCTCCGGGAGCTGGCGGGTGACGCGCTCGCAGAGCTCCAGCGTGACGCCCTGGGGGTGATCGATGAAGAGGCGCACGATCTTGCCGCCGACGACCTCGGCGAGCAGGACCTCGACCTCGGGCTCCACCTCGGCGAGGCGTGTCTCGATACCGGTCTGGATCGTGCTCATGGTCACCTCCGATCTCCCCATCTCATAGAAAAAGCGGGCGAGCGCCCGCTTTCAGTGGCCTTCCCGGCCGCGAAAAAGCTGTGTGCCTGTTATAGCACCGGAGGCACGCCCTGTCGCGGCCTCAGGCGCCTTGGCGCTCACGCGGCTGCGCTCACGGCCGGTCCCACGCGGCTTTGCGGCCCGTTCGCGGTAGATCCGGTAGTCCCTCCGCTGGGGCTGCAGCTGGGCCGCCAGAGCGAGTGGCTTGCGTGCGTCCGCGGGCCTTCCGAGCTCGAGCAGGGCGCGCCCGAGGCAGAACAGCGCGTAGTCGTTCGTGGGCGCGATGATCGACCACCGCCTGGAACTCCTCGCGGGCCCGGTCGAACTGCCGCGAGCGGAAGTACGCGCGCCCCAGCGCCTCGCGGATCGACGCCTTGTCGGGCTCCAACGCCGCCGCCCTGGACAGGGGCACGGTGGCCTGGTTGAAGTCACCCGCCTCGAGCAGCTCGGTGCCGCGCTTGAACAGGTCGTAGACGTCGTCCATCCCGAACGCTCAGTGTAAACGTCGCTAGGTGTGTGGCGGGAGCGCCCACCAGGCCCGCAGGCGGCCGAGCCATCCGGCCCCGCGGGCCAGCTCGGCCCGCAGGCCGCGCCGCTGCGCGCGGCTCGGCTCGGCCGGCCGCCCGCGGTAGCGCATGTCGCTGATCGCCCGCACGTAGCCGGCCGCGCCCGGGCTGCGGGCGAAGCGCCGCTCGAGCGCGCTCAGCGTCGTGCCCGGGCCGAGGTCGTAGCGCGCGCGGCGCAGCGCGCGCTCGAGGTCGGCGAGCGCGAGCGCGGAGGGCGGGCGCTGCACGCGCCGGCGGCGCCGGACGACCAGTGCGGCCGCCCCGGCCAGCAGCGCCAGGCCGGCCACGCCGGCGACCGCGATCCACGCCCACGGAGGGCCCTCCTCGACGGCCGCGGCGCGGCGGCCGGGGTCGGACGGGCGGTCGCCGCCGAGCTGCGGCGCGCCGGGCAGCCCGCCGCTCCGGTCGCCTCGTCGGAGGCCTCGTCGGGCTGCGCGCGCGGCGGCGCGGACGCGGGCGTCGGGTCGAACGTGACCCAGCCGATGTCGTCGTACCAGACCTCGACCCAGGAGTGCGCGTCGAGGTCGCGCACGACGTACTCGCGCGTCTTGCTGTCCTGCGAGCCGGACGTGAAGCCGGTGACCACGCGGGCGGGCACGCCGGCCATGCGCAGCAGCAGCGCCATCGCGCCCGAGAACTGCTGGCAGTAGCCCGAGCGCGCCTCGAACAGGAAGCCCTCGAGCGTCTGCGCCGCGGGCGGCGGCGACTCGGTGTAGGTGAAGATGTCGCGGCCGAGGTAGTCGAGGACGTCCTGGACGATCTCCTCCTGGTTGCGGCCGCCGCCGCGGAAGCGCTGGGCGAGCCGCCAGGTCTCGGAGTACGGGCCGGTCTCGAGCACCTCGCGCGCCTCCGGCGGCGACATCTCGATCGCGCTCGTCTCGCGCCGGACGCTGACGTCGTTGAACGCGTCGCCGAGTGCGGGGACGAGCACGCTGAAGTCGGGCGCGCCGGTCTGGCCGATGCGGTCGCCGCCGGGCAGCAGCACGCGCCGGAACGGCGTCAGCGCCGGGTCGCCGCCGACGGACTCGGTGCGCTCGCGCTGGTCGCCGTTGGTCTGCGGCGAGTAGACCGACGCGGTGTAGGCGTCGCCGCGGCGCAGCGTCCGGCCGGCGATCCAGGTCCCGTCGCCGCGCTCGGTCTCGCGGATCGTCGGCGCGTCGACCTCGCCCGCGTAGCCGGCGGTGACGAACGACCGGCTGGCGAGATTGCGGATCGAGACCTCGATCGTCATCGTGCCCTCGCGCAGCGCCCGCCCGTCGGTCGACTGCGGGTCCTGCTCCGGGCTGCCGGCCTGGCGCCAGCCGATGCCGTCGAAGACGTCGAGGTTCGCGGCCTTCCAGTACGCCGGCCGCGGGGACTTGACGCGCAGCAGCTCGCGACCGTCGCGCGGCCAGTCGAGCGGGCCGTAGCTGTGGTCCCAGCTGAACGCGGTCGAGCGGGCGCGAGGCGGCGCCGAGCGCCCAGGTCTCGTAGTCCCACCACGGCTCGTCGCCGTCGAGCGCGGGCGCGAGCATCAGCGCCAGCACGGCCACGCCCGCGGCCACGGCGGCGGCGGTCGACGCGTCGCCGAGCCGCAGCTTCTCGAGCCGCAGGAACGCGAGCACGAGCAGGGCGAGCGCGGCGCCGCGCAGGAACTCGTTCTCGAAGTCGAGCGCGACGGCCGGGACCGCGTACAGCGCGACGAGCAGGAACAGCGCGAGCGGCCGCACGCCGGCGCCGCCGCGGCGCGGCCAGAACGCGGCCAGGGCGGCGAGCACCGTGAGCACGGTGCCGCCGAGCGCGATCACGATCCGGGTCCACTCGTCGACCCCGCGGTACGGGACGCGCACGCCGGGCAGCGACTCGATGCCGCGCGAGATGCCGGCCGCGAGGTCGCTCCAGTTGCCGGGCCGCAGGAACTCGTCGGCGATGCCGGCCGCGAGCAGCGCGAGCGGGAACGCGACGACCGCCGCGGCGACGGCGGCGACGTGCCGCAGCGGGCCCTTGAGCCGCGCGGCGCCGGCCAGCGCGACCATCACGAGCGCGGCGATGCAGAGGGCGTAGAGCGCGCGTCCCGGGGCGCTCGGCTCGAGCAGCACCATCCAGTGCAGGGAGCCGAAGGCGGCGAGCCCGAAGAACGCGATCCCGCGCGCCAGCGGGACCGACAGCGCCGGCTCGCTGACCACGCTGCGCGGTGCGACGGCGGTGGTCATCCGGCCACCGCCTGCCGCGCGGCGGCGGCGCCGAAGCGGGTCGTCACGAAGCCCTGGCAGCCGGCGACCTCGAACACGGCGCGGCGGTTCGGGAGCGCGCCGGGCACGACGAGGACGCAGCCGCCGGGCGTGCGGCCGAGGCCGCGCGGCGGGCGGTCGATCAGCCGCGCCGCGACCAGCACCACGAGCCCGCGCCGGTTCTGGGCGGCGACGAGCGACGGCCCGGTCGCGTCGTTGAGCAGCGCCAGCCGGACGTGCGCCGCCGGCCACGCGAGCAGGTCCTTCTCGATCACGTGCGCGCGGCGATCGCCGGGCAGCAGCAGCGAGCAGCCGCTGACGCGGGCGAAGTGCACGCACAGCGACGCGGCGGCGCGCACGGCGTCGTCGAGCGCCTCCGGCGTCGCCGGCGAGCGCGGGTCGAGCAGCACCAGCGGGCGCGAGTCGGCCTCCGAGATCAGCTTGCGCTCCATCATCCCGTGGCCGCGCGCGACCGAAGGCCAGTGGATGCGCGAGGCGGGCGAGCCGGGGCGGTGCTCGCGCAGGCCGTCGATCTCGGTCTCGGCGGCCGCGATCAGCGCGGCGCGGGCGTGCGCCGGCGTCGCGTCTCCCCCGCCCGCGGTCGCGCGCACCGGCAGCACGCGCGGGAGCACGAGGATCTCGTCACCGGACTCGCCGGTCACGGCGCGCTGGGCGAGCCCGAACGGGTCGCGCAGCACGAGCGCCGGCGGCGCGAGCCGGCGGCGGCCGCGGCGGGCGAACGTGACCTCGACGCGCACGCGCGCGCCGCGGCGGCCGGCGCGGAAGCGGATCGGCTCGGGCAGCAGCGGCTCGTCGATCCAGCCCGGCGGCAGCGGCAGGCGGCCGGCGCGGGCGCGGATGCGCAGCTCGAGCGGCTGCTCCTCGAGCACGCTGCGGCGGCCGAGCTCGCGCGTCACGGACGCGCCGGCGGCCCCGGCGCGGATCCAGATCGCGGCGCCGAGCCCGAGCAGCGTCAGGGCGGCGCCGGTGACGTAGAGCGGCTCGGCGTCGAACGTGCCGGCCACCACGAGCAGCAGGAGCCCGAGCGCCGCGCAGCCGAAGGCCGACCGCACCGCGTCCTCCTACAGCGCCGGGGTGGCGGCGACGGCGTCGGCGACGATCGTCCCCCGCTCGACCCCGGCCGCTTCCGGGACCAGCATCAGCCGGTGCGAGAGGACCGTGGTGGCGAGCGCCTGCACGTCGTCCGGGAGCGCGTGGTCGCGGCCGTTGACGAGCGCGCGCGCCTTCGCCGCGCGCAGCAGCATCAGGCCCGCGCGCGGTGACGCGCCGAGCTCGACGCGGCCGTCGTCGCGGGTCTGGCGCAGCAGGGCGACGATGTAGTCGCGCAGGGCGCGCGAGGCGTGCACGCGGTGGGCGGCCTCGACGGCCTCGACCACCTCGGCGCGGTCGGCGACCGCCTCGAGCGTGAGCACGCGGTCGCCGGCCTCGTGGCCCGCGAGCATGCTGGACTCGTCCTCGGCGTTCGGGTAGCCGAGCGACAGGCGCACCATGAAGCGGTCGACCTGGGCCTCGGGCAGCGGGTACGTGCCCTCGTACTCGACCGGGTTCTGCGTGGCGAAGACGAGGAACGGGCGGGCGAGCTCGTGCGACGTCGCGTCGACGGTCACCTGGCGCTCCTGCATGCACTCGAGCAGGCCGGACTGCGTCTTCGGCGACGCGCGGTTGATCTCGTCGACGATCACGACGTTGGCGAAGATCGGCCCCGGGCGGAACTCGAAGCGGCCCTCGCGCTGGTTGTAGACGTTGGTGCCGACGATGTCGGCGGGCAGCAGGTCGGCGGTGCACTGGACGCGCGCGAACGCGCAGTCGATCGACCGCGACAGGGCGCGGGCCAGGGCGGTCTTGCCGACGCCCGGGTAGTCCTCGACGAGGATGTGGCCCTCGGCCAGGAGCGAGACGAGGACGTGCTCGACGACGTCGTCGGAGACCTTGACGGCGCGCCGGATGTTGTTCCCGATGCGGTTGGCCACGGACACCGCCGCCTCCACCTGGTGGGGAGCGACGGCGTCGGCCTCGGGAGTGGGCTCGAGCGGTTCCATTCAGCGCGGCACCTTCATGTCGTGAGATGAACGCCGGCTCAAGACGGCGTCGAGGATGGCTCCGGCGACCTCGGCCTTGGAGGTGCGCGGTATGTGTCGATCGCCGTCCGCCGTGACGATCGTCACCTCGTTGTCGGCGGAGTCGAAGCCGATGCCGGGAGTCCCGACGTCGTTGACGACGACCGCGTCCAGGTCCTTGCGCGCGAGCTTCGCGCGGCCGTGCTCGAGCGCCGCCGGGCCGGTCTCCGCGGCGAAGCCGACCAGCACCTGGCCGGTGCGGCGGCGGGCGGAGAGGGTCGCGAGCACGTCAGTGGTACGCACGAGGCGCAGATCCAGTTCCCCGCCGGCCTCATCCTTCTTCAGCTTGTCGGCGCGCGGGTCGGCCGGCCGGAAGTCGGCGACCGCGGCGGCCATGACCAGCAGGTCGGCGGCGTCGAAGCGCTCGTCGCAGGCGCGGGCGAGCTCGGCGGCGGTGCCGACGTCGACGTACGTGATCGCCGCTCGCCGCGGCAGCGCGACGTTGGCGGCGACGACGGTGACGTCGGCGCCGCGGCGCGCGGCCTCCTCGGCGACCGCGAAGCCCATGCGGCCGGAGGAGCGGTTGCCGACGTAGCGGACGGCGTCGATCGGCTCGCGCGTGCCGCCGGCGGTGACGAGGACCTTGAGGCCGTCGAGGTCGCGCGTCGTGCGGATCGCGGCCTCGAAGGCCTCGAGCAGCGCGGGCGGCTCGGGCAGCCGGCCGGTGCCGTGCTCGCCGAGCGAGGCGAGCGATCCGGTCCCCGGATCGAGCACGCGGGCGCCGCGCTCGCGCAGTCGCGCGAGGTTGTCCTGGGTCGCGGGATGCTCGTACATCGCTCCATTCATGGCCGGAGCGACGATCAGCGGTCGCCGGCATGCGAGCGCGGCGGCCGTGAGCAGGTTGTCGGCGTGCCCGCCGGCGAGCTTGGCGATCGTGTTCGCCGACGCGGGAGCGATCAGGAAGGCGTCGGCGCGCTCGACCAGCTCGAGGTGGCTGAGCGGCGCGTGCGCGGGCTGCGGGTCACCCGGGAAGGCGCCCCGCAGCGGGTCCGGCTCCCACTCCGTGACGAGCACGGGGGCGCCGGTGATGCCGGCGAACGAGGCGGTGCCGACGAAGCGCGTCGACGCCTCGGTCTGGATCACCCGGACCGCGTGCCCGCCCTTGATGGCGAGGCGCGCCAGCTCCAACGCCTTGTAGGCGGCGATGCCACCACTGACGCCGAGCAGGAGGCGCGCCATCTCGCCGGTCTCCCCTCGTGCCGGTCAGCCGCGGTAGCGGTACTTGATCTTGCCGCTCGCGACCTCTTCGAGGGCGATCGTCAGGTAGTTCTTGGAGCCGGTGTCCACCATCGGCGGCGGGAACTCCTCGAACGTGCCCTCGCCGAGGTTGTGGTAGTACGAGTTGATCTGGCGCGCGCGCTTGGCGGCCACGATCACGCTCGCGTATGGCGAGTCCACATTTTCGAGCAGTCTGTCGACGCGGGGTGAGATCAAGGGTGTTCCTCCGTCCGGTTCGTCACATCAGATGCTAGCGCTGCCCGGACGACCTCCTCCAGGGCTGCCGCCGCGTCGTCGAGCCGGTCGTTGCGGACGACGTGCGTGAACTCGTCCTGGGCGGCCAGTTCCTCGCGCGCGGTCTGCAGGCGCCGCTCGACGTCCTCGGCCGTGTCGGTGCCGCGGCCGACGAGCCGGTTGCGCAGCGCGTCCTCGGACGGCGGCGCGATGAAGATCCGCACCGCCTCGGGCAGCGACCGCGCGATCTGGCGCGCGCCCTGGACCTCGATCTCGAGCACGACCGGCGCGCCGCGCGCGAGCCGCTGGTCGAGCTCGGACCGCAGCGTGCCGTAGCGGCGGCCGGAGTAGCCGGCGTGCTCGACGAACTCGCCGGCCTGCACGCGCTGCTCGAACTCGTCGTCGCCGAGGAAGTGGTAGTCGACGCCCTGGGTCTCCCCCAGCCGCGGGCGCCGCGTCGTCGCCGACACGGAGAGCTCGAGCTCCGGCACCCGCTGCAGCAGGGTGCGGATCAGCGTGCCCTTGCCGACCCCCGACGGGCCGGTGATGACGAAGACCCTCGACACCGCTTTAGCGGCGGAGCATGGAGACCAGCTCGGTGCGCTGGCGCTGCGAGAGGCCGCCGATCGTCTTCGACGGCGAGATGCGGCACTGCTGGAGGACCTTGTTGACCTTCACGCGGCCGTACTTGGGGACGGCCAGGAGCATGTCGAACACCTTGGCGGTCTCGACGAACTCCGGTGGCTCCAGGAGCAGGTCATGGATGCTCTGGCGACCGGCCTTGAGATCCCGCTTCAGCTGCGCGCGCCGCGTGCGGATCTCGTTCGCCCGCTGCAGGGCCTCCATGCGCTGGACGAGGGAGCGCTCGGGGGCAGCCACTGAAGGCTTGGCGGGCGTCTTGGTCGCTGGCGGCATGGGCGGCGAGTCTACATCGGTTCCTGCCGCCGACAAGCCCATGGGGCACGAATTCGCCTAGACCTCAAGTTGAGGTGAAGACGCGTGCAGGGGAGTTTACGGTAACCGGGGACTTTGCAGGGCTTTTGGGGTCCTTATGTGCTACGGACCCATGCCCGCCAGCGCGGGTGCCGTGTTTGCAGGGAAAGCTGCCTCGAGTCTGGACGCATCGTCAGCGATACGGCGCCCGGCCAGGGGGTCCCGGAACGATTCCGTGCCGACCGCGATCAGATCCGCGCCGACTTGCCTGAGCGCCTCCGCGTGACGGCCGGACTGGACGCCGCCCATCCCGACGAGCGGCAACGCGACACGCTCGCGGACCTCGCGGACCTGGGCGAGCGCGACGGCCCGGACCGCCGGGCCCGAGATCCCGCCGCTGCCGGCGCCGAGCCAGGGCTCGCCGGGGCGCTGCGGGTGCATCGCCATGCCGCGCACCGTGTTGATCAGCGACAGCGCGTCGGCGCCGTGCTGCTCGGCCGCGGCGGCGACGGCCGCCGGTGACGTGCAGTTCGGCGTCAGCTTCACGATCAGCGGCTTGTCCGTGCACGGCCGCACGACGTCGAGCAGCCCCGCCATCTCCCCCGGGTCGGCGCCCATCATCAGCCCGGTCTTGACGTTCGGGCACGAGACGTTGAGCTCGAGCGCCGCGACCTCGTCGCGCTCGGCGAACGCCGACACGAGCCGCGCGACGTCCTGCGGCGTCGAGCCCATCACGTTGACGATCAGCGGCACGGGCAGCTCGGCGAGCTTCGGCAGGTCCTCGGCGAGGTAGCCGGCGAGGCCCTTGTTCGGCAGGCCGATCGAGTTGATCATGCCGCCGGCCAGCTCCCACAGGCGCGGCGGCGGGTTGCCCTGCCGCGGCTCGAGCGTGACGGTCTTGGAGACGAAGGCGGCGAACGGGAACTGCTCGAGCAGGGCGTCGCCGAACGCGCGCCGGGCCGCGATCGCGTCGAACGTGCCGGAGCCGTTGACGATCCGGTGCCGCAGCGGGATCCCGCAGAACTCGATCACAGCGCGCTCGCCTCCAGCACCGGTCCGTCGACGCAGAGGCGGACGTAGCCGTCCTTGGTCGGGACCACGCAGCCGAAGCAGGCGCCGAAGCCGCAGGCCATGCCGGATTCCATGGCGAGCTGGGCCGGGATGCCGCTCGCGTTGGCCAGCGCGGCGACCGCGTCGAGCATCGGTGGTGGGCCGCAGGCGTAGATCTCGGCGTGGGCGTCGGCTCGAACTTCGGCATCGAGGAGGTCGGTCACGAGGCCGTGGTGGCCGTTCGAGCCGTCGTCGGTGGCGATGTGGGCGTCCTGGATCAGGGCGGCGCCCTCGGCGTGGTGGGCGTCGCGGAAGCCGAGCAGGGTCGTGGCCTCGGCGCCGAGGGCGTCGGCGAGGATCGCCAGCGGCGCGGTGCCGACGCCTCCGCCGACGAGCACCGGGCGGCGGCCCTCGCGCGGCGGGCTGAAGCCGTTGCCGAGCGGGCCGAGCAGGTGGATGCCGTCGCCCGGCCCGAGCTCGCACAGCCGGTTGGTGCCGGGGCCGACGTCCTCGAGCATGAAGTCGAGCTGCCCCTCGCGGGCGCGCAGGACGCTGAACGCGCGCGGCAGGAACGGCCGCTCGTCCTCGCCGCCGCCCCAGCGCTCGGCCGCGGTGAGCATGTAGAACTGGCCGGGCTTCGGGCGCCGGCCCATCGTCGGCGACGGTCAGCACCGTGTACGCCCCGAGCTCCCGACGCTCAACGACGCTTGTAGGGCGGCGGCCGAAGGGCGCGAGCGGCCGCGTGGCGGCTAGATGGTCGCATAGCGACCACTATCCGCCACAGTCACGTCCGCGCCTCCTTCAATGCCGCAGTTTCGGCCCGTGCAGCGCCTGCAGAGAGATCGACGCTGGGCTCGCCGCTGCGCGCCGCGGCGATCGCGCGCGTGGCGGCCATCCCGCCGGCGATCGTGGTGATGCACGGGATGCCGCGGCCGACGGCGGCGCGGCGGATCTCGTAGCCGTCGGTGCGGGCCGCCGTGCCGGTCGGCGTGTTGATGACGAGGTCGACCTCGCCGTTCTCGATCCAGTCGACGACGTGCGGCGACCCCTCGCCGAGCTTGTTGATCCGCTCGACCGGGATCCCCATTCGCGAGATCGAGGCCGCCGTGCCGCGGGTGGCGACGATCCGGAAGCCGAGGTCGTGGAGCTGGGCGGCGATGCCCATGACGGCGGACTTGTCGGTGTCGGTGACCGTGAGGAACACGGTGCCGCCGTCGGGCAGGAGCAGGCCGGCCGCGGCCTGGGCCTTCGCGAACGCGGTCGGGAAGTCGGCCGCCACGCCCATCACCTCGCCGGTCGAGCGCATCTCCGGGCCGAGCAGCGCGTCGGCGCCCGCGAAGCGGTCGAACGGCAGGACGGCCTCCTTGACCGAGACGTGGTCGAGGCCGGGGTCCTCGGGCAGGTTCATCGCCGCGAGCCGCTCGCCGAGCATGACCCGGCAGGCGAGCTTGGCCAGCGGCAGGCCGGTCGCCTTGGAGACGAACGGGACCGTCCGCGACGCGCGCGGGTTGGCCTCGATCACGTAGAGGTCGTCGCCGAGCACGCCGTACTGGACGTTGATCAGGCCGACCGTGCCGAGCGCGAGCGCGATCGAGCGCGTCGCGGACCGGATCTCGTCGAGCATCTCGGTGCCGAGCGAGTGCGGCGGCAGCACGCACGCCGAGTCGCCCGAGTGGATCCCGGCCTCCTCGACGTGCTGCATGATCCCGCCGATCCAGACGTCCTCGCCGTCGCAGATCGCGTCGACGTCGACCTCGATCGCGTTCTCGAGGAAGCGGTCGAGGAAGATCTCCTTGCGCGCGTGGCCGTTCACGCGCCGCAGGTAGTCCTCGAGGCCGTCGAGGTCGTAGACGATCTCCATCGCGCGCCCGCCGAGCACGTAGCTCGGGCGGACGAGCAGCGGCCAGCCGATCCCGGGCGCGGCGGCGAGCGCCTCCTCGGAGGAGTGCGCGGTCGCGTACGGCGGGGCGCTCAGCCCGAGCTCGCCGAGCAGGCGGCCGAAGCGCCCGCGATCCTCGGCGAGGTCGATCGCCTCCGGCTGCGTGCCGAGCAGCGGCACGCCGGCGGCCTCGAGCCCGGCCGCGAGCTTGAGCGGCGTCTGGCCGCCGAACTGCACGATCACGCCCTCGGGCTGCTCGACCTCGACGATCGCCAGCACGTCCTCGAGCGTCAGCGGCTCGAAGTACAGGCGGTCGGACGTGTCGTAGTCCGTCGAGACGGTCTCCGGGTTGCAGTTGACCATCACCGCGTCGCGGCCCGAGGCGCGCACGGTCATCGCCGCGTGCACGCAGCAGTAGTCGAACTCGATGCCCTGGCCGATCCGGTTCGGCCCCGAGCCGAGGATCATCACGCTCGGCTTGTCGCCGCGCACGATCTCCTGCCGCACCGGCGGCCGCTCCCAGGCCGAGTAGAAGTACGGCGTCTCGGCCTCGAACTCGGCCGCGCAGGTATCGACCGCGCGGTACGTCCGCTCACCTTCGAACGCGCGATCCAAGCCGGCCAGCTGCCGCAGGAACCAGAGGTCGATCCCGGTGCGCGCGCGGATCTCCTCCTCCGACTCCCCACGTGCAAGCAGTTCGACGATCAGGTCGTACCGATCGGCGGAGGGCGTCTCCAGCCGCTCGAGCAGATCGCCGCTCAAGATCGACGCGCGGCGTCGAGCTCGCGCGAGCGCATCGCCTTCGCGAACGCCTGCCGGAACGTGCGCCCGATCGCCATCACCTCGCCGACCGACTTCATGTGCGTCGACAGCCCCGTGTCGACGCCCGGGAACTTCTCGAACGCGAACCGCGGCCACTTGACCACCGCGTAGTCGACGACCGGCTCGAACGAGGCCGGCGTGCGCTTCGTGATGTCGTTCGGGATCTCGTCGAGCCGGTAGCCGACCGCGAGCCGCGCGGCGATCTTGGCGATCGGGAACCCGGTCGCCTTCGAGGCCAGCGCGGACGAGCGCGACACGCGCGGGTTCATCTCGATCACGACGATCTCGTCGGTCGCGGGGTTGACCGCGAACTGCACGTTCGAGCCGCCGGTCTCGACCCCGACCGCGCGGATCACGGCGATCGCCTGGTCGCGCAGCTTCTGGTACTGGCGGTCGGTCAGCGTCTGCTGCGGCGCGACGGTCACCGAGTCGCCCGTGTGGACGCCCATCGGGTCGACGTTCTCGATCGAGCAGACGATCACCACGTTGTCCGCGCCGTCGCGCATCACCTCGAGCTCGAACTCGCCCCAGCCGAGCACGGACTCGTCGATCAGGATCTGGCCGATCGGCGAGGCCGCGAGCCCGCCCTCGACGATCCGCTCGAACTGCTCCTCGGTGCGGGCGATGCCGCCGCCGCGGCCGCCGAGCGTGAACGCCGGCCGGATGATCAGCGGCAGGCCGAACGAGTCGAGCGCGCCGCGCGCCTGGGCGAGGCTGGTCGCGATCGTGTTGCGCGCGGTGCGCAGGCCGGCGGCCTGCATCGTCGCGTCGAACTGCTCGCGGTCCTCGGCGCGGTTGATCGCCTCGTAGGTCGCGCCGATCAGCTCGACGCCGTAGCGCTCGAGCGTGCCGTCCTCGTACAGCGCCTTCGCGAGGTTGAGCGCGGTCTGGCCGCCGAGCGTCGGCAGCAGCGCGTCCGGCCGCTCGCGCTCGATCACCTGCGCGACCGGGCCGGGGAGCAGCGGCTCGACGTACGTCGCGTCCGCGAACTCCGGGTCGGTCATGATCGTCGCCGGGTTGGAGTTCACGAGGACGACCTCGTAGCCCTCCTCCAGCAGCACCTTGCAGGCCTGGGCGCCCGAGTAGTCGAACTCGGCGGCCTGGCCGATCACGATCGGCCCCGAGCCGAGCACGAGGATCTTCTGGAGGTCGTTCCTACGCGGCACGGTCGAACTCCTGGACAAAGGTGTCGAACAGCCCGAGGCTGTCGTTGGGCCCTGGCCCGGCCTCCGGGTGGTACTGGACGCAGGCGGCGGGCGCCTCGAGCAGGCGGAAGCCCTCGACGGTCCCGTCGTAGAGGTTCACGTGCGTGAGCTCGGCCGCCCCGAGGTCGCTCTCCAGCCGCGCGCCGGGCTTGCCCGCGACCGCGAAGCCGTGGTTCTGCGAGGTGATCGCGATCCGGCCCGTGGCCAGGTCCTTGACCGGGTGGTTGGCGCCGCGGTGGCCGAACGGGAGCTTGAAGGTCTCCAGGCCCGCCGCGCGCGAGAGCAGCTGGTGCCCGAGGCAGATCCCGAACACCGGCTTGCGCACCAGCAGCGCCCGGATCGTCTCGACCACGTAGTCGAGCGCCGCCGGGTCCCCCGGACCGGGGACGAGGAAGAACCCGTCGGGATCGGTCGCGAGCAGCGCTTCCGCGCCAGTCGTGCACGGATACAGCTCGAGCTGCACGCCACGGTCCACGAAGTTGCGCACGATCGACCGCTTGATCCCGGTGTCGAGCGCGACGATCCGCAGGCTCCCGCCCTTCTCCGTACGTGCGCGGTTCGGCGATCGTCACCTCACGCGCCAGGTCGCGCCCGATCATCGACGGCTCGGCCCGCACGAGGTCCATCGCGTCGGCCTCGGACATGGCCACAGGGAAGATCCCGCCGCGCATCGCCCCCGCCGAGCGGATGTGCCGCACCAGCGAGCGCGTGTCCACGCCCGCGATCGCCGGCACGCCGTGCGCGCGCAGCCACGCGAGCCAGCCCTGCTCGGCCCCCGGCGCGTCCAGCCCCTCGACCGCCTCGCGCATGATCGCCCCGCCGGCGTGGATGCGGCCGGACTCCATCGCCGCCTCGCTGACGCCGTAGTTGCCGACGTGCGCGGTCGTGAACGTGATCAGCTGGCGCGCGAAGCTCGGGTCGGTCATCGACTCCTGGTAGCCCGACATGCCGGTGGTGAAGACGACCTCGCCGGTGACGTGGCCGTCCGCGCCGACCGCGTCGCCGTCGAACCGCTCGCCGTCCTCGAGCAGGACGTAGGCGAGCTCACGCGCTCACCACCGCGAACGCCCGCTCCCGGAAGGCGACGCCGCCGGCGGCGACCGTCGCCAGGACCCGCCCGCGCAGGCGCCGCCCCGCGAAGCAGCTGTTCTCCGACCGGCTCTCGTATCCGTGCTCTCCGACCTCCCACTCACCCTCTAGGTCGACGAGGCAGAAGTTCGCCCCCTCCCCCTTGCGGATCGCGGGCAGCGGCAGGTCGAGCAGCGCCGCGCCGGCCGAGAGCTTCTCGACGACGAGGCCCAAAGGCAGCACGCCGGGCCGCACGAGCTCGGTGTAGACCGCGGCGAACGCGGTCTCGAGCCCGGTCGTGCCCATCGGCGCCTCCTCGAACGGCACCTCCTTCTCCTCGCGCGCGTGCGGCGCGTGGTCGGTGGCGATGCAGTCGATCGTGCCGTCGAGCAGCCCCGCGATCAGCGCCTGGCGGTCCTCCTCGGCGCGCAGCGGCGGGTTCATCTTCAGCCGCGTGTCCAGCCGCTCGAGCAGCGCCTCGTGCGTGAGCGTGAGGTGGTGCGGCGACGCCTCGCAGGAGATGCGCACGCCGGCGGCCTTCGCGGCCGCGATCGCCGCGACCGACTCGCGCGCGCTCAGGTGCTGGATGTGGATGCGCCCGTCCTCGTAGCCGGCCAGCGCGGCGTCGCGCGCGATCAGCGTCGACTCGGAGACCGACGGGATGCCGGCGAGCCCGAGCCGCGCCGAGACCGTGCCCTCGTGCATGACGCCGCGGCCGGAGAGCGTCGGGTCCTCCTCGTGCAGGCACAGGATCCCGCCGACGAGCTTCTGGTACTGCAGCGCCTTGCGCAGGATGCCGGCGGCGTGCACCGGCTTGCCGTCGTCGGTGAAGCCGAGCGCGCCGGCGCCGCGCAGCTCGGCCATCTCGGTCAGCGACTCGCCGGCCAGGCCGGTCGTGACGCTGGCGAGGAAGCCGACCGGCACGCGCGCCTCGCGCCGCGCGGCGTCGCGCAGCGAGCGCAGGATCGACGCCGAGTCGACCACCGGGTCGGTGTTCGGCATCGCCACGACGGCGACGAAGCCGCCGGCCGCGGCGGCGCGGGTGCCGGTCTCGAGATCCTCCTTGTGCTCCTGGCCCGGCGTGCGCAGGTGCACGTGCGGGTCGACGAAGCCCGGGAACACGTGGCGGCCCTCGCCGTCGAGCACCTCGGCACCCTCGGGCGCCTCGAGCGAGCCGGGCGCGCCGAGCTCGGCGATCTCGCCGCCGCGCACGAGCACGTCGTGCGGGGCGTCGATGCCCGCGCGCGGGTCGAGCACGTGGGCGCCGCGGACGAGCAGGTCGGCGGGCGCGATCGGCCGCGAGTCGAGCACGGTCACGCCCCCACCGGGATCGAGGCCTTGGCCGCTCCGGAGGGCGCCCCGCGGCCGGCGAGCAGCTCGTACAGCACGGCCATCCGCACCACGACGCCGGCCGCGACCTGCTGGCCGATGATCGCCTGCGGCGAGTCGATCACCTCGGCGGCGAGCTCCACGCCGCGGTTCACCGGGCCCGGGTGCATGAGCACCTGGCGGGCGCCGAGCCGGCGGCCGTCGACCTGGTAGACGGCGGCGTACTCGCGCAGCGACGGCACGAACGAGTCGGTCATCCGCTCGTGCTGCATCCGCAGCGCGTAGACGACGTCGGCCTCGCCGAGCCGGTCGAGCGAGTACTCGACGGCGCAGCCGAGCGCCTCGATGCCGCGCGGGATCAGCGTCGGCGGCCCGCACACCGTCACCTGCGCGCCCATCTGGATGAACGCGTGGATGTTCGAGCGCGCGACGCGCGAATGCAGCACGTCGCCGACGATCCAGATGTTCGCGCCGTCGAGCGCGCCGATCCGGTCGCGCAGCGCGTACACGTCGAGCAGCGCCTGCGTCGGGTGCTCGTGCTTGCCGTCGCCGGCGTTGACGACGCCCGCGGTCGTCCAGCCCGCGACCAGGTGCGCGGCGCCGACGTGCGGCGTCCGGATCACGATCAGGTCCGGCTGGTAGGCGGACAGCGTCTGCACCGTGTCCTTGAGCGACTCGCCCTTCTCGACGCTCGAGCCGCCGGCGGCGAAGTTCACGACGTCGGCGCTCAGCGCCTTCGCGGCCAGCTCGAAGCTCGAGCGCGTGCGCGTGGAGACCTCGTAGAAGAGGTTCAGCACGCGCCGGCCGCGCAGCGCCGGGACCTTCTTGATCTCGCGCTCGGAGACCTCGGTGAACGACTTCGCGCGGTCGAGGATGCGCTCGATCGCGGCGCGGTCGAGGTCCTCGATCGACAGCAGGTGCCTCATGCGAGCGCCTCCTCGAGCTCGACGATCGCGACCTCGTCGACGCCGTCGACCTCGGTCACGCGGACGTTGACCCGCTCGGAGCGGGCGGTGGGAAGGTTCTTGCCGACGTAGTCGGGCCGGATCGGGAGCTCGCGGTGGCCGCGGTCGGCCAGCACGGCGAGCTGGACGCGCGCGGGGCGCCCGTAGTCGAACAGCGCCTCGATCCCGGCGCGCGCCGTGCGGCCGGTGTAGAGCACGTCGTCGACCAGCACGACCGTGTAGTCCTCCTGGCGGAACGGCAGGTGCGAGGAGTGGACGGCCGGGTCGGCGGGGCGCGTCGAGACGTCGTCGCGGTAGAAGGAGATGTCGAGCTCGCCGAGCGGGATCTCCGCGTCGAGCAGGTCGCAGACGAGCCGGTGCAGGCGCCGGGCGAGGTGCGCGCCGCGGCGGTGGACGCCCACGAGGGCCACGGGCCGGCCGGAGTTCTTCTCGACGATCTCGTGCGCGATCCGTACGAGCGTCCGGCGGACGTCGTCCTCGTCCAGGACGACCTTGGCGTGGTTCATTCGGGCGTTCCTTCCTGGCCTCTCGGGACCGGGTTAAAGGGAGCTCGGTGAACCTAGCACTCGATGAAGTCGGATCGCGCGGGGTCTGACCCCTTTACCGAGGCGTTGAGCCCGCAGAGGCGGGCGAGGGGTCTGACCCCTCCCCGGCCGGCTCGGCCTCCGCCTTGATCAGCGCGGGCTCGCCGCGCTCGGGGAACGGCACGTTGATCGCGTCGAAGTCGCGCGGCACGATCGTCTGCGGGAACGTCGCGCGCGCCTCGTCGCGGACGTCGCGCGGGAAGTAGCGCGTGGACAGGTGCGTCAGCGCGAGCAGCCGGACGCCGGCGTCGCGGGCGATCTCGGCCGCCTGGCGCGCGGTCGAGTGCGCCGTCTCGCGCGCGCGGGTGCGCTCGTCCTCGAGGAACGTCGCCTCGTGCACGAGCAGGTCGGCGCCGTGCGCGAACACCTCGACCGCCTGGCACGGCGCGGTGTCGCCGGAGATCACGATCCGGCGGCCGGAGCGCTGCTCGCCCACGACCTGCTCCGGGGTCACGCCGTCGACGGTCTCGCCGCGCTGCAGGCGGCCGAAGTCCGGGCCCTCGGTGACGCCGAGGCGGCGGGCGGCCTCGACGTCGAAGCGCCCCGGCCGGTCGTCCTCGACGAACGCGTAGCCGTACGCCTCGACCCGGTGCTTGACCGCGAACGGGGAGATCAGGAACGAGCCGAAGCGGACCTCCTCGTGCGGAGCCAGCTCGATCAGGTCGAGCGGGTACGACGTGCGCCCGATCGCGGGCCGCATCGCGCGGATCAGCGCCTGCAGCCCGGGCGGGCCGTGGACGGCCAGCGGCCGGTCGCGCCCGCGCAGGTCGAACGACTTGACCATCCCGAGCAGGCCGAGCCAGTGGTCGAGGTGGAAGTGGGTGATGAAGATCGCGTCCAGGTCGGGCAGGCCGACCGACCGCAGGAGCTGCTGCTGCGTGCCCTCGCCGCAGTCGAACAGGATCCGCTCCCCGCCGGCGCGCAGCAGCAGCGCCGGGAGCCCGCGGCGGGCGGTCGGCACCGACCCGGCCGTGCCGGCGAAGAAGAGCGAGACGTCCATCGGCTCAGCCCGATGGTACGGCGCATCGGCCGCCTGGCGCGGATCGCGACCGCAGCACGGCGAACGCCGCGACGCTCACCGCGGCGGCAGCGAGATGAACGCCTGGTTCAGCACGACCGTGACGTGCTCTGGCTCGCCGCCCGCGCACTTCGTCCCGGGCGGCCACAGCGAGGTGCCGTCGGGCGTGCCGGCGCCGGTCGACACGCACGAGGCCGGGTGCAGCACAGGAACAGCGCGGCGACGGCAGCCACCCAGAGAACGACGGTGGCGACCTTATCACCCGGCGCAGCGTAGGCCGCGTTGAGCGAATTCAACGCGCCGACGCTTGCCACTCCGCCGCGGAGTGAGTCTTATGGCGACGGTACCGCCGTGGAGGGCGGGTTCGGTTCCTAATGGGGAAGGGGATTTTCATGCGCCGACGAGCGCCGGCAGCGTTGGCTGCTGCCGTAGTGGCATTGGCAGTGACGCCTGCCGTAGCAGCAGCCGCGACGGAGGACTACCTCCGGGAGTGGAAGACCACGATCGACAGCAGCGACGTGGGTCTGCTGGAGCGCAAGGGCGTCGACCTCGAGCACACGGGCTACGACGTCGCCGATTCAGGTCCGCAGCAGGTCAGCCTCGCTCTGACCAAGTCGGACGCCGACTCGCTGGAGGCGCGCGGCCTCGAGCTCGAGCACGTCCCGCTGCCCGGCAACCGGGCCAAGGCGCTCGCCGAGGGCGACAGCCCGAACCCGTTCTACAACGTCTACCGCGAGTACTGGGGCCACGACCTCGAGACGCCGATGGAGGGCGGCATCTACGACGAGATGCGCGAGCTCGCCGCGGCGAACCCCGACATCGTCAAGTTCTCGATCGTCGGCGAGTCGACGCTCGGCCGCCCGCTGGCCGTCCTGAAGGTCACCAAGGACGCCCGCCACGTCGCCGACAACTCGCGTCCTTCGGTCCTCTACTCCTCCAACAACCACGCGCGTGAATGGCTGGCCGCCGAGGTCGAGCGGCGGCTGATGAAGTACATCATCGAGAACAAGAACGACGCCCGGATCGCGGAGCTGCTCTCGCGCACCGAGCTGTGGTTCATGCCGATCCAGAACCCGGACGGCTACGACTACACGTTCACCTGCGGCGTCGGCCCGGCGAACCACATCTGCGGTCCGACCGAGACCCCGAGCAACCGTCTGTGGCGCAAGACCGTGCGCGACAACGACGGCGACGGCATCTACGGCGAGCCGTCCCAGGGCGGCGTCGGCGACGGCGTCGACCCGAACCGCAACTACCCGGCCAAGCGCGCCATCGACGAGGAGGGCGCGAGCAACGGCACCGGCGGCGAGACCTACCGCGGTCCGTACGCGCTGTCCGAGCCGGAGAACCTCGCGTTCGACCGCCTGCTGCGCAAGATCGACTTCGCGGCCAACGTCAACTACCACACCTCGGGCCAGCTGCTGCTGACCCCGGTCTCCTACATCACCGACTACGCCCCGGTCGACGCGACGATCTTCAACGCGATGACCGGCACCGACGGCGACGGCGCCGTCGAGCCGTACACGCCGCAGCGCTCGTCGGACCTCTACGAGTCCAACGGCGACACGATCGACAACGGCTACATGAACTACGGCGTGATCGGCTGGACCCCGGAGCTCGACACCGCCGACACCGGCGGCCAGAGCGGCAGCGGGTTCGTGTACCCGGACGACGAGGAGAAGGTCGAGGCGGCGTTCCAGAAGAACCTGCCGATGGCGCTCAACATCGCGCACTCGGCCGGCCAGCTGGATCGCCCGAAGAACTTCGACAACGATCCGGGCCAGTACCAGATCAAGGCCACGCACGACATCCAGCCGACCAAGATCGACGTGTCGTACGGCGCCACCCAGCAGATCGAGGCGAACGTCCGGCGCTCGCTCGGGCCGGTCGACATCACGGTCGGCATCTCCGGCCCCGGCGGCACGTCGCGCACGGTCAGCCACATCCGCGCGAACGAGGTCCCCGCCGGCGAGCGCTACGGCGACGCGCCCGGCGTCTTCTACAAGCGCGTGCGGATCACGACGCCGGCGAACTTCGCCTCGCCGACCCAGACGGCGCGCCCCGCCACGCCCGGTGACACCGTCGCCGTGACCGTGCGGGCCGGCGGCCTGCAGCAGCGGTTCTCCTACCGTGTCGAGGCCGTGCCGGACGCCCCGGTCGAGGGTCAGCCCGCCAAGAAGCGCGTGCTGGTCATCGCGGCCGAGGACTACACGGGCGTGTCCCCGAACCGCCGCCCGGGCTACGACGTCGCCCCGCGCTACCTGCAGGCGCACGTCGACGCCATCAGCGCGGCGGGCTACGAGGTCGAGACGTTCAACGTCGACGCCCCGCCGGCCAGCGCCGCCGGTGTCCCGTCCGCCAAGAACCCGTCGTTCCTGGGCGTGATGTCGCACTTCGACGCCATCCTCTGGTACTCGGGTGACGACTACATCCCGCAGGACCTGACGGAGACCAACGCCCGTCACCTGCCGACGGCGACGCAGTCCGCCGGCTCCAACCGCATCGCCAGCTGGGCCCACAAGACGATGATCGCCATGCGCGACTTCCTCAACGAGGGCGGCAAGGCGGTCGTGGCCGGTCGCAACATCCACCAGTGGCCGACCGCAGTCGCGCAGCCTGTCCGACACCCCGTCGTGGCAGTTCGCGCCGGATCAGCTGCCCGGGTTCTTCTACCCGCCGAACAACGGCGGCGACGACGACCTGCCGGGTACCGCGTTCCAGCGCTTCCGCGACATCTCCAACGACACGTGGCAGAACTACCTCGGGGCCGTCGGCCGCCAGGGTGGCTACGGCACGACGACGTTCCCGGCCGGCACGGCGGTCGAGGTGAAGACCGGCAGCATCTTCGCGGGCATGGACCCGGCGACGATGCCGCTGACCATCGACTCCGGCTCCGGCAACGACCCGAACCAGGACGCCAACGGGATCGCCAACCCGCGGGCGAAGGCGCCGACGCGTCTGTACAACTGGTCCGGCATCACGCCGAACGAGCCGCTGCGCCAGGAGAAGGTGGAGCTCGACCTCGCCGGTGCCTCGACGACCCAGACGGGCGGCGTGGCGCTGTCGACGGCCGACACGGTGACGTTCGGCTTCGGCCTCGAGCAGGTCGCGGCCGCCACGCGCAACGAGCTGGTCAAGCGCGCGATGGCCCACCTGCTGCCGACGACGGCGGACGCCACGGCGCCGCACGCGGTCGGCTTCAAGTGGCCGCTGGTCGACGGGTTCGTCGCGACGCCGCGTGACCCGGTGGAGGTCGACGTGACCGCCGCCGACGAGCGTGGCGACATGAAGGAGGTCCGCCTCCTCGCCGACGGCGAGCTGGTCGGAGCGCACCAGACGTTCCCGTTCCAGTTCCGCTACTACCCGCAGGCGTCCGACGTCGGCTCGACGGTGACCCTCACCGCCGAGGCCGAGGACAGCGCCGGCAACGTGAGCACCGCCACGCGGACCATCGCCGTCCAGGCCGGTCCGGCGGTCCTCGAGGCGCCGCTGGCGATCGCCAACCCGACGATCACCGGCTCGTCCACCGTCGGCAGCACGGTCACGTGCGTCAGCGGCGGGTTCACCAACTCGCCGACGTCGCTCGAGTACGAGTGGCTGCGTGACGGCGAGGTCGTGGGCGACGGCGCGACGTACGCGCTGACCGCCGCCGACCTCGGCGCGATGGTCGAGTGCAAGATCACCGCGATCAACGAGGCGGGCGACACCGACGCCACCAGCAACGCGAAGTACATCTCCGCGCCGACCGGTCCGCAGGGCCCGCAGGGTCCGCAGGGTCCGCTCGGCCCGACCGGCCCGACGGGTCCGCAGGGCCCCAGCGGCCCGACCGGCCCCACGGGTCCGACCGGCCCGACGGGTCCGACCGGCCCGCAGGGCCCGCAGGGTCCCCCCGGCTCGCCGGGGAGCACCGTGCTCGTCAGCTGCGAGCTGTCCGCCAACGGGCAGCGCATCACGTGCCAGATGAGCACCACGCAGTCGACGACCGCCCGGCTCCTCGGATCCGTGCGGGTGGCCGGCACCCAGATCAAGGCCGCCAAGGCCGGCAAGAAGGGCAAGGTCACGGTCCGGGTCAAGGCCAAGCGCGGCAAGCGGTTCAACCGCGGCAGCCGCGTGGTCGTCCGGGCCAAGATCGGCAAGTCGACCGCACGCATGACCGTGCGCGTCGGCAAGAGGATCAAGCTGGCGTTCTAGCCGCCGGCTGACAGAGGTTGCGGGTGGGCGGCAGGTCGCCGCCGCCCACCCGTACCGACCGGGGTCCCGCCGCACAAACGGCGGGGCCCCGTCGTCGTTAAAGGACGATCAGCTCGAACGCGAGCCGGCCGCCGGTGACGGTCGCGACGCCGATCGTGTGCTCGGGCGCGCGGCGGCGCTCGGTCGGCGAGCCGGGGTTGAAGAGCTGGAAGGCGCCGTCGTGCTCGTGCAGCGGCAGGTGCGAGTGGCCGAAGACGACGGCGTCGGCGTCCGGGAAGCGGTTGCGCATCCGGCGCAGGCGACCGTCCTTCTGGCCGGCGTCGTGGATCATCGCGATCCGGGCCCCGCCCGCCTCGACGATCCGGGTCAGCGGGAGCCGCGCCTGCACCTGCGCGCTGTCCACGTTCCCGCGCACGGCGTGCAGCGGCGGACCGAGCCGCTCGAGCGCCTCGAGCACCTCGACCTCGATCAGGTCACCGGCGTGCAGGATCGCGTCCGCGCCGGCCATCAACTCGACCGCGCGCGGCGGGATCACGCGCGCTCCGCGAGGCAGGTGAGTGTCGCTGACGATCGCGAGTCGCACGACGTGCACGCCCGAAGGCGCGCCAGGAGGGATTCGAACCCCCGACTTCAGCCTCCGGAGGGCTGCGCTCTATCCACTGAGCTACTGGCGCGGGTCCCGGCATCGTAGCGGTCCGCACGACGGATCCGGCCCGCGGGGCGGCGGAAGACCGAGAGGCCGGTCGCGGTGATCAGCATCGCGACGCTGAGCGCGGCGGCGATCGCGACGCGCGCCTGGTCGGCGGCGACCATCGGGTCGCTGCGGAGGGCGTCGACCGTCGGGCCGATGTTCGCCGCGCCGTTGACGATCACGCCGACGATCAGCAGCAGCTTGACGGTCGTCCACCAGTAGCGGAAGACGCCCCACTTGGTGCCGAGGCCGACCAGCACGCCGCTCGCGAGCGAGAGGAAGGAGAGCGGGATGCCGAACGCGACCGTGAACGACGCCATCAGGCGGTAGATCGCCTCGGCGAAGGCGACGTCGTCGGTGGCGGCGGCGGTCAGGGCGAGCAGGAGCGTGCCCGCGGTCGTCCCGAGCAGGCCGACGCTGCTGACGATGTGGAAGGTGATCGCGGCGCGGCGGGCGCTCGGCCCGAGGCGCCAGGGTGTCGTCGTCGTCTGCGGCATGCCGTAACTGTCGGCGCGCGGGCCGGATCCGTCGTCGCCCGCGAAGGCGAACCGGGCCTCGTCCCGGGGTCGTGGCCGCACGCGCGGTCTCCTACCTGAGGAGGAGGTGCGGCTCGTCGGCGCGGACGAGGACGCTCGGCGGTACGCGAACTAGGGTGCGCGGCGTGTTCCGACGTGACGCCCTACTCGCCGCGGCCCTGCTGGTGGCCGCCGAGCTGGAGCTGCTGCTGCGGCCGGGCGACGGCAGCGAGCTCGTGACCGCGCTGGTGCTGCCGGTCGCGATCCTGCCGCTGGCGTGGCGCCGCAGCGTGCCGCTGCTGCCGCTGCTGGTGTTCGCGGTCGTGCTGCCGCTGCAGGCCGCGGTCGACGGGCTGATGATCGCCCAGCTGGCCGTGCCGCTCGCTCGCGCTCGTGGTCGCGCTGTACTCGGCCGGCCGGCACATCGCCTCGGCGCGCGCGCTCGCCGTCGCCGCGCTCGCCGTCGTGGCGATCGTCGGCGCGCGGGTCGGATTCGACCCGGCTGCGCGCCACGTCGCCGACGCCGTGCTGACGCTGATCGCCACCTCGCTGCCGCTGCTCGTCGGCCGCTGGGCGCGCGGCCAGTCGCTGCTGCAGGACGAGCACAGCGAGCGCGCGGACCGGCTCGAGCGCGACCGCGAGCGGGACACGGCGCAGGCGGCCGACGAGGAGCGGGTGCGGATCGCGACCGATCTGCAGGCCGCGGTCGCCGGCGGGCTCGGCGCGATCGAGCGCCAGGCCGGCGAGCTCGAAGGGCTGATCCGCAGCGACCCCGGCCGCGCCCGCGAGTCGCTCACCACGATCGCCGCGACCGCGCGCGAGGCGCTCGCCGACGTGCGGCGCGTGCTCGGGATCCTGCGTCGCGACGAGGCGACCGCGCCGACGACGCCGGGTGCGTCGCCACGGACTGCCCCTTCGCCCGTGCGGGGCGCGTCGACCCCAGAGCCCGCGCGGACGCGCCGAACATAAAGGGGTCTGACCCCTTTAGGTTCGACGTGGTGCTCGTGGGGGTGCTCGTGCTCGGCTCGCTCGTCGAGGTCGGCATCTCGGCGGACGCCGGTGACCGCGCGGCGGCGCTGCTGACCGGCGTCCTGATCCCGCTCCCCCTGCTCGCCCGCCGCAGCCATGCCGTGCTCGCCGCGCTGGCGACCATCGCGCTGATCGCGACGCAGAGCCTGCTCACCGACCTCGACTCGCTTCCCGGTGGCCGACATCGCCTCGGTCACGTGCGCCGCGTACGCGATCGGCGCCCACGCCCCGCCGCGCCACTCGCTGCCGGGCCTCGCCGCGCTGATCGCCGCGGTCGGCGTCCACGCCGCGCTGTTCTTCCCCGACGGCACCGTGATCGCGCTGTTCGGCGGCGTCGCCGTGCCGTGGACGATCGGCCGGATCGTCAAGGCCCAGCGCCGGCTCACCGACGAGAAGCGCGCGAGCGCGACGCTGGTCGAGCAGAGCCGGCAGCGCGACGCCGAGGCGGCCGTCATGGCCGAGCGGATGCGCGTGGCGCGCGAGCTGCACGATGCCGTCGCCCACAACGTCAGCGTGATCGCGATCCAGGCGGCGGGCGCGGACGGCGTCCTCGAGCGGGACCCGGACCGCGCCGCCGAGTGCGCGACGCTGATCGAGGAGGTCGCCGGCGAGGCGCTGACCGAGCTCGGCCGCCTGATCGACACCACGATCACGCCGCAGCCCGGGCTCGACAAGGTCGAGGACCTCGCCCAGCGCGCCCGCGACGGCGGCCTGCCCGTCGCGCTCGCCGTCGAGGGCGAGCCGCGGCCGATCCCCGCCGGCGTCGACCTCGCCGCCTTCCGGATCGTCCAGGAGGCGCTCGCCAACGCCTCCAAGCACGCCGGCGACGCGCACGCCTCGATCACCGTCCGCTACACGCCGCGCGAGCTCGCGATCGAGGTCAGCGACGACGGCCGCGGCGGCACCGCCACGCGCGCCCGCAACGGCTCCGGCCACGGCCTCGTCGGCATGCGCGAGCGCGTCGCGCTCTACGGCGGCACGTTCGCCGCCGGTCCCCGCAACGAAGGCGGTTTCCAGGTGCACGCAACGCTCCCGATCTCCCGATGAGCGTCAAAGTCCTGATCGCCGACGACCAGTCGCTCGTGCGCGCGGGCTTCCGGCTCGTGCTCTCCAGCCACGACGACATCGAGGTCGTCGGCGAGGCGTCCAACGGCCACGAGGCGATCCACAGCACCGGCGCGGCTCGAGCCCGACGTGGTGCTGATGGACATCCGGATGCCGGAGCTGGACGGCATCCAGGCGACGCGCGAGATCACCGCCCGCCACCCCGCGCGGGTGCTCGTGCTGACGACGTACGACCTCGACGAGTACGTCTACGACGCGCTGCAGGCCGGCGCGAGCGGCTTCCTGCTCAAGGACGCCCCGCCCGCCCAGCTGACCGACGGCATCCGCTCGGTGGCGGCCGGCGAGGCGCTGCTCGCGCCGACCGTCACGCGCCGGCTGATCGAGGAGTTCAGCCGCATCGGCGCGGCCCGCCGCTCCCGCCCGCAGGCGCTCGACGAGCTGACGCCGCGCGAGCTCGACGTCCTCAAGCTGCTCGCCCGCGGCCTCAGCAACGCCGAGATCGCCGCCGAGCTCGTGCTCAGCGACACGACGGTCAAGACGCACGTGACGCACCTGCTCCAGAAGCTCGGCCTGCGCGATCGCGTCCAGGCCGTCGTGCTCGCCTACGAGTCCGGCCTGGTCACGCCCGGCGGCGCCTGAGCCTCCGCGGCCGGGTCGCCGGCCGCGAGCACGTCGCGCGCCCAGTCGCGCCGCTTCCAGTCCGGCACCGGCGGCGGCGCCTCGCCGCGCGGCACGAACGCCGAGCGCTCGACGAGCGCCATCCGGTGGATGTAGCGCGGGCAGTTCGGGAACACCTCGCGCGCCCGCACCCGCACGCCGAACAGGGCGCCCGGCCAGTCCCCGGCCAGCGCCTCGTCCAGCTCCGCCGTGCCGTTGAGCCGCAGTCGCCGGCGGCGCTCGAAGCACACGAACAGCAGCCCGACCTCCGGGTTGACGAGCACGTTCCCGGCCGACAGGAACATGCCGTTGCCGTCGTAGGCCGGGAAGGCGACGCGTGTGCTCGTCGAGCACGCGCACGAACCCCGGGTCGCCGCCCTTGTAGGAGCACGTCGGCCGGCCCTCGCGGTCGGCGGTGGCGAGGAAGAACATGTCCAGCGACTCGATGAACGCCCGGTCCTGGGGCCCGATCGAGTCGCGTGACCTTGACCTGCTCGAGCCGGTCGGCGAGCCGCCGCGTGTCGAACCGGTCCTGCAGCCGCCGGCTGCCGTCGTGGTAGCGTCACGCCCAGTCCATCGGCTCGTAGCCGCTCGTCCGCGGCGCCGAGGCGATCAGGACGGTGGCGGTCTCCTCGCCGTGGTTGACGACCGTCCGCCGCAGCGGCGGGTCGAGCCGCGCGAACGTGCCCGCCGGAGCGGCGATCTCACGGCCGTCGACGACCAGCGTCGGCGACCCCTCGAGCACGATGAAGACCTCCTCCTGGTCGCGGTCGACCTCGTCGTGCTCCGGGATCGACTCGCCGGGCGGGATCTCGACGACGTTGAGGCCGAACGCCGCCAGCCCGAGCCCACGGCGCGCGAGCAGCCAGTTGCCGGAGCGCTCCAGCTCGTCACGACGGCGGACCGTGAAGCCCTCGTCCATCTCAGGGCGAGCCTACTCAGACGCCGGCGAGGATGCGAACGCCGGCCGCCAGGCGGTCCGGCGGCTCGCCCGCGAACGTGATCCGCAGGTGGCCGCCGGGCGGCTCGGCCGGGAAGTACGGACGGCCGGGCGAGACCAGCACGCCGGCGCGGGCGGCGCGCTCGGCGAGCGCGACGTCGTCGACGCCCGGGTCGAGCCGCACCCACAGGTGCATGCCGCCGCGCGGGCGGGCGGCGCGGCCCGGTCCGAGCTCGGCCTCGACCGCCGCGAGCAGCGCGTCGCGGCGCTCGCGCAGCACGCCGCGCGTGCGCGCGAGGTGGCGCCGCCAGCCCGGGGCCGTGACGAGCTCGACCGCCGCCTCCTGCAGCGGCCCGGGCACGAGCGTGCCGTCGACCATCCGCGCCGCCCGCAGCCGCGCGGCGGCCGGTCCGCGCGCGACGAGGCCGGACACGCGCAGGCCCGGCGCGGCCGGCTTGCTCAGCGAGCGCAGGTGCACGACGTGCCCGTCGGCGTCGCCGTGCAGCAGCGGCGGCGGCGGCTCCGGGCCTTCGAGCGTCATGTCGCGGAACGCCTCGTCCTCGACGATGAACGCGCCGGCGGCGACCGCGATCTCGAGCACCTGGGCGCGGCGCTCCGGCGCCAGCACCGCCCCGTGCGGGTTGGCGTAGGTCGGCTGCGCGTAGAAGACGCGCGCGCCGGTCCGCGCGAACGCCTGCTCGAGCAGGTCCGGGCGCACGCCCGCGGCGTCGCTCGGGACCGGGCACCGGCTCGAGCCCGCAGCCGCGCGCCGCGATCAGCGCGCCGAGGTAGGTCGGGGACTCGACCAGCACCGGCCCGCCGGGCGGCGCCAGCGCGCGCAGGCAGGCGACGAGCGCGGCCTGGCCGCCGAGGCAGACGAGCACGTCGCTCTCCCCCACGCCGCCGCCGACCTGCGCGGCGAACCACGACCGCAGCCCGGCGAGGCCCTCGACCGCCATCCGGTCCCACGCGCCCGGCCGCCGCGCCGCGCGCGCGAGCGCCTGCGAGAGCGCGCCGAGCGGCTGCAGGTCGGGCGGCAGGTAGCCCGTGCTCAGCACGTGCAGGCCGGCGCCCGGCGGCGTCAGGAGGTCCTCGAGCCCGCCGGCCGAGACCGTGCTGGGCCCGAGCGCGACCGTCTGCCAGTCGAGGTCCGGCGGGTCGGCGGCGGGAGCACGCGGCGCGACGTAGGTGCCGCGGCCGGGCCGCGGCTCGAGCACCCCGCGGGCGGCGAGCTGCGCGACCGCCCGCTGCACCGTCACCGGCCCGACGCGGTGGGTCGCCATCAGCTCGCGGACCGACGGCAGCCGCGCGCCCGGCTCGAGCACGGCCGCCTGCGCCTCGAGGTCGGCCATCACGGCGGTCAGCGTGCGCTCGGCGGGCACGCGCGGCAGGCTACCCCTAGGCTGGATCGCTCGCGGGATCGAGCACGCCGACGACGCCGTGGTGCAGGACCACGAAGCCGATCGCCACCAGGAACGGCATCCAGTCCTGGTAGAGCGTGAGGACGCCGATCATCACGAAGAAGAGGAAGTGCGCCTCGATCTGGCCGTGCCACAGGTGCACGAGCAGCGCCGAGCTGGCGATCAGGCCGAACGACGCCGCGGCCGAGCGCAGCCGCATCCCCGCGCGCTCGGAAGAGGCGAGCAGCGCGGCCGCCGCCAGCATGCCGCCCTCGAGCAGCATGTGCGAGATGGTCTGGCCCTGCGCGAGCCCGAAGGCGGTCAGGCCCACGGACTGCATCCACAGCAGCGCGACGATCATCCGGTGCCGGCGGCGCCAGATGTGCTCGGGCAGCATCTGGCCGTGCGGGAGCCAGTCGCGAACCTTCGCGGCGGTCTGTGCGATCGCGGTCACAGCCTGGATATCGACACTCCGTCAGGCGGTCTTGACCTCGCCGTCTAGCATCCGCCCCGCCGTGAACGACGACGTCGCACTGCTCAACGAGGCGATCGAGCTCGCCGTGGCCTCCGCGTCGACCGACGGCGGGCCGTTCGGCGCGATCGTGGCCCGCGACGGGAAGGTCGCCGGCCGCGGCACCAACCGGGTGACGGCGGAGCACGACCCGACGCTGCACGCCGAGGTCGTGGCGATCCGGGCCGCCTGCCGCGCGCTCGGCACGCACGACCTCGCCGGCGCGGTGCTCTACACGAGCTGCGAGCCGTGCCCGATGTGCTTCGGCGCCGCCTGGTGGGCCCGGCTCGACCGGATCGTGCACGCGGCGGACCGCCACGACGCCGCGCAGGCGGGCTTCGACGACGCGGCGATCTTCGCCGACGTCGCCCGGCCCCCGGCCTCGCGCGAGCTCGACGACGGTCCAGCTGCTCGCCGAGGACGGCCGGCGGCCGTTCGACGCGTGGCTCGCCAACCCGCAGCGCACGCCCTACTAGCCGAGCAGCGCGCCGAGCTGGCGCCGCACCGCGGGCCGCAGCCACTCGGTGTCCGGGTCGGTCCCGCTGATCACGCTCAGGCGGAGGCCGTCGAGCGCCGCCGCGATCAGGCGCGTGTCGAGCCCCTGCGCGTGGTCGAGCACGCGATCGCCGAGCGCCTGCAGTCCTTCCCCCCACTCGCGGTGCACGGCCTGCGCCTCGGGGCGGCCGAGCAGCTCCATCTGGAGGCGGTAGAGCGCGACCGCCTGGTCGCGCTCGGCCGTGACCTGCTCGACGAGCCAGTCGCCGAGCTCGCCGGCCCAGGCCGCGGCGTCGAACGTCTCGCCCTCGAGCCGGTCGGCGATCGCGCCGATGCGGGCGACCTCGCGGCGCGCGGTCCAGCGCAGGGCGGCGACGAGGATGTCGGTCTTGGTCTCGAAGTGCCACGTCGTCGAGGACAGCGCGACGCCGGCCTCGAGCGCGACGCGCCGGTGGGTCACGGCGGCGATGCCGTCGCGGGCGACGATGCTGACGGTGGCGTGGACGATCGCGTCTCGCACGCGCTCGGAGGCAGCCGCACGCGTGCCGGTGGCCGTGGGCACACCACCATCCTAACCAGTACGGACGTACTTGCGCGAGGAGTACGCACGTACTAGCCTCCAGCCGCTTCCATGACCGATCGACTGACCTCCCGCCGTTCCTTCCTCGGCGTCGCCGGCGGCGCCGCGCTGCTGTGCACGATCGGCGGCGAGGAGGTCGAGGTCGCGAGCCCGGAGGGCCTCGACCGCGCCGACGCCGCCGCCGCCCGCGTGCGCCGGCCGCGCGCCGTCGCCGCCCAGCAGTTCCCGCAGATCGAGCCGCAGCCCGGCGGCGTGCGGCGCGAGTACTGGATCCAGGCCGAGACGATGCGCTGGAACATCGTCCCGAGCGGGCGCGACGACTGGCACGACCGCCGGATCCCCGGCCGCAGCTCGTTCCGCGCCTACGTCTACCGCGCGATGACGCCCGGCTTCGCCGCGCCCGCCGGCGGCGTCAACATGCCCGGCCCGACGCTCCACGCCGAGGTCGGCGACGTGCTCGTCGTCCACTTCCGCAACGCCGACCGGCGGCTGCGGCAGGCGGTCACGATGCACCCGCACGGCGTCAAGTACAGCCCCGAGTACGACGGCGCCTACATGGGCGAGTACACGCGCACGGGCGGCTTCGTCGGGCCCGGCGAGACGTTCACCTACCAGTGGGAGTGCACGCCGGACTCGGTCGGCGCCTGGCCCTACCACGACCACGGGCCCAACCACACGCTCAACACCTTCCGCGGCCTGTTCGGCTCGATCATCGTGCGCCCGCGCGGCGCCAAGCCGCCGGACCGCCTCTACACGCTGTTCGCGCACCAGCTCCCGCCGCCCGTCACGCGGCTGGACCGGAACTTCCAGTGCGTCAACGGGCGCGCCTACGCCGGCAACACGCCGACGTTGCGCTCGCGCGCCGGCCAGGACGTCGAGGTGCACTGCTTCGGCATGGACGACGCGTTCCACACGTTCCACATCCACGGACACCGCTGGCGCGACGCCGCCGGCGTATTCGTCGACAACCCCTCGGTGGGGCCGAACGAGACGGTCACCGCACGCTTCACCGAAGACAACCCGGGTCGCTGGCTCTACCACTGCCACGTCTTCTCGCATCAGGACAGCGGGATGACCGGCTGGTACGTGGTCGACCCGTAGACCAAGAGGAGGAGGAGCACCATCCGCACCCCCCGATTCGTGCCGCTGGCGATCGCCGCCGCAGCGCTGCTCGTGCCCGCCGCGGCACAGGCGCAGGACTACCCGGAGCCGAAGCAGCCGGGCAAGGTCGAGCCGCGCCCCAAGGGCCCGTTCGAGACGCACACCGTGTGCAAGCAGCAGCGCTGCGACTTCCGCAAGATCCAGGCCGCCGTCAACGCCGCCGACCCCGGGGACACGATCCGCGTCCGCCGCGGCGTCTACCGCGAGGCCGTCCGCATCAACGGCCGCCGCAAGCGCTACCTGAAGCTGGTCGGCGACCCCAAGCGCCCCGGCAAGGTCGTCCTCGACGGCCGCGGCCGCGCCCAGAACGGCATCTTCGTCAACGACGCCGACGAGGTCACGATCAACGGCTTCAAGGCCCGCCGCTACCGCGCGAACGGCTTCTTCTTCACGAACCTCAACGGCTACACGATGACCAACCTGGTCGCCGAGCGCACCGGCGTCTACGGCCTCTACGCGTTCAACACGATCGGCGGCCGGATCACGAACTCGGAGGCGTACTACGTCAACGACGGCGCCTTCTACATCGGCCAGACGCCGCCGCAGGACCGGCCGAAGCAGACGATCGTCCGCAACGTCGACGGCTGGGGCAGCCCGCTCGGGTTCAGCGCCACGAACATGCGCTACGTGACGATCACCAAGAGCCGCTTCTACAACAACGCGGTCGGCATCGCCCCGAACGCGCTCGACTCGGAGAAGTTCCCGCCCGCCGAGAACAACGTGATCGTCGACAACGACATCTTCTGGAACAACTTCAACTTCCACCAGGGGAACCCGCCGTTCGAGGTCCGCGACGAGGGCACCGCGGCGCTGGCGCCCGTCGGCACCGGCATCCTGCTGCTCGGCGGCCGCGGGCACCGGATCGAGAACAACCGCTTCTACGGCAACTGGCTGACGGCGATCGCCGCGATCGACGGCGTCCTGCTGCAGGAGAACCCGCAGGCGGTCTCGCTCGATCGCAACATCGTCCGCAACAACCAGTTCGGCCTCAACGGGACCGACCTCAACGGCCGTGACCTCGCGTACGACGGCAGCGGCAGCGACAACTGCTTCTCGCTCGCGGGCGTGGGCGTGACGGTGCCGGCCGACAAGTCGACGTTCGCACGCTGCTCGGGCGCGAACGGCCTCAACGGCGCGGTCCGCGGGCAGATGCTCTCGTGGGTCGGCGAGGGCGGCGTGGCCGCCTGGATCCGCCACCCGCACGCGGCCAAGCGCGGCTTCCGCCCGCTCGAGGTGTTCCGCCCCGGCGGCGCCGCCGCTGCCGCGGCCACTGCACCGAGGAAGACGGTCGCGCTCGGCGACAACTACTTCCTCAAGGACCGCCTGACCGTCAAGTCGGGCACGACCGTGGTCTGGAAGTGGCCGGCCGCCGGCGAGTCCGGCGACGTGCACGACGTCGCGCTCAAGTCGGGCCCCGAGGGCGTGAAGAAGTTCCACTCCGAGGCGGCTTCGACGGACTTCACGTTCCGCCGCAAGCTCCGCAAGGCCGGTCGCTACAAGATCGTCTGCACGCTCCACGAGGAGATGCGCATGACGATCCGCGTCAAGCCGCGCAGCTAGCCGTGCTCAGCCGCCGCGCGCGCCCGGTTCGGACACCGAGCGCGACGCGGCGGCGACGGCCTGCGGCACGGCGGCGGCCAGGTCGTCACCGGCGGCGAGGCGCGCGGCCAGCGCGCCGTTGAACGCGTCACCCGCGCCCGTCGTGTCGACGACCTGCGTCGCCGGCGCCGGGAAGCGCGTGCCGGCGAGCAGCGCCCCGCGCTCGCCGAGCGTGATGACGACGGGCGCGCCGGTGCGCGCCGCGAGCGTGCCGGCGGCCTGCTCGAGGTCGTCGCTGCCGGCGAGCCGGCGGGCCTCGCCGGCGTTCGGCGTCAGGATCGCGCCGCGGTTGGCGAGCAGCTCGGGCCGCGCCGGCGCCGGGTTGAGCACGCACGGCACTCCCAGGTTCGCGGCCGCGGCGACGGCGGCGGCGATCGCGGCGTCCGGGATCTCCGCGCTGACGAGCACGGCGCCCGGCCGGCCGATCGCCGCCGTGACGTGCTCGGCGGTCAGCGCCGCGTTCGCGCCCGCGCCGACCGCGATCTGGTTCTCGCCCTGCTCGTCGACCACGATCAGCGCCATCCCGGTCGCCTCGCCGTCGAGCACGGCGACGGCGGAGACGTCGACGCCCGCGTCGCGCAGCTCCGCCAGCGCGCCCGCGCCCATGTCGTCGTCGCCGACCGCGCCGATCAGCGCCACGCGCGCGCCGAGCCGCGCGGCCGCCACCGCGGCGTTCGCGCCCTTGCCGCCGCCGTGGCGCTCGATCCGGCGGCCGAGCACGGTCTCGCCCGGCGCGGGCAGGGTCGCCACCGCGGCGACGAGGTCGACGTTGATCGAGCCGACGACGGCGACGTCCATCCGCGGATGGTGACGGGCTTCCGTCCGGCACGCGGCGTACGGTCGGCCCGTGGCCCTCACCGCCTGCCCCAGCTGCGGATCGAACTTCCTGCAGCCGCTGCGCTGCGAGGCGCACGGAGACGAGGACGTGCTGGTCGACCTCCGCTGCCCCGAGTGCATGACGTGGCTGCAGGCGCCGTTCTCGCGCGCCGACATGGCGGAGCTCGACCGCTGCCAGAGCGAGTGGCGCGAGGCGATCGCCAGCGCCTACGAGCAGTCGGTCTCCGAGAGCATGGCGGCGCTGGCCGACTGCCTCGCGGCCGCGCTCGCGCGCGACCTGATCGGCGCGGACGACTTCGCGCCGCGCCGCGCCGTCGCCTAGCCGCCCGGCGACCGCGGGCAGGATCGTCAGCTCGTCGCCGTCGCTGACCGGCGTCGTCGAGCCCTTCGAGGAAGCGGATGTCCTCTCCGCCGAGGTAGACGTTGACGAAGCGGCGCAGCGCGCCGCCGTCGTCCGCGAGCCGCGCGCGCAGCTCGCCGTGCCGGCCGTAGAGCGCCTCGAGCGCCTCGCCGACGGTCGCGCCCTCGACCTGCGCCTCGGCCTCGTTGCCGGCCGCGGCGCGCAGCTGGGTCGGCAGCTTGACGGTGACCGCCATCACGCCACCGCCGGCGCGAACTGGGCCTCGAACTCGTCCAGCGACGGCGCGATCTCCGTCAGCTCGAACGTGCCGCGGACCACGTCGAGGGTCTTCAGCCCGTCGCCGGTGATGTAGGCGACGACGCGCTCGTCCGGGTCGATCGCGCCGGCCTCGGCGAGCTTCGCGAGCACCGCGGTCGTGACGCCGCCGGCGGTCTCGGTGAAGATGCCGGTCGTCTCCGCCAGCAGGCGGACGCCGGCGCGGATCTCGTCGTCGGTCACGCTCTCGACGACGCCGCCGGTGCGGTTGGCCAGCTCGACCGCGTACGGGCCGTCGGCCGGGTTGCCGATCGCGAGCGACTTGGCGATCGTGTCCGGCTTGACGGGCTTGCAGACGTCGGTGCCGGCGGCGAACGCCTGGGCGACCGGCGAGCAGCCCTCGGCCTGGGCGCCGCACATCACGGGGACGTCGCCTTCGAGCAGCCCGGCGTCGATGAAGTCCTGGAAGCCGCGGGCGACCTTCGTGAACAGCGAGCCGGAGGCGATCGGCGCGACGACGCGGTCCGGGATCTCCCAGCCGAGCTGCTCCGCGGTCTCGTACGCCAGCGTCTTGGAGCCCTCGGCGTAGTACGGGCGCACGTTGACGTTGACGAACGCCCAGCCCGGGCGCTCGCCGGCGACCTCGGTGCAGAGGCGGTTGACCGCGTCGTAGTTGCCGCGGATCGCGACGATGTTGGTCCCGTAGGCGCTCGTGGCGAGGATCTTCTCCTCCTCGAGGTCCGACGGGATGAAGACGTAGGAGGGCAGCCCGGCCGCCGCGGCGTGCGCGCTGACGGCGTTCGCGAGGTTGCCCGTGGAGGCACAGGCCACGGTCTCGAAGCCGAGCTCGATCGCACGAGCGAGCGCGACCGAGACGACGCGGTCCTTGAACGAGTGCGTCGGGTTGGCCGTCTCGTTCTTGATCCAGACCTCCCGCAGGCCGAGCTTCTGCGCGAGGCGGTCGGCCTTCACCAGCGGCGTCCAGCCCGTCGGGAGCGCCGAGCGCGCCGGGCCTTCGAGCGGCAGGAAGTCGGCGTAGCGCCAGAGCGTGTGCGGACCCGCCTGGATCCGCCGCTTCAGCGCCTCAGGATCACCCTGCGGTGCCGGTGTAGGCGACCTCGAGCGGACCGAAGCAGCGCTCGCACACGTAGCGCGCGTCGAGCGGGTAGGTCGTGGAGCACTCCTTGCACTTCAGGGCATCTGCCGGCATGTGGTGCGAACCTCTCCGCCTGGGTGTTGCGGCGGAGGCTTCCGGGGAGGCGCCCTGTCGCCGCATCTCCCAGGCCGTCGTTTGGAGCCTGATGGAATTGCCACCGTTTCTCGCTTGCGCGAGATGGTTGGCGGGGTTTCACTGGGCCAATCCCTCCACCCCTCTGGATGCGTGTACTGCTATGTGCGGGAGAACGGTACCAAAGCTAGAATCTTGAGCCGTCATGCCCCTGACCGACGATCCCAGCAGTCGCCGCCATGCCGAGCCTCCCCGTTCCCCCTTCGGGCGCCGGTCGGCACGGGCGCGCTCAGCGGCTGAGGCAGAGCCGGCGCGCGACGAGCCGCGCGCCGAGATCGTCGAGGCGCCGGGGCTCAAGTGGGTGCACATCGAGCGCCCGCGACACGCCGACCAGGCCTGGCTCGCCGAGCGCTACGACTTCCACCCGCTCGACTACGAGGACGTCCTCTCGCGCAACCAGCGGCCGAAGGTCGACGAGTACGACGACTACCTGTTCATCGTGCTCCACTTCCCGCGCTACGACAAGGCGGTCGGGCGGCTGAACGCGGCCGAGGTCGACATCTTCGTCGGGCCCGACTACCTGATCACGCTCCCGAACGAGCCGCTGCAGCCGATCGAGTACCTGTTCGAGCGCTGCCGCACGAACGAGGAGCTGCGCGACTCGCTGTTCTCCAAGGGACCCGGCTACCTGCTCTACAAGATCGTCGACGACTGCGTCGACGCCTCGTTCCCGATGCTGCGCAAGATGGGCAACAAGCTCGAGCGCATCGAGGAGGAGATCTTCGAGGGCCAGTCGGCCGAGGTCGTGCGGGACATCTCCAACGTCAAGCAGGAGATCATCAACTTCCGCAAGATCGTCCGGCCGCAGCGGTCGGCGTTCCAGGACCTCGAGCGCAACAAGGCGCGCTACATCGCCGACGACCTCGAGATCTACTTCGAGGACATCAACGACGCGTCCGAGCGCGTCTGGGACATGCTCGAGAACTACAAGGAGGTCATCGAGGGCCTCGAGTCCACGAACGAGTCGGCGATCGCCCACCAGAGCAACGAGGTGTTCCGGGTGCTGACCGCGATCTCCGTGATCGTGCTGCCGCTGACGCTCCTGGCGAGCATCTGGGGCATGAACGTCGGTGTCCCCGGCGAGAGCGACCTGACCGCGTTCTGGGCCATACTGGCGGGGATGGTGGCTCTCCTGGGCGGCATGGTCGCCTACTTCCGCAGGCGGGGCTGGCTGTGAGCCTCGAGGCGCTCACCGAGCGCCGCCTGGCCGAGGTCGCCGCGCTCGAGCGGCCGCCGCGCGCCAAGCGGATGCTGCTGATCGTCAACCCGTACGCGGCGACGATGTCGGACCGGGTGAAGAGCCTCGTGGTGTACGCGCTGCAGGGCCGCTTCGACGTCGAGGCCGTCGACACCCAGCGCCGCGGGCACGCGATCGAGCTGTGCCGCGATGCGGCGTCCGAGGGGTTCGACGTCGTGGTCGCCTTCGGCGGCGACGGGACGGTGAACGAGGCCGCGAACGGGCTCGCCGGCTCGCAGACGCCGCTGACGTGCCTGCCGGGCGGCTCCAACAACGTGTTCGCGAAGATGCTCGGGATCCCGAACGACGTCGTCGACGCGACCGAGCACCTGCTGCGGCTCGCGGACCGCTGGGAGGCGCGGCCGGTCGATCTCGGGCGCGTGAACGGGCGCTGGTTCACGTTCGCGGCGGGGATGGGGCTCGACGCCAGCGTGGTCGAGCGCGTCGATCGCAATCCCTCGCCTGAAGGCGCGCTTCGGCGCCTGGTACTTCACCGAGGCGGCGGTGCTGACGTTCCTCTCGCGCTACATCGTCAACCCGCCGCGGCTCTCGATCACGGTCGGCGACGAGCAGATCGACGGCGTCAGCCTGTTCCTGCAGAACGGCGAGCCGTACACGTACTTCAAGAGCCGGCCGGTGAACCTCGTCGAGGGCGCGCGGCTGGACTCCGGGGATCTCGCGGGCGCGGTGCTGACGCGCGCCCGGCCCTACGACGTCCCGTCCGTCAGCTTCCGCGCCCTCTCCGGTGCGGCGCGGATCGCCAAGCATCGTGGTGTGCGGACGTTCGCCGGCGCGGCGTCCGTGCGGGTGCGGTCGGTCGACGGCCGCGCGGTGCCGCTGCAGGTCGACGGCGACCATGTCGGGGACGACGTCGAGGCCGAGTTCTCGGTCGCCGCCGGCGCCCTGCGCGTCGTCTCCTGAGATCTTCTCGGATAGCACCTGACCTTTTCCCCGACCGGGCGTTGACTACCCGGGGGGAGGCTCCAGAGCCTTCGCTTCAACGGGGAAAGGGCACTGCCGGGCGGCCGCCGAGGGCCGCCCGGCGCCTCCCCGTTCAGGACCGGTGGCCGGTCAGTCGTCGACGTCCTCGTCGTCGTCGCCCTCGAGACCGTCGGCGTCTCCCTTGACGGGCTTCGGCCGGGCGGTCTCGTCGCTCGTCGCCGTCGGGCGTCGGGCGCGGGCGTCGGACCGGGACCTGGGTCGCGTCATCGTCGTCCTCGCCGCCGCCGCTCTTCGGCGCCGGGACCTTGACCTTGACCTTCACCGGCTTGCCGGGCCGGGACCGCTTGCCGTCGTCGGAGTCGTCGTCGCCTTCGCGCTCGCGGCTGCCGCCCCGGGAGCCGTCGTCCGCGTCGTCGTCGTCGTCCTCGACCACCTCGTCCTGCTCGTCCTCGCGGCCCTCGTCGTCGGGGCCGGTGGTCTGGCCGTGCGCGCTTCTCGCGCTCGCGCGGCTCGGGGCGGTCCGCCGGCAGCGGGGCGGTCGGTGCGCCGGCCGGGCGGTCGCGGGGCGTGCCGCGCGCGGCCTCGCGCTTCGCGGCCCGGCGCTCGGACGGCTTCGGGGCGGAGTTCGTGGCCACGACGGTGCGGCTCTCCGGCTCGCCGCCCTCGCTGCTCTCGATCGCGGCGGGGAGCACGGCGCCGGCCGGCGGCGGCTTCGGCGCGGGCGTGCTGACGGCGGTCCTGCGCTCGCGCTGGGGCTCGTCCGGGCGGGTCGCGGTGTACGTCGCGGTGCCCGCGCCGGCGGTCACGGTCGCGGCGCCGACGGCCACGGTCTTGCTGATCCCGCCGCCGAGCAGGCCGGCGAGCAGCCCTCCCCCGCCCGCTCCGCCGCCTCCGCCGATGACGCCCTCGAGCACGGCGGCCGCCGTGGCCGCCGGGAGGACGGGCGCGATCACGGCGAGCTCGCGGCTACGGGCCTTCAGCGAGTCGCGGAAGGCGCTGCAGGCCGCGCACGAGCGCAGGTGCGCGCGCAGCGGCCGGCTGCGAGCGGTGCGGCCGTCGCCGTCGGAGAGCTGGCGCTGGACGCTCACGCACTCCATCTCACGGCCCGCCGCGAAGTCGTGCAGTGCGGTGCGTGCTTCGAAGATCGACTGCTTGACGGCGCTGACCGAGACCTCGAGCGCCGCCGCGATCTCGACGTGCGACAGGCCGCTGAGCTCGCGCATGACCAGCGCGCCGCGCTGGCGCTCGGACAGCTCCTGCAGATCGCTGACGAGCTGTGACAGGCGGCCGCGCAGCTCCGCGTCGGCGGCGACGTCCGGGCCGATCGCGCTGTCCGGCTCCAGCGGCTCCGCGGTGCGGCGGCGCCGGATCACGGAGATCGACTCGTTGTGGGCGATACGGAAGAGCCACGCGCGGACGGGGGCCGCCTCGTCGCGGCCGCCGATCGCGGCGAGCGCGCGGGTCATCGTGCTCTGGAGCGCGTCCGCCGCGTCGTCGGGGTCGGCCACGATCGACCGGCAGTACCGATAGAGCGAGCGGTGGTGTCGCTCGTACAGGGCAGCGAAGGCGTCCGTGTCCCCGTTCGCCGACTGGCGCGCCAGGCGTTCGTCCGAACGCAGCCGCAACGGAACGGCCCTCGCCCGCCGCCCCGAATGCAGGACACCAGCGTCGCTCATTCAGCAATCCTCTTGGTCAACGTGAGGGCCGGGTCAACGTCAGGTTCGACTGCCAACGAGCCGAAGCTACCCGGTAGCCCTAAGAACCTTGCCATCTTCGTCGACCAACGCGGCCCGGCGCCGGAACTGGTGCTCGGCCAGCGAGTCAGCCGCCGCTGGGGATCACGCGGTACGCGT
>CAWJKK010000017.1:0-85997 GCA_963843485.1 uncultured Solirubrobacteraceae bacterium | reverse complement strand
CGAGGACCTCGAGATCGTCGAGCGCGTCGAGCAGCCGCCCGACGTGGTGGTCGGTGAACTCCATGAAGCCGGCGTAGACCTCCATCTGGCGGCGCGAGCACCGGCTTGGAGCTCCTCGGCCATGTCCTCCCATGCCGGGATCTCCTCGTGGCGGGGTGAGCTCGGCGTCCTGCGGGGATCACGCCGAGCTCCTTCTGGCGTGCGAACGTCCGCTCGCGCAGCGCGTCCCACCCGTCGTCGAACTGGCCCGCGTACTTGTCGGCCCATTCCTTGGGGACGTGGTGCGGCGCGTGGCGTCGCGCCCGGAGCGAAGTAGGCGAAGAACGGCTTGTCGGGCATCAACGACTTCTGCGAGCGGATCCACGTGATCGCCTTGTCGGTCATGTCCTCCGTCAGGTGGTAGCCCTCCTCCGGCGTCCGTCGCGGCTCGACGGGCGTGGTGCCCTCGTAGAGCGCCGGGTACTACTGGTGGGTCTCGCCGCCGATGAAGCCGTAGAAGTACTCGAAGCCGCTGCCGCGGTGGGCCAACGGTCGAACGGACCGATCGGGCTCGTCTGCCAGACCGGCACCTCGTGGCACTTGCCGAACTGCGCGGTCGAGTAGCCGTTGAGCTTCAGCGATCTCGGCGAGCGGCGCGCAGGTGTTCGGCCGGATCGAGTTGTAGCCGGGCGCCGACGTCGCGATCTCGGTGATGCCGCCCATCCCGACCGTGTGGTGGTTGCGGCCGGTCAGCAGCGCCGCCCGCGTCGGCGAGCACAGCGCCGTCGTGTGGAAGCGGTTGAACTTCAGGCCGCCGGCCGCCAGCCGCTCGGCGTTCGGGCGTGTCGCATGGGCCGCCGAACGCGCTCGACGCGCCGAAGCCGACGTCGTCGATCAGCACGATCAGCACGTTCGGCGCGCCCGTCGGGCGGCCGCAGCGGCTCGATCGGCGGGAACGACGTTCCGGGTCCTTGGCGTCGTAGGTCACCAGCCCGGCTCGCGGCACATCAGGGACCGGCAGCACCTCACGCTCGCCGCTCAGAGCCATGGATCGTTCCTTTCGATTCGTCAGGGCCGGGGGCCGTCACCAGCATCCACGAGTGACACGGCGCCGGCCTCATCCCGAATCGGATGACCACGCGGCACGGTGGAGATTCATCTCATCGGGGTGATGCCAAGCGGTCGTCGCCGGTCTGTAATCGGGCCTCCAACCAAGGAGGCAGAGATGCGAGGCACGGGTCGAGCGGCATTCGCGGCAACGCTGCTGTTGATCGCTGGAACGCTCAACATCATCTACGGCATCGGCGCGCTGGACAGCGCGAACATCTTCGCGAACGACACGCGGTACGTCTTCACCAACCTCAGCACCATGGGCTGGGTCCTGATCATCCTCGGCGTGATCCAGCTCACCGGCGGCTTCTCGCTGCTGGCCGGCAACACCTACGGACGGGTGATCGGCCTCGTCGGCGCCGGCCTGGGTGCGATCGGTGCGCTGCTGTCGGTCGGCGGCGCCTACCCGTGGTGGTCGCTGGCGATCTTCTTCCTCTGCATCTACGTCATCCACGGGCTGTTCATCCTCGGCGAGGACGAGCGAACAGTGCGGACCTGATCGCCGCCTAGCCCACCTGCGGCCCGGACAGCTCGGCCCGGAGCGACGCGATCTCCGTGACGGCGGCGCCGACGTAGGCGTTGCGCGTGACCGCGATCTCGCCCTCGAGGTCCGCGCGGTACGCGGCGTTGCGGTCCAGCCCTTCGAGCGCGGCGCGGGCGCGCTCGGCTTCGAGGTCTCGCAGCTGGTGGTGGATCTGGTCGGTGAGCATGGACCGATCCTCCGCCCGCGCGCCGCGCGTCTCATCGGGGGAGACCCCTGGACCGACCCCCTGTTCCGGAGGTCGAGGGTCGTTCAGACGGTGGCCGGCGCCCGCGGCCCCTCGTCGAGGCCGATCCGGTCGTGCAGGCGCGCGAGCGGCTGCGGCGACCACCAGTTCCAGCGGCCGAGCAGCGCCATCAGCGACGGCACGAGCAGCGCGCGGACGACGAACGCGTCGAGCAGCACGCCGACCGCGGTCGCGACGCCGATCTGCTGGATGAACGAGATCGACGAGGTGATGAAGGCGCCGATCGCGACGGCGAGCAGGATCGCCGCGGCGGTCACGACCGCGCCGGTGCGCTCGAGGCCGATCGCGACCGCCTCGCGCTCGGAGCTCGCGGTCGCGCGCGCCTCCTTGATGCGGCCGAGCAGGAACACCCCGTAGTCGGTCGAGAGCGCGAAGATCAGCGTCGCGGCGACGAGGAAGTCGGTCGGCTCGACGCCGCCGTTGGGCGTGTAGCCGAGCAGCGACTCGAAGCGGCCGTCCTGGAAGACCAGCGTCAGCACGCCGAGCGACGCGGCGACGGTGAGCACGTTCATGACGATCGCCTTGATCGGCAGCAGGACCGAGCCGGTCATCAGCCACAGCACGCGCGAAGATCAGGACCGCCAGCAGCGCGCCGGCCGGCAGCAGCCGCGAGCCGATCGCGTCCTGCTGGTCGACGAACTCGGCGGCCGCGCCGGCCACGAGCGACGTCGAACGGCGGCCTGCTGCGCGCGGACCGCGCTCACGAGCTCGCGCGCCGGCTCGCCGTCCGCCGCGCCCGCGGGCGTGACCGCGACCTCGCCAGGTGCGCGCCGTCGAGCGCGCCGCGGCTCGGCGACCGCGGCCGCGCCCGGGCAGCGCCGCGAGGCCGCGCGGCGTACTCGCGCACCTGCGCGGCGTCCGCGCGATCCGCCGCGACGACGACCGTCACCGGGCTCGGTGTCCTGGCCGGCGAACTCGGCCGCCAGCCGGTCGGCGACGGTCGCGCGCGCTCTGCTCCTTCGGGATCACGTCGAGTCGACCGGCGTCCACTCCGCGCGCAGCGCCGGCGCCGCGAGCAGCAGCATCACGCAGCGCGGTGCCGACCGCGACCGCGCCGGGCCGGCGCATCACGCGCGTGGGCGAGCCGGTACCAGCCGCCGCGCGCTGCGCGGCGCGGCTCGACGAGCAGCTTGCGCCCCCAGATCGCGAACAGCGCGGGCGCGATGACGAGCGACGCGGCGCCGGCGACCAGCGCCACGACGGCGCCGGCGATGCCCATCGACTGCAGGAAGTTGAGCGGGAACAGCGTCAGCACCAGCAGCGACACGGCGACCGTGACCGCGCTGTAGACGATCGTGCGGCCGGCGGTGTCGAGCGTCGTGCGCACGGCGGCGCCGACGTCGTCGGTGCGCTCGAGCTCCTCGCGGAAGCGCGTGACCAGGAACAGCGTGTAGTCGATCGCCAGGCCGAGGCCCGAGGCCGATGACCAGGTTGAGCGCGAAGATCGACAGGCCGTAGACCTGGTTGATCGCCGGCCAGCACGAGGAACGTGCCGAGCACGGTGGTCAGGCCGATCACCAGCGGCAGCAGCGCCGCGCGCCCGCGGAAGAAGATCAGCGAGAGCAGCAGGAGCAGCGGGAACGCGAGCAGCTCGGCGCGCGCCGAGGTCCTCGCTGACGCTGGTCGCCGATCTGCGTCGTTGGCGATCAGGCTGCGCCGCCGAGCGTCGACGCCGCGCTGCGTCCTCGAAGCGCTCGAGCGCGGCGTCCGACGGTCGCGTCCTCGTCGGCGTCGGCCCGCAGCGTGGCGGCGAGGTAGGTCGCCGATCGCCGTCGCGGCTCGGCGGGCCCGGCGCGACGGTGGCGACGCCGGGGAGCGCCTCGAGCTCGGCGCGCAGCTCGCCGGCGGCGGCGAGCCGGGGGTGGCGTCGGCGACGCAGCACGATCGCCGGGCGCGGTCTGCGTGCCGGTCGCCGCCTCGACGCGCTCGACGGCGCGCGCGGAGTCGGAGTCCTCGGCGGTGAACCCGCCGGAGTCGCGCAGCGAGCCGGCGACGGGGCCGCCGACGACGCCGGCGACGAGGACGAACGCGAGGACGACGAGCAGGGTGCGCTTGGGGCGCGCGGTCGTGAGCGAGGCGAGGCGGGTCATGGCCATAAGTGAACAGCAGTACATGTACAGCTGTCAAGTCAATTGCTAGTGTGGCGCCGATGAGCACCACGGTCACCGGCAGCGGAACCCCCGCGGCGAGGGCGCCCGCCTGCGCGAGCGGCTGATCGAGGCCGCCGTCGCCGTGATCGACGAGTCGGCGACATCTCGAAGGTCTCGGTGCGCGCGATCACCCGCCGCGCCGGCGTCTCCCCGACCGCGCTGTACCTGCACTTCCCCGACCGCGACGCGATCGTCGACGCGGCGATCGACGCCGGCTTCGCAGCCTTCAACGCGGTGATCCTGGAGGCGGCCGCCGCTCAGGCGGACCCGCGCGAGCGGTTGTTCGCGATGGCGGTCGCCTACCTCGCGTTCACCGAGCGCCAGCCCGTGCTCTACTCGGTCATCTTCGGCTCGCGGCGGCCGAAGGCGCGGCTCGTCGAGCCCGCCCCCGACGCCGTCGACCGGAAGGCGGCGTTCGACGGCCTGGTCGCGGCGGTCACGGCCGCCCGCGGCGACGACCGCGACGCGCCGCAGACCGCGATCGCGCTGTGGTCGTCGCTGCACGGCTTCGCGATGCTCCGCGCCGCGGGCACGCCGACCGAGTTCCCGTCCGGCGAAGCCTTCGCGCGGGAGCCTGCTCGACGCGTACTTCTGAGCGTCACGCCGCGCGGCGCGTGAGCACGAACAGGTGATGGTCGACGAAGCGGGCGTCGTCGAACTCGCCGTGGCGCTGGAAGCGCAGCAGCGTCGCCTCGCGGTCGACGCCGCCGTGCATCCAGTAGTGCAGCTCGCCGATCACGGCGTCGGCGCGGCGCAACGCCTCGCCCGCGGTCAAGACGTCGATCTCGAGCCCTTCGATGTCGACCTTGAGCAGCCCGATGCGGTCGATGCCCTCCTGGGTCAGGACGTCGTCGAGCGTCACGCCGGGCACCGCGACGGTGTCCTCGGCGTCCTCGCCGTCGGTCGTGACCTGGGTCATCCAGCTGGCGTCCTGGAAGCGGCGCAGCCGCACCTCGCCCGGCGCCGCCGTCACCGCGATCTGGCGGGTGACCGCGTTGCCGTCGGCCCCGAGGTTGCGCTCGAGGTGCCGGAACGTCGCCGGGTCGGGCTCGACGGCGATGATGCGGGCGTCCGGGTAGCGCGAGCGGAAGAAGCGCGAGGCCTGGCCGGCGTTCGCCCCGAGGTCCACGATCACGGCCGGCGGGGAGGGCAGCGAGACCTCGTACTCGCCGCCCACGAAGATCTCCTCGAGCGCGAGCAGCTCGCTGCGGTCGCTGAACCAGAACGCGCCGCCCGAGGCGAGGTCGACGCGCAGCTGGCGCGTGCGCAGGGACGGCACGCGGCGCTTCGCCGGCATCAGCAGGGCGAGGGCGAACAGTCGAGCGCGCGAGCGCGGCGTGGGCGCCAGCGAGCTGATGCGCCACGCCCACCCCAGCAGCGCGGTCGCTCGTCGGGCGGCAGCCGGCATCGGCCGCAGCCTAAAGGGGTCAGACCCCTTTAGGTTCGCCGACCAGGTCCGCGTACCGCCGGTATGCGTCGCCGCCGTCGGCCTCGAGGTACTCGAAGAGGCGCCCGACCGCGAGCCAGCTCGCCGCGCGGCGCTGCAGCACGGCGCGGAAGCTGGCGCCCACCACAAAACCTAAAGGGGTCTGACCCCTTTATTCGTGTGCGATCTGGTGGCGCATCTTCTCGCGCAGCTCCGCGAAGAAGATCGTCTCGAACACGATCAGGGCGACGAGGATCGCGGCGAGGATGGCCAGCGACGCGAGCGCCGGGATCTCGACTGCGAGCGCGATCAGCGCGCAGGCGACCGCCGCCACGAGCAGCCGCTGCCAGCTGATCCGGTGCACGGTCCGCCAGCGGAACGCCACGGACGCGAGCAGGTAGATCGCGGTGCCCCCGAGCAGCGCGAACGCCGGCACCGTCTTGAGCGGGTCCTCCACGTGCTCGAGCGTCTTCTTGAGCCCGAGCGCGAGCAGCACGATCCCGGCCACCATCGGGAAGTGCAGGAACGAGTAGGAGTCGCGCGCGGTCGAGTTCTGGTCGCGCCCCGGCTCGGCGGTCGACGAGCCGCCGCTCGGCCACGAGCGCGACGATGTCGAAGTACAGCCACCACAGCGAGGCGGCGACCGCGGTGCCGAGCACGGCGGCGGCGACGATCCCCGCGTCGATGTCGTCGAGCCCCTCCGTCCCGACCCCGATCGCGACGATCGACTCCCCGAGCGCGATGATCACGATCAGCCCGTGCCGCTCCGCGAAGTGCGCGGGCACGAGCCGCCAGCCCGCGACGCCGAACAGGAACGGGCCGCCCATGTCGATCAGCAGCGCGAGCGCCCATAGCCCGCCCTGCAGCGCGCCGTCGGCGAACGACGCGCCGGCGAGCAGCCCGACCCCGATCGCCGTGCTGACCGCCAGCCCGTGGACCGACTGGCGCAGGTGCGGGTCGTCACGGCCGGCGAGCGAAGAAGAGCACGATGTGGGCGACCCGCACGACCCCGTACGCGCCGGCGAACAGCAGCGCGGAGTCGTCGAACGCGCCCGGGACGCAGAGCGAGACGACCAGGAGCGCCGCCATCGACGCGAAGATCGCGATCCGGACGATGCCCTCCTCGGGGTCGATCACGCTCGTCAGCCACGCGTAGCCGACCCAGGACCACCAGAGGACGCCGAGGATCAGCATGCCCTTGGCGACCCCGCGCCAGGTCGGCTCGTCCGCCATCAGCGCCGTGCACTGCGTCAACGCGAGCACGAAGACGAGGTCGAAGAAGAGCTCGAGCGGCGTGACGCTCGCCTTCTCCCGCAGCACCGTCTGGAGCCGCGGCGCGCGCGGAGTGGCGGTCGCCATCCGCGCATCTTGCCACGGCCGGATGGCCGCCCCGGGCCGGGGCGGCCATCGACGATTCGGCGACCTCAGGCCAGCGCCGGCTCGCCCGCGAAGCTCGCCTCGTCCTCGTGCTCGCGCGCGTGCCGCGGGAGCAGGAAGCCGAGCGCGAAGGCGACGACCGAGCAGGCCGACCGTCACCAGCATCGTCACCTCGGCCGCACCGACGAACTCCGCGGTGGTGCCGGCGCCCAGCAGCCCGAAGAACACGGTGCCGACACCGGAGAGGCCGAGCGACATGCCGAGCTGCTGCATCGCCTGCAGGACGCCCGAGGCCGAGCCGACCTCGTGGTCGTCGACGCCGCCGAGGATGATGTCGAACAGCGGGACGAAGACCATCCCCATGCCGATGCCGGCGATCAGCAGCGGCGCCGTGAAGTCGAAGCTCCCGATCTCCGTGCCGACGGCCTGGAACACGAGGTAGAGCGCGGTGAAGCCGGTCGCCTTGAGCACCAGGCCCGCCTGCAGGACCGTGCGGCCGAGCTTGGCCATCGTCATCCCGCCGATCGCCGCGCCGACGAAGCCGCCGAGCGCGAACGGAGCGGTCGCGAGCGCCGCGTGGATCGGCGAGTAGCCGAGGCCCTCCTGCATGAAGACGCCGAGCGAGAGCATCACGCCGCCCATCGCGGCCAGGAAGACCAGCGCGAAGCCGACGCCCGACACGTACTCGCGCTTGCGGAAGACGCTGGTCTCGATCAGGACGGTCGCGCCCTCGCGCTTGCGGCGGACCTGGCGGGCGCCGAACGACGGCGAGCACGGCGACCGAGCCGGCGAGCATCGCGACGATCCAGGCGGGCCACCCGAGCTCACGGCCCTGGACGAGCGGGAAGACGAGCATCAGCGTGCCGGCGGCGGCCATGCCGATGCCGGTGAGGTCGAGCCGGAGGTCGGTCGCGGACGGGGCCACGTTCGGGATCTCCTTCGCGCCGGCGATCAGGACGAACGCGCCGATCGGGACGTTGATCAGGAAGATCATGCGCCAGCCGCTGCCGAACAGGTCGGCGTCGATCAGCAGGCCGGCGACGATCGGGCCGAGGACGGCGGACAGGCCGGAGACCGGGCCGAGGATCGCCCACGCCTTGCCCATCTCCTTCGGCGGGAAGATGTCCCGGATCAGGCCGAAGACCTGCGGGAGCATGATCGCGCCGAGCACGCCCTGCAGCGCGCGGAAGCCGATCAGCGATCTCGGCTGAGGGAGCAGCGGCGCAGAGGACGGAGGCGAGGTGAAGCCGCCGGCGCCGATGAGCAGCATCCGCTTGCGGCCGAACATGTCGCCGAGCCGCCCGCCGACGAGCAGGCCGACCGCCATCGCCAGCGTGTAGGCGGCCCCGATCCACTGCAGGTCGGCGTGCGAGCCGCCGAGATCGGCGGCGATCGACGGGCCGGCGACGCTCGCGATCGTGGCGTCGAGCAGGTCCATCATCGTGGCCGCGAGGATCGCGGCGAACGCCAGCCACTTGATCTTCTGCGGTGTGGAAGAGGTTGTCATGGAACGAATTATTCCGTTCCAGCTTGGCTCTAGCATCAGGCTTACGGAGCCTTATCGCCCCTTAGACCCCTTAGTTCGCGAGCTCCACCACTTACGAGAACGGAATCGTCCGTTCCGCTACGCTTCGTCGTCATGCCGAGCGGTCGGAAAGCCCAGGCGGAACGCAACGACGAGCGGATCCTCGCGGCCGCCCGGGCGGTGTTCGTGGCCGACCCGGGCGCGCCGATCGCCGCCGTCGCCGAGCACGCCGGCGTCGGCATCAGCGCGCTCTACCGGCGCTACTCCGGCAAGGAGGAGCTGCTGCGCAAGCTGTGCGCGGACGGGATCGCGGCCTACAGCGCCGCGGCCGAGGAGGCGCTCGCCGACCACGGCGACCCGTGGGAGGCGTTCGCGCGGTTCGTGCGGCGCGTCGTCGACGCCGACACCCACTCGCTGACGCTCAACCTCGCCGGCACGTTCACGCCGACGGAGGAGCTCTACGCCGACTCCGCTCGCCTCCAGGAGCTCAACCACGAGCTGTTCGAGCGCACACGGGCCGCGGGCGCGATCCGGCCGGACCTCGAGGTCGACGACCTCGCGTTCCTGTTCGAGCAGATCGCCGCGGTCCGGCTCGGGAGCGAGGACCGCACGCGCGAGCTGCGGCATCGCTACCTCGCGCTGCTGCTGGACGCCCTGCGCGCGCAGGCCGCCGAGCCGCTGCCCGGCCCGCCGCCGGCGTGGGAGGAGCTCGCCGCGCGCTGGGAACGAACCTAAAGGGGTCTGACCCCTTTAGGCGCGTCGGCTTCGGCGAGGCGCTTCCACTCCGCCTTGTCCTCGCGCCAGCCTTCCTCGGTGCGGCGCAGCTTCCAGTAGCCCGAGCAGGAGAGGTCGGAGGGGTCGATCCCGCGGTCGATCAGCAGGTGGCGCCGGACCGCGCGCACCGAGCTCGCCTCGCCGTGCACGAAGGCCTCCCCCCGGCCCTCGAGCGGCCCCAGCGCGCGGACCGCGTCGGCGAGCAGGGAAGGCTCCTCGCCCGGCGGAGCCGAGCGGTGCAGCCACTGCAGCCGCAGGTCGCCAGGCGAGGCGAGCGGCTGCTCCTCCTCCGGCGCCGTCGATCTCCAGCAGCACCCACACCGGCACGCCCGCCGGCACCCGCAACAGCGCCGCGGCGATCGCCGGGATCACGCTCGCATCGCCCACCAGCAGGTGCCAGTCGGCGTCCGGCGACGGCGAGTACGCGCCGCCCGGGCCGAACAGCTGCAGCGTGTCGCCCGGCCGCGCCGCAGTCGCCCACGGCCCCGCGACCCCGCTGTCCCCGTGCACGACGAAGTCGATCGTGAGCGCGAGCCGCTCCGGATCCCAGTCGCGGACGGTGTACGTGCGGGTCCGCGGCCACTGGTCACGCGGGCGCGTCGCGCGGATCTCGTCGAGATCGAAGTCGCCGCCGTAGTCCGCGCCCGGGGCGGGCAGCTGGAGCTTGACGTAGTGGTCGGTGAACTCGCCGGCGCCGAAGTCGCGCAGCGCCTCGCCGCCGACCACGACGCGCACCATGTGCGGCGTCAGCCGTTCGGTGGACAGGACGCTGACGCGGCGCGAGACGGGAGGCATGTCCCGTCATGTTAGGGCGCCCTAATCAGCCGCCTCCGCGCACGATCGCGGCCAGCTCGCGGATCCCGCGCTCGATCGCGGCCTCGGCGATCCGGCCGTAGCCGAGGATCAGCGCCGGCCCCGCCGGACGCATGCGGTGGTCGGAGAGCGGCGCGCAGGCGATCCCGGCCGCGGCCGCCGCGGCCGCGATCGCGCGGTCGTCGTGCCCCGCGGGCAGGTGGACCACGACGTGCAGCCCGGCGGCCACGCCCTGGGGCCGCGCCTCCGGCAGCCATCGCGCCAGCGCCTCCACCAGCAGGTCCCGCCGCCCCCGGTAGACGAGCCGCGAGCGCCGCACGTGGCGGTCGACCTCGCCGCGCTCGAGCAGGATCGCCAGCGCGAGCTGGTCGAGCACGGGCGTGCCGCGATCGTCGATCGACTTGGCCTCCCCCAGCGCCTCGGCAAGCCGCGGCGGCGCGACGAGCCAGCCCAGCCGCAGGCCCGGCGCGAGCGTCTTGCTGACCGAGCCGGCGTAGATCACCCGCTCGGGGTCGAGCCCCTGCAGGGCGCCGACCGGCGGACGGTCGTAGCGGTACTCGGCGTCGTAGTCGTCCTCGAGCACGTACGCGTCGCGATCCGCCGCCCAGGCGAGGAGCTCGGCGCGCCGGTCCGGCGCGAGCACGACGCCGGTCGGGAACTGGTGCGCCGGCGTGCAGAGCATCGCCTCGGCGTCGCTCGCCGCCAGCGCCTCCACGACCACGCCGCCCGCGTCGACCGGCACCGGCACCGGATCGAGCCCCGCCGCCGCGAACTGGACCCGGATCGGCCCGCTGCCCGGCTCCTCGATCCCGATCCGCCGCACGCCCATGCTCCGCAGCACCCGCCACGCGACGGCGAACCCCTGCGCGACGCCGGAGGTGACGATCACCGCCTCCGGCACCGCGGCCACGCCGCGCACGCGCCCGAGGTAGCTCGCCAGCGCGGCCCGCAGCTCGGGCGCCCCGCGCCCGTCGCCGTACTCGAACCGCAGGTCGGGCGCCTCGCGCAGCGCCTGCCGCATCGCCGCCGACCACGCCGCGCGCGGGAACAGACGCCACGTCCGGCGAGCCCGGCCGGAAGTCGAACCGCGTGCGCGGCGCCGCCCCCGCGGCGGTCACCGCCGGCGGCGGCACCGGCGCTCGCGCGGCGACCCGCGTCGGGGCGCCCTGGCGCGCCACGAGGTAGCCCTCGGCGGCGAGCTGCGCGTAGGCCTCGCTCACCACGCCGCGCGCGACGCCGAGCTCGCGCGCCAGCGCGCGCGTCGACGGCAGCGCGGCGCCCGGCGCCAGCCGGCCCGCCCGCGCGCCCTCGCGCAGCTGCTGCTCGAGCTGCGCGCGCAGCGGCACGGCCGACGCGCGCTCGAGCGCGACCATCAGCTCGATGCCGGAACTGGACTTCAAGAGACGGCCCGAACTGGCCCTCGACGGCGATCCAGCTGGCGCATACCGTGCCGAGCATGCCAGACGCCGCCACGCTGCTCCTGTTCGCCGTGACCGCGACGGCGATCATCCTCATCCCGGGTCCGAACCACGTCTACATCGCCGCCCGCAGCGTGGCGCAGGGCCGCGGCGCCGGGCTCGCCTCCGCGTTCGGGGTCGAGGCCGGCACGCTCGTGCACATCGCCGCCGCGGCGTTCGGGCTCTCGGCGCTGATCGCCTCCTCGGCCGTCGCGTTCGACGTCGTGCGCTACGCCGGCGCGGCCTACCTCTTCGTGCTCGGGATCAAGGCGCTGCGCCGTGGCGGCGGCCACGCCGAGGTCGCGCAGCCGCAGACGACGCGCGGCCGCGCGTTCGCCGAGGGCGTCGTGGTGAACGTGCTCAACCCGAAGGTCGGGCTGTTCTTCCTCGCCTTCCTGCCGCAGTTCATCGATCCCGCCGCCGGCTCGCTCGTGCTGCAGACGATCGTGCTCGGCCTGCTGATGTTCGCGATCGGCCTCGTCGTCGACCTCGTCTACGTCGCCGTCGCGGGCGCGCTCGGCGGGCGGCTGGCGCAGCGGGCCGCGCTCGACCGCGTGAGCGGCGGCATCTACATCGCGCTCGGCGCGGTCGCGGCGCTCAGCGGCGGCGGACGGCGCTGAGCGCGCGCTCGGCCTCCGCGAGCGTGGCGACCAGCGGGCTCGCGTCGGCCTCGTCGGCGACCGGCGGCGGGTCCTTGCTCGCGTGCCCGGTGAGCACGAGCACGGTCGTCTCCGCCGCGCCGACGCGCCCGTCGTCCACCAGCGCACGCCAGCCGGCGAGCGCGGCCGCCGCGGACAGCTCGACCGTCAGCCCGACCGTGCGCGCGAGCTCGTCCGCCGCCTGAACCATCGCCTCGTCCGGCACCGCGATCGCGGCGCCGCCGCTCGCTCGCACCGCGGCCAGCGTGCGGTCGCCGTCGGCCTCGTAGCCGGTGAGCGGATCGGCGATGCCGCCGGCCCGCGTGGCGGGCGCCGCCCACGCCCGCACCGGCTCGCCGGACGTCGAACGCCCGCACGATCGGCGCGCAGCCCGCCGCCTGGACCGCGAACAGCCGCGGCGACCCTGCGCCGATCTCCTCGAACCCCTTCGCGATCCCGCCGAGCAGCGGCCCGGCGCCGACCGGGATCACCACCGCGTCGGGTACGCCGATCGCCTCGTGGAGCTCGAACGCGACGGTCTTGTCGCCCTCGAGCATGAACGGGTTGACGTACGTCGTCGTCAGGTTCGCCCACCCGGTCCGCGCCGCCAGAGCGGCGGCCAGCGCGTGCGCGTCGCTGTACGTCCCGGCCACCCGCAGCAGCCGCGCGCCGGCGCCGACCACGAGCCGCAGCTTGCCGGTCGCGGTGCCGTCGGGCACGAGGCAGACGACCGGCAGCCCGGCGCGCGCGCCGTAGGCGGCGACCGAGACCGCCGTGTTGCCGGTCGAGGCGCACAGGAGCCCCTCCGCCCCGAGCTCGCGCGCCAGCGTCGCCGCGACCGCCACCGGCCGGTCCTTGAACGACAGCGTCGGGTTCGCCGCCTCGTTCTTCAGCCACGCCCCGCGCCCTCGAGCAGCGGCGTGCCGCCCTCGCCGAGCGTCACCGGCGGGCCGCTCGCCGGCAGCCACGAGCGGTAGCGCCAGAGCCCGGCCCCGGTCCACTCACCCCGCCCCGCGCCGGCCACCGAGAGCGTCGCGCCGCAGCGCGGGCAGGCCTGGACGAGGCTGAGCGGGCCCGACCAGTCGCAGCGGTGACAGCACAGTGACATTTCTGCACGTCACCACACCCGTCGGATACCTTGGATGGATGCGTCGCCCCGCGCTGTTGCTGCCGTTCATCGCGCTCGGAATCGGTGCTACGGCGCTCGCGCAGGACTCGCCGCCGCGCTCCGTGCAGGAGCCCGACGTCCGCCCGCGCGCGGTGTTCGACATGCCCTCCGCGTGCCGCCCGGGCGAGAAGGTCCGCGTCCGCGTCGACCCGCCGGCCGGCGTCGAGCTCGCCTCGGTCCGCATCCACGTGGCCGGGACCGAGACGGTCCGCCTCACCGGCGTCGATTCGCCCGCCACCGTCACGGTGCTGATCGACGGCAAGGAGACGCGCGTCAGCGCATCGGCCGACACCGCCGGCGGCCGCGAGCTCTACATGACCCGCGTCTACGGCCGCTGCCCGGTCTACCGCCCGCCGACCGGCCAGCCGATCGTCGGCGGCGGCGAGGACTAGCGCCGGCCGCGGAAGCACGGGCGGTCGCCGGTGCTCGCGGCGCCGGCTGGGTCCGCGCGGTGATTCGGAAATGCGCCGGCGGCAGATGACCAGTCGCGGTGTGCTCCAGACGGTGATCGCCGAGCACCGCCGTCGCGATTTCGCGCCCTGCGCCGAGCGGCGGGGATTCGCTGCACGCCCGGGAGCGGGCACGTCGGGCGTGCGCGCGATCGTGACCGCGGCGACGAGCAGCCGCACCGCCTCCGGGAACGGCCGGCCCGGGGCCGAAGGCTCGCCGACCGCCTCGTCGTAGGCGTCGAGCAGCGCCAGGACGGCGGCGTGGACGTCGGCGTGCGGGCCGTCCTCGCCGACCGCGCAGGCGAGCCGGGAGAGCGCGACCGGCTCCTCCGGATCGCCGTGGGCGAAGACCCGGCCGAGCGCGGTCGTGAGGTGCGCGACGACACGCTCGAGCAGCGGGTCGAGGGCCCGCGCGCGCAGCGGCGGCGGCCCGGCGTCGAGCGGCTCGTCGCCCGCGAGCGCCCGCTCCAGCTGCCCCCCGGCGACCGCCCGCAGCGCCTCCGGGCCGAGCCCGGCCTGCAGCGCGCAGCGCAGGTGCAGCACCGCCGACGTCAGCGGCAGGCCGTACGGCGAGTCGCTCGCCCACAGCACGTTCGCCGGCGGCGCGAGCGTGAACAGCGCGATCAGGTCGGCCGGCGTCCACCACGCGGTGTCGACGAACAGGTTCGGATGCTGCGGCAGCACCCGCCAGAGCCAGGCGAGGTCGGAGATCGCGGCGTGCGCGAGGATCAGCCGCGCGCCCGGGAACTCGCCGCTGAGGCGCACCGTGTCCTGGCCGAGCGCCGGGATCCCTCGCCCCGCGTGGATCAGGACCGGCACGCGCCGCTCGTGCGCGAGCGCCACCACCTCGCGGATGGCCGGCTCGGACAGCGTGAACCGCTCCGCCCGCGGGTGCAGCTTGATGCCGCGCGCGCCCGCGTCGAGGCAGCGCCGCGCCTCGGCGGCGGCACCGCTGTGCGGGTCGACGCGGCAGAACGCCTCGCAGCCGGCCGCCCGAGTCGGCGGCGGCCGCGATCACGCGGTCGTTGGCGGCCGGGTAGCCGGCGGGCTCCTGCATCGGGAACACGACGCCGCGCGCGCCTGCGACCGCCAGCACGGCGAGCAGCTGCTCCGGCGTCTGCGTGTAGCCGTCCGGGTCGTCGGCGCCGACGTGCGTGTGCGCGTCGAACAGGTCCAGCTCGCCGACGTCCTCGCGCAGGCGGTCCCACCAGGGGCGCAGGATCGCGTCGGCGTCGGCCATTCGGGACCGGACCCTATAGAGGGCGCGGCACCGATGGCCGATACTGAAGCCATGCACTTCCGCCGTGAACGCGTTCGCATCGAGACCCAGCGCCACGAGATCGAGGGCACGCTGCAGCTGCCCAACGAGGGGTACCGGTCGCGCACGACCGACTTCCTCAACGCCCACGAGCGCGACTTCCTCGCCGTCACCGACGTGGAGATCCGGTTCATCGACGGGAGCCGCGAGCCCGAGCGCCACGAGTACCTCGCGGTCGCCGTCCCGCAGATCGTGCTCGTGCTCGAGCTCGAGTCGCTCGGCGTGTTCGACGAGGCGGGCGAGACCTCCGAGCCGCCGCGGCTGACGGTGGCATCCGTGCCACCGCCGATCGACTAGGCGCCCGACCGGCCGGGGCGTTCTCAGCGTCGCACTCAGTCCCGACGACCGCACGCTGGCCATCGGCGACGACGGCGGCAACGTGACGTTCTACGACGCGCGCACACGGCGCCGGTTGGCCACGCTCGAGCCGCCTGTCGACCCGTCTGCGAGCCCCGGCCGACAGCGGCGCCGACGCGCTGGCGTACAGTCCCGACGGCCGCCATCTGGCCGTCGCGCGAAGGGGTGCGAAGGCACGGGCGGGTCTCGGTGCTCGACGCGCGCACACGGCGTGCTGCAGCGCAGCTGGAGATCCCGGCCCGGCGGCGCGTGGTCGTGCTGCGGTACTCGGCCGACGGGGGCACGCTCTCCGCGGTGCTGGTCGACTTCTCGACAGACCAATCCCAGCTCGTCCGTTTCGATCCGCGCACAGGCCGGCGACTGGGCCCGCCGGCGGACGTCACCGCCGGCCGGCTGATAGCCGACGGCAAGCCCGGGGGCTCGCCCGTCAACGTGACGAGCGACGGGCGCCGGTTGGTCGTGGACGGGCCCGACGAGACGATCGTGCGCGACGCGGACAGCGCGCAGATCCTGCGGCGCATCCACGCCGCCGTCGGCGACGTCACCGCGTCCGAGCTCAGTCCTGACGACCGTACGCTCGCGGTTGGCGGGGACGACGGCTCGCTGCGCCTGGTGGACCTGCGCGCGGGCCGAGCCCGCACCGCAGTCGGACCGCGCGGCGCCGCGATCAACAGTGTCGCCTTCACGCCGGACGGCCGTTCCGTGATCACCGGGAACGTCGACGGCCAGATCTCCAGGTGGGACGTAGGCCGGGCGAAAGTGGCCGAGACGCTCACCGGCCACGCGGGGCCGGTGCGCTCGTTCGCCATCACCAGCGACGGCAAGACGCTCTACAGCGGCGGGCTCGACCGCAGCGTCTTCGCGTGGGACCTCGGCGGCACACGCCGCCTCGGGCGGCCGTTCCGCGCCGGCTCGGCCAACGTCGACAACCCTCGCTACGCCATGAGCGCCGACGGCCGCCTGATCGCAGCCGGGCAGAACGACGGCGCGGTGAGCGTCGTCGACGCGCGCACCCTGGAACCGCGCATGCGGTTCCAGGTCATCACGGCCGGCTACCCGATGATCCTCGGCATCGGCTTCGTGCCCGGCAGCCACCGATTGGTCGTGGGCAGCGCCACGGGCTTCCTCGCCCTCGCCGACGCCGACTCTGGCCGCGTCCTCCGGCGCCTGCGCGGAGCCCACGGGTGGATCTGGACGCCGGGCATCAGCGCCGACGGCCGGTTGCTCGTGACCGGCGGCAACCACCCCATCGTGCGCTTCTGGTCGCTGCCCGACGGTCGGCCGCTCGGGCCACCGCTGCGCTTCCGTCAGGCCCCCCGCGACGTGCAGCTGAGCCCCGACGGCCGCTGGGTCACGGTGGCCTTCGGCAGCAGACTGGAGATCTGGGACGCTCGCACCCGACGCCGGGCTCGCAGCGTCACGAGCGTCGACGGCATCGACATGGCACGCTTCTCGCCCGACGGCCGGCTGCTCGCGGTCACCAACCCGAACGGGGCGCAGGTGTGGTCGACCGAGGACTGGACGCCGGTCACGCGCGTGTTGTCCGGGCATGCCGGGCCGATCTACTGGGTCACGATCAGCCGCGACAACCGCACGCTGGCCACGAGCAGCTTGGACGGCACCGTGCGACTCTGGGACATCAAGAGCGAACAGGCCATCGGTGCGCCGCTGCCCGGCTTACCCGGGCATGGGGTCATCGGGATGCTGACCCCGGACGGCGACGCGGTCGTCGCCGGCTACGACACCGGACAGGCGTACCGCTGGGACATCCGCGCTGCATCCCTCGTCCGCCAGGCATGCGGGATCGCCGGCCGCACGCTCACGCGCGCGGAATGGGACGAGTTCCTGCCGGGCCGCGACTACGAGCCCGCTTGCTCGGCATGACGGCCATCGGCATCGCGCGCGAACACGGCTGCCGCGATCCTCACGGCAGCCGCCCGAACCGCCGCACGGAGCCGAACGCGGCGCCGACGAGCAGGAGCAGGCCCGCGCCGGCGAAGCCGGCCGTGATCTCGCGCGTCTCCTCGCGCGTGCCGAGCTGGGAGCCGAGCCGCTCGTAGACGGCGGCGAGCTCGTCGCCGTCGGCCGCCTCGAACGCCTCGCCGCCGGAGGCCGACGCGATCTCGCGCATCGCCTCCGGGTCGGGCGGGACGCGCAGGTTGCCGTCGACCACGCCGTCGGCCGTGCCGAGCGCGACCGTGTAGACCGGCACGCCGGCCTGCCGCGCCTCGCGGGCGACCTCGACCGGGTCCTGCCCGGTGGTGGACGCGCCGTCGGAGAGCAGCACGATCGCGGCCGGCGGGCGCTCCTCGCCCTCCTCGCCCTCGAGCGAGCTCGAGGGCGGTCGCGAGGCCGTCGCCGGTGGCGGTGCCGCCCTCGGTCGCGAGCCCGGCCAGCGCGGCGCGCACCTGCTCGTGGTCGATCGTCGGCGGCTGCATGACGCGCGCGGTGTCGCTGAACGAGACCGCGCCGACGCGCAGCTCCTCCGGCGCCTCCTCGAGGAAGTCCTCGGCCGCCGAGCGCGCCGCGCTGAGGCGGTCGGGCGCGACGTCGGTCGCCTCCATCGAGCGCGAGACGTCGGTGACGAGCACGACGGTCGCCTGCTCGACCGGGACGGCGATCGTCGCCTCGGGCCGCGCCAGCGCGGTGACCAGGCCGGCGACCGCGAGGGCGAGCAGCAGCGACGGCACGTGGCGGACCCAGCGCGAGCCGGCGGGCGCGGCGAGCGCGGCCAGCGGCGCGCCCGGGAAGCGCACGGCGTAGCGGCGGCGGCGCCGCTGGGCGAGCAGGTGCAGCGCGACGCCGATCGGCACGATCAGCAGGCCGAGCAGGAACAGCGGTGCGGCGAAGCTCATGCGGCCGGCCTCCTCCCGGGGCGGTCGAGATGACGGCCGAGCTCGCGCAGCCAGTCCTGCGACGTGTCGAGCACGACGTGGTCGGCGCGGCTGTGGCGCAGGTCGGCGGCGACCGCGGCGCGGCGCTCGGCCTCGAGCCCGGCGTACTTCTCGCGCACGCGGCTCTGGGCGCTGTCGAGCTCGACCACGCGCCCGGTCTCCGGGTCGACGAGCGCGAGGTGACCGGCGCGCGGGAGCGCCGCCTCGCGCGGGTCGCGGACCTCGACGGCGAGCACGGAGTGCCGCGCCGACAGCGCGGCGAGCGGGCGCGCCAGCCTGCCTCGGCGCGGAAGTCGGAGACGACCACGACGAGGCCGGGCCGGCGCGCGATGCGACCGGCACGCCGCAGACCGCGCGCCAGCCCGTCGGCGCGACCCTCGCCGTCGGCGGCGACCCCTTCGCCGAGCACGCGCCGCAGCATCAGCTGGGCGTGCCGGCCGCCGCGCGGAGGCAGCAGCCGCTCGACCGGGGCACCACACGTGATCAGCGCGACCCGCCCACCGCGACGGGTGGAGAGGCGCGCGACGGCGGACGCGACGCCCTCGGCCACGTCCGCCTTCAGCCGGTCGGCGGTGCCGAACGCCATCGACGGCGAGACGTCGAGCACGATCCACGTCGTCAGCGCCCGCTCGGGCACCTGCAGGCGCACGTGCGGGATCCCGGTGCGCGCGGACGCGGCCGGGTCGAGCTGGCGGACGTCGTCGCCGACCTGGTACGGCCGCAGCTGCACGAGCTCGGTGCCCGCGCCGGCCCCGGGCGCCATGTGGTCGCCCGGCAGCGCGCCGCCGGCCCGGCGGGCGATCGCCAGGTCGAGCGCCTGCAGGAGCTGGCCCGGCATCGGGCCCGGCCCCTGGCGCCCGACCGGCGGCGCGAGCCGGCTCATGCCGCGACCTGCTCCCGGCTCCGGTCGGTCAGCGCGTCGCCCGGCTCGTCGACCGCGGTCAGCAGCTTGTCGAGCAGGTCGTCGGGCGCGACGTTGTCGCTCAGCGCCTCGTACGAGAGCACGAGCCGGTGGCGCAGGACGTCGGGGGCGAGGTCGCGCACGTCGGACGCGATCACGTGCCGGCGGCCGCGCAGCAGCGCGAGCGCCTGGGCGGCGGCGATCAGGCCGATCGGCCCGCGCGGGCTCGAGCCGAACTCGATGTACGGCGCGATCTCCGCCTGGCCGTAGCGCTCGGGGTGGCGCGTCGCGTCGGCGAGCTGGACGGCGTAGCCGATCACGTCGCGGTCGACGAACACGCGCTTCGCCTGGGCCGAGAACAGCAGCAGGTCGTCGGTCGAGAGCCGCTCGACGATCTCCGGCGGCGACGGCGCGAGCGAGCGGCCCACGACCGCCGCCTCCTCGCCGAGGTCCGGGTAGTCGACGATCAGCTTCAGCAGGAAGCGGTCGACCTGCGCCTCGGGCAGCGGGTACGTGCCCTCGGACTCGATCGGGTTCTGCGTCGCCAGCACGAGGAACGGCGCGGGGACGGGATGGGTCTCGCCGCCGATCGTCACCTGGCGCTCCTGCATGACCTCCAGCAGGGCGCTCTGCACCTTGGCGGGCGCGCGGTTGATCTCGTCGGCGAGCAGGAAGTTGCCGAACACCGGGCCGAGCTCGGTGTCGAAGCGGCCGCTGTCGGGCCGGTAGATGCGCGTGCCGACGAGGTCGGCGGGCACGAGGTCGGGCGTGAACTGGACGCGGCGGAAGGAGCCGCCCAGCACGTCGGCGAGCGTGCGCACGGTGAGCGTCTTGGCCAGCCCGGGCACGCCCTCGAGCAGCACGTGACCGCCGGCCAGGAGCGCCACGAGCAGCCGCTCGAGCATCGCGTCCTGGCCGACGATCACGCGCTTGATCTCGTAGAGCGCACCCTCGATCGCTTGGCGGACGGGCACGGCGTCAGTCGTCGGAGCATCGGTCATGACGGCGAGGCTGCCGCGCGGTGCGTCAGCAACGGATAAGCCGCCGGCGCACTGAGGCGCCGTTTAGCCCACGTTTCGCGCGCCTTCACGCGCACCCGCCACTGTGTCCCGCATGCGCGTGCTGATCGCCGAGGACCAGCCCCGGGTCGGGGACGCCGTCGCCCGCGGCCTGCGCCGCGAGGGCATGGCGGTCGACCTCGCCCGCGACGGCGCGAGCGCGCTGCAGAAGGCGCTGACCGCTCCGTACGACGTGGTCGTGCTCGACCGCGACCTGCCCGAGCTGCACGGCGACGACGTCTGCCGCACGCTGACCGCCGAGCGCCCGCAGACGAAGGTGCTGATGCTGACGGCCGCCGCCGGGGTCGACGACCTCGTCGGCGGGCTGGCGCTCGGCGCCGACGACTACCTGCCGAAGCCGTTCCGCTTCGCCGAGCTGGTCGCGCGCATCCGCGCCCTGGCCCGCCGCAACGGCGCGGTGCGGCCGCCGGTGATGGTGGCCGGGGACGTCGAGCTCGACCCGGCGCGCCGCAGGGTCACGCGCGCCGGCCGCGAGATCGAGCTGTCGCCGAAGGAGCTCGCCGTGCTCGAGGTCCTGATGGAGGCCGACGGCGCGGTCGTGTCACCCGACGAGCTGCTCGACAAGGCCTGGGACGAGGAGACCGACCCGTTCACCAACACCGTCCGCATGACCGTGATGACGCTGCGCCGCAAGCTCGGCGACCCGCCCGTGGTCCACACGGTGCGCGGCGCCGGCTACCGCGTGTGACCCTCCGCCTCCGCCTCACCGCGCTCTACACCCTCCTGTTCGGCGCCAGCGGCGCCGTGCTGCTCGGCGTCTGCGCGTGGCTCGTGCACCGCCACCTGCGAGCGCACGCTGCCGCCCGGCTTCGCCGACGAGTCGCTCGCCCGGCTGGACTCGCAGCTGCTGCTCGCGCTCGGCGGCACGCTGCTCGTCGCGGTCGCGCTCGGCTGGCTACGTCGCCGGGCGCGCGCTGCGCCCGATGCGCGACGTCAGCGCGGTCGCCCGCCGCGTCACGACGAGCGGCTCGACGAGCGGATCGCCTCCACCGGCCCGCAGGACGAGCTGCGCGAGCTCGCCGACACGGTCGACGACGATGCTCGACCGGCTCGCCGCCTCGTTCGACGCCCAGCGGCGCTTCGTGGCCAACGCGAGCCACGAGCTGCGCACGCCGCTGACCGTCATCCGCGCCGAGACCGAGGTCACGCTCGCCGACCCCGACGCGGGCGTCGACGAGCTGCGCGAGATGGGCGCGGCCGTGCTCGAGGCGACCGACCGCACCGAGGCGCTGCTCGACGGGCTGATGGTGCTCGCCCGCAGCCAGCGCGGCCTGCGCGCGCCGCGAGCCGGTCGACCTCGCGGCGGCCGCCCGCACCGCCGCCGCGCAGGTCGGGCCCGAGGCGAACGCGCGCGAGGTCGGCGTCACGCTCGACGTCGAGGCCGGCGCCGCTGACCGGCGACCGCGCCGCTGGTCGAGCGGCTCGTCGCGAACCTGGTCGAGAACGCCGTCCGCCACAACGAGCCCGGCGGCTGGGTCGAGGTCACGATCCGTCCCGGGCCGCGTGCGCGTCGGAGAACACCGGGCCGGGCGATCCGCGGCGAGGACGTGCGGCGGCTCGCGGAGCCGTTCGAGCGCCTCGACCGCGACGCCGACCGGCCCGGCGCGGGCCTCGGCCTCTCGATCGTGCGCGCGGTCGCCGACGCGCACGGCGCGCGGCTGCAGCCTCGCGCCCGCGGACCGGCGGCGGGCTGTCGCCGAGGTGCAGTTCCCGTCAGATCCGGTCTTCGCGGACGCCGTGGGGCGCCACGTCGGGGCAGTCGCTGCCCCGCAGCGGCGGAGCTGACGCGGATCGAGTCGCTCTTGCGTTCGTCGAGCCGCGACCGCTGAGCGCTGCAGCTCCGCGTCGAGCCGCCATCAGGCCGTGCACGGACGTCGCCCGACCATGGCGACGCCCGCACAGAGTGCCCCGGCGAACACGGAGCGCGTTCCGATCTTCCGCATGCCGCCGCAGTCAAGCGGACCAACACTGAAGGAACCGTAAGTCCTTAAGACGAGGCGGCCGAACCAGCGCAGCGAGAGCAGCGCGCCGAGCGCGACGAGCGCGAGCGCCCCGCCGGCGAACGCGGCGGTGACCTCGCGCTGCTCCGTCTTCGTCATCACCTGCGAGCCGAGCCGCTCGTAGACGGCGCTCGAGCCCGTCGGCGTCGTCGGCCGCGAACGCGTGGCCGCCGGAGACCTCGGCGATCTGCGCCAGCGTGCCGTGGTCGGGCGGGACCGCGGCGCGCTGACGCCGTCGGTGCCGGCGAGCTGATCGTCCCCTGGTCGGTGCCGAGCGCGACCGTGTAGATCGGGATCCGAGGTCGGCCGGCCTCCTGGGCGACCGGCAGCGGGTCGCGGCCGTGCGTGGACTTGCCGTCGGAGAGCAGGACGATCGCGGCCGGCGGCGGCTCGCCGCTGTTCGTGTGCGTGCCGCGGCGGACGAGGTCGAGCGCGGCCGTGAGCGCGTCGCCGGTGGCCGTGCCGCCCGTCGGCGTCAGCCGCGTCGATCGCGTCCGCAGCGGCTCGCGGTCGGTCGTCGGCGCCGCGAGCTCGGCGTCCTGGTTGAACGCGACGAGCCGACCCGCACGCGGTCCGGGCACCTCGTCGAGGAAGTCGGTCGGCCGCGGTCTTGGCCGCGACGAGCCGGTTGGGCGCGACGTCCGTCGCCTGCATCGAGCCGGAGTGATCGGTGACGAGGACGACGGCGCGCGCTCGTCGGGCAGCGCGACCGTCGCCTGCGGCCGCGCGAGCGCGACCGACCAGCGCGGCGAGCGCGAGCGCGTAGAGCGCCATCGGCGCGTGCCGGCGCCAGCCGGGCGTGCGCGGCAGCGCCGACGCACGGACGGCGGGGCTCGCGAACGCGTCGACGGCGGCGCGGCGCGGCGCTGGGCGGCGACGTAGGCCGCCGCGGCCAGCGGCACGAGCAGCAGCGCGAGCAGGAAGAGCGGGGCCTGGAAGCTCACGGCGTCTGCGCGGGCCGCGAGCCGAGGGTCACCTGGATCTCCTGGCTCCGAGCCGTCGCGGCGGACGCGTCAGCGATGATCGGTCGCCGGGCGCGTCGTCGTCGATCGCGCTGCGCGACGTCGTCCGGCGTCGGTGACCGCCTCGCCGTCGACCTCGGTGACGATGTCGCCCGCGCGCAGGCCGGCCGCGGCCGGCGGGCCGCCGGGGTGACCTCCGCGACCTCGGCGCCGCCGCCGCTCGCCGGCGTGGTCTGCAGGCCGAGGTAGGGCGGCTCGGGCGTCTGGCCGCCCTTGCAGCTGCGGCACGACGTCGCGCACGCGTGTTGGCCGGGACGGCGAAGCCGATGCCGACGTTGCCCTGGCTGCCGCCCGCGGTCGCGATCTGCGAGTTGACGCCGATCACGCGGCCGCGCGCGTCGATCAGCGGGCCGCCGGAGTTGCCGGGGTTGATCGGCGCGTCGGTCTGGATGACCTCGTCGATCGAGAAGCCGTTCGGCGCCCGGATCTCGCGGCCGAGGCCGGAGACGATGCCGGCCGTCGCGGTGCGGTCGAGCCCGAGCGGGTAGCCGATGGCGACCGCGGGGTCGCCGACCTGGACGTTGTCGGAGTCGGCGAGCGGCGAGCGGCGCGACGCCGCGGCGCCGCGCTCGGGTCGACGCTGCAGGACGGCGAGGTCGGAGGACGGGTCGGCTGCCGAGGACGCGGCGCGGCACGGCGCTGGCCGTCGTCGTCGAAGCGGACCTGCACCTGGCTCGGCGTCCCCGACCACGTGCGCGTTGGTGACGATCGTGCCGTCGGCGTCGACGACGAAGCCGGTGCCGGAGCCGCCTGCTGGCGGACCGAGACGACGCTCGGGCTGGCCGCGGCGTAGACGCTGCGGACGACGTCGGAGTTTCGGCCGCCGTTGCCGGCGGGCGCGGCCGCGGCCGGAGGCGTGCCGCCGTTCGCGGTCGCCGCGCCGTTGTCGTCGCCGCCGACCACGCCGGTGCCGAGCAGCACGGCGGAGACGAGCACGGCCGAGACGGTACCGCCGCCGAGCGCGGCGAGGAAGCGGCCGCCGCCGCGGTGCGGTGCCGGCGCGGGCGGCGGGGTCGCCGGAGCCGCGTACGGCGGGCGGGCGCGGGGAGGAGTCGGTTGTGTGCGGGTCGGCGGCCCGTCTGTCCAGAGGCGGTCCATGCGGAAGGTCCTTTTGGTCGTGGTCCGCTGCCGACGCTAGGTACGCGCGCGTCATGGCCGCATAAGGCTTCAGGGTCCCTTGAGGCAACGCTCAGGGATCCTTGAGGGCACGCGCCGACAGTGCTCGCCATGAGCGATCGCCACGACGACGGACTGGCGCTGTACCTGCGCCGGCTCGCGCGCACGCCGCTATTGACCGCGGCGCAGGAGCTGGAGCTCGCGCGCCGCGTCGAGCGCGGCGACCTCGCCGCGAAGGACCGCATGATCGAGGCCAACCTGCGGCTCGTGGTGCACGTCGCCAAGCGCTTCCAGCGCGAGGACGCCGGCCTCACGCTGCAGGACCTGATCCAGGAGGGCACGATCGGCCTCGTGCGCGCGGTCGAGAAGTTCGACTACCGCCGCGGCCACCGCTTCTCCACGTACGCGACGCTGTGGATCCGCCAGGCCGTCGGCCGTGCGCTGGCCGACAAGGGCCGCGTCGTCCGCCTGCCGGTGCCGGTCGCCGACCGCGTGCGCAAGCTCGAGATCGCCGAGCGCGTCCTGACCGGCAAGCTCGGCGCGACCCCGAGCGTGCTCGAGCTCGCCGACCACCTCGAGTGGGAGCCCGACGAGGTCGAGCGCCTGCGCGGCGCCGGCCGCCGCGCCATCTCGCTCGACGCGACCGTGTCCGACGACGGCGAGACCGCGCTCGGCGACCTGCTGCCGGCCGACCTCCCGACGCCGGAGGACGTCGCGCTCGCCGGCGCCGAGCAGGCCGGCGTCGCCGCCGCGCTCGAGCGCCTGCCCGCGCCGGAGCGGCGCGTGCTGCAGCTGCGCTACGGGCTCGGCGGCGAGGCGCCGCACACCGCCACCGAGACGGCGCGCGCGCTCGGCGTCAAGCCGCACCAGGTGCGCCAGGTCGAGGACCGCGCGCTGCGCACCCTCGGCGCGCTGCCGGCCACGCGCGAGCTGCTCGAAGCGGCATAGTTCGCTGGGTGAGCGAACTTCAGATCCTCTCCCAGTCCGAGCTCCCCAAGAGCAACTTCTCGCGCGAGCTGGAGGGCTACCTGCACGGCGGCGTCGGCCTCTGCCTGATCCTCGTCGACGTCGAGCCCGGCAAGGGCCCGAGCCTGCACCGCCACCAGTACGACGAGGTCTTCATCGTGCAGGAGGGCGTCGCCACGTTCGTGGCCGGCGAGGTCGAGCGCGAGGTGAAGGCCGGCGAGATCGTGATCCTCCCCGCCGGCCTCCCCCACCGCTTCTGGAACTCCGGCGACGGACCGCTGCGCCAGGTGGACATCCACCTCAGCGAGCGGTTCGCCACCGAGTGGCTCTGAGCTCTCCTGGAGCACGGACAGGATGTTGCCCGCCGGGTCCTTGAACCAGGCGATCGGCGGGCCCTCGCCGCGCGCGATGCCGCGCTCGTCCTGGCCGAAGTCCGCGCCGTACTTCTCGAACTCGACGCCGCGCTCGGCGAGCGCGTCGACCGTGGCGTCGATGTCGTCGACGTCGAAGTTGAGGATCGTGTAGTTCGCGGGCTCGTGGTCGGGCTTCGGGTAGATCAGCGTCGGCCGCTTGCCCGCCCTCCAGGTGCAGCGTGAGCATCCCGTACTCCTCGGTCACGTCGATCCCGAGCGTGTCGCCGTAGAAGGCGCGCAGCGGCTCGATGTCCGGGGCGGCGAAGCCGCTGAATGCCTTGGTGTCCTTGAGCATGCTCAGACTCCTTCGATCGCGGGCTTGCGGTTCGGGGCGGTGCGGGCGTTGGTGCGGTCGGGCCGCAGCATCGCGAGCGCGATCGCGATGCCGGCGACGATCAGGCCGGCGCCGACGACGAACGCGAGCTGGTAGCCGCCGGTCAGCGCGGCCGCGGTCGACTCGCCGCCCGCCAGCAGGTCCTCGGTGCGGCTCGTCGACAGCGTCGCCAGGACGGCGAGGCCGAGCGCGCCGCCGACCTGCGCGGTCGTGTTGACCAGGCCGGAGGCGAGGCCCGGCGTCCGCCGGGTCGACGCCCGACATCGCCAGCGTCATCAGCGACGGGAACGCGAGCCCGGCGCCGACGCCGAGCAGCAGCACGGCCGGCAGCACGTCGACCCAGTAGCTGCCGTCGACCGGCACGCGGGCGAACAGCGCGAGCGCGGCGGCGATCAGCACGAGCGCGGGCACGAGCACCGACTGCGCGCCGAAGCGGGCGGTCAGGCGCGCCGAGACGGCGACCGAGAAGACGCCCATCACGACCGACATCGGCAGGAACGCGAGGCCGATCTCCAGCGGGTCGAAGCCGAGCACCTGCTCCAGGTACAGCGTGCCCATGAAGAACATGCTGAACATGCCGGCGACGACCACGATCTGCACGAGGTTGGTGCCCGGTGACGTTGCGCGAGCGGAACACGCGCAGCGGCATCAGCGGGTTGCCGGCGCGGGCCTGGCGCAGCACGAACGCGGCGAGCAGCGCGACCGCCACGGCGCCGAGCACGAGCGTGTGGGCGGAGCGCCCAGCCGTGCTCGCTGGCCTTGACGATCGTGTAGACGCCGAGCATCAGCGACGCTGGTGACGAGCGAGGCGCCGAGCACGTCCGCGCCGCGGCCGAGGCCGATGCCCTGGTCGGGAGCGATCAGCCGCGCGGCGGCGATCGCCGTGCCGATCGCGATCGGCAGGTTGATGTAGAAGATCCAGTTCCAGCTGATCGCCTCGGTCAGGACGCCGCCGGCCAGCAGGCCGATCGAGCCGCCCGCCGACGCGACGAAGCCGTAGATGCCGATCGCCTTCGCCTGCTCGCGCGGATCGGGGAACATGGTCACGATCATGCCGAGGATCACGGCGGACGTCATCGCGCCGCCGACGCCCTGGACGAAGCGGGCGCCGATCAGCATCCCCTGGCTCTGGGCGAGGCCGCAGAGCAGCGATGCGACCGTGAAGAGCGCGAGGCCGATCAGGAAGACGCGGCGGCGGCCGATCAGGTCGCCGAGCCGGCCGGCGAGCAGCAGCAGGCCGCCGAAGCTGATCAGGTAGGCGTTGACGACCCAGGCGAGGTCGGACTGCGAGAAGCCGAGGTCGGTCTGGATCGAGGGAAGAGCGACGTTCACGACCGTGACGTCGAGCACGATCATCAGCATGCCGACGCAGAGCGTGAAGAGGGCCGGCCAGCGGCGAGCGTCGGCGGTCTCCTGGGCGGTCACGAGGGACTCCTGTTCATGGGGAGGATTCATGTCTGCCCCCTACGACTGGGCGTCCGCTGGAAACTCATCGGTGCGGGTATGCTCGTGCCGTTCCGCACGACCGAAAGGGAGGCGCCCGTGTCCGTCGCCAAGATCATCGAGCTCACGTCGGAATCGCCGGACGGCTTCGACGACGCCGTCCGCAAGGGCCTCGCGAAGGCCGGCGAGACGCTGCAGAACATCCAGGGCGCCTGGGTCGACGGCCAGGAGGTCGACATCCGGGACGGCACGCACCACTTCCGCGTGCACCTGAAGATCACCTTCGTCCTGAACTAGACGACCTTCAGCCCTTCGATCCCCGGCGGCGGGTCGGGGATCTTCGGGCCGATGCGCTCGAGCGCGTCGAGCAGCAGCTCGCCGACGGCCAGGGCCTTGACCCAGTTGCGGTCGGCCGGGACGACGTGCCACGGCGCCCACTCGGTCGAGGTCGCGTTGATCGCGCGCTCGTAGGCGGCGATGTACTCGTCGAAGTGCTCGCGCATCTCGAGGTCGCGCGGGTTGAACTTCCAGCGCTTCTCGGGGTCGTCGACGCGCTCCTGCAGCCGCGCGCGCTGCTCGTCCTTGGAGACGTTGAGGAAGACCTTGACGATCGTCGTCCCCTCGTCGGTCAGCATGCCGCTCCCACTCGCGGATGTGCCCGTGGCGGCGGTCGGTGACGCGTCTTCGGGCGCCAGGTTCAGCACGCGCACGGTGACGGCGTCCTCGTAGTGCGAGCGGTTGAAGATGCCGATCTCGCCGCGCGCCGGGAGCGCCGCGTGGATGCGCCACAGGTAGTCGTGGGCGAGCTCCGCCGCGGACGGCGCCTTGAACGAGGCCATGCGCACGCCCTGCGGGTTCACGCCGGTGAAGACCGACCGGATCACGCCGTCCTTGCCCGACGCGTCGAGCCCTTGGAGCACGAGCAGCACGCTGTGCGAGCCCTCGGCGTACAGCCGCGTGCTGGAGCGCGGCGATGCGCTCGACGACCTCCTCCAGCCGCGCCTTCCCGGCCGCCTTGTCGTCGATCCCGAGCGTGTCGCGCGCGTCGCGGCTCGCGATCCTCGCCTTCCCACCCGGCTTCACCCGCAGCTGTTCGATCATGGCGGGACTCTAGGTCGGATTAGACTCGCGGCGTGGCCGATCTGGTCCTCGGGTCGAGCGTCGATCCTCCTGGCGCGCCCGTCGCGGTCGATTCCGCCGACCTGACGACCCACGGCGTCATCGTGGGCATGACCGGCTCGGGCAAGACCGGCCTCGGCATCGTGCTGCTCGAGGAGGCCCTGCTCGCGGGCGTGCCGGCGCTGATCCTCGACCCCAAGGGCGACATGGGCAACCTGCTGCTCGCGTTCCCCGAGCTCGCGCCGGCCGACTTCCGGCCGTGGGTGAACGAGGACGACGCGCGCACGGCGGGCATGAGCGCGGACGAGCTTCGCGGCGAAGACCGCGGCGGACTGGAAGGCGGGCCTCGAGTCGCACGGGATCGGGCCCGAGCGCATCCGCGCGCTGCGCGAGGCCGCCGAGATGACGATCTACACGCCCGGCTCGAAGGCCGGCGTGCCGCTCAACGTCGTCGGCTCGCTGCAGGCGCCGCCGCTGTCGTGGGAGACCGAGTCGGAGACGCTGCGGGACGAGATCGAGGGCACGGTGACGAGCCTGCTCGGGCTGATCGGCATCGCAGGCCGACCCGCTGGCCAGCCGCGAGTTCGTGCTGCTCTCGAACCTGATCGAGCACGCGTGGCGGGCGGGGCGGGACCTCGACCTGGCGACGCTGATCGGCGAGATCCAGGCGCCGCCGCTGCGGCAAGCTCGGCGTCTTCGACGTCGACACGTTCTTCCCGCCGAAGGAGCGCACCGCGCTGGCGCTGCGCCTCAACGGGCTGATCGCCTCGCCCGCGTTCTCGGCCTGGGGGCAGGGCGCGCCGCTCGACGTCGGCGCGCTGCTGCGGACCGCCGACGGCCGCCCGCGCGCCGCGATCGTGTACCTCGCGCACCTGTCCGAGGACGAGCGCCAGTTCGTGGTCACGCTCGTGCTCTCGAAGCTGGTCACCTGGATGCGCACGCAGCCCGGCACGTCCGACCTGCGCGCGCTCGTCTACATGGACGAGGTGTTCGGCTTCGTGCCGCCGACCGCCGCGCCGCCGGCCAAGAAGCCGATCCTCACGATCTTCAAGCAGGCGCGCGCGTTCGGCGTCGGGATGGTGCTCTCGACGCAGAACCCGGTCGACCTCGACTACAAGGCGATGTCGAACGCGGGCACCTGGATGGTCGGGCGGCTGCAGACCGACAACGACAAGGCGCGCGTGCTGGACGGGCTCAAGTCGGCGGCCGGCGGGACCGACCTGGCGGCGCTCGACGCGACGATCGGCGGCCTCGGCAAGCGCCAGTTCATGCTCGTGAGCGCGAAGGCGAGCAAGCCGGTCGTGTTCGCGACGCGCTGGGCGATGTCGTACCTGCGCGGGCCGCTGACGCGCGACCAGGTGGGGCTGCTGAAGGGCGACGCGCCGGCCGCCGCACCCGCGCCGCCGCCGCCCGCCGCCGCCGCCCGCGGACGCCACGCCGGTCGCGCCGCCGGTGGCCTCAGCGGTCCCGGTGGCGTACCTCGACGTCGCCGCGCCGTGGGCGGCGCAGCTCGGTGCCGGCGGCCCGCGGCTGCGCGCGTACCTGGCCGCGCGGGTGAGCGTGCGCTTCGACGACGCGAAGGCGGCGGTCGACGTGCGCCAGGAGTTCGAGGCGCTCTACGGCCCGCTCGACGAAGGGCTCGACCTCGAGCGCGAGACGGTGGTCGACTTCGACGACCGCGACTTCGGCGCCGCCGCGCCCGATCCGGCGCACTACGCGCTCCCGGCCGTCCCGATCGACCAGGCGGCGTTCTTCCGGTCGGCGGAGAAGGACATCGCGCGCCGGCTCGTCGCGCGCCAGGCGCTCGAGCTGCAGCGCAACGCCAAGCTCAAGCTCGTGTCGCGCCCCGGCGAGACGCCCGAGGCGTTCGCCGCGCGCTGCGACGCGGCGGCGCAGGCGGCGGCCGACGCCGAGACCGCGAAGATCCGCGACCGGCTCGAGGCGAAGCAGGATCGGCTGGAGGCCGCGCTCGCGACGGCGCAGCGGCGGGTAGAGGAGCTGTCCATGGACGAGCGCACCCGCCAGACGAACGAGCTCGCCGCCGGCGCCGGCGCCGTGCTCGGCGCGCTGCTCGGCGGCCGCCGCCGCACGCGCTCGCTCGCGGGCGCGCTCGGCGGTGCCGCCTCGCGCCGCGGCCAGGCCACCCGCGCGGCCGAGCGGCGCCGGACCGCCGAGACCAAGGCCGCCCAGGTCTCCGACGACCTCGTCGAGATCGAGCAGCAGATCCTCGAGGAGGTGGCGGAGATCGACGCGCGCTGGCGCGAGCTGGCCGCCGCCACCGACACGGTCGCGATCCGGCCCGAGGCGTCCGACGTCGCGGTCGAGCGGCTCACGCTCGTCTGGGTGCCGGCGCCATGAAGTTCCGCAAGGGCGCGCGGCTGGACACGTCGCAGGTGCAGGATCGCCGCGGCGCCGGCCGCATGCCGGGCGGCATGAAGGGCGGCCTCGGCGGCGGCGCCGGCCTGATCGTGCTGGTGCTCGCGCTCGTCTTCGGCCTCGGCGGCGGCAGCGGCGGTGACCTCGGCGCGCTCGACGCGCTCGACGACGTCACCACCGGGCAGACGCAGACCGGCGGCAGCGAGATCGCCGCCGAGTGCCGCACCGGCGAGGACGCGAACGAGCGCGAGGACTGCCGGATCGTCGGCGTGGTCAACAGCGTGCAGGCCTACTGGGGCGAGACCTACGGCCGCTACGAGCCGGCGACGACGAACTTCTTCACCGGCGAGACGTCGACCGCGTGCGGCGGCGCCACCGCCGCCGTCGGCCCGTTCTACTGCCCGGGCGACCGCTCCGTCTACATCGACCTCGGCTTCTTCGACGACCTGCGCGACCGCTTCGGCGCGAGCGGCGGCCCGTTCGCGCAGGCGTACGTGATCGCCCACGAGTACGGGCACCACATGCAGAACCTGCTCGGCATCCTCGGCCGCGGCTCGAACGAGGCCGGCGCCGAGGGCCGCTCCGTCCGCACCGAGCTGCAGGCCGACTGCTTCGCCGGCCTGTGGGCGCGCGGACGCGGTCGACACCGGGTTCATCGAGGAGGTGACCGCGCAGGACGTCGCCGACGGCGCTCGACGCGGCCGCCGCCGTCGGCGACGACCGGATCCAGGAGCGCATCCAGGGCCGCGTCACCCCCGAGGCGTGGACGCACGGCTCCGCGGCACAGCGGCAGGAGTGGTTCACGACCGGCTACGAGACCGGCCGCGTCAACGCCTGCGACACGTTCCGCGGCGAGCTCTGAGCCGCCGGTATCTAGCGCCCGGCCGCCGAGCGCTGGAGCTGCGAGAACGCGTCGTCGACGTCGCCTTGCGGCGCGACCTCGCCCTCGGGGCTCGCCGTGTCGATCAGCCCGGGGAGCAGCTGCGCGATGCCGTCCGCGGCCTCGTCCTCGGACACCCCGGCCTCGCTCGCGATCCGCGCGACCTCCTGGTCGCCGACGACGTCGCGCACCTGGCCGCCCGTCAGCGGCCGGTTGTCGCCGGTGCCGACGTACGAGTCCGCCTCGGCCGTGAAGCCCTTCGCCCGCATGCCGCCGAGGATCCGCTCCAGGCCGCCGCCCTTCAGCAGGCCGAGCACGAGCGGCAGCAGCGCCATCAGCATCTGCGGGTTCAGCGCCCCGCCCTTCGACGGCACCGTGCTGCGGCCGCCGCCGAGGCCGCTGAGGATCGCGCCGACGTCGAGGCCGCCGGCACCGCCGCCTCCGCCGCCGAGGAGGCCGCCCAGGATCTTGTCCACGCTCACAGCCAGCTCCTTTGCCGATCGACGGACGGGACGCTAGCGCGCCCGTAGACTCCGCGCATGCCCCAGCCCGACCCGGTGGCCGAGCCGGAGCCGCCTGCGCCCACGGCTGCGAAGGTCGATGTCTGGCAGCGGACCTCGATGGCGGCGGAGCGCACCTGGCTGGCGTGGTGGCGGACCGCGCTGGCCGCGACCGCCGGCGCACTCGCCGTCGGGCGCTTCGCCCCGGAGCTGCTGCGACGTCGCGCCCTGGCCGTACGTGCTGCTGGGGTCCGGGTACGGGGCGCTGGCGCTCGGGCTGCTGGTGTTCGGCGCCCGCCGCCAGCGCGAGCTCGAACGCTCGATCCTCGACGGGGTGCACGCGCCGCTCTCGTTCCGCCTGGTGGCGGCGTTCACGATCGGCGGCGTGCTGCTCGTGACCGCCACGCTCGTGCTCGTCGGCGCGCAGATCTAGCCGGATTCCTGCGCGAACAGCCAGTCGAGCATGACGTCGGTCTCGTACATCGGCCCCCACGAGAAGTGCGCGTTGACGGCGACCGTCCCGGGCGTGTAGGTCGTGAAGAGCGCGTGGCTGCGCGTCGCCCGCGCCTGCGCGAGCAGCCGGCGCGCCGCCGCCTCGGCGGCGCGATCCTGCGCTCGCCCGGCCGAGTTGTCGCCCGCCCACTCGCCGCGCGTCACGCGCGTGCCGGCCGCCTCGAGCGCGTTGGCGATGTCGACGCTGCCCGCGTAGGGGACCACGGGATCGTCGGCCGCATGCGTGAGCCAGAGCGGCACCGACGCGAACGCGGGCACCCCCGACACGTCGTCGTCCTCGGCGCGGGCGGCCGCGAGCAGCGCTCCCGCGAACGTGGTCGGGTTGTTCGACAGGAGCTCGACGGCGCCGCGGCCGCCGCGTGAGAGGCCCGTGAGGTAGATGCGGTCGGAGTCGATCGGATAGGCCTCGGCGAGCCGCTCGATCAGCGCCATCACGGCAGCCTGGATCCCGGGCTCGGTCCACTGCGACGTGCGCCCCGGAAGCTGCGGCGCGACGACGAACGCCGGGTGCTCGGCCTGACGTTCCGGCGTCGCCCACACGATCGCGCCGCGGTTCGCGGTGATCTGCGTCACGTTGGCCGGCCGGACCTGCGGCGAGCCGGTCTCGCCGCCGCCGTGCAGGAAGAGGACGAGCGGATAGGACCGGCCGCGGCGCAGCCGCTCGGGCCGGAAGAACCGGAAGGCGAGCCGCGTCCCCTGCTCGGTGAACGACCGGCGTCCGAAGTCGTCGACGACGGGCTGGACGACCCCGTCGTTCTCGAGCGCGAACGGCGGCGGCGCCAGGTGGCGGCCGCGGTCGTCGCGCAGGGCGGCGGTCTGGCTGACGGTGTAGGCGCCGTCGAGGTCGCGCGGTGCGGTGGCCCCGTCGGCGCTGTTGCCGTTGACCGAGGCGTTCGCGTCGGCCGCGTCGAGCTCGACGATCAGGTACCGGCCCGCCTCGCCCTTCGCGCGCCACGTGTCGCCCGGCAGGGCGCGGCGGCTGTACACGTCCGTGACCGTCCGCGGCGCCTCGACGCCGTCGATCGTCGCGGTGACCGCGAACGCCGGCGCGCCGCGGCCGAGCCCGGACGCAGCTGCACAGGCTCGTCGTAGCGCAGCGCCACCGCCACGACGCGATGGCCGATCTCCGGGAACACGTGCGTGACGAGGTCCGCCCGCACGGGCGCGGGCGCCGACGCCGCGAGGCAGCCGGCGCGACGGCCAGCACGAGCGCCGCGACCACCGCCACGAGCGCGATCAACCGTTCCGTACGCATGTCCAGCCTCCCCCACCTCGCCGACGACCTCGTCGATCGTAGAGGACGCAGCGCGGCCAGGGCGACCCTCGCCCTGGCCGCTGTGCGGTGCCGCGCCGCCGTCAACCGCGGCGCATCCGCAATCGGCGGAGCGGCGCCGGTCCCGCAGCGGAGAGGGAGGGATTCGAACCCTCGGACGAGGTTGACCCCCGTCACACGATTTCCAATCGTGCCCGTTCAGCCGCTCCGGCACCTCTCCAGGCGCGAGGCGCAGCGATAGCGAGGACCAGACCTGCCACGCGCCGCGCACGAGCACCGGCACGCGCTGCCGTCGCGGGTGATGCCGGTGACCGTCATGTCGGGCGATCCGATCATGAAGTCGATGTGGATCTGGCTGTCGTTGGAGCGGTCGCGGTTGGACTCGCTCGAGCAGGAACGGGAAGCCCTGGCCGAGCGCGATGTGGCTCGCGGCGTTCTCGTCGATCAGCGTGTCGTAGAAGACCGTGTCGAGCTTGCCGATGCGGCCGTCGCCGTCGACGAGGGCGACCTCGCCGAGGCGGGCCGCGCCGTCGTCGTGCTCGACGATCGTGCGCATCGTGTCCTGCGCCGAGTCGGCGTCGATCTGCACCGCGCGGCCCTCCTCGAAGCGCACGCGCAGCCCGCGGACGACGGTGCCGTCGTGCAGCACGAGCGGCTTGCTCGAGGTCACGTGGCCGGACGTGCGCGCCGGGTCGGGGGTCGTGAAGACCTCCTCGGTCGGCAGGTTCGGCATGTGCTCGATGCCGTCGATCGTCGTGAAGCGCGCCGCCTGCCAGGTCGCGCCCGGCGAGCAGCCCGATCGTCAGGTCCGTGCCCGGGCCCTCGTAGTGCAGCGCGTCGAAGCCGCGCTCGCTCAGCCGCCCGGCGACCGCGACGAGCGTGTCGGCGCGCTCGCGCCAGGCGGCGATCGGGATCGGGCTCGTCGAGCCGCAGGATGTGGACGATCTGCTCGGTCAGCGCCGCCATCGCCTCGTCCTGCGCCGAGGTCGGGGAACACGAGCGTGGCCCAGGCGGCGGTCGGCGCCGGGATGATCGACCAGTTGGTCGTGCGCTCGTTGACGACCGTGCCGGACTCCTTGACCGCCGGTAGGCGGTCCATGCCGGCGCGGACGGGATCGAGATCCTCCAGCAGGCCGGGCGCGGACGGGCCGGAGAGCCCGATCCGCGCGGCGCGCTCGTCGCCCAGCGCGAGGATCCGCTGGCCGTACCAGTCGGGCACGAAGCTCGAGCGTGTCCTCGCGCGCGTGCGCGATGCGCGCACGCTTGACCCACGGGTCGAACCACTGCACGTCGACGAACTTCGCTCCACGCCGGTAGGCGCTCTCGGCGATCGCGCGCGTCGAGCGGCTCCTTCCCCGGCTCGCAGCCCACGGCGACGATCTGGTCGGGCTGCACGTTCGCTCCGAAGCCGACGACGAGGTCGGCGAGGCGGTCGAGGATGGCGTCGTCCATGTCCCGACACTAGCGAGCGCGTGAACGGATCCTCACCGGCGCCTCACTGCCGGCTCATCGCCCGCGGCGACAACAGGGGCCATGTTCCGTCGCGTCCTCATCGCCCTCGTCGCTGCCGCCGCGCTCGCGCTCCCCGCGTCCGCGGCCGCCACCCCGTGGCCGCGCGGCGACGGCGTGCCCGACCGGATGGAACGCATCTACCGCGACTCCGGCGCGCGCTTCGGCGTCGATCCGAAGCTGCTGGCGGCGATCGGGCTCAGCGAGTCCCGCCACGGCCGCGCGCGCCTGCCCGGGGTCTTCTCGGGCATCAACTTCGCCGGCTGCTGCGCCGGCCCGGCGCAGCTCTGCGTGGTGCGCTCGTGCGGCCGCGTCTGGCAGCACTACCGCGTCGACGGGGACGGCGACGGGCGCCGCAGCGTGTACGACCGCAACGACGCGTTCGCGACCGCCGCCCGCTACGTCGTCGCGCTGCGCCGCTTCACGCGGTCGCGCCGCGCCGTGCTGCTGCTCGCCGCGTACAACGCCGGGCCGGGCAACGTCCGCCGCTACGGCGGCGTGCCGCCGTTCCGCGAGACGCAGGGCTACGTGCGCCGCGGGCTGCGCCTCATGCGGCTGCTGAGCCGCTGAAGACGTCGCGGGCGAGGCCGGCGAACGCGGCCGCCGCGGGCGGCAGGCCGCCCTCGGGCAGCCAGCAGGTCGAGCGTGAACCGCGGCGGCGGATCGATCTCCAGCAGCGTGACGTCGCGCGCGGTCGCGGGCGCCGCCGAGCGCGTCGTGAGCCCGACGCAGCCGGCGCTGCGCACCGCGGTCTCCCAGGCCATCGGGCCCTGCGGATCGGCGACCAGTCGCGGCTCGAAGCCGGCGGCACGGCAGTGCGCGCCGACGGCGGCGTTGTAGCCGGGCCCGTCGAGCGCGTCGACGAGCGCGAACGTCTCCTCCCGCAGGTCCCCGAGCGCCACCGCGGACGCGCCGGGCCAGCGGATGCGACGCCGCCACGGCCAGCACCGCCGGCTCCTCGCGGAGCAGCTCGCGCGCGACGCCGGGCACGGGCGCCGCGGCGAACGCGAGCGCGAGCGCCAGCCGTCCGGCGGCGACCTGCTCGGACAGCACGCCGGAGTTGTCCTGCCGCGCGCGCACGCGCACCTGCGGCCGCAGCGCGGCGAAGCCCGCGAGCACCGCCTGCGCCGGGTAGTGCGCGCCGGGCGAGATGCCGATCGCCAGCTCGCCGCGCTCGCCGCGCGCGAACGCGTCCGCCGTCGCCGCCGCCGCGCCGGCCGCCGCCACGGCCGCGCGGGCCGGCTCGAGCATCGCCGCGCCGGCCTCGGTCAGCGCCACCTGGGCGCGCGTGCGGGTGAACAGCCGCACGCCCGCCTGCAGCTCGAGCCGCGCGATCTGCTGGCTCAGTGCCGGCTGCGTCACGTGCAGCCGCTCGGCCGCGCGGCCGAAGTGCAGCTCGTCGGCCACCGCGACGAACGGGCGCAGGAGCCGCGGGTCGACGCTCATGCACGGAGCTTATGAGAGCGGCGCGATCGCAATTTCCGGTCGCGCTCCCGCGCTGGCAGCATCCTCCGCCGTGCGCCGGCTCCTCCTCGTGCTCCTCGTGATCGGCGGCTGCGGCGGCGATCCGGAGCCCGCGCCGCCGGCGCCGCCGCCGCAGCCGCAGCCGGTCGGCGTGCCCGACGGCGGCACGCGAGCGGGCCACGTCGGCGACCAGGTCACGGTGCCGCCCGCCGACCGCAGCGCGCCGACGGCGATCCTCGAGCTCGACCCCGAGCTCGCGGCGCCCGTGCTGCGGGCCACGGTGACCGGCCGCGACCCGCAGGGCATGGCGCGCATCCGGCTCAGCGTCGAGGCCACGATCACCTGCGCCGGCGAGCGGATCCCGCTGACCCGCTACGACCCGCCGCCCGAGGTCGCGCGGCCGCGGATCCCGCCGGGCCGCCGCGCACCGACCGAGCTGCGCCGCGTCGCCCGCGTCGACCTCGCCCGCGGCCGCTGCCCGCGCGCCGACGTCGAGCGGGTCGAGGGCCGCGCCTGGGCCGACGCCACCAGCGCGCACGAAACCGAAGCCAGCAGCGACCCGCAGACCTTCGCGTTCCGATAGTTCGGCCATGCCGGACGCAGTTCGGATTAGAGTTGCGCCGTGCCCGGGCGGATCCAGTCAATCGAGCGCGCCGCCGCGATCCTGCGGCTGCTGTCCGGCCGCAACCGCCGCCTCGGGGTCGTGCAGCTCGCCGGCGAGCTCGGGCTGCCGAAGGCGACCGTGCACGGGATCCTGCGCACGCTCCAGCACGTCGGCTTCGTCGAGCAGGACGCCGAGACCGGCAAGTACCAGCTCGGCGCCGCGCTGCTGCACATGGGCAGCAGCTACCTCGACGGCAACGAGCTGCGCACGCGCGCGCTGAACTGGTCGGACACGCTCGCCGCCCGCAGCAACGAGAGCGTGCGGATCGGGACGCTGCACGACGGCCGGATCCTGATCGTGCACCACGTCTTCCGGCCCGACGACAGCCGCCAGGCGCTCGACGTCGGCGCCCTCCTCCCCGCGCACGCGAGCGCGCTGGGCAAGATGCTGCTCGCGTCGAGCGAGTACGCGCTCGACGAGGTCGCGGCCGCCGGGCTCGAGCGGTTCACCGCGACGACGATCACGGACACGTACCAGCTGCGGGCCGCGCTGGAAGAGGTCCGCCGCCGTGGCTGGGCGGCCGACCTCGAGGAGCTCGTGGAGGGCGAGGTCTCGCTCGCCGCCCCGATCGCCGACCGCCGCGGCGCGATCGTCGGCGCGATCGGCATCTCGGGCCCGGTCGAGCGGCTGTGCCAGGACGGCGAGCCGCGCAGCGAGCTGGTGTCCTACGTGCGCGAGGCGGCGCGCTCGGTCTCGCGCGACCTCGGGGCGATCCCGTGGTGAGCCGGTACGCTCGCGCCGTGCCGCGCCACATCGCGTCGATCGACCAGGGCACGGCGTCGTCACGCTGCATCGTGTTCGACGAGGCCGCCCGGATCATCTCCGTCAGCCAGAAGGAGCACCAGCACATCTTCCCCCGGCCCGGCTGGGTGGAGCACGACCCGGAGGAGATCTGGCGCAACGTCCTGCACGTCGTCGAGGTCGCGCTCGAGTCCGCCGGCCTGCAGCCGTCCGACATCGCCGCGCTCGGGATCACCAACCAGCGCGAGACGACCGTGCGTCTGGGACCGCGCCACCGGCCGCCCCGCGCACAACGCGATCAACTGGCAGGACACGCGCACCGACCAGCTCGTGCGCGAGCTCGGCGGCGACGCCGGGCAGGACCGCTTCCGCGAGCTGTGCGGCCTCCCGCTGGCGACCTACTTCTCGGGCCCGAAGATCCGCTGGCTGCTCGACCACGTGCCCGGCCTGCAGGCACGCGCCGACGCCGGCGAGCTCGCGTTCGGGACGATCGACAGCTGGCTGATCTGGAAGCTCACCGGCCGCCACGTGACCGACGTGACCAACGCCGGCCGCACGATGCTGATGAACCTGGAGACGCTCGACTGGGACGACACGCTGCTCGACGCGATCGGCGTGCCGCGCTCGATGCTGCCGGAGGTCCGCCCGTCGATGGAGGTCTACGGCGAGGCGGGCGGGACGCTCGCGGGCCTGCCGGTGGCGGCGGCGCTCGGCGACCAGCACGCGGCGCTCTTCGGCCAGACGTGCTTCGAGACCGGGAACGCCAAGTGCACGTACGGCACCGGCAGCTTCCTGCTGATGAACACGGGCCCCGAGCCGGTGCGCTCGGCCCACGGGCTGCTCACGACGGTCGGCTACAAGATCGGCGACGAGCCGGCGACCTACGCGCTCGAAGGGTCGATCGCGGTCACCGGCGCGCTCGTGCAGTGGTTCCGCGACAAGATCGGGCTGATCGACAGCGCGCCGGAGATCGAGACGCTCGCGCGCACGGTCGACGACAACGGCGGCTGCTACTTCGTGCCCGCGTTCTCCGGCCTGTTCGCGCCGCACTGGCGCAGCGACGCGCGCGGCGTGATCACCGGCCTGACCGGCTACATCACCAAGGGCCATCTCGCCCGCGCCGTCCTGGAGGCGACCGCGTGGCAGACGCGCGAGGTCGTCGAGGCGATGAACAAGGACGCCGGCGTCGCGCTCAGCGCGCTCAAGGTCGACGGCGGCATGACGGCGAACAACCTGCTGATGCAGACGCTCGCCGACGTGCTCGACGTGCCGGTGGTGCGGCCGATCGTGGCCGAGACGCCGTCGCTCGGCGCGGCCTACGCGGCCGGCCTCGCGGTCGGCTTCTGGCCGGACGTGCAGACGCTGCAGTCGCACTGGCACAAGGCCGCGGAGTGGCTGCCGGCGATGGAGGCGGAGGTACGGGAGAAGCACTACCGGAAGTGGCGGAAAGCGGTGGAGCGGACCGTCGACTGGGTCGACGAGGACGATGCATGAACGGCGTTTGACAATGCCGGACACGCCGGGATAGCTTTCGCCAAGGGCTTGGGGCTTCAGGCCAACGGAGGAGAAAGAAGGAGGCTCGGTTGAGCATCTTCGGTGCTGAGGTGATCGGGACGGCGATCCTGATCCTGTTGGGTGATGGTGTCGTGGCGGCGACCTTGTTGGCGCATTCGAAGGCGCAGAACAGTGGTTGGATCGTGATCACGTTCGGGTGGGGTATGGCGGTCGCGATCGCGGTGTTTGCGGTTGGGCAGTACTCGGGCGCGCATCTGAATCCGGCGGTGACGCTGGGGTTGGCGACGATCGGTAATACCGAGTGGGGTGATGTGCCCGCGTATCTGGGCGGCGAGTTCGTGGGTGCGTTCATCGGTGCGGTGTTGGTGTGGGCGTCCTACAGCAATCATTGGGCGGCGACCGAGGATCCGGGGTTGAAGTTGGCGGTCTTCAGTACCGGTCCGGCGATCCGCAACACGGTCGCGAACTTCGTGACCGAGGTGATCGGGACGTTCTTGTTGGTGTTCGGGGTGTTGGCGGTCACGTCCGATCCGGGGGTTTCGGAGTCGGGGCTGGCGGGCTTGATCGTCGGTTTCCTTGTGTTGGCGATCGGTTTGTCGTTGGGTGGGCCGACCGGTTACGCGATCAACCCGGCCAGGGATCTCTCGCCGCGGATCGCGCATGCGCTGTTGCCGATACCGGGCAAGGGCTCATCTGATTGGGGTTATGCGTGGATTCCGGTGGTCGCCCCGATCGTGGGCGGCATCATCGGCGCGCTCGCCTTCGATCTGTTCTACCCCGGTTGATCTGAGGAGAGAGAATGGCCAAGTACGCCGCAGCCCTGGACCAGGGCACCACGAGCTCGCGCTGCATGATCTTCGACCACGGCGGCCAGGTGGTCGCCGTGGCCCAGAAGGAGCACGAGCAGATCTACCCCAAGCCCGGCTGGGTCGAGCACGACCCGAAGGAGATCTGGGCCCGCTCGCAGGAGGTGATGGACGAGGCGCTCGAGGCCGCCGGCGCGACCGCCGACGACATCTCCGGCCTCGGCATCACCAACCAGCGCGAGACCACGGTCGTATGGGACCGCAACACCGGCGAGCCGGTGATGAACGCGATCGTCTGGCAGGACACGCGGACGGACAAGATCGTCGACGAGCTCTCGCGCAGCGGCGGTCAGGACCGGTTCCGCGAGCAGACGGGCCTGCCGCTGGCGACCTACTTCTCCGGGCCGAAGGTCCGCTGGATCCTGGAGAACGTCGACGGCGCGGCCGACCGCGCGCAGGCCGGTGACCTGCTGTTCGGCAACATCGACACCTGGGTCATCTGGAACCTGACCGGCGGCACCGACGGCGGCATCCACATCACCGACGTCTCGAACGCGAGCCGCACGCTGATGATGGACCTGGCGTCGCTGAGCTGGGTCGACTCGATCGCCTCGGAGATCGGCGTTCCCGCGTCGATGCTCCCGGAGATCCGCCCGTCCAGCTCGCCGTACGGCGAGGTCCGGTCGGGTGGCGGCTTCAACGGCGTGCAGATCGCCGGCGACCTCGGCGACCAGCAGGCGGCGACGTTCGGCCAGACGTGCTTCTCGCCCGGCGAGGCGAAGAACACCTACGGCACGGGCAACTTCCTGCTGCTCAACACCGGCACCGAGCCGGTGCAGTCGAAGTCGGGCCTGATCACCACCGCCGGCTACAAGATCGGCGACCAGGACTGCGTGTACTGCCTCGAGGGCTCGATCGCCATCACCGGCGCCCTGGTCCAGTGGCTGCGCGACAACCTGAAGATGATCAAGGCCGCGCCGGAGGTCGAGGAGCTGGCCCAGACGGTCGAGGACAACGGCGGCTGCTACATCGTGCCGGCGTTCTCGGGCCTGTTCGCGCCGTACTGGAAGTCCAACGCCCGCGGCGTGTTCGCCGGCCTGACCCGCTACGTCAACGCGGGGCACATCGCCCGCGCGACGCTCGAGGCCACCGCGTACCAGTCGCGCGAGGTGGTCGAGGCGATGGACGCCGACTCCGGCGTCAAGCTCGAGTCGCTCAAGGTCGACGGCGGCATGGTGCAGAACGACCTGCTGATGCAGTTCCAGGCCGATCTGCTCGGCGTCCCCGTGATCCGCCCGCAGGTGGCCGAGACGACCGCGCTCGGCGCGGCCTACGCGGCCGGCCTCGCGACGGGCCTCTGGAACAACGTCGACGACCTGCGCGAGAACTGGGCCGAGGACAAGCGCTGGGAGCCGACGATGGACGCCGCCAAGCGCGACGAGTACTTCAAGTACTGGAAGCGCGCGGTCACGCGGACCTTCGACTGGTTCGAGGCCGACGAAGCCTGATCACGTCGCCGGCGGGGCGTCCGCGGCCGGGGAGACCCGGTCGCGGCCGCCCGGCTCGGCGGCGAGCTTGCGCGCGCGCCCGCGTGCGACGAGCTGGGCGAGGCCCGGCGGGAGGCGGCCGTCGGTGGACAGCCAGGAGCCGGCGAGGATCAGCAGCAGGCCGGCGATCGCGCCCGCGCCGGGCTGCTCGTCGAGCACCGCCATGCCGAGCGCGACCGCGACGACCGGCGCGACGTAGGTGATGACGAGCGCGCGGCCGGGCCCGGCCTCGGCCACGAGCGCCGCGTAGAACACGAACGCGGCGGCGGTGCACAGGACGCCGAGGATCAGCAGCGAGGCGATCGCCTCGCTGGACGGCGTCGCCGTCGGCGGCGCCACCGCGACGGCGGGCGTGAGCACGACGGCGGCGATCGCGAGCGCGGCGCCCATCGACGCGCGCGGGTCGACCTCGTTGAAGTGGCGCTTCATCAGCATCGGGCCGATCGCGTAGCAGAGCGCGGAGGCCAGGATCGCGGCCGCGCCGAGCAGCTCGTCGCTGTTCCCGGCCACGTCGATGCCGACGAGCGCCACGACGCCCGCGAGCCCCAGCAGCAGGCCGGCGAGCCGCGCGCCCGTGGCGCGTTCCTCGGCGTCGAAGCGGATCGCCAGCAGCGCCACGAACAGCGGCGCGGCGGCGATGATGATCGCGGCGAGCGACGACGACACGTGCTGCTCGCCGGCCGCGATCAGCGGGAACGGGATCGAGATCTCGACGACCGCGAAGACCGCGATCCAGCGCCACCTGCCGCGCAGCGAGCCGAGCACGTTCGCGCGCCAGGCGAGCACCAGCAGCACGAGCGCGCCCAGCACCACCCGCACCCACGCGAGGAACGCCGGCGGCACGCCGTCGTCGACCGCGACCTTGATGAACAGGTACGGGATGCCCCACAGCGTCGAGACGGCGGCGAAGGAGATCCAGGCGCGGGCGCTCAAGACCTCCCAGAATTGCAGACCAGGAGGTGCCACTCGTTGTGGAGCAGGTACGAGCCGTCGGCGTTGCGGAAGGGCGCGAGCGCCTCCGCGATCAGCGCTCCGGTGCGCTCGGCGCCGATCGTCTCGGCGGCGTCGACGGCCCCGCCGGCCGCGAGCAGGTGACGGACGAGGGTGGCCTGGTCGGGGAACGTGAACGCCGTCGTGACGTCGAACGCGGTGCGGGGCCGCAGGCCCGCGGTGAGCGCGAGCTGCTCGAGCACGCCCGGCGCGTAGAGCGGCGGCGGCGCGGGGGCGTCGGCGCGCAGCGAGGCGAGCGCGCCGAGCATCGCGCCGAGATCGCAGCGCTCGGGGCGGCCCCAGACCTGGATCAGGACCGGTGCGCCCGGCTTGGCGACGCGCCCGAGCTCGGCCAGCGCGGCGCCGATGTCGGCGGCGAAGAAGATCGAGTTGAAGCTGGTGACGGCGTCGAACGTCGCGTCGGCGTACGGGAGCTGCTCGAGCTCGCCGTGGCGCAGGTCGGCCTCCGGAACGCGGAGGCGCGCCTGGTCGAGCAGCGTGCTCGCCGCGTCGAGGCCGTACGGGCGCGCGCCGCGCTCGGCCGCGAGCGCGAGGAACGTGCCGGCGCCGCAGCCGGCGTCGAGCACCGCGTGCCCGGGCTCGAGGTCCAGGTGCTCCAGCGCCGCCTCGTAGATCGGCGCCTGCTGGCGCTCGATCTCGGCCCAGTCAGTAGGCCGAGCGCCCCACAGCTCGCCCTGGCGGCGGGCGTTGCCGGTGATCGTCGTCGTCGTGGTGGTGGTCATCGGTGTCCTCTCGGATCGCTAAGCTGTGTTCCATAGCTATAGACTGTGGAACACAGCTTTGTCAAGCGAAGACCTGAACCTGTTCTCGTACGAGATCCTCGGGCTCGTCGGCCGCGACGGCGCCGGCCCGCACGACCTGCGCCAGATGGTCCAGCGCGGGCGGATGGTCGACTGGGCGGGCGAGAGCCGCTACTACGTCGAGCCGAAGCGGCTCGCCCGGCTCGGCTACCTCGAGGCGCGCAAGGAGCCCGGCCGCACGGGCCCGCGGACCGTCTACTCGCTCACCGCCAAGGGCCTGGCCGCGCTGCGCGACTGGGCGAGCACGCCGCTCGAGCTGACGCCGATCAAGAGCGAGCCGCTCCTGCGCATGCTCGTCACCGACCTCGTCGGCGAGGCCCCGACCCGCGCGGCGATCACGACGCTGCGCGCCGACATCGCCGCGCTCTCGGCACGCGTCGACGAGATGGAGGCCGGAGCGGCCGCGCTCCCCCACCGCGAGAAGTACCTCAGGCTCGCGGCGAGCCTGCTCCGGCGCCTGCTCGCCGCCCACCTCGACTGGATCGCGGAGGTCGAGCGCGAGCTAGGCGATCACGGGCTCGAGGTCGAGCCCGGCGACGCCTGACAGCGCTCGGCGAACCCGGCGATCGAACGACGCGACGGTCGCGCCGTGGGCGCGTGCCGTGGCGAGCGCGAACCCGTCGGCGAGGCTGATGTTGAGCCCGCGCAGCGCAGCCGCCTCGCGTGCGATCGCCGCCGTCGGCGGGATCAGCGCGATGCCGAGCGCGTCGATCGCCGCGACCGCCTTGCGCATGGTCGCCCGGTCCTCCGCCGGGCGGACGAGCGTCTCGGCGTAGTTGACGAGCGAGAGCAGCAGCGCGGTCTCCGCGGCGGCCAGGCGACGGATCGCCGCAGCGGCGGCTGCGTGATGCGCGTCGGAACGGTCGAGTGCCGCGATCACCACGTCGGTGTCGAGCACGCACCGGCTCATGCGCGCTCTTCGCTGCGCAGGCGGTCGAGGTAGCCGGGCTCGAACAGGCCGTCGAAGACGCCGATCGCCTCGTCCACCGCCTGCCGCGAGCGCCGGACCACGATCGTGTCCGGCCCATCGGCCTCGATCGTGACCTCGTCGCCGGCCTTCAGCCCAGCGTCGGCGAGGCTGCTCACCGGCAGGGTCACCTGGTGCTTGCTGGAGATGCGCGGCATCCCTTTACTCTAACGTAAAGGCGCCTGCACCCAGCGCTCGAAGTCGCCGGTCATCACGTTGCTGCCGCAGATGACGGTCGCGATCCGCCGCCCGGCGAAGCGTTCGCGGTCCTCGAGCACGGCGGCGACGCCGAGCGCTGCCGACGGCTCGACGATCAGGCCGGCGTGCCGGTACAGCAGCCGCATGCCGGCCTTGATGCTCTCCTCGCGCACGAGCACGACGTCGTCGACCACGACGAGGAGATCGTCGAGGACCTCGGGGATCGGGCAGCGGCCGGCGACGCCGTCGGCGATCGTGTCGATGGTCTCGGTCTCCACGACCGCGCCGGTCCGCCAGGACAGCGCCATCGCGGGCGCTCCCACGGGCTGGACGGCGACGACCTCGACGTCGGGGGCGAGTGACTTCGCGACGCAGCCGATGCCGCTCGCCATCGCGCCGCCGCCGAGCGCGAGCACCACGACGTCGAGCTCCCGGGTGCGCGCGAAGAGCTCGAGGCCGATCGTCCCCGCTCCGTCGCACGTCAGGAGATCGAGGCTGTCCTCGACGAGGTAGGAGCCCTCGCGTTCGGCCATCTCGGAGGCGAGCCGGCGAGCGTCCTCGATGTCGTCGCCTTCGATCCGAACGGTCGCGCCGAGCGCCTCGATGCGCTCGATCTTCAGGCGGTTGGCGCTCTCCGCGGCCACCACCGTCACCGGGATCCTCCGCTGCGCGCCGCTGTACGCCAGGGCGAGCCCGAGGTTCCCGGCGCTGGCGCAGACGGCGGCCGGCGGGTCCGCGCGTTGCGCGAGCCAGGACATGACGGTCTCGGTGCCGCGTCCCTTGAAGCTGCCGACCGGGTTGAGGGTCTCGACCTTGAGCGTGATCGAGCAGCCCAGCGCCGCCCCCAGCGGCGCGGACGCGTACTGGGGCGAGTCGAGGAACACGGGGTCGACCGCTTCGAGAGCCCGCCGGATCCGATCGAGTTGGAGTCGCATGTACCGTAGCCTCCGCGTGGTGTTCGACCACGTTGGCATCGCCGTCTCGGACCTGGCCGCGTCCGAGCGCTTCTACCGCACCGTCCTCTCCGCGCTGGGGCTCGAGCCCAGCCACGCGGACGCCGAGATCGTCGAGTGGGTGGACTGGGACATCATGCCCACGGACCGCAAGCATCCCGTCACCCGCGGCCTGCACGTCGGGTTCCGCGCGCCGAGCCGCGCGGCCGTGGACGCCTTCTGGCAGGCGGGGATCGACGCCGGGTACCGCGACGACGGCGCGCCCGGGCCGCGCACGGAGTACGGGTCCGACTACTACGGCGGGTTCCTGCTCGACCCGGACGGCAACAGCGCCGAGGCCGTGCACGGCGAGCGGGCGCGGCCCGTGCCCGACGGCTGCATCGACCACCTGTGGATCCGCGTCGCCGACCTCGCGGCGTCCAAGCGCTTCTACACGACGATCGCGCCCCACGCCGGGATCCGGCTGGGGGACGAGGAGCCCGGCCGCGTGCAGTTCACGGGCGAGGACTACAGCTTCTCGCTGATCGACGACGAGCGGCCGCTCACGGAGCACGTGCACCTCGCGTTCCCCACCGGCGAGGACGCCACGGTGCGCGAGTTCCATGCCGCCGCGCTCGCCGCCGGCTACGAGGACCACGGCGGTCCGGGAGAGCGCGCCGTGTACCACCCCGGCTACTACGGCGCGTTCGTCCTGGACCCCGACGGGCTCAACGTCGAGGTCGTCAACCACAACGGCTGGTCGTCAGCCGCAGCCGCTGAGCGCTGACCGACGGCGCCGCCCGCCAGGTTCAACTGAGTTGCTCGGCCAGTCCGACGATGAAGCCCTCGGGGGCACGCACGAAGCAGAGCCGGTAGCTGTCCTCGTACTGCGCGATCTCGCCGACGAGCTCCGCACCGTGGGTGCGCAGGCGCGCAACGACGTCGTCGAGGTCCTCGACGGCGAACATGATCCGGCGGATGCCCAGCGCGTTCGACGGCGCGCTCTTCGGCTCGGCCCTGACCGCCGGCGGCGTGTGGAACCTCGACAGCTCGACCCGGCCGTGGCCGTCCGGGGTCCGCATCATGGCGATGTCGGCACGGACGCCGTCGAGCCCGACGGTGCTGTCCACCGACGGCCCCTCGACCACCGTCTGGCCTTCCAGCTCCATCCCGAGCTCGGTGAAGAACGCCGTGGCCGCCTCGAGGTCCTCGACGACGATGAGCACGTTGTCCATCCGCTTTAGCGTCATTTGGGATTGCGCGCTGTGAGGCGGAGGGGGAGGGATTCGAACCCTCGGTGCAGGGGTTACCCACACAACGGTTTTCGAGACCGCCCGATTCAACCACTCTCGCACCCCTCCGGATGCGATTGAGCAGGGTAGCGATTCGGCTTGGCTCAGCGGCGGGAGCGGAAGAACGCCACGAGCGGGGCCGCGCACTCGGCCGCGAGCAGGCCGCCCTCGACGAGCGGGCGGTGGTTGAGGCGGGGCTCGGCGAGCACGTCGAGGACCGAGCCGGCGGCGCCCGCCTTCGGGTCGGCGGTGCCGTAGACCACGCGCGGGACGCGCGCGAGCACGATCGCCCCCGCGCACATCGCGCACGGCTCGAGCGTCACGTAGAGGACGCAGTCGAGCAGCCGCCAGGAGCCGATCGTGCGCGCCGCCTCGCGGATCGCCAGCGTCTCGGCGTGGGCGGTCGGGTCCGCGCGCAGCTCGCGCTCGTTGTGGCCCGCGCCGATCACCTCGCCGCGTGCCGCGATCACCGCGCCGACGGGCACGTCGTCGTGCTCCAGGGCACGCTCGGCCTCGCGGATCGCGAGCCGCATGAAGTGCTCATCCGCGTCTAAGAAGTTGCGTTGCTCGGTCAGAGAAGGCACAGATCGGGGTTGTTAAGAAACTTCCGCCCTTCCAGAATGTTCTCTCCTACGGACGGCGCACCTACCTGGCGCTCCCCGTCGCCGCTCAGACCATGCTCAAGCCGTCCCACCTGCTTCCTGCGCTCACCGCCGCCGTGCTGCTCGCACTGCCCGCTGGTGCGTCCGCCGCCGCGTCCGCCGAGCCTTCCGCCGCCGCGCCGGCCCAGTACGTGCCCGGGGAGGTCGTGGTCCGATACGCGAAGGATGCCGATCGCGCCGCGCGCGCGGCGGTCCAGCGCGAGACCGGCGTCGGCGGGCCGGACGTGTTCGCCCCGCGCACGCGCGTGCTGCAGATCCGCGACGGCGAGAGCGTGGCGGCCACGCTGCGCGAGCTGCGCGCCCGGCCCGAGGTCGCCTCCGCGGCGCCGAACGCGCTCGCCCGCACGTCCGGCTTCTTCCCGAACGACCCGGGTGCCGGCGGGGCCGGCGGCTGGCAGGCGCTGCAGTGGAACTTCCTCGCCGGTGCGGGCGTCAACGCGCCGGACGCGTGGGTCAACCTCGCCGGCGCCGGCCGGCCGGGCGGCCGCGGCGTCACCGTCGCCGTGCTCGACACGGGCGTCGCGTACATCAACCGCGGCCGCTTCCGCCGCTCGCCCGACTTCCAGCCGGCCGACTTCGTGCGCGGGTACGACTTCGTGGATCGCGACCGCTACCCGAGCGACGAGAACGGCCACGGCACGCACGTCGCGAGCACGATCGGCGAGAGCACGGACAACCGGCGCGGCGTCACCGGCCTCGCCTACGGCGCGAAGATCATGCCGGTCCGCGTGCTCGACGCCCGCGGCTGGGGCCAGACGCGGGACATCACGGCCGGCATCCGCTGGGCCGCCCGCAACGGCGCCGACGTCATCAACCTCTCGTTCGAGTTCGACGACGGCAACTACCAGCTGACCGCGGCCGAGATCCCGGACGTCCTGGCGGCGATCCGGTTCGCCGACCGCCGCGGCGTCGTGGTCGTCGGCGCGGCCGGCAACCTCGAGCGCGACACGATCGCCTACCCGGCGCGCTACCGCCCCGTGATCAGCGTCGGCGCCACGACCGAGCACGGCTGCCGCGCGAAGTACTCGAACGTCGGCACCGGGCTGGACATCACGGCGCCCGGCGGTGGCCGCGACGACCCGGAGGACATCGCGTGCCCGGTCGGCGCCCCGCGCGGCCGCGACATCTACCAGATGACCTACCCGTGGGCCGCGACCTCGTCGGCTCCGCGCACCGCGTCGGCGTTCCGCCGCTTCGGCCTGCCGCTCGGCTTCAAGGGCACCTCGATGTCGGCGCCGCACGTGTCGGCCGCGGCCGCGCTCGTGATCGCCTCCGGCGTCGTCGGCCGCAACCCCACTCCGGCGGCCGTGACGGCGCGGTTGCAGGCGACGGCGGTCGACGTCGGCGTGACGGGCCCGGACACGGCGTACGGCGCCGGGCGGCTCAACGCCGCGGCCGCCACGGACCCGAACCGCTGACCCGCGCCGCCTACGTGGTCCGGATGATCAGGACCGAGCACGGCGCGTGATGCGACACCCGGTTCGGCACCGACCCGAGCAGGAACCGCTTGGCGCCGGTCATGCCCTTGTTGCCGACGACGATCAGCTCGGCGCCGCGCTCCTCGGCGACGTCGAGGATCGCGTCCGCGGGGTCGCCCTCGCGCGGGTAGACGCGCACGGTCACGCCGGCCTCCTCGACGCGCTCGGCCGCCTCGCGCAGCGTCGCGTCGACGTCCTCGCGCGGGTTGACCGTCCACTGCAGGTCCTCGGGCGCCTGCCGCGCCTCCGCGCGCAGCCGCTGGTTCGACACCGGCTCGTAGGCCGACACGAGCTCGATCTCGGCGCCGACCGCCTTCGCCAGGTCGACGGCTGCGAGCACCGCCTTACCGGCCGTCTCGGAACCGTCGGTCCCGACCACGATCGACTTGAACATGGGCGCGATCATAACCCCGTGACCGGGCTCGCCCGCCGGTTCCGAGGCGGGTCCCGGCGAGCATGATCGACCTCCACGCGCACATCCTCCCGGCACTCGACGACGGCCCGCAGTCGGACGCCGCGGCGGTCGCGCTCGCCCGTGCCGCGGTCGCGCACGGCACGCGCGCGATCGCCACGACCTCGCACGTCAACCGCAGCTTCGGCCTGCAGCCGGACGACCTCGCCGGCGCGCGCGCGGCGCTCGCCGAGGTGCTGCGCGCGGCGGGCGTGGAGCTCGAGCTGCTGGCCGGGGGCGAGATCGCCCACAAGCGGCTGCCGGAGCTGACCGACGACGACCTGCGCGCGCTCGCGCTCGGCGGCGGCCCCTTCGTGCTGCTCGAGTGCCCGCTCGGCGGCCTCGACGACCTCGCGCCGCTCGTCGACGACCTGCACGCGCGCGGCTTCCGCGTGCTGCTCGGCCATCCCGAGCGCTCGCCCGCGTTCCAGCGCGATCCCGAGCGGCTCGAGCGGCTCGTCGCCGGCGGCGCGCTCGCCCAGGTCACGACCGGCGCCTTCACCGGCGACTTCGGCCCGATCGCGCAGCGCACCGCGCTCGACATGGTCGACCGGGAGCTCGTGCACGTGCTCGCGAGCGACACCCACGACCGCGTCCACCGGCCGCCCGACCTGACGGCCGCCGACGAGCTGCTCGGCCGCGAGCAGCGCGAGTGGATGGCGGCCGCCGCGCCGGCGGCGATCGTGGCCGGCGACCCGCTGCCCGACCGCCCGCCGCCGCTTACGCGAGCCGGACGACGGCGATGACCATCCCGGCGAGCACGAACACCACGATCAGCACCTGCATCCAGATCCAGAACGGCGACATCGACGGCCAAGGCTAGCCGCCCGCCCGTTCAGGCCGTCGTGTGCTCCCGGCCGCGCGCCGTGACGGTCGTGACCGGCAGCCCCAACCCGGCCGCCTTGCTCGGCAGGTCGAGCCGCAGCCAGCGCGAGAGCCGCGTCGGGAGCGTCGAGATGATGATCTCGTCGAACCCGTGCAGGTTGATCGCGTCCTGGATCGCGGCCAGCGGCTCGGGTACGCCGACCATCGCGTCGACCTGGCTGCCCGCGGCGTCCTCGAGCAGCGGCAGCGCGAGCTCGATCGTGGTCTCCGTCTCGGTCTGCTCCTGATCCTCAGGGTCGACGAGCGTGTGCAACCCGTGGGTCGCGTTCGGCACCAGCAGCGTGAACTCGCACGGTCCGGCCCCGGCGCGTTCGCGCACGGCTTCGAGCAGGGCGGGGGTCGCGGCGGTCTTGTTCGCCACGACGAGCACCCGGGTGGCGGGCTCCATGGAGACCTCCCTCTGCAGAAGTGGGTTCGTGCCGATTGTCGCACGTATCAACTGGACCTGTCCGGCACCGGCCCACTGGCTCTGTCCGCCGGTCCAGTGCGGGCGTACCGTGCTGACCATGTTCCGGAGGCGCAGCAGCGACGCAGGCGGCGGGCACGTGGCCCTGGCCGTCGCCGGCGCGGCGCTCGCGATGGCCGCGGTCGGCTCCTCGTTCGCGGTGCTGGACACGCTCCACGACTTCCCGGCCTCCGGCGGGCAGGCCGCGCGCTACGCGGTCGCGGCGCTGCTGCTGATCGCGATCGCGGGCGGCCGGCTGCCGCGCCCGACGCGGCCGCAGCTGATCCGCCTCGCGCTGCTGGCGGCGACCGGCCTCGCCGCCTTCAACCTGCTCGTGATGGCCGCCGAGGCGAGCATGGACCCCGGCAGCGTCGGCGTCATCGTCGCCTCCGTGCCGGTGCTGCTCGCGCTCGCCGGCCCGCTGCAGGACGGTGCGCCGGCCCGAGCCGCGCGTCGTCGGCGCGGCCGTGCTGGTCGCCGCCGGCGCCGCCGTCGTCCAGGGCATGGGCGGCGAGCTGACCGCCGAGGGCCTGGCCGCCGCGATCGGCGCGCTCGCCTGCGAGGCGGCGTTCTCGCTGCTCGCCGCGCCGCTGCTGAAGCCGCTCGGCCCGGTCGCGGTCTCCGCCTGGGCGGCGATCCTCGCCGTGCCGCAGCTGATCGTCGTCGGCCTGATCCTCGACGGGCCCGGGAACCTGATCAGGACGCCCACGCTCGCCGAGGCCGCCGCGCTCGCGTACCTGACCGTGGTCGTGACCGCGATGGCGTTCGTGCTCTGGTACTCGGCCGTCCGCACGCTCGGCGTCGAGCGCGCCGGGCTGCTCTCCGGCGTGCTCCCGCGTCAGCGCGCTGCTGGCCGCCGCGATCCTCGGCCGCAGCGAGCTGACCGCCGGGCGGCTGGCCGGGGCGGTGGCGGTCGGCGCCGGCATCGCGGTCGGCCTCGCCTCGGCGCGCACGCGGCGCACCGCTGACACCGTGGGCGGCGCCGAACCGGTTCCCGCGCGCCGCCGTCACGCGCTAGCCTGCGGGACCGTGGACCGGGTCCAGCGCCGCTTCCTCGCGTGCCTGACCGCCCTCGCCGCGCTCGCCGTGGTGGCTCAGGGCATGTCCGGCGTGGGCGAGCTCGCGCTCTATCTGACCCCGCTGTTCCTGATCGCGGCGCTGCTGCTGTGCGGCCGCTACATCGCCGAGGACCGGATCGTGCGCCGCTGGCGCTCCGGCCTCCCGGCCCGCCGCCCGCGCCGCGAGCGCAGCCGCTGGCACGCCGTCGCCGAGGCGCCGTTCGCCTCGCTGCTCGAGCGCAGCCCGCGCCTCGAGCGCGGCCCGCCCGCGCTCGCCTCCGCCTGACGCGGCGCCGCCGCCGTCGGGCCACATAGACCCGCGCTCTCCGTCCCGACGACGTAACGAAGGAGGTCCCTTGCGGATCCTCGCCAGCGTTGCCGCGGCCGCGTGCTGGTGCTCGGCACCGGTGGCGTTCGCCCACGAGGGCAACCCGAACTTCCTCTCGCAGATCGCCGGCATCGATCCGGCGATCGACGGGGTGCGACCGTAGGTGCTCAACCGCGACGACCGCCTGCGAGCTCGCAGAACCGCTCCGGCGAGGACGTCGTGATCATGGGCTACGACGGCGAGCCGTACGCGCGCGTCGACGGCCGACGGCACGGTCGAGGTCAACGAGAACTCCGAGGCGTACTACCTCAACGAGGAGCGCTTCGGCGGCGGTCGAGGTGCCCGAGACGCTGCCGTCGGCGAGCCGAAGCTGGAAGAAGCTCTCCACAGTCGGCCGCTTCGAGTGGCACGACCACCGCGTCCACTAGATGGGCGAGGGCACGCCGCCGCAGGTCAAGGACACCGGCAAGCGCACCAAGGTGTTCGACTGGGAGGTCCCGATGAAGATCGGCGGCACGCACGGCGACGATCACCGGCGACGCTGTTCTGGACGCCGCCAGGGCGGCGGCGCGCCGACCGGCGCGATCGTCGGCGGCGCGGCGCTGATCGTGCTCATGCTCGCCGCCGTGGTCATCGTGCGCCGCCGCCGCGGCGCGGCCGGCGAAGCGCGCCGAGCGCGGGGAGGCCTGGTGAGGCGCGCGCGCTCGTGGCCGCCCTGCTCGCTGCTGGCGCTGCGCGCCGGCGGCGGCGTCCGCGCACGCGGCGCTGCGACGACGAGCACGCCGGAGCGGGGCGCGCGCGCTGGAGGCGGCGCCGGCAGGTCACGCTCCGATTCTCCGAGCCGGTCGAGGCGGAGTTCGGCGCCGTGCGCGTCTACGACGCGCGCGGGCGCGCAGGTGCAGGCGGGCGAGACCTACCACCCGGGCGGCCGCGAGCGCGAGGTCGCCGTCAAGCTCAAGGACGGGCTGCCGCGAGGGCGGCTACACGGTCACCTACCGGGTGATCTCGGCCGACTCGCATCCGATCTCGAGCGGCTTCGTGTTCTCGTCGGCGAGCGGCGCCGCGGGCGCCGCGACCGTCGAGGACCTGCTGGCCGGCAGCGAGCGCCGGGCCGGTCACCGCGACCGCGCTTGGGCGTCGCGCGCGGGCTGCAGTACGCGCGCCATCGCGCTCGGGCTCGGCGCGCTTCCTCTTCTTCCTCCTCGCGCTGGATGCCCGGCCTGCGCGAGGCGGCCGGCGGCGGGCCGCGCTGGGCCGCCGCGGCCGCCGCGCTTCGCCGCGCCGGCTGCGGCGCGCTGCTGCTCGTCGCCGCGGTCGCCGGCGCGCTCAGCGCGGCGCGGGCATCGTGCTCCAGGGCGCGACCGCCGCCGGCACAGTCGTTCTGGTCGGCGCTCGAGCCCGAGCGTGATCGGCGACGTGCTCGGCACGCGCTTCGGCCTCATCTGGGGCCTCGCCTCGCTCGCCTGGCTGCTGGCCGGCCTGCTCGCCGCCACGCCGGCCGCAAGCTCCCCGTGCTGCGGCCGGCGTCGGTCGGCGCCACCGGGCTGGCGCTGCCGGCGGCCTCCGCGCGCTCGCTGATCCTGCTCGGCGCTCCCGCTGGTCGCGCTCGCCGCCTGCCCGTCCTCGGCGGCCACGCCAGCGTCCAGACCCGCGCGCGCTGCTGCTGCCGGCTGAACATCGTCCACGTCGTCGCCATGGCCGCCTGGCTCGGCGGGATCGCCGTCCTCGTGCTCGCGCTGCGCGCGGCGACCGCCGCGCTCGAGGGCGGCCGACCGCACGCGGCTGCTGGCCGGCGTCGTCGCGCGCTTCTCGGCGCTCGCCGGCGTCGCCATCGCCGCGATGCTGCTCACCGGCGTCGTGCAGTCGATCGTCTACATGGAGCACGTTCGGCCAGCTGCTCGACACGCGCCTTCGGCCGCGCCGTGCTGATCAAGATCGTGCTCTTCCTGGCGATCGCGCGCTCGGCTTCGTCAACCGCAACCGCGCTGCTGCCGCAGCTGCGCGCCGCCGCCGCGAGCGGCGACGACGCCCGGCCGCGCCGGCCAGCTCCTGCGGCGCACGCTGCGCGCCGAGCTGGCGCTCGGCGCTGCGTCGTGCTCGCGGTCACCGGCGCGCTGGCCAGCTACGCGCCGTCGATCGCCGAGAGCAGCCGGCCCCTTCTCCACGGACTCGGACATCGGCCCGGCGCGCATGGAGGTCACGGTCGATCCCGCCACGCGTCGGCCCGAACGAGATGCACGTCTACCTGTTCGACCGCCCGACCGGCGCGCCAGTACGACGAGACCAAGGAGCTCACGGTCACGCGCCGAGCTCGCCCGGAAGCACATCGACGCCGATCGAGCTCCAGCCGACGAAGGCCGGCCCCGGCCACTACATGATCTCCGGCGCCTCGTTCGGCGTCGCCGGCGACTGGACGGTCGAGATCGCCGCGCGCGTCGGCGACTTCGACGAGTACCGCACCCGCTTCACGCTGCCCATCGAATGACAACGGGAGGAACCACGATGCGACGCATCACCATCGCCGCCACGGCGGTCGCCGTGCTCGCGGCGCCGGCGGCCGCGCAGGCCCACGTCACGCTGCAGCCGAAGGAGGTCCCGGCCGCGTCGTTCACGCGCCTCGACGTGCGCGTGCCGAACGAGCGCGACGACTCCGGCACCGTCAAGGTCCAGGTCCAGTTCCCCGACGGCATCGCGTCGGCGAGCTACGAGCCCGTTCCCGGCTGGACGGTCAAGGTCGCCAAGGAGAAGGCGCCGGAGCCGATCGACCTGCACGGCGAGGAGGTCACCGAGCAGATCGACACGGTCACGTTCACGGGCTCCGGCAAGGAAGGCGTGATCGGCCCCGGTCAGTTCCGCGACTTCGGCCTCTCCGTCCGCACGCCCGACGGCGAGCCGGGCGAGACCGTCACCTTCAAGGCCGTGCAGACCTACGAGAGCGGCGAGGTCGTGCGCTGGATCGGCCCGGAGGACTCCGACGATCCCGCGCCGACCCTGACGCTCGCGGCCTCGCCCGATGCCCACGGCGGCGGCACGTCGGGCGCCGCCGGCGGGTCGGCCGGCGCGCAGGAGCCCGCGGCCGGCGGCGATACGCCGACGCAGTCGGGCACGACCGAGGAGCCGGTCGCGGTCGAGAACACGTCCGCCCCGGCCGCCGAGAGCGCCGGCGACGGTGGCAGCGACGGCCTCTCGATCGCCGCGCTGATCGTCGGCGGGCTCGGCCTGATCGCGGGCGTCGCGGGCCTCATGATGGGTCGCCGCGCCCGCAACGAGCGGACCGGCAGCGCGCCTGTCGCCAGTCAGCCCTAGCCTGTAGAGCGTGGCCGCCGGGGGCGCCCTTTCCCCCCTCCCCGTCCACGGCGGTTCACAGCCCGCGGCCTCGCGCGTCTAACGCGCGGGGTCGCGGGTCGCTTCGGCCTCGCGCGTGAGCTCGTCGAACGCGCGCACGACGTCGGGGTCGAACTGCCCGCCGGCGCCGCGGCGGATCTCCTCCGCGGCCGCCTCGGCCGTCCAGCTCTCCTTGTACGGGCGCTCGTGCAGGAGCACGTCGAACACGTCGGCGACCGCCACGAGCCGCGCCTCGATCGGGATCGCCGCGCCGGCCAGCCCGTCCGGGTAGCCGCCGCCGTCCCAGCGCTCGTGGTGCGAGCGCACGACGCGCTCGGCCGTCTGCAGCAGGTCGGACTCGCCGCCGGCGAGCACGCGCGCGCCGAGCACGGCGTGCGTCTTGATCACCTCGAACTCCTCGTGCGTGAGGCGCCCGGGCTTGAGCAGGATGCTGTCCGGCACCGCGATCTTGCCGAGGTCGTGCAGCGGGGCCGTCTGGCGGACGAGCCAGACGCGGCGGTCCTCGTGCCCGAGCCGGCGCGCCATCCGCGCGGCCAGCTCGCCGACGCGCTGCGTGTGCTCGTGCGTGTTGTCGTCGCGGTACTCGGCGGCGAGCGCGAGCCGGCGCAGGCCGTCGAGCGCCGCGGCCTCGAGGTCGCGGCGGCGGCCGACCGCCTGGGCGGCGACGATCGCCTCGAGCTCGCTGCGGCCGGCGCGCAGCGCGTGGCGGTCGACGAGCGCGCGCAGCCGCTGCGGCGCGAGCGGGTCGGCGGCGCCGCCGAGGTCCCGCAACGGCACGACCTCGGGCCCGCCGGCGAGCCCGAGCGGATCGAGCCGGGCGCGCAGCGACTCGCCGTCGCCGTCGACGGCCACCACCGCCGCGGGCGCCTCCTCGGCGACGGCCGCGATCACGCCGGCCGCGTCGCCGCTCGCGACGTCCACGACCGCTCCCGCCCCGGCGAGCGCGCGGCGCGCGGCCGCGACGGCGTCCGGGTCGTCGCCCGCCAAGAGGATCCGTGTGCCCGCCAGGGCGTCCATACTGGGGATCATGGCGGACACGAGGGATGACCCGCGCCTCGGCACGGTGCTCGCGGGCTACCGGATCGAGGAGCGCATCGGCCGCGGCGGCATGGGCGTCGTGTACCGCGCCGAGCACCTCAACCTGCGCCGCCGCGCCGCGATCAAGATCATCGCGCCCGACCTCGCGGACTCGGAGGGCTTCCGCGAGCGCTTCACGCGCGAGGCGCGGATCGCCGCCGCCCTGCAGCACCCGAACATCGTCACGGTCTACGACGCCGGCGAGGTCGACGGCCTGCTGTACCTCGCGATGCAGTACATCGAGGGCGAGGACCTCGCGGCGGTGCTGCGACGTGACGGGCGGCTGCGCCCGTACCGGGCGATCGACGTCTGCCGCCAGGTCGCCTCGGCGCTCGACGCCGCCCACGCGATGGGACTCATCCACCGCGACGTGAAGCCCGCCAACGTGCTGGTCGAGGGCCGGACCGCGTTCCTGACCGACTTCGGGCTCACGAAGCAGCTCGACGGCACCGAGCCGATCACCCGCGCGGGCGACGTGGTCGGCACGATCCACTACGTCGCGCCGGAGCAGATCGACGGCACGCAGGTGACCGCGCGCTCGGACGTGTACTCGCTCGGCTGCCTGCTCTACCACTGCCTCACGGGCCACGTCCCGTTCATGCGCGAGGACGACATCGCCGTGATCTACGCGCACCTGTCCGAGGAGCCGCCGCGGCTCTCCGCGGTGCAGCCGGAGCTGCCGGCCGGGCTCGACGCCGTGATGGCCAAGGCGCTCGACAAGTCGCCCGACCGCCGCTTCCCCGGCTGCGGGGACATGATCGCCGCGGCGCGCGCCGTGCTCGACACGATCGGCCCGCTCGGGGACACGACGCCGCCGCGCCACACGACCGGCCACGGCTCGCCGCTCGCGGCGGCGGTGCCGCAGATGCGCGAGGCGGCGGCCGCGGCGCGGCGGCCGCGGGTGCTGCTCGGCGGGCTCGACGACTCCGCGAGCGCGATCGCGCGCGTGGCGCTCGGCGATCGCGTCGACGTGCTCGAGGCCGCCGGCGCGGCGACCGTCGAGCACGCGCGCGAGGCGCGGCCGGACCTCGTGATCCTCGACTGGGCCGAGTCGGGCGCGGCGGGTGTCGCCGCGCTGCGGGCCGACGCGCTGACGCGCGACGCGAAGGTGCTGCTGCTCGTCGGCGAGGGCGCCGCGGGCCGCGACGTGGCCGCCGCGGGCGCCGACGACCGCCTCGCCGCCCCGTTCTCGCCGCTGCAGCTGCAGGTCAAGCTGCGGCGGCTGCTCGGCGCCGAGGCGGTCGGCGGGTGACCGCGCTGGCCGCCGTGCTGGCCGGCGGTCGCGGGCGGCGGATCGGCGCGCCGTCGAAGGCCGCGGTCGAGCTCGGCGGGCGGCCGCTGATCGCGTGGCCGGTCGCGGCGGCGCTGGCGGCGGGGCTGGAGACCGTGATCGTCGCGAAGCGCTCGACGCCGCTGCCGGACGCCGGCGTGCCCGTGTGGCACGAGCCCGACGAGCCGACCCACCCGCTCATGGGCGTCGTGGCCGCGCTCGAGCGCGCCGGCCGCCCGGTGCTCGCGATCCCCTGCGACATGCCCCACCTCCCGCCCGCCCTGCTCGCCCGGCTGGCCGCCGGGCCGGAGGCGGCGGTGGCCGGCGCGCCGTTCCCGGCGCGGTTCGAGCCGTCCGCGCTGCCGGCGCTGCGCGCGGCGGCCGCCGCGGGCGCCTCGGTGCGCGCGACGCTCGCCGCGCTCGCACCGGCGGTCGTCACGATCGACGACCCGCGCGTGGTCGCCTCGATCAACACGCCGGCCGACCTCGCGGCCGCGGCGGCGCGGTGAGCGCCGCCGACGTCGCCGTCATCGGCGGCGGCATCGCCGGCTGCGCGACCGCGGCGCTGCTCGCCGAGGCCGGGGCGAGCGTGGTCGTGTTCGAGCGCGAGGCGATCGCGGCCGGCGCGTCCGGGCGCAACCAGGGCATCCTCCAGCACCCGCTCGACGCCGAGCTGACCGGCCTCTACGAGGATTCGATGGCGCTGTACGCGACGCTCGAGCACGGCTTCGCGCTGCCCGCCGAGCCGACCGGGCTGATGCTGGTGTCCGCGGACGCCGAGCTGCTGGACGCCGGCCACGCGCAGATGCTCGCGGCGTTCCCGGAGATGCGACCCGAGCGGCTCGACCCCGCCGCGCTGGCGGCCGAGGAGCCGGCCGTCGCGCCGGGCCTCTCCGGCCTGCGGCTCGCCACCGGCCGGCCGGTGCCGGCCGCCGCCGCGACCCACGCGTGGGCTGAGCGGGCGAGCGCGGCAGGCGCGCGGTTCGCGATCGGCGCGGCGGCGACCGCGACGATCGAGGACGGGCGCGCGACCGGCGTGGTCGCCGGCGGCGAGCGGACCGCGGCGGGCGCGGTCGTCGTCGCGGCCGGGCCGTGGACGGCCGCCGCGCTCGGGCTCGACGGCGCCTGGCCGCCCGTCTCCGAGCTGTGGGGCGTCGTCGCCGAGGTCGTGCTCGAGTCGCCGCCGCGGCACTCGCTCGAGGAGGCCGGCGTGGACGAGCTCACGAAGCCCGGCGGCGCGGCGGGCGCGCTGTTCACGATCGTGACCGCGAACGGGCGGTCGGCGATCGGCTCGGTCTTCCGGCCCGACGAGCCCGACGCGGCGGCGACCGCGGCCGAGCTGCTCGCCCACGGCCGGCGCTTCCTGCCCGCGCTCGCGGGCGCGCGGATCGAGCACGTGCGCGCCTGCGCCCGGCCGCTGTCGGTCGACGGCCGCCCGCTGCTCGGCCCCGTTCCGGGGATCGAGCGGCTGCACGTGAACACGGGCCACGGCGCCTGGGGCGTCACGCTCGGGCCCGGCTCCGCGCAGCTCGTCGCGGCGGGCGTGCTCGGCCGGCCGGCGGGCATCGCGCCCGCGCTCGCGGCCGCGCGCTTCGGCTCGCCGGTCTAGCGCTCGTCTTCGCTGCGGCGCACCGGGATGACCTCGCGGTCCTTCCCGGAGCCGTAGATGTGGTACTCGACGCCACCGCGGTTCGCGAGCACGAAGGCCTCGCCGCGACGGGCGTTGTCGCCGGTGTTGATGTACATGCCGCTGCGGGCGCCGGCGGTGATCTCGGCGTACGGGCGGCCCTCGACCGGCTCGATCGTCTCGCCCTTGCGCAGCTTCAATCCGTCGTCGGCGGGCTCGGTCTCGGGCTTGCGCTCGGCCGGCGGCTTGACCCCCACGACGAGCCGGTCCTTGCCGGACCCGTAGATGTGGAACTCGCGGCCGTGCTTGCGGACGAGCACGAAGGCCTCGCCGTGACGCTCGTTGCCGCTCGTGTTGACGTACATCCCGCTGCGCTTGCCGCCCTCGATGTCGGCGAACGCCCGGCCGTCGACGGGCTTGAACGTCTCGCCCGTGCGCGGCTCGACCTTGCCGCAGTCTCGGTCTCCGTGGCCGCAGACGCGAGCACGCGCTCGAACGTCGCGGGGCGCGCGGTCTTGGCGCTGTTGACGTTCATCGCCGCGGTGGCGGCGACGTCGCCGATCTGGGATGCCTGAACCTTCATCGACTCCCCCGAAATATCGGCAATCCGTCCAGCGCCTTGAGAGCTACGCGCTCGAGGACGAGGCGGCCGGCCGCGTGGCGGCGCCAGCGCTTGCCGGCCTGCTTGCGGACGTCGAGCGTGACGGTCGCCTTCGCCGGCGCGCGCGCGAGCTCGGTCCGGATCCGCGGCAGCGTGCCGCCGCGGCCGACCGTCAGCGTCCTGCGCACGGTGCGGCTGCGCTTGCCCGCCTTGACGGCGATCGCGACCCGGAAGCGGCCGCGGCCGACGGCCAGCGGGCGGAGGTCGACCGCGATCGCGCCGGTGTCGGCGCGGCTCGCGCGCAGCGCGCCGATCAGCGCGCTGCTGGTGCGGCCGCCGCGCAGGTAGACCGGCACGGTGGCGGTGCGCGGGCGCGGCTCGGCGGGCGGCTCGGCGGGCGGCTCCGCGACGGTCGCGGGGGCGGTGATCGTGGCGTTGCCGGCGGCGTCGACGACGCGCGCGCGGACCACGCCGTGCGCGACCGTGAACGTCGTGCCCGGCTGCCAGGCGCCGCCGTCGACGCTGATCGCGCGCGCGGCGACACCGGAGCGGGCGTCGCTGCCCGTCACGGTGCAGGTGTTGGCGACGCAGGAGAGGTTGGCGGTGGGGGCGGTGCGGTCGACGCGGACGGTCGCGGACGCGCCGTGGTGGTTGCCGGCGCCGTCGACCGCGCGCAGCTCGACGCGGTGCACGCCGTCGGCGGCGATCGTGACCGCAGAGCCGGGGGCGACCGCGCGCGCGGCCGCGCCGTCGACCGCGACGGTGAGCGAGCCGAGGCCGGAGGCGCCGCCGTCGGCGGTCGCGGTGCAGACGGCCGGTGTGGCGCGCCAGGCGGTCGCCGGCGGGCAGGCCAGTGCGGCGGCCGGGGCGACGCTGTCGATCCGGATCGTGTCGGTGCGCCACGCCGACGCGTGGCCGACCGCGTCGACGCTGCGCGTGCGCAGCGTGTGCACGCCGTCGCCGGAGACCGTCACGGCGGGGTCGTTCGACGTCGCGGCGCCGTCGAGCTCGCTCTCGACGCGATCGACGCCGGAGCCGCTGCCGTCGGAGCCGGCGACCGTCACCGCGTACGCGGTCGAGCGCCAGCCGGCCGGAGCGGCGGGAGTGTCGTTGACGGGCGCGGTCACGTCGACGCGGACGGTGTCCGAGCGCCAGTCGGTCGTGTTGCCGGCGAGGTCGACCGCGCGCGTCTCGAGCGCGTGGACGCCGTCGCTGTCGACGACCGCCGGGCCGCCGTCGTGGACCTCGCCGCCGTCGAGGCGCCACTGGAGCTTGTCGAGGCCCGAGCCGGCGTCGCTGCCTTCGAGGTCGAGCGAGAGCGCGGTCGCGCTCCAGGCCGAGGCCGGGACGGCGGTCGCGTTGACCGGGTCGACGGAGTCGATCCGCAGCTGGCCGAGCACCCACTGCGTGGCGTGGCCGGCACGGTCGACGACGCGGTGGCGGACCGTGTGCAGGCCGTCGCCGCCCGCGTTCACCGCGGTGCCGGGAGCGACGCGCTGGGTGGCGCCGCCGTCGAGCTGGTACTCGACCGCGTCGACGCCGGAGATCGCGTCGCTGCCCGCGAGCGTGAAGGTCGGGGCGTGCTGCCAGCCGGGGCCGACCTGCGTGTCGTCCTGCGGCAGCGTGAAGTCGAGCCGGACGGTGCGCGTGACCCAGGCGGACGTGTTGTCGGCGAGGTCGACGGCGCGCGCCTCGAGCTCGTGCACCCCCTCCTCGGTGACCGGCACCGTCGTGCTGGTGCCGCGGACCGAGTGCAGGCCGGAGCCGTCGAGCCGCCACTCGATGCGGTCGACGCCGGCGCCGGCGTCGGCGGCCGTGAGCGTCAGCGTCTGGGCCTCGGTGCGCCAGCCCGACGGGACGCCGGTGACGTTGAGCGACGGGGCGACGGCGTCGTTGTTGAGCGCGACGTCGATGCGCACGGTCTGGGTGCGCCAGCCGGAGTCGCGCCCGACGTTGTCGACCGCGCGGGTGCGCAGCGTGTGGACGCCGTTGCCGACGACCGTGACCGGCGTGCCGGACGCGACCTGGTGCACCTCGCCGCCGTCGAGCTGCCACTCCACCCGCGCCAGGCCGGAGTGGGCGTCGGTGCCGGAGACGTTGATCGTGTACGGGTTGGCGACGGCCGCGACCGGCGTCGCCGGGGTCGTGTCGGCGGGCGCGACCTTGTCGATCCGGACGTGCTCCTGGCGCCAGGCGGAGAAGTTGCCCGCGACGTCGCGCACGCGCGTCTCGAAGAGGTTGTCGCCCGTGCCGGTGACCGTCGCGGTCGAGCCGCTGGGGCCGCTGTCCGCGGCGCCGCTGTTGACGCGCCACTCGACGTCGCGCACGCCGGAGCCCGAGTCGGCGCCGGTCACGAGCACGGAGTAGGAGTCGCCGCGCCAGGTCGTCTCGGCGGCCGCGGTCGTGTTGTCCGGCGCGGTCGTGTCGATGCGGATCTGGTGCTGGCGCCAGCCGGTGACGTTGCCCGCGGCGTCGGTGACCTGCGTGTGCAGCGTGTGCTCGCCGTCGCCGCTGACCGTCGCGACGGTCGGCGAGAAGCCGGTCTGGACGATGCCGCCGTCGACCCGGTAGCGCACCTGGGCGACGCCGGAGTGCGCGTCGGAGCCGGTCACGGGCACCATCAGCGGGCCGGTCTGCCAGCCGCCGGGCGCGGCGGTCTCGTCGACCGGGACGACCGTGTCGACGCGGATCGTGCGCGGCACCCACGGCGAGCTGTTGCCGGCCTCGTCGAAGACGCGCGTCTGCAGGGTGTGCTCGCCGTCGCCCGCGACCGGCACGCTCGTGCCGGGCGGGCCGCTGTGGTCGCCGCCGGCGTCGAGCCGCCACTCGACGTGGTCGACCCCGGAGAGCGCGTCCGTGCCGGTGACGAGCACGTTCGCGGGGACGTTGCGCCAGGCGGTCGTGCCGGAGAAGGTGGTGTCGCCCGGCGCCGTGAGGTCGATCCGGACGGTGTCCGCGCGCCAGCCCGAGTCGTTGCCCTCGGCGTCGACCGCGCGGGTCTCGAAGGTGTGCTCGCCCTCGGCGGCGATCACGGCGTTGCCGTCGCCGTCGGGCGCGTTGATCGTCGCGCCGCCGTCGACGGTCCACTCCATGCGGTCGAACAGCGTCTCGTCGGTGCCGGAGAGCAGCACGACGTAGGGCTCGTCGAGCCAGCCGGCGGGCGCCGCCGGCGTCGTGTTGACCGGTGGCGTCGTGTCCTGCGCCGCGGCGGTCGCGGGCAGGCCGAGCAACGCGGCGAACGCGCAGAGCAGGGCGAGCGGTGACCGTCCGGGGGCCATGGTGACCCCAGTAGTCGGCGCGCAGGGGCACCGGCTTTATCCTGCTCGCGCGTGGAAGCGACCGCCGTCACGACCTGGTACCTGCAGATGACCGACCCGGCGCAGCAGTCGGCGGCCCCCCAGCCCGACCCGGAGCTCGAGGTCCGGCAGGCCGAGCTCCCCGCCCCCGAGCTCGCCCGCGCGCTGTACATGGCGGTCGGCGCCGACTGGTACTGGACCGACCGCCTGGACTGGGACTGGCAGGCCTGGCAGGACCGGCTCGCACGGCCCGGCGTCGAGCTGTGGGTCGGCTACGTGCGCGGGACGCCGGCGGGCTACGCGGAGATCGAGCACGCCGGCGGCGACGTCGAGCTGGCCTCGTTCGGCCTGCTGCCCGCGTACTTCGGGCGCGGTCTCGGCCCGCGGCTGCTCGACGCGGTCGTCCGCCGCGCCTGGGCGCTCGGCCCGGACCGCGTCTGGCTGCACACGTGCACGCTCGACGGTCCCGCCGCGCTGCGCACCTACCAGCGCCGCGGCTTCACGGTGTACGACGAGCGCCAGGACCGCGCGGAGCGGCTCGACGCGCCGCCGGAGGTCTGGCCGGGCGCGCGCCGGCCGCGGCCGTGAAGCGCTGGTTCGTCGACGCGATGAACGTCATCGGGTCGCGGCCGGACGGCTGGTGGCGCGACCGCGAGGGCGCGGCGCGGCGGCTGATCGAGGAGCTGCGCGGGCTCGACGGCGAGGTCACGGTCGTGCTCGACGCCGGCCCGCCCGAGCTCGCCGGGCGCGACGGCGACTTCGAGGTCGTGATCGCCCCGCGCCGCGGCCGCGACGCCGCCGACGACGAGATCGTCCGCCGCCTCGCCGCCGACCCGGACCCCGCTTCGATCACCGTCGTCACCTCCGACGCCGCCCTCGCGGCCCGCGCCCGCGCGCTCGGCGCCACCGTCGTCGGCGCCTCAGCGCTACCTAAAGGGGTCTGACCCCTTTAGGTTCGGAGCGTGGTGGCGCGGAAGGCCTCCGGCGTCCTGCGCAGCACGGCGAGCCGTGGATCGGGCACGTCGAGGATGCGATCGGACGCGAGCGCGGCGATCCAGCGCAGCCGCGGATCCTCGAGCACGGTCGCGAGCGCGCGGCGGTCGCCGCCGAGCACGATGCCCTCGATGTCGCTGCGATGGCGCTGGAGCACGGTCGCCGCGACCTCGGCCGCGGAGTCGAGCGCGACGCGCGCCTGCCCCTCGCGGCGGCGCGCGAACCGCTGCTGGCTCGAGCCGCCCGCCTTGTGCCGGCCGTGCACGAGCCGGCTCCCCACCTTCGAGTCCACCAGCCGCGTCCCGGAGAAGACGCCCGCGGCGTGACCGCCGAGGCGCACGAGCAGCACGCCGACCACGCGGTCGCGCCCGGCGTGCGCGAGCAGCGGCGCGGGGTCGAAGCCCTCGCGCGTGCCGGTCGCCACGTCGAGCGGCGGGAACGGCGGATCGCAGTCGAGCGTCGCGCCGCCGGCGCCGACGAACCGCACCCGGCCCGGCCGCACCTCGGTGCGGGCGACCGGCCCGTTGGCCTCGACCCAGCGCTCGAGCCAGCGCTCGAGGCGCTCCGGTGGGATCTCGAACCGCTCGCTCACCGTCCTAGCTTGCCACGCGACCATCCGCCCGGGTACGTCGCCCGCGGCGCCCAGCGAAGGCACGCGGCTCGTCTCACACCAGGCCGACGCCGCGCTGCTGAGCGCGATCCTCGACACGTCTTCTTCTCGACATCGCCGGGCCGATCTCGAAGAGCGCACAGCAGCCAATCGGCGCGCGAGTGCGAGACCGCGCTGCGCGCAGCACCATCGCCGCGCTTCGCAGGACTCGCAAGGGCACCGAGGCGGCACTGAAGGTCGAGCGGCGATCGCCGAGAGGCATGCAGGCTCACGCTCGACCGCACCGGCAAAACCGCCGACTAGCTGATCGGCGCGCTGCAGAAGGCGAAGGCGGCGCCGACCCCGCGGTCGCCGCGCGCATCGACGCGGCCGTCGCGCGCCTGACCGAAGCAAGGGCCTCGGTGTCGCGCAGCGCCAAGGTCGCCGCCGCCGCGGCCAAGCCAGTCGGCGATGCTCGATCGGCCAGCGAGCGCCGAGAAGGCGTAAGGAGCCCCGCTCGGCGACCTGCTGCGCTAGGCGCCCAGGCCGTCCTCAGCGGCAAGATCACCAAGCAGCTCGCCGACTCGCCTACTGCTGGAAACCGATCGACACGCTACGCCCGGTCGGCGCGCTCAAGCGCTCAGCGACTGCGAAGCACTCTGCGCATGCTGGGCACCGACAGCCCGCAAGCGATGAAGCTGATCAGTGGCGCAACGCGGTCTTCGAGGACCTGCAGAGCTACGCAGAAGAGCTGAGCAGCCAGGTCCAGCGCAGCGCTCGGTGCAAGGACTTCTCCAACGACATCGACATGTCGTTTATCGGCGCCAACGCCGCAGGTCCAGCGAAGGCGCGATCGCTTACCTCGCCGCCAAGCTCGGCGCCGGCTCGAACACGGCTTCTTCAACCAACCTGATGCCGGGCCTGTTCACCGACCGCGCCGCTCGCGCGCCTACGACGCCCTGCCCGCCGCGCTGCGAGAAGGTCGCCTCGAACCGCTGCTCCGCTACTGCCGCCGTCCGCCCCGGGCATGGCCACCGAACCCGCGGCGCCGTAAGCTCGCCGGGTGCCTGCACAAGACCGCTACGACCACATGCCCTACCGCCGCTGCGGCCGCAGCGGCCTGCTGCTGCCGGCGATCTCGCTCGGCCTGTGGCACAACTTCGGCGACGACCGCACGTTCGACGACCAGCGCGCGATCGCCCGCCGCGCGTTCGACCGCGGGATCACGCACTTCGACCTCGCGAACAACTACGGCCCGCCCTACGGCTCGGCGGAGACGAACTTCGGCCGCATCCTGCGCGCCGACTTCGCCGCCCACCGCGACGAGCTCGTGATCTCGACCAAGGCCGGCTACGACATGTGGCCCGGCCCGTACGGCGAGTGGGGCTCGCGCAAGTACCTGCTCGCGAGCCTCGACCAGAGCCTCTCGCGCATGGGGCTCGACTACGTCGACGTCTTCTACTCGCACCGCTTCGACCCCGAGACGCCGCTCGAGGAGACGCTCGGCGCGCTCGACAGCGCGGTCCGGGCAGGCAAGGCGCTGTACGTCGGCATCTCGTCCTACTCCGGCGAGCGCACGGCCGAGGCGGTCGAGATCCTCGGCGAGCTCGGCACGCCGCTGCTGATCCACCAGCCGTCCTACTCGCTCCTGAACCGCTGGGTCGAGGAGGAGCTGCTCGACGTGCTCGGGCAGGAGGGCGTCGGCTGCATCGCGTTCTCCCCGCTCGCCCAGGGCATGCTGACCGACAAGTACCTCGGCGGCATCCCGGAGGACTCGCGCGCCGCCCAGGGCGTGTACCTCACGCCCGACATGGTCACCGAGGAGCGGCTCGCCCACATCCGGGCGCTGAACGAGATCGCCCAGCGCCGCGGGCAGTCGCTGGCGCAGATGGCGATCGCGTGGACGCTGCGCGACCCGCGCGTCACGTCGGCGCTGATCGGCGCGTCGAGCGTGCGGCAGCTCGACGACAGCCTCGGCGCGCTCGACGGCCTCGAGTTCTCCGACGAGGAGCTCGCACGAGATCGACGGCCACGCCGTCGACGCCGGGATCAACCTGTGGGAGGAGTCGAGCGAGGCGTGAGCGACGTCTTCGACGCGCTGTTCGCGGTCTCGCCGGACATCCGCTACGTCGCCGTCGGGCGCGGGCAGGACGTGCGGCTACGCGAGCGCGACGGGCTCGCGGACGCGTCGTCCGGCGAGTCCGACCGCTACGAGGAGCTGCTCGTCAACCCGGCGCTGATCACGCTCGCGCGCCAGCGCGGTGAGATCGACTGCGGCGGGCTCGACTACCTGGTCGTGGCCTACGGATCGTTCTTCCAGATCGTCATGCCGCACGACGGCGGTCACGTGTCGGTGGCCGTCGAGCGCTCCGCCACGCCGACCGACCTGGTCGCGCCCCTGCGCGCCGCGCTCGGCTGACGGGCGACCGCGAGCACGCTGCGCAGCAGCGGTGAGTCGTCGGCCTCGCGCCAGACGAGCTCGACCGGCAGCCGCTGCTCGGGCACCAGCACCGCCGCCGCCATGTGCGGCGGCAGGTGCCGCGCCCAGCGCTCGGTGGTGAGCGTGACCACGTCGTCGCCGGGCGGCCACTCGGCGTCGTCCCAGATCACGCCCGCGACGAGCGTCGCGGGCGCGAAGCCGTGCTCGGCGCAGAGCGCGCGCAGCCGCCGGTTGAACGCCGGGTTGAGCTCCTCGCCGGGCACGACGAAGCGGTCGCCGCGCAGGTCGCCGAGCGCGAGCTCGCCCGCGCCGGCGCGCCGGTGCCCGCGGCGCATCAGCACGTACAGGCGCTCGCGCGCCAGCGTGCGCCGCGCCAGCCCCTCGGCCGGCTCGGGGCAGAACGCCAGCGCGAGGTCGAGCCGGCGCGCGAGCACGTCGCGGCAGAGCGCGCCGGTCGTCGCCTCCGAGACCTCGACGGCGATCTCCGGGTGGCGCTCGCGCAGCGCCGCGAGCAGGCCTGGCCGCAGCTCGTGGCGTGCGGCCGGAGACAGCCCGACGCGGACCGTCCCGAGCACGCCGCGCCCCGCCCGCGCGGCGTTGGCGAACGCCGCCTCCACCGCGTCCAGCGCGGCCGACCCCTCGGCCAGCAGGCGGCGGCCCGCGCCGGTCAGCTCGACGCGCCGGGTCGTGCGGCGCAGCAGCTCCGTGCCGAGCTCGGCCTCGAGCTGGCGGATCGCCGCGCTCAGCGGCGAGGCCGCCATGTGCAGCCGCTCCGCCGCGCGCGCGAAGCTGAGCTCCTCGGCGACGGCGACGAAGTAGCGCAGGTGCCGCAGCTCGGGCATGCCGGCGATTGTGACGTGCCGCGTCGCAATCGGCGAGCCGATCCGTCTTTCTCCAGCGCCGCGCCCGCCGTACGGTCGAGGGCATGGAGATCCTCGTCCTCGACCGCGCGCAGGTCGAGCGCCTGCTCGACCTGCGTGAACTGCTCGCCGCGCTCGCCGACGGCTTCCGCGCCCTGACCGCCGGCGAGGTCGCGGCGCCGCCGCGCAACGAGCTGGCGGGCCCGGGCGAGGCGTTCCTGCTCGGCATGCCCGGCCGCGTCCGCGACGGGCTGATGGCCGTCAAGGTCGTCACCGTCTACGAGCGCAACCTCGAGCGCGGCCTGCCGTCGCACCTGGCGACGATCGGCCTCTACGACAACGACACCGGCGCCTGCCGTGCGTTCATCGACGGCACGTACATCACCGCGATCCGCACGAGCGCGGCCGCCGCCGTCGCCTGCGACGTGCTCGCGCGACCCGGCGTGCGCTCGCTGGCGATCGTCGGCGCGGGCGTGCAGGGCGAGCACCACCTGCGCGCGTTCCCGCTCGTGCGCGACTTCGACGACATCCGCGTCGCCTCGCAAGTACGCGCAGGACGCGGAGCGCCTCGCCGCCGCCGATCCGCGGGCGCGCGCCTGCGCCACGATCGAGGAGGCGGTGCGCGGCGCCGACGTCGTCGCGCTCGCCACGCACGCCGGGCGGCCGGTGGTCGAGCCGCAGTGGATCGCGCCGGGCGCGCACGTCAGCTCGGTCGGCTACCGCCCGCCGCAGGGCGAGCTGCCGCGCGCGCTCGCCGAGACCGGCCGCCTGTTCGTGGAGGCGCGCCGCGAGACGTTCGCGCCGCCGCCGGTCGGCTGCGCCGAGCTGCAGGGCCTCGACCCGGCGTCCGCGACGGAGGTCGGCGAGGTGCTGCTCGGCCGCGCGCCCGGCCGCCGCGACGCCGCCGAGATCACGGTCTACAAGGCGATGGGGCACGCGGTCGAGGACATCGCGGCCGCCGAGCTGGTCTACGCCGCCGCGCTGCGTGCGAATGCGGGGACGCGCGTCGAGCTCTGACGGGTAGCCTCGAAGGCGATGCCGCAACCCCGCCGCCTTCCCGTCCCGCGCGACATACCGTGGACCGAGCTGCGCAAGCGCGCCAGCACGATCTTCCTGATGCTGCAGGCCGGCTGGTTCGCGCTCTCCGCGCACGAGCGCGACGAGGTCCGCCGGCTGGTCGCCAAGTCGCGCGGCCGCCCGCGCAACCTCACGGCGGCCGAGACGCGCCGCCTCGGCCGGCTCGCGGGACGGGCCGCGAGCGCCGCGGCCACCCGCCGGCGCCTGCGCCGCTGACGCCGCCTACTGGACCTTGGCGCGCACGATCACCGGCTGGTGGTCGCTGCCGAATCCGGGCAGCCGCTTCGGCTGGCCGGCCTTGATCGCCGGCTTGCGCTCGAGCATGAAGCCGTCGATCCGCAGCCCCGTGTCCAGCCCGCGCGGCATCAGGTTCGCGCGCGCGCCGATGGCGTTGGGATCGTCGTCGACGGTCTTGTTCCAGTCGGCGCCGAGGATCAGCGGCTCGGCGATCGCGTTCGCGAAGCCGACGACGTTGTCGGCCATCTCGGCGTACGGGCCGCCCGGGTAGTCGCAGCGGATCGGCGGCATGTGCAGGGACGCGACGCGGATCGTGCGCCCGTTCCGCGCGAGCTGCAGCGGCACGCTGGCGATGTAGCGCAGGCCGACGCCGCCGTTCGGGTGGTCGCGGCACGTGCTCGCGCGGACCGCGGGCGTCAGCGTCAGCGGGCCGACGGCCGCCACCGCCCGGCCCTTGCGGACGACGACCGCGCTGCCGCGGCTCTCGGGCGATGCCGCGTCCTGCCGGATCGCCCAGCGGTCGCCGATCATCCGCTTCGAGATGTTGACGTCGCGCGCCTCCTGCAGGAACACGACGTCGGTGCGGCCCGGCAGCGAGCGGAACAGCCGCTCGACGCGGTCCTGCGAACCCTTGCCGAACGCGACGTTCGCGGTCACGACGTCGAGCTTCGCGCGCGCGGCTTGCGCCGGCGCGGGGACGAGCACGGCCACGGCGAGCGCGGCGAGCGCGGCCCTACCGAGCATGGTGGACCAGTTCGATGTTGTTCCCGTCGGGATCGAGGACATAGGCGCCGTAGTACCCGGAGTGGTACCGGGCACGCTCGCCGGGCGCGCCGTTGTCGCGGTAGCCGGCGCCGACCGCGGCGGCGTGGAAGGCGTCGACGGCGCCCGCGCCCATGGCCGGGAAGGCGATGTGGGCGTTCTCGGTCGGCCGGTCGCCGGCCACGAGCGAGAACGAGCCGGTGGCGGCCGAGCACTGCACGTGGTCCGGCCCGTGGACGCGGATGTCGAAGCCCGCGTGCGGCGCGATCGTCTCGTAGAACGCGCGCGCGGCGGCGACGTCGGCGACGCGCAGCCAGAGGTGGTCGACCACTCGCCGCCGGTGCGTGACGCCGTGGTGCACCGCCTCGGCGCTGTTGCCGTCCGGGTCGCGCAGGAACGAGCCGTAGTAGTCCTCGCGGTACTGCGGCCGCGGGCCGGGCTCGCCGTCGTCCGGGTGCCCGGCGTCGACGCCCGCGCGCCAGAACGCGTCGACCTCGGGCCGCGACGGCGCCGCGAAGCCGATGTGCAGGTTGGTCGTCGGCGGGTGGCCGGCGTCGGCCGCCGCGAGCGAGAACACGTCCCACTCGGCGAGGTCCGGGCCGCTGTGGCTGCGCTCGATCCGCAGCGGGGCGAGCACGGTCGCGTAGAAGCGCTCGGAGGCGTCGCGGTCGGCGACGCGGATCGTCACGTGGTCGAACACCGCGAAGCTCAGCCCAGGAACCGCTCGAGCGCCTGCAGGCCCGGCTCGGGGTCCTTGCGCGCGACGCCGAGCCGGAAGCGGTCGTGGCCGGCGTCGGTCAGCGCCGAGCCCATCATGCTCCCGGGCAGCAGGACCACGCCGGCCTGCTCCACCAGCTCGCGGCAGAAGTCGTCGGCGGTGGCGGCGCCGAGGTAGCGCGGGAAGCAGACGCAGCCGCCCTGCGGCGGCGCGTACTGGAAGTGCTCGCGGTGACGGGCGAAGAACGTGTCGTAGGTCTCGAGGTTGGCGGCGATGATCGCCCGCACCCGTTCGCGGATCGCCTCGCCGTTGCGGAGCGCGATCGCGGCGAGCAGCTCGCTCGGCGCGGCGTTGCAGATCGAGCCGTAGTGCTTGCGGCGCTCGAGCCGCTCGAGCAGCGCGCGGTCGCGGCAGGCGATCCAGCCGATCCGCAGGCCGGGCAGCCCGTAGGCCTTCGACATCACGTTGAGCGAGAGCGCGGTCTCCGACAGGTCGGCGGCCTGCGGGAGCGTGCGCGCCGGGTCGAGCTCGACGCCGCGGTAGACCTCGTCGCTGAACAGGCGGATGCCGCGCTCGTCGCACAGCGCGACGAGCGCGCGGAACGTCTCCGGGTCGGGCATCGCGCCGCTCGGGTTGTGCGGGAAGTTGACGGCGACGAGCCGCGTGTTCGGCCGCAGCAGCGCGCGCAGGGCGTCGAGGTCGAGCGCCCAGCCGGCCGCCGCGTCGAGCACCAGCGGGCTGACCTCGGCGCCGGTGGCGAGCGCGACCGACTCGGTCGACTGGTAGCCCGGCACCGCGACGACCGCGTGGTCGCCGGGGCCGACGAGCTCCTGCATCGCCCACAGGATCGCCTCCTCGGCGCCCGCGAACGTGAGCACGTGATCGGCGTCGACCGCGTCGTAGGTCGCGGCGATCGCCTCCAGCAGCCGCTCGGTCCCCCACGTCGGCGTGTACATCAGCGCGAGCGAGTCGAACGCCTCGCGCTCACCGTCGTCGGCGAGCGCGAGCAGCTCCGACAGCGTCAGCGTCTCGGCGTCGGAGCCGCACAGGTAGTGGCGCCCGGCGAACTCCCAGCGCCCGAGGTAGACCTCGATCCGGAAATCGGGGAGCGCAAGGGCCATCGGCGGCGCAAGCTACCGCTTGGGTCCCAGCACGTGCACCGCGATGCGCGGAGCAGCGCCCGCTGATCGCGCAGACGCATGGCGCAGCGCGACGGCGACCGGCCTAGCCTGGCCGGGTTCCATCCACACGCAGCTCGTCCGTCCCCCGCTCCGCGCCGCAGGGCGCATGATCGGGCGCAGGACGCGCTGCCATTTCCGAGGTGCGTGATTCCACGCGCATCCAGCACATCACCCTGGGCCCTCGGCACCTGACCTGCGCAATCCTCGCCTGAACCGGCGATGGCGCGTAGCAATGGCCGGTGCGGCTTGCGGACTGCCTGCAGGACCACTCAGGCCGACCGTTCGCCCAGGGATTCCCCGGGGCGTCCGTGATGGCCTGTCCAGGCAACACAGCGGTCCAGAAAGCCTGGACCGGTTACGGCTCGTTGAAGGAGACGACCGTGGACGTCAAACTCAAGACCTTCCCCGCCACGTTCGGGAAGGCACGAGCTCGGGTCGGTACTCCCCGTTATGTCGGAGTGACCGAGCAGCATCGCGCAGGTCCGTTTCACCGCACCCACTCACGTGGCCGTGCGGCTGAACTGCGGGACCCTCGTCGTCGGCCAGGTGGCCGGCGCGGAAGAGGATCGCGCGCAGAAGGCGTTCCTCGTCGAGGACGGGAGGCTGCAGTCCATCGGCGGCTTCGGCCGGCTGGGGTGACTGGCACCAGACCCGCCCTCGTCGAGGCGACGGTCCATCGCCTATGGATGGTGGCTGTCCAAGCAGGCGAACGCGGCGCGCGTAGCGGCCATCGTCCCGGAGCTGGAGGTGCTTCTCTCCCTGCTCGCGGACGAGGCCGCTGCTGCCGCCCCGCCGCTGCGACGCGATCCGGGGGGGAACCGCTGAAGGTCCGGCTGAGCCTGGCCGACACGACGACCTTGCCGCTGCAGAGCCGCTTCTGCGTCTCGCAGCTCGTGGTCACGTTCCCGTTCTGCTCCGCCTCGGAGCCATGCGCGTGGTCAGAGGCGGTTCTGCGCGACTGGACGTCGTGGCTGCTGCCGCAGCACGACGTCCACTACGACAGCGCCTGGGCCCTGCACCGTACTGGGCCTAGTCGCCCGACCCCGCATCCGGGGACCGCGCACGTGCGCGGTCCCCGGGGCGGGCATCTCGCACACCGCGCTCTTGCTTCGAGCCGGGGTTGCAGCGTGCACGTCAGCCGACGGCTGGGTGTGCGCTGTTTTCCCGTGTTCGAGCCCGCTCGAACGGGCGGGCATCGAGTGGAAGGTGGTCCCGATGGGAGACTTCTGCAGATGTTGGTGGCGATGTTCCTCTTCGTCGTCGTCATCGGCGCCGTGCTGATCGTCGCCCTGGTCGTGCTCGACCTGGACGGCTCGAAGAAGAAGCCAGGCGGCAAGCGGAGCCTCGAGTACGGCGTCGAGCAGGGTGCTGTCGGTGAACCCGGCGAGCCGCTCGGTCGTCGTAGCAAGATCACGGACACGTGCGCTCGGCCGACCACGGCCGGGCGCACGTGGCCTCGGTCGATCAGGCGAGGTCGTCACTCGAGGAAGCCGAGCACCACGTGCAGGTCGATGTCGCCGTGGCCGGTACCGGGCAGGACCGCGAGCTGCGCGTCCGGCAGGCCCTTGAACAGCGCCAGCGTGTGCGCCGGGTAGATCTCGTGGTCGCGGTCGCCGACCACGACGAGCGCTGGGCCCGGGTAGCCGGCGAGGTCGTCGACCGTGAGCGTCGGCTCCTCGCGGTTCATCGCGGTCGAGCTTCGCCTTGACGACCTGGAAGTGCTCGGGGCCGTCGGGCGCGACGGCGCCCCAGTAGCCGGCGAAGAACGCCTCGGTCTCCTCGTCGAGGTCGATCGAGCCGGGCGTCCAGCCCTCGTGGTGGAACACGCCGGCGCTGAAGACGAGCGACCGCACGAGGTCGGGGTCGCCGCAGGGCCAGGAGCAGGCCGAGCGGCGCCCCGACGCTGTGCCCGAGCACGTGCGCCGGGCCGCCGACGACCTGCTCCAGGAACGCGATCGTGTCCTGCAGCATCAGCTCGTACGTGATCGGCCCGGCGACGTCCGGCGTGCGGCCGTGCCCGCGGCGGTCGGGCCGGAACACGCGGAAGCGCTCGACGAGCTCGGGCATCCAGTCGTCGAACGCCCGCGAGTCCGCGAGCCCTGGATGCAGGAGCACGAGCGGCTCGCCGGCGCCGTCCTGCTCGTAGTAGGTGCGGACGTCGCCGAGCTGAACGTATGGGCTCATGCGGCCATGTTCGCGCCTACGATCGGGCGGGGCCGTGCCGAAGCAGTCCTCGAGCACGGGCGCGAGCGCGCTCGCCTTGACCATGTGCGTCTGCCCGTCAGCGTCCGGTACGGGGCACCGAGCAGCTCGGCGAGCGCCTGGCCGGAGTTGCGCATCCACTGCGGGCTCTCTGCCGCCGCCGATCACGAGCGCCGGCACGCCGAGCCCGGCCCAGCGCTCGGCGGCAACGGGTGGCCGCCGCCCGTGTCCTGCCCGAGGATCGCCGCGTCGTACGGCAGCGTGTGCGCCAGCGCCTTGAGCTTCGACCACATCGGCATGATGCGCATCGTCGCCGACCGAGCGCCGGCCGCAGCCCGACCCCCGCGGTCATGAAGTAGTCGCACGGCCTCACCGCGGCGGTCCGCGGCGATCAGCTCGCCGAGCCGCGCCGCGAACTCGCGCGGGATCGGCGCCCGGGTCGCGTCGACGACGAACGGCAGCTCGAACACGGCCAGCCGGGCGACGCAGTCGAGCCGCACGGCCGCCTCGAGCGCGAGCGCGCCGCCGGAGGAGATCCCGTAGACGGCGGCGCCGGCCGCCCGCCTCCCGGATCACCGCCTCGAGGTCCTCGATCTCGCGCTCGACCGCGTAGCCGGCCGCGTCGCCGCTGTCGCCGCGGCCGCGGCGATCGTAGGTGTAGCACCGTGAAGCGGCCGGCGAGCGCGCGGGCCAGCGAGCCGTTCGGCCCGGCGCCGCGGTGGCAGAGGGCGCCGTCGACCAGCACGACCGCCGGGCCGCTGCCGACGCGATCGACCGCGATCCGCGTGCCGTCGGGCGAGGTCAGCGTGCGCATCGCTCAGGCCCCCGCCGCGGTCTCGGCGATGCGGACGCGGTTCCCGAACGGGTCGCGCGCCTCGCAGTCGAGGCCGTACGGCTGCTCGATCGGCCCCTGGCTGAACTCGACGCCGCTGCCGCTGAGCTGCGCATGGGTCGCGCGGCAGTCCGCCGTCGTCAGGAAGACCATGCCCGTCACGCCCGCGCCGAGCAGCTGCCGCGCCGGCTCGAGCAGCGCGGGCTCGACCGCGGGCGGCTGGAGCGCGCTGAGGATGATCTGGCGATCGGGCTGACCGGGCACGTTGACGGTCAGCCAGCGCATGAAGCCGAGGTCCTGGTCGGCCGCGACCTCGAGCCCGAGCCTGCCGACGTAGAAGTCGAGCGCCTCGTCCTGGTCGGTCACCCAGATGTTGGTGTGCGTCATGGCCTGGAACATCGCGTGGCTCCGTCTTCGTCGCAGTTGAACCGGACGCCGAGCGTGCGCCGCGGGGACCGGAAGGGAACGTCCGATCGCGCATCACGGTCGTGCGCGCCGCGCACGACCGTCGCCCGGTAGACGGTCTCCCCGGTGCCGAGAAGTGCGCGGCGCGGGCGATCGCGTCGGCGGCCTCGGGCAGGAACGACCAGAACATCTGGAAGCCGTGGACGTCGGTCGGGCAGAGCTCGAGCTGGGCGTGGACGCCGGCGCCGTCGCCTGCTCGACCAGGCGCTGCGTCGCCTCGATCAGGCCGTCGCCGGTGGCGGCCTGGAGCAGCAGCGGCGGCAGGCCGTGCAGGTCGGCGAGCGTGGCGTCGAGCAGCGGGCCGTCGACGGGGTGGCCGTCGAGGTAGAGGTCGATCCACTCGCGCATGTGCTGCGCCGCGCGCTCGAGGTTCGGCGAGGGGGTAGGGGTACGGCCAGGTGAGGTCGAGGCGCACGGGCACAGCAGCACCAGGCGGCCGGGGATCGCGAGCCCGGCGTCGCGACGGGCGAGCAGGACCGAGCGCGAGAACTGTGCTGGAGGACTCGGCGACGATCGTGGTCGCGCGGGAACGGCCCTGGTCCAGCAGCCACTCGAAACGCTGCGGCGCCGGGAAATGTCGAGGTCGGCGGGCAAGGGACGCTCCTGGGCGCCAGCCGTAGAGTTCGGGCACCAGCAGACCGCGCCGCCGGTCGCCGCGGCGAGCGGACCCGCCAACGCCGGGAAGCCGAAACGTGGAGCCGAGCACGCGCGCGCTGCTGTGCACGAACAGCGTCGCGAGCTGGTGGGTCGCCGACGTCGCCGTGAGTACGGAGGCCGAGACGCCGCCGGTGCCGGTCACCGGCGTCGTCGTGATCCCGTTGGGCCGGGCCGAAACTGCGCGCGGATCGGTCCCACGCCGCGCGCGTCGCTCGACGCCGGCCTGGGCGGCGAAGCGGTCGACGATTGGGTCCGACAACCGCGCCACGTGACCGACGAGCGGCTGTCGATCGGCTGGGTCGTGCGGATCGCCGTGTCGATGCCGTCCAGCAGTCGGCGCACACGTTCGAGCAGGCGCCTCGCCCGTGACTATCAGCTCGACGACGTGGTGGTGGTGCCGGCGGAGCAGCTGCACGCTGACGAGCCGCTCGAAGGTGCGCGATCTGACGGCTGAGGGCGGGCGCGAGAGGTGGAGCCGCTCGGCCGGCGCGGGTGAAGTTCAGCTCCTCGGCGACGCGACGAACGGAGCCAGCGTGGCGCACCTCGACGGCCTCGCGGGTGCTGTGGGAACGGGTATACGTCGGCCTCGCGCCGCTGGTTCATGGGCGCGACCTATGCCGTCGTAGAGAGGCCTGCTGAACCGCGCTCCGAGGATCTCCTGGAGGGTGGACTGGCTGTACGGGCCGAAGGAGCCAGACGATGTCGCGCGGACGCAGCAGCAGCGACGCGATGAGCGCGAGGCGTTCGGAAGGGGCGGGACCGCGACCCGCGACCAGGTGCCGCGAGACGCTCGTCCCATCGGCGACGACTGGGATCGAGGCGAAGGCCGCGAACGGCCTTCAAGGTCGACGGCAAGGCGCGGGGGGCGAGAGACGCTCGTCCTCGAGGACGCGCAGGGTGTCGAGGTGCTGGAGATCAAGGAGCGGCCGATCCGCGTGAGGGACGCAGGAGATCGAGGGCCCGGACGGTTCGTGTGGCCACGATCAAGAAGGCGCACGACCACGCTGCTGCGCGAGCGTCGGTGGTCAAGGCTCAGAATGACCCGGACCTCGACGTGCAGGGCAACGTGGTCGACGCCATGGAAGTACGAGATCGAGCAGGACGGCGCGAAGAATCGCCGCATCCTCGAAGTCACTGGTTCTGGGTCCGCGAGACGTACGGTGTCCCTAGCGTGCGGCGGACGACGAAGATCGCTCGGCGCTGGCTGTTGCGGACCGCGATCGACACGACGGCCTATGCACGGAAGCGCGACGCGAAGCGGTAGGAGGAGAAGGACGGGCCCTGCTCAGAGCCCGCCAACAGTACGTACCAACCCTGCGGATGGCCGTTCCCCGCGAGATCGGCACACCCACGCGCGGCGGTCCTGGCGGCGACGAGGTCGCGCCAAGGTGGCGATCCGCGACGCCGATCCGACGCGAAGCTGACCATGCGGAAGATCGACGACCAGACCATCGGCGCCCGCGCTGGCGGCTGGTCGGGCCGGCGGCGGGAGTGCGGCGACATCGACGGTCGCCGACGAGCACCTCGCCATGGAGATCAGCATCGGCGCCGGCCCTCCAGCGGGAGGCGTGCTGCACGGTCACTGCTGGGCGGCTCGCGGCCAGTGCTCGCGGCGCCGCAGGGAGAAGCAGCATGTCGTCGCCCTGGATGGGCGCCAACTGGTCCGCGAGGCGGTTACGACGTGCTGATGGTCGGCGCCGACGTGCGCCGCACGCCTCGCTGCATCGGTGGTGATGCAGAAGCCGAACTCGATCCGGACGAGCGCGAGGATGCCGCTGGTGCCGGCGACCGGGTGCTGTTGCGCTGCACGAGCTGGAGGGAGTGCGGCCGGCAGGCGTGCTGAAGGGCGGCAGCGGCGTCCCGAGCCGGCTGCGCGGACGGCGGGCGTGGAAAACCGCGCGCGCGCGAGCGACCTCGCTCCAGGGTGCCGACGCGCTGATCAAGCGCGCGCAATCAATCGACGCGCAGCGCGCCGACGGCGAGGCCAGGAAGCAGGCCGCGCCGAGTACACGCGCTCCAGTTCGCCGCGGCGAGCCGAGGATCCGCTGGACAGCCGGGAGCGGCGGTCGTCGTCGAGGCGGCCGCCGACCGCGACGACCCGCTCGGCGAGCGCGCGCAGGCGCGCCGGAGCTTCGCCGATGCCTTCGTGACGCACCTCGACCACGAGCAGCTCGCCGCGATCGGCGGCGGCCACGCGCACGTCGCCCGGACGGTGGTGCGCGGCGGCGGCGGCGACCGTCTCTGAGACGACGAAGTACGCCGTCGCCTCGATGATCGACGGGAAGCGGCGGCGCGGAAGCTCCTCGAGGAAGACCGGCACGGGCGACCGTGCGGCGACGGCCTGCACGGCGGCGGCAAGACCGCGCTGGGACAGGACGAACCGAGTACAGGTCGCGGCGCCAACTCGCGGACCTCCGAGTTCGCGGTAGCGGCCTCGGCGATCGCGTCGTCGAGCAGCTGGGCCACGTCGGAGTCGTCGCGGCGAGCCGCGCGCCAGGCGCAGCCTGAGCGTGAGCGCGCAGAGGTGCTGCTGCGCGCCCTGGTGGAGATCGCTCTCGAGCCGGCGGCGCGTCTCGTCGGCGTCCTCGACGACCCGCCGGCGCGAAGCGACGAGACCGCGGCGGGCCTCGGCGCGGGCGACCGCACGCGCGGCGAGCTGGGCGAGGTCCTCGATCCGGTGCGCACTGCCCGCCGGGACGGCTCGCGGCGCGTGGTGACGGCGCGACCGTGCCCAGACCTCGCCCGCGACCGTGACCGGCGCGGCGACCGCGAGTCGCACCCCGATCGCCGCATCTGCAGCGGCAGGTCCGCCGTCGACCCGTCGTAGCTGTCGACCCGCGCCGGCCGGCCGGTGCCGCGGACGCGGCCGTCGCGCTGTTGCGGGCATCGAAGTCGAGCTCGGCGTTGACCTGGAAGCCGTGGATCCCGCCCTCGCGCCATACACCGACCACGACCGCGCGCTGGTCGCCCATGAACCGCAGGACGGTGGCGGCCTGGTACGCAGCCGCCGGGCCGCCTGCTCGGCGACCGCGCCGAACACTGCCTCGGCCGCGCTTCGCGCACGATCAGCATGGCGATGTGCAGCAGCGCAGCCTGGCTTCCGCCGTCGGGACCTCGTCGGCGTCCGGGTCGCCATGGCTGGAGTCTTCCAGCGTCGGCGACCGGAGGCAACGCGATGCGCGCTCAGGCCTCGCGCCGCGCGCCGGAACAGCCAGGCCGATCCGACGAACAGCGCGACGAAGAGCGCGTTCAGCCCGACGATCTCGGCGACCGAGCTGATCGCGGACTGGTGCTTTCCGGCGATCAGCGCGATCACGGCGACCAGCGTCTGGGCGAGCGCCATCGCGAGCAACGCGCGCGCCATTCCCTGCGGCCGCAAGCGCGCGATGACGGCGCCGACGATCCCGACGGCGAGCACGCCGACGTACATCAGGTCGGCCGGATCGCCGGTCTCCCCGAGGATGCCGAGGCCAAGGTCCGTCCAGACGAGCAGGAGCGCTGCCGCGAGCGCGACGTAGACGGCGAGTCGGTACGCGGTATCGCCCGCCCTCGCTGCCAGCTCGTGGATCAGACCGATCCCGACCAGCAGCGCGCCCGCGATGGCGAAGTCGGCCGGCCCCCAGGCGACTTCGTCGGTGAGCAGCATCCCCAGTAGGGGCAGCAGCAGGACGCACGCGGCCACGACCACGATGCGGACGTCGGCTCGATCGCCGGTCGAGTGGCGGCGGCGCCACGAGGCGTCGGCGGCGAGGCCGCGGACCATCCGCGACAGGATGCCGAGAGCGATGCGCGCGGTCGCTGGTCCCCTGGGCCCGTTCGTGGGCGATGTGGTCGTGCACGTCGGCGTCGATCTCGTCGGCGCGGCGCTGCGCGATCGGCGCGGGGAGGTTCCGCGTGTAGAGCCGCACCCAGCGGGCGACCAGCTCGGCCATGCGCTCGGGCGTCATGCGGGCTTCGGGCGAAGCGTCGGGATCGTCCGGCGGCCGGCTCGGCATGGTCGGCACGGGCTCGCTCGGCCACTCGAGCCCCCTGCCCGGTGAGCTCGTACAGCCGCCGGCGCGGTCGTCCCTCGGCCGCCGCCGCGTCCTCCCAGCGGGAGGCGAGCAGGCCGAAGCTCCTCGAACCGGCCCAGCGCCTTGTACAGCGTTCCGTGGCCCGTCAGCGAACGCGACCCGCTCTGCTCCCGCATCGTCTGGGCGAGGCCGAATCCGTGGAAGGAGGCCTGCCCCGAGCGCCGCATCGAGCGCCGCCTCGAGGATCTCGGTCTCGAGCGGCAGCAGGGTTCCAGGCTTGCGACGCGACATGGCCACGACAATAGGAAGATATCTTCCTATTGTCAAGCCACCCGGCCATACGAGGTCGAGCGGAAACGCATACGGTTCCGCGCATGCCAGGTCCCTGCCGCGCCGAGCTGCACGAGGCCGAGCTGCGCGCGTACGACCCCAAGCTGCGCGCCGCCGCTGCCGTCGGCCGCGGCGAGCATGTGCTCGACATCGGCTGCGGGACCGGGCGGTCGACGCGTGACGCCGCCCGCGTCGCCGCACCCGGCCGCGTGCTGGGCATCGACGTCGCCGAGCAGAGCCTCGAACGCGCCCGCCAGCTCAGCGCGGCCGAGCGGCTCGACAACGTGACGTTCGTGCGCGGCGACGCGCAGGCGCATCCCTTCGCCGACCGGCAGTTCGACGTCGCCATCAGCCGGTTCGGCACCATGTTCTTCTCCGACCCTGTCGCCGCCTTCGGGAACATCTCGCGCGCGCTGCGCCCCGACGGGCGCCTCGCGCTGGTCGTCTGGCAGAGCTACGACCGGAACGAGTGGCAGACCGCGATCGAGGCCGCGCTCCGCGGCCCGGACCGACGACCGTCTGCACCGCCGACGAGCGGCCCGTGGTCGCTCGGCGACCGCGCCGCCACGGCGGCGCTCCTCGACAGCGCCGGCTTTGGCAGCGTCCGCTTCGACGACGTCCGAGCGCCGATCTTCCTCGGGCGCGACACCGCCGCCGCGTTCGAGTTCGTGCGCAGCTTCGAGAGCACGACCGACGCGCTCGCCGGCCTCGATCCCGACGAGACGGCACGCGCCCTGAAGCGGCTGCGCGAGACGCTCGCCGCACACCACAGCGCCGAGGACGGCGTCGTGTTCGACTCGCGCGCCTGGATCGTCACCGCCCGGAACCGCGCTACGTAGTCTCCTCGGCGTCCTCCGTCGGGCCCGCTTCGCCTTCGGCGATCTCGCCCGGCTCGGTCTCGTCGGCGGCCTGCGCCGCCTCGGTGGTGCGCACGCCCGAGAGGTCGATGCCGAGCTCCTCGGCGGCGCGCAGCAGGTCGTCGTCCTCGTCGCCCATCTCGGCGCGCGTCCCGTCGTCGGAGACGACGTTGACGTCCAGCGCCGAGCGACTGCATCTCCTTCAGGAGCACCTTGAAGGACTCCGGGATCGACGGCTCGGCGATGTTCTCGCCCTTGACGATCGCCTCGTAGGCCTTCACGCGCCCGACGGTGTCGTCGGACTTGATCGTGAGCATCTCCTGCAGCGTGTAGGCGGCGCCGTAGGCCTCCAGCGCCCAGACCTCCATCTCGCCGAAGCGCTGGCCGCCGAACTGCGCCTTGCCGCCCAGCGGCTGCTGGGTGACCAGCGAGTACGGGCCGGTCGAACGCGCGTGGATCTTGTCGTCGACGAGGTGGTTCAGCTTCAGGATGTACATGTAGCCGACGGTCACCTGCTTCTCGAACGGCTCGCCGGTGCGGCCGTTGTAGAGCGTGAACTTGCCGGTGGCCTTCTCGCCCGCGCGGCGGTTCTCGTCGATGTCCATGCGGATCGCGCCCTTGTGGCCCTTCTGCCACTGCACGAGCGCGTGATCGACGTCCTCCAGCGTCGCGCCGTCGAACACCGGCGTGGCCACGTAGACCTTGCCGTTCTCCTCGGCGTCCTTGGTCTTGTACGCCTCGGTGCCGTCGTCGTACCAGCCCTGGGCGGCGGCCCACCCGAGGTGGGTCTCGAGGATCTGGCCGATGTTCATGCGGCTCGGCACGCCGAGCGGGTTCAGGATCACGTCGACCGGGGTGCCGTCCTCGAGGAACGGCATGTCCTCCTCGGGCACGATCTTGGAGATCACGCCCTTGTTGCCGTGGCGGCCGGCGAGCTTGTCGCCCTCGGCGATCTTGCGCTTCTTGGCCACGAACACGCGCACCAGGTCGTTCACGCCCGGCGACAGGTCGTCGCCCGCGGCGCGCGCTGAACGTCTTGACGTCGATCACGACGCCGCCCTCGCCGTGCGGGACCTTCAGCGACGTGTCGCGGACCTCGCGCGCCTTCTCCTTGAAGATCGCGCGGATCAGCTTCTCCTCCGCCGTCAGCTCGGTCTCGCCCTTCGGCGTGACCTTGCCCACCAGCAGATCGCCCGACGGCCACCTCGGCGCCGATGCGGACGATGCCGCGATCGTCGAGGTTGCGCAGCGACTCCTCCGAGCGGTTCGGGATGTCGCGCGTGATCTCCTCGTCGCCGAGCTTCGTCGTACGCGCGTCGACCTCGTACTCCTCGATGTGGATCGAGGTCAGCTCGTCGTCCTTGACCAGGCGCTCGCGACAGGATGATCGCGTCCTCGAAGTTGTAGCCCTCCCAGGACATGAACGCGACGCGCAGGTTCTTGCCCAGCGCCATCTCGCCCTTGTCCGAGCTCGAGCCGTCGGCCAGCAGCTCGCCGGCGGCCACCTGCTGGCCGACCTTCACGAACGGCTTGTGATGGATCAGCGTGCCCTGGTTGGAGCGCATGAACTTCTGCAGCTCGTACTCGTCACGGCTGCCGTCCTCGGCGGCGACGACGATCCGCGTCGCGTCGACGAAGTCGACCGTGCCGGCGTTGCGCGCCAGCAGCACGTCGCCCGAGTCGAACGCCGCGCGGCGCTCCATGCCCGTGCCGACCAGCGGCGCGTCGGTCTTGAGCAGCGGCACCGCCTGGCGCTGCATGTTCGAGCCCATCAGCGCGCGGTTGGCGTCGTCGTGCTCGAGGAACGGGATCATCGCCGTCGCGACCGACCAGATCTGCTCCGGCGAGACGTCCATCAGGTCGACGTCGCCCGGCTCGACGTAGACGTACTGACCCGGCGAGCGTCCGGCACAGGATCGAGTCGCCGGTCAGCTTGCCGTTCTTGTCGAGCGGCTCGTTGGCCTGCGCGATCAGGCGCTCCTGCTCGGCGTCGCGTCGAGGTGCACGATCTCGTCGGTGATCGTCGCCGTCCTTGACCACCCGGTACGGCGTCGTCACGAAGCCGTACTCGGAGATCTTGGCGTAGCGACGAGAGCGAGCCGATCAGGCCGATGTTCGGGCCCTCCGGCGTCTCGATCGGGCACATGCGGCCGTAATGGGTCGGGTGGACGTCGCGCACCTCGATCGGCGCGCGCTCGCGCGTCAGGCCGCCGGCGCCGAGGGAGTTGAGGCGGCGGCGGTGCGTGAGGCCGGAGAGCGAGTTCGTCTGGTCCATGAACTGGCTCAGCTGCGAGGAGCCGAAGAACTCCTTCAGCGCCGCGACGACCGGGCGGATGTTGATGATCGTCTGCGGCGTGATCGTGTCCGCGTCCTCGGTCGTCAGACGCTCGCGGACGACGCGCTCCATCCGGTACAGGCCGATCCGGAACGCCTCCTGGATCAGCTCGCCGACCGTGCGCAGACGGCGGTTGCCGAAGTGCTCGTACTCGTCCAGGTGATCCGCGACGGGCTCACGCGGGCGCGCCAGCGCCTCGGCCGCGTAGTCCTTGATCTCCTCGTCGAGCTCCTCGGAGATGCCGAGCAGCTTCGGCAGCGCACGAGCTCCTTGACCAGCGCGATGATGTCGTCGTGCGTCAGCGTGCGCGTCTCGAGATCGATGTCGAGATTCAGCCGCGAGTTGAGCTTGTAGCGGCCGACGCGCGTGAGGTCGTAGCGCTTGGCGTCGAAGAACAGCTGGTTGAGCAGCTTGCGCGCGTTGTCCACCGACGGCGGCTCGCCCGGACGCTGCTTCTTGAACAGCTCGATCAGCGCGCCCTCCTCGGACTTCGTGACCTCGGTGTCGGCGTCGATCGTGTTGCGGATGTAGATCGAGTTGTCGAAGAGCTTGAGGATCTCCTCGTCGGTCGCGTAGCCCATCGCACGCAGCAGCACCGTCACCGGCAGCTTGCGCTTGCGGTCGATCCGGACGAAGACCTTGCCCTTCTTGTCGATCTCCAGCTCCAGCCACGAGCCGCGCGCCGGCATCAGGTTCGCGACGAAGACCTGCTTCTCCGGATCCTTGGGCTCCATCAGATACGCGCCCGGGGAACGCACCAGCTGCGTCACGACGACGCGCTCGGTGCCGTTGATCACGAACGTGCCGCGCTCGGTCATCCACGGGAAGTCGCCCATGAACACCGACTGCTCGCGGATCTCGCCCGTCTCGCGATTGATGAAGCCGACCGTGACCGTCAACGGCCGCGCGTACGTCAGATCCTTCTCACGGCACTCGTCCAGCGACGCGACCGGCTCGTCGAAGTGGAACTCCCCGAACTGCACCGCCAGGTTGCCCGTGTAGTCCTCGATCGGCGAGATGTCGTCGATCGTCTCGCGCAAGCCCCCTCCTTCGGCTCGACCAGCCAGGCGAAGGACTTCTTCTGGATGTCGATCAGGTTCGGGACCTCGACCGACTTGTCGAGGCGCGCGAACGTACGGCGCGTGCGGGGAGCATCAACGGAAGCCAAGACGGCGACTCCTCGGGAGGGTCGTAGAGCGGCGGGCAGGTCGCGCGATCGTGCGGAGACGCACAGGCGCGACGAGCCAAAATAGCAACGACGAACAGCCCCGGGCAAGGGGTGAGCTCTAAGCTCATCGGACCCGCCCGGCCCCGGCTCCCGT
>CAWJKK010000016.1:0-129006 GCA_963843485.1 uncultured Solirubrobacteraceae bacterium | reverse complement strand
GTGGATGTCGACGACCGTGAGCGCCGTGCGTCATGCGCGGCGCGCGCGACGCCGCAGCGGACCAGGTGGCCGAGCCGCGGCCCGAGCGCCATCAGCCGGCGCTGGAACGCCATCAGCGTGCCCGGCCTGCGTCGCGCCGGTCCACGCGGGTCGCCCGAGCTCGGGGTCGAGCTTGTCGGCGAGCAGGTCGAGCAGGTCGTACCAGGAGCGGATCGGCGTGCCGGCGCCGGCGGGCTTCGCGGGCGGCGCGGCGCGCGACGACGCGCTCGAACGTCCGCGAGTCCGTGTGCGGCGTGGCCGGCGATCACCACCGCGCCCGGCTCGCCCTCGAGCGGATGCGCGTGGCGCGCGAGCTGCGTGCGCACGACCTGCTCGACGAAGCCGACCTGCGTGGAGCGGTCGTCGGCCTCGGTGAAGCAGAAGCGCAGCAGGCCCTGGCGGATGAACGTCCTCGGGCGTCCAGCCGTAGACGGAGACCTCGTCGCTCGGGCGCGACGTCGCGTCCGGGCACCACCTGCGTCGTCGTCGCCGCCGGCGACGCGGCGGGACGTGGAACGTCGACCTGGCCGAACGGCCTCGGGTCCGCGACGCCGAGCCGCGCCCAGCGCTCGCGCTCGGCGTCGGTGAACAGCCGGTTCGGCCGGTCGAGGTGCAGCAGGTCCTCGCCCTTGACGTTGAACACGAGCGCCTTCGTGCGCGGCGGCGTGCTCGCCGAGCAGCGCGCCGGCCGGCCGCCGTCTCGAAGATCATGTACAGCAGGAACAGCGCGTAGGACGTCTTCGCCGCGACGCCGCTGATGCCGGAGATCGACGACGTGGCCGCCCTGCTCGCCGTTCATGAACGTGAAGTCGGCGTGCACGGGCTCGCCCGACTGGTCGAGCCCGACCGCGCAGCGGCTTGCGCATCTGGTCGACGAACAGCGCCTTCGGCGCGCTCGCGCCGCGCGGCCGCGTGCACGACGGCGCCCGGCGCCGGCGCGAGCCACAGCTCCGGCTCGGTGCGCAGGACGAGCACCTCGGCGCGGCGCACGGCCTCGCCCGGCATCGTGCCGTCGACGACGTGGCGCGTGTCCGACGGCCACTGCGCGCCCTCGAGCACGCCCGGTCTGCTCGACGACGATCCCGTAGTGGGCGACGTCGCCCGAGCCGTCCGGCAGCGTCCTGGCGGCACACGATGAGGTCGTCGAGCTGGACGGTCGCGTTGTCGTCGAGCACGACGTGGAAGCGGCGCGTGCCGGCGTCGGTCGAGCCGTCGACGGCGCCGATGCGGCGGAGGCGATGTCGGTCATGGGGTGACGGAGGTCGGGGATCGGGGTCGGCCGCGACGGCCAGCCGGACGGCGCGGGCCGCGCGGTCGGCCGGGCCGAGGCGGTGGCGGAGCTGGCGCTCGAGCGCGCCGATCGGCAGCAGGTTCTGGGGCGCGCGCGGGTCCTTGTGGGCGACGCCGGCGAAGCGGGGCAGCGTGCGCGGCGACCTCGTCGGCGCGCTCCTGCGCCGCGGCGAGGCCCTGCGACTCCGGGCACCTCGATGCGCACGATGCCCGACCACGGGCCTGCGTGCGGCCCGGGCGCGGCGATCGCGCACGTAGGCGGAGTAGCTCTGGCGGGCGAGGAACAGCGGCGTGCGCTGGCCCGTCGCGAGCTCCGGGCACGCGGGCGTGCAGCTCGGGCGGCGAGCCGCCGCCGCAGGTGCGTCTTGACGTAGCCGACGACGGGCTGGTCGAGGCTGCGGACGAAGTTCAGCGGCCCGTCGACGATCGTCAGCCACCCCTCCAGCGACAGCTCCTCGGCGAGCCGCGCCTCGGCCTCGCGCATGCGGCGCTGCAGGTCCTGCACCGGCGCGTCGGGGTCGGCCGAGCCGACGGCGTGCGACTGCCAGCGCGTAGCCCTGCAGCGGCGCGGCAGCTCGGCCCGGCGGCCGCACCCGAGGATCGACCAGCCGGCGCGTGCGCAGCGCGATGGAAGGCGCGGCGCGCCGGTCCGATGCGACCAGCGACGGCGCCGGACGCGTGCGCGCCGACCACGCCGCGGGCGAGCACGCCGTCGTCGCCGCGGTGGTAGACGAGCCCCTCGACGCGGCGCACGCCGTCGACGAACGCCACCTCGCGCAGCGCGCGGCCGCGGGCGTGCGCGCGAACGGCTCGGCCGGCTCGACGAGCACGGCGTCGTCGGCCGCCGCGTCCTCGTCGACGAGGTACGCGCGAGCCGTAGCTCGTCGCCCCAGTCCTCGTAGTGCAGATCTCCGGCCATCGCCCACAGGGTCGCTGCTCGACCGGCGGATCCGACACCAACGCTCGCGAACCCCCCGAAGGTCCAGGCGGGAAGAACCGCCGCAGGGGCGTCGTCTGCTCCCGGTATGGAGTTCCGCATACTCGGTCCGCTGGAGGTGGTCGACGCCGGCGGGCCGCGGGTGCCGGCCGGCGGCAAGGAGCGGGCGGTGCTCGCCCGGCTGCTCCTGGAGCCCGGGCGCCCGGTGCCCGCGGACGCGCTCCTCGAGGCGGCGTGGCCGGACGCGCCGCGCGCCGCCGCGCTGCGGTCGCTGCAGGTGCGGCTCGCGAGCCTGCGCGGGTTCCTCGAGCCGGATCGCCCGCGCGGCGCGCCGTCGGGCGTGCTCGTCCACGGCAGCGGCGGCTACCGGCTCGCAGTCGGGCCCGGGGCGGTGGACGCGCACGAGCTGGCCGCGCTGCTGCAGCGGACCGCCGGGGCGGCGCCCGCCGCCGTGCTCGCCGCCTGCGACGCAGCGCTCGGGCTGTGGCGCGGGGAGCCGTTCCCCGAGCTGTGCGAGGCCGAGTGCGTGCGGGCCGAGCGCGAGCGGCTGCACGAGCTGCGCGCCCAGGCGGGCGAGCGGCGGCTGCGCGCGCTGGTCGACCTGGGCATGTGCGACGCGGCGCTGCCCGACCTGCGCCGGCTCGTGGCGATCGAGCCCTGGAAGGAGGAGCTCGTGCGCTCGCTCGCCGTCGCGCTCTACCGCACCGGGCGCCAGGTCGACGCGCTCGAGGCGATCCGGGCGCTCGCCGCCGAGCTGCGCGAGCTGGGACTGGATCCGAGTCCGGCGACGCGCGAGCTGGAGGGGCGGATCCTGCGGCACGAGGTGGAGCCGCCGGCCGGGGGCGAGGCCTTCTCCGCACCGCTCCCGGCACCGGTCGGCGGGGCGGCACCGGTGGTGGTCGCCGCAGGGGAGGCGCTGCCGGCGGCGCCGGCCGTCGGGGCATCGCCGGCGAACGCGGGTCGCGGCGCCCTCGGTCGCGGACCACGACAACATGTCGAGCTGGATCCGCGCCTTCCGCCGCGCCGCGCACCACCCGGTCCGCATCTGGAGCCTGCACAACCACGTCGACGTCAACCGCCACCGCACCTCCGGGACCGCGCGAGTTCCTGCGCACGACGCGCCGCGGCGCGGTCTGGTTCACGGAGACGGGCGGGATCGTCAACCGCTACGTCGACGGCCGCCGCGTCACGCGCTACCACCGGGCGAACGCGGCGAAGGCGATCAAGGCCGTGTTCCGGCTCGCCCGCGCCAGCCGCCGCGTCAAGCGCGTGTACCTGTACCACTGGCTGCCGCCGCGCGAGCGGCGCCCGCGCTGGGACTCGGCGCTCGTCGACCGCCGCGGCAAGCCGCGGCCCTCGCTCACCGCGCTGCGTCGCGAGCTGCGCCGCGCTCGATGAGCCACAGCGCGGCGGCCAGCAGCGCGGTCACGGCGCAGTAGCCGACCTGGACCTCGAGCAGCGGGTCGCCGAACGGGGCGAGCAGCAGCCAGGCCACCAGCAGCGCCGCGCAGACGAGCCAGGACGCGGCGGCGGCGGGAGCGCGGCCGCGCGCGAGCGCCGCCTGGTTGAGCGTCCCCGCGGTCAGGTGGAAGCCCATGCCGATGCCGACCAGCACGAGCCCGCCGCGCTCGTAGTCGAAGTCGCCGCCGAACAGCACGCCCATCGCCCACGGCCCGATCAGCGCCAGCCCCACGACGACGGCACCGGCGAAGCCCGCGATCGCCAGCACCGTCACCCGCAGCGCGCGCCCGAGGTCCTCGCCGGTCGCGGCCAGCCCCGAGAGGTGGGGGAGCAGCGACGTCTGGATCGCCTGGAAGAGCTGCAGCGGCGCGCGCGTGATCAGCAGCACGTTGAACACGATGCCGGTGAGCGCCGCGTCGTCGGCCGTGGCGTCGACCGCCAGCACCGGCAGGTTCAGCATCGCCTGCTCGGCGGCCATGATCGCCAGCACCGCGACGGCGAAGCCCGCGCTCTCGCGCATCGAGCCCGCGGCCGCCACCGGGGCCTCGCCCTGCCGGCGCTCGATCGCGAACGGCATCACGGCCAGCGACACCAGCGGCGCCGCGGCGATGCCGAGCGCCACTGCGCCCACGCCGGACGCGATCCCGATCGCCACCGCGACCGCGAACAGGCAGCGCGAGCACGACTCGAGCAGCACGAGCCCGCCGTAGAGGCCGAACCGCTCATGGCCGGCGAGCCACCCGCGCGCGAAGTAGCTCGCGCCGTAGGCCAGCACGGCGACGACGAGCACCCAGTAGAGCGCCTCCGAGCCGTCGAAGACGTCGTCGCGGATCTGCTCGCGGAACGCCAGCGCGATCACGAGGAACAGCGCCGCGGCACTGGCCTGGATCGTCAGCGCCGCCCGCAGCGGATGGCTCTCGTGCCCCTGCGCCCGGCGGCCGGCGATCGTCCGCGAGAGCAGCTGCTCCACCGGCCGGTAGATCAGCGAGATGATCACGAACAGCACCGACCACAGCAGCGTCACGTTGCCGTAGTCGGCCTCGCTCAGCGAGTGGCTCGCCAGCGAGAAGTAGGCGAAGGTGACGAGCCCGGTCGTCGCGATGCCGACGGAGAGGACGCGCGCGCCGCGGCCGTACGAAGCGGTGCTAGACACGCACGAGAAGCATCGTCCACGGGAACGGGGACCGCGTCTCGGTCACCGTCCCGTAGCGCGACAGCAGCTCCACGAAGGAGCGCCGGCTCCAGTGGTTCACGTGCCCGGGCGTGTTGCCCAGGTCCTTGAGGTAGGCCCCGCGGGCCAGGTTCAGGCCACGCCAGAGCGGCTCGCGCGGCACCGACACGAGCAGGTGCCCGCCGCGCGCGACGCGCGCCATCTCGGCCACGGTGTGCTCGGGATCCGGCACGTGCTCGAGCACCTCGATCGCCGTCGCGAGCTCGAACTCGGCGTCCCCGAACGGCAGGTTCTCGGCCTTCATGATCCGGTACTCGAGGTTGGGCGCGCTGCGCTGATCCCACTCGGCCTGGATCGCCGGATCCTCGAGGTCGAGCCCGACGACGCGCCCCTCGACGTGCTGCGCCCACTTGTGCGTCAGCACGCCCTCGCCGCAGCCGACGTCGAGCACGGTGCGCGGCGCGGCCTGCGTGAACAGCTCGCCCAGCGTGCGCTCGAACGTGGCCATCAGCCGCCGCACGACCGGGTTGGTGGAGCCGTACTTGTCGTACGTGTTGCCGGTGACCGTGCCCTCGGCGTCGCGCGTGATCGTGGCGCTCACAGCTTCAGGGCCTCCCGGTCCTCGGTCCGTCCCGGCTGCCCGGCACGCGCGCCCGTGGTCGGCTCCTGCTCGCTCTGCGGCTTGCCGGGCTCGTAGTGCGACGGTGGGACGCCGAGCTCCAGCTCGACGCGCCGGATGCGCTCGAAGATGCGCTGCAGCGTGATCCGCTGGCCCGACAGCAGGTCGCCGAGGATGCCGAGCGCGGCCAGCACGGTCGCGGCGTTGAACAGCACGGCGCCGAGGATCAGCGACTGCACGTGGCCGCTGCCGTCGCCCTGCACGAAGAAGTAGAAGAAGCGCGCCCAGACGATCAGCGACGCCAGCCCGAGCAGGCCGGCGGCGGTCATGAAGATCCGCATCGGCTCGTACATCGCGTAGATGCGGAAGATCGACACGCCGTTGCGGCGGATGTACGTCCACATCGACGGGAAGAGGCGCGACTCGCGCAGCTTCGGGTTCGTCCGGATCGGGACGTGGTCGACGGCCACGGTCATCTTGCCGGCCTGGATGATCGTCTCGAGCGTGTAGGTGAACTTGGAGACGACCTGGAGGGCGAGCGCGGCCTCGCGGTTGTAGGCGCGGAAGCCCGACGTCGTGTCCGGCACCGCGGTCTGCGACGCCTGCCGCACGACCCACGAGCCGAGGCGCTGCAGCAGCTTCTTCGCCGGTGAGAAGTGCTCGATCGTCATGACCTCGCGGTCGCCCACGACCATGTCGGCGTCGCCGGCGACGATCGGCACCACGAGCTTGGCGATGTCCGGCCCGTAGTACTGGTTGTCGGCGTCGGTGTTCACGATCACGTCGGCGCCGAGCTTGAGCGAGGCGTCGAGCCCCGCCTGGAAGCCGGACGCGAGGCCCTTGTTGTTCGTCAGCCGCACGATGTGGTCGACGCCGTTCTCGCGCGCCACCTCGACCGTGCGATCGGTCGACCCGTCGTCGATGATCAGCCACTCGACCGTCTCGAAGCCCGTGACCTCGCGCGGGAGGTCGGCGAGCGTGATCGGGAGGGTCTCCTCCTCGTTCAAGCAGGGGATTTGGATGATCAGCTTCATGGGCGGCGGCTAAGACGGTATCGCCTCGTCTTACTGTGTTCGCCCGTGGAAGGCATGTCCCTCGCCCGCCGGCGCGCGAACGTGCGCGCCAAGCCACTCGACGCCGACCTGGTCGCCCGCGTCGCGTTCGGCCTGCTCTGCCTCGCCGTCGCGATCGGGATCTTCGTCTACCCGACGTACCCGAACTACGACTCGTACTACTCGCTGCTGTGGGGCCGCGAGGTGCTGGACCTGCAGCTCCCGGGCTTCGAGGGCTTCCGCGTGCCGACCGAGCATCCGCTGGCGATCGCGGTCGGCGCGCTGCTGTCGCTGTTCGGCGACGTCGGCGACCGGCTGTGGATCGCGGCCACGTTCGCCACCTACCTGTGGCTCGTCTGGGGCGTGTACCGGCTCGGGCGGATCGCGTTCACGCCGCTGATCGGCGGGGTCGCCGCGCTGCTGCTGCTGACGCGCTTCGACTTCGCGTTCCTGGCCGCGCGCGGCTACATCGACGTGCCGTACATGGCGCTCGTCGTCTGGGCCGCGGTGCTCGAGGCGCAGCGGCCGCGCCGCGGCGCGCCGGTGCTGATCCTGCTCGCGCTGGCCGGCATGCTGCGGCCCGAGGCGTGGGTGCTGGCCGCCGCGTACTGGCTCTGGGTGGCCTGGAAGGCGAGCTGGCGGGACCGCGTGATCTACGCCGCGCTGGCGGCGATCGGCCCGCTCGTGTGGGCGACGGTCGACTTCATCGTCACCGGCGACCCGCTGTTCTCGCTGCTCTACACGAGCGGCTCGGCGGAGGACCTCGGCCGCCAGCGCCCGCTGTCCGAGCTGCCGGTCGCGGTGCCCGAGTTCCTGGCCAACATCGTCAAGCTGCCGGTGCTCGTCGCGGCCGTGCTCGGGCTCGCGTTCGCGCTGCTGGCCGCACCGCGGCGGATGGTGATGCCGTTCGTGCTGCTGGTCTCCGGCATCGGCACGTTCGTGCTGATCGGGATCGCCGGCGCGTCGGTGATCGAGCGCTACCTGGCGGTCGCGGCCGTCGGCCTGCTGCTGTTCGCCGCCGTCTTCCTGGCCGGCTTCACGATGCTGAGCAAGGGCCGGCTGCGCACGGCGTGGATGGTCGCCTCGCTCGCGCTGGTGCTGTTCGGCGTGGTCTACACGGCGACCCAGGTGCGGCTCGACTACTTCGACAACGAGCTGACCTTCCGCGGCGACGCGCACGACGACCTCGTCCGCGTGCTCGAGTCCGAGGGCGTGCAGCGCGGCCTCGAGTGCGGCCCGCTCACGCTGCCCAACCACAAGCTCGTGCCGGACGCGCGCTGGATCGCCGGCCTGCCCGCCGACCGCGTGATCCCGCGCGCGGACCGCAGCGAGCGCCGCCCGCGCCGCGGCGTCGCCCTGATCGTCACGAGCCGCTTCGCGATCTTCAAGCACGCCTGGACGAGCGAGTCCGACTCGCCGCTCGTGCAGATGCCCCCGCCCGGCTTCGAGCCCGTCACCACGGGCGACTTCTACAGCGCCTATGCGCGCTGCTGAGCTCGCGCGCCGGCGCGCCTGGCCGCTCGCGATCGCCGCGCTCGTGCTGGGCGCCGCGCTGCTGCGCGTCTGGGGCGCCGGCCACGGCCTGCCGTACGTCTACAACGCCGACGAGAACGCGCACTTCGTGGCGCGGGCGATCGGCATGTTCGGCCACTCGCTGCAACCCCGAGTACTTCATCAACCCGCCCGCGTTCACGTACCTGCTGCACGGCGCGTTCTGGGTCCGCTGGGGCGGCCGCGACGCGGTCGGCGCCGCGTTCGCCGCCGACCCGGGGACCGCGTTCACGATCGCGCGCGTGCTCGCCGGCCTGCTCGGCGCGGCCGCCGCCGGGCTGCTGGTGTGGGCCGGCGCGCGGCTGTTCGACCGCCGTACCGGGCTCGTCGCGGGCGCGCTGCTCGCGGTCGCGTTCCTGCCGGTGCACTACGGCCACCTGGCGCTCAACGACGTGCCCGCGCTCGCGCCCGCGTGCCTCGCGCTCGTCGGCGTCGCCGGCGTGTACCGCAGCGGCCGCCACGTCGACTACGCGATCGCGGGGATCGGGATCGGCCTCGCCTGCGCGACCAAGTACACGGCGGGGATCGTCGCCGTCTGCCTGCTCGGCGCCGCGGCCGTCCACGGCCGGCGGGCGCTGACCGGCCTCGTGCTCGCCGGCGCGCTCGCGCTGCTGGCGTTCCTGGTCGCCAACCCGTACGCGCTGCTCGACGCGGGCGAGTTCCGCGCCGGCCTGCAGAAGCAGTCCGACGCGGCCGCGGACGGCGGCGGCAAGCTCGGCCTGGTGGGGGAGAGCGGGATCCTCTACTACCTCTCGACCACGACCTGGGGGCTCGGCTGGCTGCCCGCCTTCGCGGCGCTCGGCGGCGCGATCGGGCTCGTCGTGCGGCGCTCGCCGCAGGCGCTGATCCTCGTGCCCGGCCCGATCCTGTTCCTGCTCTTCATGGGCACGCAGGACCGCTTCTTCGCGCGCTGGCTGCTGCCGATCTACCCGATGCTCTGCCTGCTCGCGGCGTGGGCCGCCGTGGCGGCCGCGACCGCGCTCGCCGGGCGCGTGCGGCCCGCCTGGCGCGGCGCGGCCTGGCCCGCCGCGGTCGCCGGGCTGCTGCTGTGCGCGCAGGGGCTCGTGTTCTCCGTCCACAACGACCTCGTGCTGAGCCGCGACGACACGCGCGCGCTCGCACGCCAGTGGCTCGTCGACAACGTGCCCGCCGGCGACCGCGTGGTGGTCGAGCCGATCGCGCCGAACCAGTGGGCGATGGACGCCGAGGGCCCGTCCGACGCCACCGGCACCGGCAACCGCTGGAACAAGTGGCCGACCTCGCGCTTCCAGGGCCGGCCGGTGAAGCTCGAGGACTACGAGCGCACGCTGCGCACCAGCCTGCTCGACCGCTACGAGGCGGCCGGCTACTGCCACGTCGTCACCGGCTCGACGCAGTTCGGGCGCGCGCTGGTCGAGCCGCGACGAGGTGCCGGAGGCGATCGCCTACTACGACGAGCTCGAGCGCCGCAGCGACGTCGTCCACCGCGTCAGCCCGCTCGCGGGCGGCGAGCCCGTCGACGGCTTCTCGTTCGACTTCTCGTTCAACGCCTACCCGCTGTCGTACGTGCGGCCGGGCCCCGAGGTCGTTATCCACCGGTTGCGGGGCGGAGAGTGTTGACTCGGCAATCAATATGCTCATGGTGAGCCCCGTGCCCACCCTGCTGCAGACCGACCAGCCGCATCTCGCCCGTTCGATCGAGCTGGCCGAGCGCGGCCGCGGGCGCACGACGCCCAACCCGCTCGTCGGCGCCGTGATCGTCAAGGACGGCGAGGTGCTGGGCGAGGGCTTCCACAGCGCCTACGGCGCCCCGCACGCCGAGCGCGAGGCGCTGGCGGCCGCGCGGCGCCGCCGACACCCGCGGCGCCACGCTCTACGTCTCGCTCGAGCCCTGCTGCCATCACGGGCAGACGCCGCCGTGCACGGACGCGATCCTCGAGGCCGGCATCAGCCGCGTCGTGATCGCCTCCGACGACCCGACCGAGAAGGCGGCCGGCCGCGGGCCGGGCATCCTGCGCGACGAGGGCGTCGAGGTCGTGGTGGCCGGCGGCGAGCTCGCCGCCCGCGCGCGGCTGCTCAACCAGCCGTTCCGCAAGCACGCCCGCACCGGCCGCCCGCACGTGCTGTTCAAGTCGGCGATGACGCTCGACGGCAAGGTCGCCACCGCCACCGGCGACTCGAAGTGGATCTCCGGCGAGCCCGCCCGGCGCCTGGCGCACCGCTGGCGCGCGGGCTGCGACGCGGTCGCGGTCGGCATCGGCACGGCGCTCGCCGACGACCCGCTGCTCACCGCCCGCGTCGACGGCGTCCACCGCCAGCCGCGGCGGATCGTGTTCGACTCCGAGGCGCGGCTGCCGCTCGACTCGCAGCTCGTGCGCGGCGCCGCCGACGTGCCGCTGACCGTGGTGATCTCGCGCGCCGCCCCGCGCGTGGCCGCCGACGCGCTCGAGGTCGCCGGCGCCGAGGTGATCGTCGCCACCGGCGAGAACGAGCCGGCGCGGGTGCGCAGCGCGCTCGCGCAGATCGGCGCGCTCGGCATCACCTCGATCCTGCTCGAGGGCGGCCCGCACCTGGCGGGCGCGTTCCTCGACGCCGGCGAGGTCGACGACCTGCGGCTGTTCATCGCGCCCGTGGTGCTCGGCGGCTCGAACGCGCGCGACCCGCTCGAGGGCGAGGGCGTGGAGAAGATCGCCGAGGCGACGCGCGCGCTGACGCTCGACTGCGAGCGGGTCGCCGAGGACGTCCTGATCTCCGCACGCATGAAGGAGTGGTGATGTTCACCGGCCTGGTCCAGGACCTCGGCACGGTGACCGCGGTCGACGCGGCGGGCGAGGGCGTGCGGCTGAGCGTCGAGACCAAGCTCGCGGGCGAGCTGGCCGAGGGCGACTCGATCGCGGTCAACGGCGTCTGCCTGACCGCGACGGTGATCGACGAGCTCGGCTTCCGCGCCGACGTGATGAACGAGACGCTGCGGCGCTCCTCGCTGGCCGGCGCCGAGGCGGGCTCGCGGGTCAACCTCGAGCTGCCGCTGCGCGCCGCCGACCGGCTCGGCGGCCACTTCGTGCAGGGCCACGTGGACGGCGTCGGCAGCGTCTGGGACGTGCGCGACGACGGCTTCGCCCGCGATCGTGACGATCGGCGTGCCCGCCGATCTGCTGCGCTACGTGGTCGAGAAGGGCTCGATCGCGATCGACGGCGTCTCGCTCACCGTCTCCGGCCTCGGCGACGACTGGCTGCAGGTGTCGCTGATCCCCGAGACGCTCGAGCGCACGACGCTCGGCGACGCGGAGACGGGCAGGCCCGTGAACCTGGAGGTCGACGTGCTGGCGAAGTACATCGAGCGACTGGCGGTGGTGCCGCGGTGAGCTTCGCGACGATCGAGGAGGCGATCGAGGACATCCGCGCCGGCCGCATGGTCGTCGTCTGCGACGACGAGGACCGCGAGAACGAGGGCGACCTCACGCTGGCGGCGCAGTTCGCGACGCCCGAGGCGATCAACTTCATGGCCAAGGAGGGGCGCGGGCTGATCTGCCTCGCGCTCACGCCGGACCGCTGCGACGAGCTCGGGCTCGACCTGATGGCGGCCAAGAACGAGTCGCCGTTCGAGACCGCGTTCACGGTGTCGATCGAGGCCCGCGAGGGCGTCACCACCGGCATCTCGGCCGCCGACCGCGCGCGCACGATCCAGGTCGCCATCGACCCCGGCTCGGCGCCGCGCGACCTCGTGCAGCCCGGCCACGTGTTCCCGCTGAAGGCGAAGGCCGGCGGCGTGCTCGAGCGCACGGGCCAGACCGAGGCGGCGGTCGACCTCGCCCGCCTCGCCGGCGTCAACCCGGCGGGCGTGATCTGCGAGATCATGAACGACGACGGGACGATGGCCCGCGTCTCGGACCTCGAGCGCTACACGGCCACCCACGGCCTGAAGATGATCACGGTCGCCGACCTGATCGCCTACCGGCGCCGGCACGACAAGCTCGTCGAGCGCGTCGTCACCACGCGGCTGCCGACGGCGTTCGGCGAGTTCGACGTGGTCGGCTACCGCTCGCTCGTGGACGACAAGCACCACGTCGCGCTGGTCAAGGGCGAGGTCGACGGCGAGTCCGACGTGCTCGTCCGCGTGCACTCGGAGTGCCTGACCGGCGACGTCTTCCACTCGCTGCGCTGCGACTGCGGCGAGCAGCTCGACTCCGCGCTGGCGATGATCGAGCGCGAGGGCCGCGGCGTGCTGCTCTACCTCGCCCAGGAGGGCCGCGGCATCGGCCTGCTGAACAAGCTCAAGGCCTACAACCTGCAGGACAAGGGGCTCGACACGGTCGACGCGAACCTCGAGCTCGGCCTGCCGGTCGACCTGCGCGACTACGGCATCGGGGCGCAGATCCTCGTCGACCTCGGGCTCAGCTCGATCCGCATCCTCACCAACAACCCGAAGAAGATCCGCGGCCTCGAGGGCTACGGCCTGTCGGTCACGGCGCAGGTGCCGATCGAGCACGCGCCGAACCCGCACAACGAGGCCTACCTGCGCGCCAAGCGCGAGCGGATGGGCCACTCGCTGCACCATCAGGGCCTCGCCCTGGACGAGGAGATGGTGCACGAGGAGCACGTGCACGACCGCGAGGCCGGGCGCGGGTGAGCGAGCGGTACGCGATCGCCGTCGGGCGCTTCTACGGCGACCTGGCGGAGCGGCTGGTCGGCGGCGCCCAGCGCGCGTTCGCCGCCGCCGGCGTCGAGGCCGACGTGTTCGACGTGCCCGGCGCCTTCGAGCTGCCGCTCGCCGCCTCCTACCTGGCGCAGAGCGGGCGCTACGCCGGCGTGGCGTGCCTCGGCGCGGTGATCCGCGGCGAGACCGACCACTACGACTACGTCTGCTCCGAGGCCGCGCGCGGCATCCAGGACGTGCAGCTGCGCACCGGCGTGCCGTGCGCGTTCGGCGTCCTCACGGTCGAGAACATGGAGCAGGCGCTGGCCCGCACCGGCGGCGGCAAGCGCGACCAGGGCGAGCACGCCGCGCAGGCCGTGCTCGCGCTCGCGGCGCTGCGCGCGTCGCTCCGTTAGCGCACGTTTCGATCCGCACAATTCCGGAGACTGAGACGGGCATGCGCCTCGTCATCGCCGCCGCGCTCGTCCTCGCGGTCACCTTCGCCAGCCCCGCCGCCGCCGACGCCAAGCGCTGGACGGGCAAGACGGCACAGGGCAAGCGCGTCGTCGTGCGCACGGGCAGCGACGGCGTCGTGAACCTCGTCCGCATCTGGTGGCGGGCGCGCTGCGACAGCGGCCAGAGGCTGCGCGGCGCGACGGCGTTCCGGCCGCCGTTCGACCAGACGTCGACGCGCGCGTTCCTCGACGAGGGCACCTACGAGATCCCGGTGGACGGCCCGGGCCGGATCTTCGACACCGCACACGTGCGCGGCAGCCTCGCCGCCAACGGGCCGTGGCGCGGCGTCTTCCGCATCCGCAGCGAGTTCCGCCGCGGCGACCGGCTGATCGGCACCTGCCGGCTCAGGGGCGTGCGCTGGACCGCCCGCTCCGGCTAGCGGCGGCCTCGCGCAGCGCCGCGCGGGCCGCGGCCAGCGCCGGGCGGTGGTCCGAGCCCGTGCGCGTGGCGGTGAACACGGTGCGGCTCAGCGCGACGCCGGCGAGCGCGCGCATCGTGACGCCGGGCGGCGCGCCGGCGGCCGCCATCTCCGGCAGCAGCGTGACCGCGTGCCCGGCGTCGACGAGCGCGAGCAGCATCGTCAGCTCGTTCGTGTGGTGGTGGATGCGCGGCTCGAAGCGGCCGTGCTCGCGGCACACGCGCCGGACGAGCGCCTCCATGCCGCCGCCCGGCTCGCCGGCCACCCAGACCGCCTGCTCGAGCGCGGCGAGCGCGACCGGGCCCGCGCCGCGCAGCGCCGGGTGGGCGCGCGCGAGCAGCACCTCGACGTGCTCGGTGAACAGGTCCTCGCGGTCGACGCCGGCCAGGCGCGGACGGGTCGCGCCGGTCCACTCGTCGGCCAGCACGAGGTCGATCTGGTGCGAGCGCAGCGCGTCGAGCGAGCGCTCGGGCTCCATCTCCACGAGCCGCACGTCGAGCCCGGGGTGGGCGGCGCCGAGCGCGGCCATCGCCGGTAGCAGCAGCTTCAGCGACGCGGTCTGGAACGAGCCGACGCGGACGACGCCGACGACGGCGCCGGCCGCCGCCGCGAGGTCGGCCTCGGCGCGCTCGGCCGCGGCCAGCAGCTGCTCGGCGTGGTCCGCGAGCACGAGCGCGGCGTCCGTGAGCCGCACGCGCCGGCCGGCGGGCTCGAACAGCGTCGTCCCGGCCTCGCGCTGCAGGACGGCGAGCTGCTGCGAGACGGTGGACGGGCTGTAGGACAGCGCCTCGGCGACCGCGCCGACGGTCCCGCGGCGGTGCAGCTCGTGCAGGAGGCGGAGGCGGCGGAGGTCGAGCATCGTTCGAGATCTTCGCACGGAATCGGTCGAAAGCTTCCGTTGTTCTCGATCAGTCCGGCCGTCACGATGCCCCGCATGCGTGGAGCCTTCCTCTGCCTCGCCTCGGCCGCGGCGTTCGCGACCCTCGGCATCTTCGGGCGGCTCGCGACCGACGCCGGCGCGAACGTGATGACGACCCTGCTCGTCCGCTTCGCGCTCGCCGGGGCGATCTTCGCGCTGATCCTGCGCTTCAGCGGCGGCTGGGCGAAGCTGCGGGCGCTGCCGCGCCGCGTCGTGCTCACCGGCCTCGCGCTCGGCGCCGCGGGCTACAGCCTGCAGTCGGGCCTGTACTTCGCGGCGATCGGGCGGCTCGACGTCTCGATGGTGTCGCTGCTGCTCTACACGTACCCGGCGTTCGTGATCGTCGGGGCGATCGCGCTCGGCCGCGCGCGGCCGTCGCTGCGCACCGGCGGCGCGCTGGCGATCGCGCTCGCCGGCATCGCGCTCGTGCTGCTCGCCGCCGGGACCGGCTCGTTCGACGCGACCGGCGCGCTGCTCGCGCTCGGGGCGTCGATCACGTACACGGCCTACATCCTCGTGTCCGACGGCGTGATCGGGCAGGTCGACCCGCCCGTGCTGTCGTTCCTCGTGCTCAGCGGCGCGCTGGCGAGCTTCTCCGTCGCCGGCCTGGCGACCGGCTCGATCGACCTCGCGCTGCCCGCCGAGGCGTGGCTGTGGCTCGTCCTGATCGCGGTCGTGAGCACGGTCGTCGCCGTCTCGTGCTTCTTCGCCGGGCTGCGCCGCGTCGGGCCGTCGGAGGCGGCGATCCTGTCGACCTTCGAGCCGGTCGTGACCGTCGCGCTGGCGTTCCTGGCGCTGAACGAGCGGCTGACGCCGGCGCAGCTCGCGGGCGGCGCGCTCGTGCTCGCGGCGGTGATCCTGCTTCAGCTGCCGGCGCGCCGCAGGCGCGCCCTGGCCCTGCGCACGCCCTTGCGCGCGGCGCCCGCGACCAGCGCGCCGAGCGGCCGCGACGTCTCCAGCGTGTAGCGGCGCGGCTCGCCGGGCGCCTTGCGCGCCCAGCCCCACCACTCGTCCTGCACGCGCAGGTCGGTGAAGGAGGGGTGCTGGGCGACGATCAGGTCGAACACCGCGCGCAGGTGCGGCTCGGTGCGCTCGGGCTCGGAGAGCGAGCGGTGGACGACGCCGTCGGTCGCCTCGCGGCCCGGGTCGTCGGCGTAGGTCCAGTCCAGGTCGTCCATCAGCAGCCAGCCGCCGGGCCGCAGCAGCTTCTCCACGAGCACGACCGCGAGGCCGTCGATCGTCAGGTTCTTCGCGCCGTCGAGATAGACGAAGTCGAAGCGCGGCTCGACGTTCCCGTGCGCGTCGCTGCGCGCCTGCACCTGCTCCTTCAGCCACCACGTGTACGAGGAGAACTCGCGCACGACCTCGACCCGGTCGGCGACGCCCGCGCGGGCCAGCACCTGCTCGGGCGCCGGGTCGTACTGCGCGCCGGCGAAGTCGACGGTCGTCAGGCGGCCGCCCGGCGGCAGCGCGGCCGCGATGTACGCGGCGCCGACGCCGTGGGCGGTGCCGAGCTCGAGCGCCTCGCGCGGCGCGGTCGCGCGGACGTGGTCGAACACCACGCGCCCCTGCGCGGGCGACATGAACGGGATCCCGGCGACGGCCGCCGCCACCGCCGCGTGCTCGGTCAGTCCCGTGCCGCCTTCTGCGCGGCACGCAGCTCGCGCTTGACCTCGCCCGAGCCGTTGTCGCCGTAGACCTCGAGCCGCTGCTCGAGCACGGGGATCGCCTCCTGCGGCCGGCCGAGCGCGTTCAGCGCCGCGCCGACCTCGAACAGCGCGTAGCCGCAGGGGCTGAGCTGCTGGGCGTCGCCGCAGGCCTCGAGCGCCTGCTGGTTGAGCGCCAGCGCCTGCTCGAAGTTGCCGGCCTGGCGCGCGTTGAAGCCCTGGACCTGCAGCTGCGAGGCGCGGTCGAGGTCGGGCGCCGCGGCCGTGTCCGGCTCCTGCGTCGGCTCGGGCGTCGCCTCCTGGTGGGCTCCGTGGTCGGCTCCGCGGTCGGCTCCGCGGTGGCCTCCTGCGTCGGCTCGGCCGTCGCCGTCGGCGTGGCCTCGCGCTCGCGCTGCTCGCGCCGCTCGGCGCGGCGCTCCTCCGCGGTCTGCTGATTGCCCTGGTCTGCCGGCGGGGGATCGTCGCCGCCGCCCGCGAGCAGCACGGCGGCCGCGACGGCGAGCAGCGCCAGCACGCCGAGGCCGGCGAGCAGGACGCCGCCGAGCTTGCGGCGGCGGGCGGTCGCCGGAACCCGACGCGAGCGCGGCCGCGGCGGGGCGGCGCGGCGGCGCGGCGGGCGGGAGCGGCCGGGTCGACTCGGTGGTGGGCGCCGGGGCGGAGCCGAGCGCGCGCTCGAGCGCGGCGACCATGTCCGCCGAGCTCTCCCAGCGGTCGCCGGGCTCCTTCGCCATGCCGCGGTCGAGCACCGGGTCGACGCGAGCGCGGCAGCTCCGGGTCGCGCTCGGAGGCGGCCGGCGGGTCGTCCTCGACGTGCGCGCGCGCCTGGGCCGCGAAGTGCTCGCCGCGGAAGGGCTTGCTGCCGGTCAGCAGCTCGAAGGCGACGACCGCGAGCGCGTAGCGGTCCGACGCCGGCGTGGCCGGCTCGCCCATCGCCTGCTCGGGCGAGATGTACGCGGCCGTGCCGAGCACCTGGCCGGTCTGCGTGAGCTGGTCCCCGAACGCGATGCTGGCGATGCCGAAGTCGGCGATCGCGAGCCGCTCGTGGTTGTCGAGCAGCAGGTTGCCGGGCTTGATGTCGCGGTGCACGACGCCGGCGGCGTGCGCGCTGTCGAGCGCCTCGGCGGCCTCGCGCAGCCAGCGCAGCGCGGTGTCGTCGGCGAAGTGGCGGCCGGCCTTGAGGCGCTCGCCGAGCGTGCCGCCGGGCATCAGCTCCATGACCATGAACACGCGCCCGGCGTGCTCGCCGACGTCGTAGATCGTCACGACGTGCGGGTGCGACGACAGGCCCGCGGCGGCGCGGGCTTCGCGTTGGAAGCGCTTGCGGGCGCGCTCGTCCTCGGAGAGGTGCGATGCGAGCACCTTGACCGCGACGGAGCGGCCGAGCAGCTCGTCATGGGCCTCCCAGACGGCCGCCATCCCCCCGTTCGCGAGATGGCGGACTACGCGGTACCGCTCGGGCAGGGAGATTCTGGCCGGGCTCACCGGTGGCACGCATAGACCGTACCCAACCGGTGTGGCCGCTATGCTTCCCGCCGCGATGGCCCGAATCTGTCATTCCTGCGGCAAGCGCCCGGCGTTTGGCCAGAGCCGCTCACATTCCATGGTCGCCACCAAGCGGCGTTTCGACGCGAACCTGCAGAAGGTGCGGATCACCGAGGGCGGCGCTCCCAAGCGCGTCTATGTCTGCACGCGCTGCCTGAAGGCGGGCAAGGTCACGAAGGCGTAGGCGGGCGCGGCCCATGGCCGACCCCAGCCTCGTACGCTTCCGCGCCGTCGTCGAAGGCGCGCTCGTCGAGCTCGAATCGCGCCGGCGCGAGGTCAACGACCTCAACGTCTTCCCGGTCGCGGACGGCGACACCGGCGACAACATGGCGCTCACGCTGCGCGCCGTGCTCGAGGAGGTCGACCGGCTCTCGGGCGAGGGCGAGATCGACGACATCGGGCGCGACCAGATCGTCGACTCGGTCGCCCGCGCGGCGCTGCTCGGCGCGCGCGGCAACTCCGGCGTCATCCTCTCGCAGCTGATCCGCGGCGCCGCCGAGGAGCTGATCTCGCGGCCGGGCGAGCTGGTCGACCCGGTGCTGATCGCCGCCGCGATGGCGCGCGCCGCCGACCGCGCCTACGGCTCCGTGCGCGAGCCGGCCGAGGGCACGATCCTCACCGTCGTGCGCGAGATGGCGGCGAGCATCGCGTCCGAGATCGCCCACATGGAGGCGCCGCGGCTGCAGGAGCACGTCAGCGACGAGCGCCAGAACGACATGATCGCCGGCGTGCTCGAGGCGGCGCTGCGCTCGGGCGAGCTGTCGGTCGCGCGCGGGCCCGAGCTGCTGCCGATCCTGCGCGAGTCCGGCGTCGTCGACGCCGGCGGCTACGGGCTGACCGTGATGCTGGCCGGCGTGATCGCCGCCCTGCGCGGCGACAAGGCGCCCGAGCTGGCCCACCACGCGCCCGCACGGGTCACGCACCCGCAGCACGAGTCGACGACCTACCGCTACTGCACGAACTTCGCGGTCATGGGCGAGGAGCTCGACCCGGCGCCCTGGAACGAGCCGCTCGAGCGGCTCGGCGACTCCGTGCTCGTGGTCGGCGACAGCCACACGCTGAAGGTCCACCTGCACACCGACGAGCCGGAGTCGGCGACCGCGCTGTTCGCCGAGATCGGCGAGGTCTCCCGCCTCGACGTGGCCGACATGACCGAGCAGGTCCAGCAGCGCAGCGACCGGCTGACCGAGGCGGTCACGGCCTGCGGCGTGCTCGCGGTCGTCACCGGCGCGGGCATGCGCGAGCTGTTCGAGGGCCTCGGCGCGGTCACGCTCGACGGCGGCGGCACGCTCAACCCGTCGACCTACGAGCTGCTGGCCGGGATCCACGAGGTCGCGGCCGAGGGCGTCGTCGTGCTCCCGAACTCGCCGAACGTGCTGATGGCGGCCGAGCGCGCCGCCGAGCTGGCCGAGCGCACGGTCCGCGTCGTCCCGTCGCGGTCGATGCAGGCCGGCCTCGCGGCCGTCGTCGCGCTCGACTCGACGCGCGGCGCCGTCCAGAACGCGGAGGCGATGCAGGAGGCGCTCGACCACGTCCGCACCGGCGCCGTCACCCACGCGGCGCGCGACGACGCCGAGGGCCGCTTCCGCCGCGGCGACGCGGTCGGCTTCGTCGACGAGCAGCTCGTCGCCTGGGGCGAGCCGCAGGAGACGCTCGAGGTCGTGCTCGGCGAGCTCGGCCGCGAGGCGGAGCTGGTGACGCTGATCGAGGGCGACGGCGCGCCGATCGACGGCGACGCCGTGGCCGCGCTCGTGCCGGGAGGCGTCGACGTCGAGGTCTCCCGCGGCGATCAGCCCGCCTACTGGTGGCTGATCTCCGCCGAGTAGTCGGGCCGTCCGACCGCGCCGCGAGTCGACCGCCGCGACGATCATCATGGATCGTCCGGTGCCACCGACCGCCTTCACGACCTCCGAGCCGCTGAGCGACGACGACCTGCGCGCGGCGGGGCCGCCGCGCTACGCGCGGCCGTCGCAGCTCGCCGTCCCGCTGCCGGTGAAGCCGCCGAAGGCCGCCGCGGCGGCGGAGCGGCTGGGGCTGCTGACGGTCGGCGACCTGCTCGAGCACCTGCCGCGCGACCGCCAGCACGCGCGCACGATCGCCGAGCTCGAGCCGGGGGAGACGGCGACGGTGGTCGCCGAGGTGCGCTCGATCGCCAGCCGGCCCGTGCGGCGGCGCGGGATGCGGCCGCTGGTGGAGGCGGTCGTGGCCGACGAGACCGGCGCGATGAAGGCGACGTTCTTCAACCAGCCGTGGCTCGAGCGCAAGTACCGCCCGGGCACGCGGCTGCTGCTGCAGGGCAAGCACGAGGCCCGCAACCGCTTCCGGGTCCAGTTCCACGCGCCGACCGGCGAGGCGGTCGGCGCCGCGGAGGGCGGCGACGTCGCCACCTACCCGGCGACGGAGGGGCTCTCCTCGACGCAGATCCTCGCGCTCGTGCGCGAGTGGCGCGGCGCGGCGTTCGAGGCGCTCGAGCCGCTGCCGGCGCGGCTGCGCACCCAGGACCGGCTGCCCGACCGCGCGGCGGCGCTGCTCGCCGCCCACTTCGGCGACCACGAGGGCGGGCGGCGGCGGCTGGCCTACGACGAGCTGCTGCTCGTGCAGATCGCGCTGCTGCGGCGGCGCGCGCGGCGCCGCGAAGGCGCGCGGGCGATCGCGCTCCCGGCGCCGGGCGAGCTGACCGCGCGCTGGCTCGCCGACTCGCTGCCGTTCACGCCGACCGGCGACCAGCGCAAGGCGATGGACGCCGTCGACGCGGAGGTCACGCGCGACCGGCCGATGCAGCGGCTGCTGATGGGCGAGGTCGGCTCGGGCAAGACCGTCGTCGCGGTGTACGCGATGCTGCGGGCGGTCGAGGCCGGCGCGCAGGCCGCGCTGATGGCGCCGACGGAGACGCTCGCCGAGCAGCACTTCGCGACCCTGCAGGCGCTGATGCCGGGCGAGCTGGTGCAGGCCGCGCTGCTGACCGGCTCGACGCCCGCGGGGCGCCGCGCCGACCTGCTCGGCAAGCTCGCGTCCGGCGAGCTGCGCCTGCTCGTCGGCACGCACGCGCTGATCGAGGAGGCGGTCGAGTTCGACCGCCTCGCCGTGGTCGTGGTCGACGAGCAGCACCGCTTCGGCGTCAACCAGCGGCGGGCGCTCGACCGCAAGGCGCCGGAGGGGCTCGCGCCGCACGTGCTGCACATGACCGCGACGCCGATCCCGCGCACGCTCGCGCTGACCGCCTACGGCGACCTCGACGTGACCGTGCTGCGCGAGCTGCCCGCCGGCCGCCGGCCGATCGTGACCCACGTCTGCGCGACCGAGGGCGAGCGCTCGCGGGCCTACGAGCGGATCCGCGAGGAGCTGCGGGCCGGCCGCCAGGCGTTCGTGGTCTGCCCGCTCGTCGAGGAGTCCGAGGCGCTGCAGGCGCGCGCCGCGACCGCCGAGTTCGAGCGCCTGCGCAAGGGCGAGCTGAAGGACTTCGACGTCGTGCTGCTGCACGGGCAGATGCGGCCGCGCGAGAAGCAGGAGGCGATGGCGGCGTTCGCGGCCGGCGGCGCCGACGTGCTCGTGGCGACGACCGTGATCGAGGTCGGCATCGACGTCCCGAACGCGTCGGTGATGCTGGTCGAGGACGCCGAGCGCTACGGGATCTCGCAGCTGCACCAGCTGCGCGGGCGGATCGGCCGCGGGCCGCACGAGTCGCTGTGCCTGCTGTTCGGGCCCAAGGAGTCGGCCCGGCTGCGCGCGCTGGCCGAGCACCGCGACGGCTTCAAGCTCGCCGAGATCGACCTCGAGCTGCGCGGCGAGGGGGAGATGCTCGGCACCCGCCAGTCGGGCCTGCAGGCGTTCCGCTTCGCGGCCGCTGCCCGAGGACCTCGAGCTGCTCGAGCGGGCGCGCATGCGGGCACGGGCGATGCTCGACGAGGACCCGCAGCTCGAGCGGCCCGAGCACGCGCTGATCGGCGACGCGCTCGTCGCGGCGTACGGCGCCGACGCGCTCGAGCCGATCCCCGCCTAGAGCGGCGACGTTCGCGCCAGGAGACGTCGGCGCTCGGCTGCGGGCGGGCGCAGTACTTCGTGGTCGCGCGGCGGAAGCAGCGCCAGGCGCCGACCGAGCAGCCGCGCGTCGGCGGCGGCCGGCGCGAGGCGCGGTGGCAGCGGGCGCTGCGGTCGACCTTGTCGAGGAAGCTGCGGACGGTGCGCTTGGCGGCGCGGCAGCCGACGGCGCGGGCGTCGATCGCGTGCACGCGCAGCCGGTCGCCGCGCACCTCGATCGTGAAGCCGCCGTCGCAGCGCCGCGTCTGCTGGGCGGACGCGGGTGCCGCGGACAGGAGCGTCGCGGCGACGAGGACGGCGATCAGGGCGCGCACGCCGCGCAGCGTACCGGCCGCTAAGGGAGCGAGGGCTTGTCGTTCGCTGACCTCCGCCGGCCGCCTGGCGCGGTCGTTGACGACTAAGCACCTATAGGGGGGCAAAGTCGTCGCACGACGAGTTTGCACCGCCCCACGGACGTCAGCGAACGAACCGCTCCCTCGTCTCCCTCCCAGCGCAGTTCTCAGCCCTCGACCAGCGCGACGATCAGCAGCGCGGCCGCCGCCAGCGCGGTGAAGCCGCGCAGGTGGTTCCAGCCGTTCCAGTGCACGAGGTAGTGCCGCCACAGCGCGACGTCGTCCGGGCCGGCCGCGTCGAGCGCGTTGTTGAGCGGCACGTTGCGCGCCATCGTCACGCCGATCGTGCCGACGAGGTAGAGCGCGGCGGCGGCGAGGACGAGCGGCTCGCCCTCGATCACGGCCCAGACCAGCAGGCCGAGGCAGAGCGCCGCCGTGCCGAACAGCGCCAGCATGAACGCGGGCGTGACGGCGCGGCGGTTGACGGACTGCATCGCGGCGATCCCCTGCTGGTGCGGGAGATCGCCGAGCGACTGCATGACGAACGACGAGAAGGCGAAGAACACGCCGGCGACGACCCCGCACCCCAGGGCCGTCGCCAGCGTGACCGCGTACAGCAGGCCGCTCATCGCGCGACCGCCCAGGCGCCCGCGGCGGCCGTGCGCTGCGCGTACTCGCGGAAGTCGGTCGCGTCGCGCCCGAGCGCGCTCGCGGACGCCGCCGGTGCGTGTTCGCGTTGCGGCCGTCGAGCACCTCGCCGAACAGGTACTCGAGCAGGGCGACGACGTCCTCCGGCACGCCGGCCGCGTCCATGCCCGCCCGGAACTCGGCGAGCGAGACGCGGACCAGCTTCAGCGGGCCGCCCGCTGGCGAGGCTGATCTCGGCCAGCGCGTCGGCGAACGTGAGCAGGCGCGGGCCGGTCACGTCGTAGAGCCGGCCGACGTGGCCGTCCTCGGTCAGCGCCGCGAAGACGATGTCGGCGACGTCCTCGAGGTCGATGAACGGCTCCGGGACGTCCTCGACCGGCAGGACGACCTCGCCGGTCATCAGGAGGTCGTGGAAGAAGCTCTCGCTGAAGTTCTGGCTGAACCAGCTGCAGCGCACGATCGTCCAGTCGGCGCCGGAGGCCTGCAGCCGCTCCTCGGCCTTCTGGGCCTCCTCCTCGCCGCGACCGGAGAGCAGGACGATCCGGCGGACGCCGGCGGCGAGCGCGATGCGGGCGAGCTCCTCGACGTCGTCGGGCGAGCCCGGCAGCGCGAGGTCGGGGTAGTAGGTGACGTAGATCGCGCGGACGCCCTCGACGCGCCGCGGCCCACGTGGCGCGGTCCTCCCAGTCGAAGGGGAGCTCGGCGGAGCGCGAGCCGGCGCGCACCGGGACGCCCGCGGTCTCGAGGCGCTCGGCGACGCGGCGGCCGGTCTTGCCGGTGGAGCCGATCACGAGGACGGGCCGGTGGGAATCAATCTCGTAGGTCATGTATGAGAGTGAATCCGAGAACCGTGAGACCGTCCATGGCCGCGACTCGCGAGTTCATGCGCGATCGTCTACGATCGTTTCATGGATGCGGTAGCCGGACTGCTCGACGGGCCCCGCGCACGCGGGGCGTTCATGCTGCGCTCGGTGCTCGCGCCGCCCTGGTCGCTGAGCATCCAGGACGAGGCGCCGCTGACGATCGTCGCGATCGTGCACGGCGAGGCGTGGGTGCAGCGCCGAAGGCGAGCCGGTGCGGATGGGGCCGGGCGACGTCGCGGTCTGTCGCGGCCCGGACCACTACCGCATCGCCGACTCGGCCGGCCGCGCGCCGAACGCGCTGATCCTGCCCGAGCAGCGCTGCGTCTCGCTCGACGGGATCGAGCTCAAGGACCGCTGGCACCTCGGCACGCGCAGCTGGGGCAACGACCCCGAGGGCGCCGACGACGATGCTGACCGGCACCTACCAGATGGACGGCGAGGTGAGCGGGCGCCTGCTGCGCGCGCTGCCGCCGCTGCTGACGCTGCGGGCCGACGAGTGGAGCTGCCCGGTGATCCCGCTGCTGGCGGAGGAGATCGTCAAGGACGATCCGGGCCAGGAGGCGGTGCTGGACCGCCTGCTCGACCTGCTGCTGATCTCGGTGCTGCGCGCCTGGTTCGCGCGGCCGGAGGCGGGCGCTCCCGGCTGGTACCGCGCGTACGGCGACCCGGTCGTCGGGCCGGCGCTGCGGCTGCTGCACAACGATCCCGCGCGGCCGTGGACGGTGGCGTCGCTCGCCGACGCGACCGGCGTCTCGCGCGCCAGCCTCGCGCGCCGCTTCAACGAGCTGGTCGGCGAGCCGCCGATGACGTTCCTGACCGGCTGGCGGATCGCGCTCGCGGCCGACCTGCTGCAGGAGCCGGGCGTCGACGATCGGCTCGGTCGCCCACCAGGTCGGCTACAGCACCCCGTTCGCGCTCAGCGCCGCGTTCAAGCGCGTCCGCGGGGTCAGCCCGCAGCAGCACCGCCGGCGCCTCGCCGCCGCGTCCTAGCGTTCGTTCGCCGCCGCCTTGGCGACGGTGTCGGCGATCCGCTTCGCGCGCGTCTGCGGCCGTTTCGCGCTCGCCAGCGCGAGCAGCCGCAGCTTGCGGGCGGACGGCGGGAACGCATCCCAGTGGCGCCGCGCCTGCGGGTCGGCGTCGAGCGCGGCCGCCAGGTCGGGCGGCTCGACGAGGTTCTCGATGTCGTCGAGCGCCGTCCAGCTGCCGTTCTCCTTCGCCAGCGCGACCGCCGCCTGGCCGGCGGGCGCCATCAGCCCGGCCGCGGTCAGCCGCTCGAGCCGCTCCTTGTTCGGCCGCGACCAGCCGCTCTGCGGCCGCCGCGGCGTCATCAGCAGCGAGGTGCGGTCGGCGTCGACCCCGAGCCCCTTGCTGTCGATCCAGCCGAAGCAGAGCGCCTCTTCGACGAGCTCGCCGTAGGCCACGTACGGGCCGCGGCCCTTCTTGAACGTGACGAGCCACACGCCGTCGCTCTCGCTGTGCTGCTCGGCGAGCCAGGCGCGCCACTCGGCGCGCGAGCGGACCTCCACGCGTGGGCGGTCGTCGGTCACGGGCCGATCCTACGCGTGCCGTAGAATCGCCGGCATGCTCCGCGTGGTCACGGGCCGCAAGCTCCACGAAGTCGACATCGGCTGATTCTCTGCCCTCATCGAGCGTTACGCCGGCGGCGTCGCGCTCGACCTCGGAACGGGTGACGGCCGCGGCGTGCTCGCGGCGGCCGCCGCGCGGCCCGACGCGCTGGCGATCGGCGTCGACCCCGTCGCGGAGGCGATGGCGAAGGCGTCGCGCCGCGCGCCGCAGAACGCGCTGTTCGCGGTCGCGACGGCGCAGCACCCGCCATAGGTCCTCGAGGGTCTCGCCGCGTCGATCACGATCAGCTTCCCGTGGGCGTCGCTGCTGCGCGGCGTGCTCGGCCTTGACCGCGACGTGCTCGCCGGGATCGCCGCGCTGCGCGCGCCGGGCGCGGAGATCCGGGCGCTCGTCTCGGTCGTCGAGCGCGACGGCGTGCCGGGCCTGCCGGACGAGCGGCGGCTCGCCGCCGCGTACGCCGAGCAGGGCCTGCGGCTGGTCGAGCTGCGGCCGGCGACCGGCGCCGAGGTCGCGGCCTCCGGCTCGACCTGGGCGAAGCGCCTGCGGGCCGGAACGGCACGCCCGGTCACGCTGCTGCGGCTGCGATAGTGGGGCGCCATGGAACTCGGCCTCGCCACCTTCGCCGACCTCGCTCCGGCGTCACGCCCGAGCAGCGCATGCGCGAGCTGATCGAGGAGGTCGAGCTCGCCGACGAGCTCGGCCTCGACGTCTTCGGCGTCGGCGAGCACCACCGGCCCGACTTCGCTCGTCTCCGTCGCCGGCGATCGTGCTCGCCGCCGCCGCCGTCCGCACCGAGCGCATCCGGCTGTCGAGCGCGGTCACCGTCCTCAGCTCCGACGACCCGGTCCGCGTCTTCCAGCAGTTCGCCGACGGTCGACCTGCTCTCCGGCGGGCGCGCCGAGATCATGGCCGGCCGCGGCTCGTTCACCGAGTCGTTCCCGCTCTTCGGCCACGACCTCGACGACTACGACGACCTGTTCGCCGAGAAGCTCGACCTGCTGCTGACGATCCGCGACGACCACGAGCACGTCACCTGGTCGGGCCGGCACCGCGCCGCCGCTCGAGGACGCCGGCGTCTACCCGCGGCCGGTCCAGGACCCGCTGCCGGTCTGGGTCGCCGTCGGCGGCTCGCCGCAGTCGGTCGTCCGCGCCGGCGCGCTCGGCCTGCCGCTGACGATCGCGATCATCGGCGGCGCAGCCCGAGCGCTTCGTGCCGCTCGTCGAGCTCTACCGCGAGGCGGGCGAGCGCGCGCGGGCCACGACCCGGCGGCGCTGAAGGTCGCGATCAACACGCACGCGTTCGTCGGCGAGACGTCCGACGGCGCGGACGCCGCGTTCGCGCCGCCCTACCTGGCGATGATGAACCGCATCGGCCGCGAGCGCGGCTGGCCGCCGTCGGGCAAGCGCGCAGTACGAGGCGCTGCGCTCGCCGCGCGGCGCGCTCGCCGTCGGCTCGGCCGAGCAGGTCGCCGAGAAGATCCTGTTCGAGCACGAGCTGTTCGGCCACCAGCGCTACCTGGCGCAGATGAGCGTCGGCGCCGTCGAGCACACCGACGTGCTGCGCTCGATCGAGCGCTTCGGGACCGAGGTCGCCCCGGTCGTGCGCGCCGAGGTCGCGCGCCGGCGGCAGGCCGCGGCCTAGACGGCCGGTCGCGGCGCGCCGAGCTTGGCGTGCGGGTGCAGGTCGGCCGGGAGCTCGCCGCCGAGCGCAGTCTCCGCGAGCGTGCGGCCGAGCAGCGGCGCGTGCTTGAACAGGTTGTGGCCGGCGACGAACAGCAGCGGGCCGGTCGCCCAGACCGCCAGCGCGTCGGCGCTCCACGGCAGCTCGGTGACCCAGCAGTGACGGACGTCGATCGGCTCCGGGTCGAGGCCGGTGAGGCGCTCGCGCGACGTAGGCGTCGGTGCGGGCCTGGTACGCCGGCAGGGCTGACGCGTCGGCGACGCTGCCGTCGTCGTGCGCGGCGGCGTCGCCCAGGCCGACCGCGAAGGCGGCGTTGCCGGGCAGCGGGTCGGCGTAGGCGCCGGCGTCGCCGTCCTGCAGGCAGGCGAGGCGTGCGGGCGGCTCCTCGCGGACCGCGTACGTGAGCCGGACGTGCGCGGCCTGGCGGACCGGCAGCGGCTGGCCGGCGCCGCGGGCGAGCGCGGCCGTGCCGCGGCCGGCGCAGACGATCACGCGGTCGTGGCCCGCGACGACGCCGCCCGCGCGGACCTCGGCGCCGCCGCCCGGCGTCGCGCGCACCGAGAGGACCTCGTCGAACGTGAAGTCGGAGCGCAGGGCGTCGATCAGCGTCTCGATCGCGGCGCGCGTGCGGATCACGCCGCCGTCCTCGTCGATCGTGGCCGGGCCGTCGTAGGGGGCCAGCAGCGGCAGCCGCTCGGCGAGCTCGTGCGGGTCGGCCCGGTGCGCCTGGATGCCCGCCGGCCAGCAGGTCGGGCAGCCGCTTGACCGCCCCGGCGCCGAGCGCGATCACGCCGTCGCGCGACACCAGCTCGCCGCCGAACCGCTCCTCCCACTCGCGCCACACCATCCGCGCGTCGCGCGCCAGCGCCACCAGCCGCGGATCCTCGTGCGAGTGCCGCAGGATCCGCGACTCGCCGCCCGACATCCCGTTGCCGGGCACGCCGCGCTCGTACACGGTCACGCTCGCGCCCCGCTCGCGCAGCGCGAACGCGGTCGCCAGCCCGACGATCCCGGCACCGATCACCCCCACGTCCACGCGCATCCGGTACCCGCGACCCGCGCTTACCTCACCGCGACGGCAACGAGCGGACCCCGGCCGCGTGGGCTGGGCCGGGGCCGCTCGTGTGGTCCCCTACCTGGTGGAAGCCCTCCGCTTCGCGGCCGCCTTGCGCTTGGCCGCGGCCTTGCGCTTCGCGGCCGCCTTGCGCTGCGCCTTGCAGCGAGCGATCTTGCGCTTGGCGGACTTGCTCTTGCCGCCCTTGCGCAGGATCTGCCGGCAGCTCGCCTTCTTCGTCTTGGCCTTGGCCTTCGGCTGGGTCGAGCCCGCCGTCGACTTGGCCTGGCTGCCGGTCACGGCCGGAGCCTTGACCGCCGGAGCCTTGACCGCCGCGGCCGGAGCCTTGACGGCCGGGGCGGCCGGCGGAGCGGGCACAGCACCGCCGCCGCCGGCACGGCCGGCCGCCGGGCCGGGCACCGTCTGGCGCCGGTACCGGTTCGACAGGCTGCCGTCGTTCGGCTGGTAGTTGCGCTCGACGTTGCCCGCCGGATCGACGGCGAACCAGGTCACCTCGGTGTCCTCGGTGATCTCGATCGTCTCGCCGCCCTCGCGGTCGCCCGCGCCGACGTACATCGTCGACGTGCCGTAGGTCGGCCGCCGGCCGTCGAGCCGGTAGTAGACCGTGGCGGGCTCGTCGGCCGTGAACTTCAGGCCCACGTTGCCGTTGGCGAGCGTGCGGGTCTCGATCTGCCGAGGTCGGCGGCGTGCCGTCGGCCGCGAAGTCCTCGGCGATCTTGACCAGCTCGTAGAGGCCGTTCGAGAACTCCATCGCGACGTTGTGGGCCTCCTCCGGCGCCGGCTGGAAGGCCTGGCCGACCTCGAAGTCCCACGCGAAGATGCCGCAGCTCGTAGTAGAGCTGGTCGGCCGAGTTGCCGGCCGCCGAGTAGAGCACGTCGGCCACCGGGCCGGTCTGCGACGGCCAGGTCACGGTGCCGCGCTCGGCCGCGATCGCGCCGACGATGCGCCGGGCGCTGGTCAGGAAGTACGCCGCCTCGTCGATGCGACGGCCGGGGCAGCGTGATCCGGCCCGGCACCCGGTACGCGCCCGGCGGCCACATGAAGTAGCCGCCGTAGCTGTGCACGTTCATCGCGAACTTGATGTTCGGGTGCGCGTCGGCCAGCGCGATCGACGTTGCGGCCCTCCGGCTCGGACAGCTCGCCCGGTGCCCGCGTAGGTGCCGGACAGGCAGTTGGTCGCTGGCGCCGACGTAGCCGTCGAAGAGCGAGCCGACCGTGTAGTTGCGGTTGATGTCGACGCCCCACGGAGTTGCGCAGCGCGGGATCGCGCTGCGTCGCCGGTGCAGTGGTTGACCAGGTTCTTGCGCTGGAAGTTGAAGTCGTCGAACGAGTAGTTGGCCCCGTCCGGGTTGACCGTCGGGAGCACGAACACGTCGACCTGCTTCAGCAGCCGCCGCGCGTTCCGGGTCGGTACGGCGTAGTTGGCCAGCAGCCGCTCGGCGAACTCGAGCGTGACCAGCGGGGCGGCCCACTCCCGGGCGTGCTCCTGCGAGTAGGCGAGCACGCCGACCTTGTCGCCCGAGCGGTCGCGGCCGATCCGGATCGCGTACATCGGGTGCGGCTTGCGCGACACGTGGGCGGGCGCGTTGAGGTTGTCGTCGAGCCGCGTCTCGGCGGCCGGCGCCACCACGCCGTCACCCGCGTTGCCGCGGTAGGTGAACGCGATCGCCGGGCTGCCCGAGCGGGCGTTGATCGCGTCGGCGACCTGCTTGGCGGTGCTCGTGACGGCGCCGGCGGCGTCCGTGGCGAGGTTCACGACGAGCGTGTCGCGGTTGACCGTGACCGACAGCGGCGAGCTGGGGGCGCCCGGGTTGCGCAGCGTCACGCGGACGTTGTCGCCTCCCTCGGAGCCGTAGTTCTTGGACTCGACGACCACGACCGAGGCCGGAGCGGCGGTCGGGCCGGACGCGACGCCGAACTGCGCCATCGACTTGCGGCGGTAGCCGTTGGTCAGGTACGGCAGCTCGATGATCTCGGCGATGTTCGGATGATCCGCCGCGAGCTGCTTGATGCGGTCGTAGGCCTGCGTCGGGTCGATGTAGCCGTCGAGGAAGTCGACGAGCTCCGGGTTGCCGGTCTCGTCGGTCGGCGGCGCCCAGTCCTTGGTCGCGCCGTCGAGCTCCTCGCCCGTGAGGCTGGAGTGGATCCGCACCTTGCTGGGACGGTTGCCGGTGATCGCGATCTGTCCGCGGTGGTAGAGGTACTGGCCGGCGTCGACGAAGTCGTCGAGCGTCGCGGAGCCGCCGGAGCCGATCGGCGTGCCGGGACCGTTGTCCCACAGCACCGTGATGACGTCGTCCTCGCCCTGGTCGCTCTTGGCCTCGACCGAGAGGAACTTCTGCGTGTCGCGGTTCGTGAAGTAGTCGGCGCGCAGGATCTTGACGTGCTCGCCCTCGGCGACGTTCTGCAGGATCCCGTCGAACGCGGCGATCGAGCGCAGCTGGCGATCGTTGGCCCGCTTGCGCGCCTCCATCTGCGCCTCGGTGTCGACGACGCGGCCGAACTCGAAGCCCTGCGCGCGCAGCAGCTGCTGCTCGCTCTCGGTCGTGACGATCTGGACGAACTTCGAGTCGCCCCGGTAGTCGATCTGCGACGTCACGTCGGACGCGGTCGCCACGAGACGGTCCAGCTCGGCCTGGTTCGCGACCTCCACCTCGACGACGCTGACCGGCTCTGGATCCTGTGCCTGCGCCGGCGCGGCGAACGCCGCAGCCGCCAGCATGGCCACACCCAGCACGCCGAGTCGAGGCGTCCCCCGCCTGGAACTGCTCATGAGTCCTCCTCCGCCGTGCGAACGCCCCTTGGCGCGCGCGGGACGGCCCGGAGTCTCTCGGCAGCACCGCGATGCGGCAAGCGCGCGGCGTTGAGTTCACTCCACGCCGCGGCGGAAAGTAGGCTGAGCGCCATGGCCGGCATGAAGTGGTGGGGATGGGGCAGCGACGAGATCGCCTTCACCCACGAGGACAAGCCCGAGCTGGGCCCGTTCATCCAGCGCCACCTGGAGCTCGACGTCGACCGCCGCAGCTCGAGCCCCGTCGCCTTCGACGCGCTCGACGTGCCGGAGCCCGAGCTCGGCGGCGCGCTCCGCGCTGCGCTCGAGGAGGCCGTCGGCGAGGTGTCGACCGACGCGCTGGACCGCGTCGCGCACGCGCGCGGCAAGAGCCTGCGCGACCTCGTGCGCCACCGCCGCGGCGACCTCGGGCGCCTGCCCGACGTCGTCGTCCGCCCGCGCGACCGAGGCCGAGGTGGAGGCGATCCTGCAGGCGGTCGCTGGAGGCCGACGCGGTCGTGATCCCGTTCGGCGGCGGCACGAACATCGCCGGCAGCCTCGAGCCGCCCGCGGGCGAGCCGCGCACGGTCATCTCGGTCGACATGGGGCGGCTGGACCAGGTGCTCGAGATCGACGAGACGTCGCGCCTCGCGCGCGTGCAGGCCGGCGTCTTCGGCCCGCGACCTCGAGGAGCAGCTCAACGCCCGGGGCTGGACGCTCGGCCACTTCCCGGACTCGTTCACGCACTCGACGCTCGGCGGCTGGATCGCCACCCGCTCGTCCGGGATGCAGTCCGACAAGTACGGCGACGTGGCGGACCTGACGCGCGCCGTGCGCGTCGTGACGCCCGCGGGCATGCTCGCCACGCGGCCGGTGCCGAGCACGTCGACGGGCCCGAGCGTGCGCGAGATGATCCTCGGCAGCGAGGGCCGGCTCGGCGTCATCACCGAGGCGACGGTGCACGTGCACCGCGTGCCGGCCGAGCGCAAGATCCTCGGCTACCTGTTCCCGGACTGGGAGCGCGGCCTCGCCGCGCATGCACGAGATCGCCGAGAGCGAGGCGTCGCCGTCGGTCACGCGCGTGTCCGACGCCTACGAGACCGCGTTCTCGTTCGCCACCCGCAAGCGCTCGACGAAGGTCGACCGCGCGAAGTCGAAGGCGCTGCGGACCTTCCTCGAGCGCCGCCGCGGCTACGACCTGAGCGCGATGTGCCTGGCGTTCATCGGCTTCGAGGGCAGCGCCGAGCACGTCAAGGCGCAGCGCAAGCTCGTCGCGCCGATCGTGCGCCGCCACAACGGCGTCGGCGATCGGCTCAGGCCCGGGCGAGCTCTACGACCAGAAGAAGTTCGACACCCCGTACATCCGCGACTTCCTGCTCGACCGCGGCGCGCCCGCCGACGTGTCCGAGACCGCGGCGCCGTGGCGGGAGCTGCCGAAGCTCTACGGCGCAGCGATGGCCGCGGCGCACGGCGCGTTCGCCGGCCTCGGCGTCAACGGCTACATCATGTGCCACCTGTCGCACTCCTACCACGCGGGCGCCTGCCTCTACTTCACGTTCGCGATCAAGCCGTCGGGGACGCGCGACGTGCTCGAGCGAGTACGACACGGTCAAGAGCGCGATCCAGCAGGCGTTCGTCGACTACGGCGGCACGCTCTCGCACCATCACGCCGTCGGCACCGAGCACGCGCCGCTGGCTCGAGCAGGACATCTCGCCCGCCGGCGTCGGCGCTCGTGCGGGCGCTGTTCGACGGCGTCGACCCGGGGGCAACCTGAACCCGGGGAAGATCGTGCCGTCGCGGGCGCGCGAACGTTCCTGACGCGGTGTAGCGTGCCGCGGATGCGCGCAGCCGTTCTCGCCCTCATCTGCCTCGCCCTGCTCCCGGCCACCGCCGCCGCCGGCCGAGGACCCACGTTCACGCCCGGCGCCCCCGGCATCGGCGACCCGTACTTCCCGCTCGACGGGAACGGCGGCTACGACGTCTCCGACTACGACCTCGACTTCTCCTACGACCCGGACAGCGATCGCCTGAACGGCACGGCGACGATCCGCGCGCGGGCGACCCAGAACCTCTCGCGCTTCAACCTCGACCTGGTCGGGATGAACGTGCGCCGGATCTCGATCGACGGCCGCTCGGCCACCTGGCGGCGCGAGGGCGACGAGCTGGTCGTGCGGCCGCGCGCCGGCCTGCGCAAGTTCCGCCGCTTCAAGGTCGTGATCGGCTACTACGGCGTCCCGGAGACGATCGGCGACCCGACGCTCGGCGACCTCGCCGGCTTCGTGCACACCGACGACGGCACGCTCGTCGTCGGCCAGCCCGACGCCGCCGCGACCTGGTACCCGGTCAACGACCACCCGCTCGACAAGGCCGCCTACACGTTCCACATCACGGTGCCCGCGGGGCTCGAGGCCGTCGCCAACGGCGTGCTGACGGACAAGCGCACGCGGCGCGGCGAGACGACCTGGACGTGGACGCGCGCGAGCCGATGGCCTCGTACCTGACGACCGCCACGATCGGCGAGTTCGACCTCGACGCGTACCGCGAGGACGGCATCCGCTACTGGGACGCGATCGACCCCGACCTCTACGAGAGCGCCCGCCGCCGCGCACCGGCTCCAGCTACGCGGTCTCGCAGGCCGCGAACTCCACCTACAAGCGGCTGACGCGCACGATCACGGTGCCCGCGGGCGGCGCCGAGGCGTCGTTCTGGGTGTTCCGCGACACCGAGCCGAACTGGGACTACGTGTTCGTCGAGGCCCGGCACCCGGGCACCGACGACTGGACGACGCTGCCCGACCGCAACGGTCACACGAGCCAGGACACCGGCAACGTCTGCCCGTACTGGCTCGACCTGCACCCGTTCCTGGCGCACTACCAGACCGACGACGACGAGGGCTGCCGCCCGACGGGCACGAGCGGCGACGTGGCACGCGGCGTCCGGCCTCAGCGACGGCTACGAGCAGTGGTCGGTCGACCTCGTCCCGTACGCGGGCAGCCAGGTCGAGGTGTCGATCAGCTACGCCAGCGACGACATCGTGCAGCTACGGCGGCGTGTTCGTCGACGACATCGTCGTCTCCACCGGCGAGGGCACGCACCTCGTTCGAGGACGACGGCGACGCCTCGACGGCTGGACCGTCCCCGGGCCGCCGGCGGGCAGCCCGGCCAACGAGAACGACTGGATCGTCGGCGGCGCCGACGCACGCGCCGCCGAGCGTCGGCGAGCTCGCCGAGGACGCGCTCGACCGCCAGCCGGAGATCATCGCGTTCCTCGAGGGCCTGTTCGGCCCGTACCCGTTCACCGCGGCCGGCGGCATCGTCGACGACGTCGACGGCCTCGGCTTCGCGCTCGAGATCCAGACCCGGCCGATCTACGCGCAAGGACTTCTTCCACGACCGCGACGAGCCGGTCGACGCGGTCGTCGTGCACGAGCTGGCGCACCAGTGGTTCGGCGACGACCTCGCGCTCGCCGCGCTGGCAGCACATCTGGCTCAACGAGGGCTTCGCGACCTACGCCGAGTGGCTGTGGAGCGAGGCGCAGGGCCGCGGCACCGCGCAGGAGATGCTTCGACTTCACGGTCGCCGCGTCCCGGCCGACGACCCGTTCTGGGCGGTCGCGATCGGCGATCCCGGCCCGGAGCGACTCTTCGACAGCGCCGTCTACGACCGCGGCGCGATGACGCTGCACGCGCTGCGGCTGCGAGATCGGCGACGCCGACTTCTTCCGGCTGCTGCGCCGCTGGACCGCGCTCCACGGCGGCGGCAACGTCGACGACCGCGCAGTTCACCGCGCTCGCCGAGCGGGTCTCCGGGCCGAGCAGCTCGACGCGTTCTTCGACGACGTGGCTGTTCACCGGCGCCAAGCCGGCCGGCCTCGAGGGCGCTCAGCGGCGCGCGAGCGCCTCCGAGACGTCCCAGAGCTCGCGCCGCGCGGCCGGGTCGTACGCGACCTGGTCGGCGCGCGCCTCGCGGAGGCCGACGAAGTAGCCGCCCGACGACGCCAGGTCGACGGCCTGCAGCGTCGCCTCGACACCCTCGGCCACCGTGCTGCGCGCGGGGCCGAGGTTGTCGCGGACCATCTTCGTGTCCATCAGCGTCGCCGGGTGCAGCGCGTTGACCACCAGGTCGGCGGCGCCGCTCGGCGAGCTCGAACGTGAACATGATCTGGCAGAGCTTGCTCTGCGCGTAGGCGCGGTAGGGCTCGTAGCCGCGCTCGAGCATCAGGTCCGCGAAGTCGGGCGCCCACTGGCCGACCGATGCGACGTTGACCGTCCGCGGCGGCTGCAGCGCCAGCGTCAGGACGAAGCCCGCGAGGTGGTTGACGGCGAAGGTCAGCTCGATGCCGTCCGCGCTCAGCCGCCGCTCGGGCACGATCACGCCGGCGTTGTTGACGAGCACGTCGACGGCGGGCGCCGCGGTGGCGAGCCGTCGCACCTCGGCGAGCGACGAGAGGTCGGCGACGAGGCGGCCGGCGGCGCCGATCTCGTCGGCGATCGCGTCGACCTTCTCGCGGTCGCGGCCGTGCACCACGACGGCGTCGCCGCGGCGCGCCAGCGCGCGGGCCAGCTCGCGGCCGAGGCCGTCGGTCGATCCGGTGACGAGGATGGAGGTCATCGAACGCGGCAGTATCCCGGTCGATGCGCGTGATCGCCGGCCACTGGGGCGGGCGGCGCCTCCAGGCGCCGCCCGGGGACTCCACCCGCCCGACCTCCGACCGTGTGCGCGAGGCGCTGTTCTCCGTGCTCGGCCCGCGGCTCGAGGGCGCGCGCGTGCTCGACCTGTTCGCCGGCTCGGGCGCGCTCGGGATCGAGGCGCTCTCGCGCGGCGCCGCCGCGGCGACGTTCGTGGACAGCGCGCCGGCCGCGATCCGCGCCGTGCGGGCCAACCTCCAGGCGCTCGGGATCGAGGCCGAGGTGCGCCGCGCCGACGCCCGCCGCTTCCTCGGCGGCGCATCGGCGGCGGCACGTCAATACGATCTGGTGTTCCTCGACCCGCCCTACCGGCTGGCGGGACGCCTCGGACCCGAGCTGACGGCGGCCCTGCCGGCCGTGCTGGCGCCGGGGGCGGCAGTGGTCGCCGAGAGCGACCGCCGGGCCCCGCTCGCGCTGGGCCTCGAACTCCACGACGAACGCCGTTACGGCGACACCCTCATCCGCATCCATGGCTCCTGACAACCGCATCGCCGTCTGCCCGGGTTCCTACGACCCGGTCACGTTCGGCCACGTGGACGTCATCACGCGTGCCGCCACGATGTTCGACGAGCTGATCGTCGGCGTCGTCAACGCCTCCGTGCGCAAGAGCCGCGCGGTGTTCACGGCCGAGGAGCGGATCGAGTTCATCACCTACGCGACGCGCCACCTGAGCAACGTCCGCGTAGAGCCGTTCTCGACGCTCGTGGTCGAGTTCGCACGCGAGCGCGGGGCCAAGGCGATCGTCAAGGGGCTGCGCGCGATCTCGGACTTCGAGTACGAGCTGGAGATGAACCAGCTCAACCGCTCGCTGGCTTCTGACATCGAGTCGATCTATCTGATGGCGTCGCCGCAGTACAGTTTCCTCTCCTCCAGTGGCGTGAAAGAGATCGCCACGTTCGGGGGGGATATCTCCGATCTAGTCCCGGAGCCAGTCGCGAAGCGCTTGCAGGAAGCGCTCGCGCGCTGACGAAACAGGGAGCGCCATGGACGTCCTGGTACTCATCGACAAGCTGGACGATCTAGTCCACAACGCCAAGCAGGTCCCGCTGACGGACCAGGTTCGCGTGGACAAAGAGGAGATCTACGACATCCTCGATCAGATGCGCGCCACGATCCCCGAGGAGATCAAGCAGGCGCGCTGGATCGTCAAGGAGCGCCAGGAGATGCTGGCCGAGGCGAAGCGCGAGGCCGAGCGGATCGTCAAGGAGGCGCGCGAGCGCCAGGCGCAGATGGTGTCCCAGCAGGAGGTCACCCGCAACGCCGAGCGCGCTGCCGAGGAGATCATCGAGGACGCCCGCGGGCGCGAGCGCGAGATCCGGCTCGGTGCCGAGGACTACGCGGACGAGATCCTCAACACGCTGGAAGTGAACCTCTCGAAGTTCATCGCCGCGGTGCAACGCGGTCGCGAGCGGCTGCAGGGCCGCGACGAGCCGGCCGAAGTCGGCTAGACCCCTCTCGACTGCTACTTTCGCGGCGTGCTCGAGCTGCGGGATCTCGCGCGCCGCTACGGGGACGTCGTCGCCCTGGACGGCATCTCCTTCACCGTCGGGGCGGGCCAGATGTTCGGGTTCGTGGGCCCCAACGGGGCCGGCAAGACGACCACGATGCGGATCGTGCTCGGCGTGCTCGAGGCCGACCGCGGCGAGGTCCTGTTCCGCGGCTCGAAGGTCGACTTCGCGGTCCGCACGCGCTTCGGCTACATGCCCGAGGAGCGCGGCCTGTACCCGAAGATGCGGGTGCGCGACCAGCTCGTCTACCTGGCCCGGCTGCACGGGATCGGCACGAGCGAGGCGGGGCGGGCGGCCGATCGCTGGATCGAGCAGCTCGGGCTGACCGAGCGGGCCGGCGACCGCGTCGAGGAGCTCTCGCTGGGCAACCAGCAGCGGGTGCAGCTCGCGGCGGCGCTGGTGCACGATCCCGAGCTGCTCGTGCTCGACGAGCCGTTCTCGGGCCTCGACCCGACCGGCGTCGACGTGCTGACCGGCGTGCTCTCCGACTACGCCGCGACCGGCGTGCCGGTGATCTTCTCCTCGCACCAGCTCGAGCTGGTCGAGCGCCTCTGCGAGGCGGTGGCGATCATCAAGGAGGGGCGCCTCGTCGCGTCCGGGACCGTCGACGAGCTGCGCGAGCGGCGGGCCGGCGGGCGGCACGTGCGCGTGGCGGTCGAGGGCGCGGACGACGGCTGGGTGCGGGTCGTGCCCGGCGCCTCGGTCGTCGATCACGGGCCGCGCGGCACGGTGATCGCGCTCGCCGACGGCGTGTCGGCGGACGCGGTGCTCGACGCGGCGCGCGCCGCCGGCTCGGTGACGCACTTCAGCCTCGAGCGGCCGACGCTGACCGACCTCTTCCGCGAGGCCGTGCAGTGAGCGGGCGGCAGGCGGTCGCGATCGTCGCGCGGCGCGAGATCGTCGAGCGCTCGCGCGAGAAGTCGTTCCTCGTCTCGGCGGTGATCAACATCGTGATCGTCGTCGCCGTGATCCTGCTGGCGGCGGTGCTGGGCGGCGAGGACGAGTACGTCGTCGGCTTCAGCGGCGACCGCGCGGTCGCGCGAGGCGGCGCAGCGGACCGCCCAGTCCGCGGACGTCACGGTCGAGCTGCGCGAGGTGAGTCGCCGGTGCCGCCCGCGAGGGGCTCGAGGACGGCTCGCTCGACGCGGTGCTCACCCCCGACGGGATCGAGGCGCAGGAGGACGTCGCGGACGACCTGCTGACGTTCCTGCAGGCCGGCAACCGCGAGGTCCGGCGCGGCCGAGGCGCTCGCGCAAGCGGGCGTGACCGGCGAGCAGGCGCAGCAGGCGCTCTCGCCACCGCCGCTGGCGGTGGTCAGCCTCGAGCCGGTCGACGAGGACGCCGACGCCAAGGCGGGCTTCGCGTTCTTCGTCGTGCTGCTGCTCTACGGCCAGCTGATGACCTACGGCTTCTGGGTCGCGGCGGGCGTGGTCGAGGAGAAGGCCTCGCGCGTGGTCGAGATCGTGCTGTCGACGATCCGGCCTTCGCACCTGCTGGCCGGCAAGGTGATCGGGCTCGGCCTGCTCGGCCTCGGCAACCTGCTGCTGGTGGCCGCGGTCGGATTGGGGGTGGCGCAGGCGACGGGCGCCCTGGAGATCGACGGCGACATCATCGCCGCGACCGGGCTGTCGCTCGTCTGGTTCGTGCTCGGCTACGCGTTCTACGCCTGCGCGTTCGCCTGCGCCGGCGCGCTGGTCCCGCGCCAGGAGGAGCTGCAATCGACCACGACGCCGCTGACGATGGTGCTGCTGGCGTCGTTCTTCCTCGCCTTCGCCGTGCAGTCGGACCCCGACGGCACGCTCGCGCACGTGACCGCGTTCCTGCCGATGACCGCGCCGATCACCGCGCCGCCGCGGATCGCGGCCGGCGAGATGCCGACGTGGGAGATCGTCGCGTCGATCGTCGTGACCGCGGGCGGAGCGGCGCTGCTGATCCCGCTCGCGGCCCGGGTCTACGCCGGCGGCGTGCTGCGCACCGGCTCGGCGCTGAAGCTGCGCGACGCGTGGCGCGCCGCGCGGGCATGACGCCGGTCCCCGTCTTCGACGGCCACAACGACACGCTCACACGCGACGACGCGGGCGCCTTCGCCGGCGGCCGCAGCGGCGGGCACCTCGATCTGCCGCGGGCACGCGCGGGCGGGCTGGCCGGCGGCATCTTCGCGATCTTCACGCCGACGCCGGGCGAGGCCGACGACGCGCCGCTCGCCGCTCCCGTCGCCCACTCGCACGCCGCCGCGCACGCGACCGCGTGCGCCGGGCGGCTGCTCGCGCTCGAGCGCGGCCGGGCACGTGCGGATCGCGCGCACGGCCGACGACCTGGACGGCGCGCTCGCGGACGGCGTGCTCGCCGCGGTGCTGCACCTCGAGGGCGCCGAGGCGATCGACCCCGACCTCGAGGCGCTCGACCTCTGGCACGCCGCCGGCCTGCGGTCGCTCGGACCGGTCTGGAGCCGCCCGAACGCGTTCGCGCACGGCGTCCCGTTCGCGTTCCCGTCGTCGCCGGACACCGGGCCGGGCCTCACGCCGGCGGGCGCCGCGCTCGTCGGGCGCTGCGCGCAGCTCGGCATCGCGGTCGACCTCAGCCACATGAACGAGGCGGGGTTCTGGGACGTCGCGCGGCTCGAGGCCGGCCCGCTGATCGCGTCGCACTCCGGCTGCCACGCGCTCGCGCCGTCCGCGCGCAACCTGACCGACGAGCAGCTCGACGCGATCGGCGCCTCGGGCGGCCTCGTCGGCATCGTCTTCGCCGTCGCCTTCCTGCGCGCGGACGGCGAGGAGGACGCCGCCACGCCGCTCGAGACGATCGTCGCCCACGCCCGCCACGCCGCCGACCGCATCGGCTGCGACCACGTCGCGCTCGGCTCGGACTTCGACGGCACCACGATCCCGGACGCGCTCGGCGACGTGACGGGGCTGCCGCGGCTGCTCGAAGCGCTGCGGGCGGGCGGGTTCAGCGACGCCGAGGTGCGCGCGATCGCCTGGGGGAACTGGCGGCGCGTGCTCGGCGCCGCCTGGCGCTGAGGTGTGCCGGCGCTAACTGCGGCTGGGTAAGGCAGCGAGGGAGCCGGCCGCGGTGCGGGACGTCGGCGACGAGATACAGCCGCATGGGCGGTTATCTCGTCGCACGACGACGTTCGCCTCGCTATGCGGGGTCAAGTCGTCGCACGACGAGTTAGATGCCATATGCGCCCGTATTCTCGTCGCGCGACGAGTTCCGCACCGCGGTCGGCCCCTCGCTTCCCTACCCAGCCGCAGTAGACGCCGGCGGCGCGCTACACGTCGTCGTCGTCGCCGACGACCGGCACCAGCAGCGCGTCGATCTGCGCCAGATGCGTCCGCACCCGGCGGTCGAGCTCCTCGAGGATGCCGCGCGCCGAGTCGATCCCGTTGGCGGCGTGGGTGAGCTGCTGCTTGATCCGGCGGACGTCCTCCATCGCGCCGACCGCGCGCTCGACCTCGGCGCGCAGCGCCGTGGCGTCGAGCCCCTCGGCGTCGCCGTGCGCCATCAGCACGCGGGCGCGGGCGAGCGAGTAGGCGACCTCGAGCGCGAGCCGCGAGCCCTCCTCGGGGTCGTAGACCACGAACAGCTTGTCGCCGTTGACCTCGCGCAGCGGGTGGGTGCGGGCGGGCAGCTTGTCCTCGGCCGGGACGACCCAGACGGCGTAGCCGGCGTCGCGCTGCGCCATCGCCTCGTCCAGCTCCGCGATCGCGCGCTTCTTCGGCACCTGCGAGTTCTTGGCCTCGAACACGATCCGGCCGCGGGCGGGGCCGTTGCAGGCGTCGATGCCCACCAGCACGTCGCCCTTGCGGCCGCCGACGCCCGGCAGGTCGCCGACCGCGTCGCAGTCGTCGCCCTGGCCGCCGGCGATCGAGTCCACCGCGTCGAACACCGCCTCCTCGTACGGGCGGCCCTTGGCGGTCGACCGGTCGTGCTCGGCGGCGACCTCGAGCGCCTTCTCGCGCTCCGCCTGCAGCTTCTGGATCTCCAGCTGCAGCGCGCCGATGCGGCTGTTCATCTCCCGCAGGTGGGAGTGCTGCTGGTCCGACGACTGGCGGATCGCCGCCACGGCGTGGCGCTGGAACGTCGCCAGCGGGTTCGACTCGTCGGCCGAGGAGAACTGCTTGAACATCCGCTCGCGCGACTCGGTCAGCAGCTCGGCGACCGCCGTGCGCACCTGGTGCTGCACGGCGCTCGAGGACTCGGCGCCGAAGTGGCGCTCGAGCACGCGCGTGACGTGCCCGCCCTCCGGCCCGAACGCCTGCTCGAGCGACGTCTGCAGCGCGCTCACGACCGCCTCGGACGTCTGGCCCAACCGCTGCTCGACGTCACGCGACGCCGACTCGAGGTCCTGCCGCAGCACCTCGACCGCCGCGCCGGCGTACTCGCGGTCCAGCACCCGGGCGCCGATCTCGATCGCGTCCGACACCACGCGCGCCGGGTTCTCGCCCGCGTCGGTCCGGGCGCGCACGAGCTCGGCGGCGCAGGCGTCGTCCACCACGAGGTTCTCGATCAGCAGACGCCCGACGAGCGAGGCGACGCGGGGCTGGCGGAGTGGGGTGGCTGCGGCTTCCATGGCTGAGCAGTCGGAGGCTACGCCGCACCCCCGACGGAACCCGCACCTGATCGCCGACCGAGCGCCCGGCGGGGACCATCGTCGGGTGGGCGATCAGCGCACCGCGAAGCCGCTCAGCCCTTCCGGCGGCTCGTCCGCCGCGTCGATCCGCTCGACCGCGGAGTGCCCCGGGCTCGCGCGGCAGAGCTCGACCATCGCCGCCACCGCCGCCTCGGGGCCCTCGAACACCGCCTCGACCGTGCCGTCCGCGCAGTTGCGCACCCAGCCCGCCACGCCGCGCGCGGCCGCCTCCCGCCGCACGCTGTCGCGGAAGAAGACGCCCTGCACGCGCCCGTGTGCGCGGACGCGCCGCCGTACGGCCGGATCGGACACGTCGGTACCGTAACCGGCATGGCCGAGACCGTCGTGCGCACTTGACGAGCCTCGCCTCTGAGGCCGCGGCCGCCGGCGGCGCGACGGCCCCCGCGGCCGCCACGGCGCGCCTGCGCACCCTGCTCCCGGCCGCCCTCAAGCAGGGCGCCGCCGAGCTGACCCGGCCTCGCTCGGGCTACGAGCACCCGGTCGAGGTGGCGCTCGCGGCGAGCGGCGAGCTGCTGCTCGCGGCGACCCCTGCCGCCGCGGCCTTCCGCGCGGACCCGGACACCGCCGGCGAGCGCACGTGGCTGCTCGTGGCGGCGACGATCGCCGCGCTCGTCGAGCTGGCCGAGCCGCCCGCGCCGAACGGCCCCGACGACCTCGACCTGCGCGCCGGCGACCTCGACGGCTTCCTGCTGCTCGCGCTGCCCGGCACGCTCGACCCGAAGGAGCTCGACGAGCTCGCCGCGATCGCGTTCGACGACCACGTGGTGCACATCGACCGCCTGCGCGCGCAGGCCGCCGCCGTCCCCGCCCGCCTGCTCGAGGGCCCCGAGCTGCGCGAGCCGATCGGCGCCGGCCACCCGCTGCGGATCGCCGAGGTCGTCGCGCGCCTGCAGGGCAACCCCGAGGACCCGCGGTCGGTCGAGGAGCACGAGGACACCGTGCTCGCGCTGCTGCAGCCCGACGGCGCGCGCGCCGTCCGCCCGCACGAGGACCCCGACCCCGCGCGCCGCGTCGCCCGCCGGATCCTGCAGCGGCTCGACGGCATGGGCAAGTGGGGCGGCTACCACACCGACTTCGCGCACCTCGCGCGCGGCTTCGCCGGCAACGAGCGCGCGCTCGCGCAGGACGTGGGGGAGGCGCTGCTGGCCGCGGGCCTGCTCGCCGAGAAGCCCTCCGTCGGCCAGCGCCACGTGTTCCTGAACCCGCGCCGGGCGGCCGAGATCCACCGCATGATCGAGCGCGGCGACCTGCCACCGGGCATGCGGATGCCGAAGTGATGGCAGGATTGCGGGCCATGCAGCTCGACCGGATCGCCTCGCAGGTCACCACCAAGCTCTTCACCGCGCGCACGCTCGCGAGCGCGGGCGTGCTGCACCCCGGTCGCCCGGACCACGTCGCGGGCGCCGTGCGCGGCCTGCTCCGGTTCGGGCCCACGCCCGCCGGCGGCTACACCGCCTCCGCGCTCCGCTACGGCTCCGAGACCGCGATCATCGACGAGCTCGGCACGCTCACCTTCCGCCAGGTCCACGTGCGCACGAACGCGCTCGCCGACGCGCTCGCCGCCGACGGCGTCGAGGAGGGCGACGGCATCGGGATCATGTGCCGCAACCACCGCGGCTTCGTCGAAGCGGTGATCGCGTGCTCGAAGCTCGGCGCGCACGCCCTGTTCCTCAACACCGCGTTCTCGGGCCCGCAGCTCGCCGACGTCGCCGAGCGCGAGCAGCCCGCCGCGCTGATCTACGACCACGAGTTCGAGGACCTGATCCGCGCCGCCGGCGAGGGTCGCAGGCGCTACGTCGCCTGGCACGACCCGGAGGACGGCGAGGCGACGGACGCGCGGCTCGAGGAGCTGATCGAGCGCGGCGACCCGGCGGACCGCAAGCCGCCCTCGGCCCGCGGCAAGGCGATCATCCTCACGTCGGGCACGACCGGCACGCCGAAGGGCGCCGCGCGCTCGCAGCCGCGCTCGCTCGACCCGGCGGCGGCGCTGCTGGCGATGATCCCGCTGAAGGCGCGCCGCAAGACGATGATCGCCGCCCCGATGTTCCACTCCTGGGGCTTCGTGCACTTCACGCTCGGCATGAGCCTCTCGTCGACGCTCGTGCTCAACCGCAAGTTCGACCCCGAGGCGACGCTGTCGCTGACCGCGCAGCACGAGTGCGCGGCGCTGATCGTCGTGCCGGTGATGATGCAGCGGATCCTCGAGCTGCCGGAGGAGACGCTCGCGCGCTACGACCTGAGCGCCGTGACCGTGACCGCCGTCTCGGGCTCGGCGCTGCCCGGCTCGCTGTCGGACCGCTGGATGGACCTGCTCGGCGAGAACGTCTACAACCTCTACGGCTCGACCGAGGTCGCCTGGGCGACGATCGCCACCCCCGACGACCTGCGCAAGGCGCCCGGGACCGCCGGCCGCCCGCCGCACGGCACGATCGTGAACATCTACGACGACGACGGCAACCAGCTGCCGCCCGGGCAGACCGGCCGCATCTTCGTCGGCAACGAGATGCGCTTCGAGGGCTACACGGGCGGCGGCAGCAAGGACGACATCGACGGCCTGCTCTCGTCCGGCGACGTCGGCCACTTCGACGAGGCCGGGCGGCTGTTCGTCGACGGCCGCGACGACGACATGATCGTCTCCGGCGGCGAGAACGTGTTCCCGGCCGAGGTCGAGGACCTGCTCGCCGGCCACGAGGCGATCGTCGAGGTCGCGGTCTTCGGGGTCGAGGACGAGAAGTTCGGCCAGCGGCTGAAGGCCGTGGTCGTGCTGCGCGAGGGCGCGAGCTGCGACGAGGACGAGGTCAAGGGCCACGTGAAGGCCAACCTCGCCGGCTACAAGGTGCCGCGCGACGTCGTCTTCGTCGACGAGCTCCCGCGCACCTCGACCGGCAAGGTGCTCAAGCGCGAGTTGCGCTGAGCTACCGTTGAAAGGCCCATGCCTCAGCGCACCGACAGCTTCGAGCTGGCGCCGCTCGGCCTGCACTCCGGGCAGGGCCGGCGCTTCGACCTCCACGTCGCGATCGCTCCGTTCCTCTACGGCAACGAGCCCTACGCGGTCATCCCGGACCTCGTGCCCGTGCGGCTCGACGTCTCACGCACGACCAACCTCGGCTACGCCCTCCGGCTCCGGCTCACGGCCGGGCTGAAGGGCCCGTGCATGCGCTGCCTCGAACCGGCCGCGCCGGAGTTCGAGGTCGACGCGCGCGAGGTCAACCAGCCCGGCGGCGGCGAGGAGCTGACCTCGCCGTACCTGGACGCGGACGAGGTGCTCGACGTCTCGGGCTGGGCGCGCGACGCGCTCGCGCTCGCCCTGCCCGGGCAGATCACCTGCCGCGAGGACTGCGCCGGCCTCTGCGGCCAGTGCGGCGCGAACCTCAACGAGGACCCGGAGCACAGCCACGAGGCGGCCCCGGACCCGCGCTGGGCGAAGCTCGGCGAGCTGAAGTTCGACTGAGGACGCTCGCGGCAGCAGTCGCTGTCGCCGCGCTCTCGGCGCTGCTGGTCGCGCCGGCGCCGTCGTACGACCCGTGGGCGTGGCTGCTGTGGGGCCGCGAGCTCAGCGCGCTCGAGCTGAGCACCGCCGAGGGTCCCGCGTTCAAGCCGCTGCCCGTGGCGGTGACCGCGCTGCTGTCGGTGCTCGGCGGCGCGGCGCCGGCCGTCTGGGTGATCGTCGCGCGCACGGGCGCCGTGCTGGCGGTCTGGCTCGCCTTCCGCCTCGGCCGCGAGCTGGCCGGGACCTGGGCGGGCGTCCTCGCCGCCGCCGGCGTGGCCCTGTGCGGCGGCTTCCCGGCGCTCGCCGCCGCCGGGGCCGAGACCGGCTGGGTGATCGCGTTCGCCCTGCTGGCGATCGAGGCCTGGCGGGCCGACCGCTGCCGCCTGGCGCTCGCCTGCGGGGTCGGCTGCGCGCTGCTGCGCGTCGAGGCGTGGCCGTTCCTGCTCGCCGCCGGCGATCGTGCTGTGGCGGCGCCGGCCCGCCGACCGCCCGCTGCTGCCGCCTGCGCGATCGCGGTGCCGGCGCTGTGGTTCGTGCCCGAGTGGCTCGGCTCCGGCGACCTGCTGCGCTCCGGCTCGCGCGCCCGCATCCCGAACCCCGGCCAGCCGGCGACCGAGGCGGTGCCCGCGCTCGCGTCGACGCGCGAGTCGGCCGCGCTGCTGCTGTGGCCGCTGCTGATCGGCGCGGTCGCCGCCTGGCCGCTCGTGCGCCCGGCGCGGCCGCTGCTGCTCGCCGGGCTGGCGTGGATCGTGCTCGTCGCGCTGATGGCGCAGGCGGGCTTCAGCGGCGAGCCGCGCTACTCGCTGCCCGGCGGCGCGCTGCTCGCGATCGCCGGGGCCGCCGGCCTGGTCGCGCTCGTGCGCTCGGTCGGCCGGCGGGCGACAGCGGCCGCTCGCCGCGGTCACGGCACTGCTCGTCCTCGCGGCCGCCGCGCCCAAGCTCGCCGATCTGCCGCAGCTGCGCCGCGACCAGGCCTACGCGCAGGGCCTCGCCGCCGACCTCGAGCGACGCGATCGCGGCCGCCGGCGGACGTGCCGCCGTGCTCGCCTGCGGCCGTCCGTACACCGGCGACCTGCGCGGCCCGCTGACTCGCCTACAAGCTGCGCGTCGAGAAGCAGCGCGTGCAGTTCGTCCCGGCGGCGCCCGGCACGGCGTTCCGTCTCGCGCCTGCACCGCGAGCGCCGTGCCCGAGCCGGCCGCCGGGCCGCCGTTCGCCGACGGTCGCGCGCGCCGGCCGCTGGACCGTGAGCTCGACATGCGGTTAGGTGCGCCCTAATATCTCGCGCGCGATGCGTCGCCTCCTCCTCGTCGCGCTCGCCGTGCTCGCGCTCGTCGCAGCCGCCGCCGCGGTCGCCGTCGGCTCGCGCGGCGACGACCGCGACTCCTACGACCCGCCGCAGCGCCGGCGACCGAGAGCGGCCGCGCGCGCGTCGTTCGCCGTCGAGCGCATCGCCACCGGCTTCAACCGGCCCGACGTGGGTCGGCACCGCGCCCGGCGACCCGGACGCGCTCTGGGTGCTCGAGCAGCCGGGGCGCGTCGTCCGCCTCCAGGGCGGGCGCCGCCGCACGTGCTCGACCTCTCGGCGCCAGGTGCGCATCGGCGCGGAGCAGGGGCTGCTCGGCATCGCGTTCCACCCCGACTTCGCCGCCGACCCGCGGCTCTACCTGCACTGGAGCGACCGCGCCGGCGACACGCGGCGTCGCCGAGTTCCGTCGAGGCGACGCGATCGACCCGGCCCCGGTGCGCGAGCTGCTGCACGTCGAGCAGCCGGAGGAGAACCACAACGGCGGCGCAGCTCGCCTTCGGGCCGGACGGGCGGCTCTACCTCGGCCTCGGCGACGGCGGCGGCGCCTTCGACCCGGACGAGCGCGCCCAGGACCCGGCGACCGGCTCGGCAAGCTGCTGTCGGTCGACGTCGAGGCCGACGCGCCCCGACTGGCGCGTCGCGCTCAGCGGGCTGCGCAACCCGTGGCGCTTCTCGTTCGACCCCGCGCTCGGCGAGGTCTGGATCGGCGACGTCGGCCAGGACGACGATCGAGGAGGTCAACCGCGTCCTGCTCGAGCCCGACGAGCCGCCGAAGAACCTCGGCTGGGACGCGTTCGAGGGCACCGCCGACGACCGAGGAGGACGACTTCGCGCTCGACACGCGCGGGCGAGCTCGTCTGGCCGGTCGTCACGTACACGCACGACGACGGCTGCTCGGTCACCGGCGGCTACGTCTACCAGGGCACGGGGCTGCCGCGGCTGCGCGGCCGCTACCTCTACGGCGACTTCTGCTCCGGCGTCCTGTGGTCGCTGAAGGGCGCCCCGAAGGGCAAGGCCGCCGACGTCCGGCGCGAGCGCGCCGCCGTGCCGCAGCTCACGCACATCGGCCCCGACGCGGACGGCGAGCCGCTGTTCGCGTCGACCAACGGCGCGATCTACCGCGCTACGCGTCCAGGGCGCTGACCGGGCCGTCGATCCAGACGCGCACGCGGTCGCCCGGGTGCCAGGCCGGGAAGCCGAGCCGGCGGCAGCGCAGCCTGCGGCCGCTGTCGAGCTCGAGCTCGACGATCTGGTCGTGGCCGTAGAACGAGCGCGTGACCACGACCGCCTCGACGTGCGGGTCGCGCCCGGCGGTCGCGCCGATCGCCACCGACTCGGGCCGGATCACCACGCTGACGTCGCCGCGCAGGGCGTGATCGGCGCCGAAGCGGCCGAGCTCGCACTCGACGATCCCGTCGGCCGCCGTCCCCGGCAGCACGTCGGCGTCACCGAGGAACTCGGCCAGCCAGCGCGAGCGCGGGCGCTCGTAGACCTCCTCGGGCGTCCCGATCTGCTCGATCCGCCCTCGCGCATCACCGCCACGGTGCCGGCGAGCGACAACGCCTCCGACTGGTCGTGCGTGACCAGCAGGGCGCTCGTGCCCGCCTGCCGCAGGATGCCCGCGACCTCCTCGCGCAGCGCCTCGCGCAGCCCGGCGTCGAGCGCGGCGAACGGCTCGTCGAGCAGCACCACCTCCGGGTCCGCGGCCAGCGCGCGGGCGAGCGCGATCCGCTGGCGCTCGCCGCCGGACAGCTCGTGCGGGAAGTCGCCGGCGCGGTGCGCGAGGCCGACCAGCTCGAGGCACTCGCCGACCCGCTCGCGGCGCGCCGCGCCGAAGCCGACGTTGCCCCGCCACGTCCAGGTGCGGGAACAGCGCGCCGTCCTGGAACACCATGCCGATCCGGCGCAGCTCGGGCTCGACCCACGCGCCGTCGCCCGCGACCGGGCGGCCGGCGATCGCGATCGAGCCGGCGTCAGGCGCCTCGAAGCCGGCGATCGCGCGCAGCAGCGTCGTCTTGCCCGAGCCGCTCGGCCCGAGCAGCGCGACGAGCTCGCCGTGGCCGACCGCCAGGGTCGCGCCGTCGACGGCCCGGGTACGCCCGAACCGCTTCTCGACAGCGCGCGCGTCGATGGCCAGCTCGGACCCGGACACGTCGGATAAGGTAGCCCTAATGAAGCGCTTCGCGCTGGACGCGGCGGCGGGTCGGGCTGGTGGCCGGAGCCGTCGGCCTGGTGATCGTCGCGCGCTCGCAGTTGCCGCCGTCGCCGCTCGGCGGCGTCGGCGGACGTCGTCGTCTACAACGGCCGCTCGCAGTACGGCGACGAGCAGGCGTTCAAGGCGTTCGAGGACGCAGACCGGGCTCGAGGTCGAGCTGCGCGGCGGGACCGCGCCCGAGCTGTTCGAGCGGCTCGATCGCGAGGGCGACGAGACCGAGGCCGACCTGCTCGTCACCACCGACCTCGCCAACCTCTGGCGCGCGAAGGAGGCCGGGCTGCTCGAGCCGGTCGAGAGCGACGGCGCTGAGCAGCCAGGTCGGCGAAGGCCTGCACGACCCCGACGGCGCGTGGTGGGGCCTGAGCACGCGCATCCGCACGCCGATGCGCTCGACCGAGCGCGTCGCCGAGGACGCGGTCCAGAGCTACGAGGACCTCGGCGACCCGCGGTTCCGCGGGCCGCCTGTGCCTGCGCACGAGCAACAACGAGTACAACCAGTCGTTCGTCGCCGACCGCATCGCCAAGCACGGCGAGGCCGAGACCGAGGAGCTGCTGCGCTCCTGGATGGCCAACGAGCCGCAGATCCTCGGCTCCGACGTCGACGTGCTCGACGCGATCGCCGCCGGCCGCTGCGACGTCGGCCTGACGAACCACTACTACCTCGGCCGCATGCTCGAGGAGGATCCGCGACTTCCCGGTCGCGCCCGCCTGGGCCGACCAGGACGGAGCCGGCGCGCACACGAACCTCTCCGGCGTCGGGCTCGTGCGCGGCTCCGAGCACCGCGCGAACGCGATCCGGCTGATGGAGTTCCTGACCGCCCGCGAGGCGCAGGAGCTGATCGTCGAGAACAGCGAGTTCGCCGCCAACCCGGACGTGCCGCCCGCCGAGCACATCCGCGAGTGGGCCGGCGTCGAGACCGACCCGATCGACGTCGAGCAGGCCGGGCGGAACGCTCGAGGCGGCCGTCGCGATGATGCAGCACGTCGGGTGGGAGTAGCTCGCGCGCGCCGCCGCCGGGCGCCCGCGGGCTGGACCGTCGCCGGCATCGCGGTCGCGGTGCTCGTCGCCGGGCCGCTGCTCGCGCTGCCGCTCGCGTTCGTCGGCCAGGGCGACGCGTTCGACCAGATCGCCGCGAGCCTGCTGCCGCGAGGCGCTGCGGGCGAGCCTCGTGCTGGCGCTCGGGGTCGGCGCCGGCACGCTGCTGCTCGGCGGCGGCCTGGCGGTGCTCGTCTCGTTCTTCGACTTCCCCGGCCGCCGGACGCTCGAGTGGGCGCTCGTGCTGCCGCTGGCGATGCCGGCCTACGTGCTCGTCGTTCGTGCTGCTCGGCCAGTACGACGAGGCCGGCCCGCTGCAGCGCGCTGCGCGACAGCTCGGGCTGCAGCCTGCCGGACATCCGCACGACGCTCGGCACGATCGTCGTGCTGACCGCTCGTGCTGTACCCGTACGTCTACGTGCTCGGCGCGCAGCGCGTTCCTCGGCCAGTCGCGGCAGGCGCTCGAGGCGGCGCGCACGCTCGGGCTCTCGCTACGCGCAGCGCGCTGCGGCGCGTCGCGCTGCCGCTCGCCCGCCCGGCGCTGGCCGGCGGCGTCGCGCTCGCCGTCATGGAGGCGCTGGCCGACTTCGGCGCGGTCAACCTGCTCGGCTACCGCGCGCTGACCGACGCGATCTACCGCGTCTGGTACGGCGCGTTCGACCAGGCGGCGGCGCTGCAGCTCGCGACCGTGCTCGTCTCGCTCGCGCTCGCGCTCGTGGCGCTCGAGCGGCTGCTGCGCGGCCGCCGCGCGCTACAGCCAGGCGCTGGCGCGCGGCGAGGCGGTCGTGCCGCGGCGGCTGCGCGGGCCGGTCGCCGTGGCTGGCGGCCGCCGGCGCCGGTGCTGCTGCTCGCTGCTCGTGGTCGTCGCCCCGCTCGGCGCAGCTCGTCGCCTGGGCCGATCGGCTCGCTCGGGCGACGGCGCGTCGCCCGAGGCGCTCGTCGCGCGCCGCGCGTCAACAGCCTGCTGCTCGCCGTCGGTCGCGGCGGTCGTCGCCGTCGTCGACGGCGACGGTCGTCGCCTACGGCGCCGCGCGTGCGGCCGACGCCGCGCCGGCGCGCGCGTCGGCGCGCGCTGAGCGCGCTCGGCTACGCCGATCCCGGGCACGGTCGTCGCCGTGGCCGTGTACGTGCCGCTGGTCGTGGCTCGACCGGCGGATCGACGACGGCGCCGGCGCTGCTCGGTCGACCGGGCTGCTGCTCACCGGCAGCGCCGCCGGGCTCGTCCTCGCGTACGTCGTGCGCTTCCACGCGCTCGCCCTGTTCGTCGATCGAGGCGCGCATGGCGCGGATCGACCCGTCGCTCGACGAGGCCGCGCGCAGCCTCGGCGCCGACCGCACGCGGCTGCTCTCCGACGTCCACCTGCCGCTGCTGTGGCCGGGGATCGCCACCGCCGCGCTGCTCGTGTTCGTCGAGGTCATGAAGGAGCTGCCCGCGACCGCGCTGCTGCGGCCGCTCGGCGGCGACACGCTCGCGATCGCGGTCTGGGAGGCGACCAAGGACTCGCGCTTCGACACCGCCGCGCTGCCGGCGCTGCTGATCGTCGCCGTCGGCCTCGTGCCGGTCGTGCTGGCGATCCGGCTCTCCCCGGCGAGCGCGCGCTCACGATCGACTGACGCGCAGTCAAGGAACGCCGGGGCCCGCCGATGCCCTGAGATGGTGCTCCGGCTCGCCAATCCCGCATCCCCGTCCGCGTACCACGACCCGCTCACCGGGCTGTCGAACCGCGCCGCGCTCGACCTCGCGCTGCGCGCCGCGATCGCCGACGCGCGGGTGAACGGCACCGGGGTCGCGCTCGCGTACGCCGACCTGAACGAGTTCAAGCGGGTCAACGACTCGCTCGGGCACGACACCGGCGACGAGCTGCTGTGCCAGGTCGCGGAGCGGCTGCGCGCCGCCGTCCGGCCCGGCGATCTCGTCACGCGCCAGGGCGGCGACGAGTTCCTCGTGCTCGTGCGCGACGTTCCGCGCGACGGCCGCGCGCACGCCGACGCGGTCGGCCAGCGGATCGCCGACGCCCTGCAGGCGCCGTTCACGCTCGGCGCCGCCGAGCTGCTCGTGGACGCGAGCGTCGGCCTCAGCCTGTTCCCGCTCGACGCCGACGGGCCCGGACCAGCTGCGCAAGCACGCCGACGCCGCGATGTACGCGGCCAAGGCGGCCGGCGGCGGCGTCCACGTCTACGGCGACGGCACGGCCGACCCGCTCGAGCGGCTGGCGCTCGCGGCGCGGCTGCGGCGCGGGATCGAGCGCGGCGAGCTCGAGCTGCACCACCAGCCCGTGATGCGGCTCGACGACGGCTGCGTGATCGGCGTCGAGTCGCTCGTGCGCTGGCGCGACGGCGACCGCGGCCTGGTGCCGCCCGGCGACTTCATCCCCGTGGCCGAGCGCACCGGCGTGATCGAGGCGCTCGGCGACTGGGTGCTGCACGAGGTCTGCGCGCAGGCGCAGGCGTGGAGCGAGGCGGGGATGCAGCCGAACGTCGGCTTCAACGTCTCGCCGCGCCAGCTGCGGCGGCCGGGGATCGCGAAGCGCTTCACCGAGATCGTCGGCGCCCACGGGATCGCGCCCGGCCGCTTCGTGCTCGAGCTGACCGAGTCGGCCTGGACGCTCGAGCGCTCGCGCCTGCTGCCGGTGATGCACGAGCTGCGCGCGGCGGGCTTCGCGCTCGCGATCGACGACTTCGGGGCCGGCTACTCGTCGCTGTGGCGGCTGCGCGAGCTGCCCGTGCAGATCATCAAGGTCGACCGCGCGTTCCTGGCGGGCGTGCCGGAGGATCCGCAGGCGACCGCGGTCTACCGCGCGATCCTCGCGCTCGCCGACGCCTGCGGCTGCGACGTCGTCGCGGAGGGCGTCGAGCGGCCCGAGCAGGCGGCGTTCCTGGCCGCGAGCGGCTGCCGGATCGCCCAGGGCTTCCACTACGCGCGCCCGACGCCCGGGCCCGTCGTGACGGGAGTGCTCGAGCGCGGGCTCGCGCCAGAGCGCCGGCGCTGACGCGCCTTCGCTACCCTTCTGCGTCGCCCATGGCCGTTCCCAAGCAGAAGCAGTCGCATGCGCGCACCGCCAAGCGCCGCGCGCAGCACAAGATCTCGGCACCGTCGCTGAACGCGTGCCCGCAGTGCCACCAGCCGCGGCGCCCGCACCGGGTGTGCCCGCACTGCGGCACCTACGGTGGCCGTGAGGTCGTGGACGTCTCGCACGACCACGATCACGACCACGAGCACTAGTACGCCTCCCGGCGATGCCGGAGCCGGTGACGGTCGCGGTCGACGCGAACGGCGCCGACCTCGGACCAGCTGAGGTTGCTCGCGGAGCGGCGATCGCCGCCGCCGAGGGCACGCGCGTGATCCTCTTCGGCCCCGCCGACGCGCTCGGCGAGGTCCCCGACGGCGTCACGGTCGTCGACGCCCCGATCTCGATCGCGAAGGCGCCTGACCCGGCGCGCGCGGTCCGGGCCACGCCGGAAGCGTCGATCGTCCAGGCGGTCAAGGCGGTCGCGGCGGGCGAGGCCGGGGCCCTGGTCTCCGGCGGCTCGACCGGCGCCGCGCTGGCCGCGTCGCTGTTCAGCTTCAAGCGGGCGCGCGGCGTGCACCGGCCGGCGCTGGCGATCCTCGTGCCGGTCCCGGGCGAAGCCGTTCCTCCTGCTCGACGCCGGAGCGAACGTGGAGGTGCGCCCCGAGCACCTCGTGCAGTTCGCCCACATGGGGGCCGCCTTCATGGAGGTCGTGATGGGGGTCGAGCGCCCGCGCGTGGCGCTGCTCTCCAACGGCGAGGAGGCGAGCAAGGGGACCGAGGACGTGGTCGCCGCCCATGCGCAGCTGCGCGAGATGCCCGGGGACCTGAACTTCGTCGGCAACGTCGAGGGCTTCGCGATCGGCACCGGCACGGTCGACGTGATGGTGGCCGACGGCTACGCCGGCAACATCCTGCTGAAGGTCATGGAAGGCACGTCCAAGGCGCTGCTGGGCGCCGTCCGCGCCGCGGCGACGTCGTCGCCGCGCGCGAAGGCCGGCGGGCTGCTGCTGCGGCCGGCGCTGACCGGGCTGCGGCACGAGATCGACCCGCAGGAGCAGGGCGGCGCGGTGCTGCTGGGGCTGCGGCGGCTCGGCGTCGTGCCGCACGGGTCGTTCGAGGCCCGCGGCTTCGCGCGCGCGATCGAGGTGGCCGCCCGCGGCGTGCGCCTGGACGTGGCGGGGCGGACGCACGAGCGGCTCGCCGCAGCGGGAGCGCTCCGGAAGGTTGACGTGTCCGAGGTGGCCGCTACGGTGCCCGACCAGTCATGACGCGAGACGAGGTACTCGAGCTCATCCGCGAGCACCTGGCCGACGAGCTGGAGCTCGATCCGGCGCGCATCACCGAGTCGACGCACTTCCGCAACGACCTGCAGGCCGACTCGCTGGATCTCTACACGCTGGTGCAGGAGCTGGAGGACACGTACGGCGTGAAGATGTCCGACGAGGAGGCGCAGCAGATCTGGACGGTCGGCGCGGCCGTCGACTTCGTGCTCGCGCATCCTCCGTCCGCGGCCGCGGGCGGAGCCGTCGACCGCGAGCCGGGATCCTGACCCCTGCGCACGCTGCACGACCTGCTGGAGCGGCTGCCGGACGACCTGGCCCGGCAGGCGGTCACGCACGCGTCGTGGGTCGAGCGCCGCGCGGACGCGTACGAGCGGCTGGCCTTCCTGGGCGACTCCGTGCTCGGCCTGGCGGTCACCACGCACCTGTATCCGCGGCTGGAGAACCACGGCGCCGGGCGGCTGACGAAGATCCGCGCGCAGGCGGTCTCGGGCCGCTCGTGCCGGGCGGTCGCCGAGCGCCTGGGCATCCCGGAGCGGCTGCGCGCGGCGGCGCCGCCGGAGCTCGCCGGGCCGGCCACGCAGCAGCTCGCGCAGACCGAGCGGGTGCTGGCCTCGGTGATCGAGGCCGTGATCGGCGCGTGCTACCTCGAGTACGGCTACCTGAAGACGGCCGACGCGGTGGTCGAGGCGTTCGCGCCCGAGATCGACGAGGCGCTGGAGAACCCGGCGGACTTCAAGTCGGCGCTGCAGGAGCACCTGGCGCGGCGCGGGGCGGTCGTGGCCTACCTCGTGACGGCCGAGGAGGGGCCGCCGCACGAGCGGCGCTTCGAGGTCTCGGCGATGGTCGACGGGCAGTCGCTCGGCCAGGGGGCGGGGCGCTCGAAGAAGGACGCCGAGCAGGCGGCCGCCGAGGCGGCGCTCGAGACGCTGGAGCACTGAAGTGCACCTGAGATCGGTGTCCCTGAAGGGGTTCAAGTCGTTCCCCGACCGCACGCGGCTGGAGTTCTCTCCCGGCGTGTCGGTGGTGGTCGGCCCGAACGGGTCGGGCAAGTCCAACATCACCGACGCGGTGCTGTGGGCGATGGGCGAGCAGTCGCCGCTCGCGGTCCGCGGGCAGTCGATGCAGGACGTGATCTTCGCCGGCGCGCACGGCGTGCAGGCGCGCGCCGAGGCCGAGGTCGAGGTGGTGCTCGACAACGCCGACGGCGCGGTCGACCTGCCGGCGGGCGAGCTCTCGATCGTGCGGCGGCTGAACCGCGCGGGGGAGGGCGAGTACCGCGTCAACGGCGCGCGCTGCCGGCTGACCGACGTGCTCGAGCTGCTGTCCGACACCGGGCTCGGCAAGGAGATGCACTCGGTCGTCTCGCAGGGCCGCGTCGAGGCGATCGTGACCTCCAAGCCGCGCGACCGGCGGATGCTGATCGAGGAGGCGGCGGGCCTCGGCAAGCACCGCAAGCGGCGCCGCCGCGCGCAGCTCAAGCTCGCGCGGACGCAGGACAACCTGGACCGCGCGCTCGACGTCGAGCGCGAGGCGCGCACGCGGCTGCGGCCGCTGAAGCGCCAGGCCGAGGCGGCCGAGCTGCACGCGCGGCTCGAGCGCCAGACCGACGAGGCGCTGTGGGCGCTGGCGCGCGAGGACGTCCGCGCCGCGGTGGCGGCGCTGGCCGAGGCCGAGGCCGGCGTGGCGGCCGCGCGGGCCGCGGCGGCGGCGACCGAGGACGAGCTGCGCGCGGTGGCGGCGCGGCGCGTCGAGGCCGAGGCCGCGCTGGCGGCGCGCGGCACGGAGCGCGAAGGGCTCTCGAACCGCTTCTACGCCGCCCGCTCCGCAGGCGAGCGGATCGCGCTGCGCGAGGAGTCGGCGCGGCAGGCCGCGGCCTCGCTGGCCGAGCGCGCGGCGCGCCGGCGCGCGCTGCTGGAGACGCTCGCGGCCGAGGCGGCGGAGGACGTGGGCGACGACGGCGCGGCCGACCGGATCGCCGCGCTCGAGGCCGAGCTCGCGGAGCTGGCCGGGGACCGCGCGCAGCGGCTCGAGCACGAGCTGGCCGAGCTGGCCGCGCGGCGCGAGGCGGCGGCCGCCGAGGTCGCCGGCAAGGCCGAGGCCGCGGAGTCCGCGGCCGGCGCCCGCCGCGAGGCCGACGCCGCCTCCGAGGCGGCGCGGCGCGCGCGCCGCGAGGTCGAGACGGCGGCCGAGACCGCCCGCCGCGAGGCCGCCCGCACGGGCGCCGAGCTCGCGAAGCTCAACCAGTTCCTGCGGTCCCACGCCGGCGCTCCCGGCGGGGCGCCGGCGCTCGCCGACTCGCTCGGCGCCGACCCGGGCTACGAGCTCGCGCTCGCCGCCGCGCTCGGGCCGCGGCTGCGCGCGGCGGTCGCGGCCGACCTCGCGGAGGGCGCCGGCCTGCTCGACCGCGCCGGCCGCGACGGCGGGGCCGCCCTGATCGTGCCCGCCGACGGCTCGGCGGGCTCCGCCGGCCCGGCGCCCGCCGACGGCGCCGTGCGGCTGCTCGACCACGTGCGCGCCGAGCGCGACTCGCGGCTCGCCGCCGCGCTGCTCGCGGACGTCTGGGTCGTGGACTCCTTCGACGCGCTCGACCGCGCCTTCGCCGGCGTCGCGGTCACTCGCGACGGCCGCGTCTGGTCGCCCGCGACCCGCGAGCTGCGGCAGGTGCCCGCCGGCGGCGAGGACAAGGTGCTCTCGGAGCGCAACCGCCGCGATGCGCTGGTCGCCGAGGTCGAGCGCGCGGCGCAGGCCGAGCGCGCCGCGCTGGCGAAGGTCGAGGAGGCCGCGAAGGCCGTCCAGGCCGCCGACGCCGCCCGCGACGAGGCCGAGCGCGCCGCCCGCGCGGCGGCGCGCGCCCGTGACGAGGCGGCCGAGGCCGAGCGGCACACCGGCTGGCTGATCGAGCAGCGCCGCGCGGCCCCTGATGAAGGCCCCGGCGCCGAGCGCCGTGCCCAGCTCGAGGCCGCCGTCGCGAGCGAGCGGCGGCTGGTCGAGCGCGCCGAGCGCGAGCGGGCCGAGCGCGAGCGGCGGATCGCCGGCGAGCGCGAGCGGCTGGCGCGCGACAGCGCGCTCGAGCCCGCCGCCGAGCGGCTCGCCGCGGCGCTGCAGCAGGCCGCCGCCGCGGTCGCCGAGCGCGTCGAGGTCCTCGGCGCCGAGCTCAACGCCGACCGCCAGGCCGGCGAGCGGCTCGCCGCCGAGCTGCGCAGCTGCGCCGGCCAGGAGTCGCAGGTCCACGCCCGCCTGAAGGAGCACGGCGAGACCGTCACGCGCGGCGAGGTCCGCGCCCAGCAGGCGCGCGACCGCTCCGCCGAGGCCGGCGCCGAGCTGACGCGCCTGGCCGAGAAGCTCGGGCTCGAGGCCGATCCCGCACCCGAGCCGCTGGCCGAGCAGGAGCGCGCCGACCTCGCGGGCCGGATCGAGCGGCTGCGCCGCCGCCGCGAGCAGCTCGGCCCGGTCAACCCGCTCGCCAAGCGCGAGTACGACGAGGCGGTCGCGCACGTCGAGGAGCTCGAGGCCCAGCGCGAGGACCTCGAGGCCGCGCTGCGCGAGCTGGAGACGCTGATCCGCGACACCGACCGCCGCATCCGCGAGGCGTTCGAGGAGACCTTCACCGCCGCCGCCCGCAACTTCGAGGAGGTCGCGCAGCAGCTCTTCCCGGGCGGCCGCGGCCGCCTGCGGCTGGTGCGCGAGGACGCCGGCCCGCGGCCGGTGCTGGGCGGCGGCGACGCCGACGAGTCCGCGCCCGCCGAGGAGGAGCGCGCCGAGGCGGCCGCCGAGGCCGAGGAGGACGAGGACGCCGAGGACCGCGTCGGGGTCGAGATCGAGATCACGCCCGCCGGCAAGTCCACGAAGCGGCTGTCGCTGCTCTCCGGCGGCGAGAAGTCGCTGACCGCGCTGGCGTTCCTGTTCGCGGTCTTCCTCGCCCGGCCGTGCCCGTTCTACATCCTCGACGAGGTCGAGGCCGCGCTCGACGACCTCAACATCGACCGCTTCCTCACCGTCCTGCGCAGCTTCTCCGATCGCGCGCAGTTCATCGTCGTCACGCACCAGAAGCGCACGATGGAGGCCGCCGACTGCCTCTACGGCGTCTCGATGGCCGGCAACGGCGTCTCGAAGGTGATCTCGCGCCGCCTCCCGGCGCGGGCCGAAGCCGCCTGACCGCCGGCCGTCAGCCGGTCGGCGCGTAGCTCATCAGGCACACCGCCACGCAGCCGCCGCTGCTGTGGTACCGGTGCGGAAGGTCGGCGGGGAAGCGCGCGGCGTCGCGTTCGGCCAGCTCGACCTCGTGCCCCTCGGGCCCGACCTCGAGCGCGCCCGACACGCAGATCACGAGCTCCTCGGTGCCCGGCGGGTGCGGCTTGGAGTGGTAGTCGACCCCCGGCTCCATCAGCAGCTCGAGCGTCTCGACCCGGCGGTCGCGGCCGTCGCTCCACAGGCTGCGGCCCTGCAGCCCGGACTGCCAGTGCGCGAACGCCGCACCGTCGACGCGCACGACGCTCGTGCCGGACTCCGTGTCGACGGCGATCAGCGCGCCGATCGTGACGTCGAGCGCGTCGGCGAGCCGCAGCAGCGTCTCCATCGACGGGTTGCCGCCGCCGGACTCGATCCGCGCGACGATCGTCTTGGAGAGGCCGGCGCGCTCGGCGAGCACGGCCAGCGACCAGCCCCGGGCGGTGCGGCGCGCGCGCACGCGGCGCGCCACGTGGGCGTTCAGCTCCCGCAGCCCGCTGTTCGTTCTGGTTTGCATTCGTTCGTTCTGATGATACGTTGGCGCGCAATGGACAGCCGCACGGAACGTCTCATCCGCTACGCCGGGGACTTCGCGCCGGAGGTCATCGCGTCGGCTTCGGGCTCGTTCGTCGAGACCGTAGACGGTCGCCGCATCCTCGACTTCACCGCCGGGCAGATCTGCGCCACGATCGGGCACAACCACCCGCGCGTGGTGGCCGCGATCGAGGAGGCGTGCCGCTCGGTCCTGCACCTCAACGCGTGGGCGCTGTCGGAGCCCGTGCTGGCGCTCGCCGAGCGGCTGACGGACACGCTGCCGGCGCCGCTGGACCGTGCGCTGTTCCTGAGCACCGGCGGCGAGGGCATCGAGGCGGCGCTGCGGATGGCCAAGCTGGCCAGCGGCGGCTTCGAGGTCGCGTCGCTGACCCGCAGCTGGCATGGGCTGACCGCCGGAGCCGCGGCGCTGACGCTCGCGGGCGGGGCCCGCCGCGGCTACGGGCCGACGCCGCCGGGCGTCCACGCGCTGCCGGCGCCGTACGCCTACCGCTGCCCGGTCCGCCACTGCGACGGCGACTGCGACTGCACCTGCCTGGAGACCGGCTTCGACCTGATCGACCAGGCGTCGGTCGGGGCGCCCGCCGCGGTCGTCGCCGAGCCCGTGCTGTCGGCCGGCGGGGTGATCGTCCCGCCGCCGGGCTACTTCGTGCGGCTGGCCGAGCTCGCCCACGAGCGCGGGATGCTGGTCGTGCTCGACGAGTGCCAGACCGGTCTCGGCCGCCTCGGCGCCATGTACGGCTTCGAGCTCTACGACTTCGTGCCGGACTTCCTCGTCCTCTCCAAGACGCTCGGCGGCGGCGTGCCGATCAGCGCGGTCGTGACGTCGGCGGAGATCGAGCGCACGTGCTTCGAGCGCGGCCTGACGCACGTCACCTCGCACGTCTCCGATCCGATGCCGGCCGCCGCCGCGCTGGCCGTGCTCGCCGTCGTCGAGGAGGAGTCCCTGGCCGCCGCGGCGCGCGACCGCGGCGCGCAGCTGCTGGCGCGGCTCGGCGAGCTGCAGGAGCGCCACGAGGCGATCGGCGACGTCCGCGGCATGGGGCTGCTGACCGCGATCGAGCTCGTCGAGGACCGCGACAGCCGCCGGCCGGCCCTCGCGCTCGGCGCCGACTTCACCGACGAGTGCGAGCGCTGCGGGCTGTCGGTCAACCTCGTCCGCGGGCGCGCCGGCGGTGCGGCCAACTGCGTCCGGATGGCGCCGCCGCTGACGATCTCCGAGAGCGAGGTCGACCTGGCGGTCGAGATCATGGACGAGGCGCTGACGACCGTCGCCGCGCGGCGGGCGCCCGTCGCGTAATCCGTATCGTCATCGGGCATGCGCGTCTGCCTGATGATCGAGGGCCAGAACGGCGTCACGTGGGATCAGTGGCGCGGCCTGGCGACCACCGCCGAGGCCTCCGGCTTCGAGGCCCTCTTCCGCTCTGACCACTACGAGACGCTCGACGGGAAGCCGAACAGCGGCTCGCTCGACGCCTGGAGCACGCTCACCGCGCTCGCCACGCAGACCACCACGCTGCGGCTCGGCACGCTGGTCTCGCCCGCGACCTTCCGCCACCCGTCGGTGCTGGCGCGCGAGGCCGTCACCGCCGACCACGTGTCCGGCGGCCGGATCGAGCTCGGGCTCGGCGCGGGCTGGAACGAGCACGAGCACACGAGCCACGGCTTCCCGTTCGACACCACGCGCGACCGCTTCGACCGCTACGCCGAGCAGCTCGAGATCGTCCGCCGCTCGCTCGACCCGGAGCCGTTCAGCTTCTCGGGCCGCTACTACACGCTCATGGACGCCGACCCGCAGCCGAAGCCGCTGCGCCGCATGCCGCTCGTCACCGGCGGCCAGGCGCGCAAGCGCGGCGCCGCGCTCGCCGCCCGCTGGGCCGACGAGTACAACACGGTCTTCGCGACCCCCGACGAGTGCCGCGAGCGCCGCGAGGCGATCGCCGCCGCCTGCCGCGAGATCGGCCGCGAGCCGATCCCGTTCTCGCTCATGACCACGTTCGCGCTCGCCGGCGACCACGCCGAGCGGATGCTGCGCGACCAGGGCCTCGACGAGCCGCCGCCGCAGTGGATCGCCGGCACGCCCGAGCAGATCGCCGCCCGGCTGCGCGAGCTCGAGGCCGCCGGCGTGCAGCGCGTGATGCTCCAGCACCTGCTGCACGACGACCTCGAGACCGTCGACCGGATCGGCCGCGCGGTCATCCCGCTTGTCGCCTGAGCTAGCCTGCGCGCCCGTGGCCCGCGACTGGCATCACCTCTTCATCACCGACGGTGCCTCGCTGCCCGAGGACGCCCCCGACCCTGGCGCCGCCGAGCGGCGGCGCGGCTTCTTCGGCCGCCTGCGCAGCTCGATGCGCAAGACCCGCGAGGCGCTCGCGGCCGAGGTGCAGGCGACGCTGTTCGAGGGCGACCTCGACGAGTCGACCTGGGAGCGGCTCGAGGAGGCGCTGATCTACGCCGACGTCGGCGCCCGCACGACCGCCCAGGTGGTCGAGCGGCTCGAGCGCGAGGCCGCCGACGGCGCGCTCGTCGGCGGCGAGGCGCTGACCGGCCGCCTGGCCGAGCTGCTCGCCGAGCTCGCCCGCACCGGCGACGACACGATCGACATCCGTCCCGATCCGGCGGTGATCCTCGTCGTCGGCGTCAACGGCACCGGCAAGACGACCACGATCGGCAAGCTCGCCTGGCACCTGCGCCACACGCTCGGCCAGAAGGTCGTGGTCGGCGCCGCCGACACGTTCCGCGCCGCCGCCGTCGAGCAGCTCGAGCGCTGGGCCGAGCGCGCCGACGTCGAGCTCGTCAAGGGCCCCGAGGGCTCCGACCCCGGGGCGGTCGCCTTCGACGCCGTGGCGCGCGGGCGCGAGCGCGGGGCCGACGTCGTGATCGTCGACACCGCCGGCCGCCTGCACACGCAGACGAACCTGATGGAGGAGCTCGTCAAGGTCCGCCGCGTGATCACCAAGCAGATGCCCGACGCGCCGCACGAGACGCTGATGACCGTCGACGCCACGACCGGCCAGAACGGCCTGCGGCAGGCGAAGCTGTTCGGCGAGGCGGTCGACGTGACCGGCATCGTGCTGACCAAGCTCGACGGCACGGCCAAGGGCGGGATCGCGCTCGCGATCGCCAACGAGCTCGCGATCCCGGTCAAGCTGATCGGCGTCGGCGAGCAGCTCGAGGACCTGCGGCCGTTCGACCCGGACGACTTCGCGAAGGCGCTGCTGGCGGCATGAGGCTCGCGCTCGCCCTCCTCGCTCCTGCTCGCCGTCGCACCCGCGACGGCGGTGGCCGAGCAGCGCGCGCCGCGCGACTTCGTGGCGCTCGACCGCTACGCGCCGTCGATCCTGCACGACATCCGCTACTTCACCGAGCACAACTTCGTCGGGCGGCGGATCCGCGGCTACCGCCAGCCGCTCTGCCTCGTCACGCGCGACACCGCCCGCGCGCTCAAGCGCGCCCAGAAGGCGCTGCGCCCGCGCGGCCTGACGCTCAAGGTCTACGACTGCTACCGCCCGCAGCGCGCGGTCGACCACTTCGTCCGCTGGGCGCGCGACCGCGCCGCGACCGAGATGAAGCGCGAGCTCTACCCGCGCGTGGCCAAGAACCGCCTGTTCGCCGACGGCTACATCGCCGAGCGCTCGGGCCACAGCCGCGGCAGCACCGTCGACCTCACGCTCGTCCGCCGCAGCGGCGACCACGCAGCCCGACTGGGTGCCGAACGCGTTCGGCCGCTGCTTCGACGAGGACCGCTTCCCGGACAACAGCGTCGACATGGGCACGGGCTACGACTGCTTCGACACGCTGGCGAACACGCTCGACCGGCGGATCGAGGGCCAGGCGCGCCGCAACCGGCTGCTGCTGAAGCGCACGCTCGAGGCCGCCGGCTTCGAGAACTACGACAAGGAGTGGTGGCACTACACGCTCTCCGAGGAGACGTATCCCGCGCGCCACTTCGACTTCCCGGTCAGCCGCCGCTCGCTGCGGCGGTAGCATCGCAGGCAGGAAATGGAAGACTGGCTCCTCTGGCTGATCGTCGCAGTGGTGTTCGGTGTGGGGGAGATCGCCACGCTCGGGTTCTTCCTGGCGCCGTTCGCCGGCGGGGCGCTGGCCGCCTCGCTGGTGGCGGCCGTCGGTGCCCCGGCAGGGGTCAGCTGGGCCGTCTTCCTCGTCGCCTCGATCGCGCTGCTGCTGGCGCTGCGGCCGATCGCGCGCTCGCACCGGCGCCAGGCGCCTTCGCTGCGCACCGGCACGGCCGCGCTGGTCGGCAAGTCGGCGACGGTCGTCGAGCGGATCGACGCGGACAGCGGGTGCGTCCGGCTCGAAGGGGAGATGTGGACGGCGCGGGCGTTCGACGACGACGACGTCATCGAGCCCGGGGAGCGCGTGCAGGTGATGGAGATCAGGGGCGCCACGGCGCTCGTCACGAAGTGAGGGAGGCCATGACATGGACGCCGGCTTGATCGCACTGATCGTGCTCGCCGTGTTCCTGCTGTTCGTCGCCGCGATGGGCGTCCGGATCGTGCCGCAGGCGCGCGCCGGGATCGTCGAGCGGCTCGGCCGCTACACGCGCACCCTGCGAGCCAGGGCTGACGCTGATCATCCCGTTCGTCGACCGCGTCAAGCCGCTGATCGACCTGCGCGAGCAGGTCGTCTCGTTCCCGCCGCAGCCGGTGATCACCGAGGACAACCTGGTCGTCGGGATCGACACGGTCATCTACTTCACGATCACCGACCCGAAGGCGGCCACGTACGAGGTCGCCAACCCGCTGTCGGCGATCGAGCAGCTCACGGTCACCACGCTGCGCAACGTGATCGGCGGCCTCACGCTCGAGGAGACGCTGACGTCGCGCGACAACATCAACTCGCAGCTGCGCGTCGTGCTCGACGAGGCGACCGGCAAGTGGGGCATCCGCGTGAACCGCGTCGAGCTCAAGTCGGTCGAGCCGCCGCGCACCGTGCAGGAGGCGATGGAGAAGCAGATGCGCGCCGAGCGCGACCGCCGCGCCACGATCCTCACCGCCGAGGGCGTCAAGCAGTCGCAGATCCTCACCGCGGAGGGCGAGAAGCAGTCGGCCGTGCTCAAGGCCGAGGGCGCGCGGACCGCGGCGATCCTGCGCTCCGAGGGCGAGGCGAAGGCGATCGAGACCGTGTTCCAGGCGATCCACGACGGCGCGCCCGACGAGCGGCTGCTCTCGTACCAGTACCTGCAGATGCTGCCGCAGCTCGCGCAGGGCGAGGCGAACAAGATCTGGGTGATCCCGAGCGAGTTCTCGTCGGCGCTCGGCAACCTCACGCAGCGGCTCGGCAGCGGCGCCGGCCCCGCCGCCGCCGCCGAGCCCGCAGGCGCGGGCGGCGAAGGATGAGGCGAGCGCGGCGGCCGCGGCCGACGCGGCCGCGGCCTCGGCCGCTGCGGCGGAGGCCGCGGAGGAGGCGTCGAGCGCGCACATGCCGGGCGCCGACATGCCGCTGCCGCCGACCCCGGACGTGCCGCCGCCCCCGCCCGAGCGCTAGCCGCCTACTGCATCGCCCGGATCCGGTTGGCCGCGTCGAGCGCGGCCACCTTGTAGCACTCGGCGAACGTGGGGTAGTTGAAGACGGCCGTGACGAGGAAGTCGATCGTCGAGCCGCCGCCCATCACGGCCTGCCCGATGTGCACGAGATCGGTCGCCCCGGTGCCGATCACGTGCACGCCGAGCACGCAGCGGTCGGTGGTCGAGACGAGCAGCTTGAGCATCCCGTCCTCGTCGCCGCTCATCAGCCCGCGCGCCAGCTCGCTCCAGCGCGCGAGCCCGGTCACGTACGGGACGGCCTGGTCGGTCAGGTCCTCCTCGGTGCGGCCGACCATCCCGATCTCCGGGATCGCGTAGACGCCGGTCGGGATCAGCTCCGGTAGCTGCACGACCGGCTCGCCGAACGCGTGCAGCGCGGCGGTCCGGCCCTGCTCCATCGCGGTCGCCGCGAGCCCGCCGCCGGACACGTCGCCGACCGCGAAGATGTGCGGCACCTTCGTCCGGTGCTCGGCGTCGACGTCGATGTGGCCGCGCTCGGCCATCTCCAGCCCGGCCTTGGGCAGGTCGAGCCGGTCGGCGTTGCCCTGGCGCCCGACGGTGTAGAGCACCGCCTCGGACGTGATCTGCTTGCCGGAGGCGAGCGTCAGCCGCCCGCCCTGCGGCACCTTCTCGACGGCGGTGACCTGCTCGCGCAGGCGGAACGTGACGTTGCGGCGCCGCAGCAGGTACTGGAACGCCTCGCCGATCTCGCCGTCGAGCCAGCTCAGGACCCGGTCGCGCTTGTCGATCACCGTGACCTTCGTGCCGAGCGCGCCGAACATCGAGGCGTACTCGACGCCGATCACGCCCGCCCCGACGATCGTCATCGACTTCGGGACGCGCCGGTCCATCTTCAGCAGGCCGTCGGAGTCGATGATCGTGCGGTCGTCGAACTCGACCGCGTCCGGCCGCGCGGGCCGCGTCCCGCAGGCGATGATGATCCGCTCCGCGCGCACGATCTCGTGGTCGCCGACGCGCACCGTGCGGTCGTCGACGAACACCGCGTCACCCGGGATCAGGCCGACCCCGTTGCGGCGGAACTGCTCGCGCACGACCGCCGTCTCGGCGGAGACGACGCGGGCCGTGCGGTCCATCAGCTCGCGCAGCGCCTGGCGCTCGGCCTCGTCCAGGTGCTCGGGGTCGAGCACGTCGAGCGGACGGTGCGCGAGGTACTCGAGCACGGCCTGGCGCAGCGTCTTCGAGGGGATCGTGCCGGTGTGGATCGACACGCCGCCGATCCGGTCGCGGCGCTCCGCCACAGCCACCTTGTGACCGAGCTTCGCGGCCTGGATCGCAGCGCGCTGCCCGCTTGGGCCGGATCCGATGACGAGAAGGTCGAGCTCCACTCGTTCGCACCGTACCCTCTAAGGGACCTTGTTCGACTCCCTGTCAGAGAAGCTGCAGGAAACGCTGTCCGGCGTACGCCAGCGCGGCACCCTCACCGAGGACGACATCAATGCGGCGATGCGCGAGATCCGGCTCGCGCTGCTGGAAGCGGACGTCAACTTCAAGGTCGTCAAGCAGTTCACGTCGACGGTCAAGGAGCGCTGCCTCGGCGCCGAGGTCTCCAAGCAGCTGAACCCGGGCCAGCAGGTCGTCAAGATCGTCAACGAGGAGCTGACCGCCCTGATGGGCGGCGCGGCCGCCGGCCTGACGTTCTCGCCGCGCCCGCCGACCGTCGTGCTGATGGCCGGCCTGCAGGGCTCGGGCAAGACGACCGCGACGGCGAAGCTCGCCAAGCACCTGAAGGAGCAGAACCAGTCCTCGGTGGCGGTCGCGGCCTGCGACGTCTACCGCCCGGCCGCGGTCGAGCAGCTGATCAAGGTCGGCGCCCAGGCGGGCGCGACCGTCTACGAGCAGGGCACGGACCGCGACCCGGTCGACATCGCCGGCTGGGCGCTCGAGCAGGCGACGCGCGACGGCAAGGACGTGCTGATCATCGACACCGCCGGCCGCCTGCACGTCGACCAGGCGCTGATGGAGGAGCTCGGCCGCGTCAAGAAGCGCGTCCGCCCGCACGTGGTCCTGCTCGTCGTCGACGCGATGACCGGCCAGGACGCCGTCAACGTCGCCGAGCAGTTCGCCGACGTGACGCAGTTCGACGGCGTCGTGATGTCCAAGCTCGACGGCGACGCCCGCGGCGGCGCCGCGCTGTCGGTCAAGGCGGTCACCGGCAAGCCGATCATGTTCGCCTCCACGGGCGAGAAGCTCGGCGACTTCGAGCGCTTCCACCCGGACCGGATGGCGCAGCGGATCCTCGGCATGGGCGACGTCCTGTCGTTCATCGAGAAGGCCGAGCAGTCCGTCGAGGAGGACGAGGCGAAGGAGCTCGAGCGCAAGCTCCGCAAGAACCAGTTCACGCTCGAGGACTTCCTCGACCAGCTCAAGCGGATCCGCAAGATGGGGCCGCTGACGTCGATCCTCGGGATGATCCCGGGCCTCGCCGGCCACCAGCTCTCGAAGATGCAGGTCGACGACCGCGAGCTCGACCGCGTCGAGGCGATCATCCTGTCGATGACGCCCTACGAGCGCCGCCACCCGGACGCGATCAAGGGCTCGCGGCGGCTGCGGATCGCCAAGGGCAGCGGCACGACGCGTCCAGCAGGTCAACCAGCTCGTCAAGCAGTTCGGCGAGATGCGCAAGATGATGCGCGGGCTGCAGTCGGGCAAGATGCCCGACCTCGGGCAGCTCATGCGTCAGCGGTGAGCCACTCCGCTATCCTGCGGCGCCGATATGGCTGTGAGCATGCGACTGACCCGCGTCGGCGGGAAGAAGGACCCGGTGTGGCGCGTCGTCGTCGCGGACCGGCGTTCTCCCCGCGACGGACGCTTCATCGAGACGATCGGGCGCTACAACGCGCAGACCGACCCGTCCACGATCGTGCTGGACGAGGAGCGGGTGCGCCACTGGCTCGACCGCGGCGCCCAGCCTTCGAGCACCGTCAAGAAGCTCCTCAAGACCCAGGGCATCGCCCGCTAGCGCCACGTGCGCGAGCTGCTCGAGTACCTGGCGAAGTCCCTGGTCGACGAGCCCGAGCGCGTCGAGGTCGAGGAGTTCGAGGAGGACGACGGCACGCTCGTGCTCGAGCTGTCGGTAGGTGACGATGACTACGGCAAGGTCATCGGGCGCGGAGGACGGACCGCCCAGGCCCTCCGGACGGTCATCAAGGCCGCCGCGGTCAAGGACAACCGTCGCGTCCTCGTCGACATCGTGGAGTGAGGTCGGGCGGGTCGGCCGCCCGCACGGGCTGGACGGCTCGTTCTATGTGACGCGGCCGGTCGCGCTGCGCCCATGGGCTCGAGGTCACCGTGGGCGGCACCGAGCGCGCGATCGAACGGCTGGCAGGTACGGCGGCGAAGCCGATCGTGCGGCTCTCGGGGTGCTCCACGCGCGAGGCAGGCGCTGGCGCTGCGCGGCGAGCCGTTGCTGGTGCCGCGCGAGACGCTCCCGCTCGAGGCGGACGAGTTCTGGGCCAGCGACCTCGTCGGCTGCACCGTCTTCGACGGCGATCGCGAGGTCGGGGTCGTCACCCGCATGATCGCCTTGCCCGTCGTGCGAGGCGCTCGAGGTCACCCAGCCGGCTTCGCCGGCGGGCACCGGCGGCTCGCTGCTGATCCCGATGGTGAAGGACGCGATCCGGTCGATCGACGTCGCGGCGCGGCGGATCGACGTCGACATGCGGTTCGTGGGCGAATGAACGTCGACGTCCTGACCCTGTTCCCGCAGTGGTTCGACTGGTTCCGCACCCAGCGCCACGTGCGAGAACGCGCTCGCGCTGGGCCACACGTTCGAGGCCGTCGACCTGCGGGCGACCACGCCGCTCAGCTGGGGGCAGGTGGACGACTCGCCGTTCGGCGGCGGCGCCGGCATGGTCCTGCGCGTCGACGTGATGGAGGCGGCGCTGCGGGCGCGCTACGGCGACGGGCTCGGCGCCGGGCGGCGCGTGATCGCGCTGACGCCCGGGGGCCGCGTGCTCGACGACGCGCTCGTCGCCGAGCTGGCCGCCGAGGACGACCTGACGCTGCTGTGCGGGCGCTACGAGGGCTTCGACGAGCGGATCCTCGAGCACCTCTGCACCGACCAGGTCTCGATCGGCCGCTACGTGATCGCCGGCGGCGAGCTGGCGGCGATGGTCGTGAGCGACGCGATCCTGCGCCGCCTGCCCGGTGTGCTGGGCAAGGACGAGTCCGCCGTCGAGGAGTCGTTCTCCGAGGCGCTGGAGGGCGGAGTCGAGTACCCGCACTACACGCGGCCCGCGGAGTGGCGCGGCTTCGCGGTGCCCGAGGTGCTCCTCTCCGGTCACCACGAGCGCATCCGCGAGTGGCGGCGGGAGCAGAGCCGGCGGCGTTCGCTACCATGATCGGCCCCGCGTGACGCCGCCTCTTCCCCGTCTGGCGCCGCGGTCTTTCTTTGCCATGAGCACCGTCATCGAGAGCCTCGAGCGCCAGCAGCTCCGCCGCGTCCCGCGCTTTGCCGCGGGCGACCGCGTCCGCGTCCACTTCCAGGTCGTCGAGGGCACCCGCCGGCGCACCCAGGTCTTCGAGGGCGTCGTCATCAAGCGGCAGGGCGAGGGCGTCCGCGAGACGTTCACCGTCCGCAAGAGCTCGTTCGGCGTCGGCGTCGAGCGCACGTTCCCCGTGCACTCGCCGAAGATCGAGCGGATCGAGGTCGCCGCCCGCGGTGACGTCCGCCGCGCCAAGCTCTACTACCTGCGCGGCCGTGTCGGCAAGCGCGCCCGTGTTCGCGAGCGCCGCTACACCGGCCCGGAGGAGGTCGTCCAGACCGGCCTCCTGCACGATCCCGCGGCCGAAGCGGCCGAGGCGGAGGCTGCCGCTGCGGCGGCCGCCGACGCGGAGGTCCCCGGCGAGGCCGTCGACCAGCAGGCCATCGACGAGGCGCCGCGACGGCCACGGCCGAGGCTCGCCGCCGAGGGCGACGCCGCCGACGACCGAGGCCGACGGTCGAGGCGTCCGCCGACGCGGAGGCCGCTGCGGCGTCCGAGGGCGACGCGCCTGAGGCGTCCGCCGGCGCGGATTCTCCCGCGACGTCCGGCGATGCCGAAGAGTCCAAGTAGGCCCGGCAGGTGGCCGCCAAGGCCAAGAAGGGCAAGCAGTCCGCGTCGGGCTCGCTGATCGAGCTCGTCCTGATCGTCGCGGTCGCGCTCGGCCTCGCGCTCGGGATCCAGGCGTTCCTCGTCAAGCCGTACCGCATCCCGAGCGAGTCGATGGTCCCGACGCTCGAGGTCGGCCAGCGCGTGCTGGTCAACCGGATCGGTGAGCGCTTCGGGGAGCCCGAGGTCGGGGACATCGTCGTCTTCCATCCGCCGTCCGGCGCCGAGGAGGGCAACCGCTGCGGCGGCGGCCCGCCGCCGCGCGACCAGGTGTGCAACCGGCCGACGGCCGAGCGCGCCGACGTCAACTTCATCAAGCGGGTGGTCGCCGGCCCAGGCGACCAGCTGCGGCTCGAGGACGGTCACGTGATCCTCAACGGCCAGCGCCAGCGAGGAGCCGTTCGCGGCGCCCTGCGGAGGCGGCGACGGGTGCACCTTCTCACGCGAGGTCACCATTCCGGCCGGGCACTACTTCATGATGGGCGACAACCGTGGCAGCTCCGACGACAGCCGGTTCTGGGGACCCGTCCCAGAGAAGTGGATCATCGGCGAGGCCTTCGCCACCTACTGGCCTCCCGACCGCATCGGCCTCTTCTAACCGCCGGGCTCGGCGCCGCAAGCGCACGACGGGAAGCCGGCTCTTCCGGTTCGACCGCGGGCTCGGCGTGCGCTTCGTCGCCGGCGCGGACGAGGCGGGCCGCGGCTGCCTCGCCGGGCCGCTCGTCGCGGCCGCCGTGCTGTTCGACTACGAGCGGCTCACGCTGTCCGACCTGCGCGCCCTCTCGGCGCTGAACGACTCCAAGCAGCACACCGCCGAGATGCGCGAGCAGCTCTACCCGCGGGTGCTGCGAGTCGCCACCCGCGTCGGCGGTCACCTCGCGCTGCGTGCGCGGGATCGACGAGCGCGGCCTGCACAAGACCAACCTCGCCGCGCTGTCGGACACGCTGCGGCGGGTCGGCTGCGAGGGCTCGCTCTGCCTGTCCGACGGCTTCCCGGTCCCGCCGACCGGCTTCGAGCAGCGCGCCGTCGTCGGCGGCGACGCCACCAGCGCCGCGATCGCCGCCGCCTCCGTCATCGCCAAGGTGACCCGCGATCGCTTCATGCAGCGCGATGGAGGCGCACTATCCGGGCTGGGAGTTCGCGACCCACGTCGGCTACTCCACGCCCGAGCACCGCGCCGCGATCGAGCGCCTCGGCGTGTCGCCGCTGCATCGGCTGTCGTTCCAGTCGATGGCGTACCAGCAGCTGGCGTTGTAGGCGCTGGCGGCGCTCAGCGCCACCGCTCGGGCGCGGGATCGGCGAACGGCTGGCTGGGTAGGGCGGCGGAGAGGCCGGCGGGGCTCGTCTCCGCGAGGCGTGCGACGAGAAACGTTCGGATAGCGCACCTTTCTCGTCGCGCGACGACTTGACCCCGCTATGCGAGGCAAACTCGTCGCACGACGACTTGACAGCCCATACGGCTGTCAACTCGTCGCACGACGAGATAAGCACGCTGGGCGTGCTTATCTCGTCATCGCACGCGCGGCGGCCGACCCTGCCGCCGCCCTACCCAGCCCGCAGTTCGCCGATCCCGCGCCCCGACGCCCGAGGCCGACCGCGAACGCCACCTCAAGGAACCCGCTCGTACCGCCCACCGAACCCGCGCCGCACGAGCCCTCGCGCCTCGAGCTCGCCGAGGCCGGTGAGGACGGCGCGGATGGCGGAGCCCGGTCGCGGCGAGCTGGGGTGCGGTCGCGTGCCCTTCGCCGACCGCGTCGAGCACGCGCCGCAGCTCCGCCGGGAGCGCCGCGGAGGCGCGCTCGGCCAGGTCGTAGCGCTCGCCGGTCAGCTCGCCGAGGGCGTCGAGGACGTCGCGCGTGCCGCGGACGAGCAGGGCGCCGTCGCGCAGCAGCGAGTGCGTGCCCGCCGCGAGCGGGCAGGTGATGCGGCCGGGGACGGCGGCGACGGTGCGCCCGAGCTCCGCGCCGAGGTCGGCCGTCGTCAGCGACCCTGAGCGCTCGGTCGCCTCGACCACGACGACCACCTTCGCCAGCGCCGCGATCAGCCGGTTGCGGGCGACGAACGCCCAGCGGTGGACGCCGCATGCCCGGCGGCATCTCCGACACGACCGCTCCCGCCTCCCGCACCTCGGCGTACAGGTGCCGCTTGGAGGCCGGGTACGGGCGGTCGGCGCCGCCGCGCGAGCACGGCGACCGGCGCGGCCGCTCCCGCGTCCGCGACGCGCGCCCGAATGCGCGGCCGAGTCGACGCCGAGCGCGAGGCCGGAGACGACGGTCACGCCGGCCGTCGACAGGCTGCGCCCGAGATCGCGCGCGACGGTCAGGCCGTAGTCGGTCGCCCGCCGCGCGCCGACGACCGCGACCGCGTCGCCGAGGCGGGCGCGTGCGAGGTCTCCGGCGACGTGCAGCACCGCCGGCGGATCGTGCAGATCGCGCAGCGGCGCCGGATACGCCGTCGTCGCACCGGCACACCGCCGCCAGCGCCGCGCCGCGGCCAGCCGCTCGCGCGCGGCATCGGCGTCGAACCGCTCGATACCGCCGCCGGACCGCGTCGTTCTCGCAGCGCGTCGAGCAGCGCCGAGTCCGAGAGCGCCAGGACCCGCGACGGAGCGTCGCGCCGCCGCCACTCGACGTCGAGCCAGCCGCTGAGCCCGGCGACCAGGGCCGAGCGCCGCAGGCACTCGTCACAGCGCAGAGCTCATCCTGGCGGGCGCAGGGTCATAGCGCGGCCGCGAGCGCGGGCTGCTCGAGCCGGAGGCCGGCCGCGATGTGGACGTGGTCGGGGCCGACCGTCGCCGGACCCCTCGAGGTCGGCGACCGTGCGGGCGACGCGGAGGACGCGCGTGTGGCCGCGCGCGCTGAAGCGGTGGCGGTCGTGGAGCTCGTAGAGCAGGCGCATCGCCGACGGCGTCGGCGCGGCGACCTCGCGCATGACCCGCGGCGTCATCTGGGCGTTGCAGCGTCAGCCCGAAGGCGGCGAGCCGGCGGGCCTGGAGCTCGCGCGGCCTCGACGACGCGGGCGCGGACCGCGGCCGACGGCGGGGCGGTCTCGGTGCGCGAGCGCGGCCGCGGGCGGGCGGTCGACCGGCACGAGCACGTCGATGCGGTCGAGCAGCGGGCCGGACAGGCGGCGGCTGTGGCGCGCGAGGTCGGCCGCCGTGCAGCGGCAGCGTCTCGTCGCCCATCCCGCACGGGCACGGGTTCGATGCCGCGACGAGCATGAAGCGCGTCGGGAACGCCATCACCTGCTGGCCGCGGACGATCGTGACCAGGCCGTCCTCGAGCGGCTGGCGCAGCGCCTCGAGGCTGGAGCGCACGAACTCCGACAGCTCGTCGAGGAACAGCACGCCGTGATGGGCGAGCGTCACCTCGCCCGGCAGCGGCTGCGCGCCGCCGCCGACGAGGCCGGACGCGGAGATCGAGTGGTGCGGAGCGCGGAACGGCCGCTGCGGTGGCGAGGCCCGCCGCCGTGCAGGCCGGCGACGGAGTGGATGCGCGTCACGTCGACGGCCTCGGCCTGCGTCAGCGGCGGCAGGATCGAGGGCAGCCGCCGCGCCAGCATCGTCTTGCCCGTCCCCGGCGGGCCGTGCAGGTAGAGGTTGTGCCCGCCCGCCGCGGCCACCTCGAGCGCCGGGATCAGGGCGTTCTGGCCGCGCACGTCGACCAGGTCCAGCATCGGCGCCGCTTCGGGCTCCGGGCGCGGCGACCGGCGGCGGCAGCGGCTCCGCGCGGCCGCTCAGCACGGCGACCGCCTCCTCGAGCGACTCGACGCCCAGGACCTGCACGCCCGGGACGAGCGCCGCCTCGGCCGCCCGCGAGCGCGGCAGCAGCAGCCGCTCGATCAGGTGGCGGCGCGTCCCCTCGCTGATCGCCAGCGCGCCGCGCATCGCCCGCAGCTCGCCGGTCAGCGACAGCTCGCCGGCGATCGCGCAGCCGGCGACCGCCTCCGGGTCGACCTCGCCGTTGGCGACCAGGATCGCGATCGGCGAGCGGCAGATCGAACCCCGGCCCGGCCTTGCGCAGGTAGGCCGGGCGCCAGGTTGACCGTGATGCGCTTGCCCGGGAACTCGTAGCCCGTGTTCGTGATCGCCGACCGCACCCGCTCGCGCGCCTCGCGGACCGCCTTGTCCGCGAGCCCGACGATCGTGAACGCCGGCAGGCCGCTGCGGATGTCCGCCTCGACCCAGACCCGCCTGGCGTCGACCCCGTCGAGCGCGAACGTGATGACCCGCGCGATCACGGCCGCCGGCGCCGCATCAGAACGCGGCCTCGAGGTGATCGAGCCGGACGAGCGCGCCCTCGCGGTCGAGCGTCACGCCGACCGCGTCGAAGCGCAGCTCGGCGTGGTACGGCCGGTCGCGGACCGCGGTCACCCACGCGGCGGCCATCCGCCGCACCTGCTTGCGCTTGCCCTTGTGCAGGTTGTCCCACGGCGTGCCGCCCGAGCCGAGCGTGCGCGTCTTGACCTCGCAGAACACGATCGTGCTCCCCGCAGGGTCGGCGAGCACGAGGTCCAGCTCGCCGTAGCGCGTCCGGAAGTTGCGCGACAGGACCCGGTAGCCGAGCCGCTCGAAGTGCTCCGCCGCCAGCGACTCGCCACGGTCGCCGCGGCGCTTGGTGTCCGGGATCGCCATCGCCCGGCGACCGTACGGCCGCGCAGCGAACGGATCAGCACGTGGATGTTGCGAAAGCGTGCCGACTTCTACCCTGGGGACCCATGCCCGCGAAGCCGCTGCCCGCCGTCCTCTCGATCGCCGGCTCGGACTCGGGCGGCGGGGCCGGGATCCAGGCCGACCTGAAGGCGTTCGCGCGCTGCGGCGTCCACGGCATGACGGCGATCACCGCCCTGACCGCGCAGAACACCGTCGCGGTGACCGGCGTCCATCCGGTGCCCGGCGACTTCATCGTCGCGCAGGTCGCGGGCCGTCGCCGAGGACATCGGCGTCGACGCCGTCAAGATCGGGATGCTCGGCACGCGCCGAGACGATCGAGGCCGTCGCCGACGCGCTCGACCTGCTCGAGCCGGGCACGCCGATCGTGCTCGACCCCGTGATGGTCGCCGAGTCCGGCGCCGTGCTGCTCGACGACCGCGCGCGCGCCGCGCTCGTCGACCGAGCTGCTCCCGCGCGCGACCGTGATCACGCCGAACCTTCCCGAGGCCGCGCGTGCTCGCGGGGCCGCCGGCGCGACCGACGTCGAGACCCTCGCCGCGCGCCCTGCACGCCCTCGGCCCGCGCCAACGTCGTCATCACCGGCGGCCACCGCGACGAGGCGACCGACCTCTTCTTCGACGGCGCGACGCATGACGCGCGATCCCCGGCACGCGCCACCCCGACGGCGCCGCGCACGGCTCCGGCTGCACCCACAGCTCGGCGCTCGCCGCGCACCTCGCGAAGGGCTTCACGCCGCTCGAGGCCGCCCGCGCGGCGCGGCGGATCGCCGGCGAGGCCGTGCCGCGACGGCCTGCGGGGCCTCGGCCGCGGCGCCGGCCCCGTCGACGTCCTCGTCGCTGACGGATCGGCGCCGAGACGCGCAGGGCAGAACCCACCGCCTCTGGCATAATCGAGGCCGCATGAAGTTCCTGCGGATGAGGCCGGGGCACGGCGAGCAGTCTGATCGCCGAGGGCGACGTTGACGTCGTCGAGGACGAGGAGCGCCTCGTCGAGGAGTTCCGGCGCCAGCTCGACGCGGGCATGTGGGCAGCGATCCCGCTGACCAGCGCGACCGGCCGCCGCGAGGCGGAGATGGTCACCAGCTTCGAGGACATCCCGCGCACGACCGATCGCGTCATCTTCTTCCCGCGCGCCGCCGGCGGCGCCGGCGGCGAGTAAGCCGCCGGTGCTCCTCGCGCTCTGCGTCACGGCGATCGTCGCGCTCGCGCTGCTGTTCGAGATCACGCAGCCGTACCTGGAGCGCCGCCTGGACGCAGCGCCGCGCCCGCCGCGAGGCGCGCAAGGCCGGCGTCCCCGCCGCGTACGACCCCGGCCGCGAGCGCCGCGCCGAGCAGCGCGCCCGCGAGCTGCTGCAAGTCGTGCGTGAACGAGGAGGAGTGGGCGATGTACCGCGACCTCGGGTTCGTCCGCGTCTGGGGCGGCCAGCACGGGCTCCCGGCCGACGCGGCGCGCGACCTGCGCGGCGTCCCGTACGCCTACCTCGTCTACCCGCACAAGCCGATCGTGGCCTACCTGCCGCAGACCGGGCAGCTGCTGAACGAGTACTGCGTCGAGTTCCCCGACGAGACGCGCCCGTACGGCTCGCGCGCGGCTGCCCGACTCCGACGACGTGCTGGCCAAGTGGATGGCGCTGAAGGGCGACGAGCGCCGCCTGATCGCCGAGGCCAACCTGCACCTGCCCGGCCGTCAGGTCGACCCGAAGCAGGTCCGGCGCGACATCTGGCGGCTCGGCCGCTGGGAGCGCGAGCGGCTCGAGCGCCGCTCGACCGCCGAGCCCGCGCCGCCGCCGGCGCGGCACGACAAGCCGAACGCCGGATAGTCTCGCCGGCCATGGCCGGCCTTGATCCCAAGCACCGCTCGCGCGCCCTCACCGAGGGCCCCGACCGCGCACCCGCCCGCGCCTACCTGAAGGGCATCGGCTTCGACGACGAGGCGCTCGCGCAAGCCGATCGTCGGCGTCGCCAACACCTGGATCGAGACGATGCCGTGCAACTTCCACCTGCGCGCGCTGGCGGAGCAGGTCAAGGACGGCATCCGCGCGGCCGGCGGCACGCCGATGGAGTTCAACACCATCGCGATCTCCGACGGCATCACGATGGGCACCGAGCGGCATGAAGACGTCGCCTCGTCAGCCGCGAGGTGATCGCCGACTCGATCGAGCTCGTCGCCGCGGGCCACATGTTCGACGCCGTGATCGCGCTGTCGGGCTGCGACAAGACGATCCCGGGCACCGTGATGGCGCTCGCGCGGCTCGACGTGCCCGGGCGTGATGCTCTACGGCGGCTCGATCTCGCCCGGGCGCTTCGAGGGCGAGGACGTCACGATCCAGGACGTCTTCGAGGCCGTCGGCGCGCACGCCGCGGGCAAGATCAGCGAGGAGCGACCTGATCGCGCTCGAGGAGGCCGCCTGCCCCGGCGCCGGCGCCTGCGGCGGCCAGTTCACCGCCAACACGATGGCGATGGCGTTCGAGTTCCTCGGCATCTCGCCGATCCCGGCTCCGGCGTCCCGGCCCAGTACGCCGTCCAAGGCCGAGGTCGCGTACCGCGCCGGCGAGCTGGTCATGGACGTGCTCGCCCGCGGCCAGCGCCCGAGCGACCTGATCACGCGCGAGTCGCTCGAGAACGCGATCGCGGCGGTCGCGGCCAGCGGCGGCTCGACCAACGCCGTGCTGCACCTGCTCGCCGTCGCGCGCGAGGCCGGCGTCGAGCTGTCGATCGACGACTTCGACCGGATCGCCACCGCACGCCGCTGCTCTGCGACCTCGAGCCGGGCGGCCGCTTCGTCGCCACGCACCTGCACGACGCCGGCGGCTGCGCCGTGCTCGCCCACCGCCTGCAGCGAGGCGGGGCTGCTGCACGAGGACGCCCCCACGGTCACCGGCCGCACGATCGGCGAGCACGCCGCCGCGGCCGAGGAGCAGCCCGGGCAGGAGGTCATCCGCCCGCTCGAGGACCCGCTCAAGCCGACCGGCGGGCTCGCGATCCTGCGCGGCAACCTCGCGCCCGACGGCTGCGTGGTCAAGCTGAGCGGCCACGACGCGCACCCACCACAGCGGCCCGGCGCGCGTGTTCGAGGGCGAGGAGGCCGCGATGGCCGCGGTCACCGGCGGCGAGCTCGAACCCCGGCGACGTCGTGGTGATCCGCAACGAGGGCCCGGCCGGCGGCCCCGGGATGCGCGAGATGCTCGCCGTGACGGCGGCGATCGTGGGGGAGGGGCTCGGCGACTCGGTCGCGCTGCTCACCGACGGCCGCTTCTCCGGCGCCACGCGCGGCTTCATGGTCGGCCACGTGGCCCCCGAGGCGCTGCACGGCGGCCCGATCGCGGCCGTCCGCGACGGCGACACGGTCACGATCGACGTCGACGCGCGCCGCCTCGACGTCGACCTGTCCGACGACGAGATCGCCGCCCGCGTCGCGGCCTACGAGTCCGCCGCCGCCGAGCGAGCCGGTGGGCGTCCTGGCCAAGTACGCGAAGCTGGTCTCGAGCGCGTCCGAGGGCGCGATCACGCGTTGACGCCCTCCACGCCCTCCTGAGGGTCGCGCTCGCCGGCGATGAAGCCGGCCAGCAGCTCGTTGAAGCGGCCCGGCCGCTCGAGCATCGCCAGGTGCCCGGTGTCCTCGAAGATCACCTTGTGCGCGTTCGGGCCGATCAGCTGCTCGAAGCGCTCGGCGTCGCCGACCGGCACGAGCAGGTCCTGGCGCCCCCACACGATCAGCACCGGCACCTCGATCTGCGGCAGCCGGTCGCGGAACGAGTAGCCGAGCAGCGCGCCGAGCGCGGGCACGAAGCCCGGCTTGTTGGCGCCCTGGACGAGCTCGGCCGTCAACGGCACCGACAGCTTCTCGGGGTGCAGCACGACGGTCTGCATGAACAGGCGCCGCAGCCGCGTCCGGCGCACGACCGGGTCGGCCAGCGTCGCGGTGCGGCTCGTCGTCGCGGCCCACAGCCGCCCGAACGCGACCAGCGGCTCGCGCCGCACGTGCTCGGTCGAGATGCCCGCGGCCGAGACCAGCACGAGCTTCTTGACCCGCGTCGGGTAGGAGATCGCCAGCTCGGCGCCGGCGAAGCCGCCCATCGAGTTGCCGACCACGATCGGGCAGTCGATGTCGAGCTCGGTGCAGACGGCGTCGACCACCTTCGCGAAGCCCTGGATCGACAGCTCGGACTCGTCCTCCGGCATCTCGGACTCGCCGAAGCCGGGCAGGTCGAGCGCGACGACGCGGTGCGAGTCGGCGAACGCCGGCATGTTCAGCAGCCAGTTCTGCCAGGCACCGCCGAGACCGTGGATGAACAGCAGCGGCGGGCCGTCGCCGCCCATGTCGACGACGTTCACCTGGCGGTCGAAGACGCTGATCCTGCGGGTCATCGACGGCCAGTCGATGCTCATCCAGCTCGCATCGTCACCGTCCGCGTACGTCTCGTCGGCCGGCGGTCTGAAGGCCCCGTTCCGGGCCAGTGCAGCTGCTCGCTTATGCACCCGAATCACGGGCCTCTACCGTATCAGCGGCCGTGCGGATCGCGATCGACATCGACTCCACGCTCCACCACTACTGGGACCAGCTCGCGGCCGTCGCCAAGCGGCGGTTCGGCGTCGACCTCCCGTACGAGGAGCAGCTCACGTGGGGCATCGGGCTGCTGCGCCCCGAGCAGGTGCGAGCGTGCGTGCAGGAGACCCATCGCGAGCGCCACGTGCTCGCCGCCGAGCCGTACCCGGGCGCCGTCGAGGCGATCACGCGCTGGCACGACGCCGGGCACTTCATCCACGTCACCTCGCACCGCACGACCGACGCGCACGCCGCCACCGAGCGCTGGCTCGCGAGCATCGCGATGCCCTACGACGAGCTCTACTGCTCCTACGACAAGCTCAGCCGCTGCCGCGAGATCGGCATCGACGTGCTGATCGACGACTCGCCGGCGAATCTGCTGGGAGCGGCTGAAGCGGGTATCACCCCCGCCACGATCCTGCACCCCTGGAACCGCGACCTCTGCGAGGAGGAGGACATCGTTTGCGCACCCGACTGGCCGGCGCTGGAGCAGCGCCTGGAGCCGGTGCTGCGGTGAAGTCCCTCCCCGCGCCCATCGACCCGGAGCCGCGCGCGCTGCTGCCCGCGATCGAGCCCGACCGCGAGATCACCGACTGGGGCCGCTCCGAGCGCGTCGAGGGCCTGATCGACGCGACGCTCTACGAGTTCCTCTACCACCTTTGGTTCCGCTGCGAGGTCGAGGGGATCGAGAACGTCCCGGCCACCGGCGGCGCCCTGCTCGTCTCCAACCACGGCGGCGCGCTGCCGCCGGACGCGGCGATGATCGCCAAGGCGATCAAGGAGGAGCACTCGCGCCCGCGGCCGCTGCACCTGACCGTCGAGCACTTCTTCAAGGGCTATCCCGGGCTGGCGATGCTGGTCAACAAGCTCGGCGGCGTGCCCGCGCACCCGGCCAACGTGCAGCGCCTGCTCTACGACGAGGAGCAGCTCGTGCTCGTGTTCCCCGAGGGCCGCAAGGGCACCGAGAAGCTCTACAAGGACCGCTACAAGCTGCGCCGCTTCGGCCGCGGCGGCTTCGTGGAGGCGGCGATGCGCGCCGGCGCCCCGATCGTCCCGGTCGCCGTGCTCGGCGCCGAGGAGGCGATGCCGACGTTCGCGCAGGTCGGGCTGCTCAAGCGCCTCACCGGCCTGATCTACTTCCCGATCACGCCGCTGTTCCCGCACTTCGGGCTGCTCGGGGTCGCCTACCTGCCGGCCAAGTTCCGGATCCGCTTCCTGGAGCCGATCCCGACCGACGGCTGGGGCGAGCGGCCGTGGGACGACAAGGGCCTCGTGCAGACGGTCGCCGAGGACGTCCGCGCGCGCATCCAGGACGAGCTCGTCGACCTCGTCTCGACCCGCCGGTCGGTGTGGCTCGGATGACCTCCAAGCGCATCCTCATCACCGGCATCTCCAGCTACTGGGGCGGCCGCCTGGCGCAGGCGATCGAGAAGGACCGCTCGGTCGAGACGATCATCTGCGTCGGCACCGAAGACCCGAGCTGCGAGCTCGAGCGCGCCGAGTTCGTCCGCGTCGGCCTTCAGCACGCGCTGCTGCGGCGGATCGTCCAGGCCGCCGAGATCGACACGGTGATCGACACGCGGCTCGTCGCCGACACCCGCCGCACGCCGGCGCGCGTGGCCCACGAGGCCAACGTGATCGGCACGATGAACATCCTGACGGCGTGCGGCGGTCCTGACTCGCCGGTGCGCAAGGTCGTCTTCAAGTCGTCCGCGCACTTCTACGGCTGCGAGCGCGACGACCCGGCCTTCTTCACCGAGGAGATGGGCCGCCCGCACCCGCCGCGCACCCAGCTCGAGGCCGACATCGTCGAGGCCGAGAAGGCCGTCGCCGGGTTCGCCGAGCGCCACCCCCAGGTCACGGTCACGACACTGCGGTTCGTGAACGCGCTGGGGCCGGGGATCGACACCTCGCACACCGCGCTGTTCGGCCTGCCGGCGGTGCCGAGCATCCTCGGCTTCGACCCGCGCTACCAGTTCATCCACGAGGAGGACCTGGTCGGCGTGCTCCGCTTCGCGGCCGAGCAGGACCTGCCCGGCGTCTACAACGCGGCTGCCGACGGCGTGCTCGCGCTGTCCGAGGTCGCCTCGCTGCTCGGCAAGCCGCCGGCGCCGATCCTGACGCCGTTCGGCACGTCGCTGCAGGCCGCGGCCCTGCGCCCGCTGGGCCTGCGGCTGCCACCCGAGGTGCTCAACCAGCTGCGCTACGGGCGCGGGCTCGACAACCGCCGGCTCAAGGCCGCCGGCTACGCCTACGCGTTCACGAGCCGCGAGACGGTGCTCAAGCACGCCGAGGCCGAGCGCGCCGCGCCGCTGATGGCGGGACGCGGCGAGCCCTACCGGTACGAACGCGAGGTCGAGGAGTTCCTACGCTGGAGTCCGAGCGTGCGCCGGCGCGGAACGGTGTAACGCCAGCCCCCTTGCAGGGGTTTGTACCGTCGTGTCGAGCCCCTACCATCGTTGAGCCCCATGCCCCGTCGCTTTCTCGCCGTCCTCTCCCTGATGATCGTCGCGCTGCTCGTGGGCGCCGGATCGCTCTACGCCTTCGATCACTCGCAGCGCGAGAAGATCGCCGAGGGCGTCACCGTCAACGGCGTCGCCGTCGGCGGCCTCACGCCCGACCAGGCGCGCGCCAAGCTGCGCAGCACGCTGCTCGCGCCGCTCGACCGCCCGGTCGTCGCGCGCTACGAGGGCCGCAGGTTCACGCTGACGCCGAAGGCCGCCAACGTCGCGATCGACATCGACGGCTCGGTCTCCCGTGCCGTCGCCGCGTCACGCGAGGGCAACCTCGTCAGCCGCACGTGGCGCAAGGTGAGCGGTGAGGAGCTCGAGACCCAGGTCGAGGCGAAGATCTCCTACGACCGCGGCGCGATCCGCAAGGTCGCCCGCCGCGCCGAGGAGAAGCTCTCGGTCGAGCCGCGCGACGCGTCGGTCGACCTCGAGAACGGCAGCGTGGACCCGATCGCCTCGCGCGACGGCCTCTCGGTCCGGGCCGACCGCCTGCGGCGCGACCTCGAGCGCTCGCTGCTGAGCGCCACGGGCAGCCGCAGCGTGCGCGTGCGCACCGAGGTCGTCGAGCCGAAGGTCACGACGGCCGAGCTCGCCGACAAGTATCCGACGGTGATCATCGTCAACCGCGGCGCCTTCCAGCTCACGCTCTACAAGGGCCTCAAGCCCGTCAAGACCTACGGCATCGCGGTCGGCCAGGTCGGCCTCGAGACGCCGGCGGGCCTCTACGAGATCGCGAACAAGGCCGAGAACCCGGCCTGGAGCGTGCCGAACTCCGACTGGGCGGGCGACCTCGCCGGCACCGTCGTGCCCGGCGGCACGCCCGAGAACCCGCTGAAGGCGCGCTGGATGGGCATCTACGACGGCGCCGGCATCCACGGCACCGACGCCGACGGGTCGATCGGCACGGCGGCCTCGCACGGGTGCATCCGCATGCGGATCCCCGAGGTCATCGAGCTGTACGACCAGGTCGAGGTCGGGGCGCCGATCTACATCGCCTGACGGCGGATCTCCTCGGGCGTCACTTCCTGCCAGCCGGACTGCAGCAGGGAGGCATGATGGTCGGAGTGGCGAATGCAGAGGGCGCCGATGAAGACGCTCTCGCGTACCTCCTTGCGCATCACCGCGTACCACATGGTCGTCGCGTCACCCGTGCCCTGGATGCGATGCCAGGGCCGCGGCGGCAGCGCGTCCGCGGGAGCGAGCCCTGCCTCCACGAGCTGGCGCTGGGTCGCCACCTGACCCGTGGAGGTATCGATGAAGAACACGGCCACGGCCCCGCAGGCTAGCGACGCCTGGGGCGCCGCCCTGCGGCGCTTCGACGCCGACCTGCAGCGCCGCGCCGCCGCCGAGCGCACGCGCCGCGCGTACGGCGCCGACGCCTCCGAGCTGGCCCAGTGGGCCGTCGCCCAGGGGCTCGCGCCCGAGGCCGTGACCTACCGCCTGCTGCGCGGCTACGCCGCCCGGCTGTCCGACCGCGGCTCGGCGCCGCGCACGCTCGCCCGCAAGCTCGCCTCGGCACGCGCCTTCTTCCGCTCGATGGTCGAGCACGGCGACATGGCCGCGAACCCCGCCGATCTGCTGCCGTCGCCGAAGCTGCCGCAGACGCTGCCGCGCACGATCCGGCCCGACGACGTCGCCGCGCTGCTCGACCGGATCCCGGCCACGACGCCGCTCGAGCTGCGCGACCGTGCGCTGTTCGAGCTCGCCTACGCCTGCGGCCTGCGGGCCGAGGAGCTGGTGAACCTCGACGTCGGATCGATCGAGTTCGACGCCGAGCAGGTGCGCGTGGAGGGCAAGGGCGGCAAGACGCGCTTCGTCCCCGCCGGCGAGCCCGCCCTGGCGGCGATCACGCGCTACCTCGAGCGCGGCCGGCCGGCGCTCGACGGCGCCGCCGACGACAGCGCGCTGTTCCTCTCCAAGTCCGGCCGCCGGCTCTCGACGTCGGACGTCCGGCGGCGCCTGCGGGTCTGGGCGCGGCACGCCGCTTCGCAGGGCGCGGTGCACCCGCACGCGCTCCGCCACTCGTTCGCGACGCATCTCCTGGAGGGCGGCGCGGACCTGCGCGCGATCCAGGAGATGCTGGGCCATGCGTCCGTCTCGACGACCCAGGTCTACACTCGGGTAGAGTCGGCCCGCCTGCGAGCGGCCTATCTTCGTAGCCACCCGCGGGCGTGAATCGGGAGACTTGACCCTGGACACCAACGTCAAAGCGCTCGAGCTGAAGGAGCTCTGGAGGCGCTACAAGGAAGAGGGCTCCGAGCCGGCGAGGGAAAAGCTCGTCGTCGCCTACTCGCCCCTGGTCAAGTACGTCGCCGGGCGGATGTCGACCGGCCTGCCGGCCCACGTCGAGGAGTCGGACCTGATCTCGTACGGCCTGATCGGGCTGATCAACGCGATCGAGCGGTTCGACACCGAGCGCGAGATCAAGTTCGAGACCTACGCGATCACGCGCATCAAGGGCGCGATCATCGACGAGCTGCGCGCACTCGACTGGGTGCCGCGGTCGGTGCGTGCGCGGGCGCGCGAGATCGAGCGCGTGCACGCGAAGCTCGAGCACCGGCTGCACCGGACGCCGTCCGACGAGGAGATGGCGCGCGAGCTGGGCCTCTCGACGGACGAGTTCCAGGAGGCGCTGGTCAAGATCTCCAACTCCACGGTCGTCGCGCTCGACGAGCTGTGGGCGGTCTCCGACGCCTCCGGCGACCAGGTCTCGCTGCTGGACACGCTCCAGGACCACGACGCGCCCGACCCGCAGCAGCTGCTCGACGCCTCCGAGCTCAAGGACCGGCTGGCCGACGCGATCTCCGCGCTCCCCGAGCGCGAGAAGCTCGTGATCGCGCTCTACTACTACGAGAACCTGACCCTGCGCGAGATCGGCGAGGTCCTCGGCGTCACCGAGTCGCGGATCTCGCAGCTGCACACGAAGGCGGTCCTGCGTCTCAAGTCCCGCCTGCAGGGAGACAGTCTGCGGGATTGAGAGTAGGGTCCTCCGTCCCAGGCGAGGGAAGGAGGAGCAGTTCATATGCAGGCTGCCGACAGGATCCGCAATGTGGCGCTAGTGGGCCACCGGGGGAGCGGGAAGACGTCGCTGCACGAGGCCCTCTTGCACGAGGCCGGCGCGACCACCCGACTCGGCTCGGTGGCTGACGGGACGACGGTGTCCGACGCCGACGACGACGAGAAGGCGCGCGGGATGTCGATCTCCGCCTCGCTGGCGTCGTTCGCGTGGAAGGACGTGAAGGTCAACCTCATCGACACGCCCGGCGAGCCCTCGTTCATCGCCGACGCGCTCGGCGCGTTGCGGGTGTGCGAGTCCGCCGTGTTCGTGGTCAACGGCGTGATGGGCGTCGAGGTCGGCACGCAGCGCCTTTGGGAGCGCGCGTCCGAGCTCCACGTCGCCCGGCTCGTCTACGTGAACATGCTCGACCGCGAGCGGGCGGACTTCTTCCGCACGCTCGACGCGCTGAAGGCCGCCTTCGGCCCGCACGTGGTGGCGACGGAGATCCCGATCGGCCGCGAGCACGAGGTCCGCGGCGTGATCGACCTCGTCGACATGAAGGCCTACGAGTACTCCGACGACGAGTGCCGCGAGATCCCGATCCCGGACGACCTCGCCGACCTGGCCCAGGAGTACCGCGAGAAGCTGATGGACGAGGTGGCGGAGAACTCCGAGTCGCTGATGGAGCGCTACCTCGAGGGCGAGGACATCTCCCACGAGGAGATCGTCACGGCGCTCGAGGACGGCACCGACCGCGGGCACATCTTCCCGGTCACCTGCGGCGTGGCCACGACGTGCCTCGGCGCCAACCGGCTGCTCGACGCGATCGTCGACGACCTGCCGTCCCCGGTCCAGCACGAGCGCCTCCACGTCGAGGGCCACAAGCTCGAGCCGGACCCGGAGGCGGAGATGTTCGCCTACGTCTTCAAGACCCGCGCCGACCCGTACGCGGGCCGCATCAACCTGTTCCGCGTCTACCAGGGCACGATGACGCACGACACGCAGGTGATGAACACCCGCACCCATCACAAGGAGCGGATCGGGCAGCTGCTGGTCCCGCAGGGCAAGGACGTCAACCACGCCGACGCGTTCGGGCCGGGTGACATCGGGGCCGTCGCCAAGCTCAAGGAGACGCGCGCCGGCGACTGGCTCGCGGCCCGCGACGAGCCGATCGTGATGCCCGCGGTCAAGCTGCCCGCGCCCGTGATGGCGTTCGCGATGGAGGCCAAGGCCAAGGGCGACGAGGACAAGGTCTTCACGGCGCTGCGGCGCCTGCAGGAGGAGGACCCGACGATCGACCTGCACCGCGACCAGCAGACCGGCGAGCAGATCGTCGCCGGGCTCTCGCAGATCCACGTCGAGGTGATCGTCGAGCGGATGCGTGCGCGATTCGGCGCCGAGGTGACGCTGAAGCCGCCGCGCGTGCCCTACCAGGAGACGATCCGCCGCGGCGCGAAGGCGCACGGCCGCCACAAGAAGCAGACCGGCGGGCGCGGCCAGTTCGGCGACTGCCACATCGAGATCGAGCCGCTCGCCGAGGGCGGCGGCGAGTTCGAGTTCGTCAACGCGATCAAGGGCGGCGTGATCCCGAACGGCTTCATCCCGGCCGTCGAGAAGGGCGTGCTGGACGCGATGAGCCAGGGCGCCGTGGCCGGCTTCCCGGTCAAGGGCGTCAAGGTGACGCTGTTCGACGGCTCCTACCACTCGGTCGACTCGTCGGAGATGGCGTTCAAGCTCGCCGGGTCGCTGGCCATGAAGCAGGCGCTCGAGCAGGCCGGCGCGGTGCTGCTGGAGCCGATCATGCTGGTCAGCGCGTCGGTCCCCGAGGAGTCGGTCGGCGACGTCATGGGCGACCTGTCCTCGCGCCGCGGCCGTCCGCTCGGCACCGAGGGCGTCGGCGGCATGACCGAGGTCAAGGCCGAGGTGCCGATGGCGGAGCTGCTCGCCTACGCCCCCGACCTGCGCTCGCTGACCGGCGGCCAGGGCGAGTACACGATGGAGTTCCTGCGCTACGAGGAGGTCCCGTCGCACCTCGCGCAGAAGGTCGTCGACAAGGCGCGCGAGGAAGAGGAAGTCAGGGCCTGAAGTTGCGGGCGGGAGGCGGGACCGTTGCTACGCTCGGCCCGCCCGACATGGCCACTTCCAGGGACATCCGCACCAACCAGGAGGACCTCGCCTGCGACATCTGCGGGCGCACGCTGCTGCGCGGTGAGCACGCCGAGACGTTCCTCGCCGGCGGCTCGCGCCGCCAGGTCTGCGACCTCTGCACCGCGCGGGCGCAGCACGAGGGCTGGATCCGCGAGTCGGGCGGCGACGACCTCGCGCTGCGGCACACCCGCCACGAGGGCCGCGGGCGCGGCCTGCGGGACCGCTTGCGGGCCCGCCGCGAGCGGGCGCGCGAGGTCCAGGAGGACATGGCCGCGGCCGACGAGGCGCCCGCCGAGGAGCCCGAGGCCCCGCGGCCGGCGCCCGAGCCGCCGCGGCGCCCGCGCCACGTGCGCGCGGTGCCGACGAACGCCGACCTCAAGATGCAGCGCGCGCTCGAGGTCTTCAACGCGTCCGACCACACGCGCACCGTCGGCGGCGTGGCGCGCTCGCTCGGCGCTCCCGGCGTCTGCGTGCGGCCGCGCACCGACCGCCCGAGCGTCGTGACGATCACCGTCATGTGGGAGCTGAGCTGGTACCGGTTCGAGATCGACCTGTCCGACGAGGCCGGCGGCGTCCGGCGCGACGCGCAGGGCGACGAGCTGGCCGAGCTGGTGCCCGAGGAGCAGGAGATCAACGCGCAGGCGGACGAGCGCGGCAATCTCCACCTGGCATGATTTTCGACGAATGGTCGATGTCTGCACAAACCCCACCTTGGTAGCGTCCACACAGTGATCTACTGCGTCGTGCCCGAGCCCCTGGCTGACGAGCTCTACGAGAAGCTCAACGACTACTACGTGGACGACCCGAACGTCGAGGTGATCGTCGACCGCCGCAAGAAGGAGCGGCGCGACACCGGCGGCGGCGGTGGCGGCATGCGCGAGGTGCGCGACCGCCGGCGTCCACGGGTCACCGGGGACTTCCCGCCGCTCTCCGCCGCTTAGAGGCGTTGCGTCTCGTCGTCCACGTGGACGGCGGCGCTCGCGGCAACCCCGGAGCGGCCGCCGCGGCGGCCGTGCGTGTCGACTCCCGACGGCAGGACGCTGGACGAGACGGCGGAGCTGATCGGCGAGGCGACGAACAACGTCGCCGAGTACCGCGGGCTGCTGCTCGGGCTCGACCGTGCGCGCGCGCTCGGGGCGACCGAGGTCGAGGTCGTCAACGACTCCGAGCTCGTCGCGAAGCAGGTCAACGGCGAGTACAAGGTCAAGCACCCGGACATGGTGCCGCTGCACCGCGCCGCCAAGGCGGCGCTGGAGGGCTTCGAGCACTGGGAGGTGCGCTCCGTGCCGCGCGCGCAGAACGCGGCCGCCGACGCGCTCGTCAACCGCGCGCTCGACGGCGACCCGCCCGCCGGCCCGCCGCCGCCGACCGAGTACGCGGGCTACCTGCGGATCGACGACCTGCTGCGGCTGCAGCAGCCGATCACGCCCGAGGCGCACGACGAGCTGCTGTTCATCGTCGTCCACCAGTCCTACGAGCTGTGGTTCAAGCTGATCCTGCACGAGCTCGCCCACGCCCGCGCCGAGCTCGAGGCCGGGCGGCCGCAGGCGGCGATCTGGCCGCTGAAGCGGGTCGTGGCGATCGACCGGCTGCTGCTCGAGCACCTCGCGGTGCTGGAGACGATGAGCCCGGACGGCTTCCTCGAGTTCCGCGACCCGCTCGCGCCGGCGTCCGGCTTCCAGTCGCAGCAGTTCCGCCGGATCGAGGCCGAGAGCCCCGGCGTCTACGACGCGCTGCGCGCCGCCGCCGACCTGCCCGAGGACCGCGACGAGCGGCTGGCGGCGCTCGCCGACCTCTACCGCGACCACTCGGACGACGCCCGCCGCGGCGCGCTGCACCAGGTCGCCGAGCTGCTCGTGGACCACGACGAGTCGGTCGCCCGCTGGCGCCACCACCACATGCTGATGGCGGCGCGCGAGATCGGCTCGCGGCCGGGGACGGGCGGCTCGCGCGGCGTCGAGTACCTGCGCGGCACGATCGGCGACCGCTTCTACCCCGAGCTCTGGGACGTCAGGGTCGAGCTCTGACTACCACTTGGCGGCGCTGCGGATCGCGCGCACGATCTCGTCGTCCGACGCGCCCTTGACCAGGTAGCCGACCGCGCCGGCGCGCGCCATGTCCATCTGCGCCTCCGGGCTGGCGTCGGCGCTGAGCGCGACGATGCGGGTGCTCGGGTGGTCTCCCTGATCTCGTTCGCCGCGCGCACGCCACCGCCCGCGGGCATGTCGAAGTCGAGCAGCACGACGTCCGGGCGCCGGTAGGCGACCACCTCGATCGCCTCCTCGGCGTCCTCGGCCTCGCCGACGAGCTCGAGACCGCCGGCGCGCGCGGCGAGCGCGCCCAGCGTGAGCCGGATCGTCGCGTCGTCGTCGGCGATCGACGACGCGGATCGCGGGCGTCGCGGCGGTCGGCGCCGCTGGTACACGTGCACGCGGTTGCGCCCGCCCGCCTTGGCCCGGTAGAGCGCCGCGTCGGCCTGCTCGAACAGCTCCTCCGGGCGGCGCTCGGCGGTCGTCGAGCCCGGCGACGCCGGCGCTGACCGTGACGACGCCGCCGCCGGGGTGCGGGAGCTGCAGCGCCTCGACCGCCGCGCGCAGGCGCTCGGCGGCGAGCGCGGCGGAGTCCAGCGACTGCTCGGGCAGCAGCACGAGGAACTCCTCGCCGCCGTAGCGGTACACCGCGTCGCCCGACGCGGATCTCGGCAGCGCAGCGCGTCGGCGACCGCCCGCAGCACGTCGTCGCCCGCCAGGTGACCGGCGCCGTCGTTGTAGCCCTTGAAGCCGTCGACGTCGAACAGCGCGACGCAGTAGCTGTGGCCGTAGCGCGCGACGCGGCCGCACAGCGCCTCGAGGTCCTCGGCCAGCCGCAGCCGGTTGCCGAGGCCGGTGAGCGCGTCGTGGCGGGCGTCGTCGTGCATGCGCCGGTGCAGCGCGGTCACGCGGCCGGCGGCGATCAGCTTGCGCTCGAGCTCGGCGGCGATCGAGCGGCTTGAGGATCAGGTCGTCGGCGCCCGCCTCCATCGCCGCGCGGGCGGCGTCCTCGTCGGCGGCGCCGGTGAGCACCATCACGTACGTGTAGGCGCCCGCGGTGGCCGCGGATCGCGCCGCGCGAGCGCCGTGCCGTCCATGCCCGGCATCTCCCAGTCGGTGATCACGACGTCGGGCGCCTCGGCCTGGAAGCGGCGCCACGCGTCGGCGCCGTCCTCCGCGACCGAGCAGCGCGTGCCCGAGCCGCTCCACGGCGGTGCTCACCAGCAGCCGGGTGCTCGGGTCGTCGTCGGCGATCAGGACGTTCATGGGCTGTGGACGGTTATCGGACGTCGGGGTCAATTCGTTCAGCGATTGGCCGATCTTGATGGTTGTCGATGACGGATTCCGTCCCCTCACGGATCGCGCGCGGGCTGACCGGCGCCCACGCTCGCCGCGTTCGCGCTCGTGCTCGCTGCTCGTCAGCGGCACCTTCGCCGCGCTCATGTTGAGCGTACGCGACCAGCATGCGGAAGCGGACGGCGCCCGCCGCGCCGAGCAGATCCTGCGGCTCTCCAACGCGCGCCGAGCGCGGCGTCGTCGACATCGAGACCGGGCTGCGCGGCTACCTGCTCACGCGCGACGCGGACTTCCTCGAGCCGTACGAGAACGGCCGCCGCGACTACGGCAGCCGCTTGGTCGCGCTCGACGGCCTGACGCGCGACCCGGCCAGCGCCGCCGGCTCGCCGAGCTGCGCACCGCGGTCGACGCCTACGTCACCGACTACGCCGAGCCGCTGCGCGCTGCGCGCGTACGACCTGCGCGGCGCCGCGCTGGTCGGCCTCGACCGCCGAGGGCAAGCGGCGGCTCGACGCGCTGCGCGCGCGCTTCACCGCGTTCCACCAGGCCGAGCAGCGCGCTCGCCGACCACCGCCGCGAGCGCGCCGCAGGCGCGGCGACCCGCACGATCGTGCTGGCCGCGACCGGCCTCGGCGGCTCGATCGTGCTGCTCCTGCTGCTCGCCCTCTACCTGCAGCGGGCCGTGCTGCGGCCCGTGCGCCGCGTCGCCCTCGCCGCCCGCCGGCTCGCCGACGGCCGCCGCGACGCGCGCGTGCCCGCGACCGGCCGCGGCGAGATCGCGCTCCTCGGCTCGTCCTTCAACGCGATGGCCGACACGCTCGGCGCGCGCGAGCAGGAGCTGCGACTGGCCGGCGACCGCCTCCACGGCATCCTCGAGCACGCGACCGCGTTCATCTCGGTCAAGGACGTGCACGGCCGCTACCTGCTCGTCGGCCGCTCCTGGCTCGAGGCGATCGGCCGCACGCCGGACGAGGTGCTCGGCCGCACCGACGCCGAGCTGATGGACGGCCGCCGCGCCTCCGCCTCGCGCGCCGCCGACCTCGAGGTCGTGCGCACCGGCGAGCGTGCTCGAGTACGAGCGCGACGTCGTCACGAACGAGGGCTCGCGCTCCTACCTGACCGTCAAGTTCCCGCTCACGGACGACAGCGGCGACGTCTACGCGGTCGCGACGATGGCCACCGACATCACCGAGCGCAAGCACGCGCTCGCCGAGGCGGTCGAGGCCTCGCGCTCGAAGTCCGAGTTCCTGGCCAACATGAGCCACGAGATCCGCACGCCGCTCAACGGCGTGATCGGGATGACCGAGCTGCTGCTCGAGACCGAGCTCGACGCACGAGCAGCGCGAGTACGCCGCAGACCGCCGCCACGTCCGGCGAGGCGCTGCTCGGCGTGATCAACGACATCCTCGACTTCTCGAAGATCGAGGCCGGCAAGCTCGAGCTCGACGAGCACGACTTCGACCTGCGCGAGGCGGTCGAGGACGCCTGCGAGATGCTCGCCGCCGCAGGCGCACGGCAAGGGCCTCGAGCTGACCGCGTTCGTCGCCGACGACGTGCCCGCCGTGCGTGCGCGGCGACCGCGGCCGCCTGCGCCAGATCCTCACCAACCTGGTCGCCAACGCCGTCAAGTTCACCGCACCGCGGCGAGGTCGCCGTGCGCGTCGACGCTGCCGCGGGCGCGGGCGACGACGTCGACGCTGCGCTTCGAGCGTCGCCGACACCGGCATCGGCATCGAGCCGGCGCAAGCTCGACACGCCTGTTCGAGTCCTTCTCGCAGGCCGACGCGCTCGACGACCCGCCGCTACGGCGGCACCGGCCTCGGCCTGGCGATCTCGCGCCAGCTCGTCGAGCTGATGGGCGGCGACGATCGGCGTCGAGTCCGAGCCCGGCGCGGGCAGCCGCTTCTCGCTTCACGGCTGCGCCTGCGGCGGTCGCCGGGACGCGCGCCCGGCCGCGCCGCCCGCGCGACGCCGGTGCCCGACGGGCCTGCAGGCGCTCTGGTCGTCGACGACAACGCGACCAACCGCGCGATCGTCGAGGCGTACCTGCGCTCGTGCGGCGTGCGCTGCGAGCATGGCCGACGTCGGGCGCCGACGCGCTCGCCGTCGATGCACGCCGCGGTCGCGGGCCGGCGAGCCGTTCGACGTCGTGCTGCTCGACTGCGCACATGCCCGAGATGGACGGCCTCGACCTCGCGGCCGCGATCCGCCAGGCCCCGAGCCTGCGCGGCGCGCGGCTCGTGATGCTCACGTCGACCGGCGACGCACCGCGCGCCGCGCGCGCGAGCTCGGCATCGCCGGCTACCTGACCAAGCCGGTCCGCCGCGCGCGGCTGCTGCGAGGCGGTCGCCGACGCCGCGCCGGGCCGCCGAGCCGACGCGGCACGCCGGCGGCGCCGGCGCGGCCGCGCCGGGCCCGCGCAGCGCGCGCGTGCGCGTGCTCGTCGCCGAGGACAACGCGGTCAACCAGCTCGTGATCGAGACGATGCTCGCCAAGCGCGGCTTCGCCGTCGACGTCGCCGGCGACGGCGCGCGAGGCGCTCGCCAAGCTCGGCGCACGGCGCGTACGCGGCGGTCTTCATGGACTGCCAGATGCCGAACGCTCGACGGCTACGAGGCGACCGGGCGATCCGCGCGTCCGAGGCGCGCCGGCGCGCACCTGCCGGTGATCGCGATGACCGCGCACGCGATGGCGGGCGACCGCGAGCGCTGCCTCGCCGCCGGGCATGGACGACTACCTCTCCAAGCCGCTGCGGCCGGAGGAGCTCGACGCCGTGCTCGAGCGCTGGCTCGGCGCTCGGCGCCGCGCCGCTCGCCGCGCCGGCCGAGCCGGCCGAGGCGGCCGTCGAGGCGCTCGTCGACGAGGCGCGCATGCGCACGTTCCGCGACGACTACCCGGACATCGTCGACCAGCTCGTCGACCTGTTCGTCGGCGAGCACGCCGCCGCTGCTCGACGAGCTGCACGCCGCGGTCGACGCCGGCGACGGCGACGGAGCTGCGCCGCGCGGCCCACAAGCTCAAGGGCAGCTGCCAGAACATCGGCGCGACGTTCATGGCGACGCTGTGCCGCCGCTCGAGACCGACGAGCGGCGACGCTGCGCGACGACGCGTCGCCGAGCCTCGACGCCGCGCTCGCGCCCGACCGAGGCCGCGATCCGCCGCGCGCTGACGGTGGCGCTGAGCGTGCTCCGCGATCGCGCTCGCCGTGGTCGCCGCCGGCGGCGTCCTGTACGCCTGCGCGCGCGCCGCGCCGGGCGACCGCGGGCGACGGCCGCGCGCGCCCGCTACGAGGCGCTCGCCGCCCACCTGCCCGACGTGTCGGTGATGCTCTACGACCGCGACCTGCGCTTCACGCTGCTCGAGGGCTCGGCGCTGGAGGCGCACGGCTGGCGCCGCGACGAGATCGAGGGGCCGCCTGATCGCCGACGTCGTGCCCGCCGAGCGCCGCGAGGAGCTGCTCCCGCACTGCGACGCCGCGCTGCGCGGCGAGCTCCGGCCACGACTGGGCGGCGTGCGCGGCGGCGCCCAGTACCGGCTCGAGCACGTCCCGCTGCGCGACGCCGCGGCGCCGTCTCGGCGGGATGATCGTGCGTGCGCGACGTCACCGAGACCGCAGCGGCTGCAGCGCGACGCTCGAGGCCGAGCGCGGCTTCCTGGCGGCGGTCCTCGAGCAGCTCTCCGACTCCGTCGTCGCCTGCGACGCCGACGGGCGCCTGCGTCGTCGGCGACGCGGCGCCGGCGGTGCGGTCCGACGTCGACCCGCTCGACTGGCCCGCAGCACTTCGGCCTGCGCCGCGCCGACGGCCGCACGCCGCTGCGCGCCGCCGAGGTGCCGCTGTTCCGCGCGCTGCACGGCGAGGTCGTCGACGCGACGTCGAGCTGGTCGTGGACGCGCCCGGCGCCGGCTGCGCCACCTGGTCGCCTCCGCCCGCCCGGTGCGTCGACGCGCGCGGGCCGCATCGCTCGGCGCGGTCGGCATCGGGCGTCGACGTCACCGAGCGGCGCGAGGCCGAGGAGCGCCTGCGCGCGAGCGAGGAGCGCTACCGCTCGGTCGTCGAGAGCGTCGGCGACATCGTCTTCCAGACCGACCTGCGCGGGCGCTGGACGTTCCTGAACGAGACGCTGGACGCGCTGGACCGGGCATCCCGGTCGCGGAGGCGCTCGGACGCTCGGCCGTGCGAGGTCGTGCACCCCGCCGACCGCGCCGCGCACGCGCGCGCCTTCGCGCCGCTGATCGCCGGCGAGGTCGACGTCGTGCGCCTGCGCCACCGCTACGTGACCGCCGAGGGCGTGACCCGCTGGGCCGAGGTGCGCGCGCGGCTGGCGCGCGACGCCGCCGGCCGCCCGCTCGGCGTCGCCGGCGTGATCGAGGACGTCACGGAGCGCCACCGCACGCAGCAGTACGAGGCGGCCGAGCAGGCGGTCGTCGACGTGCTCGATGCGCGCCGAGGACCTCGAGAACGGCGTCGGCGGCGCTGCTCGAGTGCCTCTGCCAGCACCTCGACTGGGACCTCGCCGAGCTGTGGACGCTCGACGCCGAGCGCCGAGGTGCTGATCTGCACCGACGCCGCGGGCGAGCGCCGCGACGGCCTCGAGGCGCTCGAGGCCGCGCGCGACGGGCGAGACGCTTCGAGATCGGCGACGGGCTGCCCGGGTCAGGCGTGGGCGCGGCGCACGCCGATCTGGGCCTCCGGCGCTGCACGACGACCCGCTGTTCCGCCGCGGCGCGCCGCGGCGTTCGCCGCCGGCGTGTCGTCGGCGCTCGCCATGCCGATCGCGCGCGGCGGCGAGGTGCTCGCCGCGATCCTGTTCTTCTCGCGCGAGCAGCGCGAGCCGGATCCGGGCCTGAACCGCCTGCTGCGCGCCGTCGGCGCCCACCTCGCGCAGTTCCTCGAGCGCCGCCGCGTCGAGCGCGCGCTCGGCGAGCGCACCACGCAGCTCAGCGAGCTCTCACGGCTCACCTGGGCCGTCCTGGGCCGGTAGGACGAGCGGCCCGCCGGGAACGGGCGGCTCGGCCGGGAGGCTCTGGACGGTCGCCGGCACGCCCGGCTGCTCGGCGCACCCGGTCGCCCCGGCCTGCGGCGGGAAGCGCACGAGCACGCGCTCGCCCGCGTCCCCGTTGAGCGCGCCGAGGCTCGACCGGTCGGACGACAGGATCGCCCGCAACGGGACCGGCTGGGCGGCCGCGCCGAGGCAGCGCAGCGGCGCGGCGGCGACCGGCAGCGCGACGTCGAGCCGCGTGCCGCGCTCGAGCTGGAAGACGGTGCGGCCGAGCTCGAGCGGCGCGGCGCGCCCCGGCTCGTCGAGCGCGAACGCCCGCTCGGTCGTGAGCGCGAGGAAGCCGCTGCAGCCGCGGTCGGCGGCCGCCGGGCAGCGGACGGCGACGGTCACGCTCCCGGCCGCGAAACGGCCCGTCGCGGACGCGAGCCGCGGCTGCGTACGGCAGAGCGCTCCGAGGTCGGTCCAGCCGTAGCTCTCGCCGCCGCACCAGAGCTCGAGCGGCGTGGCCGCCCAGGCGTCGCCGCCGATCGCCATGCTCAGCAGCGACCGCTGCGGCGAGCGCCGGTCGAGCGGCGGCCCGACCTCGACGGTCTCGATCCGGTCGCGCGGGAAGCTGGTCAGCCGCGCCGTCTCCGGCACGCCGATCACCACGGCGTCGCTCGTCACGGTCACGAGCACGCCGGTCACCGGCTCCTGCGCGCCGGCGACGCTGAGCGTCGCGCTCGGGAGCTGCACGGGGCGGTCGAACTGGCGGGCGATCGAGACGAGCGCCGCGGCCAGCATCGCCGCGACGACGGCGCGGCGCACGAGCGCGTGCGCGTCCTGCGCCCGCAGGCAGTGGCACCAGACGTACCAGAGGCCGAGCGCGGCCAGCGGCCACGCGTAGGCGCCCGGGGCGAACGGCACGACGAGCGCCAGCACGAGCGCGGGCACGGCCAGCAGCGCGACCACGGCGCGGCTCACGCGCGCGCTCTCGGGGCGGCGCGAGCGGCGCGCGGCGAGCAGCAGGAACAGTCCGCCGGCGGCGAGCGCGGGGAGGATCATGATCCGCATGCCGACGACGAGCAGGTCGGTGCGCGGGACGAGCGCGAGCGCCTGGTCGGCGGGCAGGCCGGAGCGCCAGAAGCGCAGCCACATCACCGCGCCGCCGACCACGTAGACGAAGCCGGCCGTCCCGGCCGCGCTCGCGGCCACCGTGCCGAAGCGCAGGAACAGCGCCTCGGGCTCCTGCGTTCGAGTCGGCATGGCCCACTCTTGCGCGCGACGGTTGGAGATCCCTTGGCGTGAGGTTGGGGCTGTCTTGACAAGAATGTTTGTCAATGCTTCGATGCAGGCATGCTCGACGTCGACGTGATCGAGGACCCGGCCGCCGCGGTGGTCGCGCTCGACCCCGTGCGGGCGCGGCTGCTGGCCGCGCTGGCCGAGCCGGCGTCGGCCGCGGCGGCTCGCCGCACGGTTCGGGCTCGCGCGCCAGAAGGTCAACTACCACCTGCGGACGCTCGAGGCCCACGGGCTCGTGCGCGTGGCCGACGAGCGCCGCTGGGGCGGGCTGACCGAGCGCCGGCTCGTGGCGACGGCGGCTTCGTACGTCGTCTCGCCCGCCGCGCTGGGCGAGGCGGCGACCGACCCGCAGCGCGCCGACCGGCTCTCGACCCGCTACCTGATCGCGCTCGGGGCGAGGCTCGTGCGCGAGGTCGGCACGCTGGCCCGCCGGGCCGAGACCGCCGGCCGCACGCTGCCGGTGCTGGCGATCGACACCGAGATCCGCTTCCGGTCGCCGGCCGCGCGCGCCGCCTTCGCCGACGACCTCGCCGCGGCGGTGACCGCGCTCGCTTCCCGCTACCACGACGCGGAGGCGCCGGACGGCCGCAGCCACCGGCTCGTGGTCGCGGCGCACCCGCTCCCCGAAGAGAGGACGCCATGACCCATGCAGACGATCGCTCGGTCGACCTCGAGGTCGAGGTCCCGGGCACGCCCGAGGAGGTCTGGGAGGCGATCGCCACCGGCCCCGGGCTCAGCATCTGGTTCGTGCCCGCGGAGATCGAGGAGCGCGAGGGCGGCACGATCTCGATGCACCACGGCGAGGGCATGGACGACGACGGCACCGTGACGGCGTACGAGCGGCCGCGGCGGTTCGCGTTCCAGAGCGCGCCGTTCAGCCCGCGCGCAGGGCGTCGAGCCGCGGGTCACGGCGCTCGAGCTGCTCGTGGAGGCGCGCGCGGGCGGCACCTGCGTCGTGCGGCTCGTCAACAGCGGCTTCGGCGCGGGCCCGGAGTGGGACGACCAGGTCGAGAGCACGCGCGAGGGCTGGCGCCGCTGCCTGCGCGTGCTGCAGCTCTACCGCACGCACTTCGCCGGCCAGCGCGGCACGCCGTTCGTGGCGTTCGGCGCCCTGCCGGCGCCGCGCGAAGCGGCCTGGGCCGAGCTGCTCGCCGCGGTCGGCGCCGACCCGGGCGCCGGCCGCACCGCCGCGCGGCTGGACGGCGCGCCCGCGCTGGCCGGCAGCGTCGACGCCGCCGAGGGCACGGTGATGACGCTGCTGCTCGACGAGCCGGCGCCCGGCATCGCGGTGCTCACCGCGGGCGGGCCCGGCGACCCGAGCTACGTCGTCGTGTCGGCGACGCTGTTCGGCGACGCCGGCGCCGCGGCGGCCGCGCAGGCCGCACCGGCGTGGCAGGCCGGCGTCGCGGCGCGCTTCCCGCTTCAGCCCGCCGGCGGGTCGTAGCTGCTGATCGAGAACCGCGCGCCCTCTGGGTCGTGCAGCACCGCCTCGCGCACCGGGCCGGCGTCGTAGGGCGCGACCACCACCGTGCCGCCGAGCTCGGCGGCACGGGCCGCGACCGCGTCGGTGTCCTCGACGGCGAACGTCACGCCCCAGCTCGAGCGGTCGTCGGACGACGCCATCGCCCAGGCGACGGCGTCGCTGAAGCCCTCCGGCGCCTGCGCCGCCGCGTGCCGAGCGAGCGTGCCCGGGTAGAGCCGCTCGAGCTCCTCGCCGTACCCCGGCCGGCGCCACATGCCGAGGTCACGCCCTCCCATTCCATCGTCGTCGCCTCCCAGCCGAAGACGACCTCGTAGAACGTCAGGGCGCCCTCGAGGTCGGTCGTCGCGAGCGAGCTCCAGTTCCAGCTTCCGGGGGCGTTGACGAGCTGCGCGCCGCGGTGCGTCCCCGGCTCCCAGACGCAGATGTGCGCGCCCGCGGGGTCGGCGAGCTCGGCCATCGTGCCCGCGTCGCCGACCGCGAACGGTGCCGTCACGACCGCGCCGCCGGCGCCGTGCACGCGCGCGCAGGCCGCCTCGGCGCTCGTGACGCAGACGTAGGTGTTCCAGACCGGCGGATCGGGCGTGCCGGTCTCCTGCGAGCCGATCGCGGTCACGTCGAGGCCGCCGAGGCGGGCGACGTTGTAGCCCGGGCCGCGCTCGTCGAAGCTCCAGCCGAACAGCCCGCCGTAGAAGCGCAGCATCGGCCCGGCGTCGGTCCGGCCGCTGTCGATCCAGCAGGGCACGCCCTCGAGGTAGCCGTCGCGCACGTTCGTCTCCTTGGTCGTCATCGCTGCGTTGGACACTAGGTCCTGATTAGGTCAGGATCTGGCCGCGATGGCCGCGGACCGCCTGCTCTCGCTGCTCTCCCTGCTGCAGGCGCGCCGCGACTGGCCAGGCGCCGAGCTGGCCGCGCGGCTCGCGGTGTCGCGGCGGACGATCCGGCGCGACGTGGAGCGGCTGCGCGGGCTCGGGTACCCGGTCGAGTCGCTGCCCGGCCCCGCGGGCGGCTACCGGCTGCAGGCGGGCGCCGCGATGCCGCCGCTGCTGCTGGACGACGACGAGGCGGTCGCGATCGCCGTCGGGCTCGCGACCGCGGCGCGGTCGTCGGTGACCGGGATCGAGGAGACCTCGGTACGGGCGCTCGTCAAGCTCGAGCAGGTGCTGCCGGCGCACCTGCGGCGGCGCGTGCGGGCGCTGCAGGCCGCCATGACCACGCTGCCGGGGGAGGGGCCGACCGTGGACGCCGGCCACCTGGTCGTGATCGCGGCGGCGTGCCGCGACCGCGAGCGGCTGCGCTTCCGCTACACCGCCGGCGGCGTGCGTCCCATCGAGCGCCGCGAGGCCGAGCCCTACGCGCTCGTCCACCGCGGCCGCCGCTGGTACCTGGTCGCGTGGGACTGCGGCGCGCCGGGACTGGCGCACGTTCCGGCTCGACCGCCTCGCGCAGCCCGCGTCGACCGGCGTGCGCTTCACGCCGCGCGAGCTGCCGGCGGAGAGCCCGGCCGCGTACGTCGAGGGGAGCTTCACCACGCGCAGACATCGCTACGAGGCGCGCATCGTCGTGCACGAGCCGGCCGCGTCGCTGCGGACGCGCCAGCCGTGGTACACGGGCCGGATCGAGCCGCTCGGCGACGACCGCTGCGAGCTGCACACGGGCGACGACGACCTGGCGTGGCTGACGACGCGGGTCATCATGCTCGGCGCCGACTTCGAGGTGCGCGAGCCGCCCGAGCTGATCGAGTCGCTGCGCGGGCTCGCCGCGCGCGTCGGACGAGGTGTCGACGGCGTTTGATCCGCATGCGAACATGTGTTCGCATATGACCAGTCAAGGCAGCCCATACGCCCGCTTCCAGCGCGCGCTGCGGCTCGGCAAGCTCCCGCTCGTGCGGGCGGCGGCGGCCGAGCTCCCGCGCGTGGACCTCGACGACGCGCTCGCGATCTGCCTGCTGATCGAGCAGCAGGACGCCGAGCGCTACGAGCGCGCCGTCGTGCGCTGGCTCGCGCGGCTCAGCCTCGAGGTGGCGACCGTGCGGATCGAGGACCTGCGCACCGGCCTGGTCGCGTTCGACGCGCTGCCGGAGAACCCCGTCGGCGCGCGGCGCGCGCTCGCCGACCTGTGCGCGCAGCACGGGCTCGAGCGCGCGGCGCGCTCGCTGATCAGCGGCTGAGGTCGACCACCTGCGCGCCCGAGATCCAGTGCACGCGGGTGTCGCCGAAGCGGTCGATCCGCTTGCCGGGCAGCGGGTGGGTGTGGCCGTGCAGGATGTGGCGCGGGTGGTGGTGGTCGACCCACGCCCGCAGGCCGTCGAAGCCCACGTGCGCGGCGTCGTCCGGGTCGTCGTTGATGCCGGCGGGCGGGCAGTGGCAGAGCAGCACGTCGGCGGCCGGGAGCCGCCGCACGAGCTTGTTCGCCTGGCGCTGCGTGTACTGGTGGGTCGCGCCGCGGCGGTAGCGGACGCAGCCCTCGAAGCCGGCGGCGGTGATGTCGCCGCCGAGCTGCGTGCGGCGCAGGTGCAGGTCCTCGATCTCCAGGTCGCGCAGCACGTCCTCGGGGTCGTGGTTGCCGTGGACGCCGTAGCGCGGGAGGTCGAGCGTCCTCAGCGACTCGATCCACGCGCGGTCGAGGTCGCCGAGGCACACGACCGCGTCGACGCCGAGCTGGCGTGCCATCACGGCCGGGTCGAGCGGGGGTGGTTTGTCCGCGAGCGCGAGCACGCGCATCGCGGGATCCTCTCAGCCGCAGCGAACGGGCTTCGTGCTGCCCGGGGGCAGGCAGCGCAGCGTGACCTTCGGCAGCCTGTTCCTGCGCGCCTCGTAGCGGACGTAGCGGCCGGTCGCGCGCGGTGCGGTCACGCGGATCGCGATCACCGCGCCGCTGCGGATGCGGCTGCGGCGGAGCATGCTCTTGACCGACACCGTCCCGCTCGCGCCGACCTGCCGGCGCGCCCGCTTGACCTTGCAGCCACGGCCCCGGCGACCGCAGCTCACCTGCACGGTGGCCCCGGCCGCGGCGCCGCGCACGGCGAGCCGCAGGATGCGCGTGCGGCGGCCGCGCACGGCCCACTTGTTGGCGAAGACGGCGCGCACGCGCGCGGTCGCGTCGCGGCCGTTGCAGTTCTCGTCGACGCCGTTGCCGGCGACGTCGTGGGCGCCCGGCCGGATCGACGCGTTGCGGTCGTTGCAGTCGAGCGGCGGCAGCACGCCGTCGCGGTCGACGTCGCTCGTCGGCGGGGTCGGCGGGGTCGGCGGCGGGGGCGGGCTGCCCCAGCGGCCGCTCCAGGTCGGTAGGCCGGGGTGGGCGCCGTTGCAGTTCGGCACGCCGCCGCCGAAGCCGCCGTAGTTGTCGCCGCCCTGCGCCTCGACCGCGCTCGCCCAGCCCGTCGCGCCGTTGTCGGCCTCCGTCCAGGCGAACCAGTGGTTGCGGTAGCCCTGCACCGTGTTCACGTCGCCGCCGCGCTGCTGGCAGATCACCCAGTTCGTGCCCTGGTGCAGGTAGCCGACCGTCGTCCGGTCGCGCACGACGAGCGAGCCGCCGGTGACGCCGTTGCCGGCCGGATACCACTGGCAGTTGTACTTGCCGCCGCCGATGCCGCTGCACGGCACGGGCGCCTGTGCGCTCGCCGTCGCCGCCGCGGTGAACATGAACAGGACCAGCACGGTCCCGCCGAGCCCGAGCCTCCGCATCGCGGCGATCGTAGTGCGGCGCCCGCGAGAGGCAAAGGGGGGTTAGCTCCCGTTACGGTCCTGCCGCGGGGCGCGCTCGGGCGGGCCGAACACGCGCATGGCGGGCTTCAGCAGCGGTTGCGGCGTGCGCGCGGCCGCGCGCATCGCCTTGCCGGCCGCGAGCGAGCGGCGCTTCGTGCCGCGGCCGAGCGAGCGGCTGAGCGGCGGGCCGTCGGCCGGGAAGCGATGGTGCAGCGGCGCGGTGCGGCGGCTGTCCCCGAGTGTCCGCCCGATGACGAGCCGCTGGATCTCGCTCGTGCCCTCGAAGATCGTGTAGAGCTTCGCGTCGCGGTAGAGCTTCTCGACCGGCAGGTCGCGCACGTAGCCCCAGCCGCCGCAGGTCTGGATCGCCTGCTCGCTCGCCCGCACCGCGACCTCGGAGGCCTTGAGCTTCGCCATCGACCCCTCGGCGTGGTGGTACGGCACGCGCTGGGCGGCCATCCACGACGCGCGCCACGTGAGCAGGCGCGCCGCGTCGAGGTCCGCGGCGAGGTCGGCGAGCGGGAACGCGACGCCCTGCTTCTCGAGGATCGGGCCGCCGAACGCCTCGCGCTCGGCCGCCCAGTCGCAGGCGTGCTCGAGCGCGGCGCGGGCGATCCCGAGCGCCTGCGCGGCGACCATCGGGCGCGTCTGCTCGAACGCGCCGAGCGTGTGCGACTCCTTGCGCCGCGACGCCTCGAGCCGCGCCTCGCCGCCGAGCAGGTGGTCGGCGGGCACGCGGCAGTTCTCGAACTTCAGCTCGGCGGTGTGTGAGGCGCGGCAGCCGAGCTTCTCGAGCTTGCGGACGTGCTGCAGGCCGGGCGTGTCCTTGGGGACGACGAACAGTGCCTGGCCGCGGTGGCCGAGCTCGGGGTCGACGCTGGCGTTGACCACGTGGACGTCGGCGATGCCGCCGTTGCCGATCCAGATCTTGTGACCGTCGAGCACCCACTCGTCGCCGTCGCGGACGGCGCGGGTGCGGAGGTTGCGCACGTCGCTGCCGCCCTCGGGCTCGGACACGCAGAGGGCGGCGAGCTTGATCGCCCCGGGCTCGCCGAAGCACTCGGGCGCCCAGCGCATCAGCTGCTGCGGCGTCGCGGCCTGGGCGATCGCCGAGAGCGCCAGCGCCGGCATCACGATGCTGAGCCCGATGCCGGCGCAGCCCCAGAACAGCTCCTCCATGAACAGCGGCAGCGAGAGGCCCGTCGGGTCGCCGATCAGGTCGCGGTAGAAGAGCGGGTTGTAGAACCCCTCGTGCGCGGCCTGGTCGACGATCGCCCAGGGGAACTCCTGCTCGCGGTCGTGGTGGTCGGCGACCGGCCGGATCACGTCGCGCGCGAAGGCGTGCGTGCGCTCGATCAGGTCGTGGTGCGCGGGGGTGAGGGAGAGGTCGAAGCTCACGAGCGCTCGACGATCGCCGCGACGCCCTGGCCGCCGGCGGCGCAGATCGAGATCAGCGCGCGGCCGGGCCGGTCGCGCTCGGCCAGCAGCTTCGCGGTCGTGGCCAGGATGCGGCCGCCGGTGGCGGCGAACGGGTGGCCCGCCGCGAGCGAGCCGCCGGCGACGTTGAGCTTGGCGCGGTCGATCGTGCCGAGCGCGGGCTCCCAGGCCGCGAGCGTGGCCAGCACCTGGGCGGCGAACGCCTCGTGGATCTCGTAGAGGTCGAAGTCCTGCAGCGTCAGCCCGGCGCGCTCGAGCAGGCGCGGGACGGCGTGGACGGGCGCCATCAGCAGGCCCTCGTCGCCGTGCACGTAGTCGATCGCGGCGGTCTCGGCGTCGGTCAGGTGCGCGAGCACGGGCAGGCTGTGCTCCGCCGCCCACGTCGTCGCTGGCCAGGAGCGCGACCGCCGCGCCGTCCGAGAGCGGCGTCGAGTTGCCGGCGGTCATCGTGTCGCCGAACACCGGCTTGAGCTTCGCGAGCTTGTCCGTGCTCGTGTCCGGGCGCAGGTTCTGGTCGCGCGTGAGCCCGAGGTAGGGGGTGACGAGGTCGTCCATGAAGCCGCGCTCGTACGCGGCGGCCAGCCCCTGGTGGCTGGCGACCGTGAGCTCGTCCTGCGCCTCGCGGGCGATCGCGTAGCGCTCGGTGGTCAGCGCCTGGTGCTCGCCCATCGAGAGGCCGGTGCGCGGCTCGGCGTTGCGCGGGATGCTGGGGACGATCTGGCCCGGGCGCAGGTGGCCGAGCAGCTTCAGGCGGCCGGCGCCCTTGCGGCGGTTGGCCTCGAGCAGGATCTGGCGCAGGTCCTCGTTGACGCCGATCGGCGCGTCGCTGGTCGTGTCGACGCCGCCGGCGATGCCCCAGTCGATCGTGCCGAGCGCGATCTTGTTCGCGACCGCGAGCGCGGTCTGGAGGCCGGTGTCGCAGGCCTGCTGGAGGTCGTAGGCGGGGGTGTCGTGCGCGAGCCGCGAGCCGAGCACGGCCTCGCGCGTGAGGTTGAAGTCGCGGCTGTGCTTGAGCACCGCGCCCGCCACGACCTCGCCCGCCCGCTCGCCCTGGAGGCCGAAGCGCGCCACGAGGCCGTCGAGCGCGGCGGTGAGCATGTCCTGGTTGGTGGCCCGCGCGTACGGCCCGCCGGAGCGGGCGAAGGGGATGCGGTTGCCGCCGAGTATCGCTGCCGGTTTCGAGTTCATCGCGTAGGGAACGTTAGCGTTCATCTAGGATCGTACCCATGCCCGACCGTCTTCAACGCATCGTCGCGACCGGCCCGGGCCGGATCGTCACCCGCCGCCTGGGGCTGCCCCAGCCCGCGCGCCTGCGCCGGTTCGAGCCCGGCGCGCCGCTGCTGCACGGCCCCGCGCTGCTGGGTGCCGCGAGCGGCGGCCGCCTCGCCGAGCCCGCCGCGCGCGTGCTGCGCGACGCCGGCGTCGAGCTGGTCGAGCGCGCCGACCGGTACGGGGCGCTCGTCTTCGACGCCTCCGGGATCGATCGCAGCGCCGACCTGCGCGAGCTGTTCGCGTTCTTCTCGCCGGCCGTCGCCGCGCTCGCCCCGAGCGGGCGGGCGATCGTGCTCGCCGGCCCCGGGCAGCGCGCGCTCGAGGGCTTCGTGCGGTCGCTCGCGAAGGAGGTCCGCGGCGGCGCGACCGCGCAGCTCGTGCGCGTCGCGCCCGGGGCCGAGGACGGCATGGCGTCGACGCTGCGGTTCCTGCTCTCGGGCCGCTCGGCGTACGTCTCCGGCCAGGTGATCGAGGTCGGCGCGCCGTCCGCCGTCCCCGCGGACTGGGAGCGGCCGCTGGCCGGCAAGGTCGCGGTCGTGACCGGCGCCGCGCGCGGCATCGGCGCGGCGATCGCCGAGGTGCTGGCGCGCGACGGGGCCGCGGTCGTCTGCGCCGACGTGCCCGCCCAGGGCGAGGCGCTGGCCGCGGTCGCGAACCGGGTCGGCGGCAGCGCCCTGGCGCTCGACGTCACGGCGGAGGCCGCGCCCGGCGTGCTCGCGCAGCACCTGCGCGAGCGCCACGGCGGCGTCGACGTCGTCGTCCACAACGCCGGCATCACGCGCGACCGCTCGCTGGCCCGCATGGACGAGGCGGGCTGGGACTCGGTGCTCGCCGTCAACCTGCTCGCGGTCGAGCGGCTGACCGAGGCTCTGGTCGACCTGCTGCGGCCGGACGGCCGGATCGTCTGCGTGTCGTCGGTCAGCGGCATCGCCGGCAACCGCGGCCAGACGAACTACGCCGCCAGCAAGGCGGGCGTGATCGGGGTCGTCGAGGCGCTCGCGCCGTCCCTCGGCGACGGGCGGACGATCAACGCGGTCGCGCCCGGCTTCATCGAGACGGCGATGACCGCGCGCATGCCGCTCGGCACGCGCGAGGCGGGGCGGCGGCTCAACAGCCTCGCCCAGGGCGGCCTGCCGGTCGACGTCGCCGAGACGATCGCCTGGCTCGCCTCGCCGGGCTCGAGCGGCGTCAACGGCCAGGTCGTGCGCGTCTGCGGCCAGAGCCTGATCGGCGCATGAGGCGCACGTACGCCCGCATCGCGCTGTCGCCGCTGCGCCTGCGGCGGCCGGACGCGCTCCCGGCGCGCGAGCTCACCCGCACCGTGACGGCCGGCCGCGACCAGCTCGCCGACTACGACCGCGTCTGCGGCTTCCGGCTGCGCGACGAGCTGCCGCCGACGTTCGTGCACGTGCTCGCGTTCCCGCTCGGGCTCGAGCTGATGGCCGCCGGCGACTTCCCGTTCAGCCCGCTCGGGCTCGTGCACGTCGCGAACCGGATCGAGGTCGTGCGGCCGCTGCTCGCCGGCGAGCCGATCGACCTGCGGGTGCAGGCCGTCGACCTGCGCGCGCACGACCGCGGCCGCCAGTTCGACGTGCTGGCCGAGGCGAGCGCCGCGGGCGCGGTCGCCTGGCGTGGGCGCAGCACCTACCTCGCGATCCGATCGCGCGGCGGCGGCCGCGGGCACGCCGCTGCGCCGCCGCCGCCGCCGAGCGCGGTCTGGGAGGTGCCGGCCGACACCGGGCGGCGCTACGCGCGCGTCTCCGGCGACCGCAACCCGATCCATCTGCACCGCCTGACCGCACGCGCGTTCGGCCAGCCGGCGCCGATCGCGCACGGCATGTGGACGAAGGCGCGCTGCCTCGCCGCGCTCGAGGGCGCGCTGCCGGACGCCTACGCCGTCGACGTGCGCTTCCAGCTCCCGCTGCGCCTGCCCGGCCGCGTGGCGTTCTCGTTCCGCGACGGCGCGTTCGCCGTCCACGACGCTCGCTCGGGGCGGCCGCACCTGGCCGGTAGCCTCGGCGAATGCACCGCAAGCGCTCGATCCGCTTCATCCGCCGCGAGGACGCCGACGGCTGGCGCCTGAAGGTCTACGGCATCGGCACGCACGCGCCCGACGCGCGGCCCGAGTTCGTCGCGGCGACGCTCGACGCCGCCCGCGAGGCGCTGCCCGCCGAGGGCGGGACCGGCTTCGTGATCGCCCACGACGCGAACAGCGTCGGCCTCAGCCTCGTCTACTGGTGGGCGAACGAGAACGAGATCCACGGCCGCTTCTTCGCCTCGCCGCTCGACGATCCCGGCGCCTACGAGGCGATCGAGAACCCCGGCCTGGCCTGCGTCTGGGAGCTCGAGGTGCTCGACTTCGAGCGCCGCGCCTGGCTCCAGGACGTGCTGATCGACGATGACGTCGACGCCTACCTGGAGCGCCGGGCGCCCGACGTCGCGATCTGATGCCGCTTCACGCTCGATCAGCTCGAGCACCCGATCGTGCAGGCGCCGATGGGCGGCGGGCCGTCGACGCCGGCGCTCGCCGTCGCGGTGTCGGAGGCGGGCGGGCTCGGCTTCCTCGCCGCCGGCTACCGGGCGCCGGATGCGGTGCGCAGCGAGGTCGAGGAGCTGCGCGCGCTGACCGCGCGGCCGTTCGGCGTGAACCTGTTCGCGCCGCCGGGCGCGCCGGGCGACCCGGCCGCGCTCGCGCGCTACGGCGCCGAGCTGGCCGGCGAGGCCGGGCGCCACGGCGTCGCGGTCGGCGAGCCGCGGCACGACGACGACCACTGGGACGCGAAGCTCGCGCTCGCCGCCGAGCTGCGGGTCCCGGTCGTCTCGTTCACGTTCGGCTGCCCCGACGCCGCCGCGGTGCGCGCGCTGCAGGCGGCCGGGTGCGCCGTGTGGGTGACCGTGACGACGGCCGCCGAGGCGCGCGCGGCGACCGCCGCCGGCGCCGACGCGCTCGTCGTCCAGGGTGCCGAGGCGGGCGGCCATCGCGGCTCGTTCGACGACGCCGCGCCGGGCGACATCGGGCTGCTGGCGCTGCTGCAGCTCGTGCAGGCCGTCTCCGATCTCCCGCTCGTCGCGACCGGCGGGATCGCCACCGGCCGCGGCGTCGCCGCCGTGCTCGCCGGCGGCGCCGCGGCGGCCCAGCTCGGCAGCGCGTTCATGCTCGCGCCCGAGGCGGCCACGGCGCCCAGCCACCGCGAGGCGCTCGCCGGCCCGGCCGCCGACCGCGCTCACCCGCGCCTTCACCGGCCGCACCGCGCGCGGCATCGTCAACCGCTTCCTGGCCGAGCACGAAGGCCCGAGCGCGTACCCCGAGGTCCACCACATGACCGCGCCGGCGCGAGCCGCCGCCCGTGCCGCGGGCGACGCCGGCGGCTTCAACCTCTGGGCCGGCCAGGCGCACGAGCTCGCCCGCCCGCTCGGCGCCGCCGAGCTCGTCCGCACGCTCGCCGACGAGGCCCGCGCCGCACTTAAAGGGGTCAGACCCCTTTAGGTCGTCTTCAGCAGCCCTCCGTCGACGACGTAGTCGGAGCCGGCCACGTTCGCGGCCGCGCCCGAGGCGAGCAGGACGACGAGCGTGGCGACCTCGCGCGGCGTCGTGAACCGCGACGCGCCGAAGTGCTCCGGCAGGCCGTCCATCACCGCGTCGACGTCGCCGTCGCCCGCCTCGGCGATCACCCGCGCGAGGCCGCCCTCGCCGGTCCACATGTCGGTCGCGACCGGCCCGGGGGAGACCGTGTTGACGCGCACGCCCTGCGGCCCGAACTCGTTCGCGAGCGCCTTCGAGAAGTTCGTCATCGCCGCCTTGGCCGCCGAGTAGGCGAGCACCGGCGGATCCGGCTTCCACGCGCTGACCGAGGACACGTTGACGATCGCTCCGCGCCGCTCGATCAGGGACGGCAGCGCCGCCCGGCACGCCCGCACCGCGCTCAGCAGGTTGATGTCGAGCGTCCAGGTCCAGTCGTCGTCGCTCGTCGCCATGAAGCCGCCGAGCCGCGGGCGCGCCGCGCCGAGGTTGTTGACGAGCACGTCGACGCCGCCGAACTCGGCGATCGCCCGCCCGATCAGCGTGCGCGCCCCGTCCGGCGAGCCGAGGTCCACGGGCACCGCGAGCACGCCCTCGCGCGCCGCGCCGGGCGTCCGCGCACCCGCGACGACGCGCGCGCCCTCGGCCGCCAGCGCCTCGGTCACCGCGAGGCCGATGCCGCGCGAGGCGCCGGTGACGACCGCCACCTTGTCCTGCAGTTCGAGTTCCATATCCGCACAACGGCGCCCAGCCCGCAAACGTGAGGAGGAACGTCCGCGAGCGCCGCGAACCCCGGCGGCATGAGCGAGTCGAACTTCGAGCCCCACGTCTCCGGACAGGAGCTGCGCGCCGCCCTCGCGACGAACGGCCAGTCCCGTCCGAACCCCTTGATGGCCAGCGAGCACGCGCCCGCCTGGGAGTGGACGACCGACGAGCAGGCAGAGCTCCAGGAGCTGCGCGAGTCGGCCGAGGCCCTGCAGTCGCAAGTCGACGACCTGCGCCGCAGCCAGCAGGCCTCACGCGCCCGCGAGACCGCCCTCGAGGAGGCGATCGCCCGCCTCGCCGCCGCGCGCCCGTGGCAGCGCCGCGGGATCATCGCGCAGCTGGCGGCACGCGGCCTGGTGTGATGTGGGAGGGTGGGCCATGGAGCTCACCCGCCGCCAGCTGATCAAGGGCTTCGCCGCCGCCGGGACGGCCACGTACCTCTCCGGCCCGAGCGCTCTCGCGAAGCCTCCACGCCGCCGCGAGTTCATCGACTTCACGGTGATCGCCCCCTCGGACGCCGACGTCCTGCAGGTCCCGGACGGCTACGTCACCGACCTCCTGATCTCCTACGGGGACGAGTTCGGGGAAGGCCTGCGCTTCGGCTACAACTGCGACTACACCGCGTACTTCCCGCTGCGCGGCGACGACGAGGGGATCCTGTGGGTCAACCACGAGTACGCGATCCCGTACTACGTCACCGACTGGCGCCAGTCCCAGGACCCGACCTGGGACCCGCGGGTCGAGCCGTACCGCAGCCTGATGGCGATCGAGAAGGAGTCGGTCGGCGGCTCGCTCGTGCACGTCAAGCGCCGCCGCAACGGCGCCTGGCGCGTCGTCGAGGACTCGTTCCTGAACCGCCGCTTCACCGCCGCGCGGCCGATGGTCCCGTACGACGGCCCGGTCGCCCGCAGCGGCCTCGTGCCGCGCGAGGGCTCGCTGGGCACGCTCGCCAACTGCTCCGGCGGCCTGACGCCGTGGGGCACGCTGCTGTCCGCGGAGGAGAACTTCCAGTCCTACGGCCTCAAGCGCGCGATGCCGTTCGCGCTCGGCTGGGACCGCGAAGGTGACCCGAACTACTACGTCGGCGAGCCCGGCCTGAACGCCTACGGCCAGACCGCCGTCGAGAAGCCGAACTACGGCTACATGGTCGAGGTCGACCCGTACACGGGCAAGGCCGTCAAGCACACCGCGCTCGGCCGCATCCACCACGAGAACGCGACGCTGCGGGTCGCGAAGGACGGCCGCATCGTCGCCTACACGGGCGACGACGCGCCCGCGGCCGACGGCATGCTGTTCAAGTTCGTCTCGACCGGCCGCTACCACAAGCGGATGTCGCGCAAGCAGGCGATGGGGCTGCTCGCCGAGGGCCAGCTCTACGTCGCCCAGTTCCTGCCGACCGCCAACGACCCGGCGATCGACTCCGGCAGCGGCCGCTGGCACCCGCTCGACATGCGCGACCCCGAGGCGTGCGCGTTCACGACCCGCTGGGTCGAGGCCAACATCGTCACCCAGGTCGGCGGGACGCTCGCCCAGTTCCGCGTCCCGCGCGCCGAGGACTGCGAGCTCGTCCCGGGCCGCCCGACCGACGTGCTCGTCTCGCTCACCAGCGCCGCCGGCCTGCCCGCCGACCGCACCGCCTACGGCGTGATCCGGCAGGTCCGCGAGGACTCCGCGCACCCGGACGAGACCGGCTTCACGTGGGAGAACGTGCTCGAGGGCGGCCAGCACACCGGCTTCGCCAGCCCGGACAACATGACGTTCTCGGGCCGCGACGAGCTGTGGCTCGCGACCGACATCTCCACGAGCTCGCTGAACGTGCCGGGCCGCGGCTTCGAGTGGCACGGCAACAACGCGCTCTACTACATCCCGCTGAAGGGCCGCAACGCCAACGTCGCCCACCGCTTCGCGAACGCGCCGCGGCGGGCGGAGATCACCGGCCCGACCTACGTCGAGGGCGCGCGGACGATGTTCCTCTCGATCCAGCACCCGGGCGAGCCGTCCAACGCGACGGAGCTCGACGCCCCGATCACCCCGGCCAGCTACACGTCGTGGTGGCCCGAGGGCGACCGCGGCGCCGGGACCAACCCGAGCAAGCCGAACCCGTCGGTGGTGGCGGTGCGCAAGCTCTAGGGTGCGGCCATGCGCAGCGAACGCGCGGGCACGCTGCCCGAGCCCTCCGACCTGATCGACGTCGACCGCCTGCTGGCGGCCTACCACGACGAGCGCCCCGACCCGTCCGATCCCGAGCAGCGGGTCGCGTTCGGCACGTCGGGGCACCGCGGCAGCTCGCTCGCCGCCACCTTCACCGAGTCGCACGTGCTCGCGATCAGCGAGGCCGTGTGCCGCTACCGCGAGGCCGAGGGCATCGGCGGCCCGCTGTTCCTCGGCCGCGACACGCACGCGCTGTCCGAGCCCGCCGAGCGCACGATCGTCGAGGTGCTGGCCGCGCACGGCGTCGACGTCGTCGTCGACGCGGGCGGCGGTGCCACGCCGACGCCGGTGATCTCGCACGCGATCCTCGCGCACAACCGCGGCGGCGGCCGCGGGACCGCGGACGGCATCGTCGTCACGCCGTCGCACAACCCGCCCGGCGACGGCGGCTTCAAGTACAACCCGCCGCACGGCGGGCCGGCCGACACGGACGTGACCGGCTGGATCGAGCGCGAGGCGAACGCGCTGCTGGAGGCCGGCCTGGCCGGCGTCAGGCGCGAGAGCGACCCGCAGCCGCGGACGCGCGACTACCTGACCGCCTACGTCGACGACCTGCCGGCCGTGATCGACCTCGACGCGATCCGCGGCGCCGGCCTGCGGCTCGGCGTCGACCCGCTCGGCGGCGCCAGCCTCGCCTACTGGCAGGCGATCGCCGAGCGCCACCGGCTCGACCTCGAGATCGTCAACGACACGCTCGACCCGACCTTCCGCTTCGTGCCGCTCGACCACGACGGCAAGATCCGCATGGACTGCTCCTCGCCGGACGCGATGGCGCGCCTGCGCGACATGGCCGATCGCTTCGACGTCGCGTTCGCCAACGACCCGGACAGCGACCGCCACGGCATCGTCACGCCCGGCGCGGGCCTGCTGAACCCCAACCACCATCTCGCCGCCTGCGTCGCCTACCTGTTCGGCGGCGCGCGCGACTGGGGCGACGCGGGCGTCGGCAAGACGCTCGTGTCGAGCTCGATCATCGACCGCGTGGCGGCCGACCTCGGGCGCCGCCTGGTGGAGGTGCCGGTCGGCTTCAAGTGGTTCGTCGACGGCCTGCTCGACGGCTCGCTCGGCTTCGGCGGCGAGGAGAGCGCCGGAGCGTCGTTCCTGCGCCGCGACGGCGGGCCCTGGAGCACCGACAAGGACGGGCTGATCCCGTGCCTGCTGGCGGCCGAGATGAAGGCGCGCGACGGCCGCGACCCCGGCGAGATCTACGCGGACCTGGCGGACCGCTTCGGCCACGCCGCGTACCGGCGGATCGACGTCGCCGCGACGCCGGCGCAGAAGGACGTGCTCAAGCGGCTCTCGCCCGAGCAGGTGCAGAGCACCGAGCTGGCCGGCGAGCCGATCAGCGACCGGCTCACGAGCGCGCCCGGCAACGGCGCGCCGCTCGGCGGGCTCAAGGTCGTCGCCGAGCACGGCTGGTTCGCGGCCCGGCCGTCCGGGACCGAGGACGTCTACAAGGTCTACGCCGAGAGCCTGGACGGCGAGGAGCGGCTCGAGCGCATCCTCGCGGAGGCGCAGGAGATCGTCGGCGAGGCGCTCGGCCAGGCATGAGCGTCCGCGTCGTCACGTTCAACACCGGCGCGGGCAACCCGCGCGTGACGACGCCGCAGGAGCGCTTCCTCGAGCTGCCGTTCTACCGCGAGGCGCTCACGAGCGCCCCGGGCGCGCCGATCCTCGCGCTGCAGGAGGTCGGCGACGCGCAGGCGCGGGCGCTGCGGGCGGCGCCGGGCACGGCGACGGTGCTGCAGCGGCGGCGGCCGGGCCTCGGCAACGCGCTGGTGGTTCCGGCGCGCTACGAGGTGCTGCAGCGCCGGGCGCGGTTCTACGTGCGCCCGCAGCTGCGCGGGGCTCGCCGACGGCGCGCTGCTGTGGGGCCGCAAGCGGGTGCGGACGGACTGGCGCCAGTTCGCGGAGCTGCGGATCTGGATCGAGGCGCGCCTGCGCGACCTCGAGACGGGCCGCCGCTTCACGGTGCTGAACACGCACCTGAGCGTCGAGCCGAGCCTGAAGGCGCGCCAGGGCGCGTTCGTGGTCGGCCGCGCGGTCGCGGCGGCGGCCGCCGGCCCGGTGATCCTGGCCGGGGACATGAACGTGCCCGCGGGCGCGGCGAAGGGCCGCGACGTGCCGGTCGCCGAGCGGCTGGGCCGGCTGCGCAGCATGGTCGAGCCCGGCAAGGGCAAGAACATCGACTACGTGCTCGCGCTCGGCTTCGAGCGCGTCAGCTCGCGGATCTGGGCCGCCGACGAGCTGGACGGGCTCGTCAGCGACCACGACCCGCGCGAGGCGACGCTCGACTACGCCGGGTAGGACCCGGATGTCGGCCGTCCCGCCGAGGAAGGCGCCGAGCGCGGCGGCCTCGGTCTCGGCGGCCGCGCGGACGGCCTTGGCGAGCTTGGCGAACGGCTCGATCTCGACCACGATCCGGTCGCCTTCGCGCTCGTGGCTCCAGACCCCGGCCATCCGGCCGCCGGCCAGCAGCACCGGCGAGATCCAGCCGCCCTTGCGGTACACGCGGTCGCGCACGCCGTCCTCGAGCACGGCGGCGCGATCGCGCGGGGCGCCGATCACGTACTGGTCGAAGGCGGGGAGGAGGCGGACGGCGGGCTCCGGCTCCTCCTCGGCCTCGACGTCGGCGGCCAGCATCCACAGCGCCTCGCCGTCGAGCTCGACCGTCACCGCCGCGTCGCCGAGCGCCTGCAGCCAGCGGCCGCCCTGGGCGGGCGAGGTCATGCCGAACCAGCGCGCGAACGACTCGCGCGTGGCGGGGCCGTAGGCGGCGAGGTAGCGGCGGGCGATCTCCTGCGTCGCGTGCTCGGGGTCGACGGGCTCCTGCGGGCCGAGCCAGCGGTCCGGCCGCGTGAAGCGCACGTTGCGTCCCTCGCTGGGCGCGAAGCACAGGTCGCCGCGGAACGCCGCCGGCTTGAGCAGGTCGCCGTACCCGCGCCGCAGCGCCGCCTCGAGCCCTTCGACCTTCGCGATCCGGGCGACCGCGGACGCCAGCTCGTCGCGGGTCAGCGGGTCGCCGTCCAGCGCCTGCGGGATCGCGTCGAGCATCGCGTCGGCCTGCGCGCGCGTCAGGCTCCAGTGCTTGAGCCAGCTGTTGACGTGGTGGCGGGGCTTGAGCTGCGACTGCGCGGCGGTCCACAGCGGCAGCTCGGCGGCCGGGAGCAGGTGCAGCGTGCCGCGGATGCTCCAGGTCTTCACCAGCGTCCTGCGCTTCCACAGTGCGTCGGAGACGTAGTCGCGCTTGAGCCCGTCGACCCGTGCCTGCAGCGTCAGCTCGGCCGACGCGGCGAGCTGCGCGTGGAGGCCGGCGATGTCGGCGGTCACGGCGAGCGCCCTGCGGGTCCCCACCCGCTCGGCGAGATGCTGGCGGCGCTGTCGCAGGGCGAGGACCTGGGGCCAGGTGACGGTTGGCGGCACGGCTCTCCGTACCCGCGGCGGCGGGCCATGCAACTGCGGCTGGGTAAGGAGCGAGGGAGCCGGCCGGTCAACTCGTCGCGCGACGAGTTTGCCTCGCATACCGGGGTCAACTCGTCGCGCGACGACTTTGCCCCGCGCGGCCGGCTCCCTCGCTTCCCCACATGCGGTAGTTCGTCCTTCCGAGGCGTAACAACGACCCGGCGTGGGAAGCTACGGCGCATGGCATTCCTGCGCGGCGGAGTCGATCTCGGCGGCACCAAGATCCAGGCGGTCGTGGTCGACGCGGACGGTCAGCCGGCCGGCAGCGCTCGCCGGCCGACCCCCACGACCGGCGGCCCGGAGGACGTCGCCGCCGAGGTCGGCGCGACGCTCGCCGAGGCGGCCGAGCAGGCCGGCGTGGCGACGAAGAAGCTCAAGGGCGTCGGCATCGGCTCGCCGGGCAAGGTCGACGACGCGGCCGGCACCGTCACCGGCGCGAAGAACCTCCCCGGCTGGGACGGGCGCTTCGACCTGCGCGGCCCGCTCGAGAAGGAGCTGGGCGCGAAGGTGCGGCTCGGCAACGACGTGCAGGTCGCGACCGACGCGGAGTACGCGCTCGGCGCGGCGCGCCAGTACAAGTCGGTGCTCGGCGTCTTCTGGGGCACCGGCGTCGGCGGCGGCATCATCCTCGACGGCAAGCCGTGGATCGGCCGCGACGCGGCGGGCGAGATCGGCCATGTGGTGATCCGCCAGGGCGGCGCGCGCTGCCCCTGCGGGCGCCGCGGCTGCATGGAGGCCTACGCCGGTCGCGCGGCCATGGAGGCCCGTGCGCGGCGCCACCACGACGACGGCGAGAAGACCGTCCTGTTCGAGATCATGGAGGAGCGCGGCCGCACCCGGCTCACCAGCGGCGTCTGGTTTCGCGCCCTGCAGCACGAGGACGCGATGGCCGAGCGCATGGTCGAGCGCGCGGTCGAGGCGCTCGGTGCCGGCATCGCCTCCGTCCAGAACATCCTCGACGTCGAGGCGATCGTGATCGGCGGCGGCCTCGGCATCCGCCTGGGCGAGCCCTTCGTCGAGCGCATCAGCGCCGCGATGCAGCCGCACCTGTTCGCCGACGAGCGCCCGCCGGCGGTTCTCCTGGCCGAGCTGGGCGACCTCGGCGGGGCGATTGGTGCGTCCCTCCTGGTCACTGGAGACTGACCGCCCTGGACTCGGTTCGGTTCACCGCACAACTGTCCACCTGGTGTCCTCCTCGAAGGATCGGGTAGGGGGGCCGATACTCATGTCCATGGCAGCAAGCGTCCTGATCGTCGATGACCACGCGGGGTTCCGCAGCGCAGCGCGGCGGCTCCTCGAGCTCGAGGGCTACGTGGTCGTGGGCGAGGCCGTGGACGGGCTGTCGGCGATCACCGAGGCGCGCCGGCTGCGGCCGGACCTGGTGCTGCTGGACATCCAGCTGCCGGACGTCGACGGGTTCGAGGTCTGCGAGCAGCTGTGCCGCGCAGGCGACGGCCCGGCCGTCGTCCTGACCTCCAGCCGCGACGCGGGCGACTACGGCCCGTGCCTCGACCGCACCCCCGCGTGTGGCTTCGTCCCGAAGGCGGAGCTCTCCGGCGCCGGGATCGCGGATATCCTTCCTGCGTGAAGCAAACTCGCCACGGAGTCGCGTGACGGTCGACATCGCCGTCGTTACGCCGGCCTTCCTCGATTACACGCTCGTCGGGCTCGAAGCCCTGCCTGAGCTCGGTGAGGAGCGCTTCGCCGGTGAGCTGCTGCGCTCGCCCGGCGGTGGAGCGATCACCGCGCTCGGCGCGCGGCGCCTCGGCCTCGAGGTCGCGCTCGTCGCCCCGCTCGGCGACGACCTGGCCGGCCGCTTCGTCCGCCACGCGCTCGAGGACGAGGGCGTGATCGTCGGCGAGCCGGAGGGCAAGCGCACGCCCGACCACGATCGTGCTGCCCGTCAAGGGCGAGCGCGCGATGGTCACCGTCGACCCAGGGCTGCGCGCCCGGCCGGAGGACATCGCGCCGCACGCGCCGCGCGCCGTGGCGCTGACGCTCGACCAGATCGCGCTCGTGCCCGAGGGCCCGCGCTCGTACGCGACCTGCGGCGACGACGACGCACAGGCCTTCGCCGGCCGCGTCCCGCGCGGCGCGTTCCGCGTCTGCGCGCTGGTCGTCAACCGCCGCCAGAGCGAGATCCTGACCGGCTCGACGGACCCGGCGGAAGCGGCCGCGCGCCTCAACGCCGTCGCCGAGACCGCGATCGTGACGCTCGGCGCCGAGGGCGCCGTCGCGGCCGTCGACGAGGAGACCCTGCGCGTCGAGGGCTTCAAGACCTCTCCCGTGGTCGACACGACCGGCGCCGGCGACCTGTTCGCCACCGCCTTCGCGTGGGCCGAGCTGCACGGCGCCGACCGCGCCGTCGCCCTCGAGTGGGCGAACGTCTACGCCGGGCTGTCGATCACCACGCACAGCGCCGCCGCCGGGGCGTGCACGCGCGAGCGCCTGCTCGAGGAGGGCGCCCGCCAAGGCCTCCCAGAGCTGCCCGCGTCCGCGGTCGCGTAGTCGTGAAGCTCGCGATCGTCGGCGGCGGTGGGTTCAGGGTCCCGCTGGTCTACGGCGCGCTGCTCGCCAGGGCGGCGCGGCTCGGCCTCGACGAGGTCGTGCTGCACGACGTCGACGCCGACCGGCTCAGCCGCATCGCGGCCGTGCTCGAAGGGCTGGCGGCCGAGCGCGGCGAGCGGCTGCCGTTCCGCACGACGACCGACCTCGGCGACGCCGTCGAGGGCGCCGCGTTCGTGTTCGCCGCCATCCGCACCGGGCAGCTCGAGGGCCGCGTGGTCGACGAGAGCGTGCCGCTCGGCCTCGGCGTGCTGGGCCAGGAGACCACCGGCCCGGGCGGCATCTGCTTCGCCCTGCGCACGATCCCGGAGATGGTCGCGCTCGCGCAGACGGTCGCCGAGCGCGCCCCGCAGGCGTGGCTGATCAACTTCACGAACCCCGCCGGCATGGTCACCGAGGCCGTCCAGCAGGTGCTCGGCGACCGCGCGATCGGCATCTGCGACTCGCCGTCCGGGCTCTGCCGCCGCGTCGCTCGCGCGCTCGGCCGCGATCCGCGCGACCTCTGGTTCGACTACTTCGGCCTCAACCACCTCGGCTGGCTCGCGGCGGTCCGCGACGCGGACGGCGACCTGCTGCCCGGCCTGCTCGAGGACGACGAGCGCCTCGCGAGCTTCGAGGAGGGGCGGCTGTTCGGCGGCGAGTGGCTGCGCTCGCTGGGGATGATCCCCAACGAGTACCTGTACTTCTTCGACTTCGGGGCCGACGCCGTCGCCGCGATCACCGACTCGCCGGCCCCGCGCGGTGCGTTCCTGCTCGACCAGCAGCGCCGCTTCTACGCGGGTCACGGGGACGCGCTGGCCGCCTGGCGCGCGACCCGGCACGACCGCGAGCGCACCTACATGGCCGAGGCGCGGCGCGCCGCGGGCGACACCGGCGAGCACGAGCCCGACGCGGGCGGCGGCTACGAGGCGGAGGCGCTCGCGGTGCTGGAGGCGATCGTGCTCGACGAGCGCGCCGTCCTGATCCTCGACACCGCCAACCGCGGCAGCCTCGGCTTCCTCGACGCGCGGGCCGTCGTCGAGGTGCCGTGCGTCGTCGGCCGCGCCGGCCCCGTGCCGCTCACCAGCGGCGAGGTCCCGGCCCACGCCCGCGCGCTGCTCGAGCTGATGAAGGACGTCGAGCGCACCACGATCGACGCGGCGCTGACCGGCTCCGCGCGCGCTCGCGGTCAAGGCGCTGGCGCTGCACCCGCTCGTGCCGTCGGTGACCGTCGCGCGCGAGATCTTCGACGGCTACCGGGCGCGCCTGCCCGCGCTGCAGGAGGCGTACCCCGCATGAGCGTCGACGTGGCCTGCGCCGAGCTGGCGTTCCTGGACCTCACGTTCGAAGGGCTCGAGGCGCTGCCCCGCCCAGGCGAGGAGCGCCGCGCCACCGCGCTGCACCGCTCCCCCGGCGGCGGCGCGATCACCGCCGTCGGCGCGGTCCGGCTCGGGCTCAGCGCCGCGGTCGTGTCGCCGCTCGGCGACGACGCCGAGGGCGAGCTGCTGCGCGGCCTGCTGGCCGCCGAGGGCGTGCGCTGCGAGGGCCGCACGATCGCCCGCACCGCGGTCACGGCCGTGCTGCCGTCGGACGGCGAGCGCGCGATGGCGACGTTCGACCACGGCGAGGAGGTCACCGCCGCCGAGCTGGCGGCGGCCGACGCGCGCGCGGTCGTCGTCTCGCTGCCGCGGCTCGCGCTGGCCCCGCCCGGCGCCGCCGTGTACGCGACCGCCGGCGACGCGGAGGCCAAGGCCGAGGGCGCCGCCCGCTCGGCGCCGCTGGGGGCGCGTCCGCTCGCTGATCGTCAACGAGCGCGAGGCCGGGCTGATGACCGGCGCGGGCAGCGCCGAGGCGGCCGTGCGCGCGCTCGCCGAGCGCACGCCGTGCGCGGTCGTCACGCGCGGGCCGGACGGCGCGGTCGCGATCGAGGGCGGCGAGCTCGTCGAGGTGCCGGGCGTGCCGGCCGAGGCCGTCGACACCACCGGCGCCGGCGACCTGTTCACCGCCGCCTACGTCTGGGCGGACCTGCACGGCGCGCCGCTCGACCAGCGGCTGCGCTGGGCGGTGCTCTACGCGTCGCTGTCCGTGCACGTCGCCACCGCCGTGGCGGGCGCGGCGTCGCGCGCGGAGCTCGCGGTCGCCGCCGCGTACCACGGCCTGGAGATGCCGATCGAGGAGAAGGCGAGATGAGACGCTCCATCACGTGCCTGGTGCTCGCGCTCGCGCTGGTCGCGGCGGGCTGCGGCGCCCCCGGCGAGGACTCCTCGGACACCGCCGAGAAGGCGGACCAGGAGGCCGGCGAGACCGTCGAGAAGACCGACGTCGCCGCGGCCGGCGACGTCACGCTCACGGTCTGGGACCAGGAGGTCCGCGGCGGCCAGGCGGCGCAGATCAAGCGCCTCAACCAGGCGTTCCAGGAGCGCTACCCGAACGTGACGATCAAGCGCGTCGCGCGCTCGTTCGACGACCTCAACAAGACGCTCAAGCTCGCCGTCTCGGGCCCCGACGCGCCGGACCTGGTGCAGGCCAACCAGGGCCGCCCGGTGATGGGGGCGCTCGTCGAGGGCGGGCTGCTCAAGCCGCTCGACCCGTACGCCGAGGCGTACGGCTGGGCCGACCGCTACTCGAGCGTGCTGCTCGACCTCAACAAGTTCTCCTCCGACGGCGCCGAGTTCGGCTCCGGCAACCTCTACGGGCTCTCGCAGATGGGCGAGATCGTCGGCGTCTTCTACAACAAGTCCAAGGTCGCCGACCCGCCCGCCACGCTCGAGCAGTTCGAGGCCTCGCTGGCCGAGGCCGACCAGGAGGGCGACATCCCGATCCAGTTCGGCAACCTCGACGGCTGGCCGGGCATCCACGAGTACGAGACGGTGCTGGCGCGCACGGCCGAGAAGGCGCAGGTGCGCGACTTCGTGTTCGCCCGCGACGGCGCGTCGTTCGACAACCCGGAGTTCACCGCGGCGGCCGAGAAGCTGCGCGCGTGGGCCGACGACGGCTACTTCACGCCCGACTTCAACGGCACCGGCTACGACCCCGCGTGGCAGCGCTTCGCGCGCGGGGACGGCCGCTACCTGATCGCGGGCACGTGGCTCGTCGCCGACCTGCAGGAGGCGATGGGCGACGACGTCGGCTTCATGCTGCTGCCGGGCACGGAGGAGGGCGCCGAGCCGGTCGCGCTGGGCGGCGAGAGCCTGCCGTTCGCGATCACGTCGAAGTCCGAGAACCCGGACGTCGCGGCCGCGTACATCGACTTCCTGACCGACGGCGCGGCGGCCGAGGTGCTGGCCGAGACCGGCAACCTGCCGGCGATGCCGGTCGACGCGGGGTCGATCCCGGCCGGGCTGCCGACCGAGGTCTTCGAGGCCTGGACGCAGCTCAACGAGGCTGACGGCCTGATCCCGTACCTCGACTACGCGACGCCGACGTTCTACGACGACATCACGGCCGCGGTGCAGGAGCTGCTCGCGGGCGAGCAGGACCCGGCGGCCTTCACCTCCGGCCTCGACGGGGCGTTCCAGCGGTTCGCCGCGGACGGGTGAGCACGGCGCCGCCGGGGGAGCCGCGGCGCGCCGGGTACCTGTACCTGGCGCCCGCGTTCGCGGCGTTCGTCGCGTTCGTGCTGGCCCCGCTCGCGCACGCGGTGTGGCTGTCGCTGTTCGAATGGGACGGGATCACGGTCGGCGTCTGGGTCGGCCTCGCGAACTACGGCGACGTGTTCGGGGACCCGGAGCTGCGGCGCGCGTTCTTCCACGCGCTCGTCCTGATCGGGTTCTACGCGCTGCTGCCCGTCGGCATCGGCCTGCTGCTGGCCGGGCTGCTGGCGCGCGTGCGGGTGCGCGGGCTGGCGCTGTTCCGGACCGTGCTGTTCCTGCCGCAGGTGATCGCGCTGGTCGTCGTCGCGGTGATGTGGCGGATGATCTACGACCCCGGCGAGGGCGCGCTCAACGAGCTGCTGCGGGCCGTCGGGCTCGGCGGCCTCGCGCAGTCCTGGCTCGGCGACTTCGACCTCGCGCTGCCCGCCGTCGGCCTGATCGGCACGTGGGTGATGTTCGGCCTCGCGATGGTGCTGCTGACCGCGGGCGTGCAGAAGATCCCGCCGAGCCTCTACGACGCCGCGCGGGTCGACGGCGCCGGCGCGTTCCACGAGTTCCGCGCGGTCACCCTGCCCGCGCTGCGCGGCGAGCTCGCGGTGGCGCTGACGCTGACCACGATCGCGGCGCTGCGCAACTTCGACCTCGTCTACATCACGACGAACGGCGGCCCGGGCACCGCCACCACGGTGCCGTCGTTCGAGGTCTACGACCGCGCGTTCGAGAGCGGCCAGGTCGGCTCGGCGGCGGCGGTCGGCATCACGCTCACGCTGGTCATCTTCGCGTTCGCGTTCGCCATCAACCGGTCGTCCGAGCGGGGGTGGGCGCGCTGACCAGCCGGACGGAGACCTCGCTGGCCTACGCGGTGCTGGGCGTGTTCTCGCTGTTCGCGCTGCTGCCGATCGCCGGCATCCTGCTGACGGCGGTGCAGGACCCCGACGGGCTGGCCGCCTTCGGCACCTTCGACGGCATCCACCTCGGCAACTTCGCCGACGCCTGGGAGGAGGGCAGCTTCGGCACGTACCTGCGGTCGAGCGCGCTCGTCACGGTCGTCGTGGTGGTCGTCGCGAGCCTGTTCTCGATCCTCGCCGGCTACGCGTTCGGCCTGATGCGGTTCCGCGGCTCGCAGGTGCTGTTCTACCTGCTGCTGCTCGGCCTGATGATCCCGATGGAGGCGATGGTGGTCCCGCTCTACTACGACTTCCGCGACCTCGGGCTGACGAACTCCTACTGGGCGCTGATCCTGCCGCAGATCGGGACCTCGGTCGCGTTCGGGACGTTCTGGATGCGGGCGTTCTTCCGCTCCGTGCCGCGCTCGCTGGTGGAGGCCGCGCGGCTCGACGGCGCGTCGAGCTGGCTCGTGCTGTGGCGGATCCTGATGCCGCTCGCCAAGCCCGCCGTGCTGACGATGACGCTGCTGCTGGCGATGTGGACCTGGAACGAGTTCCTGCTCGCGCTCGTGATGGTCACCGACGAGGGCCTGCGCACCGCGCCGCTCGGCCTCAGCTTCTTCCAGGACCGCAACACCGAGGACCTGACGCTGCTCGCCGCCGGCTCGGTGATCGTGGCGCTGCCGATCGTCCTGGTCTACGTGATCCTGCAGCGCCACTTCATCCGCGGCATGCTCGCCGGGGCGGTGAAGGCCTGATGGCCGGCGTCGCGTTCGCGGCCGTCGCGAAGCGCTTCGGCTCGGTCGAGGCGGTGCGCGAGCTCACGCTCGAGGTCGCCGACGGCGAGTTCATGGTGCTCGTCGGGCCGTCGGGCTCGGGCAAGACGACCGCGCTGCGGATGCTCGCCGGGCTGGAGTCGGTCAGCGCGGGCGAGATCCGCATCGGCGAGCGCGTGGTCAACCGCGTGCCGCCGCGCGAGCGCGACGTGGCGATGGTGTTCCAGGACTACGCGCTGTACCCGCAGATGCGCGTCTACGACAACCTCGCCTTCGCGCTGCGCCGCCGCAAGGTGCCGAAGCCGCAGATCGACGAGCGCGTGCGCGCCGCCGCCGCGTCGCTCGGCATCGAGGCGCTGCTCGACCGCCGTCCGGGCCAGCTGTCCGGCGGCCAGGCGCAGCGCGTCGCGCTCGGTCGGGCGCTCGTGCGCGAGCCGCAGGTCTTCCTGATGGACGAGCCGCTCTCGAACCTCGACGCGACGCTGCGCACGCAGACGCGCGGCGAGATCCGGCGGCTGCAGCAGGAGATCGCGCACCACGACCGTGTTCGTCACGCACGACCAGGTCGAGGCGATGACGATGGGGGACCGGATCGCGGTCATGAACGACGGCGTGCTGGAGCAGGTCGGCACGCCCGAGGAGGTCTACGAGCGGCCGGCCAACCGCTTCGTCGGCGGCTTCATCGGCAGCCCGGCGATGCAGTTCGTCGACAGCGACCGCCTCGGCCTGGACCTGCCGCGCGGCGTCGTGGTCGGTGTCCGGCCGGAGGCGGCGCGCCCGTGGCCGGGCGAGGGCCTGGTCGGGCCGCTGCGCGGCAGCGTCGCCTACGTCGAGGCGCTCGGGCGCGAGACGTTCGTCGGCGTCGACGCCGAGGGCGCGCGGCTGGCCGTGCTCGTCGAGGGCCGCTCGCCGCTGCAGCCGGGGGAGACCTTCGAGTTCGGCCTCGTCCCCGGCGCGCTGCGGTACTTCGACGCGGCGAGCGGCGCCGCCCTGCCTCAGCCGGCGGGGTAGATGCGCTCCGCGTAGTCGCGCATCATCCGGCCGGCGCCGAACTCGGGGCCGATCGTGCGCAGCGAGGAGCGCATCATCGCGACCCACTTCTGCGGCGGCGCGCCGCCGTCGCGGTCGTAGAACGCGGGCACGACCTCCTCGCTCGAGCAGCGCGGTAGAGCTCGGCGGCGTGCGCGGTCGTCCTGCGCCGCCGTGGTCGTGCGTCGACCTCGCCGGAGATCGCCCAGCCGTTCGTGCCGTCGTAGCGCCTCGGCCCACCAGCCGTCGAGCACGCTCAGCTGCAGCCCGCCGTTCATGGCGGACTTCATGCCGCTGGTGCCGCTGGCCTCGAGCGGCGGGCGCGGCACGTTGACCCAGACGTCGCAGCCGCGCACAGCGCCGCGCCGAGCGCGAGGTCGTAGTCGTCGAGGAAGACGACGCGGCCGGCCGACCGCGCGGTCGCGCCTTCATCCCGAACAGGCGCTGGACGAGCCGCTTGCCGTCGTCGTCGCGCGGGTGCGCCTTGCCGGCCAGCACGAGCTGGATCGGCCGGTCGCCGCGTCGAGCAGCGCGAGCGCGCGCTCGGGGTCGTGCAGCAGCAGGTCGAGCCGCTTGTAGGTCGCGAGCCGGCGGGCGAAGCCGACGGTCAGCACGTCCGGGTCGAAGCGCGTTCGGCGGCGGCCCGCACGTACTCGGCGGCGTCGCCGCGGCGCGAGCCGGTCGGTGACGCTGCGCTCGCGCACGAACTCGATCAGCGCCGCGCGCTGCGTCGCTGCGCGCCTGCCCACAGCTCGTCGGCCGGGATGTCGTCGACCGGCGCCCACGTCGCCGGGTCGACCGCGCGGTCCGCGCCAGCCGTCGCCGAGGTGGCGGTCGAGCAGCGCGCGCATCGGCGGCGCCGATCCAGGTCGGGCACGTGGACGCCGTTGGTGACGTGCGTGATCGGCACGTCGTCGACGGCGCGGTCGGGCCACAGGTCCTGCCACATCTCGCGCGCGACCTCGCCGTGGCGCGCGGCTGACGCCGTTGGCGGCGCGGCTCGAGCGCAGGGCGAACTGGGTGACGCCGAACGGCTCGCTGTCCGTCGTCGGGGTGCGTGCGCCCGCGGCGCACGAGCGACCACGGGTCGACGCCGAGCTCGCCGGCGATGCCGCCGAGCACCTCGGCCATCAGCTCCGGCGGGTAGGTGTCGTTGCCGGCCGGCACCGGCGTGTGGGTGGTGAAGACGGTCCGGTCGCGGACCACGGCGAAGCGCGTCGTCGATCGTCGTCGCCGCTCGACGCCGCGCGGCCAGCTCGAGGCAGGCGAGCGCGGCGTGGCCCTCGTTGAGGTGCACGACGCCGGGCTCGACGCCGAGCGCGCGCAGCGCGCGCACGCCGCCGATGCCGAGCAGCGCGTACTGGGCCGAGCCGCAGGTCGGCGTCGCCGACGTACAGGCGCGAGGTGATCCAGCGGTCGACGCGTGTCGTTCTCCGGGCGGTCGGCGTCGAGCAGCAGCAGCGGCACGCGGCCGACGTCGACGCGCCAGATCTGCGCGACGACCTCGCGCGCGCCGAACGGCACGGTGACCGTCAGCGGGCTCGCCGTCGTCGCCGGTGACGAGCGCGGCGGGCACGCGGTCCGGGTCGGTCGTCGACCCAGTACTCGTGCTGCCAGCCGGACGCGTCGATGCGCTGGCGGAAGTAGCCGTGGCGGTACATCAGGCCGACCGCGACCAGCGGCAGGCGCGCGGTCGAGGTCTCCTTCAGGATGTCGCCGGCCAGCACGCCGAGGCCGCCGGAGTAGACCGGCAGCGAGTAGTGGACGCCGTACTCGGCGCAGAAGAAGGCGACCGGGCGGTCCGGCGGCACCGGCTCGGTCGTGCGGCGTCGGCGCGAGCGTCGCGTCGCGAGCCTGGCCTCGAGCTCGCCCAGCTCGCGCGAGCAGGCCGCGTCGGCGGCCGCGCGCTCGAGCGTCTCGGGCCGGACCTCCTGCAGCAGGCGCACCGGGTTGCGCGCCGCACAGCGTCCAGCGGCGCGGCGTCGAGCGCGGCGAACAGCTCAGGGCCGCCGGGCGTCCAGGACCAGCGGTAGTTGTAGGCGATCCGTGCCAGCGGCGCGAGCGGCTCGGGGAGTCGGGTCGCGAGGGCGGCAGCGGCCGCGGCGAGGTCGGAAGATCCAGCGTTCACGGGGAGTGTGTTAGCGCATACGCGCGCGCGACGTGCGCTCAGGCCGCCACGGAGGCGATCGCGGCGACCGCCTGTTGCATAGTGCTCGGGGCCGATCCGGATATGCGACTGCTGGCTCATCGAGCGGGCGGCGACGCCGATCGCCTCGACCGGCGGAGCGGCGTCGAGGACCGGGATCAGGAGCAGCGTCTCGATCTCGATCGTCCACGGCCAGCGCGGGTGGTCGCGCGGCTCGGGCTCGCCGGTCACCTCGGCGATCGCGAAGACGCGGCGCCAGACCGAGGCGTAGAGGACGAGCCGGTCGCCGGGCGCGATCCGCGGGCGGCGCGGGAAGCCGGTGCGGCGCAGCAGCTCGGGCCGCTCGTCGATCCAGCGCTCGGCCAGCGGCCCGCGCGCGTGCCCGATCGCCTTCAGCCAGTGTGCGCGAGCGTCCCGGCCCACTGCGGCTCGCCGGCCGGCGGCGTCCAGTCCTCGAGCGTCCACGCCATCTGCCAGAAGCGCACCTCGTGGTGACAGCTCGCCTCGAACGCGGCTTCCATGCGGGCGCGCTCGGCGGCCCCGGCGCCCGCGGCCAGGCGATCGAAGCGCTCGCGGAACGAGTCGAGGATCGCGTTGCACTCGGGCGCGGCGTAGAACTCCCACCAGCCGCCGAACGGGTGGTCCGGGCCGGGCGGGTCGGCGGCGACGTGGCGGTTCGCCGCCCAGATGTACGTCCACGGGCACGGCAGCAGCGCCCCGAGCAGGACGCCCAGCGTGTCGCGCGCCGACTCGAGCATGTGGTTCGCGTACGCCTGGGCCGACGGCGCCAGCCGGTCGACCTGCACGTCGGCGTACTCGACCCCGGCGGCCGTGCACAGCGCATGGTGCGGGTGCGTCTCGTCCTCGAGGATGAACGTCGCCTGGTCCTGGAACCAGCGCATCCAGTCGCGGTCGGGCGACAGCGCCATGCCCAGCCCGTAGCAGCGGACGAACGCGCTCAGGTACTGGTGGTCCTGGCCGACGTAGTGCACCACGCGCTCGCGCGCCAGCGAGCCGTCGCGCAGGCCGGCGAGGAACGGGTGGTCCCAGAACGCCTCGAAGATCGCGTCGTGGCGTTCACGGAGCTGGTCGGAGAGGTGGGCCATGGGCCGGACGCTAGCGCTAGCCTCCCGCGCCATGCTGCGACCCCTCGCCACATTCGCCGTGCTCGCCGTCGCCGTCGCGCTCCCCGCGACCGCGCAGGCCGCACCGGCCAAGAAGCTGTACGTCAACCTCGGTGACTCGTACGCCACCGGCGTGCAGGACCGCGGAGCCACCAAGCAGGGCTACGCCGACCAGCTGCTCAAGCTGGCCCGCCAGCGCGGCTGCGAACCTCAAGCTCGTGAACTTCGGCTGCGGCGGGGCGACCTCGACGTCGATCCTGCAAGCCAGACGAGCGCCTGCCGGCCGGCCCCCGGCGGCGGCGATCGTACGTGCGGCAGACGCAGGCCGATCGCGGCGGCCGAGCGGTTCCTGCGCCGCAACCGCGGCGACGTGGCGCTCGATCACGGTCTCGATCGGCGGCAACGACGTCACCGCGTGCGTCCGCCAGCCCGACCCGGTGGCCTGCGTCGGGCCGGCGCGTCGAGACGACCAAGAAGAACGTCCGCACGCTCAGCCAAGCGCCTGCGCAAGGCCGCCGGCAAGAAGGTCCGGATCGTCGGCCTCGACCTACCCGGACGTGATCCTCGGCGAGTGGGTGCGCGGCGACCAGGCGCGCGCAGCTGGCCCAGCTCTCGATCGTGGCGTTCAAGGAGATCATCAACCCGGCCCTCAAGCGCCCGTACGCGTCGGTCCGGCGGCAAGTTCGTCGACGTCACCGCGGCGACGGGCGCCTACGGCCCGTTGGAGACGACGGACGCTGGCGCCGTACGGCGTGATCCCGGGCCCGGTGGCCGCCATCTGCGAGCTCACCTTCTACTGCGAGACGCAGAACATCCACGCCCGCAAGGGCGGCTACAAGCTGATGGCCGACCTGATCGCGGCGAGCCTGCCGCGGCGGGGGTAGCCTGCCGGCCGATGACGCACGAGGCCATGCTCGCGGTCGCGGTCGAGGAGGCCCGGTCCGGGCTGGCCGAGGGCGGCATCCCGATCGGCAGCGCGCTGTTCGACAGCGGCGGCGCGCTGCTCGGCCGCGGGCACAACCGGCGCGTGCAGGGCGGCGACCCGTCGGCGCACGCCGAGGTCGACGCCTTCCGCCGCGCCGGCCGCCGGCGCTCCTACCGCGACACGGTGATGTCGACGACGCTCGCGCCGTGCTGGTACTGCAGCGGGCTGATCCGCCAGTTCGGCATCCCGGTCGTCGTCGTCGGCGAGTCGCAGACGTTCACGGGCGGCATCGACTGGCTGCGCGAGAACGGCGTCGAGGTCGTCGACCTGCGCTCGCAGGAGTGCATCGACCTGCTCGGCGGCTTCATCGCCGCCCACCCCGACGTCTGGGGCGAGGACATCGGGGACTAGCTACAGCCCCTTGCCGCCGAGCGGCTGCAGGTCCTTGCCCTCGATGCTCGCGATCAGCGGCAGCGCGCGGGCGATCGCCGCGCGCGTCTCGGGGTCCTCGAGCGAGGCGCGGTGCGCCGCCTCGTCGACCCACGCCTCGGTCACGTACACCGCGTCCGGCTCCTCGGGCGCGCGGAACACCGCGTAGAGGAGGCAGCCGGGGTCGGCCGCCAGCGCCTCGCCGCCGTCGACGAGGATCGCCGCCAGCTCGCCGGCCTTGCCCGGGTGGCAGACGAAGCGGCCCTGCATGCCATAGCGCGCGTTCTCCATGCCGGGCACGCTACGCGGGCGTGCGCCGCCGGTCTTGTAGGAACCCGTCACGGGCGGCGGCGAGGGCGGCGACCGACCGGTCGACGTCCGCCGCCGTGGTCTGCCAGTTGGAGACCGACAAGCGGATCGAGCGGCGACCGTGCCAGCTGGTCCCGCTCGGATAGCACGTGCCCTCGGCCTGGGCGGCGGCGAGCGTCGCGTCGGTGAGCTCGTCGTCGGCGCACGCGACGACGACCTGGTTGAGCTGCTGGCCGAGCACCTCGAAGCCGGCGGCGCCGAGCCCGTCGGCGAAGCGCTCGGCGCACGCGCACAGCCGGTCGACCAGCTCGGCGACGCCGTCGCGGCCGAGCGCACGCAGGGTCGCGTAGACGGCGAGGCCGCGGGCGCGGCGCGAGAACTCGGGCGTCCAGTCCATCGGCTCGCGCGGACCGCCCGCGTCCTGCACGAGGTACGCGGCGGTGACGGAGATCGCCGCCCGGTGCGCCTCGCGGTCGCGCACGAACGCGAGGCCGCAGTCGAACGGCACGTTGAGCCACTTGTGCGCGTCGGTCGCCCACGAGTCGGCGAGCTCGGCGCCGCGGACGAGGTGGCGGCGGGCCGGGCTCGCGGCCGCCCAGAGGCCGAACGCACCGTCGACGTGCAGCCATGCGCCGGCCGCGCGCGCGGCGGCGGCCACGTCCTGCGAGCGGGTCGATCGCGCCGCCGTTCACGTTGCCGGCCTGGGCGACGACGATCGCCGGGCCGCCGTCCGCGAGCGCCGCGACGAGCGCGCTCGGCCCGCATCGCGCCGCGCTCGTCGACGGCGACCGGCACGACGGACCCGGTGCCGAGGCCGAGCAGCCGCAGCGCGCGGTCGACGGTCACGTGGCGCTCCTCGCCGGCGAGCACGCGGATCCGCGGCGCGCCGGCCAGCCCGTCGCGCTCGACGTCGTGCCCGACGTCCGCCAGCACGCGATGGCGCGCCGCGGCCAGCGCGGTCACGTGCGCCATCTGGCAGCCGGTGACGAGCGCGAACGACGCGCCGGCGCGGGAGGCCGAGCAGGTCGGCGAGCCAGCGCGCCGGCGACCTCCTCGAACGCGGCGGCGGCGGGCGTCGGCGCGGCGAGGCCGACGTTCTGGTCCCAGGCCGTCGCGAGCCAGTCGGCGGCGACGCCGGCCGGGTGCGCGCCGCCCATCACGAAGCCGAAGAAGCGCGGCGAGTTGATCGCGGTCAGCCCGGGCAGCGCCTCGCGCACCAGGTCGGCGACCACGCGCTCGACCGGCACCGGCCCGTGCGCCGCAGCTCGCGCGTGAGCTGCAGCTCGGCGGGCGTGACGGCCGGCCGCACGGGCCGCTCGCCCACGCCGTCGAACCAGTCGGCGGCGTGGTCTGCGACGTCGTGCAGCAGCGGGCGCGTATCCACGCCGCGACTCTAGTCGGGCGCCGCGGCCCCGTCGAGCGCGCGCCTAGGAGGCGCTGATGATGCGGCCTTCGGACGGCTGGACGAGCACCCAGCCGGTGCCC
>CAWJKK010000015.1:0-355482 GCA_963843485.1 uncultured Solirubrobacteraceae bacterium | reverse complement strand
CGGTCTCCCCGGTCGCGGCCAGCTCGCGCCCGCGCACGCTCGGCGAACGCCTCCGCGCCGATGCCCGCGAGCAGCTCGTAGGCGGCGCGCAGCTGCTCGCGCGCGTCGACGCGCCGCTGCTCGCGCCGCAGCCACTCGCCGTAGAGCAGCTGCGCCCGCGCGACGTGGACGAGGATGCTGGTGCGCCCGAGACGGTCGATCGCCTCGCGGTACAGCGCGTCGGCCTCCTCGCCGCTGCTGAGCAGTGCGCGCGAGCGGGCCTGGATCCCGAGCGCCCAGTTCGTTCCGGCGACGCCCGTGCGCGCTTCGAGCTGCGCCAGCGCCGCGGCTGCCTCGTCGGGAGCGTCGGCCCGCACGCCCGCCTCGACGAGCTCGGCGAGCGACCAGCCGAAGAACCCGAGATCCTCGTGCTCGCACGCGCGGCGGGCGGCGGCGAGCGCAAGCGGGTACTGCCCGAGCCCGTTGTGCAGCACCGCCGACGCGTGCTCGGCCAGGCCGATCGCCCGCCCTTCTCCGCTGGCGGTCGCGTCGGCGAAGGACGACTCGATCAGCTCCTGGGCCTTGACCTCGTCGCCGCGCCAGGCCGCCAGCAGGAGGGACGTGTACCGGAGCGGCGCGTTGCCGGTCGCCGCGCTGATCGCATCGGCCTCCTCGACGAGCGCGTCGGCGGCCGAGAACTCCCCGGCGTGCACGTGCACGCCGGCCCGTGCCGTGAGCGCGATCGGAAGGACCGTGAGCGCACCGGCCTCGCGCGCCATCGTCACCGCCCGGCCGGTGAGCCGGTCCCACGTCTCGTCGTCCCACAGGTCGGGGGCGATCGGTTCCGGCGCGACGGGGCACGCCAGCCAGAGCCACCGCATGTCGTCCTCGGTTGGCGCGCCCTCGCGCCAGAACGCGTCGAGCGCCTGCCGCAGCGGCGCTGCTGCGGCGGCGTAGCCCTCCGTGAAGCGGGTGGCGAGAGCGTCGAGCAGCAGGTCGATCGCACGCGGTGCCCGGCCCGCGGGGGGCGCGGAGCGGGCGGCGTCGGCCACGGCCTGCACGCTGCTCGCCGCGACGAGCCGGCCGGCGAACATGGCCGCCCGGAGCGACTCGAGGTACGCCTCGCGGGCCAGTGCGGGACTGACCGGATCGAGTCGCCTGGCGGCCTCGAGCAGCAGCCTGGCGGAGTCCGCGCCGCGCGTGCGGACGAAGATGATCTGCGCGCGCAGGCGTGCGCGCCGCGCGCGCTGCAGCTCGTCGAGCTGCGCCGGGTCGGCGGCCGCCAGGAGCTCGAGCGCCGCCTCGGGCGCGGCGGCGTCGAACTTGGCCTGCGCGGCGGTCAGCGCCCTGCCGGCGCGGCGGACCGGGTCGGGCGTCAGCTCCGTCGCCCGCTCCAGGAACGCGGCCGCCGCCGCAACGCCGCCGCGGGCCTGCGCGCGGTCGGCCGAGCGCTCCAGCTCACCGGCCACCGCCTCGTCGGGCCCCGCCGCCGCATGCGCGCGATGCCACGCGCGACGATCGGGATCGAGATCCGGATCGGTCTCCTCGGCCAGCGCCCGATGGGCCTCCTGCCGGTCGGGCGCGGCCGCCGCCCGGTACGCCGCCGAGCGCACCAGCGGATGCCGGAATCGCACGCGTGCGCCGATCTCGACCAGGCCCGCCGCCTGGGCCGGGCCCGCCGCCTCGGGCCCGATGCCGAGCAGCTCGGCCGCGCGCCACAGCAGCGGCGCGTCGCCGACCGGCTCCGCCGCCGCCAGCAGCAGCACGCGCCGGGTCTCGGCCGGGAGAGGCTCCAGCCGTCGCACGAAGCCCTGCTCGATCCGGCTGGTCAGCGGCATCTCCCCGGGCAGGCCGAAGCCGCCGGCCACCGGCTTCAGCCCGCGCGGCAACTCGAGCAGCGCGAGCGGGTTGCCGCCGGCCTCGCCGAGGATCCGATCCCGCACTCGCTCGTCGAGCGCCCCCGGGATCGTCGCGTCCAGGAGCAGCCGGGCCTCGTCGGCGGGCAGCCCCTCGATCACCAGCTCCGGCAACCCCTCGAGCACATGCTCATCGCTGAGCTCGCGCAGCGCGAACACCAATCCCACCCGCTCCGCCAGCAGCCGGCGCGCCACGAACGCGAGCGTCTGCGCGGACACCCTGTCAAGCCACTGCGCGTCGTCCACGATGCACACGAGCGGCTGCTCCTCGGCGGCGTCGGCCAGCAGGCTCAGGACCGCCAACCCGACCAGGAAGCGATCCGGTGGCGGTCCCGCGCTGAGGCCGAATGCCGTGCTCAGCGCGTCGCGCTGCGGTGCCGGAAGATGCCCGAGCCGGCCGAGCATGGGCGCGCACAGCGCATGCAGGCCGGCGAAGGCGAGCTCCATCTCGGACTCGACGCCCGCCGCCCGGGCGATCCGGCATCCGTCCGCGGCTGCCGACAGATGCCCCAGCAGGGCGGTCTTGCCGACTCCCGCCTCGCCGCGGAGGACCAGCACACGGCTCTGACCCGCGCGCACGCCCGCGACGAGTCGTTCCAACACCTCGCGCTCGCCGACACGGTCGAGCAAGCCCGACGTTGGCAGGTTGAGGTCGAGCATGCTCGCGCCGCATTATTGCGGGCGAGCGGTCCGTCGGCCAGCAGCTCGACGCCGCTCAGGGGACCGGCTTCACGTGCAGCTTCCGCTGTGCTCGGGCGATGACCCGGCGGACGCGCGACGTCGTCGACGCCTCTTCGGCACGTCCCAGTTCGGCAAGGCGGCGAACCACGTGGTGCGCATGAGCGGCCCGGTGCCGGTGGACATGCCGAACCACGACCACCGGCACCGCCACTACCGCGGCCACGAGCGCGACCAGCGCCGTCAACGCGATCGCCGGGAGGACGACGACCGCGACGAGGAGCCCTAGCGGCGGGACGACGAGTAGAACGGCGACGACGATCGCGGCCAGCTCGACGACGCGGATCGTCGTGACGGCCGCGACCCCGGCCCACGAGAGGACCTCTTCGGATTGCTCGATCGGGGTGCTCATTGCGGGGTCGCGACCTGCTGCTCGAGCCAGTCGCTGAAGCGGGTCTCGGCCAGGCGCGCGTCGGGGCCGGGGAGGAGCGCGCGCTCGCCCGGGTTGATGCCGAAGTAGCGCGCCTGCGGGTCGGTGACGACCTCGCGCGGATCGTTGCGGGTCGTCAGCACGCCGCGGATGAGCTCGTCGAGGCGGAACTGCTCGGGCCCGGCGATCTCCACCATCCCGTTGAGCGGCGCGCCGACCGACACGCGGCCGACCCCGCTCGCGACGTCGTCGGCGGCCAGCGGCTGGATCTGCGCCGGCGGGAGGCGGACGGTGTTGCCGTCGGTCGCGTCGTCGGCGATGCGCTTCATGAACTCGTAGAACTGCGTCGCGCGGACGATCGAGTACTGGATCGAGGACTCGGCGATCAGCGCCTCCTGGGCGAGCTTCGCCCGGAAGTAGCCGCTCTCCGTCAGGCGCTCGGTGCCGACGACCGACAGCGCGACGTGATGCGCGACGCCCGCGGCCGCCTCCGCCGTGAGGAGGTTGCCGGTCGACGTCTTGAAGAACTCCATCACCGCGGCGTCCTCGAACGACGGGGAGTTGGAGACGTCGACGACCACCGAAGCGCCCGCGAGCGCCTCGTCGAGTCCTTCGCCCGTGAGCGTGTTCACGCCGGAGTCGGGCGACGCCGCCAGCGCGTCGTGCCCGTGCTCGCCGAGCTTGCTCACGAGCTTCGATCCGATGAGCCCGCTGCCGCCGATGACCACGATCTTCATCTCGTGCCCTTTCGCTGAGTGTTGCCGAGTCACCAGCGAAGACCGGGTAGCGGCCGGACCTGTGACATGCCCTTGGTTCATCCCGATCGGGCGAGGCGGCTCGCGGCGTTAGCGGGCACGCTTGGCTGCTGATGGAGTGGGCCCTCGCCATCGTGGCGCTCGCGTTGCTCGGTGTGGCGGCGATCTCGCGCCGGCTCTCGGGCACGCCGCTGACCCCGACGATGGTCTTCGTGGCCGTCGGGCTGCTCGTCGGCCCGCACGCGCTGGACGGGATCGACGTCGAGAGCTCCAGCTCGACCGTACGCACCTTGGCCGAGGCGACGCTCGCCCTCGTGCTGTTCTCCGACGCTTCCCGCATAAGCCTTCGCCAGCTTCGCCCCGAGGCCGGTGTGCCGCTGCGCCTGCTCGGCATCGGCCTGCCCCTCACGATCGGCCTCGGAGCCCTGGCCGCTGCCGTGATCTTCGATCAGCTGACGCTTGGCGAGGCGTTGATCCTCGGGGTCATCCTCGCGCCGACCGACGCCGCGCTCGGGCAGGCGGTCGTGACCGAGCCGCGCGTGCCGACCCGGATCCGCCAGGGCCTGAACGTCGAGAGCGGGCTCAACGACGGGATCTGCGTACCCCTGCTGTTCGCCGCCGTCGCCGCCGCGGACGTGGAATCGGAGATCTCCGAGGGGCGCAGCGCCGCAACGCTGCTGCTCGAGGAGATCGGCTTCGGGGCGGTCGGCGGCGTGGCGGCAGGGCTGCTGGTCGCGGCGATCTTCCGTCTACGCCGGCCGCAGGGATCTGATCGACGGCCCGTGGCGCCAGGTGATCCCGGCCGCCGGCGCGGCACTGGCGTACGGCATCGCGAGCGGGCTCGGCGGGTCGGGGTTCATCGCGGCGTTCGTGGGCGGCATGGTCTTCCGCGCCGCGCTCCGGCGCGATCCGCACGAGCTGAACCGGCTCAGCGAGGAGGTGGGCGACATCCTGGGCGCGGTCACGTTCGTGCTCTTCGGCGCGGTCCTGCTCGGCCCCGCCCTCGGAGAGCTGACCTGGAGCCTCGCGCTCTACGCCGTCCTCAGCCTCACGCTGGTGCGGATGCTCCCAGTCGCGATCGCGATGGTCGGCTCGCGCGCCCGTCCGCCGACGCTGGGCTTCCTCGGCTGGTTCGGACCCCGCGGGCTCGCCTCGATCGTCTTCGCCGTGATCGTGGTCGAGGAGTCACAGCTCCCGCAGGAGAACCTGATCCTGCTCGCGATCTACCTGACCGTCGGCCTGTCGGTGTTCGCCCATGGCCTCACGGCGTCCCCGCTGGCCAACCGCTACGCCGACTGGTTCGACGCTCACCCGCGCGGCGACCGGCCCCCGATGGAAACCGGCCCGGCCGAGCTCTAGAGCTCGCCCGAGAAGAACTCGAGCGCGGTGCGCGTCTTGGTCTGCTGCTCGCCGGAGAGGTCGATCCCGTGCTCGCTGAGGTAGACCCGCGCCTCGGCCGCGACCTGGAACGCCTCCGACGGCAGGCACTTGGTCGAGAGCTCGAAGATGCGGTCGCCGTTCGGGTAGAGCCACAGCTCGCCGACCATCTTGCGCGCGAAGCCGCGCGGCTGCCACTTGAGCTTGAGCACGAAGATCGGCCCGAGCACCGCGAGATCGTCGAGCTCGATCCCCTCCGGTGCGTGCGCGCGATAGAGGGCGCGCTGCTCCTTGCTGTAGAGCTTGCGCAGCGGGCGCTCGCCGAGCAGCACCTGGTGGGTCGCGCCGGAGTCCGCGTCGCACTTCAGCCGTCCCGAGCACACGAATCCGCCGGGGATCGCGTCGACCTCGACGCCGAACCCGCTGAGCCGCCGGACGTCCTTGTTGACCTTCTCGGGGTCGAGCGGTCGCAGCTTGATCACCGAGTCGCCCATACGTCCCTGGATCCGGCGCGCGCGCACGACGACGCCGGCCTTGTCGAGCGCGAGGTCGGGCGTGTCGAAGAAGACCACCTGCCGGATCTGGGCGTCCAGCGCATCCAGCCCCAGCTCGCGGATCGCGGCACGCTGCTGGGCGGGAGGGACGGTGAGCTTGAGCTCGACCGAGTCCGAGCCGCGCAGGAGGTTCATCATCTCCGCGAGCTGCGCGTCGCTCAGGCCCGGGCGTGCGGGAGTCTTGGTGGCCATGGACGCAGGCTCTCAGTGCACGCACGCGCCGAACACCGTGCGCGCATGTATCTCACGGAAGGGCCAACGCCCTACGCCAAGGCCGCCGCTTCGGCGGAGGCCGACGGCTCGATGTCCGGGAGTCGCATCATGCGGAACGAGTTGAAGAGCCCGAGCAGGCCCGCGATGATCGGCACGAGCAGCGCCACCTGAAGGGCGAGGTCCGTGGCGTCGGTGTTGATCGCGAGGATCTCCTCCTGGACCTCCGGCGGCTCGTCGGGGAGCAGTTCGTCGAGCTGTGTGTTGCTCACGACCTGCGCGTCGTCCTCCAGCGTCTGCGCGATCTGCTCCTGTTGCGAGGAGGGGATCACGGGGCTCGCGTTCGACATGTTCGTGAACGCCAGCGACAGGGTCGCGAGCATGATGCCGCCGGCGACGGCCAGGCCGAACGACAGGCCGAACGACCCCGACGCCGAGTTGACGCCGGCCGCCTCGCTGATCCGGTCGTCGTCGATCGGGGCGAGCGTGTAGTTGTTGAGCTGCGACACCAGCAGGCCGAGCCCCGCGCCCGCGAGCGCCAGCGGGACGAGGAGGTACCAGCCGGAGTCGGCGCGGGGCACGATCGGCACGATCAGCACCATGCCGAGCGTGGTCAGCGCGAACCCGCCGCGGATGATCTCGGCTGCGCGCCGGCCGCCGGACCTCCGTCCGGCGAGGATCGCGACGGCGAACATGGTCAGTGAGAGCGGGGCGAGCGACAGGCCCGTCTCCAGCGCGTCGTACTCGAGCTGGATCTGCAGGAAGATCGGCAGCGCGATCATCGCCCCGCCGAGCGTGATGTTCTGGAGCATCTGCCCGGTGAACCCGGTTCTGAAGTGCGGGAGCCGGAACAGATCGGGATCGAGCAGGGTCACCTTGCCGTCGCGATGGCGCCGCACGAGCCAGCGGGCGAGCGCCCAGAGCGCGAGCGCGCCGATCGCGATCAGCAGCGCGACGTAGTCGCCGCCCTCCTGCCACACGAGGATGCCCAGCACCACGCCGCCCATCCCGATGATGGACAGGACCGCGCCGGCCCCGTCGACCTGCCGCTTCCCCGTGTACGGGACGTCCTTGAGGAGCCCGAGCTGCGTCAGCACGACCGCGATGACCACGGCCTCCAGCAGGAAGCCGACGCGCCAGGACAGGTAGGTGGTGACGAAGCCGCCGAGGAGCGGCCCGACCGCGGCGGCGATCGCCGCCGCCGCTCCGACGAGCGCGTACGTCTTCTTCTGTGCCGCTCCCTCGAAGTTGCCGTGGATCAGCGACTGCATCGCGGGCAGCAGCAGCGAGGCGCCGAGGCCGCCGATGATCGCCCAGAAGACGATGATCGCGGTCAGGCTCTGGGCGAGGGTCATCGCCACGGCGCCGATCGCATAGCCCATCAGACCCAGCACGTACGCCCGCTTGCGTCCGAAGAGGTCGCCGATCTTGCTGCTGATGAGGATGAACGCCGCGGAGACCAGGGCCTCGAGCGCGATCGCGCTCTGGACCGAGCTCACCGTCGTGTCGAGGTCCTCGACGACCGCCGCGATCGAGACGTTCATCAGCGACGTGTCGACGACGAGCACGAACATCGCCGCCGCGAGCACGATCGACAGCCGCGCGCTACCCGCTTCCTTCCGTGGCGCCGTCTCGCTCACGGCCGCATCTCAGACGGCGCCCTTCGCCTCGGCGCTGGAGATGTCGCGCGCCGCGAGGATCAGCGTGAGGTGGCTGAACGCCTGCGGGAAGTTGCCGACCTGCCGCTTGCGACCGACGTCGTACTCCTCGGCGAGGAGGCCGAGGTCGTTGGTCAGGCTGATGAGGCGTTCGAAGAGCGTCCGCGCCTCCTCGGTGCGACCGTTGAGGGCGAGCGCGCTGACGAGCCAGAACGAGCAGGCCAGGAACTGCCCTTCGTCGCCGGTCAGGCCGTCGTCGGTCTCGGCGGTCGAGTAGCGCGACACGAAGCCGTCGCGACCGAGCTCACGCGCGATCGCGTCGATCGTTCCGGTGATGCGCTCGTCGGTCGCCGGAAGGAAGCCGACCAGCGCGAGATTCAGCACGCTCGCGTCGAGCTCCTTGGAGCCGTAGTACTGCGTGAAGGTGTTGCGATCGCCGTCGTAGCCCTTCTCGCAGACCTCGCGATGGATCTCGTCGCGGATCTCCTTCCAGCGGGCGATCGGGCGCGTCGAAATCGAACCGCTCGGCAAGCCGCGCTGCGCGGTCCAGCACCACCCACGCCATGACCTTGGAGTACGTGTAGTGCCGGCGCTCTCCCCGTGATTCCCAGATGCCGTCGTCGGGCTCGCGCCAGATCGTCTCGAGGTGCTCGACGGCGGCACGCCAGCGCGGCCACAGCTTCGCATCGACCTGACCGAGGAGCTCGGCGCCGACGAACATGACCCCGGCCACCTCGCCGTAGACGTCGAGCTGGAACTGCTCGGACGCCGCGTTGCCGACGCGGACCGGCTTGGAGCCCTCGTAGCCGGGAAGCTCCGGGAGCTCGAACTCGGTCAGTCGCCGCTCCCCGCCGATCCCGTACATGATCTGGATCTTGGTCGGGTCGCCGGTCGCGACGCGCAACAGGAAGTCGCGGAAGGCGAGCGCCTCCTCCGTGTACTCCGCGGCGAGCAGCGCTTCGAGCGCGAGCACCGAATCGCGCAGCCAGCAGTACCGGTAGTCCCAGTTGCGGATGCCGCCGATGTCCTCCGGGAGCGACGTCGTGGGCGCCGCGATGACCGCTCCGGTCGTCTCGGAGGTCATGGCCTTGAGCACGATCAGCGAGGTCAGGACCTCGTCGCGGTACGCCCCCTCGTAGCGGCAGCGCCCGCTCCACTCCTGCCACCACGCCACCGTGCGGGCGAGCGCCGAGTCGGCGTCCTCGACCGGCGGGGTCTGCTCGTACGAGAGATGCCAGGTCAACGTCAGCCGCTCGCGGGACCCCTCGATCGCCGTGAACTCGGCCGACACCGTTCCGTCCTCGACGCGCAGCGGCAGCGGCGTGCTGAGGCGGTACGCATCCGGGCCGGCCGTGGCGATCACGCCGTCCGGCGCAAGCTCGATCCAGGGCACGATCGTCCCGTAGTCCGGGCGCACCGCCAGCTCCATCCGCATCGGCACCCGGCCTCGCACGCCCTCGACGATCCGCATCAGGCGCGGCGGGCCCTCGCCTCTCCGCGGCATGAAGTCGATCACCCGGACGGCGCCCTCCGCGGTCTCGAACTCCGTCTCGAGCACCAACGTCCCGGGCCGATACCGGCGCGACGTTGCGCGTACCTCCCCGACGGGCGCGAGCAGCCAGCGCCCGTGCCGCGCGTCCCCCAACAGGGCCGAGAAGCACGACGCGGAGTCGAAGCGCGGCAGGCAGAGCCAGTCGACCGACCCGTCGCGACCGACCAGCGCCGCGGACTGCAGATCGCCGATGAAACCGTAGTCCTCGAGCAGCATCGATCGATAGCACCACACTTCGCGCCCGCCGACGTCATCCTCCTCGGGTGATTCGACTACGGCTGAGCGCCGAGGTCTAGACGCCGCGTTCGACCTCGATGCGGTGCTCCTCCGCCGCGTTGGTGAACGCGGCGTAGTCGGCGTCGTTCTGGTCGGCGTAGGCGAAGGCGAAGCGTTCGAGCGCACGCTCGAACGTGTCGTCGTCGCCGAGGTAGCCGGTGATCTTCACCGCGTCGCCGGTACGCGCGTGCGCGCGTGCCAGCGTGGTACCGCAGAGCCCGCCGTAGACCGCCAGCCGCGCCGGCGTCATCGTCTCGACCGCGGCCGAGCCCTTCATGTCGCGCAGCTGGCGGACATAGAACTCGTGCCGGCGCGCACCGGTCCCGGTGACCCAGCCCAGGAACGCGTCGCTGGCCGCCTGCATCAGCCGCTGGCCGTGCACCACCCGCTCGCCCTGGTGGTCGTACTCGCTGGCGCCCGCGTACGGGGCGAGCACCGAAGTGTTCGCCTCCTTGATCTGCAGGAACAGCGGGTCGTCCTCGCGGTCGCCCATGAGCAGGATCATCATCGCCTCGGTCCCGACCGAGCCGACGCCGGCGACCTTGCGCGCGAAGTCCTCGTAGCGGTAGTGGTCGAACACGACGCGCCGATCGGGGCCCAGCGAGCGCGCATAGTCGGCGAGTCCCTGGCGGATGACCTCCTCGAAGTCGGCGGACATCGCCTCGGGCGGGCGCACGATCACCGGCGGCTGCTGCTTGATCCGGTAGCCGCCCTCGACCCGCTGCGCGTACTTCGACAGCGAGCCGAGGCTCGTTCGCGTCCGCGCCTTGGCGAGCACCTTCCGAGCGGACTTGATCGCGGCCTTGTCCGTCTTCGGCGCGAGGTCCGCGAGCACCTTGTCGACGTCGAACCGCGTGTACCAGACATCGAGGAAGCGCATCGTCGCCGCCTTGGCCATCGTCGTCCGGTACGCCATCGCCGCGGCGCGCGCCGCCGCCCGCTGCTCCTTGCGACGGTGGCCGTTGTCACGGGCGGCGACGACGACACTCGCCACCAGGCGCTTGACGTCCCACTCGAACGGCGCCGGCAGCGTCTCGTCGAAGTCGTTGAGATCGAAGACGGCTCGGCGATCCGGCGCCGCGAACACGCCGAAGTTCGACAGGTGCGCATCGCCGCAGCACTGCACGCGCAACCCCGTCGTCGGGCTGCGCGACAGATCGCACGCCATGATCGCCGCGCTCCCGCGGAAGAACGTGAACGGCGAGACGATCATCCGCCCGTGCCGGATCGGAACCAGCTCGGGCACGCGCGCCGCGTTCTGCTTCTCGATGATGCCGACCGGGTCCGGCCGTTGCTCGGGCGTCGCCCACTCGCCGTGCGCCTCCAGCGGCACCGACTCACGCTCGCCGCGCCCCGCCGCCAGGCGCTCCTCGATCGCCGTCATCGCTTACATCCCCGGTCAGTCGCGGCTCATCATGGCGACGAACCTCACAGAAGCGCCACCCGGCGTCATCACCCGTTCCGAATGATCCCGGTCGCCGCGGTGTGGGCCAGGATCGCGACCGCGAGCGGCTCGAGCACCGCGGACGGCAGGGCGTGGCCCATGCGCGGCACCGTCACGAGCCGCGCGCTCGGGATCAGCTCGGTCAGGCGGTGCGCGTGGGGCGGCGGGAAGACGGGGTCGAGCGGCGCATCGATCACCAGCGTCGGTGTGGACGCGCGGGCGAGCTCGGCGCCTCGGGCGAGATTCGACGCATCGGCCGCGGCGTGGGCGGCGGTGGGCTCGCTGTGGCCGGCGTGGTCGCGGAGCCGCTCCTCGAGCGCGCGGAACTCGCGCTCCTCGAACGCTCCGCCACGTGACGCGCCGGACAAGAGCCGCCAGTGCTCGACGTTGAACGCCACCTCCGCCTCTCGATCCCGCCGTTCGCCGAGGTGCTCCCACATGGCCAGGACCTCCGGCGCGGGGCCGGGCAGGCCTGGCGCGGGCGGGTCGGTCTCGAGACCGCCGGTGCAGAGGAGCGTCGCCGAACGCAGCCGTGCGGGCGCGTCCAGCATCAGCAACTGCGCGAGGATGCCGCCCAGCGACATGCCGACGACGTGGGCGCGGGCGACGCCGAACGCGTCGAGCACGGCGATCGCGTCGAGCGCCAGGTCGGTGATCGGATACGGCCGGTCGGCGAAGGCGCGGGTCGAACGGCCGGTGTCGCGATGGTCGTAGCGGATCACGTGATGGCGCTCGGCCAGGCGGGCGACGAGCGCGTCGGGCCACGCGACCCCCGAGGCGTTCGCGCCCATGACGAGGAGGAGCGCCGGCGCCTCGGGATCACCGGCGGCGTCGGCCCAGAGCCGGATACCGGGGGCCGCGTCGACGTAACGCTCGGCGGGGACGGCTGATGGACGGTTGCGACATGCGGGCTTCTCCCAAGTAGACGAGACGGTTCGTCTCGATTCGGTAGCTAAGCACTCTCGTGGAGCCGTGTCAAGACGAACCGGTGCGTCTCGTTACTGCTACGCTCCCGCCATGGCCCGCACATCCCCGAACGCCGCGCGCCGCAGCGAGCCCGCGCGGCGCGCCATCCTCGCGGCGGTGCTCGACCAGGTCGCCGAGGTCGGGTACGCGAAGCTGAGCATCGAGGGCATCGCGGCGGCCGCCGGCGTCGGCAAGCAGACGATCTACCGCTGGTGGCCGTCGAAGGGCGCGGTGCTCCTCGATTCCCTGCTCGCATTGAGCGAGGGGCAGGACGGCGAGGTCGTGGCGCTGCCGGACACCGGCGACCTCGAGGCGGATCTCAAGCTCGTCCTGCGCGCCACCGTCGATGAGCTCAACAACCCTCGCTACGACGGTCCCATGCGCGCCCTGACGGCCGAGGTGCTGCGCGATCCGGCGCTTGCCGCTGCCTGCAGCGAGCGGCTGGACGAGCCGATCAAGGCGCTCAAGCTGCAACGCCTGCGCAGCGCGCAGGAGGCCGGCGACCTGCCCCCGGACCTCGATCTGGACTTGGCCATCGATCTGATCTGGGGGCCGCTGATGAGCCGCTGGCTACAGCGCGCCGGGCCGCTGACGCACGAATACGCCGACCAGGCCGTCGGTCGCGCGCTCAACGGGCTACGGGCTCCGCTCGACCGCTGAGCGCTCGTCCGCCGCGCTGCGCCGGGCTCGCCGCTTCGCGGCGCATCCTGCCCGCCGCGGCGCCGATCTGCGCGGCGCGTCGCCCACCTGGCAACGCTATCCCTGGCGCAAGAGGCCGCTGACCAACGGCTCACACGCGCGCGCTCGCGCGTACTCGTACTCCGGGTGTCAGCGACGCCGTCGCCCCAGCGCCACCCGCCGCCTGCTCGACCACGTCACCGACGTCCTGCCGGGCGCCACCGGCGAAGACCCGCGGCTCGAGCTGCTCACGGCGCGCGAGCGCGAGGTCCTGCTCGAGGTGGCTCGCGGGCGCTCGAACGCCGAGATCGCCGCCGACCTGTTCATGGCCGAAGCCACGGTCAAGACCCACGTCGGGCGGCTGCTGGCCAAGCTCGACCAGCGCGACCGCGTCCAGCTCGCCGTGCTCGCGTACGAGACCGGGCTCGTGCGCGCCGGCCGCTGACGCGAGCGGTCCGCCTCAGGTTGCAGACCGGTCGCGACCTGCGACGGATGGAAGCGCGCCTTCGGTCGTCGACCATCCTTCGCATGACCACCGCGAACACCATCAGCGCCCGGAGCGCCGTCCACGCCTTCGCGTGGACCGCGGTGTTCGTCGTCTGGCACGCCTACTGGGCGCTCGGCGGCGACTTCGGGTTCGGCGACCAGCAATCCGCGTTCCCGACACCACCTCCAGCCTCGCGGGGTGGGTGTTCTCGATCGCGGTCGTCGGCATGTTCGCGGCCGGGCTCGCCGTACCGCTGGCCCTCATGCGCAGCGTTGGGCCGCGCCGGTTGCTGCGCGGCCTGATGTGGGCGGGCGCCGCGGTGCTCGCTGCGCGCGGGATCGTCGGGCTCGTCGACGACCTGCTCCGCTTCACGGGGCTGCAGGAGACCGGGCTCAGCGGCTTGAGCGACCAGGAGGTGCTCGGCACGGCGCACCCGTCGGCACACACGATGTGGTCGACCGTCGGTATCGACGTCTTCTTCGCGGTCGGCGGGCTGCTGTTCGCCCGAGCCGCTCGCCGCGGTCAGGGTTGGCGCCCGTTCGATCGACTCGGTCCTTCGCTCGTCGCCCACGGCCGAGCGCACGACTGGGGCACGCGACAGAGTCGCCGTTGGCCGTCGCAGGGACGCTCGCTTGCGTGGGCGGCGTACGCCGCCTGCGCGTGGGCGCTCGCCTACGCCGTCGGCGTGCGCGGCTACCAGGGACTCGGCGGGACGCTGGGTCTGGCCGGCACGTTCGAGGATCCAGACGCGATGCGCCGCGCCAGCCTGCTCGCGGGCGCCGCCATCCTGCTCGTCGGCGTGGGCGCCCTCGCGCTCGTCCGACCCTGGGGCCTGCGGCTTCCGCGCTGGCTGATCATGATCCCCGCACTGACCGGCTCGGCGTACGCGGCCGCGCACGCGCTGACCGCGTACGTCACCAAGCCGCTGCACGTGCTCGGCGTCATCGACCTCGAGTTCCGCGGCTGGGCTGAGCTCGACGTCGACGCCCTGATCCTCTGGGACCTGCTGTTCTACGAGCCCTGGTTCCTCGGGCTCGGCGTGCTCGTCACGCTCGGAACCCTGCACCACTTCCGCCGCACCGGCGGCTCACCGGAGGGGGCGCGGCGACTGCTGGTCGCCACCGCCACGGCGACGCTCGCGCTCACCGCCCTCAGCTGCGGCTTGCTCATCCTCCAGTCCGCGTGATCGCCGCGCGTTCGCGCGTCGAACGCGCCGGGTGTCACGACTCGCGCCGCTGTCCGGTCTTGGCTGATGCACCCTCGATCGACCCCCACGGCCGCCGCCTGATGCTCGGAAGGAGCCCGAAGTGTCCGTACACAACACGCTTTCACCGGTCGTGCTCGAACCGGCCTCGCAGGCGTTCGTCGATGCGACCGCCGAGCCGCCGTTCCTCTACGAGCTCACCCCCGCCGAGGCCCGCAAGGTGCTCGATGACGTGCAGGCCGCGCCGATCGACAAGCTGCCGGTCGACGAGCGCTGGATCACCGTCCCGGCCGAGGTCGGCGACGTCCAGGTGCGCATCGTTCGGCCCCAGGGGGTCGAGGGCACGTTGCCCGTGATCCTGTACATGCACGGTGGCGGCTGGGTGCTCGGCAACGCCGGCACTCACGACCGGCTCGTCCGCGAGCTGGCATGCGGCGCCGGCGCGGCCGTCGTCTTCGTCGAGTACGACCGCTCGCCGGAGGCGCACTACCCCGTGGCGATCGAGCAGGGCTACGCCACCGCCCGCTGGATCGTGCGCGAAGGGGCTGCCAACGGGCTCGACCCGGAGCGCATCGCGATCGCCGGCGACTCGGTCGGTGGCGGCATGACCGCCGCGATCACGCTCATGGCCCACGACCGTGGCGACGTGCGGTTCGTGCACCAGTCGATGTACTACCCGGTCACCGACGCGGCCATGGACACCGGCTCCTACGCGCAGTTCGCCGAGGGCTACTTCCTCACCGACAAGGCGATGGCGTGGTTCTGGGACTGCTACCTGCCCGACGTCGAGCGTCGCTCAGAGCCCTACGCCTCGCCGCTGCGGGCGCGCGACGACCAGCTCGCCGGTCTCCCGCCGGCGCTGGTGATCGTCGACGAGGCCGACGTGCTCCGCGACGAGGGCGAGGCCTACGGCGCCCGGCTGCGCGCGGCCGGCGTTGCGGTGACGACCGTTCGCTACGACGGCATCACGCACGACTTCATGATGCTCAACCCGCTCAGCGGCACGCACGCCACGCGCGCCGCCGTCGCGCAGGCCATCGCGACCCTGCGTCAAGCCCTGCACACCGCCTGACCCCTCAACTCCAAGGAGCCTGAGCATGAAACCGCCGATCGTCCTCATCCACGGCCTCTGGCTGACCTCGCGCAGCTGGGAGGGCTGGAAGGAGCGGTTCGAGCAGCGCGGGCACGAGGTCCTCGTGCCGGCCTGGCCGCGCATGGAGCGCGAGGTGGAGGCCCTGCGCCGCGACCCGTCCGGCATGAACGGGCTCGGTCTGGCCGAGGTCGTCGACCATTACGAGCGGATCATCCGCGAGCTCGGCACCGCGCCGGTGATCATGGGCCACTCGACCGGCGGCCTGCTGACCGAGCTGCTGCTCGACCGCGGCCTCGGGGCGGCCGGGATCGGCTCTGTCGCCGGCGCCGGTGAAGGGCGTGCTGCGCCTGCCGCCGGCGTTGCTCCGGACCGTCTTTCCGGCGCTCCGCAACCCGGCGAACCGGAAGCGGACCGTCCCGCTGACGCCCAAGCAGTTCCACCGCGGCTTCACGAACACGATGAACGACGCGGACGCCGAGGCGGCCTACGCGCGCTACTACGTTCCCGCGCCCGGCCGGGTGGTCTTCCAGGCGGCGTTCGCCAACGTCAACCCGCACGCCGTGACCAAGGTCGATTTCCACAAGGACGACCGCCCGCCGCTGCTCGTGATCGGCAACGATCAGGACCAGACGATCCCGGCCTCGGTGAGCAAGGAGGCCGCCAAGCGCCTCGGCAAGTCGAAGGCCGTCGTGGACTACAAGGAGTTCACGGGACGCCCCCACTTCCCGGCCGCGCCCGGTTGGGAAGCGGTGGCCGACTACGCGCTCGACTGGGCGACCCGCCACGTGCGCGCGCCGGCCCAGAAGGCGGAGTCGGCGAGGGCCTGACGCCCGCCGCGTCGCGCCGCGCGAAGCGTCGTGCCGCTCGTCCGGGATAATGCGGGCCGAGCATGCACGGCGCTTCGTGGTCAACGTCGGGACTGCTCGACCGCGATGGCGAGCGCGACGTGCTGGAACGACTGCGTCGCCGGAGTGCGAGACGGGCCAGAGCCACGCGCTCGTCCTCCGCGGTGAAGCAGGCGTGGGCAAGACCGCCCTGTTGCGGCACCTGTCGGCACAGGCGGACGGATGCCGGATCGCCCGGGCGGCAGGCGTCGAGTCCGAGATGGAGCTCCCGTTCGCCGGCCTGCATCGGCTGTGCGCACCGCTGCTCGGCCGGCTCGCGCACCTGCCGAGCCCGCAGCGCGACGCGCTGAGCACGGCGTTCGGGCTGAGCGCCGGACCACCGCCGGATCGCTTCCTCGTCGGGCTGGCGGTCCTCAGCCTGCTCGCCGACGCCGCCGAGAAGCAGCCGCTGGTCTGCATCGTCGACGACGCGCAATGGCTCGACCGGGCGTCCGCTCAGACGCTGGCCTTCGTCGCGCGACGGCTGCTGGCGGAGCGGCTGGCGCTGGTGTTCGCGCTGCGCGAGCCCGGTGACGGGCACGGGCTCGACGGGTTGCCGGAGCTCGCGGTCGAGGGACTGGCTGCCGACGTGGCGGCTCTCCTGCTGGACGCGACGATTCCCGGGCCGCTCGACGAGCGGGTGAAGGCGCGGATCCTCGATGAGGCCGGCGGCAACCCGCTCGCGCTGATCGAGCTGCCGCGCGGATTGACGCCGGCGGAGCTGGCAGGTGGCTTCGGGCTTCCCGACGCGCGCTCGTTGGCGAGCCGCATCGAGCAGCGCCTTCCTCCAGCGCGTCGATGGCGCTCCCACGCGACGCGCAGCTGCTGCTCCTGACCGCGGCGGCCGAGCCGCTCGGCGATCTCGGCCTGCTGTGGCGTGCCGTTGAGCGTCTCGGGATCGGCGCCGAGGCCGCGCGACCGGCCGAGGCCGCCGGGATTGATCGAGCTCGGCCTGCGTGTGCGCTTCTCGCATCCGCTCGCGCGCTCGGCTGTCTACCGCGCCTCGGACCCCGGCGACCGCCGCGACGTGCACCGGGCACTCGCCGAGGCGACCGACCCGGCGCTCGATCCCGACAGTCGCGCCTGGCATCGCGCGCACGCGACGGCGACGCCGGACGAGGCGGTGGCCGCGGAGATGGCGCGCTCGGCCGACCGCGCCCAAGGCCGTGGCGGGCTTGCCGCGTCCGCCGCGTTCCTGCAGCGCGCGGTCGAACTCACGCCGGACTCCACCATGCGGGTCGAGCGCTCGCTCGCCGCGGCGCAGGCGAAGCTCGACGTCGCCGACGCCGCGGCGGCGTCCGATCTGCTGGTGACCGCCGAGCTGGGCCGGTCGACGAGCTCCAGCGCGCGCGACTGGAGCGGTTGCGGGCCGAGATCGCGTTCGCCAGCCGACGCGGGCGCGACGCGCCGCCGCTGCTGCTCGAGGCGGCCAGGCGGCTCGAGCCGCTGGACGCCAGGATGGCGCGCGAGACCTACCTCGAGGCGATCGAGTCGGCGATGTTCGCGGGGCGTCTCGGTGCCGGCCCGGCTGCGCGTGAGGTGGCTGAGGCCGCGCGCGCGTCCACGCGCGAAGCGGCCCTTGGGCCGGCCGACCTACTCCTCGACGCCCTCGTCACGCGCTTCACCCACGGCTATGCCGCATCCGTCGCGCCGCTGTCGCAGGCGCTCCGCGCGTTCGGCGAACCCGACGGCGGCGGAGATGATCGGCGCTGGCTGTGGCTGGCGTCCCGCCTCGCGCAGGATCTCTGGGACGACGAGCTCTGGCACGTGCTCGCGAGCCGCGGCGTCCGTGTCGCGCGCGACACCGGCGCGCTCAGCCTGCTCCCGAACGCGCTCAACCACCTCGCCGCGCTCAACGTCCATTCCGGAGCCTTCGCCACTGCCGCGGCGCTGATCGGCGAGGTCGATGCCATCACGCAGGCGACCGGGCTCCCGCCGCTGAAGTACGCGGCGTGCATGCTCGCCGCGACGCGCGGCGAACAGGCGCAGGAGCTCTTCGACTTCTCCTGGCTGAACGCGACCGAGCGCGGCGAGGGGTCGGCGCTCGGCCTGTTCTGGTGGCTGACCGCGTTGCGCCACAACGGCCATTGCCGCTACAGCGAGGCGCTCACGGCCGCGCAGCAGGCATGCGAGCACGAGGATGTCATGGCGTATGGCTGGGCCTTGGTCGAGCTGATCGAGGCCGGCGTCCGCTGCGGGGCGGCGGACCAGGCCGCCGCAGCGCTCGACCGGCTGAGCGAGCGCACCCGGGCGAGCAGCACCGAATGGGCGCTCGGCGTCGAAGCGCGCTGCCGTGCGCTGCTGAGCGACGAGGAGTCGCTCTACCGCGAGTCGATCGAGCGGCTCTCGCGCAGTCGCGCGGCGGTGGAGCTCGTGCGGAGCCGGCTCGTGTACGGGGAGTGGCTCCGGCGCGAGAACCGGCGCACGGACGCACGTGAGCAATTGCGCTCCGCCCATGAGAGCTTCAGCCGCATGGGAGCCGACGCGTTCGCCGAGCGTGCCCGCCGCGAGCTCTCGGCGACCGGCGAGACCGTCCGCCGGATCACCCCGGATACCCGCGACGCGCTCACGCCCCAGGAGGCTCAGGTCGCACGCTTGGCCCGCGACGGGCACACCAATCCGGAGATCGGCGCCCAGCTCTTCATCAGCCCGCGCACGGTCGAGTACCACCTGCGAAAGGTGTTCCGCAAGCTCGACGTCAACACCCGCAAGGAGCTTCGCGATGCGCTAGGGGAGCAGTTCGCCTAGCGAAGCGACCTGAAGGTCGCCCGCATACGCCTTTTCGCCCAGCTCCGGGGCGCCATCCTGCTCGCGATGAGCCGGCCGCGTGTGGCTGCTTGGAAATCAGCGTGCGGTTACGACCTGGGTGCTGTTCGGCTTCGGCGTGCTGCTGACGCTCAGCGGCGTCTCGGACCTCGCCTGATGATCACCCGCGCCGGGTGACGACGCGATCACCCGGCGGCGCGCGCATCGTCATCGCGAGACCAACCAACGGGAGGCACACAGCATGGCCAAGCCGTTCCAGGGCGAGATCAACCTCGACATCCGCGACTCGACGCCGGACTGGGACGCGTTCCTGCCGGACAAGGCGCCCGAGGGCGCGCCGAACGTGCTCGTCGTGCTCTACGACGACACCGGCTGCGCCGCCTGGTCGCCGTACGGCGGGCGGATCGAGATGCCGACGCTGCAGCGGCTGGCCGACGACGGCCTGACCTACTCGCAGTGGCACACGACCGCGCTGTGCTCGCCGACGCGCTCGGTCTTCCTGACCGGCCGCAACCACCACCAGAACGGCTTCGCCTCGATCTCCGAGACCTCGACCGGCTTCCCGGGCTACAACTCGCACATCCCGCCGCGAGAACGCCTCGATGGCGACCGTGCTGCGCGACGCCGGCTGGAGCACGTTCTGGGTCGGCAAGAACCACAACATCGCCGGTCGACGCGTGGACGATGGGCTCGTCGAAGAAGCACTGGCCGCTCGGCCTCGGCTACGACCGCTTCTACGGCTTCATCGGCGGCGAGACGAACCAGTGGTATCCCGACCTCGCCGAGGACAACCACTACATCGACCAGCCGTACCAGCCCGAGGACGGCTACCACCTCTCCAAGGACCTGGCCGACAAGGCGCTCGAGTTCATCCGCGACTCGAAGCAGTCCGAGCCCGACAAGCCCTGGTACCTGTGGTTCTGCCCGGGCGCCAACCACGCCCCGCACCACGCGCCGCAGGAGTTCATCGACAAGTACAAGGGCAAGTTCGACGACGGCTACGAGGCCTACCGCGAGTGGGTGCTGCCGCGGATGATCGAGCGCGGCATCCTGCCCGAGGGCACCGAGCTCACGCCGATCAACCCGATGACGCCGGGCACGTTCAGCGAGGGCGACAGCGATGCGGCCGTGGGACGCGCTCTCCGACGAGGAGAAGCGGCTGTTCTGCCGGATGGCCGAGGTCTACGCCGGCTTCTCCGAGTACACCGACCACCAGGTCGGCCGGATCGTCGACTACCTCGAGGAGTCGGGCCAGCTCGACAACACGCTGATCCTCTACTGCGCCGACAACGGCGCGTCCGGCGAGGGCAGCCCGAACGGCTCGGTCAACGAGAACAAGTTCTTCAACGCCTGGCCGGACACGATCGAGGACAACCTGCCGCTGATCGACAAGCTCGGCGGGCCCGGAGGCCTACAACCACTACCCGACCGGCTGGGCGGTCGCGTTCTCGACGCCGTACCGGATGTTCAAGCGCTACTCGTACCAGGGCGGCGTCGTGCGACCCGCTCGTCGATCCACTGGCCGGCGGGCATCGCAGGCGCGCGGCGAGGTGCGCACCAGTACCACCACTGCACCGACATCGTCCCGACGATCCTCGACTGCTGCGGCGTCGAGATGCCGGACGTGGTCGACGGCGTCGAGCAGACGCCGCTGCCCGGCGTGTCGATGCGCTACTCGTTCGACGACGCCGACGCGCCGACGCAGCAAGGAGACCCAGTACTACGAGATGCTCGGCACGCGCGGCATCTGGCACAAGGGCTGGAAGGCGGTCGCCGAGCACGGGCCGGTCCCGCTCAACCTCGGGCAAGTTCGACCAGGACCGCTGGCAGCTCTTCCACACCGACGAGGACCGCTCCGAGGCGCACGACCTCGCCGAGCAGCACCCCGAGAAGCTCGAAGGAGCTCGACGGCCTCTGGCTCGAGGAGGCGAAGAAGTACGACGTGCTGCCGCTCAACGACCTCGGCGATCTTCGAGTTCCGCGACGCTCGAGTACGAGATCGCCGGTGCCCGCAGAGCGGGCAGTACACCTACTACCCGGGCACGACCGAGGTGCCGGAGGCGTCGGCGGCGAACACGCATCAACGTCTCGTACAAGATCCTCGCCGAGGTCGAGTTCACCGCCGGACGTCGCAGGGCGTGATCGTCGCCCAGGGCTCGCGCTTCGGCGGCTACTCGCTGTTCGTCAAGGACGGCAAGCTCCACTACGTCTACAACTTCCTCGGCATCCCGCCCGAGCAGCGGATCGTCGCCGACGCGCCGACGCTCCGGGCACGCACATCGTCGGCGTCGAGTTCACCAAGGAGCGCGATGGGCGAGCACCACGAGCCGCACGGGCCGCTGAAGCTGCTACGTCGACGACGAGGTCGTCGCCGAGGACGAGATCCGCACGATCGCGTCGCCGCTACTCGCCTCTGCGGCGAGGGGCTGTGCATCGGCTACGACGGCGGCGACGCGGTCAGCAGCGAGTACAAGCCGAGGTTCGAGTTCACCGGCGGCCGCGATCGTGAAGGTCGTCTTCGACGTCGCGGACGACGCCTACGTCGACGTCGAGCGCCAGATGGCGGCGGCGATGGCCCGCGACTGACCTCGCCTCCTGGAACGACACCGCGACGCGCGCGGCGATCGAGGCGTTCGTGGCGCGACGCCCCGGAGCCGCGCGTCGCGGTCTTCGACAACGACGGGACGCTGTGGTGCGAGAAGCCGATGCCGATCCAGCTCGACTTCATCCTGCGGCGCTGGCGGCGATGGCCGAGGACGACGCGGCGCTGCGCTCGCGGCAACCGTGGAAGGCGGCGTACGAGCACGACTACGCGCTGGCTCGGCGCGGCGATGACCAAGCACTACCACGGCGACGACTCCGACGTGAAGGTGCTGATGGGCGGCGTCGCCGAGGCCTTCGGCGGCATGGCCGTCGACGACTACGCGGCCTCCGCGGCGGACTTCTTCGCCGACGGCGCAGCACCCGACGCTCGGCCGCCGCTACCGCGACTGCGGCTACCAGCCGATGGTCGAGCTGCTGCGCTACCTGGAGGCCAACGGCTTCACGACCTACATCGCCTCGGGCGGTGACCGCGACTTCATGCGCGCGATCACCGACGACCTCTACGGCATCCCGCCCGAGCGCGTGATCGGCAGCTACGGGCTCGAGCTGACGACGACGGCCGGCTCGTCTACCAGAAGGGCACGACGTCTTCGACGACGGGCCGGAGAAGCCGGTGCGGATCTGGAGCCGGATCGGCGACGGCCGACGCTCGCCGGCGGCAACTCGAACGGCGACATCCCGATGCTCGACTTCTCGACCGGCCTGCGGCTGCTGGTCCTGCACGACGACGCCGAGCGCGAGTTCGACTACACGGCCGGCGCCGAGGACGCGCTCGGCGCGCGGCTGGACGGCGATCAGCGTCAAGGACGACTGGGCGACCGTCTTCGCGTGAAGAACCTCCACCGGCGTCCAGTCGCGCCGAGCGGCGGTTGCGGCCTTGGGCGCGTAGAGTTGCCGTCGCATGTGTCGCTTGTTCGCGCTCCATGCCGGGAGTCACGACGTCGAGGCCGACTTCTGGCTTCTGGAGGCGCCGACCTCGCTCGCGGCGCAGAGTGAGGTCAATGCCGACGGCTTCGGGATCGCGGCGCTGGGCGCCGAGGCCGCGCTGCTGCTGATCCGCAACCCGGTCCGGGCCGCCGGCTGATCGCCTCTACCGCGGCGTCGCGCGGCACGCGAAGGCGTGCCAGTTCCTCGTGCACCTTCGCTACGCCGACACCGGTGGCGTCTCGCTGCCGAACACGCACCCGTTCCTGCAGGACGGGCGGGTGTTCGCGCGCAACGGGGTCGTCGGCGATCTCGAGCGGCTCGAGCGGCGGCTCGGGGAACACCTCGCGATGGTCGATGGCGAGACCGACTCCGAGCGTGTCTTCGCGCTGATCACGCTGTGCATCCGCCAGGCGGCGGCGACGTTCGCGCCGGTATCACCGCGGCGGTCCGCGAGCTCGCCGAGGGCTACGAGCTCTACAGCATCAACTTCGTCCTCGGCGAGGTCGGGCACCTGTGGGCGTTCCGCTATCCCGAGCACAACCCGTTGCTGGTCCTCGAGCACGCCGGGGCGACAACCGGGCGCTCATCGAACGTGACGCGCATGGCACGCTCAGCATGCGGGCCAATCCGCGCGGCGACGAGCCCATGGTGGTCATCGCCAGCGAGCAGATGGACGCCGATCCGGGCTGGCAGGACGTCGGCGTCGGCGAGCTGATCCATGTCGGTCCCGAGCTCGAGCTCGACCGCCAGACGCTCTTGACCGAGCCGCCCCGACACCCGATGGTGCTCGCGGGCCGCGCGGAGCAGTCGCAGGCCTACGAGCGCGACGGCTGACCGGCATCCCGACCAGCGGCGCAGACCGACGATCGGCACGCCGGCGCCGCAGAACAGGTCGGTGATCGTCGGCCCGACCGTCACTCGGCGATCGTGACGGGCGCGCCGGGCCGCAACTTGCTGGCCAGCCAACGCGCCTTGCGGCTATCGACCCGCACACAGCCGTGCGAGGCGGCGGAGCCCAGCGGCACCTGCAGGCTGGCGCCGCCGCGGCCGTGGATCGCGACCCGGCCGGGCCCGCCGCCGTAGTTGTCCAGCGTGTCCGAGTGCGCGGTCAGGTGCAGTGCGACCGGCCCCAGGAACCCGTCAGGGTTCGCTTGCCGGGCGATCTCGTAGACGGCGAAGCTTCCGGTCGGTGTCGGGGTTCCCGCGGCGCCGACGACTGCTCCGAAGCGTCGTCTGACCCGGCCGTTGCGCAGCACCGTCACGCTTCGGCGGGACACGTCGATCCTGACCCGCCAACGAGTTCTGACGAGCCGCACACGGTCGGCCTGAATCCACGCGGCGGACCGGTTCGGGCGGTTGGGCAGCAGCACCTTGACCCAGTCGTTGCGGGCCCTCAGGCACCAGCAGCCCGACGGGTCCGCCGGGTCCACGCGCCCAGCGGCCACAGCCGGCGGGGCTTGCCGACGGCGCGCGGATGCTTGAAGGCGGGGGTGGGGGCGACCAGGTTCGCGATCCACGCCCTGGTGCGAGTAGGCTGCGCCCGGCTCGTCGGCGGCTGCGCTGCCGGCGACGAGCGCCAGCGCGGCGGCGCACGCCACGGCGCCGGCGACCGCGCGCACTAGCCGGTGACCCCGCCGCCGCGCCCTTGGCGTTCGAGCACACGCACGCGCGCGCTGTTACGCCGCCTGCCGCTTGAGCGGCTGCGCACTTCGGCGACGTTACGGACGGTGCCACGCGCGGTGCGGGCGATCCGGACCGTGAAGAACCCCTGCCGCTGGCCGATCAGCATCGGAATCCGAACGCACGGGCGTCCGTTGCGAAAGAAGGGCCGGACCGACGCGCGTCTGAGCGTGAACTGGCGCGGCAGCAGATCGCAGAACAACACGTTGCGGGCCGGAGACGTGCCCATGTTCGTGATGCGGATCCGGAATCGGGCGGTCTGCCCGGCGTGCCGTCGGACCTTCTCAAGCGCCCGGCCACGGCGGCTCATCACCTTCTTGCACAGCCGCACGTCAACTCCCGCGCCGGCGACCCCGCCGCCGGGCGTCAGCGGCTCGGGGGGATTGCTGCCCTCCGGGGTCGGCGTGGGCATGACGATCGGCGGGACCGGCTCGGGCGGCTCGGGCGGCTCCGGGGTCGGGCCAGGTGTCGGCAACGGCGTCGGCGTCGGGGTCGGCGTCGGAACGGGAGTCGGGCTGGGCGTCGGCGTCGGAGTAGGGGTCGGCGACGGCGACGAGGTGGGAGTCGGCGTCGGCTCCGGCGGGTTGGGCGGGCACGGCTCAGGGTCGGGCAGACACGGCACCGGCTCGTGCAGGTGCGTCTCCCCGGTGCCGTACAGGTAGCTGACGATCACCGGCCCGTTGACCTGCTGCCAGGACAGCCGGGCGACCGCGTTGGGCGCAAGGATGGTGCCCTGCCACGCCATGCTGCCGCCAAGCGTGACGTCGTTGGCGTCCGGGAAGTTCCACACCGTGCGCACGCGCAGCGCCTCCAGGTTCGCGGGCGCGTCCGGGTGGCCGATCTGCTCGTAGCTGTCACCGTCCCAGAAGGAGGTGGAGCTGGTCCCGGCCGCCGAGTACGGGCCGCCGGTCACGTTGATCAAGGTGGTCGGAGCCTGGTCGGGCGTGGCGCCGAGCGGCACGTTGATCCGGATCTCCCGGGCGGCGCCGAGCCGCTCGGCGGAAAGCGTGAACACGTTGCGGACCGGGTCCCGGCCGGTGAACGTGAGCACGTCGGTGCCGCTGATCCCGTCCTCGACGGGGGTCAGGTCCGCCCAAGCGCGCGAGCGGATGATCATCGCCTCGAAGTAGCTGGTGACGTCGAAGTCGGCCTGCGTGATCGTGCCGTTGGGGGCAGTCAGGTTGCCGATCAGATTGCGACCGTACGTGGCGCTGCCCTGGTTGAGCCCGGAGTTGTAGGCGGTCAGGTCACGGCCGACGGCCAGATCGACGCGGGTGGGGTCCACCGGCAGCGAGCTGGCGATCCCGAACCCTTCCAAGGTGGCGTCGCGGCCGACGACGATCCGGCCTTCGGAGTCCGTGTACTTGAGGTCCAGATCGTTGCGGGTGACGATGTTGACGTTCGCCGCGGGGACGGGGCCCAGCGGGTCGGTCATGCAGTCGCTGTCGGCCTGACGCAGTTGGCGCTGGCCGGAAGCGCCCTGGGTGCCTAGCGCAACGACAACCACCACTATCACCGCCGCCACGAGAAACCCGGCACGCGGAGCGGGGCCTCTTTTCGCCATGTGGCGCAACCTATGCTCGCCGGGGGTGAGCTCCCCTCACCCGCGTTGGGTGATTGCGAGCCGGTTGCCCCGAGGTCTCCTCCTGGGACTACGAGTGGCGAGACCGAGACTCGAACTCGGGACACCACGATTTTCAGTCGTGTGCTCTACCAACTGAGCTATCTCGCCAGGCGGGCATAGGCTAGTAGACCCGAGCGCGGAGGCGAGCCAGAGGTAGCGCCGCGACCGCGGGGACCACGGCTCGCGCTCGTAGCTCCCGTAGCGCGTGACGACGCGCAGGCCGGCGGCGTCGAGCAGCAGCTCGAGCTCCTCCGGGAAGTAGATGTGCCAGTCGAGATCGGCGATCCGGTGGTCGACGCGGCCGTCGGCGTGGAAGATCTCGTAGCGGTTGGTGGAGTGGAGCGTCTGCGTCGCCGGGTCGTAGCGGTCGCTGTACGAGCGCAGGAAGCGTGAGACGCCCAGCGCGGGCGCGGCGTGGTCGGCGTCGACGCGCAGCGGCGCGCACGGCTCCATCGCCTCCGCGAGGAAGTCGTAGCGGGGCTGGATCAGGTCGAACGCGAAGACGCCGCCGGGCGCGAGCAGCGCGCGGACGGCGCGCAGCGCGGCCAGGCGGTCGTCGCGCGTCTCGAGGTAGGCGAGCGCGTTGAACGGGATCAGCACGAGGTCGAACGACCCGGGCTCGAGCTCGGGCGAGCGCATGTCGCCGACGACGACGGAGACCGTGTCCCGCACGGGCGCCGGCTCGGCGGCGAGCAACGCGGCGGCGCGCTCGACGAACGGCTCGCTGAAGTCGAGCCCGACCACGGACGACGCCACGCCGAGCCGCGCCAGCGGCAGCAGCAGCCGGCCGGTCCCGCAGGCCAGCTCGAGCATCCGCGCGGGCGCCAGCTCGCGTACGAGCTGCGACCAGTACGGGAGGTCGAACGCCGGGTCGTCGGCGTTCTCGAGGTCGTAGAGGTCGGGGTCGTCCCACATCACGCGGTGCGCGGCGCCAGGAACCGCCGCGGCACGAGCCGCGACCCGCTCACGCCGTGCAGGAGCACCAGCACGCCGAGCACGATGCACGCGTCGCCGACGCTGTAGACGTTGTACATCGGCAGCCAGCCCGGCGTCGCGAACACGTCGCCGAGCCAGGACAGCCGCGCGTTCTCGAGCGCGCCCGAGTTGACGAAGCCGCCCGCCTCGCCCGCCTCGCGCGCGACATGCAGTGCGAGGTCCGGATCGGCGGGCATGACGCCGCCGTTGGCGGCGATCGCGACGAAGTTGAGCAGCCCGCCGAGCGCGACGAGCGGCACGCCGGGCACGCGCCGGTTGATCCACGCGAACGCGCCGAAGAACCCGTACGAGGCCATGTGGACCGCCTCGTGCATCCCGGCCGGCCCGTTCGGGACGACGGAGATGATCAGCACCTGCAGCCCGATGCCCGCGAGCGCGAGCCAGCCGTGGCGCAGGCGCAGCTCGCCGAGCGCGGTCAGACGGCCGCCGAACAACGGGACGCTGAGCAGACAGACGATGAAGACGGCGCCGAGGAACATGCTCCTACCCGCATCGGCGCGGGCGCGCGGGAAGGCGACTCGGACAAACGTCGAATCGCTAAGAAAGTCCAAGAACGTGCCGATGAGGGTCGTGTTCCCGGCTCCTGACGGATGGAGCCATTGACACGGAGGTCGACGGTGAAGGCTCGTCTCTACCGCACCGCAGTGACCGTGGGCGTCGTGGCGCTCATGCTCGAGGGTCTCGGCGCCGGCTGGAAGTGGGGCTAGGTCCCGACCCAGTCATCGGCATCGGCGACAGGGATTGGAGGACCGACGTCATGAATGTCCTTGACGGACGCAAGTGGGCCATCGCCTACTGATCCGCAGACCGCCCCTGCTGGAGGCTTACGTCGTCGCCGTCATCGGCCTCGGTGCGCTGTGCTGCGCCGCGGTCCTGGCGCTGGACGGCGGCAGCCTCCACCGGGTGCTGACCCCGGAGGTGCTGCTGTTCGCCGGCTGTGCGCTGGTCGGCGAGCTGTTCCCGCTGAAGGTCGTCACGCGCGGGGTCGAGGGGGAGGTCACCACCTCGACCACGTTCGCGTTCGCGCTGCTGCTCGCCGGCGGCCCCGCCGTGCGCGCTGGCCGGCGCTCGTCGGCGCGAGCCTCGTCGCCGACGGCATCCGCCGCAAGCCGGTCAAGAAGATCGCTCTTCAACGCCGCGCAGTACGCGATCACGGTGACCGCCGCCGCCGCGGTCCTCGGCGCGCTGACCGACGTCCCGCGCGTCGACGCGGCGTTCCACTTCGCGCCCGACGGACCTGCCCGGCATCCTCGCCGCCGCGGCGCGTTCTTCGTCGTCAACTCGGCGCTCGTCGCGACCGTGATCGCGCTCGTCCAGGGCGTCCGGCATCGGCCGCTACCTCGGCCAGGACCTCGTTCTTCCAGGTCTCGACCGGCGGCCTGCTGCTCGGCCTCGCGCCGATGGTCGTGCTCGCCGCCGAGTTCGCGCTGCCGCGCGCTGCCGCTGCTGCTGCTGCCGCTGCTCGCCGTGCACCGCGGCGGTCGCGCGGCGATCGCCAAGGAGCACCAGGCGCTGCACGACGCGCTGACCGGGCTGCCGAACCGCACGCTGTTCCGCGACCGCGTCGAGCAGGCGCATCGCCGCCGGCCGCCGCGGGCGACGCGACCGCGGCCGTGATGCTGATCGACCTCGACCACTTCAAGGAGATCAACGACACGCTCGGCCACCACGCCGGCGACCGGCTGCTGCAGGAGGTCGCGCAGCGGCTGCAGCGCCTCGCTGGGCGAGCGCGACACCGTCGCCCGCCTCGGCGGCGACGAGTTCGGCGTGCTGCTGCCCCACGCTCGCGCCGCCCGCGGCGACGCCAGCGTCGTCGCGCGCCAGCTGCTCGCCGGCCTGCGCGAGCCGTTCTCGATCGAGGGCCTCACGCTCGAGGTCGACGCGCAGCATCGGCATCGCCTGCCACCCGGAGCACGGCACGGGCGTCGAGACGCTGATCCAGCGCGCCGACATCGCGATGTACGCGGCCAAGGAGAGCGGCGGCGGCCACGTGATGTTCGAGCCGCGGCTGGACCGCTTCAGCCCGCGCCGCCTCTCGCTCGCCGGCGGCGCTGCGCCCGGCGATCGCAGAACGGCGAGATCGTCCTCTTCTTCCAGCCGAAGGTCGAGCTGGCGACCGGCAAGGTCGTCGGCGTCGAGGCGCTCGCGCGCTGGGAGCACCCGCGGCTCGGCCTGGTCGGCCCGACCGAGTTCGTGCCGATCGCCGAGCAGACCGGCCTGATCGGCGCCGCTGACCTCGCTACGTGCTCGACGCCGCGCTGCGAGCAGGTGCGCGCGTGGACGGACGAGGGCGAGGAGCTGACGCGTCGCCGTCAACCTCTCCGCGCGCTCGTTCCTGGACGCGCAGCTCGCGGTCGAGATCCCGCGCGCTGCTCGAGCAGCCAGGCGTCGACGCCTCGCCTGCTCGAGCTCGAGATCACCGAGAGCATGCTGATGCTCGACCCGGGCCGCGCGCAGGCGACGCTCGACCGCCTCAGCGGCATCGGCCTGACGCTCTCGGTCGACGACTTCGGCACCGGCTACTCGTCGCTGGCCAACCTCAAGCGGCTGCCGGTCGACGTGCATCAAGATCGACAAGTCGTTCGTGATCGACATGGCGATCGACGCCTCCGACGCGGCGATCGTGCGCTCCACGATCGACCTCGCGCACAACCTCGGCCTGCGCGTCGTGGCCGAGGGCGTCGAGAGCCACGCAGGCGTGGCAGCGGCTGGCCGAGCTCGGGCTGCGACCTCGCGCAGGGCTTCTACGTCTCGCGCCCGCTGCCCGCCGCCGACCTCGGCCGGCTGCTGGGCGAGCGCGCGCGGCCGAGCCGCAGCGAGCCGAGGCGCCGCCGCACGCTGCGCGTCGTCGCGCGTCCTAGCCGCCGCGGCCCAGGCGAGCAGGTCCGGCAGCGGGTCGATCGGCGTCGAGCCGCCGGCGGCGTACCAGCCGTCGGGCCAGATCTCGAAGTGCAGGTGCGGGCCCGTCGAGCGCGCCCGGTGCTGCCGACCTCGCCGAGCCGCTGGCCGGCGCGACACGGCCTGGCCCTTCTGCGACGAGCACCGAGCCGTCCTGCGAGGTGCATGAAGACGTAGTCGCGCGCCGTCGTCGCCGCGGACGACGACGTAGTGGCCGGCGCCGCCGGCCTGGTAGGCGCGCCAGTGGACCGATGCCGCCGACCGGCGCGACGACCGGCGTGCCCTCGGCGGCGATGATGTCCTGGCCCTGGTGGACGTGGCCGCTGCGGCCGGCGCCGAAGCGCGCCTCGGCGCCGCCGAGCGTGTACGGCCCGGCGACCGGGAACGAGCCGCGCCGGTGGGCGCCGGCGGCGGCGAGCGGCGCGGGCGCCGCGACGCGATCTCAGCGCGAGCGCCGCGAGGCGCGCGCGTGCGGCGCAGCGCCGCGCCGCGCGGCCGCGTCAGGCGCGCGCCGTAGCGGCCGGGCGCGAGCTCGGGCCGTCCAGCGTCGCGGTCAGCCGCCGGCCGGTCGGCGCGGTGCCGAGCGCGAGCCGCGCCGCGCCGGCCGCCGCCCGCGGGCACGAGGTCGACCCGCACGCGCACGCGGCGCGCGCGGCCGTCGACCCGGTAGCGCGAAGCGTCAGCGCCGTCGCCCGGCGCGATGCTGCGCCGGGGTGACGCGTGAAGCGTCGCGCGCAGCCGCGACGCGCCGACGGCTGCGCGCGGCTGCCGAACGCGTGGCCGCCGCCCGGTCGGGCGGCGGCGGCGCCTGCCGCACGGCGCGAGCGCGGGCGAGCGCGGCGCAAGACGAACCGGCGGCGCGACGCAGCGGAGGTTCGGCGATCCGTGCGCCGGCTGCCACCGCGAGTCGTGCACGCGTTCGCTTCAGGCGCGGCGAGCATGCGGCCCATCAGCTCGACGCAGCCCGCCTTGGACAGCGGCTCGTTGAGGTTGCCGCACTTCGGCGACTGCACGCACGACGGGCAGCCGCGTCTCGCACGGGCACTCGCTGACGAGCCGGTGCGCGTCGTCGACCAGCGCCTCGAACGCCAGGTAGCCGCGGCGCGTGATGCCGATCCCGCCCGGGTGGCCGTCGTAGATGAAGATCGTCGGCCCGCCGGTCTGCGGGTGCAGGTTCGTCGACAGCCCGCCGATGTCCCAGCGGTCGCACATCGCCAGCAGCGGCAGCACCGCGATCTGCGAGTGCTCGGCGGCGTGCAGCGAGCCGAGCAGCTGCGTCGAGCGGCAGCGCCGGCGCGAGATCGCGTCCGGCCGAGCTCGTACCACAGCGCCTGCGTGGCGAACGAGGTCTGCGGCAGGTCGAGCGCGACGAGGTCGATCGCCTCGTGGTCGGAGAGCCGCTTGCTCTGGTAGGCGAGCACCTGCTCGGTCACCACGACGGTGCCGAACGAGAGCGTCACGCCGAGCGCCTCGCGGCGGTCGAGCAGCCGCTCGATGTGCGTGTCGGTCTCCCGCTTGGGCTGCGTGTACCAGTCGCCGGCGAACGGCGTGCACGAGCGCGCGGCGCCCTCGAGGTCGAGCGCCGTCGACCTCGTAGGAGCGCCCGCCGTGCAGGTAGACCGCGCCCTCGTGGATGGTGGTGTGCGCGCGCGGCCAGGTCGACCGTCCCGAGCAGCTCGCCCGAGCCCGTGTCGACGATCGCCACGTTGTCGCGGCTCGCCGAGCGCAGCGAGACGTCGGCGGCCGGGAACTCGTCGGTGCGGCGCGGGACGAACGTGCCGTCGGGCCGCTCGCGCAGGTCGCCGGCGGACACCAGCGCCTCCGCGGTGCGCGCCAGCGCGGGCCGAGCGTACTCGTCGTCGGCGTCGCGTCGAGCGGGCCCTCGTGCGCCGCGCACAGCAGGTGCGCGGCGTGGATCTGCTCGTTGCTCGTGGTCGAGGATCGCCGCCTCCACCGGCCGGTCGAGGAACTCGTCCGGGTGGCGGCAGAAGAACTGGTCGAGCGCGTCCTCGCCCGCGACGTAGACCGCCAGCCCGCGGCCGCGCCGCCCGGCGCGGCCCCACATCTGCCGCAGCGAGGCGACCGTGCCCGGGAACGTGACGCAGATCGCCGCGTCGAGCGCGCCGATGTCGATGCCGAGCTCGAGCGCGTCGGTGGAGACGACGCCGAGCAGCTCGCCCTCGACCAGCCGCGCGCTCGAGCTCGCGCCGCTGCTGCGAGGTGTAGCCGGCGCGGTACGGGCGCGACGCGGTCGGCCAGCTCGCCGCGCCCGCGGTCCTCGAGCGCGAGCTCGGCGAAGCTGCGCCATCAGCTCGACCGCCTTGCGCGACTTCATGAACACGATCGTGCGCGCGCCCTCGGCCACGAGCTCGGCGAGCAGGTCGGCCGCCTCGGCCAGCGCCGAGCGGCGGGTGCCGAGCTTCTCGTCGGTGATCGGCGGGTTCCACATCGCGATCGTGCGCTTGGCGGCCGGGCGAGCCGTCCTCGTCGACCACCGTGAAGTCGTCGAGCCCGGTCAGCCGCTCGGCCAGCTCGCCCGGGTTGGCGATCGTCGCGCTGGCCAGCAGGAACCGCGGCGCGGTGCCGTACGCGTCGGCGACGCGCCGCAGCCGCCGCAGCACGTTGCGCGACGTGCGAGCCGAACACGCCGCGGTAGACGTGCGCCTCGTCGACCACGACGACCGCGAGGTTGGAGAAGAAGTCGCCCCACGCCGCGGTGGTTGGGCAGGATCGCCGAGGTGCAGCATGTCCGGGTTGGTGAGCACGACGTTCGCCCGCCGCCGGATCGCCAGCGCGCTGCTCGCGCGGCGTGTCGCCGTCGTAGATCGCCGGCCGCGCGCGCGGTCGACGCCGAGCGCGTGCAGCGCGCGCGCCTGGTCCTGCGCCAGCGCCTTGGTCGGGTACAGGTACAGCGCGCGCGCCTGCGCGTCGCGGCTCGAGCACGTCGAGCGTCGGCAGGTGGAAGCACAGCGACTTGCCGGACGCGGTGCCGGTGGTGACGATCGTCGGGCCCGCCCAGGCGGCGTGCAGCGCCTCGGCCTGGTGCGACCACAGGCGCTCGATGCCGCGCGCGCGCAGCGCCTCCGCCACGTCCGGATGCAGCTCCTCGGGGATGCGACCACCTCGCGCGGCGGCCGCGGGTGCTGCGACGGTCTGCATCACCAGCCGCTCGTCGTCGCGGCCCGCCTGCAGCAGCTCGTCCCACGGCTCGATGTCGCGGACGACGGCCATGCTCTCCATACTAGGTCGCCGTGCCCGCCCCTCTGCGCTGCGTCTACGTCGATCTCGACGGCACCCTGCTGGGTGCGAACGAATCCGTTCTGCACGATGCCGACGGCGCGTTCTCGCTGCTCGGCGTGCGCGCGCTCGAGGCCTGCGCGCGGGCGGGCGTGGAGGTCGTGCCGTACTCCGGCCGCCGCAAGCTGACGCTGTTCCACGACGCGCGCATCCTCGGCCTGCCCTCGTACATCTTCGAGGCCGGCGCGGGCGCGGTGCTCGACGGCGAGCTGCACTGGCTGACCGGCGATCTCGTCCCGCGCGACGGGCGCACGATCTTCGCGCTGATCGACGAGTCGGGGGCGCCCGCGCTGCTGCTCGAGCGCTTCGCCGGCCGGCTCGAGTACCACGACCCGTGGCACCGCGACCGCGAGGTCTCGCACCTGTTCCGCGGCGACATCGACGCGTTCGAGGCCGACGCGCTGCTCGAGCAGGCCGGCCTCGGCCACCTGCGGCTCGTCGACAACGGCGCGATCGCGGGCGGATGGAGGGGATCGCGCAGCCGCGCGCCTACCACCTGATCCCGCGCGCGGCCTCGAAGGCGAACGCGGTCGCGTGGCACATGCGCGTGCGCGGCTACGCGGCGGACGAGTGCATCGCGGTCGGCGACTCGCGCGAGGACCTGGGCGCGGCGGCCGCGGTCGGCACGTTCTGGCTCGTGGCCAACGGGCTCGCGAACGACCCGTCGCTGCGCCCGCGCTCACCGCCAACCGCGCGTGGCGACCGAGCGCAACGGCGCCGGCGTCTACGAGGCGGTCCTGACCGAGCTGGCAGAGCGACGCGCGTAGGATCGCGGCCAGGTCGTCCGGGCCCGCCTCGCGCGGCGCGACGGCCAGCAGCCGCTCCTGCTTGAGCGCGCCCGCGACGAGCGCCTCCACGTCGGCCTCGCCGTAGCCGACGTCGCGCAGCCGCACCGGCGCGCCGACGTCGCGGACGAGCGCGCGCAGGACCTCGGGCAGGGCGTGCGCGCCCTCGTCGACGAGCGGCCGGCCGGCGAGCAGCTCGGCGGCACGGCGGTGGCGCTCGGGCGCGGCCTCGTACGTGAACGCGAACGCGGCCGGAGCGGTCAGGATCACGGAGCGCCCGTGCGCGATCGGCCGCTCCGCCCGCCCGGCGATCGGATAGGCGCAGGCGTGCGGGATGTGCACGCCGGCCGCGCCGAAGCCGATGCCGGCCAGCGAGGCGGCGAGCATCATCCAGCCGCGCGCCTGCGGGTCGCCGGCGACCGCGCGCCGCAGGTGGCGACCGCCGAGCTCGAGCGCGCGCGCCGACCAGAGGTCGGAGATCGGCGTCGCGCCCTGGTACGGCGGCCGGTCGCCGGGCGACTGCGGCCGCTCGCGGCGGTCGAACGGCCGCGCCGTGTAGGACTCGGCGGCGTGGCAGACCACGTCGAGCCCGCAGGCGGCGACGACCGCGGCCGGCAGCGTCTCCAGCACGTCGGGGTCGACGATCGCCTGGTCGGGCCGCAGGTAACGGTGCGAGATGCCGGTCTTGAGCCGCTGGTCGGGCAGGTCGAGCACCGCGACCGAGGTCGCCTCGGCGCCCGACCCGCAGGTGGTCGGGATCGCCAGCAGCGGGCGCAGCGGGGCGGGCGGCTTGCGGCCGCCGCCGACCGGCGCGTTGACGTAGTCCATGAGGTCGGCCGGGTGGCTCGCGATCAGGTCGGCGACCTTCGCCGTGTCGATGCTCGAGCCGCCGCCGACCGCGACGAAGCCGTCGAAGTCGCCCGCGGCGGCGAACGCGGCGGCCGCGGCGAGCGACTCCGCGGTCGGCTCCACGTGCGCCTCGTCCCAGACCTCGGTCTCGATCCCCTCGGCCGCGATCCGCTCGCGCACGCGGTCGGTGATCCCGGCCTCGACGACGCCGGGGTCGGACACGAGCAGGGCGCGCCGGACGCCGAGCCGCGCGAGCTCCCAGCCGGCGTCCGCGAGCGCGCCGCGGCCGAACTTCAGCGGCGTGGCCTCGAGCGTGAAGACCGACTCGGCGCTCACAGCGCGCGCCCGAACCAGCGCAGCGAGAGGCCGCCGCCCGCGAGCAGCAGCAGCAGCGCGCCGCCGGCGAACGCCGCCGTCACCTCGCGCTCCTCCGAGCGCGACGACAGCCGCGTGCCGAGGTTCGCGTAGATCGACTCGAGGCGGGCGGCGTCGGGCGCCGCGAAGTAGCGGCCGCCGGTGATGCGGGCGACCTCGCGCAGCGTCTCCGTGTCCGGCGGCACCGCGATCTGCTGGATGATGCCGAACTGGTCCTGCACCTCGACCTGGCCCGTCGGCGTGCCGAGCGCGATCGCGAAGATCGGGATCCGCTGCCGCCGCGCCTGCTCGGCGACGGTCGCCGGCAGCACGCTGCTCTGCGTGTCCTTGCCGTCGGACAGCAGCACGATCACGGCCGGGAGCCGGCGCTGGCCGCGACCCGTCCTCGTTCGGCACCGGCTGGCGCGCGAGCTCGAGCGCGCGCTGCAGGCCGGTCGCCATCGCGGTGCCGCCCTCGGCGCGCAGGCGGCTGAGCGCGGCGCGCACCGGCGCGCGGTCGGTCGTCGGCGGCGCCTGCACCTCGGGGAAGTCGGCGAACGTGACGAGCCCGAGGCGGTACTGCTCGGGCAGCTCGTCGGTCAGCCGCGAGGCGGCGCGGACCGCCGCGGTCAGGCGGTCGGGCTCGACGTCGGTCGCGTTCATCGAGCCCGAGATGTCGGTCACCATCATCACCGTCGCGGCGCGCTGCGGCGACGCGACGGTGCGCTGCGGCCGCGCCAGCGCGACGACGAGCGCGCCGAGCGCGAGCAGCAGGAGCAGCGGCGGCAGATGGCGCCGCCAGCCCGGCCGCCCGGTGACCAGGTTCGGGATCAGCGCCGGGTTCGCGAACGTGCGCGCCTCGCGCCGCCGCCGCCCGGAGATCGAGATGTAGGCCAGCGCCGCGAGCGGCAGCAGGATCAGGCCGGCGAGCATGATCGGGTCGCGGAAGGTCACGCGCGCCTCCCGCCGCCGCGCAGCGTCGCCTCACCGCGGCGCAGGTAGCCGGCGAGCTCGCGCAGCCAGTCGCCGGCCGTCGACAGCACGAGGTGGTCGACGCCGGCACGCCGCAGCGTCGCCGCGACCTCCTCGCGCTCGGCCGCCGCCGCCTCGGCGAAGCGCTTGCGCACCCGCCGGCGGCTCGTGTTGACCTGGAGCTGGCGGCCGGTCTCGGGATCGACCAGCCAGAGGTCGCCCATCGACGTCAGCTCGAGCTCGCGCGGGTCGCGGACCTCGACGGCGAGCACGCCGTGGCGCGCGCGCAGCGTGCGCAGCGGGCCCTCCCAGTCGCGGTCGCCGCGGAAGTCGGAGACGACGACGATCAGCCCGCGCGCGCGGGCGACCGCGGAGACCGCCGTGACCGCGCTGCCGAGCGAGGTCGAGCCGGCGCCGTCGGCCTCCGGCTCGGCGCGCAGCTCGGCGAGCAGGCCGAGCAGCCCGAGCCGGCCCTGGCGCGGCCGCACGACCTTCGGAGCACCGCCGCCGAACGCGACGACGCCGAGCCGGTTGCCGCGCCGCGAGGCGACGTGCCCGATCGTCAGCGCGACGCCCTCGGCGACGTCGGCCTTGCGCCGGTCGGCGGTGCCGAACGTCATCGAGGACGACGCGTCGAGCACGATCCAGGCGGTCAGCGCGCGCTCGCCCACGTGCACGCGCACGTGCGGCTCCTGCATCCGCGCGGTCACGTTCCAGTCGATGTGGCGCACGTCGTCGCCGGGCCGGTACGGGCGGATCGTGGCCAGCTCGGTGCCGGCGCCGACCTGCGGGGTCAGGTGGTCGCCGGGCACGAGGCTCTCGACCCGCCGCAGCACGGCGAGGTCGAGCGAGCGCAGGACCGCGGGCGGGACCGGACCGGGGCCGGGCCGCTCGGGCGTGCGGTCCGGGGCGGGCGGCAGGCCCCTCACGGCAGCCGCCCCGTGCGCAGCAGGCCGACGCCCGCACCGAAGAGCAGCAGCACGAGCCCGCCGCCGGCGAACGCCGCGGTGACCTCCTGCTTGACCTGCCGGGTCGCGAAGCGGGTGCCGAGCCCGGCGTAGATCTCCTGCAGGCGCGCGACGTCGGTCGCCTGGTAGAAGCGCCCGCGGGTCTCGCGCGCGATCTCCTGCAGCGTCCCGACGTCCGGCGGGACGGGCTCGCGCGTCACCGACCCGTCGGGCTGCGTCTGCTCGAGGTAGCCGTCGGGCGTGCCGAGCGCGACCGTGTAGACCGGCACGCGCAGCTTGCGCGCCCGCTCGGCGACGACGATCGGGTCCTGCTCGCCGTGCGTGTTCGTGCCGTCGGAGAGCAGCACCAGCGCCGCCGGGAGCCGGCGCGGGAGGCCCGTGCCCGGGTCGATCACCGGCGTCCGCGCCGCGTCGAGTCCGAGCGCCAGGCCGTCGCCCATCGCCGTCCCGCCCGCCACCCGCAGCGCGTCGACCGCGAACCGCACGCGTGCCTTGTCGGTCGTCGGCTCGACGAGCTGCGAAGCGGTCGAGCCGAAGCCGACGAGCCCGAGCCGGAAGTCGCGCGGCAGCTCGCGCGTCATCGTGCGCGCCGCCTCCTTGCGCCGCGGTCAGCCGGTTCGGCTGCACGTCGGTGGCCAGCATCGAGCCCGAGGTGTCGGTGACCATCACCACGGTCGCCTCGCGCTGCTCGGCCGCCACCGTCCGCTCCGGCCGCGCGAGCGCGACGACCAGCGCGGCGAGCGCCAGCAGTGCAAGTGCGGCGGGCACGTGGCGCACCCAGCCGACCCGCGCGGCCACGCTCGCCAGCACGTCGATGTTCGTGTACCGCACGGCGTAGCGCCGCCGCCGCCGCTGCGCGATCATGTACGCGGCCAGCGCGAGCGGGACGAGCGCCAGCCCCAGCAGCAGCAGCGGCGCCTGGAACTCCACTACCTGCCTGGCTCCTCCGCCAGCTCGATCCGCGGCGCCGGGACGTTCTCGAGCACGTCGTCGAGCACGCGGTCGGCGTCGATGCCGGCGGCGAGCGCCTCGTACGTGAGCACGATCCGGTGCCGGAGCACGTCGCGCGCGAGGTCGCGCACGTCGACCGGCAGCAGGTACGAGCGCCCGCGCAGCAGCGCCAGCGCGCGGCCCGCGTGGACGAGGTTGATCGAGCCGCGCGGGCTGGCGCCGAACTCGACCCAGTTCTCCTCGCTCGGCTCGCGCGTGGCGGTCGTGAGCGCGACCGCGTACTCCATCACGCGCCGGTCGACGTAGACGCTCGCCGCGGCGCGCTGGTGCGACGCGAGCAGCGCCGGCGAGAGCACCTCGCGCGCCTGCGCGCCGCCGGTCAGCGACCGCTCGACCACGGCGACCTCGTCGCGCGGGTGCGGGTAGTCGACGACGAGCTTGAACATGAAGCGGTCGACCTGCGCCTCGGGCAGCGGGTAGGTGCCCTCGGACTCGATCGGGTTCTGGGTCGCCAGCACCAGGAACGGGGCCGGGACGCGGTGCGTGTCGTGCCCGATCGTGACCTGGCGCTCCTGCATCACCTCGAGCAGCGCGCTCTGCACCTTCGCGGGCGCGCGGTTGATCTCGTCGGCGAGCAGGAAGTTGCAGAAGACCGGCCCGAGCTCGGTGTCGAACGTGCCGGTGTCCGGCCGGAAGACCCGCGTGCCCACGAGGTCCGCGGGCACGAGGTCGGGCGTGAACTGGAGGCGCTTGAACGAGCCGCCGAGCACGTCCGCGACGGTCTTGACCGTCAGCGTCTTGGCGAGGCCCGGGACGCCCTCGAGCAGCACGTGGCCGCCCGCCAGCAGCGCGACGAGCACGCGCTCGAGCATCGCCTCCTGGCCGACGATCACGCGCTTGACCTCGAACAGCGCGCCCTCGAGCGCCTCGTGCGCGAGGCGCGCCGGCTGCTGGTCGTCGTCGTCGTGGTGAAGCGCCCTCAGGGGACGCTCGTCGGCTGTCACGCCATGTCCCTTTCCCTCTCTCGGTGCTGCTCAGGGTGCCGCGGCCTGTTCGGGCTGCGTCCCGAGCTCCACGGTGAGGGTACGCCGTTGGCCGCTGCGTTCCACCACCATCCGCACCTCTTGGCCTGGCTGGCCCGCGTTGACGGCGCCCGAGACGTCGTCGGAGTCGTCGACCGACTGCCCGTCGATCTCGACGATCCGGTCGCCGTCCTGCAGGCCGCCGCGCGCGGCCGGGCCGCCCGGCTCGACGCCTCCGACCGCGGCGCCGCCCTCCGGCGCGGTGCCCATCCGCACGCCGAGGTAGGCGCGCTCGACGGACTCGCCGCGCTGGAGCGCCGGCAGCGCGCGCTTGATCTCGTCCACCGGCACGGCGAAGCCGACGCCGGCGCTGGCCCCGTCCTCCGTCCGGATCTGCGAGTTGACGCCGATCACGCGACCTTCCGCGTCGAGCAGCGGCCCGCCCGAGTTGCCCGGGTTGATCGCGGCGTCGGTCTGGATCGCGTTCGAGATCGAGAAGCCGTTCGGCGCCTGGATCGTGCGCCCGAGCGAGGAGACGATGCCGCTGGTCACGGTGCCCTCGAGCCCGAACGGGCTGCCGATCGCGATCGCCGGGTCGCCGGGCCGCAGGTCCTCGGACGCGCCGAGCTCGAGCGGCTGCAGCCCGCCTTCGACGGCCTCGGGGTCGACCTTCAGCAGCGCGAGGTCCGACGACGGGTCGGTCCCGAGCAGCTCCGCGTCGACCGGCTCGCCGTCCTCGCCGAAGCGCACGCGGAACTGGCGCGAGCCGGAGACGACGTGGTCGTTGGTGACGACGTGGCCCTCGTCGTCGATCGCGAAGCCCGAGCCGGAGCCCTGGCCGGCCTCGACGAAGACGACGCCCGGCGACACGCGCTCGTAGAGGTCGGCGACAGCCGCGGTGGCATTGGGCGCGGCGGACGGCGCGGGGCTGGGGGTCGGGGCGGCGGCCGGCGCCGGGTCGTCGTCCTCGAACGCTCCGGCCACGGCGAGCACGCCGACGACCGCGCAGACCGCGAGCGCACCGGCGACGAACGACAGCAGGCGGGACATGCGAGCCATTGCAGCGACGGCCGATAAGCCCCGGATAACGCGCAGCGCGGAGAACTCTTACCTGGCGCTTCGCGACCGCTGGCACGATCTGGTGATGACGCGCGTGCTGGTGGTGGACGACGAGCCCTCGGTGCGCTCCGCGCTCGAGCGGGCGCTGCGCCTGGAGGCCTACGACGTCGCGACGGCGGCCGGCGGGCGCGAGGCGCTCGAAGCGCTCGCCGACCGCGCGCACGACGCGGTCGTGCTGGACGTGGCGATGCCGCACGTCGACGGCCTCGAGGTCTGCCGCCGCCTGCGCGGCGCCGGCGACCGCACGCCGGTGCTGATGCTGACCGCGCGCGACTCGATCGACGACCGCGTGGCCGGGCTCGACGCGGGCGCCGACGACTACCTCGTCAAGCCGTTCGCGCTGAAGGAGCTGAAGGCGCGGCTGCGCGCGCTGCTGCGCCGCACCGGGCCCGCGACCGGCGGCATCCTGCGCTGCGCCGACCTCACGCTCGACCCGCTCGCGCACGAGGTGCGCCGCGGCGCGCGCCGGCTCGAGCTCTCGCGCACCGAGCTCAACCTGCTCGAGCTGTTCCTCGAGCACCCGCGCCAGGTGCTCACCCGCTCGCAGATCTTCGAGCGCGTCTGGGGCTACGACTTCGGCCCGAGCTCGAACGCGCTCGGCGTGTACGTCGGCTACCTGCGGCGCAAGACCGAGGCGGGCGGCGAGCCGCGGCTGCTGCACACGGTGCGCGGCGTCGGCTACGTCCTCCGCGAGGACTGACGGTGCCGCTGCGGCGGCGGATGGCGGTGGCGACCGCGCTGGCGGTCGGCGTTGCGGTGATCGTCGCCGCCGTGGTCGCCTACGCCGCCGTGCGCGGGGCGCTGCGCGGCGAGGTCGACCGGCAGCTGACCGAGCAGGCCGATCTGGTGCTGCGCGTCGAGTCCGGCCCGCGGCCGGCGCTCGGGCTGCGGATGCGCGACGACGTCGCGATCCCGGCGCCGTCCGTGCGCCGCGGCGGGTCGGCGGCCTACGTGCAGCTCGTGTCCCCCGACGGCCGGCCGCAGCGGCTCGGCCCGGGCGCGACGATCGCGGTCGACGGCGACGTGCGCGCGGTCGCGGACGGCGGCGCGCCCGAGTTCCTCGGCGGACGCCACGGTCGGCGGCGACCACGTGCGCGTGCTGACCGCGCCGCTGGCCGGCGGCGGCGCGCTGCAGCTCGCGCGCTCGCTCGAGTCGGTCGACTCCGTGCTGGCGCGGCTGCGGCTGGTGCTGCTGGCGCTCGTCGCCGGCGGCATCGCGCTCGCCGCGCTGCTCGGCCGGCTCGCCGCCCGCCACCTCGTCGCGCCGGTCGTGCGCGTGACCGACGCGGCGCGCCACATCGCCGCGACCGAGGACCTCGGGCGCCGGATCGCGGTCACCAGCGAGGACGAGGTCGGCGAGCTGGCGGCGCGCTTCAACGCGATGCTGGACACGCTCGAGCACTCGGTCGCCGCGCAGCGCCAGCTCGTCGCCGACGCGTCGCACGAGCTGCGCACGCCGGTGGCGGCGCTGCGCACCAACCTCGAGGTGCTGGCCGACCCGCGCGGGCTCGAGCCGCGCGAGCGCGCGCGGCTGCTCGACGACGTGCAGGCGCAGGTCACCGAGCTCGGCGACCTCGTGACCGACCTGATCGAGCTCGCCCGCGGCGACGGCCCGCGCCCGCAGCCGGAGGACGTGCGGCTCGACCTGCTGGTCGCCGAGGCGGTCGAGCGCGCGCGCCGCCACGCGCCCGGCGTGCGCTTCGCCGCCGACCTCGAGCCGGCCGTCGTCGAGGGCGTGCCCGACCGGCTCGCGCGCGCCGTCGGCAACCTGCTCGGCAACGCCGCCGGGCACAGCCCGCCGGGCGCGACCGTGGAGGTCCGCGCCGGCCCCGGCGGCGTCGTCGTGCGCGACCACGGCGGCGGCGTCGACGCCGCCGACCTGCCGCACCTGTTCGACCGCTTCTACCGCGGGTCGGGCGCGCGCGGGCGCCCGGGCACCGGTCTCGGCCTGGCGATCGTGCGCCAGGTCGCCGAGCAGCACGGCGGTCGCGTGGCGGCGGGCAACGCGGCCGGCGGCGGCGCCGAGTTCGCGCTCGAGCTGCCTGCCTCCGGCATGGCGGACTAGCGTCTTGCATCTCGGAGAGAGCCCGGCTAGGGTCCGCGGCCGATGCGAGCGCTCGTGAAGGCACGCCCGGAGCCCGGCCTCACCCTGACGTCGGTGCCCGAGCCAGAGGTCGGGCCCGACGACGTGCTGGTGCGCGTCAGCCGCGCGGGCATCTGCGGCACCGACCTGCACATCGACGCGTGGGACGCCTGGGCACAGCGTACGGTGCCGACGCCGCTCGTGATCGGCCACGAGTTCGTCGGCCAGGTCGTCGAGACCGGCACCCACGTCGACGGCATCGCCACCGGCGAGCTGGTCAGCGGCGAGGGCCACCTCGTGTGCGGCCGCTGCCGCAACTGCATGGCCGGCCGCCGCCACCTGTGCGCGCGCACGCGCGGGCTCGGGGTGGACGTCGCCGGCGCGTTCGCGGAGTACGTCGCGCTGCCGGCCGCCAACGTCTGGCGCCACCAGAACGGCATCGAGCCGGACGTGGCCGCGATCTTCGACCCGTTCGGCAACGCCGTCCACAGCGCGCTCTCGTTCAAGGTCGTCAACGAGGACGTCCTGATCACCGGCGCCGGGCCGATCGGCCTGATGGCCGCCGCGGTCGTCCGCCACGCGGGCGCCCGCCACGTCGTGATCAGCGACCCGAACGAGTACCGGCTCGACATCGCGCGCCGGCTCGGCGTGACGCGCGCGGTCGACCCGATGCAGGAGGACGTCGTCGCCGTCGGGCGCGAGCTGGGGATGGAGGAGGGCTTCGACGTCGGGCTCGAGATGTCCGGCAACCCGGGCGCGCTGCGCACGCTGCTCGGCGCGATGGCGCACGGCGGCAAGGTCGCGCTGCTCGGCATCCCGCCCGGCGAGGTCGCGCTCGACCTCAGCGAGATCGTGTTCAACATGCTCACGGTCAAGGGGATCTACGGTCGCGAGATGTACGAGACCTGGTACGCGATGAGCTGCCTGCTGCAATCCGGCCTGGACATCTCGCCGGTCATCACGCACCGCTTCAGCGCCGACGACCACGCGGAGGCGTTCGCGGCGGCGCGCGCCGGCAACTCGGGGAAGGTGGTGCTGCAGTGGGACACGTGAGTGAGGCCTTGGCCACCGATCTGCGGGCGGAGATCGACGGGATCCGCGAAGCGGGGCTCTACAAGCACGAGCGCGCGATCGCCTCGCCGCAGTCCACCGAGATCGCGCTCGAGGGCGGCGCGAAGGCGATCAACCTGTGCGCCAACGACTACCTCGGCCTCGCCAACCACCCGGCGATCGTGGAGGCCGCGCACGCGGCGCTCGACCGCTGGGGCTACGGCATGGCGTCCGTGCGCTTCATCTGCGGCACGCAGTCGCTGCACAAGGAGCTCGAGGCGCGGCTGACCGAGTTCCTCGGCACCGAGGACACGATCCTCTACGGCTCGTGCTTCGACGCCAACGGCGGGCTGTTCGAGACCCTGCTCGGGCCCGAGGACGCGGTGATCTCCGACGCCCTCAACCACGCGAGCATCATCGACGGCGTCCGGCTCTGCAAGGCGCAGCGCTTCCGCTACGCCAACGGCGACCTCGACGAGCTCGAGGCGCGCCTGGTCGAGGCCTCCGGCGCGCGCCGCAAGCTCGTCGTGACCGACGGCGTGTTCTCGATGGACGGCGTGATCGCGCCGCTCGCCGGCATCTGCGACCTGGCCGAGAAGCACGGCGCGCTCGTCATGGTCGACGACTCGCACGCGACCGGCTTCGTCGGCGAGGGCGGCCGCGGCAGCCACGAGGCGGCCGGCGTGCTCGGCCGCGTCGACATCCTCACCGGGACGCTCGGCAAGGCGCTCGGCGGCGCCAGCGGCGGCTACACCAGCGGCCGCCGCGAGATCGTCGAGCTGCTGCGCCAGCGCTCGCGCCCGTACCTGTTCTCGAACGCGCTCGCGCCGCCGGTGGTGGCCGCCGCGCTGGCCGCGATCGACATCGTCGACGGCGGCAGCGAGCTGCGCGACCGCCTGCGGCGCAACACCGCGCTGTGGCGCGAGCGGCTCACCGACCTCGGCTTCACGCTCGCGGGCGCCGGGCACCCGATCGTGCCGGTCATGTTCGGTGACGCGCGCCGCGCCGGCGAGGTGGCCGAGCGGCTGCTGGCCGACGGCATCTACGTGGTCGCGTTCTCCTACCCGGTCGTGCCCAAGGGCGCGGCCCGCATCCGCACGCAGCTCTCGGCGGCCCACTCCGAGGCGGAGCTGGAGCGCGCCGCGCAGGCGTTCGCCACGGCGGCGTCCGGTTAGCCGGACAAACTCGCTTGCAAACCGGACGACCGGTAGGTAGCGTCCGGCCTCGCCTCTGCAGGGGGGCATAACTCGTAGGAAGGAGCGGGGCAAATGCGGGCAACAGCCCGAAGGGTGGTCGCTGCGGTCTTCTGTACGGTGGCGGCGATGACGGTGCTCGGCCTGGTGGCGCTGGGCGGCACCGACGCGGGAACGGGCGACAACGCCCGGGCACAGGGAAGCGGACCGGAGCCTCCGGGGCCGTTCCCGAATCCTTACCTGCCGGGAGAGACGCTGACGATTCCCGGCGAGCGCGACGGCAACAGCACGTTCGCGACGGTGCGGTACCGCCAGCTGCGGCCGCTGGTGCGCGGCGAGATGGACTTCCAGCACTACCACTCCGAGGCGGAGATGAACTGGTGGATGCGCAAGTGGGCGTACGAGCACCAGGACATCGTCGACCTCGAGCAGGTGGGCACCAGCTTCGGCGGCAAGCCGATCTACCAGCTCACGATCACCAACAAGGCGCTCGGCGCGGCGACCGACAAGCCGGCCGCCTACTTCGACGGCGGTCGCCACTCGGGTGAGATCACGGCATCCGAGGGCTCGCTCTACCTCGCCTGGAAGCTGATCGAGGGCTACGGCAGCGACGGCGCGATCACGCGCATGGTCAACGAGAAGGCGGTCTACATCCGCCCGAACGCGAACCCGGACGGCGGCGAGCTGTACCGCCACACGGCGCAGACCAACCGCAGCTCGATCCGCCCGACCGACAACGACGGCGACGGCCTGCTCGACGACCAGTCGCCGACCGACCTCAACGGCGACGGCTACGTCACGCAGATCCGCCGCAACGTCGGCGCCGGCAACGGCACGCACATCATCGACACGCGCGACCCCACAGGTCGCACGATGCGGCGCGTCGCCAACGGCGAGGGCAACTACGTCCTCCAGAGCGAGAGCCCCGGCAGCGACGGCATCGGCGGCCTCGACCTGCACCGCAACTACCCGTACAACTGGCGCCCGATGCCGGGCCAGGACGCCACGGGCCGCGGCTGGACGCAGACCGGCGCGGGCGAGTACCCGCTGTCGGAGCCGGAGATCCGCTCGACGCACGGGTTCCTGATCCGCAACCCGAACATCTCGGCCGTCAACTCGATGGACACGCCGGCCGACATGGTCCTGCGCGGGCCGTCGACGTGCGACGACGAGGAGTGCGTCAAGCCGGCCGACATCAAGCTGCTCGAGCGCTTCGACCGGGTCGGGCAGGAGCTCACGGGCTACACGCGCGCGGGCAACGTCTACTACGACTACGCCGTCCAGCCGTCGCGCCAGGGCGAGGGCTCGACCGGCGGCCTCGGCGATCCCGAGCCGCTGTTCGGCCACGGGCCCGACTTCGGCTACTTCCAGTACGGCGCCGTCTGGTACGGCGACGAGTACTGGATCTCCGGCGGCCGCGTGCAGGACTACAACGGCGACGGCCAGTACGGCGACTGGGAGGGGCAGCGCTGGTGCGCCGAGCGCAACATCCCCGACTGCTACCTGCCGTGGCGGCGCTTCGACCACCCGACGCTGGGTCAGGTCGAGATCGGTGGCATCAACCCGAAGTTCTTCAGCCAGAACCCGCCCGCGGAGGAGCTGGAGAACCGGATCAAGGGCGCGCACGAGTACCTGCTCTTCATGATCGAGTCGCTGCCGAAGGTGAACGTGGTCAACACGCGCCTGGTGGCCGCGCCCGGTGAGGAGGGGCAGACCCACGAGCTGCGCGTCACGGTGGAGAACCAGGGTCTCATCCCGACCGCGCTCGAGCAGGCCAAGGAGGTCAAGATCGTCCGGCCCGACACGGTCGAGGTCGAGCTGGAGGACGGCGCCGGAGAGGTTCTCGGGGACGACCCCGCGTTCTTCCTCAGGGGCAACCAGCGCCAGACGATCCGCATCCCGCTGGCGCTGACCGCGGAGGACCCGTCGGGTCGCTTCACGCTGCGCCTGGAGAGCACCCGCGGCGGCGTCGACGAGCGCTCGCTGCTGTTCGCCTCCGCCAAGCGCAAGGCGGGAACCAACTAACGCAGGGGTACGTACGCGCCGGCGGCGGTGCATCGCACCGCCGCCGGCTGCATACTCCCGCCGATGGCTCGCGACGACCATCTCGCCCTCGGGGCGGACTTCGGAGCGCGAGTCCGGGAGCTCCGGCGCGGCCGCCGCTGGTCGCTCGAGGCGCTCTCCCGCGCCTCCGGCGTGAGCCGCTCGATGCTCAGCGAGATCGAGCGCGGCGAGGCCAGCCCGACGCTGGCGCTCGCCCTGGCGATCGCGCGCGCGCTCGGCGCGCGGCTCGGCGACATGGTCGAGGGCCACCACACGAGCCCGCTCGAGGTGGTGCGCCACAACGACACGGCGTTCGACTACCGGACCGACGGCGACTGCCAGATCCGCACGCTGTCGCCGCTCGACGCCGACCGCATGCTCGAGTACTACCGGCTCGACTTCGACCGCGGCGGCGAGCTGCGCAGCCAGCCGCACTTCACCGGCACGCGCGAGATCGTCTACGTCGACGTCGGCCGCATCCGCGTCGAGTCCGGGACCGACGACGTCCTGCTGACGGCGGGCGACTCGGTGACGTTCGCCGCGGACGTGCCGCACGCGATCGTCAACGTCGGCCGCTCGCGCGCTCGCGCGTACCTGATCGACCTGTTCCCCAGGGCGCGAGCTAGAGCCCGAGCGCGGCGGGGAGGTCGGCCGGCGCGGCCACGATCGGGTCGGCGCCGGCGCGCCGCAGCTCGTCCTCGCTGCCGATCCCCCACAGCACGCCGACGCACGGCAGGCCGTTGGCGCGGGCGGCGACGACGTCGTGCGAGCGGTCGCCGACGAGCGGCAGGCCCGGTCCCGGCTCGGCGCCGAGGGCGGTCAGCGCGCGCCGCACGGTGATCGTCTTGCTCTCGTCCGGCGCGTCGAGCTCGGGGCCGAACACGGCCTGCAGATGCTCGGCCAGGCCCAGCCGCTCGCACAGCGGGACCGCGTACGCGCGCGGCTTGCTCGTGGCGACCGCGACCGGCACGCGGGCGGCGACGGCGGCGAGCGCCGCGCGGGCGCCCGGGATCGCCGTCGTCTCCTCCAGCGCGGCGTCGACGTAGCGCTCGCGGTAGAGCGCGAGCAGCGCCGGCGCCTGCTCGCGGCCGGCCAGGTCGGAGAACGACTTGATCAGCGGCGGGCCGATGAAGCGCTCGAGCTCGGCGGGCGGCGGCACCGTCAGGCCGCTGACCTGCAGCGCGTGCGCGATGCTGCGCCCGATCGCGACCCGCGAGTCGATCAGCACGCCGTCGAGGTCGAAGAGTGCGCCATCGAGTTGCACGGATCACTATGATGCCGCCCAATTGTCAGCGCCTCAGGGGAGGCGCTTTCTGCGACAGGGGAGGGAGATCCCACATGCCCGCAAGACGGGTGCGTTATCTGATCGCCGCGACGGCTTCCGTCGTGGCGTTCGCGCTGCTCCCGGTGGCCGCCCAGGCTCATCCGGAGGAGTGCTCGAACGTCGGAACCGTGGCCAGCGGTCCGTCGGCGGACTGGTTCGCCGACTGGACGGTCGCACAACGACGGCTGCATGAACGCGGCCGCGGTCCGCAACTTCGACGACTCGGACGCTCAGCTCGCCGCCGGCGAGACCGACGGCACGTCGAACCTCACGCTGCTGGCGAACAAGCCGAAGGCGCCGCCGTTCGAGACCGAGGGCGACTTCAACTCCGACCTCGCCTTCGAGAACGGCTACGCCTTCCAGGGCAACTACGACGGCGTCAACGTCTGGGACGTCCGGGAGCCCGGGCGATCCGCGGCTCGCGTCCTCGATCGTCTGCCCGGGCTCGCAGAACGACGTCACGGTCAACGACGGCATCCTCATCACGTCGACGGACTCGGTGCGCAACAAGGCCGAGTGCGAGGGCAACATGTCCGGTGCCGACCACCAGCCCGGAGTACGGGCAGGCCACCAACTGGGAGGGCCTGCGGATCTTCGACGTCCGCAACCCGTACCGCCCGAAGTACCTGGGCGACGTGTTCACCGACTGTGGCTCGCACACGCACACCGTGGTCCCGGAGCGCGATCGCCTGCTCGTCTACGTGAACTCGTACGACATCAACCCGGCGAAGTACGAGTGCAAGGGCCCGCACGACAAGATCTCGGTCGTCGCCGTGCCCAAGCGCAACCCGGCGAACGCGCGCGTGATCGCCGAGCCCGTCCTGTTCCCGGACGGCGGCAACGACGGCACCGTCGGGCACGCTGCGCGCGACGACCGGCTGCCACGACATCACCGTGTACCCGGAGAAGGGCCTCGCGGCCGGCGCCTGCACCGGTGAGGGCGTGATCTTCGACATCCGCAACCCCGCCAACCCGCGGGTGCATCGCGAACATCGAGGACACGAACTTCGCGTTCTGGCACAGCGCCACGTTCAGCAACGACGGCAAGCGCGTGCTGTTCACCGACGAGCTCGGTGGCGGCGGCCAGGCCGTCTGCAACCCGACGATCGGCCCGCGTCGCGGCGCCGACGGCATCTACGACATCACCGATCCGGCGAACCCGCGCTTCCTGAACTACTTCAAGATCCCGCGGGCGCAGTCCAACACCGAGAACTGCGTGGCCCACAACGGCAACCTGATCCCGAACAGCAAGGGCCGGGACATCATGGTGCAGTCGTGGTACCAGGGCGGCCTGTCGGTGATCGACTGGACCAACCAGAAGGGCAAGGTCAAGGAGATCGCCTGGTTCGATCGCGGCCCGCTCGACGAGACCCGCCTGATCCTCGGCGGCGAGTGGTCCACGTACTACTACAACGGGCTGATCTACGGCTCGGAGATCCAGCGCGGCTTCGACGTGTTCGAGCTCGACGACCCGGCGATCGCCGGGCACAAGAAGTTCGAGTCCGACACCTACAACGCCCAGACGCAGTTCTCGTTCGGGCGCTGATCGCCTGAGCTGACGGCCTAGCTACGCGAGACCCTCGGCCAGTTCTCGGCCGAGGGTCTCGCCGGCCGCCTCCAACGCGGCGACGTCCGTCGCCTCGAAGACCCGCATCAGGTCGATGATGCGCTTGCCGAACGGGTCGAGCGCGTCGGTGCCGACGATCGCGTGCAGCGGCACGCCCGCCTGGCGGGCGCGGGTGCCGATCTCCCCCACGAGCTTGCCCTGCAGGGTCTGCTCGTCGAGCTTGCCCTCGCCGGTGACGACCGCCCGCGCGGCGCGCATGCGGCTGTCGAAGTCGAGCGCGTCGAGCACCCACGGAGCGCCCGGCTCGAGCGTGGCGCCGTGCACGGCCCAGAGGCCGCCGGAGAGCCCGCCGGCGCAGCCGGTCATCGGCACGCCGTGCGGATCGCGCGGCCAGCCGCGCGCCGTCGCCGCCAGCCGCTCGCCGAGGCGGGCGACCATGTCCGGGTCGGCGCCCTTCTGCGGGCCGAACACCTTCGGGGCGTCCTCGAACGGCGTGCGGACGTCGCACAGCACGACGAGGCGGGCGCCGCCGAGGCCGCCGGCGTCGGCGATCGCCTCGAGCGCGCCGGCGCCGCCGTCGGTCGTCGCCGAGCCGCCGACCGGCACGAGGATCACCTGCGCGCCGGCCGCCGCGGCGGCGGCGATCAGCTCGCCCGTGCCGTAGGTCGAGGCGGCCCAGGCGTCGCGCTCGTCCTCGCCGACCAGGTTCAGCCCGCTGGCCGTGGCGGTCTCGACGATCGCGGTGCCGCCGTCCTCGACGAGGCCGAAGCAGCCGGTGATCTCGCGCCCGAGCGGATCGTGCGCGGGCGCGGCGACGATCTCGCCGCCGAGGCCGGGCAGCAGCGCGTCCAGCGTCCCCTCGCCGCCGTCGGCCACCGGGCACAGGTCGGGCGGCATCAGGCCCGCGCGCTCGAGCCCGCGGCCGATCGCGGCGGCGACCTCGGACGCGCGGTACGTGCCCTTGAAGGAATCGGGGGCGACGAGCACGGGTCGCTCGGGCACGGGCACGCCGCGAATCCTTCCAGGTGGAGCGAGAGAGGGCGGTTGTCACCACTTACGCCGCGGGGACGGCCGTGCCATCCTCGAGGCCATGGCGACAACTCCCATCACGGCGGACGATCAGGACGCACTCGAGGCGCTCCAGGCGGCGGTCGGCGTGCTGGCGGCGAAGTGGAGCGTCGTCGTGCTGGCGCGGCTGTCGTCCGGCACGCACCGCTTCAACGAGCTGCTGCGACAGATCGACGGTGTGTCCCGGCGCATGCTCAGCGCGACGCTGCGCCAGCTCGAACGCGACGGCCTCGTCGAGCGGCGCGTCTACGCGCGCGTGCCGGCGCGGGTCGAATACGACCTCTCCCCGCTCGGCGAGAACCTGCTGGCCGCGCTCGTGCCGCTGGCCGGCTGGGGGATCGAGCACCGCAGCGACCTGCTGCACGCGCGCGAGCACTTCGACCGCCTGCAGCACTTCCGCTCCCAGAGCGAGGAGCTGAAGGCGCAGTCGCAGGCGGCGGCGCGGCGGATCGTCTAGCTCAGCAACTGCTCCATCCGGCATTCCTCGGGCCGCTTGTCCTCGCGCCAGCGCGAGAGCTTGGTCCCGTGGCGGATGCGCTCGTTGCTGGTGTGGTCGAACGTGACCTCGACGACGAGCTCCGGCCGCAGGCCGATCCACTCGAGGTCGCGCTCGCTCGACCAGCGGCTCGGGTCGCCCATGCCGCGCTCGCCGGTCTCGTAGGGCGCGAGCTTCGCCGGCAGCTCGCGCTTCTCCTTGGCCGAGAAGCCGGAGGTGTGGCCGACGACGCGCAGCTCGCCGGCGTCGTCGTGGAGCGCGAGGATCAGCGAGCCGACCGTGCCCTCGGCCTTGCCGGGGCGCCAGCCGACGACGACCGCGTCGATCGTGCGCACGCGCTTGATCTTCACCATGCCGACGCGCTCGCCCGGCCGGTACGGGGCGCTCGCGGTCTTGGCGATCACGCCCTCGGCGCCGTGCAGCCATTCGCCGGCCGCCTCGGGGTCGTCCGTGCAGGGCGTCAGGTCGACCGGCTTCGCGACGCGCTGCTCGAGCCGTGCGCGGCGCTCGCGGTACGGGAGCTCCAGCAGGACCTCGCCGTCGTCGGCGAGCAGGTCGAAGGCGATGTAGCGCGTCGGCGTCTGCTCGGCGAGCATGCGGATGCGCGACTCGGCCGGGTGCACGCGCTGGCCGAGCGCGTCGAAGTCCTGGCGCCCGTCGGCGTCGAACAGCACGATCTCGCCGTCCAGCACGTAGTGGCCGGCCGGGAACTCGAGCTCGGGGAAGTAGCGCCGCAGGGGGCGCCCGTTGCGCGACTGGAGGTAGATCTCGCTCGCCGTCGACGAAGGCGATGGCGCGGAATCCGTCCCACTTCGGCTCATAGCTCCAGTCGCCGCCGGTCGGGAGTGTCTTGGCCGACTTGGCGAGCTGGGGGAGCAGCGGAGGGGAGAGGGGGAGCGTCATGCCTGAAAGCATGACGCTCCGCCTGGGGAGGTGTATGGGGCGCTAGGCGAGGGGAGTGCGCTCGTCGAATCCGGGCCGGTCCTCGGCTCCGAACACGACGCCCACGACCAGACCAAGCGCCATCAGGAGAATGAGTGCGGTCATGCATCCAGTATCGGCGCTTGTAACTCATCGCTGTACCCTTTGTTGACTTGAGGATCGATAGGCTAAGCCTATGACGCTGCAGCAGCTCACGTACTTCCTGGCCGCGGCCGATCACGGCTCCTTCTCGGCCGCCGCGGAGAGCCTGTTCATGGCCCAGCCGAGCATGTCGGAGCAGATCCGCCGGCTCGAGGCCGAGCTCGGCGTGGCGCTGTTCGCGCGCGTCGGCCGCGGGCTCGAGCTGACCGAGGCGGGCCGGCTGCTGCGTCCGCACGCCGAGCGCACGGTGGCGTCCGCGCGCGAGGCCGCCGAGTCGGTCCGCGAGGTGCGCGACCTCAGCGGCGGCACCGTCGCGTTCGGCACGTTCGGCAGCGCCCACCACTACCTGCTCGGCGGTCTCGTCCAGGACTTCCGCACCCGCCATCCGAACGTCCGCGTGCGCGTCGTCGGCCAGAACTCGGTCGAGGTCGCGGACGCCGTCCGCGACGGCCAGCTCGAAGCGGGCCTCGTCGTGCTGCCGGTCGACGACCGCGGGCTCGACGTGCGGCCGGCGATGCGCGAGGAGATCCTCTACGTCAGCGGCGACCCGGAGCGCGTGCTCGAGCCGAAGACGATCGAGGAGCTGGCGACCGCGCCGCTGATCCTGTTCGACGCGCGCTGGGGCAGCGACGACCCGACGCGCCGCCAGCTGCTCGACCGCGCGCAGAAGGCCGGCGTCAAGCTCGAGCCGCAGATCGAGGTCGAGTACGTCACGGCCGCGCTCGAGCTGGTCGCGCGCGGGCTCGGCGACACCGTCGCGCCGCGCTCGATCATCGTCGGCCGCGGCTACGGGCGCCGGCTCGCGGGCGTGCCGTTCGACCCGCCGCTCTACGACACGTTCGCCTTCATCACGCGCCGGCTCGCGCACCTCTCGCCGGCGACGCGCGCGTTCATGGATCTCGCCGAGAAGCGCGTGCACGCGCTCGAGAAGCGGATCACCGAGGCCGCCTAGAGCGCAGGATCCGCGCGTCCGCCCACGACGCGTGGTCCTTGCTCGTGCCCTCGGCGTTGGTCACCAGCAGCCGCAGCGCCTCGGCGTGGTCCAGGCGCACGTCGACGCTGCGCGGCCCGCTGGCCGCGGTCAGCACGCCGCTGTCGTACAGCAGCCGGTCGTCGGCGAACACGAAGAAGCGCACGCTGCCGACGTCCCCCTGGTTCGCCGAGAAGTCGTCGAGTCCGACGTCGGCGGTGAAGCGGCCGAACCCGCCGCCGAGGAAGACCGCGACCTCGGACTCGGCGTGCACGCCGAGCCCCTTGGCGTACGTGCGGCCGGCGAGGCCGATCGCGGGCCCGTCGCCGGCGCCGTCGCGGCCGTTGCTGCGGTCGCGCTCCACGGGGCCGAAGCCGTTGCGCTCGCGCACGAACGGCAGGTCGCTGACGTAGTGGTCGCCGGGCGGCGGCGCGACGGCGACGTTCACGGCGGCGCTCGCCTCCAGCCGCTCGTGCCGGGTCGCCGCGGACGCCTCCAGCCGGTGGGCGTCGAGCCCCGGCTGGGCGTCCGCGGGCGGGGTGACGCGCCAGACCGTGCGGACCGAGCGGCCCGGCGGCACGGCGCGGAAGCTCGCGCGCCGAGAGCGCCTCGACGAGCCAGCCGGCGGGCGCCTCGAGCTCCAGCTCGGCGCGCGTCGCGCCGCGGCGGCGGTTCGTGAAGACGGTCTCCACGTGGCGGCCGGCGCCGGCCACGAGGAACTCCGGCGGCTCGACGGCGAGGCCCTCCGGCGTCCACGTCTCGCGTTCGAACGGCAGCTCCCGCCACGACGCGCGCATCAGCGCCACGAGCCCGGCGACCACCTCCGGGTGCTCGGCCGCCACGTCCGTCGTCTCGCCGGGATCGGTCGCCAGGTCGTAGAGCTCGACGGCCCATTCGGCCTCGGGCACGTAGCGCTCACGGCCGGGCGCGAACCGCACCGCCTTCCAGCGGCCGCGGCGGACCGCCTCGGCGACGCGCTGCAGGCGGCCCTGGTCGATCGCGTTCGCGAGCCGGCTGCTGCCGTTGTCGCGCCGGTACCAGTAGAGGTGGTCCGCGTCCGACCGGCCGCGCCCGTGGCCCGACAGCGCGGGCTCGAGCGAACGGCCGTCGAGCCACGGCGGCGGGGCGGCGCCGGCGAGCGCGGCGAGCGTCGGGAAGAGGTCCCAGACGGCCCACGGCCGCCGCTCGACGCGCGGCCGCAGCCGCGGCGACCAGGCGATCAGCGGCACGCGGATGCCGCCCTCGTAGAGGTTGCGCTTGTGGCCGCGCAGCCCGCCGCTGGCGTTGAACAGCTCCGGGGTGTGGCCGCTCCCGCCCTCCTCGTGCGGCCCGTTGTCGCTGGCGAAGAAGAGCACCGTGTCGTCGGCGATCCCGAGCTGCTCGAGCTGCGCGACGAGCCGGCCGACGTAGCCGTCGAGCCGCGTGACCTGCGCGGCGTGGGCGATCGAGCCGGGCGGCCACGGCCGCCCCTCGTACGGCTCGAGGCTCGGCACCGCGTGCGGCGCGTGCGGGATCGTCGGCGTGAACAGCAGCAGGAACGGCTCGTCGCGATGGCGGGCGGCGAAGTCGAGCGAGCGCTCGAGGAACAGGTCGGACGCGTACGTCACCTCGGCGCCGCCGGCGTTCTCGGGCAGCGTCACGCGGCCGTTGCCGTCGTGCAGCACGGTCGGGTAGTGCTCGTGTGCGGCGCCGTGGCCGATGAAGCCGAGGAACTCGTCGAAGCCGGACGACGTCGGGTAGCTGTGGTGGCCGGGCTGGGCGGGGCCGAAGCCCCACTTGCCGAAGCAGCCGGTGCGGTAGCCGGCGCGCGCGCACGACCTCGGCGAACGTGCACGTCCTCCGGGCGCAGCGTCGCGCGCTCCGGGTCGCTGCCCGGGTTCTCGCGCACGGTGGCGTGGCCCGAGTGCAGCCCGGTCAGCATCGAGCAGCGCGAGGGGGCGCAGACCGCGCCGCCGGCGTAGAAGTCGGTGAAGCGCACGCCCTCGCCGGCGAGCCGGTCGAGGTGCGGGCGTCTGCGATCGACGTCTGGCCGTAGGCGCCGAGCTCGCCGAAGCCGAGGTCGTCGGCCATCACCACGACGAGGTTCGGCGGGCGCCGGTGGGCGCGCGCGGCGGCGGGCAGCGCGGCGGGGACGGCGGCGGCGCCGGCGAGGGCGGCGCCTGAGCGGGTCAGGAACTGGCGGCGGGTCTGGTTCGTCGGCATGCGACGGCGCAAACTACAGCAACCCGATCGACAAAGCGGCCGCCGCACCCCGGCGCTGCCGGCCGGGTGACGTCCTCGCCGGCGTCCTCGACCCCGACGCGGCCCTCGCCGCCGGAGCCGTCGAGCTGATCGGCGACCGGGCGCTCCTCGCCGACTTCACGGCCACCTTCAGCGTGCCCTACAGCGAAGCCCTCCTGCCCTGAGCACCGGCCTCGACCGGCGGTCGGAGCCGGGACGGTCATTTTTCGCCCCATGGACATGGGCAGCGCCGGCGGCCCGGCATACATTGCCCGCCGTGCCCATCATCCGCCTCGCGCTCGCCGCCATCGCCGCCGTCCTCGTGCCGCCGCACCCGCGCGGTGCCCGCCGTCGACCTCGAGACGGCGACGGTCGCCCAGCTGCAGGCGAAGCTGCGACGCGCGCTCGCTGACGAGCGAGGAGCTGACGAGGCGCTACGTGCACCGCATCGGCGCGCTCAACACCGAGGGGCCGGGGCTGAACGCGGTGCGGGCGCTGAACCGCGACGCGGTGGCGGACGCGCGGGCGCTCGACCGCGAGCGCCGCCGCGGCCAGGTGCGCGGGCCGCTGCACGGCATCCCGGTGCTGGTCAAGGACAACGTCGACGTGCACGGGATGCCGACCACGGCCGGCTCGGTCGCGCTCGAGCGCTCGCGGCCGCGCGCGGACGCGGCGATCGTGGCGCGCCTGCGGCGGGCGGGAGCGGTGATCCTGGGCAAGACGAACCTGAGCGAGTTCGCGTACTTCACGACCAGCGGGTCGCCGAGCGGCTACTCCTCGCTCGGCGGTCAGGTGCTGAACGCCTACGACACCGACCTCGGCCCGAGCGGCTCCTCCTCGGGCTCGGCCAGCGCCGCCGCTGCCGGCCTGGCCGCGCTGACGATCGGCACCGAGACGTCGGGCTCGATCATCTCGCCGTCGGCGGCGCAGGGGATCGTCGGCATGCGGCCCACGCTCGGCCTCGTCTCGCGCACGGGCATCCTGCCGATCGCGGCCTCGCAGGACACCGCGGGCCCGATGACCCGCACCGTCGCCGACGCGGCCGCCGAGCTGCAGGCGATCGCCGGCAAGGACCCGGAGGATCCGGCGACCGCCGACCAGCCGCCCGTGCCCGACTACGCGGCCGCGCTCGACCCCGGCGCGCTCGACGGCGCGCGGCTCGGCGTCGTCGCCAACAACGACCCGAACTACCAGGCGGCGCTGGCGGTGGTGCGCACGCTCGGCGCCGAGACCGTCGAGATCACGGCGCCGGCGAACACGACCGCGCCGTCGATCCTCAACTACGAGTTCAAGCGCGACCTCAACGCCTACCTGGAGCGGCTCGGGCCGCGCGCGCCGCGCCGGTCGCTGGCCGAGATCGTGGCCTACAACGAGCGCCACCCCGAGGAGGCGCTGAAGTTCGGCCAGACGCTGCTGACCGCCAGCGAGGCGATCGACCTCGCCGACCCGGCCACGCGCGCGACCTACGAGGCCAACCGCGACCGGGGCCGCGCCGAGGCGCGCGCGAGCCTCGAAGCCGCGCTGACCCGCGGCACGGCCGACAGCGCCGACGACCTCGCCGCGATCCTGACGCCCTCGGGCACGCTGACCGGCGTCGGCGCCCGCGCGGGCCACCCGGCGCTGACCGTCCCCGCCGGCTACACGAGCACGCAGCGCCGCCCGGTCAACGTCACGTTCACCGGCGCCCGCTACAGCGAGGCGACGCTGCTCGCCTTCGGCCACGCCTACGAGCGGGCGTCGCAGCTGCGCGAGCCGCCGAGCCTGATCAACCCGGCGCTCTACCGCTGCGCCGACACCGTGCCGCCGAGCGTCTTCGGCAAGCACTCGTGCGCGCCCGGGCGCGAGCTGCTGCGCAAGGCCGGCCGCGTGCGGCTCGGGTTCTCGCTCGAGACCACGAGCATCGACGACCTGCAGCGGCGGATGTCCGCGCGCCGCCTCAGCGCGACCGAGCTGACGCGCGCCTACCTGGCGCGGATCGCGCACACGAACACGTCCGGCCCGGCGATCAACGCCGTGCGGATCGTCAACCCGGACGCGCTGGCCGACGCCCGCGCGGCCGACCGCGAGCGCCGCCGCGGCCGCGTGCGCGGGCCGCTGCACGGCATCCCCGTGCTGGTCAAGGACAACATCGACGTCGACGGCCTGCCGACGACCGCCGGCGCCGTCGCGCTCGAGCGCTCGTTCCCGCGCGGCGACAGCCCGGTCGCGGCGAACCTGCGGCGGGCCGGCGCGATCATCCTCGGCAAGACGAACCTGAGCGAGTTCGCGAACTTCTACTCCGGCAACTCGATCAGCGGCTACTCCGGCCTCGGCGGCCAGGTGCTGACGCCGATCGACCTCGACGTCAACCCGAGCGGCTCGTCGTCCGGCTCCGGCGCGGCCGCCTCGGCCGGCCTCGCCGCGGCCACGATCGGCACCGAGACGTCGGGCTCGATCATCTCGCCGTCGGCGCGCCACGGGATCGTCGGCATGCGGCCGACCGTGGGGCTCGTGTCGAGCACCGGCATCATCCCGATCTCCGCGACGCAGGACACGGCCGGGCCGATGACGCAGACGGTCGTACGACGCGGCCGCGGAGCTGGGGGCGATCGCCGGCGGCGGCGACTACGTCGCGGGCCTCCGCCGCAACGCGCTGCAGGGCCGCCGGATCGGCGTGATCGCGAGCACCGACAGCGTCTACCAGGCGGCGGTCGCCGCGGTCGCCGCGCAGGGCGCCGAGACCGTGACGGTCACGCCGCCCGCCAACGCGAGCGCGCCCGGCATCCTCAACTACGAGTTCAAGCGCGACCTCAACCGCTACCTCGGGCGGCTGCCGCGCTCGGCCCCGATCGACACGCTCGCCGACGTGATCGCGTTCAACCGCGCCAATCCCGACGAGGCGATCAAGCTCGGCATGAGCATGCTCGAGGCGAGCGAGGCGATCGACCTCGAGGACCCCGCGACCAAGGCCGCCTACGAGGCCAACCGCGCCGCCGGGCTCGCCCAGGCGCGCGGCAACATCGACGCGGTGCTGACGCGCGGGACCGCCGACACGGCCGACGACCTGGCGGCGATCCTGACGCCGTCGGGCACGCTGACCGGCGTCGGGGCGCGGGCGGGCTACCCGGCCCTGACGATCCCGGCCGGCTACGAGGCGGCCACGCGCAACCCGGTCAACGTCACGTTCACCGGCGGCAGCCGCAGCGAGGCGACGCTGCTGGCGGTCGGCTACGCGTTCGAGCAGGCCACGCGGGCGCGCCGCGCTCCGAGCGAGACCAACCCGGCGTCGTGGCGCTGCGTGCCGGGCAGCGCGTTCGCGCCGCGCTCCTGCGCGCCATAGGAGTCCGTTGAGCAATGAGCGGTGCGCCTGATGTGGCGCCGCGGATGCCCCGCAGCAGGTGTGCCGGGATTGTTCAACGGGCTCCTAGGCGGCGGATATGCTCAGAGCATGTCCCATGACCACGCCACCGTCGCCGAAGAGGAGTACCTGCAGACCATCTTCTGGCTGCAGGAGGCCGGGCTGCCCATGACGGGGGCGAACGTCGCCCGCGCGATGCAGCTCTCCGCTCCCACCGTCCACGAGATGATCGGGCGCCTCGAGCGTGACGGCTACATCACGCGCGGTCCGGACAAGGCGCTGCAGTTCACCGAGAGCGGGCTCGAGCACGCCGAGGGCATCGTCCGCCGCCACCGGCTGATCGAGCGCTTCCTGACCGACGTGCTCGGCATCCCGTGGGACGACGTGCACGAGGAGGCGGAGCGGCTCGAGCACGCGATGTCGCCGAAGCTCGAGGAGCGGATGCTGGCCGCGATCGGGGACGCGAAGACGTGCCCGCACGGCCATCCGATCAGCCCCGGCGACCGCATCGACGGCGTGCCGCTGGCCGACGTCGAGGAAGGCGCGAAGGTCAAGGTCCTGCGCTTCGAGAACGAGGCCGAGGACCTGCTGCACCTGTTCCGGCGCGAGGGCCTCGAGCCGGGCAAGGAGGGCAAGGTCGCGGAGGTCGACCCGGAGCACGTCGTGGTCGCGTTCGCCGACGGCACCGCGACGCTGACCCGGTCGGTGTCCGAGACGGTCTCCGTGATCGCCGACCCGTCGCCGCCGCCGCGGATCGCGCTGCCCGAGCAGCTCGTGCTGGCCAAGGAGCGCTACGGCAGGTAACGTCGTCCGAGGTCCGAGCTTGCGAGGACGGAGGACGAAACCCTAAGTCACCCTGGAGCGGGTCTGCGTCGACCTGCTCCTGCTCGCCGCGCTCGACGATCCCGCGCAGCCGGTCGAGGGCGTCCCAGACGTCCACGTGGCGCGTGTAGAGCGGCGCGACGCCGAGCCGGATCGAGTCCGGCCCGCGGAAGTCGGGCACCACGTTCGCGCGCTCGATCAGGGCGCGCGTGATCGGCCACGCCTGCGGATGGCGCAGCGAGACGTGCGATCCGCGCCGCTGCGGGTCGCGCGGCGAGCCGAGCTCGAAGCCGAGCGGCGCGAGCCACGCGTCGTGCAGCTCGACGATCAGCTCGCAGAGCGCGATCGACTTCTCGCGCAGCGGGCCGACGCCCGCCTCGGCGGTGAGCCGCACGCCCTCCTCGACGGCCGCGAGGTCGAGGATGCCGGGCGTGCCGGCCAGGAAGCGGCCGATGCCGTCGACCGGGTCGTAGGGCCGCTCCATCGCGAACTGGTCCTTCTGGCCGAACCAGCCCCAGATCGGCGAGCGCAGGCGCGGCTGCACCTCCTCGGCGGCGTACAGGAACGCGGGCGCGCCCGGGCCGCCGTTGAGGTACTTGTAGGTGCAGCCGACGGCCAGCTCGACGCCGGCCTCGCGCAGGTCGACCGGCACGGCGCCGGCGGAGTGCGAGAGGTCCCAGACGACGTGCGCGTCGTGGCTGCGGGCGAGCTCGGTGATCGCGCGCAGGTCGGCGAGCGCGCCCGACCGGTAGGCGACGTGCGAGAGCACGACCAGCGCCACCGCGCCGTCCTGGAGCTGTGCCTCGATCGCCTCGGGCCGCGGGCCGTCGAGCGGGTCGGTCTCGACCATCCGCAGCTCGACGCCGCGCTGCTCGGCGAGGCCCTCCAGCACGTAGCGGTCGGTCGGGAAGTTGTCGCTGTCGGTCAGCAGCGCGCCCTGGGCCGAGAGGCTGTAGGCGTCGAGCGCCGCCGAGCAGAGCTTGAACAGGTTGACCGTCGTGGAGTCGCCGACGATCACCTCCCCGGGGCGCGCGCCGAGCACGCCGGCGGCGAGCGCGTCGCCGACGCGCGCGGGCGCGTCGATCCACTCCGACCAGCCGGCGACGAGCCGGTCGCCCCACTCCTCGACGAGGTCGCGCAGGCGGTCGCGCGTCGCGACGGGCAGCCGCCCGAGCGAGTTGCCGTCGAGGTAGATCCGCTCCGCGTCCGTGTGCACGAAGCGGTCGCGGAAGCCGGCCAGCGGGTCGCGCTCGTCGCGCGCCGCGGCCTGCTCGCGGGTCAGCGCTCCAGCCATCGCACCACCGCGCGCCAGGACAGCGAGCCCGGCTCGAGGTGCTCGTAGTGGCTCTCGTCGTCGATCACGACCAGCTCGCAGTCGTCGCCCGCCGCGGCCGCCGCGGCCGCGAACTCGCGCGAGACGTGCACCGGGCACGTCGCCGTCGCGGGCGCCGTGCACGGCCAGCAGCGGGACGCCGATCGGCAGCCGCCGCGCGGGCGAGGCCAGCTCGTAGCGGTGCGGCACCTCGGCGGGCGTGCCGTCGAGCAGCTCGTTGACGACCGCGTCCGACGTCCCGAGCCGCGACAGCTCGTGCAGGTCGAGCGCGCCGGCCTGCGACACCGCGGCGGTGAGCCGGACGCGCGGCGCGGCCCCCGGCGATCCCTCGGGCAGGCCCGGGCGGGCCGCCGCCCAGACCGCGAGCTGGCCGCCGGCCGAGTGGCCGATCGCGACGACGCGCGAGAGGTCCAGCTCGGCGGGCGCGTCGGGCAGGGCGTCGATCGCCGCCGCGACGTCGACGAGCGTGTCCGGCCAGCCGCCGCCGTCGCCGAGCCGCCGGTACTCGACGTTCCAGACCGCCCAGCCGCGCGCCGCGAGGTCACGCGCGATCCCGCCCTGCAGCTCGCGGCCGTAGCGCTTGCGCCAGAAGCCGCCGTGCACGAGCACGGCGGCCGGGCGCGGCCCCGCGAGCGATGCCCTGTAGAGCTCGCAGAACTGGGACGGATGGTCCCCGTACTCGACCCGTTCAGGCTGCGACGCCCACCGACCTTGCCGCCTCGGCCAGGCGGGAGATCCCCTCGTCGATCAGCGCCGGCGTCACCCCGGAGTACGCGAGCCGCAGCGTGTTCTGGCCGCCCTCGAGCAGGAAGTCGGTGCCCTTGACGAAGATCACGCCGCGCTCCTTGGCGGCGACCTCGAGGTCCGCGACGCTGAAGCCCTCGGGGAACTCGACCCACATGAAGTAGCCGCCCTCCGGCGGGGCGAAGCGCGCCTCCGGCAGGTCGCGCCGCAGCGCCGTCACCAGCGCGTCGCGACGCTCGCGCAGCGCGTCCTTGACCGTCTCGATCGCGCTGTCGATCCGCCCCGAGCGGCAGAACTGGTTCACGATCGACTGGGCGACCATGTTCGGCGAGATGTAGGTGTTCGTCGCCCGGCCCTGGATCGTCTTGATCAGCCCGGCCGGGCCGACGAGATAGCCGACGCGGATGCCGGGGCAGACCGTCTTGGAGAACGACGACGCGTACACGACGCGGTCCTCCCGGTCCTGCGACAGCATCGTCGGCAGGCCCTCGCCCTCGAAGCGGATCGACACGTACGGGTCGTCCTCGAACAGGATGAACTCGTACTCGGCGGCGAGCTCCAGCAGCTTCGCGCGCTTGGCGGCGCTGAGCGTGTAGCCGGCCGGGTTCTGGAAGTTGGGGATGATGTGCGCGAGCGTCGGGCGCACGCCGTCGCGCAGCTCGCGCTCGAGCGCGTCGACGGCGATCCCGTCGGCCTCGAGCTCGATCATGTGGATGTCGGCTCCGCGGCCGCGCAGGTTCAGCAGCGTGCGGTCGTACGTCGGCGCCTCGACGACGACGCTGTCGCCCTTCTGGACGAGCAGCTCGAACAGGAACGCGTCGGCCTGCATCGACCCGTTGGTGACGAGCACCTGGTCGGCCGCGACGCCGTGCTGCTCGGCGATGTACTCGCGCAGGGGCACGTAGCCGACCGACGTCCCGTAGGCGGTCGTGCCGGCCGGATCGTTGTCGAACGCGAGCTGCGCGGCCTCGCGCAGGCCCGCCACGTCGACGATGTCCAGCGACGGCGCCCCGCGGGCGAAGGAGATCGTTTCGGCCATGCCGCGCAGCATACGAGCCTCAGGTCTCCGTCACCTCCCCGGCGCGGACCTCCAACCGCCGCTCGCAGCCGATCGCCTCGAGGAACGCGCGGTCGTGGGAGGCGGCGACGATCGCGCCCGGATAGTCGCTGCAGCGCGCTCTCGAGCACCTCGAGCGACGGCAGGTCGAGGTGGTTCGTGGGCTCGTCGAGCAGCAGCAGCTCGGCGCGGGCGGCGACGATCGCCGCGATCGCGGTGCGGGCGCGCTCGCCCGGGCTGAGCGTGCCCAGCGGGCGCAGCGCGGCCGTGCCCTCGAGGCCGAAGTGGCCGAGCAGGCGCCGCGCCTCGCTCTCGCCGACCGGCGCCCGCTCGCGGACGTACTCGGTGGCACTGCGGTCGGCCGGGAGCGCGTCGGCGGTCTGCGGCAGCGTGGCGGCGACGACCGGCCGCGCGACGCTGCCGGCGAGCGGTTCGAGCGTGCCGTCGAGCAGCGCCAGCAGCGTCGACTTGCCGGCGCCGTTCGGGCCGGTGAGCGCGATCCGGTCGCCGCCGTGGATCGCGAGGTCGACGCCGCGCAGCAGCGGCTCGTCCGTCCCAGCCGCCGTCGACCGCCCGCAGCGCGGCGACCAGGCGCCCGTCGCCGGCGCCGTCGATCTCGACCTTCAGCGCCCGGTTGTGGCGCGGCTTGGCGATGTACGCGTCCGGAGTCCAGCTCGCGCTGCAGCCGGTGCTCGCGCGCGCTCGCCTTCGCCGCGACCTTCTTGGCGTAGCGCTTGAGCCGGGGCGCCTCCGCCCGGCTCACGGTCAGCTCGGTGTGCAGCGCCTGGCCGCGCGTGGTGCGGATGTCGGCCTCGAGCCGCCGGTGGCGCTTCCGCTGCGCCTCGTACGCGCGCGCGGTCCGCGCGCGGCTCGCGGCCAGCTCGGCCCGGTACGCGCTGTAGCCGCCTTCGTACGCGCGCAGCTCGCCGTCCTCGAGCTCGAGGATCTGCGTGACCGTCGCGTCGAGGAAGCGGCGGTCGTGCGAGACGACGAGCACGCTGCCGTCGAAGCCGGCCAGGAACGCCTCGAGCCAGGCGAGGCCGTCGAGGTCGAGGTGGTTGGTCGGCTCGTCGAGCAGCAGGATCGTCGGCTCGGCCAGCAGCACGCCGGCCAGCAGCGCCCGCGCCGCCTCGCCGCCGCTGAGGTCGCCGAGCGGCGCGTCGAGCGGCACGTGCGCGATGCCGAGGGCGTCGCGGGCGCCGTCGAGCCGTCCCTGCAGCGCCCAGCCGCCGAGCGCGTCGAAGCGCTCCTGCGCCTCGCCGTACGCGGCCAGCGCGGCCGGCTCGTGCAGGCGCGGCTCGAGCCGCGCCAGCTCGCCGCGCAGCGTCCAGACCTCGCCGAGCGCGGCGCCGAGCAGGCGGTCGATCGTGAGCCCGGCGCCAGGTGGCTCCTGCGGGAGATGGCCGATGCGGTCGCCCGGCCCGACCGCGACGCTGCCGCGCTCGGGTGCGGCTGCACCGGCGAGCAGCGCCAGCAGCGTGCTCTTGCCGGCGCCGTTGGGGCCGACGAGCCCGGCGCGCCGGCCGGCCGGCAGCGTGAGGGTCAGACCGTCGAAGATCGTGCGGTCGCCGTGGCCGGCGCGCAGATCGGATGCCTTGAGCAAGGGGACCTCCGGAGACGAAGCTGGGCAGGGTCCGCACCCGCCACGCCGCGTGGGCGTGCTCGAAGGGGAATGCGGTCGCCGGCTACTTCATCTGCGTTCCACGGTAGCCGCCCGTGCCGCGGTCAAGGGTGGGGCTGCCCGTATTTCCAGTGGGGGGCCGCCCGCCTAGCGTCAGCCGCATGAGCGAGCTGCGCGCGTCGGACGCCGATCGCGAGACGACCGTCACGCGGCTGCAGGAGGCCGGCGGCGAGGGCCGGATCACGTTCGAGGAGGTCGCCGAGCGCGTCGAGCAGGCCGACGGCGCGCGCACGCGCGCCGAGCTCGAGCGGCTGACCGCGGACCTCCCCGCCACGGCGCCCGCGACCGGCGTGAGCGCGGAGCGCAAGCCGCGCGGCTGGGTCGTCGCCGTGATGGGCGGCGCCGAGCGCAAGGGCCGCTGGCGCCCAGCCCTGACCACGAACGTCGTGTCCATCATGGCCGGCGCGGTGGTCGACCTGCGCGAGGCCGAGATCGGCTCCGAGGTCCGCATCAGCGCCTGGACCCTGATGGGCGGCATCGAGGTCGTCGTGCCCGACGGCGTCGGCGTCGAGATGAACGGCTTCGCCTTCATGGGCAGCAACGCCGGGCCCAAGCCCGTCGAGCTCCCGCCGGGCGCGCCGGTCGTGCGCGTCCGCGCCTACTCGCTGATGGGCGGCGTCGGCATCTCCCGCAAGCCGCCGCGCACCGACGGCTAGGCCGTCGCCCACTCCGCGGCGAGCCGGACCACGGTCGCCGAGGCGGACGCCATGTCCTGCACCGAGGCCCACTCGCGCGGCGAGTGGTACTCGTGGCCGCCGGTGAAGAGATTCGGCGTCGGCAGCCCGCGGGCGCTGAGGATCGCGCCGTCGGTGCCGCCGCGGATCGGCGTGCGGACGGGCTCGATGCCCTCGGCGCGGATCGCGCGCTCGGCGATCGCGACGACCTCCGGGTGCGGCTCGATGAAGCGGCGCATGTTCGGGTACTGGTGCGTGACCTCGACCTCGACGCGCGCCCGCGGCTCGGCGGCCGCGACCGTGTCGGCCGCCTCGCGCAGCAGCGCGACGTGCTGCTCGAGCAGGTCGTCGTCGAAGTCGCGCACGATCGCGCTGATCGTCGCGCGGCCGGCGTTGCCGGCGACCTCGTAGACGTGGATGAAGCCTTCGCGGCCGGAGGTCGTCTCCGGCGTCAGGCGATCGGCCGGCAGCGCTTCGACGATCCGGGCGGCCAGCCGGGTGGCGTTGACGAGCCGGCCGTGCGCCCAGCCGGGGTGGATGTCGACGCCGGTGACGGTGATCGCCACGGCGGCGGCGCTGAACGTCTCGTCCTCGAGCTCGCCCGGCTGCGACGCGTCGAGCGTGTAGGCGCAGCGCGCGCCGAAGCGCTCGAGGTCGAAGCGGATCGGGCCCTGGCCGATCTCCTCGTCGGGCGTGAAGCCGATCCGCAGCGTCGGCCGCGGCAGCTCCGGGTGCGCGGCGAGGTGCGCGACGGCGGCCATGATCGCGGCCATGCCCGCCTTGTCGTCGGCGCCGAGCAGCGTGTCGCCGCTCGAGCTGACGATGTCGTGCCCGCGCTTGCCGGCGAGCACCGGCATCGCGGCCGGGTCGAGCACGGTGCCGGCGCGCGGGAGCGTGATCGCGCCGCCGTCGTAGTCGCGGTGCAGGATCGGCTCGACGCCGCTGGCGGGCGCGTCCGGGCTCGTGTCCAGGTGCGCGAGCAGGCCGATCACCGGCGCGCCCTCGCCGCCCGCCAGCGTGGCGTACACGTAGCCGTGCTCGTCCAGCTCGGCGTCGGCGAGGCCGATCGCCTGCAGCTCGCCGACGAGCATCCGGGCCAGCATCGAGCTGGCCCGGCGTCGTCGGGCTGGTCGTGCCGCCGCGCGCCGACTGCGTGTCCACCCGGACGTAGCGCAGGAAGCGCTCGAGCACGTCCGGCGCGAGCGCCTCGGCGAGCGGCGACGTGTACGTCACTGCGCCAGCGAGCCGGCGATCTCCGCGGCGATCTCCGCCACCTCGGTCGGCGTCCGGCCGACGCGCACCCCGCGCGCCTCGAGCGCCTCCTGCTTGGCGACGGCCGTGCCCGCCGTGCCGGAGACGATCGCGCCCGCGTGGCCCATCGTCTTGCCGGGCGGCGCGGTGAAGCCGGCGATGTACGCCACGACCGGCTTCGTCACGTGGTCGGCGATGAACTCGGCGGCCTCCTCCTCGGCCGACCCGCCGATCTCGCCCGCCATCACGATCAGCTCGGTCTCGTCGTCCTCCTGGAAGAGCGCCAGGACGTCGATGAAGCTCGAGCCGGGGACGGGGTCGCCGCCGATGCCGACGATCGAGGAGTTGCCGAACCCGCGCTGGGCCAGCTCGTTGCCGATCTGGTAGGTCAGCGTGCCCGAGCGCGACACGACGCCGACGTTGCCCTCGCTGAAGAAGCCGGCCGGGATGATCCCGACGTTCGCCTTGCCCGGCGACAGGATGCCGGGGCAGTTCGGGCCGACGAGGCGCACGTCCGGATTACGCTGCAGGTGGTTGTAGACGCGCAGCTCGTCGTGCGCCGGGATGCCCTCGGTGATCGCGACGATCAGGGCGATGCCGGCGTCCTCGGCCTCGAGGATCGAGTCGGCGGCGAAGCGCGGCGGCACGAAGATCATCGCCGTGTTCGCGCCGGTCTCGGCGACGGCCGCGTGGAACGTGTTGAAGACCGGGATGCCCTCGACGTCCTGGCCGCCCTTGCCGGGCGTGACGCCGGAGACGACGTTCGTGCCGTAGGCCTTGTTGTTGAGCGTGTGGAACGTGCCCTCGCGGCCGGTGATGCCGGAGACGCAGAGCCGCGTGTCCTTGTCGACGAGGATGCTCATGACGCCAGCTCCACGACGCGGCGGGCGGCGTCGAGCATCGTCGACTCCGCGTGCACGTTCGGCAGGTCGGCCTCGGCGAGCAGCGCGCGGCCCTCCTTGTCGTTGGTCCCGTCGAGCCGGACGACGAACGGCACGGTCGGCTCGATCTGGCGGAACGCCTCGATCAGGCCCTTCGCGACCTCGTCGCAGCGCGTGATGCCGCCGAAGATGTTGAACAGCACGGCGGTGACGTTCTCGTTGGAGAGGATCACCTCGACCGCCTGCGTGATCGCCTCGGCCTTCGAGCCGCCGCCGGCGTCGAGGAAGTTCGCCGGGCTGCCGCCGGCCTGGGCGACGACGTCGAGCGTCGACATCACGAGCCCGGCGCCGTTGCCGAGGATGCCGACGTTGCCGTCGAGCTTGACGTAGGTGAGCCCGCGCTCGCGCGCCATGCGCTCCTGCGGGTCCTCGCCCTCGGTGTTGCGCAGGCCGGCGTTGTCGGCGTGGCGGAACAGCGAGTTGTCGTCGAGCGTGACCTTCGCGTCGAGCGCCATCACCTGGCGGTCGGAGGTCACGATCAGCGGGTTGACCTCGACGAGCATCGCCTCCTCGGCGACGAACGCGTCGTAGAGGCGGTTCAGCAGCGCGCCGATCGGGCGGACGACGTCGGCGTCGACGCCGGCCTCGAACGCGAGCCGGCGGGCGTGGAAGTCCTGGAAGCCGAGCAGCGGGTCGACGTGCAGGCGCGCGATCGCCTGCGGGTCGCGCTCGGCGACCTCCTCGATGTCCATGCCGCCCTGGGTCGAGAGCATCACGAGCGGGCGCTTGGCCGAGCGGTCGAACACGATCGAGGCGTAGTACTCGGCGGCGATGTCCGACGCCGCCTCCACCCACACCTCGTGCACGGTGAGGCCGCGGATGTCCATGCCGAGGATCGCCTTCGCGTGCTCCTCGGCCTCGGGGCGGTCCTTGGCGACCTTGATGCCGCCGGCCTTGCCGCGGCCTCCGATCTGCACCTGCGCCTTGATCACGCAGGGATAGCCGATCTCGTCGGCGGCGGCGACCGCCTCCTCGACCGTGGTGGCCGGGGCGCCGGACGGAACCGGGACCCCGTGGCGGGCGAACAGCTGCTTGCCCTGGTATTCGAGAAGGTCCATGAGAGGGCGGCCGATGCTAGTACAGGTGGCCCGCCGCGGCCCGCGCAGGGCGGCCGTGGCACAATGCACGACCGCATGCCGCTGCCCAAGGAAGTCACCTTCGTCACGTTCGACGTCTACGGCACCCTGATCGACTGGGAGACCGGCGTCTTCGACGCCTTCGCCAAGGAGGCCGAGCGGGACGGCTACACGCTGTCGCGCGACGAGCTCATCCCGCTCTTCATGCAGGCCCAGCAGGAGATCAAGGGCGGCTCGTACGAGCTGTACGCCGAGGTCCTGCGCCGCACCGCGGTGCAGATCTCGCGCGAGCTGGGCTGGCCGCTGGAGCCCTCGCGCTCCGGCTTCCTGCCCGACTCGGTCGCGCGCTGGCCGCCGTTCAAGGAGACCAACACGCAGCTCGAGCGGTTCGGCGAAGAAGTTCGAGATCGGCCTCATCTCGAACATCGACGACAAGCTGCTCGGCCTGACGCGCCGCCACTTCAAGCCCGACTTCGACCTCGTGGTCACGGCGCAGCAGGTCCGCTCCTACAAGCCGGACCCCGCCCACTTCAAGGAGTGCGAGCGGCGGATCGGCGGCAAGAAGGGCTGGGTCCACGTCGGCGTCGAGCTACTACTACGACGTCGAGCCGTGCATCAAGCTGAAGATCCCGGTGATCTGGGTGAACCGCAACGGCGAGCAGCTCGAGCCGGGAGCCAAGAAGCCGACCGCCGAGGTCAAGAGCCTCCTCGAGGCGGCGCGGCTGCTCGGCGCGGCGTGAGGGCCGTCGGCCTCCACGCCGACGTCATCGTCGCCACATCGCGGGTCTACCAGACCACCTGCACGCTCGTCCGCAGCCAGACCGAGGCGTTCTGCATCGACTCGCCGGTGCTGCCGGACGAGCTCGACATCCTGCCGGCGGTCGCCGAGCAGGCCGGCTTCTCCGTCGTCGGCCTGCTCGCGACCCACGCCGACTGGGACCACCTGCTCGGGCGCTACGCGTTCCCGGAGGCGCCGCTCGGCTGCGCGGAGACGACTGCGGCGCGGCTGGTGAACGAGCCCGGCGCCGCCCAGCGCGAGCTGCGCGCGTTCGACGAGCAGCTCTACGTCGACCGCCCGCGCCCGCTCTCGCTGCCGAGCGCGCAGCAGCTGCCGGTCCCGGGCCGCCTCGAGGTCGGCGAGCACGAGCTCGAGCTGCACCCGGCCGACGGGCACACCGTGGACGGGATGGCGATCTGGATCCCGTGGGCGCGCGTGCTCGTCTGCGGCGACTACCTCTCGCCGGTCGAGATCCCGATGCTCAACCCGGGCGCTCCGGTCAGCGCGTACCTCGCGACCCTGGCGCGGCTCGAGCCGCTCGTCGAGGAGGCCGAGCACGTCGTGCCCGGCCACGGCGGGCCGATCGACGGCACGCGTGCGGCGGCGATCCTGCGCGAGGACCGCGCGTACCTCGAGGCGCTGCAGGCAGAGGGCGCGGCGGCCAAGCTGCCGCTGGCGCGGCGCAGCGCCGAGCAGCGCCGGATGCACGCCCGCAACGCCGCGCTGGTCGCCGGGTGAGCCTGCACGAGCTCGACGCAGGCCTCGCCGACGCGGTGCTCGGCGCGGCGCGCGAGCGGCTCGCCGGCGGCCCGCCTTCGCTCGGCGCCGCCCCGGGCGCGGCGGAGATCGCGGCCGCCTTCGGCCCGTCGGTGACCGCGGCCGGCCTCGGGCCCGAGCGCGCGCTGGAGCTGCTGCGCGACGTGGTGCTGCCGAACACGATCGCGATCGACCACCCGCGCTACATGGCGTTCATCCCCGGCGCGGCGACGCCGGCCGCGGCCCTGGCCGACTTCGCCGCGAGCGCGTTCTCCGTCTACGGCGGCTCGTGGGTGGAGGGCGCCGGCGCGGTGCACGCCGAGAACGAGGCGTTGCGCTGGCTCGCCGACCTCGCGGGCTTCCCGGCCGGCGCCGGGGGCTGCTTCGTGCAGGGCGGGACGATCGGCAACCTCTCGGCGCTGCACGCGGCGCGCGAGCGGGCGCGGCACGCGGGCCGTCCGGCGCGCCGCGTCGCGCGTCAGCGAGGAGGTGCACTCCTCGGTGCGCTCGATGCTGCGCATCATGGACGCCGGGACCGTCGAGGTGCCCGCGGCCGGCGGGCGGCTCACCGGCGAGGCGCTGCGGGCGCCGCAGCGCCGGCCGACGACGTGTTCGCGGTCGTCGCGACCGCCGGCACGACGAACGTCGGCCGGCTCGACGACCTCGCCGGCGTCGCCGACGTGGCCGCCGAGCGCGGCCTGTGGCTGCACGTCGACGGGGCCTACGGCCTCGGCGCGCTGTGCGCGCCGAGCGCGCGGCCGCGCTTCGCCGGGATCGAGCGCGCCGACTCGTTCATCGTCGACCCGCACAAGTGGCTGTACTCGCCGTTCGACAGCTGCGCGCTGCTGTACCGCGAGCCGGCCTACGGCCGCGCCGCGCACCGCCAGCACGCCGTCCTACCTCGACGCGATGTACGCCGAGGACGACGACGCGTTCAACCCGTCCGACTACGGCGTGCACCTGACCCGGCGGGCGCGCGGCCTGCCGTTCTGGTTCTCGCTCGCCGTGCACGGCACCGACGCGTACGCCGAGGCGGTCGAGCACACGCTCGCCGTGACCCGGCTCGCCGCCGACGAGATCCGCGCGCGGCCGCAACTGGAGCTGCTGGCCGAGCCGGAGCTGACCGTGCTCGTGCTCCGCCGCCGCGGCTGGCGGGCGGAGGACTACGCGCGCTGGAGCGTCGAGCTGCGCCGCTCCGGCCGCGCGTTCGTGCTGCCGACGACGGTCGGCGGCGAGCCGGCGGCCCGCATCGCGCTCGTCAACCCGCGCACGACGCGTCGACGACGTTCGGATCGTGGTCGACGCGCTCGGGGGGTAACCGCACCACACTCCGGTGGCTTGCCGCCTTCAAGTCCTGGGCGGAGCGGGCGATTCTCCTATGCATGGACACGCCCTCCCGCAACTCGGCTCCCGCGACCGCCGTCCGTCAGGTGCTCGCGTCCACGGTCGATGCGCATCGTCGGCAGCGCGAGCTGGTCCGTGCGAGCCTCGTGCTCTGCCCGGGCAAGCCGACCGTCGCCAAGCGCGCCTAGCCGCTCCTACGGCTATCCGAACCCCCGCTTCGCGGGGTTGCACGCTGTCGCCGCGTCCTGGCCGCTGGAACCATCGGCCCCATGACGACGAACGAGATCGCCACCGCCCGTGCGCTGGACGCGGGCTTCTCCGGGCGGGTACTGCGCCCCGGGGACGATGGCTACGACGAGTCCCGCATTCCCTGGCAGCGCCGCTTCGACCCGCGGCCCGGGCTGATCGCCGAGGCGACGAGCGCCGAGGACGTCGCCGCCGCCGTGCGCGCCGCGCGTGACAACGACCTCCCGCTCGCGATCCAGGCCACCGGCCACGGCGTGGTCGTGCCGTCCGACGGCGCGCTGCTGCTCAAGACGGGCGCGCTGAACGGCCTCACGATCGACCCGGCCGCCAAGACCGCGCGCGCCGGTGCCGCGACCCAGTGGGGCGACGTGATGGCCGCCGCCGGGCCGCACGGCCTGGCGCCGCTCTCCGGCACCTCGACCACCGTCGCGGTCGCCGGCTACACGCTCGGCGGCGGCATGGGCTGGCTGTCGCGCAAGTTCGGCTACCAGGCCGACAGCCTGATCTCCGCGCAGGTCGTGACCGCGGCCGGTGACATCGTGACGGCGAGCGCCGCCGAGAACGCCGACCTGTTCTGGGCGCTGCGCGGCGGCGGCGGCAACTTCGGCGTCGTGACCGAGCTCGAGTTCCGCCTGCACGAGGTGCCGGTCGTCTACGCCGGGATGCTGCTGTTCGACGCCGACCGCGCCCGACCGGTGCTCGAGGCCTACCGCGACTGGGTCGGCGGCGAGCCCGACGAGTCGACCACCCTGCTGTCCGTCATGCGGATGCCGCCGCTGCCGACGCTGCCCGAGGAGCTGCGCGGCCGCCGCGTCTTCATGTTCCGCGGCATGTACGTCGGCGGCGAGGCCGAGGCGCGTGCCGCCTGGGCGCCGCTGCTCGACGCCGCGGGCGAGCCGCTGATGGGCGCGCTCGGCGAGATGGGCTATGCGGAGACGGCCGCTGCGTTCGGCCCGCCGCCGCCGCCTGCGATCGGCGACATGCGGCTCGAGCTGCTGCACGAGCTGTCCGACGAGGTGCTCGACATCGTGCTCGACGCCGACTCGCCGATCTCGGTGATGGAGGTCCGCCAGTGGGGCGGCGCGCTCGCCCGCCCGGGCGCGGACGCCGGCCCGTGCGGCCACCGCGACGTGCCGTTCGGCGTCGTCGCCGGCGCGCTCGTGATGGACCCGGCGCAGTACCCGGCCGCGGTGGCGGCGCTCGACGCGGTCGTGGCGAAGCTGCGCCCGCACTCGACGGGGAAGACGTTCCTGAACTTCCTCGGCGAGGCCGGGCGCACCTCCGACGCGTACACGGCGGAGGACTACGCCCGGCTCGTCGAGGTCAAGCGCGCCTACGACCCGGACAACGTGCTGCGGGTCAACGCGAACATCGCTCCCTGAGCCCTAGGGCAGCCTGAGCGTCGCCTGCACCGGCAGGTGGTCGCTCGGGAACTGCCCGCGGCGCGCGAAGGTGTTGATCGACGCGCGCTGCGTACGCACGGACGGCGAGGTCAGGATCCAGTCGATCCGCTCGCCGTCCGGCGTCAGCGGCTGGTAGCCGTGGAACGTGCCGAACAGGCGGCTGCGCCACTTCGCCTCGACCCACGAGTCCACGAACGGCCCGTTCGTGACGAGCAGGTCGTAGACCGTGCGGCCCGTGATCGCGGGCTCGTTGAAGTCGCCGGTGGCGATCACCGGCAGCGCGGGGTCGAACTGCTCGGCCATCTTGGCCAGCACGAGCTGCGCCGACTTCTCGCGCGCGACGGCGTCGAACGCCTCGAAGTGCGTGTTGAGCGCGTAGAACTCGCCGCCGCTGCGCTTGTCGAGGAAGCGGATCCAGGTGACCATCCGCGGGCAGCAGCCGCCCCAGGTCTTCGAGCCGACGACGTCCGGCGTGTCGGACAGCCAGTAGTGGTCGTACTCGACCGGCTCGAGCCGCCGCGTGTCGAAGAAGATCTGCATCGCCTCGCCGCGCGAGCCGCCCTCGCGGCCGAGCCCGATGCTGTCGTAGTGCCGGGGCAGGTCGGCCTGGATGTCGAGCAGCTGGCGGTACAGGCCTTCCTGCGTGCCGATGATGTGCGGCGCCTCGCGGCGCAGCAGCTCCTTCGTCACCGGCCGCCGCTCCGGCCACGAGTTCGGCGGCGTGTCGCTGGCGTAGCGCAGGTTGAAGGACATGACGTCCAGCGGGTCCTGGGCCGCGCCGGCGGCGGGCGCGGCGACGAGCAGCGCCACGATGAGCGCGAGCGCCGCCCCTGCGCGGCGTGCGAGATGCGTGGTCATTCGACCTCCCGAGTCGAGTGGTTGGGCGACGCGACTGTGACTGCCCTCGCCCGGCCGCGTGTAAGCCGGCTGTGATCAGCCGCGCGGCAGCGCGGCGAGATCCTCGAACAGCGCGCGTGCGCTGCGGCGGCCGAGATCGAGGCTCGCGATCGCGTAGGACTCGTCCGGCGCGTGGAAGTTGTCCTGCGGGAGGCCGAAGCCGGACAGGATCGCGGGCACGCCGCGCTCGGCGAACGCGGCCAGCACCGGGATCGAGCCGCCGGAGCGGATCAGCGCCGGCTCGCGGCCGCAGGCGCGCGCCAGCGCCGCGGCGGCGATGCGGATCGCGGGCAGCGACGGGTCGACGAACGAGGGCGCGGCGGTGTCGGCCGCGAACGTCAGCTCGGCGCCTTCCGGCAGGCCGTCGCGCAGCAGCGCCTCGAGCGCGCCGGCGATCTCGGCCGGGTCCTGGCCGGGCGCGAGCCGGACCGACAGGTCGCAGCTCGCCTCCGGCGGCACGATCGTGCGCGCCGCGCCGCCCTCGATGCGGTGCACGTCGAGCGAAGCGTCGGCGGTCGTGCGCGTGTAGAACTCGGCCGCGGCGGTCGCGTCGGCGGGCCGGGCGCCCGCCTCGGCGAGCACGGCGGCGCCGTCGGGCAGCACGCCCCACGTGGCCAGCTCGGCCGGGGTGGGCGGGATGATCCCGGACCGCAGCGGCTCGGGCAGCCGCCCGTCCGGCCGCGGCAGCACGCCCGCCAGCACGGCGTGCAGCGCGTGGAACGCGTTCAGCGCCGCGCCGCCGTAGAGGCCCGAGTGCGCGATCCGCTCGGCCGTGCGGATCTCGAGGTGGGCGAACACCATGCCGCGCGTGGCGACCGTCACGGCCGGCGTCTGCGCGTCGACCATGCCCGCGTCGAACACGATCGCCGCGTCGGCGCCGCGGGCGTCGGCGAGCACCCAGTCGTTGACGTCGACCGAGCCGGTCTCCTCGGCGCCCTCGACGAGCACGCGCACGTGCACGGGCAGCTCGCCCGCGTCGGCCAGCGCGCACGCGACGTGCAGCAGCGGCAGGAAGTTGCCCTTGTCGTCGCAGGCGCCGCGCGCGTAGATGCGGCCGTCGCGGATCGTGGGCTCGAACGGCGGCGACGTCCACGCCGCCTCCGGCCCCGGGTCCTGCACGTCGTAGTGGCCGTAGATCAGGATCGTCGGCGCGTCCGCGCGCGCCGCCCGCAGCTCGCCGACCACCAGCGGCGCGCCGCCGGCCGTCGGCACGAGGCTCGCAGCTGCCGCCCGCGTCGCGCACGCGCCGAGCGCCCACTCGGCGGCCTCGACGCAGGCCGGCGTCGTTGCGGGCGCCCGCCGAGATCGACGGGATCCGCAGCCACTCGGCCGTCTCGTGGATCAGCGCGTCGAGCTCGTCGCTCACTTGATGACGGCGAGCGTGTCGCCGCTCGGCGACCGCGGCGCCCTCGGAGATCGGCAGCTCGGCCACCGTGCCCGCCTTGTGGGCGGTGATCTCGTTCTCCATCTTCATCGCCTCGATGATGCAGACCAGCGCGCCCTCCTCGACCTCGGCGCCCTGCTCGACCAGCACCTTGAAGACGTTGCCCTGCAGCGGCGAGGTCAGCGTGTCGCCGCCGCCGCGCCGCCGCCGCCGGCCTTGCGCTCGCGCCGCGGGCGCGGGCCGCGCGGCGGCGCCGTTGCGCGGCGCGCGGCCGCCGGCTGCGCCTCGCCGCGCACCTTGACCTCGAAGCGCTTGCCGGACACCTCGACGGTGTAGTCGCGCTCGACGGTCTCGGCCGTCGTCGGCCGCCGGCTCCGGCTTCGGCTGCGCGAGCGTCTTGAGCCACTGCCTTGTCCTCGATCAGGTCGCGGCAGGTCTCCGCGTTCGCCCACTGCTCGGAGGCCATGATCGCCTTGTGGAACGGGATCAGCGTGCGCACGCCCTCGATCTGGAACTCGTCCAGCGCCCGCAGCATCCGCCGCGTCGCGCGCTCGCGGTCGGCGTCCCAGACGATCAGCTTGGCGACCATCGGGTCGTAGAGCGGCGTGATCTCCGAGCCGGCGAGCACGCCGGAGTCGACCCGCACGCCGGGCCCGGACGGCTCGAAGTAGCGCGCTGATCCGTGCCCGGGGCGGGGGCGAAGTTCTTCGCCGCGTCCTCGGCGTTGATGCGGCACTCGATCGCGTGGCCGTGCCAGCGCACGTCGTCCTGGGCGAACGAGAGCTCCTCGCCGGCGGCGATCAGGATCTGCTCGCGCACGATGTCGACGCCCGTCGTCTCCTCGGTCACGCAGTGCTCGACCTGCACGCGCGTGTTCATCTCGAGGAAGAAGTACTCGCCGTCCTGCGAGCAGGCCCTCGATCGTGCCCGCGCGAGTGGTAGCCGACGGCCGCGCGCGGCGTCGACGGCGATCTCGCCGATCCGCTCGCGCAGCTCCGCGTCGACCAGCGGCGCCGGCGACTCCTCGATCAGCTTCTGGTGGCGGCGCTGGATCGAGCAGTCGCGCTCGCCCAGGTGCACGACGTTGCCGTGCTTGTCGGCGAGCACCTGGACCTCGACGTGGCGCGGGTCCGGCAGGTAGCGCTCGAGGTAGACCGTCGCGTCGGAGAAGAACTTCTCGCCCTCGCGCGCGGCGCCCTCGAAGGCGTCCTCGAGCTTGTCCGGCTCGAGCGCGACGCGGAAGCCCTTGCCGCCGCCGCCGCCCGCGGCCTTGACCGCGATCGGGTAGCCGATGTCCTCGGCGATCTTCGCGCGCGTCCTCGACGGTCTCGACCGGCTCGGTGGTGCCGGGCACGATCGGCACGCCGGCGCTCCTGCATCAGCTCGCGCGCCCGGGTCTTGGAGCCCATCGCCTCGATCGCCGACGCGGGCGGGCCGATGAACGTGACGCCCGCCTCCTCGAGCCGCTTGCGCGAACGCCGCGTTCTCGGCCAGGAAGCCGTAGCCGGGGTGCACCGCCTCGGCGCCGGAGGCCTCGATGACCTCGAGCAGCTTGTCGACGTTGAGGTAGGACTCGGCGGCCGGCCCGGGGCCGAGCAGGTAGGCCTCGCCGGCGCGGCTTGACGTGCTGCGCGTCGCGGTCGGCCTCGGAGTAGACGGCGACGGAGGCGATCCCGAGCTCGTCGAGCGCGCGGATGACGCGGACGGCGATCTCGCCGCGGTTGGCGACCAGGACCTTGGAGAACATCGGCGCGCCATGATATTCCTGCGAGCGCCAGCATGGGCCGCCGTGACCGACCGACTGATCCTCGTTCGCCACGGCGAGTCGACCTGGAACGCCGAGCAGCGCCTGCAGGGCCAGCTCGACCCGCCGCTGTCCGACCGCGGTCGTGAGCAGGCGCGGCGCTCGCGCCGATGCTCGACGCGCCGTGCCGCCCGAGCCGCGTGATCGTCTCAGCGACCTCGCGCGCGCGCGCGAGACCGCCGAGCTGCTCGGCCTCGAGCCCGGCGCGCTTCGACGCCGCGCTGGCGGGAGATCGACGTCGGCGAGTGGGGCGGCCGCACCGCCGCGGAGATCGACGCCCAGTCGCCCGAGCTGACGAACTGGCGCGGCGGGCCGCGGACGGCGCCCGGCGGCGAGTCCGTGGGACGCGCTTCGCCGCCCGGGTCGGCCGGCGGCGATGGACGCGCTGCGTCGATGCCGGCGGGTCGTGGCTGGTGGTCTGCCACGGCGGCTGCATCCGCGTCGCCGTCGCGCACGTGACGGGCGCCGACGCCGCTGCGGCTCGGCTCGCCGCCGAACGCGAGCGCGACGGTGTTCGAGCTCGGCGAGCGGCCGCGCCTGCTGGTCTACGGCTCGCTGCCCGACGGCGGGCTGCCCGACCGGGCTCTACTGTAGAGGGCCCGTCACGAGCCCCGTGGTCCTCCAGGGTTCCGGGAGGTGCCCTGCGCCGCCGCCGGAGTACGACGCCGCCGCCGCCGCCGGCGGGCGCGACGTACGAGTTGTCGCCGCCGCCGGTGCCGTCGTTGCCGTAGGTGGCGTCGCCGTCGCCGGTGTTGTCGCCGCCGCCGGTGCCGTCGTTGCCGCGGGTGCGGTCGCCGTCGCCGGTGTTGTCGCCGCCGCGGGTCCCGTCGTTGCCGCGGGTGCGGTCGCCGTCGCCGGTGTTGTCGCCGCCGCCGGTGCCGTCGTCGCCGCGGGTGCGCGTCGCCGTCGCCCGGTCGGGCCCGGGTCGTCGTCCTCCTCCGCGAGCATCGTCGGCGCGCTGCATCGTCCTTGCGCAGCTCGATCGGGTCGGCGCGCGGCGGGTCGTCGTCGTCGCCGCCAGCGCGGCGAACGCGGTGCCGATGCCCGCCGAAGGCGAGCACGGCGGCGAGTGCGAGCACTGCCAGTCGTCCGGTGGTCATGCGGGTACCTCCTGGTGGTGGTGGGTGCGTGTGGTGCGTCGCGGCCGGAAGCGGCCGAGGCGCGGGGCCGGGAGGGCGTCGACGAGCGGCTCGAGCGCGTCGGCCAGCTCGCCGGCGGTCGGGCGGTCGGCGGGGCGCGGCTCGAGGCAGGCCATGACGGCGGCCGCGAGCGGCGCGGGACGCGCGTCCGGGAGCGGCCGCGGCGCCGTGCGCAGCTGCGGGAAGCGCTCGCGCCGCGCGGCGAACGGGCGGCGCCCGGCGATCGCCTCGTAGAGCGTCGCGCCGAGGCCCCAGACGTCGGCGGCCGGGCCGATCTCGCCGAAGCGCGCCGGCTCGCACTGCTCGGGCGCCATGTAGGCGTCGGTGCCGACCGGCGCCGCGCAGCGTCGCCGAGCTCGTCGACGCCGGCGCGCGATGCTGAGGTCGATCAGCCGCGGCTCGGCGCCCATGATGACGTTGCGCGGCTTGACGTCGAGGTGCACGACGCCCTCGCGCGCGAGGTAGTGCAGGACGGAGCACAGGTTCAGCGCGAGCGGCAGCAGCTGCTCGAGGTCGACGCCGTGGCGGCGGATCAGCGTCGACAGCCGCGGGCCCTCGATCAGCTCGAGCACGAGGTGCGGGCGCGCGCCGTCGAGCGTCGGCGCCGAAGACGCGCAGCAGCATCGGGTGCGCGAGCCGGTCGCAGCATCGCGCGCCTCGCCGCGCAGGCCGGCGAGCGCGCCGGCGTCGTCGACCGGCTCGGGGCGCAGGACCTTCGACGACGACGAGCGCGCGCAGGTGGTCGGCCGAGCGCGAGGTGGGCCTCGTAGCGGCGGCCGCCGCCGAGCAGGCGGACGCGCCCGCAGGCCGGGGGCGATCTCGTCGCCCTGGCGTGGAAGTGCCGATGCGTTCATGGCAGGCACCGTCGCCGGCGGCCGATGAGCCGGCCGTGAGGCGCCGATGAGAACGTCCTCATCGCCGTTTCACGGGCCGTCTTACCGGCGCGCGCGCGACCGTGATCGGCATGCCCTCCGCCCTCGACCGCCCTCGCCGCGCCGTCGCGCTCGCGCTGCCGCCGCCGCCGCCGCCGCCGCGCGCTGCCGCGCGTCACGTCGAGCCCGAGCGCGGCATCGGCGACGACGGACGTCCCGGCGCGCTGCGCGCGCCCGGCTTCGACGGGCGCCGTCGCGATCGAGCTGCGCGGCCAGCTGGTCGCGCACGCTTCCCGAAGAAGTCCTACGCCGTCGAGCTGCGCGACGCCGAGGGCGAGAACCGCGACGTCGCCGCTGCTCGGGATGCCGGCCGACGACGACTGGGTCCTGTACGCCGCCTACAACGACCGCACGCTGATGCGCAACGTGCTCGCCTACGAGACCGCGCGCTGGATCGGCCGCTACGCCGCGCGCACGCGCTTCGTCGAGCTCGCGATCAACGGCCGCTACGCACGGCGTCTACGTGCTGATGGAGAAGCTCAAGCTCCACGACGACCGCGTGCGGGCGGCGACGACGCGCTTCCTGCTCGAGCTGACCTCGCGCGCGGCAGGCGCGCGCGCAAGGACCCGTCGTTCCGGACGCCGGTCACGCGGCCTGCCGGTCGTGTGGGAGGACCCGGAGCGCGAGGACCTCTCGAGCGCCGCGAGGCGCGCGCGATCCGCGCGCCGCGTCGCGCGCGCCGAGCGCGCGCTCTACCGCGGCCGGCCCGGCGCCTGGCGGCGCCACCTGCACGCGCGCAGCGGCGGTCGACCACCTGCTGCTCAACGAGCTGTTCAAGAACCAGGACGGGATGCGCGCGAGCACGTTCATGACCGGCGCGCCGGGCGGCCGGCTGCGGCTCGGGCCCGATCTGGGACTTCGACATCTCGATGGGCGCGCGGCCGCGTGGCGCCGAGCGCGCGCGCTCGACGGGCTGGATGCTCGCCGACCGCCCGTGGGCCGAGCGCGCTCTACCGCGACCGCGCGTTCGCCCGCGCGATGGCGCGCCGCTGGCGCGAGCTGCGCCGCGACGGCCTGCGCGGCGCGGCTGCTGCGCAGGTCGCGAACGCACGAGCGCGCGCCTGCGCGCGGCGGCCGCCGGCGCGACAGCCGCGCGCTGGCCCGCCGGCGGCGACCGCCCGCGCGGCAGCCGCACGCGGCCACGTGCGCGCGCTGCGAGCGCTGGCTCGACCGCCGGATCGCCTGGCTGGACGGCAACCTGCCGCGACTCGGGTGAGAAGTTCCTCATCGCCGCCTCCGAACGACTCACCGCGCTGGGGAGGACATCGGGCATGATCGACCTCGGCGACGTCCTCGTGCGGCTGGCCATCGACGTCGTGGCGATCGCCGTGCTCGTCTACGGCCTCTTCCATCCGCGCCACCGGCGCATGGACCTCGTCGGTCGTCTACGCGCTGTTCAACGTCGGCCTGTTCCTCGCGCTGTCGGTGATCGCCGGCGGCGAGGTCGAGCATGGGCGTCGGCTTCGGCCTGTTCGCCGTGCTCTCGATCGTGCGGCTGCGCAGCGAGCCGTTCTCCAACCGCGAGCTGGCCTACTTCTTCGTCGCGCTCGTGCTCGCGCTCGTCTGCGCGATCGACCTCGGCGACGCCGCCTATCGCCGGCGCTGCTGGCCGCGATCGCGCTCGCCGCCGCCTGGCTGATCGACCACCCGCGGCTGAGCCGCGCCGACGCAGCCGGCTCGAGGTGACGCTCGAGCTCGTGTTCGCCGACGACGAGGCGCTGCGCCGCCACCTCGAGGAGCGGCTCAACGCGCAGGTGCTCGAGGTGACCGTGCGCGAGATCGACTACGTGCGCGAGACCACGCGCGCCGAGGTGCGCTACGTCCGACGCCCCGCCGACGCCGTCCCCGAGGAGGCGCTCGATGCGCCCGGTCGCCTCGCTCGTCGCTGAGTCGCTTCCCGCCCGTCGGGCTCGCCGAGCTCGAGGCGGCCGCCGCGCTGCAGGACCGCATGGACGTCAAGTACGTCGTCCCGCTCGAGCCGTTCGCGCGCGCTCGCCGAGCGGCTGCGCGGCACCCACGCGGTGCTCGAGATCGACGGCCGGCGCGCGTTCGCGCTACCGCACGACGTACTTCGACACGCCGAGCTGCGCGCGTTCCGCGACCACGTCCAGCAGCGCCGGCGGCGCTACAAGTGCCGCTCGCGCGAGTACGTCGACAGCGGCCTGTGCACCTTCGAGGTCAAGCTCAAGGGGCGCGCGCGGCCGCACGGTCAAGCACCGGATGGCCGTACGACGCGCGAGCCGCGCGACGCGCTCTCCGAGCCCGCGCTGCGCGTTCCTGCGCGAGTGCGTCGAGCGCGCCTACGGGCGCGCGCCCGAGCGGCGGCCTGCGGCCGGCGCTGGCCGTCGCCTACACGCGCGTGACGCTCGCCGCGCCCGAGCTCGGCGAGCGCGCTGACGTGCGACTTCGACCTCGCCTTCCGCGCGCCCGACGGCGCCGCGGGCGGCTCGCCGCCGGCGCGCGTGATCGTCGAGAGCAAGTCGCCGCGCGGCAACGCGGTCGGCCGACCGCGTGCTGCGCGCGCTCGGCGCGCGGCCCGGCCGACGGCTGCTCGAAGTACTGCCTCGGCGTCGCGCTTCACGCGGCCCGGCGTGCGCGAGCAACCGCCTGCGGCCGCTGCTGCGCGCGGCACTTCCGCGCCGCCCCGGTCGCCGCGGTCGCGCTCGCGCTGACGCGCCGAGGCGGCTGCCGGCCGACGTCCCGAAGGTCGCGCATCGACGGCGAAGAAGCAGATCCGCGACGACCCGAAGGTCCCGGCCCGGCTCAACGGTCGGCAGCCGGCACCTACCAGCGTCGGCATCGAGCTGCGCGGCTCAGTCCTCGCAGCGCGTTCGCCAAGAAGCCGTACGCGATCGAGACCGACAAGCGACGTGCGGCTGCTCGGGCATGCCGCGCGAGAACGACTGGGACCTGAACGCGTTCCACACCGACCCGACGCTGCTGCGCGACGTGCTCGCGCACGCGCACGGCGCGGCGGATCGGGCTCGCGGCGCAGCCGCACGCGCTTCGTCGAGCTGCGCGTCAACCGCCGCTACCGCGGCGTGTACGTGCTGATCGAGCCGCCGAGCTAGCGACCGCGCGTGCAGGGCGACGCGCTGCTCGAGCTGACCGAGCCGCGACAAGGCTCGACGCCGACGACGAGTCGTTCCGCGTCCGCCAGCGGGCTGACCGTGGTCCACGCCGAGCCCGACGAGGCCGACGAGAAGGAGCGCGGGCCGCGCGCCTGCGTCGAGGCGTTCGAGGCCGCGCTCGGCGGCCCGGGCTGGCGCCGCGCACCTCGACGAGGCGTCGGCGGTCGACTACGTGCTGCACGCCGAGCTGTTCAAGAACCAGGACGCGTTCCTCTCGAGCACGTACCTCGCATCAGCCCGAGGACGGCAAGCTCGCACCTCGGCCCGGTCTGGGACTTCGACCTCAGCGCCGGCAACACGATCGATCCGCGCCATGTCGGCGCCCGACGGCTGGCTGCTGGCGGACCGCCCGTGGGCGAGCCGCGCTGCTGGCCGACCCGGCGTTCCAGGCCGCGCTCGCGCGCGCGCTGGCGCGAGCTGCGCGCCGACGGGATCCTCGAGGCGCTGCTGGCGAGCGCCGACCGCCACGCGCGCGAGCTGCGCGGCCCGGCGCGGCGCAACTTCGCCCGCTGGCGACGTGCTCGACCGCCCGCTGTTCCGTCAACCAGCCCGTGCACGGCTCGCACGACGGCGGCCGTCGCCGCCACTGAAGGACTGGCTCACGCGCCGCACGGCGTGGCTGGACACAGCGTTGCGCTGAGGTTTTCCCCACCGCCATGACGCCTGCCGGCGTCATGGCGGCCGGGCCCCGCAGAACCGATCCTGAGGGCATGACGACGACTGCCCTCAACGTCCCGGTGCCGCAGGCGTGGATCCGCAGGCTCGGGCGCGACACGCTGTACCTCACGTTCGGGCTCGCCACCAGCATCCTGGCGCTCGCCGTCTGGATCACGGGAGTGAGCGTCACCCTCTCGCTGGCCGTCTTCATCGTCGGCCTGCCCGTCGCGCTGGTGACCGCGATCGTGTTCCGCTGGACCGTCGAGCTCGACCGCCAGAACGCCGCGCTCGTCTTCGGCGCTCCGGTGAAGGCGCGCTACCGCGACCACAGCGGCCCGATCCTGATGCGCCTCTCGCGCACGTTCCGCGACCCGCAGACGTGGAAGGACCTCGCCTGGCTGATCACCCACTCGGTGGTCGGCATGGCCTTCGGCATCGTCGCCGTCGCGCTCGTCGGCTACACGCTCGGCGCGGCCACGCTGCCGCTCTGGTACTGGTCGATCCCCGACGGCGTCGAGTTCGGCGTCCTGAACGTCGACACGCTGCTCGAGGCGCTCGGCGTGATGCTCCTGGCGGCTCCGCTGGCCGTCCTCTCGGCCGTGCTGGTGCGGCTGATGGCGCGGGCGCACAGCCGCCTGGCGTTGCTCATGCTCGGTGAGCGTCTTCTCATCGGCGCCTCACGGATCGCTCACCGCGCGCGGGCATCTTTGTCTTCGACAGGGAAACCCCGACGCAAGGAGGCCGACATGGCCCACCGTTCGTTCAAGGGCATCAGCGCCGCGGCGCGCCTCTCCGCCAGCAAGAGCAACAGCGACACAACTCCGGCCGGCGTCGCCGGCGCCGGCGCCGTCGCCGTCGCAACCGCCGCAGCCGCAGCTCGAACAGCTAGGCCGCCACACCATCGGGGCGGCGGAGGACCACCCGCCTCCGCCGCCCCGTCCTCGTTCCGCCCCGCATCGCACGCACGCCCCATGCGCCTCCTCCTCGACCGACTCGCCACCTCCCTCGCGCCCGCCCCCGACGACGACAAGGTCGTCGCGGCCGCGCCCGACGGTCCCGCTGCGCGAGGTCGTCCGCCGCTTCTGGCCGCTGGCGCGCACGCTACCGCAAGCCGTTCGTCGCCGGCGTCGCGCTCGCCGCGCTGCTGCCGGCCGTCGAGGCCGCGGAGATCTGGATCTTCAAGCTGATCGTCGACGACGTGCTCGTCGCCGAGTCGCTCGGCCCGCTCGCCGTCTACGTGCCGGTGATGGTCGGCCTCGCGCTGCTCGGCGCGCTGCTGTCCTTCGGCGACGAGTACGCCGCCACCTGGGTCGGCGAGCGCTTCACGCTCGCCCTGCGCACGCGGCTGCTCGCGCACCTGCAGCCGCTCGAGCCCGACGCGCTCGACCGCCGCCGCCACGGCGACGTGCTCGCGCGGGTCACCGGCGACGTGCACGCGATCGAGACGCTGCTGCTGTCGGCGATCGCCGAGGTCGTGCAGGCCGCCGCGCGGCTGCTGTTCTTCGCCGGCGCGCTGTGCCTGCTCTCCTGGAAGCTCGCGCTCGCCTCGCTGATCGTCGTCCCGGTCTTCTACTTCGCCGCCCACCGCTTCGCGCGCCTGGCCCGCCGCGCCGCGCGCGAGCGCCGCCGCCGCAGCGGCTCGCTGACCGCGGTCGCCGAGGAGGCGCTCGCCAACGCCGCGCTCGTGCAGTCGGCCAACGCGCAGGAGCACGAGCTGCAGCGCTTCCGGCGCGAGAACGAGGGCGCGATGGCCGCCGAGCTGGCCGGCACCCGCATCGCCGGCCTGTTCGCCCCGATCATCGACCTGATCGAGCTCGCGGGCGCGATCACTGATCATCGTGCTCGGCACCTGGGCGCTGACCGCCGGCGACCTCACGATCGGCGGCCTGCTCGCGTTCCTCGCCTACCTCTCGCAGCTCTACCGCCCGGTGCGCGACCTCTCGCGGCTCGGCCAGACGGTGTTCGAGGCGCACGGCCGGCGCCGAGCGCGTGATCGAGCTGCTCGACACCGAGCCGCGCGGTGCGCGAGCGCCCGGACGCGCGGCCGCTCGACCGCGTGCGCGGCCAGCTCGAGCTCGACGAGGTCAGCTACACGCTACCCCGGCTCCGAGCGCCCGGCGCTCGCCGGCGTCAGCCTGCTCGTGCGGCCCGGCCGCTGCGTCGCGGTCGTCGGCGCCGAGCGGCGCCGGGCAAGTCGACGCTCGCCAAGCTCGCGCTGCGCTTCGCCGACCCGGACCAGGGCGTCGTGCGGCTCGACGGCCACGACGTGCGCGACGTGACGCTGCGCTCGCTGCGCGACAACGTCGCGCTGCTGCTGCAGGACGCGCCGCTGTTCGACGGCACCGTGCGCGAGAACGTCGCCTACGGGCGGCCGCAGGCGACCGACGAGCGAGGTCCGCGGCGCGCTCGCCGCGGCCGCCGCCGCGGGCTCGGCCGACGAGCTGCCCGACGGCCTCCGCCACGCGCACCGGCCAGCGCGGGCGCGCGCTCTCCGGCGGCCAGCGCCGGCGCGTCGCGATGGCGCGCGCGCTGCTCCAGGACGCGCCGGTGCTCGTGCTCGACGAGCCGTCCGCCGGGCTCGACGCCGAGACCTCGCGCCGCCTGGTCGCGCCGCTGCGGCGGCTGATGCGCGACCGCGCGACGCTGCTGATCACGCACGACCTCGAGCTGGCCGCGGCGGCCGACGAGGTCGATCGTGCTGCGCGACGGGCGCGTGGCGCGCGGCGCGAGCTGCGATCGCGGCGGCATGAGTGCGCCGACATGCCGTGGCCGGCACCGGCTCGCACCGGGCTCGTGATCGAGCACCTCAGCCGCACGCGCCGGCTGGACACCTACGAGGTGTGGAGCGAGGAGCGCGCGTGCTCGTGCGTGGCCAAGACGCTGCGGCCCGACCGCCGCGACGACGAGCGCGCCCGCGCGGCGCTGCTCGCCGAGGGCCGCCTGCTGACGGCGCTCACCCACCCGCACATCGTCCGCGGCTACGAGCTGCTGCGCGAGCCCGAGCTCGTCGTCGTGATGGAGACGCTCGACGGCGAGACGCTCGCGCACCTCGTCGACCGCCACCCGGACGGGCTGGCCGCCGAGGACGTCGCCTGGCTCGGCCTGCACCTCGCCTCGGCGCTGCGCTACCTGCACCGCCACGGCGTCCTGCACCTCGACGTCAAGCCCTCCAACGTGGTCGCCGACGGCGGCCGCGCGAAGCTGATCGACCTCTCGCTCGCCCGCGCGCCGGGCCGCTACCGCGCCGGCCTCGGCACCTGGTGCAACCTCTCGCCCGAGCAGGCGCGCGGCGACGAGCTCGGGCCCGGCGGCCGACGTCTGGGGCCTCGGCACCGTGCTCTACGAGGCCGCGACCGGCGAGCCGGCGTTCGACGACGACGAGTCCTGGACCGACGCGTCCGACACGGCGGAGGGCGCCGCGGTCACGCCGCGCACCTGGAGCACCGGCGAGCAGCTCGCGGCGGGCTACCCGCAGCTCGACGGGCCGGCGCCGTCCGCCGCTGCGGGCAGCGTGCCGGCGGCGCTGGCGGAGGCGATCGACGCCTGCCTGGCGACCGAGCCCGACGATCGCCCGTCGCTCGACGAGGTGATGGAACGGCTGCGTCCGCTCACCGCGTGAAGCGGCGCCTCGGTCGCGCTGATCGCCGCCGCCGCCGTGGTGGTCGGCGTCGTGCTGCTGGTCTGGCCCGAGGAGGACGATCTGCCGGTCGACCCGGCCACGCCGGCCGCGCAGCGCGCCGTCGCCGCCGCGCTCGAGGTCGTCCCGGGCGCGCGTGCTCGACGTCCGCCGCGACCGCGACAACGGCAAGTGGGAGGTCGCGATCGCGCCAGGGCGGGCGCGAGTACGAGGTCGAGCTGGCGCCGCGCGACCTGGCGCTGCTGCGGCTCGACTACGACTGACGCGCGCAGAACAGGCGTACGGCCTCTTCGCGCGAGCTCACCTGCAGGCGGTGCTCGAGCATCGACAGGTGGCGCCGGACGGTGACCTGCGAGAGCTCCAGCTGGGCGGCGATCTCGGCCGTCGACAGTCCGTCGCTGAGCAGCTCGAGCACTTCCCACTCGCGCGGCGTCAGCTCGACCCGGCGGTTCTGGACGACGATGCTGTGGTGCGGCGCCGCGGAAGCGGAACTCCTCGATCAGGCGCGCGGCCATGAAGCCGGGCAGCGGCGCCTCGCCCTCGAGCGTCGCGCGCACGGAGCCGGCGCAGCTGCGCCGGGTCCATGTCCTTGAGCAGGTAGCCGGACGGCGCCGGCGCGCAGCGAGTCGAGCAGGTCGTCGCCCGACGCGCGAGACCGTGAGCACGAGCACCGGGCGTCTCCGGCAGCGCCGCGGCGATGCCGGCCACCGCCCGCAGGCCGTCGCCCGGCATGCCGAGGTCGACGAGGCAGACGTCCGGGCGCTCGGCGCACCGCGGCGCGGACCGCCTCGCCGGCGTTCGCGGCCTCGGCGCAGACCGCGCAGGCCGTCGGCGCTCGAGCGCCATCCGCACGCCGGTCCGCGTCGGCGCGTGGTCGTCGGCGATCAGCACGCGCGGACGTGTCGCCGTCATCAGGGAGCACCACCTCGATCGTCGTGCCGGCGCCCTCGACGGACGAGATCGGAACTCCCCGCCGAGGGACTCGGTGCGCTCGCGCATGCTGGTCAGACCGTAGCTGAGCGTCGACCGCGGTGCGTCGGGATCGAAGCCGTCGCCGTCGTCGGTGACGCGCAGCGTGACCGAGTCGGCCTCGTGCAGCTGCAGGCTGACCGTGCGCGCGCGGCCGTGGCGGACCGCGTTGCCGACCGCCTCGCGGGCGATCCGCAGCAGCGCGTCGCGCCAGTCGGGCGGCACCTCGACGCGCGGCGTCGAGGTCGAGCTGCAGCCGCGCGCCGATCCGGTTCGCGACGTCCTGGGCCGCCTGGCCGAGCGCGAGGTCGAGCGGCTCGTCGATCGGGCGGCTGAGCGCGGCGATCGCCCCGCGCGACTCGTCGAGCGCGCGCTCGACCGCGTCCATGATCTGCTCGAGCGGCTGGCCGTCGTTCGGCTCGGCGGATGAACCAGCGCGTCTGCGAGGCGATGAACGCCAGCTCCTGGGCGACGCCGTCGTGCAGGTCGCGCGCCACGCGCCGCCGCTCCTCGAGCACGGCCGAGCGGATGTTCGCCGCCTCCTCGTTGGCGATCTCGCGCACCGCGGCGTACGCGAGCGCGACCATCGCGGCGATGAAGAACAGGTCGCCGCTGTAGATCAGCTCGGTGAACTGCGACGGGAAGAGCGCGTAGTTCAGGAACGCCGACCGAGGCGATCACGAGGCGACGCCGAGCCACTTGAGGAACTCGTCGTCGCGCTCCTGCGGCCAGCCGCGCGAACGCGACCGCGGCGACGCCGAAGCCGGTCGCCGTCAGCGCCTCGATCACGATCAGCGCCGGGTGCTCGCTGAGCCGCTGCAGACCGGTCAGCGACTCCGGGGGCACGTCGAACGCGCCCGGCAGCGAGCTCGAGAAGAACGCGGTCAGCGCGACGAGCGGCGCGAGCACCGCGACGCTCGCGCCGACGGCGATCGCGATCGCGCGGCTCTGGCGCGCGACGTGGCGGTCAGGTAGCAGCGCCGCCGACGCCAGCAGCGTCGCGCCGAGCAGCCCGGCGATCGCGGTCGCCCAGGTCGACGAAGTTCGTGTCGTCGCCGTCGAGCGCGATCGTCAGCACCGCCGAGACGAGGTTCTCGAGCGCGAGCGAGAACGTCGCCGTGAACTTCAGCAGCGTGCGCAGCGAGCTGTTGAGCCGGAAGCGGCCGAGCAGCACCGCCGAGACGAACATCAGCACCATCGCCGCGGAGGTCTCGAGCGCGACGTGGAAGCGCCGGCTGCCGATCGACGGGTCGAGCGGCGGCGCGAGGTTGACGATCAGCGTGACGCGCCAGGCAGACGCTGGCCGCGATCGACGCGGCGTACAGCGCGTCCGCCGAAGTGACTCGGCGCTCCCTGCTTTCGTGCCGGTTGCGCGTCAGAGTTTTCCCCCGGACCGCCATCGATGGCGCCCGGAGGCGAGCCTAAACCCGCGGCGGCGACCGCCGCAACCGCCGCGGCACGACCTTAGACGAGGCCGTCGCGCACGGCCCGCACCGCGGCCTGCACGCGGTTCTCGACCTGGAGCTTGATCAGGATGCTCGAGACGTGGTTGTGCACCGTGCTCGGGCTGATCACCAGCTCGGTCGGCGATCTCGTGGTTGGCACGGCCCTCGGCGAGCAGGCCGAGCACCTCGTAGCTCGCGCGGTGACAGCTGCACGGCGCGCAGGTCAGTCGCCTCGTCGGCGGCCGCCTCGCGTACCCGCCGCAGCAGCACGCTCGCGATCCGCGGCGAGATCAGCGACTGCCCGTCGGCGGCGGCGCGGATGCCGGCGACGACCTCCTCGACCGGCGCCTCCTTGAGCACGTAGCCGCACGCACCGCGAGCACCGCCTCGGTCACGTCCTCCGCCTGCGCCGACACGCTCAGCACGAGCACGCGCGAGGCGGGGCGAGCGCCGGCCGAGGATGCCGCGTCGCCTCGAGCCCGGACATGCCCGGCATGTTGAGGTCCATCACGACGACGTCCGGGGCCGTCTCGGCCACCGCGCGGACCGCCGCCTCGCCGTTGCCGACGGCGGCCACGACGTCGATCCCGCTCTGCTCGAGCAGGCGCGCGAGGCCGTCGCGGTAGAACGGGTGGTCGTCCGCGAGCACGACGCGGAGCGGCTCGGGCTGAGGGGTCGGCTCGATCACCTGTAAACCTGATCCTGCCCGACTCGACCGCGCCGGTCCAGCCCAGGCCGTCATGGTCCGGTGCGCCCCGAGCCCGGCGAGATCCGCCGGTGGCCGACCGCGGTGGCGCGCACGGCGGCGATCAGGTCCTCGACCGGCTCGTCCTTGAGGACGTAGCCGCCGGCGCCGGCCGTCATCGCGTCGTCGATGTCGCGCGCCTCGGCCGAGACGCTGAGCACGAGCACGCGCGTGGTCGACGCGTGCTCGACCACGATGCGGATCGCCTCGAGCCCGGAGACGCCGGGCATGCTGAGGTCCATCACGACGACGTCGGGCTGCCGTCGCGGCCACGGCCTGCACGGCGGCCTCGCCGTTCGCCGCCTCGGCGACGACGTCGATCCCGCTCGCGCGCAGCGCGCGCGCGAGGCCGTCGCGATACATGGGGTGGTCGTCCGCGATCACGACGCGGAGCGGCTCGGGCGTGACCATCGGCCGCGATCTTGCTGCGGCTGCGTGAGAGCACGGTGAAGGCGCGATGAGGGCGGATGAGAGCTTTCTCACCCGGAGCTCATGCATCGCTCAGGTGCAACCGGGATCTTCTGGCCCGTGAAGCGTTACGGACTGACGATTCTCGCCTGCTTCGCCGTCGCGGCCCTCACGGTCGTGCTCACGGGAGCGGCGACGCGCGACGGCGACACGAAGGCCGTGCAGCTCGACGAAGGGCCGCGCACGCTGAACGAGGCGGAGGCCGTACGCGAGACCGTCACGCAGCGCTCCGAGCGCGCCGGCAAGCGCCGAGCCGCGGTCCGGGCCGCGCGCATCGAGCGCGCCGAGGCCGCCGCGACGGCCGCGCGCGAGCGCGCCGTGCGCCGCACCCGCACCCGCAAGCGGGCGGCGCGGCGCCAGGCCAGCAGCGGTGGCGGCGGCTTGACCGGCAGAGCGCGAGACGAGCGCGCCGGCGCCCGCGCCCGACACCGGCGGCACGCCGACGCGTGACACGGTGGTCAGCGACGACGATGACGACGACGACGACTTCGATCAGGGGGATCGGGGAGCCGGGGACGGCGATGACGACGGGGCCGGCGACGACGACGACGAGCGTGCTGCTGCGCCGCCGCCGGCGCCGGCCCCGTCGACTCCTGCTCCTGCTCCTGCTCCTGCTCCTCGACGAGCGACGAGACGACGATGACGCTGACGACGGCGGCGACGACGACGCCGACGACGCCGGCGAAGACGACGACGACTGAGCGCTAGCCGCCCGCGGCTTCGTGGAACGAGCCGTCGCGGCAGATGACGATGTCGTCGTCGAACGCGCTCACGCCGTCGCGATCGCGGCAGGCCTCGACCGCTCCCACGCCGCGCTCGTCACGCGCCGTGCCGTCCTCGCAGATCACCGCGTCGTCGTCGAACGCGGCCACCCCGCCGTGGTCCTGGCAGGCCGCCACCGCGTCCGCGCCGCGGGCCGTCCGCTCCGCGTTCGACTGACCGGAGCTGCAGGCGGCGAGGACGGCGGCGCAGAGGACGGCGGCGGCGAGCACTGACGCGCGCATCGCGCCTAGCCTAGTACCGGCCCCCGCAGTGCGCACGGTTCCGGCGCCGCCGATCACCGGCTGACGCCACCCGGTGCCCGGTCATGTGCCACCGGCACGCTTCCGGTCACCGTGCGGCGTCAGCCGGCGCCGGCGACCACCGGCGACCGCACGTACTTCCGTGGACCGGTACCAGTCGTGAGGACGGCAGGATGGACCGCGTGCACGCTGGGGGCTAGCCTCCGCCGATCACGCCGTCGCGCTTCCTCGTCGTGGCCACCGTGCTGGCCGGGCTCGCGCTCACGCTGTTCCTGAACGCGATCGATCCGGCGTACCCGAGCCGTGCCCTGCACGTCGGCAAGGACACGGCGTGCGCGCTCGTCCTGATCCTCGTGGCGGCCCTGCTGACCGGCCGCCTGCGGCGCGGGCGGCGGCGGCTCGACCTGCTCGCGCTCGCGGCCGTCGTCGTGCTCGCGTTCGAGAACCTGCTGCTGGCGGTCCTGACCGCGGTGCTGCCGGAGACGTCGGGGCCCGTCACCACCTGGGTGTCGACGAGCGCGGGCGTGCTCGGCGCCGGTCTGCTCGCCGGCGCGGCCCTGGCGCCGGAGCGGCGGCTCCGCGACCCCGGCCGCGCGCTGGCGCTGACGGCGGCCGCCTGCGTCGCGGTCCTCGCGCTGTGCGTCGCGGTCGCCGCCTTCGCCGACGTGCCGCCGGCGTTCTCCGAGCAGCCCGAGACCGCCGCCGAGCTGCAGCGGCTGAGCCAGTCGCCGGGCCTGATCGTGGCCGCGCTGGTGACCGCGGCGCTGTTCCTCGCCGCCGGCTCGCGTTCGCGCGCCGGTCCGACCGCGAGGCCGACGTCTTCCTGCTGTGGCTCGGCGCGGGCGCGATCGTCGCCGCCGCCGCCTACGTCAACTACGCGCTGCTGCCGTCGGCGTTCACGGACTTCGTCTACGTCGGCGACCTCTTCCACGCGGCGGTCGCGATCGTCTGGGGCGTGGGCACGATCGCCGTGATCGGCCGCTACCAGGAGGCCTACGCGGGAGCGGAGGTGTTCGAGGAGCGCCGGCGCGTGGCGCGCGACGCGCACGACGGCATCGCCCAGGAGCTGGCGCTGATCTCGACGCAGATGCACACGCTCGCCGCCGGAGGGCGAGGCGGCGGTGCAGATCCGCGCGGCGGTCGAGCGCGCGCTCGACGAGACGCGCGGCGCGATCTCGGCGCTGGCCCGGCCGGTCGACGAGCCGTTCCACGTGACGCTCGGACCGCACCGCGGAGGAGGTGGCGGTCGCCTTCGGTGCGGGCATCGACGTCGCGATCGACCCGGACGCGGTCGTGCCCGGCCCGTGGCGCGAGGCGCTGCCGCGGATCGTGCGCGAGGCCGTCGCGGCGGCCGCGCGCCACGGCGGCGCGCGCCACGTGTCGGTCGAGCTGCGCGACGCCGGCGGCGTGCGGCTGCGGATCTCCGACGACGGGGACGCGGCGCGGCCGCTGCCGGTCGGCCTGATGGAGCGCGCGGAGTCGCTCGGCGGGCGCTGCTCCGTCGCGCCCGGGCCCGACGGCGGCATCACGGTCGAGGTGCTGCTGCCCGCGCTCAAGGCTTGAGCCGGTAGCCCATCCCGCGCACGGTCTCGAACCGCTCGGAGCCGAGCTTGCGGCGCAGGTAGCCGACGTACACGTCGACGACGTTCGAGCCGGGGTCGAAGTCGTAGCCCCAGACGTGCGAGAGCAGCTGCTCGCGGCTGAGCACCTGGCCGGGGTGGCGCAGGAACGTCTCCAGCAGCGTGAACTCCTTCGCGGTCAGCTCGACCTCGTCGCCGTCGACCTCGGCGCGGCGCGTGCGCACGTCGAGCCGGACGCCGCCGCCGGTCAGCTCGAGGGCCGAGTCGCCCTGCCTCGCGGTGCTCGCAGTCGCGCGCGCACCCGGGCCAGCAGCTCCTCGAACACGAACGGCTTGGTCACGTAGTCGTCGGCGCCGCTGTCGAGACCGGTGACCGTGTCGACGACCTCGTCGCGCGCCGTCAGGATCAGCACCGGCAGCTTCTCGCCGCGCGCCGCGGATCGTCCGCAGGACCGCGAAGCCGTCCTGGCCCGGCAGCCCGATGTCGAGGATCAGCAGGTCGAACTCGGCGTCGCGCGCCAGCGTCGCCGCGCGCGACGCCGTCGTCGCACGACGGTCGTGCTGTAGCCGGCCGCCCGCAGGCCCTTCTCCAGGAAGCTCGACAGGCGCGGCTCGTCCTCGGCGATCAGGATCCGGCTCATGATGCCCTCCAACGGGATGATCAAGGTGAACGTGGCGCCGGCGCCGGGCCGGCTCGAGAGCGCCGCACGCGGCCGCCGTGCGCCTCGGCGATCGCGCGGACGATCGCCAGGCCGAGCCCGGCGCCCTCCGACCGCCGGCGGCTGGCGCTCGCGCGCGCGAAGCGCTCGAAGATCCGCTCCTGGTCGTCGGGCGCGATGCCGGGCCCGGTGTCGCGCACCCACAGGCGCGCCTCGCGGTGGTCGGCCTCGGTGCCGATCCAGATCGGGTCGCCGTCCGCCGTGTGCTGCACGGCGTTCTGGGCCAGGCCCATGACCGCCTGCGTCAGGCGCTGGCGGTCGGCGACCAGCAGCGCCTCGCCGCGCGGCCTCGAGCCGCCAGTCGCGCGTGGCCGAGCGCGACCGCCTTGTCGAACAGCTCGTCGGTCAGCGCGCCGAGCTCGAGCTCGGACGACCGTGCAGGAAGTCGTCGCGCTCGGCCTTGGCCAGCAGCAGCAGGTCGTCGACGAAGCGGCTCATGCGGTCGAGCTCGTCGGTGACGAGCGCGATCGTCTCGCGCCGCTCGTCGCGGGTCGTCGCCGAGCAGCTCGAGGTGGCCGCGGACGATCGTGATCGGCGTGCGCAGCTCGTGGCTGGCGTCGCTGACGAACGCGCGCTGGGTCGCGAACGCGGCCTCGAGCCGGTCGAGCATGGCGTTGAACGTCGTGCGCCAGCTCGGCGATCTCGTCGCTGGCCGGTCACCGGGATGCGGCGCGTGAGGTCGCTCTCGCCGATCGAGCGCGCGGTGTCGGCCAGCAGCCGCAGCGGCGCGAGCACGCGGCCGGCGACGACCCAGGCGAGCGCGGAGGCGATCAGCAGCACCGAGACCAGCACGAGCGCGGCCAGCCGCACGGCCTCCTCGACCTCGTCGCGCTCGGAGCCGAGCGAGGCGGCGACCACGAACACGCCGCGCACCTCGTTGCCGAAGCGCGACGGGCACCGCGAGGTAGCGGACGGTCCCGATCGGCGTCTCGATGTCGCCGCGCTCGGGCTCGGCCAGCGTCGCCCAGCGCGCCGGCGGCGTCCTCCGGGATGCGCGCCGCCGCGTGGCGCCCGACTCGTCGAAGTACTAGCGGCCGCGCCGAAGAACGCGATCAGCGTCTCGCCCGCCGCCGGGCACGTTGCGCTCGAAGTAGACGTCGAAGATGCGGTTGAGGCGGCCGCGGAAGGCGCTCGCCCGTCTGCCGGGTCGTTGCCGCGCGACGAGCGGGCGGAACTCGTCGACCTCCTGGTGCAGCGCCGCGTCGACGCGGTCGCCGGTGCGCACGAGCAGCAGCTGCGCGGATCGCCAGCACCGACAGCAGGGTCGAGAACGCGAGCAGGATCACGAACGCGGCGAGGATCCGCGTGCGCGCGCCGCGCAGCAGGCGGCGCAGCTCAGCGCTAGCGTCGGGCGTCGCCCGTCGTCGTCGTCATCGCCGCTCGTCGTCGTCATCGTCGTCGTCGTCGTCGGCCGGCGGCGGGCGGCGGCGGCGGCGGGTGCGGGCGCCGGTGCGGGCGGCGCGGCGGCGCGGGCGTGGCCGCCGGCCGGCGCGGCGCCGGCCGCGCGGTCGCGGCTGCGCGCCGGCCGCCGCTCGGCGCCCGGCGTCGCTCCGCCCGCCGGCGCTGCGCCTGCGTCGCGTGCGCTCGGGCCGGTCGCCCTGCTCGGTCGGGCGCGAAGCGCCGCGCGCAGCTCGACCGGCGGCACGCCGGCCTCGTCGGTCTCCTCGAAGATGCGCGGAAGCAGGAACACGAGCGCGAGCGCGGAGATCGCGGCGAGCGCCAGGAGGATGCGCTGGATGGCCATGTGCGGTCGACGGCAAATCTAAGAGCCACCGATGAGCGGTCTCTCATCGCGCATGAGAGTGCGTCTCATGGCGCGGGCGTACGGTCTGCGCAGCGATGCGCTGGATCATCCCCATCCTGGCCGCGGCCGCGGGCCTGCTCGCGCCGGCCGCCGCTTCCGCCGACCTGCCGGTCGTCCGGATCGACGCTGCGCGCGAGATCCCGAACGAGCCGAAGATCGGCGCGCAGCTGCGGATGCCCGGCTACCGCGGCCGGATCGAGATCGAGACCCGCGGCCAGTCCTCGCAGATGTTCCCGAAGAAGTCGTACGCGCTCGAGCTGGCCGACGACACCGCGCTGCTCGGCCTGCCCGAGGACGACGACTGGGTGCTCTACGCGCCGTACAACGACAAGACGCTGATGCGCAACGTCGTCGCGTACCGGACGGCGCGCGCGATCGGCCGCTTCGCCGCGCGGACGCGGTTCGTGAACTGCGCCTGAACGGGCGCCACCACGGCGTCTACGTGCTGATGGAGCAGCTCGAGCTCGGCGACGACCGGGTGCAGGGCGAGGCGCTGTACGAGTTCACCTTCCCGTTCCAGGCGCAGTCGAAGGACGCCGTCGTTCCGCACCCCGGTCAAGCGGCGGCCGATCGTCTGGGAGGACCCGGAGCGCGGCGACCTCTCGCGCGGCCCGCGCCGAGCGGCTGGCGCGGCCGGTCCGCGCCGCCGAGCGCGCGCTCTACGGGCCGGGCAGCTGGCGGCGCTGGATCGACGAGGCGCTCGGCGGTCGACTTCGTGCTGCTCAACGAGCTGTTCAAGAACGAGGACGGCTTCCACGCCAGCACGTACATGGCGCTGCACGGCGACGGGAAGCTGCGCCTCGGCCCGATCTGGGACTTCGACATCTCGATGGGCAACTCGGACTACGGGCCGAGCCGCCGCCTCGCGCGGCTGGATGCTCGCAGCAGCGCGACTGGGCCGAGCGGCTGTTCGCGATCGCCGCTTCACGCGCCGCTACGCGCAGCGCTGGCGCGCGCTGCGCCGCGCCGGGCTGCGGCGCGACGTGCTCGCGACCGTCGCTCGCGCCGAGCGCGAGCTGACGCGGCGCGGTCGTCGCCAACTTCCGCGCTGGCCGATCCTGGACCGCGAGATCTGGCCGAACCCGGTGGCGCGCGGCAGCCACCGCGCCGAGATGCGCTTCCTGCGCGGATGGCTCAAGCGCAGGATCGCGTGGATCGACCGCCAGTTCGGTGCCCGCGCCGCGTTGAAGGGAGCGGGGAACAAGCCGCTGAGCGGATTCCGCTCAGTCCGATAGGGAAGCGGCCGGCCCGCATCATGGGGCCGTGGGCCGTGCCGCTTCCCTGTCACCCACCAGCGCGACCAGCTCGCGCAGCACCTCGGTGCCGGCGGACGGGGAGAGCTCGACGAGCTCTCCTACCGGGCGCACTCGCCAGATCCCGCCCGGCCCGTCGACGACCTCGAGGTTCCGCCGCGCCTCGCCGCGCGCGATCCGCACCGTCCAGTGGCGCACGCCGTGGTCGAGCCTGCGCTGGAGGGAGGCCGCGACTCCCGGCTCGAGGCCGTGGCCGTGCGCCCGCCGGTGGCCGATCAGCGTCGCCATCGCGCCGGGCGCGAGCCGGATCGCGGGCTCGGACGGCCGCGGGCGCGGCTCGAGACCGACGCGCGCGGCGATCACGACCGCGACGTCGCCGGCCGCGATCGCGAGCGCGGTGCGGCGGCCGCCCGGCAGGTCGGTCGTGACGAGGCAGTGCGCGGCGTCGCCGGCGATCCGCAGCGGCGGGACCTCGCCGAGCAGCGTCACGACCAGCCGCGGCGCCCGCGCCGCCGCGGCTGCGGCAGCCAGCCACGGGACGCCGGCCGCCCCGCCGTCGATCAGCGCGTCGACCTCGGCGGCCGGCCCGCTGACCTCGCCGGTCGCCTCGTCGAACATCAGCGCGCTCATCGCGGGCGCAGGCCGCCGGCGATCGCGGCCAGCCGCGGGCCCCATTGCGGCTGGTCGTGCAGCGCGGTCAGGGCGGAGACCGTCCAGCGGCGCCCGCCGGCCAGCGCGCGCCACTGCTCGCTCGCCGTCGCCTGCCCCAGCGGCCCGCGGTGCAGGGTGAACGTGCGCACCGCGTCGGCGTCGCCGAGCCGCACGGTCTCGCGGTCGATCAGCAGCGTCGCCGGGCCGCCGCGGGCCAGCTCCTCGCCGACGACGTCCTCGAGCGTGCTCCCGGCGGCTCTTCGAGCCACGCGACCGTGAGCAGCGGCGGCAGCTCCGGGTCGTACGGCGGCGCTCCCTGCGCCGGGCCGAACAGCGCGCCGCTCTCGAGCTCGGCGCGCAGCTCCAGCAGCCCGCGCAGGTCGAGGTCGATCACCGGCGGCCGAACAGGCGCTTGAGCCCGCGCGGCTCGGCTCGGCTCCCGCGGCGGCAGCGGCTCGCGCTTGCGCAGCGAAGCCAGGAAGCGCTCCAGGTCGGGCGCGATCGGGTAGAGGTTCGCCGCGTCGGGCGGGTCGCCCTCGTACTCGTGGTCCCAGAAGACGATCGGGCCGTCGTCGGCCTCGCGGGTGTCGATGCAGACGAGGTTGCCGAACGGGTCGTCGGCGATCGGGACCACGCCGGGGAGCATGCGCTCGCCGAGGATGCCGACGGTCGACTGCAGGTTCAGCCCGGGCGACTCCACCGGCGCCACGCCGAGGAAGGCGTCGACGACGCTCTCCTTGGTCTCGTTGTCCTGCTCGTAGGCGAACACGGTCCTGACCGGGCGCCCGCCGTCGTGCTCGGCGAGGAACGCGCGATAGCCGGCCGGCAGCGTATGGCCGAACTCGGCCAGTGCGCGCTCGGCGTCGGCGACGTCCTCCGCGGTCGCCGGAGGCCTCGGCTCGTCCAGCTCGATCACGGCGCGCTCGCCTCGGCGCCGATCGGCGCGGCCAGGAAGCCCGCCGCGCCGCCGCCCTGCGCGGCGCCGCGCTCGAACGGCGTGAACGCGCCTCCGGGCGCGATCGTGCCCCTCGTCTCGGGCAGGCCCGCGGCGCCGCCGGTGTGGCGCACCGCCCGGTGCAGGCGCGTCTCGACGAGCTCCATCGTCCGCCCGTCCTCGACGTGGTGCCACGTGTAGCCCTTCGGCTTGGCCGGCAGACCGGCGGCCTCGTTCGCCCGCTCGAAGTCGTCGGCGGTGCCGTCGAGGTCAGGGACGACCACGCGCTCGGCGGCGTACGGCGTGAACACCGGGTAGCCGGCACGGGTGAAGCGCACGCCGCGCGGGTAGCGCTCGGCGAGGTACGAGCGCTCGGCGGCGGAGAGCGCCGGCGCCGAGTAGCCGGGCCGCGCCCCGAAGCCGTCGCGGCCGAAGTCGAACCGGCGGCCGGCGAACTTGCCCGCGTTGTCCGGCATCGGCTTGCGCCCGAGCGGCTGGACGCGCGGGCTGCCGACCACGCGGTTCATCCGCGAGGCCCGCGCGGGCACGGTTCCCGCCCCGCCGGCCAGGGCGCCGATGCCGAACTGGCCGAGCCAGTCCGAGTAGCGGCCCGCGGCCAGCTCGTCGTAGCCGACCAGCGACTTGCCGGTGCCGATCGGGTCGTCGTAGGCGCTGCGGCCGAGCGCGCCGAGCGCGCCGGGGATCCGCTCCGGGTTCTCGACCGCCTTCTCGCCGAGGCCGATCGACCCCGTCGATCGCGGTCGCCCCGCCGCGGCCGACCTTGTACCACTCCTTCATGAACCCGGGCCAGCTCTCCGGCGGCTCGCGCTCGGAGAGCGGCACGTCGCGCGGCTGCGTGCGCGGGATGCCGCCGGCGGCCGCGATGTGCTCGCGCGCCGGCGCGCCCGGCATCGCGAACGCCGCCGCCGGGAGCGTCGACATCGTCATCTGCAGGCCGCTGGCGGTCAGCTCCGCGTCCTGCGCCGCCTCGCGCCCGTCCGCGCGCGCCCGCCGCATGTCGTCCTCGGCCTCGTCGAGCCGGTCGCGCGCGCGCCGCTCGCGCCGCTCGGCCTCCTGCAGGTCGCGCTCGGCGTCGCGGTACTCCGCGGTCGGCCGCGTCGCGCGCCGCCGCGGCCGCGCCGTCGCCGGCGACCATGTCGACCACCGCCGCCAGCATCTGCACCTCGGCCGCCTCGCGTGCGGCCGCGGCCAAGACCATCCGCCCGCGCGCCGTCTCCTGCGCCTCCTTCGCCTCGCGGATCGCCTCGCGCGCCTGGTCGATCTCCGTCGCGGGCACGCTCGGCCCGCGCGATCGCCCGGCGCGCCTTGCGCTGCGCGTCCGCGAGCGCCTCGGCCGCGTTGCCGACGCTGATGGCCGCGAACGTGACCTGGCTCGCCGTCGCGTCCATCGACGTCGACTCCTGGCCGGTGAGCTGTGCGAAGACCGAGCTGCCGGGGCCGGCCCAGCTCTGCATCAGCGAGGGCAGGCCGGCGATCTGGCTCGAGTACGCGCTGAGCTGCGCTCCGACGCCCTGCAGCTGGGAGGAGGCGCCGCGCAGCGCGCCGGGGCTGCCGCGCGGGACGCTGATGCCCTCGACGGACTCGCCCGGCCGCGTCACCCGCGCATCTGCCCGTCGTCGGTCTCGCGGTAGGCCTCGGCGGCCGCGTTCAGGTTCGCGGCGGCGCGGCGCAGCACCTCGGCGCGCGCGGCCAGCTCGGCCTGCCAGGCGCCGCCCCAGGCCTCGCCGGCGGCGGAGGCGCCCGAGTGGCCGGCGCCCTCAGAGATCGCGGACCCGGCGGCGCGGACCAGCCCGGCGGTGCTGCCGACCGCGGCGGCGACTACGCCCTGCTGCCCGCCGCCCGCGGCGAGCTCGTCCGTGTTCACCTGGAATCCCGGCATCCGCGCTCCGAGCCGGACCAAGATAGCGCCGCGATCGTCAGCCGGCGACCATTCCGGCGCCGACGGTGTCGTTCGTGGCCTCGTCGACGAGGATGAACGCGCCGGTGGCGCGGACGCGGTCGTACGGGTCGGGCACGAGCGGCGAGCCGAGCCGCAGCCGCACGCGGCCGATCGCGTTCAGCTCGAGCTCGTGCGCGGGATCCTCGGCCAGCGTCGTCACGTCGAGCCGGTGCTCGATCGCCTCGAGCTTGGCCGGGCACCGCGCGGGTCGTGTGCTTGACGAGGTAGCGCGCGCCCGGGCGGGCCGGCTCGTCGCCGAGCCAGAAGACCGTCGCCGTCAGCTCGCGCACGGGCTCCGGCGCGCCGTCGGCGTGGGCGAGGAGCGTCGCCGCGGCCGGCGTCGAGCTCGTCGGCGAGCGCGACCGCGACCGAGCGCGGCGCGGCGGCCTGCTCGCGGCCGTCCTCGAACGCGGCGACGCGGCTGCGCGTGCCCGAGGGCAGCACGACGACCTCGTCGCCGACCTGCAGCGTGCCGGCGGCGAGGCGGCCGGCGTACCAGCGGCGGCCCGCGGCGCGGATCACGTACTGGACCGGGAGCCGCGCGGGGCCGTCGGCGGCCGCGACCCCGGCCGGGACCGCCTCGAGGTGCTCGAGCAGCGACTCGCCGGCGTACCACGGCATCGCCTCGGACCGCTCGACCACGTTGTCGCCGTGCAGCGCCGAGACCGGGATGAAGGCGACGCCGTGCAGGCCGAGCTGGGCGGACCAGTCGATCACCTCGCGCACGACCGCGTCGAAGCGCTCCTCGGCGTAGCCCGCGAGGTCCATCTTGTTGACGAGCACGGTCACGCCCGGCACGCCGAGCAGCGCGGCGATCGCCAGGTGGCGGCGCGACTGCTCGGTCATCCCGCGCCGCGCGTCGACGAGCACGAGCGCGAGGTCGGCGGTCGAGGCGCCCGTGGCCATGTTGCGCGTGTACTGCGCGTGCCCGGGGCAGTCGTGCAGCACGAAGCGGCGGGTCGGCGTGGCGAAGTGGCGGTAGGCGACGTCGATCGTGATGCCCTGCTCGCGCTCGGCGCGCAGCCCGTCGGTCAGCCGCGCGAGGTCGGCGGCGGTGCCGAGCTCGTCGGCCATCAGCGACTTCGAGTCGTGCAGCAGGCGGCCGATCAGCGTCGACTTGCCGTCGTCGACCGAGCCGGCGGTGGCGACGCGCAGCACTAGAAGTACCCCACGCGCTTGCGGTCTTCCATGGCGGCCTCGCTGACGCGGTCGTCGGCGCGCGTCTCGCCGCGCTCGGTGATGCGCGTGGCGGCGATCTCGGCGATCACGTCGTCGAGCTCGGCGGCCTCGGAGCGGACGGCGCCGGTGCACGTCATGTCGCCGACCGTGCGGTAGCGGACGGACGCGCGGAACGGCGGCTCGTCGTCGCCGCTGCGGCAGGAACTCCGAGACGGCGTAGAGCATGCCGTCGCGCTCGAACACCTCGCGCTCGTGGGCGAAGTAGATCGGCGGGATCTCGAGCTCCTCCTCGCGGATGTAGTCCCAGACGTCGAGCTCGGTCCAGTTCGAGAGCGGGAACACGCGCACGTGCTCGCCCGGGCGGACGCGGCCGTTGTAGAGGTCCCACAGCTCGGGCCGCTGGCGCCGCGGGTCCCACTGGCCGAAGTCGTCGCGGAACGAGAACACGCGCTCCTTCGCGCGGGCGCGCTCCTCGTCGCGGCGCGCGCCGCCGAACGCGGCGTCGAAGCGATGGTGCTCGATCGCGTCGAGCAGCGTCGTCGTCTGCAGCTGGTTGCGCGACGGCGCGTCCTGCACGCGGCCGCGCTCGATCGACTCCTGCACGGAGGCGACGATCGCGTCGGGCACGTGGCGGTCGCGGAAGCGGATGACCTCGGGGAAGTTGTGCCCGGTGTCGACGTGCATGACCGGGAACGGGACCTCGCCCGGCCGGAACGCCTTGCGCGCCAGGTGCAGGAGCACGATCGAGTCCTTGCCGCCGCTGAACAGCAGCACGGGCCGCTCGAGCTCGGCGGCGACCTCGCGGATGACGTGTATCGGCTTCGGCTTCGAGCTGCTCGAGGTGGTCCATCAGACCGCGCACTCGCCCTCGCCGCGGATGACCTCGAACGGGACCTTCGCGGTTCCAGTCGATGAACTCGTTCATCGTCTCCAGGCCGAACTCGACCGGCATGGCGAGGTCGCGGACCGCGTCCTCGAACTCCGTGGTGCCGACGCGCGCGGCGTAGGCGTTGAACCCCTCGCCGTCCTCGCGCTCGGCCTCGTACTTGCGCAGCCAGCGCTCGACCGCGTCGGGCACGCGCTTGGCGGGCAGGCGGACCTTCAGGCGCGTGCCGTACACGATCTCGCCGCCCTCGTAGTTGCCGCCGATGTGGGCGACGTAGGCGGGGATCGTGTGCTCGCCGACCTTGATCGACGCGCCGTAGAACCCGATGTTGCCGATGTGGTGCTGGCTGCAGCCGTTCGGGCAGCCGGACATCTTGATGTGGATCCCGCGCGTCAGCGGGTCGGTGATCCCCATCGTCTCGATCCGCTCCGACGACCGCGCGGTTGAGCCCCATCGAGGACGTGATGCCGAGCTTGCAGGAGTCGGTGCCGGGGCACGACACGACGTCGTTGATCTGGTCGGCGCCGAAGCCGCCGAGGCCGAGCTCGGAGAGCGCGCGCCAGACGTCGTAGACCGCCTCGTCGCGGACCCAGCGCAGCAGCAGGTTCTGGTGCACGGTCGTGCGCGCGTAGCCGCCCGAGAAGTCGCGCATGATCTGGCCGAGCCCGCGGAACTGCGCCGGCGTGAGGTCGCCGCGCGGGACGTGGACCTGGACGGCCGAGAAGCCCTCCTGGCGCTGCGCCTCGACGTTCGCGTCGCGGAAGCGGCGGAACTCGGTGAGGTCGCCGTTCGGCGAGCCGGCGGCCGCCGGCCGGGCCGGGCGCGTCGGCCTCCTCGTCGTGCAGGAACAGCCGGTGGTCGACCGAGAAGTCGCGCTCGGCGACCCAGTCGCCCTGCAGCTCCTCCTCGACCAGCTCGCGCATCGCCTCGATGCCGATCTTGTCGACCAGCACCTTGATGCGCGCGCGGGCGCGGTTCACGCGCAGCCAGTCCTGGCGGTCGAAGATCCGGAAGACGGCCTCGGCGTACTTGAGGTACTCGCCGTCGTCGGCGCGTCACGAAGTCGATCAGCGTCGGCGCGATCCGCGGCATGATCGACGTGCCGCCGCCGATCGCGGATCTCGAAGCCCTTGACGCCGTCGCGCTCGCGGGCGATGAACGCGATGTCGTGGATGCCGGTCAGCGCGCGGTCGGTGTCCGAGCCGGTGAACGCGGTCTTGACCTTGCGCGGCATCAGCTGCGTCGTGGGGTGGCGCACGAAGTAGCGCACGTACGCGCCGACGTACGGCGTCGGGTCGAACAGCTCGTCGTGGCAGACGCCGGCCCACGGGTCGGCGGTCACGTTGCGGACGGTGTTGCCGCAGCCCTCGCGGCTGGAGAGCCCGGCGTCGGAGATCTCGCGGATCAGCGCCGCCGCGTCGCGCAGCGGGACGTGGTGGATCTGGATGTTCTGGCGCGTCGTGATGTGCGCCTTGTCGAGCGGCGCGTACTTCTCGACGACGTCGGCGAACGTGTCCATCTGCTCCGGCGTGATGCCGCCGAACGGGCAGCTTGACCCGGATCATCTGGACGTCGGCCTGGCGCTGGCCGTAGACGCCCTGCTTCAGCCGGAAGCCGATGAACTGGTCCTCGGGCGTGTCGCCGGCGAGGAACTTCTCGGCCTCGTTGTCGAAGTCGTCGAACTCGCGCTGCAGGATCGGGATGACGTGGCCGGGGACGTCCTCGCGGACCTCGGGGTTCTCCAGCGTCCCCTTCCGCCCAGCGCGTGGTCGAAGGCTCCATCCGGCCAAAGTAGCAAATCCCTGTCGGAATTCGAGTATTTACCCCAGTTGGGAGATGCGGTCCACGCCCTCGCGCAGCGCCGCCGCACCCACGGCGCACGGCCGCTCCTCGGCGGGCGCCGGCGGCGGCGTCGTGTCGCGCAGGTACTGCTCGACCGCGGCCATCACGGCGGCCGCCTCCTCGGGCGTCGCGCTCGTGCCGCGCAGCTCCGAGGCGGGGCCGGCGGTTCACGTGATGCTCGCGCCCTTGATCGACTTCTGGCCGCGCGCCACGCGATAGCGGTAGCCGGAGGTGGGCAGCTCGCGCAGCGAGCGGCGCTTGATCGTCTCCAGCCGCCGCAGCGTGCACGTCGAACGACGAGCGCGACGCGCGCACGAGGCCGTAGCCGTGGTGGTCGAGGTCGGCCTGGTCGACCCACGGGTTGATGCCGCGCAGCGCCTCGACGATCCCCGGGTCGGTGCGCGGGTTCGCGTCGTTGCCCTGGATCACGACGCCGCCGCCGGCGTTGAGGTCCATCTCGCCGAAGTTGGTCGACGTCACCGAGCCGCCGACGAACTCGACCGCGACGCTCTCGCCGTCGCCCATGTTCGTGCGCACGTCGCCGGCGACGAACAGGTGGATGTCGCCGGTGAGGAACACGACGTCGTCGATCCCGCGCGTGCCGATGTGCTGCAGCAGCTCCTCGCGCTCGGTCGGGTAGCCCTGCCAGGAGTCGAACTGGTAGAAGGCGCCGCCGAGCACCCGCGCCGGCATCATCATCGTCTGCGAGCCGACGACCTTCCAGGTCGCGCGCGAGGTCGCCAGCCGGCGCTTGAGCCAGTTCATCTGGCGGCGGCCGAGGAACGGCCGCGGCTGCTGCCAGTCGGCGCACGGCGGCGGCGATCGCGTCGCCGCACGGCTGGTCGGCGCGGTACTGGCGCTGGTCGAGCATGATCAGGTCGACCGTGCGGCCGTGCGGCTGCGCGCGGTAGATGCGGCTGTCGCCGGCCGGGAAGTACGGCATCGCCTCGAAGTACGCCTTCTGCGCGTTGCGGCGGCGCGAGGAGCTGAAGCGCTTGGCCGGGTCCAGCCCGCCGCCGGGCGCCTCGCCCGCGTAGTTGTCCTGCACCTCGTGGTCGTCCCAGACGGCGACCATCGGGAACTTCGCGTGCAGCGCGCGCAGGCGCTTGTCGGAGCGGTAGAGCGCGTACTTGGCGCGGTAGTCCTGCAGCGAGACGGCCTCGCGCACGATCGCCGTGTTCCCGGGTGCCGGGTCGCGGCCGACGCGGTCGTCGCGCACGCCCGTGCCGCCGGCGCGCGAGTGGTACGCCTCGGAGTACATGTAGTCGCCGAGGCAGACGACGAAGTCGAGGTCGTCGTCCGCCATCAGCGCGTAGCGCGTTGTAGTAGCCCGTGCGTGTACTCGGCGCAGGAGAAGAACGCGAAGTTCACCGGCCGGTTCGAGTCGGCCGGCAGGGCGGTCTGGAAGCGGCCGACCGGGCTCTGCTCGTCGCGCGTCTCGAAGCGGTAGAAGTAGCGCTCGTCCGGCCGCAGGCCGCCGACGCGGGCCTTGACCGAGTGGCCGCGGCGGCCGCTCGTGGCGATCGTCCGGCGCGCCACGACGTTGCGGAACCCGCGGTCGCGCGCCACCTCGAGGCGGACCGAGCCGGCGCCCGAGACGTCGTCGACGATCGTCAGCAGCGTCGCGCCGCGCGGCGACGGGTCGCCCGACAGCACGCCCTGGCGGAAGCGTCCGCCGCGCAGCAGCCTGGCGGCGGCGCCGCGCGGGGCGGCGAACGCCTCGAGCGCGGTCTGCGGGGCGACGACGAGGGCGGCGCCGGCGGTGCCGGAGCGGGCGAGGAACTGCCGGCGGGAGACCATCTGCGGAACATATCGCCGCCCGGGGTGCGCGCGGGTCACACGAGCGCACCGGCGCGTGCGACGACGCGCCCGGCCTTCAGCACCAGCTCGCGCGGCGGCCGCGTGACGACCGCCTCGGCCGGCGTGCGCGCGGCGACCACGACGAGGTCGGCCGGCGCGCCGGGCTCGAGCCCGTAGCGCTCGAGGCCGAGCGCGCGGGCACCGCCGTAGGTCGCCGCCTCCAGCGCCAGCGCGATGTCCTCGTCGCGCCGGAACGTGCTGCGGTAGGCGAGGTGCATCGCGCGCTCGAGCATGTCGCCGCTGCCGTACGGGCCCCAGAGGTCGCAGATCCCGTCGTGCCCGCAGGCGACGTTCACGCCCTTGGCCCGCAGGCGCTTGACCGGCGGCACCGGGAAGCTGTAGACGGCGGCGGTCAGGATCGTCACCCCGGCCTCGGCGAGCTGGTCGATCAGCCGCTCCTGGTGGGCCGCGTCGACCTGCGCGAAGCCGTAGGCGTGGCTGACCGTGACGCGCCCCTGCAGCCCGCCGGCGACCGTCCGCTCGGCGATCAGCTCGAGCTCCCAGGCGCCGAGCGCGCCGAGGTCGTGCAGGTGCAGGTCGATGCGGGCCGCGTGCCGCGCGGCGAGGCCGAAGACGACGTCGAGGTGCCGCACCGGGTCGCGGTCGACGCCCGCCGGGTCGATGCCGCCGATCGCCTCGACGCCGCTCGCGAGCGCCGCGTCGAGCAGCTCCTCGGTGCCCGGGCTGGCGATCACGCCGCTCTGCGGGAACGCGACCTGCTGCACGTCCACGCGGCCGTCGAGCCGCTCGACGGCCTCGCGGACCGCTTCGACGCCGCGCAGGCCGACCTCCGGGTCGACGTCGGTGTGGCTGCGCACGTGCGTGGTGCCGCAGGCGACCATCCGCTCGAGCAGCGCGGTCACGTTGTCGGCGTTCGGGAGGCCGAGCTCGAAGCGGCGGGCGCGCTCGTTGGCGACGCGGTCGGCGAGCGCGTCGCCGGCCGAGTGCGGCACCCACGGGCCGCCGAACAGCGTCTTGTCGAGGTGCGTGTGGGCGTCGACGAGGCCGGGCAGCACGAGCCGGCCGGTGACGTCGAGCGCGTCCGCGCCCGGCGCCTCGATGCCCGGCTCGATCGCCTCGATGCGCCCGTCGCGCACGAGCACGTCGGCCGCGTCCGCGTGGCCCCAGGGCCGGCCGCCGCGCAGGACGAGCGCGGTCACGTCCCGACGGGATGCCAGGCGGTCTTGAGCTCGACGAACGGCTCGATCCGGGTCAGCCCGTCGAGCCCTGCGACGTCGAGGTAGTCGCGCTCCGCGGGCTGCGCGACGCGCGTGACGCTGCCCGCCGCCAGCCGCACGACCTCGGGATCGCGGGTCGTGTCGACGATCCCGTCGACGTCGCGGTGCCCGGCGAGCGGCGCCACCAGCTCGGAGCGCAGGCCGGACAGCAGGTTCACCACGCCGGCGGGGAAGTCGGCCACGCCGAGCACCTCGCCGAGGTGCAGCGAGAGCAGCGGATGGCGCTCGGAGACGAGCGCGACGACGACGTTGCCGGCGGCCAGCGGCGGCAGGATCTCGGCCACGAGGCCGAGCACGTCCGGCTCGTCGGGCGCGATCACGCCGACGACGCCGCTCGGCTCGGGCATCGAGAAGCCGAAGTGCGGGGCGGCGACGGGGTTGACCGTGCCGAGCACCGCGTGCAGCTTGTCCGTCCAGCCCGCGAAGTGCACGGCGCTGTCCACGGCCGCGTCGATCTCGGCGCGCGCCGCGGCCTCGCCGATGCCGCGCAGCCGCGCGGTGTCCGCCGCCAGCTCGCCGGCGCGCGACTCGAGCGCCTCGCCCAGGCGGTAGAGGATCTGGCCGCGGTTGTACGCGGTCCGGCCCTGCCAGCCCGGCAGCGCGCCGCGGGCCGCGCGGACGGCGTCGCGCACGTCCTTGCGGCTCGCGCGCGGCACGTTCGCGACCTCGGCGCCGGCGTGGTCGGTGACCGCCAGGTGACGGCCCGACTCGCTGCGCGCGAACGCGCCGCCGATGTAGAGCTTGTACGTCTTGGCGACGGGCACGCGGCTCATCGCGTCACCCGCAGGTAGGGCCGCAGGCCGGCGGCGCCGCCCTCGCGGCCGAAGCCGCTCTCCTTGTAGCCGCCGAACGGCGACGTCGGGTCGAACTGGTTGTACGTGTTCTGCCACACGACGCCGGCCTTGAGCGCGCGCGCCACGGCCAGCGCCCGCGAGCCCTTGTCGGTCCAGACGCCGGCGGCGAGCCCGTAGGCCGATGCGTTGGCCTTCTCGACCGCCTCGGCCTGCGTGCGGAACGTGAGCACCGAGACGACCGGGCCGAAGATCTCCTCGGCGGCGATCCGGTGCGCGGGCGCGACGTCCGTGAACAGCGTGGGGGCGAACCAGAAGCCGCGGTCGGGGAGGTCGCACGCCACCGTGCGGCGCGTCGCGCCCTCCTGCTCGCCGGCGGCGACCAGCGCCTCGATCCGCTGCAGCTGCGCGGCGCTGTTGATCGCGCCGACGTCGGTGTTCTTGTCGAGCGGGTCGCCGAGGCGCAGCAGCCGCATCCGCCGCCACAGCTTCTCGATGACCTCCTCGGCGACGCTCTCCTGCAGCAGCAGCCGCGAGCCGGCGCAGCAGACGTGGCCCTGGTTGAAGAAGATCCCGTTGACGATGCCCTCGACGGCCTGGTCGATCGCGGCGTCGTCGAAGACGATGTTGGCCGACTTGCCGCCGAGCTCGAGCGTGAGGCCGACGTCGCGGCCCGCGGTGCGCCGCCTGGATGTCCTTGCCGACCTCGGTCGAGCCGGTGAAGGCGATCTTGTCGATGTCCGGGTGGCGGACGAGCGCCGCGCCGGTCGCGCCGGCGCCGGTGATGATGTTCACGACGCCGTCCGGCAGCTCGGCCTCCTGGCAGATCTCGGCCAGCAGCAGCGCGGTCAGCGGCGTCGTCTCGGCCGGCTTGAGGACGGCGGTGTTGCCGCAGGCGAGCGCCGGGGCGAGCTTCCAGGCCGCCATCAGCAGCGGGAAGTTCCACGGGACGATCTGGCCGACGACGCCCATCGGCTCGGCGGGGCGGCCGGCGAGCCCGTAGCGCAGCTTGTCGGCCCAGCCGGCGTAGTAGAAGAAGTGGGCGGCGGCGAGCGGGACGTCGACGTCGCGCGACTCGCGGATCGGCTTGCCGCCGTCGAGCGTCTCGACGATCGCCAGCTCGCGCGCGCGCTCCTGGATCAGGCGCGCGATCCGGAAGACGTACTTGCCGCGCTCGAGCGCCGGCAGCGCCTGCCAGCGCGGCAGCGCGGCGCGGGCGGCGGCGACCGCGGCGTCGACGTCGGCGTCGCTCGCCTGGGCGATCTCGGCCAGCGGCTCCTCGGTCGCCGGGTTGAGCGTCGGCGCGTACTCCTCGGCCTCCTTGAAGGCGCCGCCGACGAACAGGCTCGTAGCGGTCCGCCAGCCGGATGTGGTCGGTGCTCTCGGGCGCCGGGGAGTACTCCCAGGCCAGGGCGGCGCGGGTGGGGGCGGCCATCAGGTCACTCCTTGCTGAAGTCCTCCGGCCGCGCGTAGCGGCCGGTGGTCCCGTGCTCGTACTGCATGAGCAGGTCGTTGAGCAGCGACGAGGCGCCGATCCGGAAGCGGTCGGGGGTCAGCCACTCGTCGCCGAGCGTCTCCTTGACGAGCACGAGCTGGTGGATCGCGCCCTTGCTGTTGCGGATGCCGCCCGCCGCCTTCATGCCGACCTCGCGGCCGCTGCGCCAGGCGTAGTCGCGCACCGCCTCGAGCATCACGAGCGTGGCGCCGGGCGTCGCGCCCTTGCCGACCTTGCCCGTCGACGTCTTGACGAAGTCCGCGCCGCCCTCCATCGAGAGCAGCGTCGCGTGGCGGATGTGGTCGTAGCCGCCGAGCTCGTCGGCCTCGACGATGACCTTCAGGTGGGCGGCCCCGCAGGCCGCCTTGACCTGCTCGACCTCCTCGACGACGCGCGCGTCGTCACCGGCCAGGTAGGCGTCGCGCGGGATCACCATGTCGATCTCGTCGGCGCCGGCCGCGACCGCCTCGCGCGTCTCCTGCAGCTTGATCTCCATCGACGTCTGGCCGGACGGGAAGCCGGTGGCGACGGCGGCGACCGCGACGCCGCTGCCGGCGAGCGCGCGGCGCGCGTCGGGCACGCGCAACGGGTAGACGCAGAGCGCGGCGCAGGACGGGATCTCGGGCATGTCCGGGCGCGGGGCAGACCGCCTTGGCCGCGAGCTGCGCGACCTTGCCGGGCGTGTCCTGGCCCTCGAGCGTCGTCAGGTCCACCATCGAGACCGCGAGCCGGATCGCCGCGAGCTGCGACTCGGCCTTGATCGAGCGGCGGCCGAGCCAGGCGGCGCGCTCGTCCACGCCCGACGCGGTCGACCGGTGTCAGACGGCGGCGCATTGCTGCCCAGCGTACCGCTGCCGCGTCAGCCGCGGACGCGGTCGTGCACGAAGCTCAGCTTGGCGACGACCGGCGGCGGCAGCACGAACGGGTAGAGGTCGTCGCGGCCCATGCTGCGGTTCAGCGCGTTGAGCGCGAACGTGAGCGGCAGCCAGTCCTCGAGCAGCGCCGCGAAGCCGTCCGCGCTCGCGTCCGACGCGCGTGCCGAGGGCGCTGACCTCGTACGCGGCCGCGGTCTGCAGCGTGTCGCGGATGTGGAGGTAGTGCGCGAACGTCTCCGCCCAGTCCTCGGACGGGTGCATGGTCGCGTAGGCGCTGACGTGCTCGTCCTCCCAGCCGTCCGGCGGGCCGGACGCGTAGTGGCGGTCGAGCGCCTGCCGGTAGTCCGTGCGCTCGTCGCCGAACAGCAGCCGGGCGCGCTCGCGCGTGGGCTCGTCGGCGGCGAGGACGGTCCAGAAGAAGTGGCCGACCTCGTGGCGCAGGTGGCCGAGCACCGTCCGGTAGGGCTCACCGAGCTCCTGCCGCATGCGCTCGCGGTGCGGGTCGTCGGACTCGGCGAGGTCGAGCGTGACCACGCCGTCCGCGTGGCCGGTCGTGACGGGCTCGGCCTCGCTCGACAGCAGGTCGAAGACGAGGCCGTCGAGCGGGAGCTCGAGCTCGCCGAGCTCGAACAGGAGGCGGCGCTTGGCGGTCTCGGCGGTCTGGAGTGCGGCGAGGCCGGCGGCGTCGCCGTCGGCAGGGCGGGTGCGCGTGAGCCGGCACGAGGCGCACAGCTCGCCGGGTGTGGCGACGAGCCAGTTGCAGCCCGCGACGTCGGCGTTCGCGCAGTACGGCGCGTCCGCCTTCACCAGCTCGCGCTCGGGCCAGGCGAACCCGAGCGTCGTGCCGCAGCGCAAGCAGGCGGAGTTGTCGAAGAAGACGAGCTGGCCGCAGGTCTGGCAGGCGAAGGTGCGCATCGGGTCCCGCCCAGGCTAGGACGGGGTGCAGCAGCACGGCCGGCTCAGTACCAGCTCATGCGCGGCTGCGGCTCGGGCGGCCGCAGGCTGCGGCGGGTGCGAGGACGGCGGTGGAGTGCCTTCGTGAACTTGAACATGAAGGCATCCTACTACGTATCTTCCTAGGACGCAACTTCCCGCAGAGATATTTCCTTCTACGCGATCGCGGCGGCTCCCGGCCGGGTCAGGCCTGCCTGCCCGCCAGCTGCGCCCGCTCCGCCAGCTCGGCTGCACGCAAGGCGGCGGCGTGCTCGTCGTCGCGCGCGCGGCGCCGGTCCTGCGCAACCTTGCAGGCCTGCTCGTTGCGACGCGCGATCGCGTCCTTCTGCTCTCGCCAGGCGGCGTCGCCGCGCTTCGGAGGGGCCGGAGGGCGCTGCTTCTTGCTCGTGTCGCTCATCGCGCCACCTAACTCGCCCCCAGGGATGGACCTCGCCACTCGAAGATGCAGGGGGCTCGAGCACCTGTCGGTGTTGTGAAGTCTAGTGTTCGAACCGTGACCGACCGCGACGGCGTCGACGAGATCATCGACATGTGGCGTCGCGAACGCCCCGACCTCGACCCGTCGCCGATCGGCGTGATCGGGCGGATCTCGCGGCTGGCACGCGAGCTCGAGCAGCGGCTGGAGCCCGTCTACCGCGCGCACGGGCTCGAGCCCGGCTGGCACGACGTGCTGGCGACGCTGCGGCGCATCGGTCCGCCGCACCGGCTGCGCCCGAGCGACTTCACGGGCTCGCTGATGCTCACCTCCAGCGGCACGACCAAGCGGCTCGACCGGCTCGAGCAGGCCGGGCTGATCGAGCGCACGCCGGACCCCGACGACCGCCGCGGCACGCTGATCACCCTCACCGCCGCCGGCCACGACCTGATCGACTCGGTGACCGCGGCGCACCTGGCGAACGAGGCGCGGCTGCTCGCGGCCTCTCAGCGCCGCCGAGCGCGAGCGGCTCGCCGGCCTGCTGCGCTCGCTGCAGCTCGGCCTGCCGGCGGACTAGCGCGCCACCGTGCGGGCGCTGCGTCCCGGTTCGAGCCCCCAGCTGACGATCCGCTCGGGATGGATCCGGATCAGCGCCGTCGGCAGCGCGATCGCCTCGCCGCGGCCGCGGACCTCGATCCCGCGCGGACGCCACGGGTCGGTGCTCGCCAGGTCGTCGATCACGATCGCGGCGCGCCCCGTCCGGGCCACGTCGCGGAACTTCTTCGATCGCTCGAGCTCGGAGCCGCCGACGTCGATCGTCTCCCGCACCGCGTTGTAGATCCATGCGACCGGCACGACGTGCGGCGTGCCGTCCGCGCCGACCGTCGCGATCCGCCCGAGCTGCCGCCCGCCGACCAGGTACGCCCGCTCGGCGGCCCTGAAGACGCTGCTCATGAGCGCGGACCGTAGCGGTCCGCTAACCTACAACTGAATGGTTGTAGGTTTGAAGACCGACGAGGAGGTGGACCGCGTGTTCCACGCGCTGGCCGACGGCACGCGCCGCGACATCCTCCACCGCTGCGTCAGCGGCGAGCCGTCGGTGTCGCGGCTCGCCGACGTCTATCCGATGAGCTTCGCCGCGGTGCAGAAGCACGTCGCGGTGCTGGAGCGGGCCGGCCTGGTCACCAAGCAGCGCCGCGGGCGCGAGCAGCTCGTGCACACCGACCGCGACGCCGTGGACCAGGCGCGCAGGGTGCTCGACGAGCTCGAGACGGCCTGGCGCGGGCGCGTCGATCGGATGGCGGATCTGCTGGGGCACGGCGCGTGAGCGTCGTCAAGGTCGAGAAGGACCTGGATGGCCTGAGCCTGCTCCTGATCGCCGACTTCGACGCCCCGATCGAGCGCGTGTGGGATCTGTGGGCCGACCCGCGGCAGCTCGAGCGCTGGTGGGGGCCGCCGACCCACCCGGCGGTCGTCGACAAGCACGACCTCGCCGCCGGCGGGGAGGTCACCTACGTCATGACCGGCCCGGAGGGCGAGCAGTCGCGCGGCTGGTGGCGGGTCACCGCGGTCGCCCCGCCGCGGTCGCTCGAGTTCACCGACGGATACGCCAACCGGGACGGGACCCCGAACGCCGGCACGCCGACCACCGCGGTGCAGGTGGAACTGACCGAGCGCGACGGCGGCACCCGCATGGAGCTGCGCTTCGTCTTCGCCTCGAGCGACCACATGCAGCAGCTGGAGCGCTGGGGCGCGTTCGACGTGTTCCCGCAGTCCGTCGCCCAGATGGACGCGCTCCTCGCGGCAGACACACGACCGGACAACACGGACCAGGAGGCGCTCTAGTGCGCAAGATCAAGTCGAACTTCTTCATCTCCCTCGACGGCGTCGTCGAGTCGCCCGACCAGTGGCACTTCCCCTACTTCGACGACGAGATGGGCGCCGCGGTCGGCGCCGGCTTCGCCACCACGGAGGCCATGCTGATGGGCCGCGTGCTCTACGACGAGTGGGCCGCGTACTGGCCCGACCACGCCGACGAGCCGTTCGGCGACGTGATCAACCCGATCAAGAAGTACGTCGTCTCCGACAGCCTGCAGGCCGCGGAGTGGGAGAACACGGAGCTCATCAGCGGCGGCGACGCGGCCCGCAAGCTGGCCGACCTCAAGGCGCAGGACGGCGGCGACATCACCATGTCCGGCAGCGCCACCACCGTCCGCTGGCTGCTGCGCGAGGGTCTCCTGGACGAGCTCAACCTGCTCGTGCACCCGATCGCCGTCGGCGGCGGGCTCGCCCGGCTGTTCCCGGCGGACGAGCCGACGATCCCGCTCGAGCTCCTGAGCTCGGAGGCGTTCGGGACGCGGCGTGCTGAACCTCTCCTACGGCCCGGGCAAGGCCTGAGGCTCGCTACAGCGGGATGTTGCCGTGCTTGCGCTTCGGACCCGGCTCGCGCTTCGTGAGCAGGGTCTGCGAGCGCCGCGATCACCTTCGGGCGCGTCTCGTGCGGGATCAGGACGTCGTCGACGTACCCGCGCTCGGCCGCCGCGTAGGGATTGGCGAAGCGCGCCTTGTAGTCGTCGATCAGCTTCTGGCGCCGGTCGGCGGGCGTCGGCGAGTTCGCGATGTCGCGCCGGTGGATGATGTTGACGGCGCCTTCGGGGCCCATCACCGCGATCTCCGCCGTCGGCCACGCGAAGTTGACGTCGGCGGCGAGGTGCTTCGACGCCATCGACGTCGTACGCGCCGCCGTAGGCCTTGCGGGTGATGACGGTGATCTTGGGGACGGTCGCCTCGGCGTAGGCGTAGAGCAGCTTCGCGCCGTGGCGGATGATCCCGTTCCACTCCTGCGACGTGCCGGGCAGGAAGCCCGGCACGTCGACGAACGTGAGCAGCGGGATGTTGAACGCGTCGCACGTGCGGACGAAGCGGGCGGCCTTGACGCTGGCGTCGATGTCGAGCACGCCGGCGAGCGCCTTCGGCTGGTTGCCGACGACGCCGACCGTGTGCCCGTCGAGCCGGCTGAAGCCGCAGACGACGTTCAGCGCGTAGTGCTCGTGGACCTCGTAGAACTCGCCGTCGTCGACCACGAGCCGGATCGCGTCGCGCATGTCGTACGGCTTGTTCGCGTTGTCCGGGACGACCGCGTCGAGCGCCTCGTCCATCCGCTGCGGGTCGTCGGAGGGCAGGACGCGCGGCGGCGTCTCGAGGTTGTTCTGCGGCAGGAAGCTGAGCAGGTAGCGGCAGTCCTCCAGGCACGCGTCCTCGTCCTCGGCCGCGAAGTGGGCGACGCCGGACTTGGAGTTGTGGCTCATCGCGCCGCCGAGCGCCTCGAACTCGACCTCCTCGCCGGTGACCGTCTTGATCACGTCGGGGCCGGTGATGAACATGTGCGACGTCTCCTTGACCATGAAGACGAAGTCGGTGATCGCGGGCGAGTACACGGCGCCGCCCGCGCACGGGCCCATCACGAGGCTGATCTGCGGGATCACGCCGGAGCTGCGGACGTTGCGCAGGAACACGTCGCCGTAGCCGCCGAGCGCGACGACGCCCTCCTGGATCCGCGCGCCGCCGGAGTCGTTGATCCCGATGACCGGGCAGCCGATGCGGCCGGCCATGTCCATGATCTTGCACATCTTCTCGGCCATGACCTCGCCGAGCGAGCCGCCGAAGACCGTGAAGTCCTGCGAGAAGACGCAGACGCGGCGGCCGTCGATCGTGCCGTGGCCGGTCACGACCGCGTCGCCGAGCGGGCGGTTGCGGTCCATCTCGAAGTCGGTCGTCCGGTGGCGGACGTACGTGTCGAGCTCCTGGAAGGACCCCGGGTCGAGCAGCTTCTCGATCCGCTCGCGGGCCGTGTACTTGCCCTTCGCGTGCTGCTTCTCGACCGCCTTCTCCGAGGCGTGGTGGATCATTGCGTCGCGCAGCTCGCTGAGCTGCGCGAGCTTCTCCGCATAGGTCTCGGGGTTCTTCTGGCGCATGGACGCGACGACTCTACCGGCGCGCCTCCTACCGTTGCGGGTGACAATCGACCCCTGGCGGAAGGCCGAGACCCTTGTCCCGATCGATCACTCTCTTCATCAGCGCGGTGCTGCTCGCCGCATTGCCGGCCGCGGAAGCGGCCGCCCAGACCAAGAGCGGCACGCCCGGGCGGGACACGCTGCGGGCGCGTCCCGGCGTACCGACGGAGATCTTCGGGATGGGCGGCGGCGACCGCCTGTACGGGGGCTCGGCGGCCGACACGCTCTGGGGCGAGACCGGCGGCGACCGGATCCAGGGCCGTGGCGGCAACGACCTGATCAACGGCGGCTCGGGCGACGACGAGATCGACGGCGGCGACGGCGACGACACGATCGTCGGCGACTTCGGGCGCGACGACATCGACGGCGGCGCCGGCAACGACAACATCGACACCGGCGGGGCGGGCGACCGCGCGAGCGGCGGCTCGGGCAACGACCTGATCCACGGCGGCGGTGCGGCCGACGTGCTCGACGGCGGCTCGGGCGACGACGAGATCCACTCCGACTCCGGGCCGGAGACGATCCTCGGCGGCGAGGGCAACGACCGCGTGCACATCAACGTCGGCGACAAGATCGAGCTCGTCGACTGCGGCCCGGGCGCGGACACGATCTACATCGACCCGCCGAACGGCGAAGGCGGGCCGTCGCACCGCAAGTCGATCCGGCAGCGCGAGATCCGCAACTGCGAGTCGATCATCGCGGCGGCGCGCGAGAAGGACCCGACCGAGGGCCGGACCAAGTTCGCGCGCTCCAGACAACGGCAGCCGCCTGCGCGGCACCGAGCGCAACGACACGCTGCTCGGCGGGCCGGGCGGCGACGTCCTGATCGGGCTCGGCGGCGACGACATCCTGTGGGGCAACCGCCTCCCGTCCGGCCGCTCGCGCGGCACCGACCGGATCGCGGCCGGCGACGGCGCCGACACCGTCTACGGCGGCCGCGGGCGCAACGTGATCGACGGCGAGGGCGGCAACGACTACCTCCAGGGCGGCCCGTCCTCGAACACGATCCTCGGCGGCTGGGGCGACGACCACATCTACCTGCGCGGCTCGGGCACCAACGTCGTGCAGGCCGGGACGGGCAACGATCGCATCGACGCCTACTCGCGCTCCGCGGTCACGATCGACTGCGGGCCGGGCGGCGACACGGTCAACGTCGGGACCAACCGGAGCGTCCGCACCAGCAACTGCGAGAACGTGAACCGGCGGTAGCCGGAGCGCCGGCCGCTCGCTGGCGACCGGCGCTGCCGGCGTGGGTCGCCCGCGTCGGGGGACGGCGACCCCGCCGGTACCGCCGTCCTCGCCTGCGCGCGCCCACATCGCCCCAGGGGGCCTGGGGGAGGTCTTGGTGGCTCAGCGCGCGGCCAGGCGCCACCCCGCGAGTCCGAAGGTCAGGCACAGCGCGCCGAGTAGGACGAGCAGGCCGACACCGAGGCCCGTGAACGGCAGCGTCTCCGCCTCGCCGCCGCCGGTCGGGGTCGGGGGCCTGCGCCGGGGCATCCGGTGCCGCCTCGCGGTCGCTCTCGCGCGGCGCTGCGTCACCGCCCGTGTCCGGCGCTACGTCCCCGTCATCGCCCGCGGTGGGCGACTCGGCGCCACCGGTGGCCTCGTCGTCCGCGGCCGGCGGTCGCTCGCCTTCGGGCTCGCCGCCTGCCGCCTCGTCGTCGGGTGCCGCCGGCTGCGGGACGCCGACGCCGCCGTCGTCGGGCACGGCCGGGACCGGATCGGCCGGCTCGCCGAGCGGCTCGTCGGGATCCCCCAGATCCTGGGGGCCCGCGTCGTCGCCGGCGAGCCCGGCCGGTCCGGGCTGCGCTGTCCCGATCGCGACGTCGCCGGTGGCCCCGCCGGTACCACCGGTCGACGTCGACGCTTCGCGGTTCTCAGGGGCCACGACACGTATCGGCGCGTCCGCCGAATCCAGGAGCGTCGCTGGCGCGCTGCCGCTCTCGACCGTGATCGGCGCGGCGGTGGCTGGTACGGGCTCGATCTCGACCGCGGCGGCCGAGTCGTCGCTTTCCTGTGCGACCGCCGGGACGGCGGCCGTGACCGGGGTGGCCAGCGCGGCCTGGACCGTGCCGGCTACCTGCGGTGTCTGGGCTCCCGCGCCCGCTGGTGCTACAGCGAGCGTGAGCGTGACGGCAACTGCCGCTGTCGCGGAACGCCACATCGTCGATGCTCCTTCGGTTCTCGAATGGACTGGTCGCGGGTAGGGCCGTCCGCGCTGGCGCGGCCCTAGAGGGGCGACTCAGCCAGGCCGTTCGAGAACTGCGACGAACGCGAGCGCCGGCCGCTGCGCGTAGGGCGCGAGCAGCCGGGCGAGGAGGAAGCCTGCGGCGAGCAGCGCCGCGGCGAGAAGGATCGCGGGAGCGGCCGAGGTGGCCGCCGCCGCTGCGGCCGAGGCCGCGCCGGCGAGGCCGCTGCCCGCGGCGGCGGCGCCGTCATGAGCGGCGGAGCGCGCTGCTGCGTGCTGCCGCCGCCTACGGCCTCGGGCCGCGCCGCGACGGTCGCCGGGGCGGTGGCCGCAGGCGTCTCCGGCACCGGCCGCGCGGCCGCTGCCCGGTCATGCGTCACCGCGACGAGCGCCGGGACGGGGTGCGCGCGGGCGTGGAGCGCGACCGGCAAACGGCACGGGCGAAGATGGTGGTGGTGGTGCGGCGAGCACGGCAGCGGGCAGCGGCGCCGCAGCGGGCGCGGGTGGCGCAGCGGCCGTGCCGGGCGGCGTCTTCGTCTCGACGGCCGCCGGTGGCGGCTCCGCGGTCGGCGGCGGAGGCTGGATGACGCCCGAGACGGTCTCGTCGACGGTCGTGGCCAGCTCGTCGAGCAGGCCGTCCACCGCGATGCCGGTGCCCTCGACGGTCGTCGCCAGCCCGTTCGCGACGCCGGCGACCACCTGGCCGGTCCCGTCCACGGTCACCGCGATCGCGCCGAGCAGGCCGGTGATGGCGGTCGGCGCGGCGTCGAGCACGGTCACGAGCGAGCCGCCGATCAGCGCGTCGCCGCCGCGAGTCGCGCCGCCGATCAGCGCGTCGCCGCCGCGAGTCCGCCGCCGGCCTGACCGGACCCACCGGTCGGACCGGACCCGCCGCCGGCCGGAGCCGGACCGACCGCCGGACCGACGCCGATCGGATCGGACGCCGCCGGCCGCGCCGGACGAGCCGGACGAGCCGATCGGACCGGAGCCGCCGATCGGGCCGGACGCCGGGCCGCCGGCTGCGCCGGACCCGCCGATCGAACCGGAGCCGCCGGCCGCGCCGGACCCGCCGGACGGCGATCGGACCGGACCCGCCGACCGGGCCGGACGAGCCGGACGCGCCGACTCGGCCGGACCCGGACCGCGCCGGACGAGCCGGACCCGCCGGTCGCGCCGGACCCGCCGGACGCGCCGGTCGAGCCGGACCCCGCCGGTCGGCGCCGGACGAGCCGGAGCCGCCGGTCGCGCCGGAACCGCCGCCGGCCGAGCCGGAGCCGGGATCTGCGGCGGGCGCGGGGCGCGGCGCCGGAGCGGGTGCGATCTCGCGCACGGCCTGGGCCACGCCCTGGGTCGCGGCCGCGACCTGGGATCCGGTGTTGTCGACGACCGCAGCGACCTGGCCCGTGGTCGCCGCCACCGTCTCGCCGGTCTGGCGCACGGTCTCGGTCGTGCGCTCGGTCACCCCCGTGACCGCGTCGAGCAGTGGTCCAGCGGGGTTGGAGCCGTCCGCGGCCGAGGCGCTGCCGGCGCTCGCCAGCAGCGCGGCTCCGACACTCGCCGCTGCGACCGCAGCTCTTGCCCACGTCAGCACGTGGCCGCCTTATCCCCGCGGCGCGCGGAACTTCATGCGCTCTGTTACGAAGTCGCCTAGATGTCCGGCTGGTACTCGCCGAAGACGTCGCGCATCGCGCCGCAGACCTCGCCGATCGAGGCGCGGTCGGCGAGCGCCGCCCGGATCGGGTGCATCAGGTTGCCGGAGCCGCGGCACGCCTCGCGCAGCTCCTCGAGCCGCCGCTCGACCGCGGCGCCGTCGCGATCGCGCTTGTACGCCTGCAGGCGCTCGCACTGCGCACGCTCGCCCTGCGGATCGACCGACAGGATGTCCTCGACCTCGACGTCCTCCTCCACGTACCGGTTCACGCCGACCACGACGTCCTGCCCGGTGCGGTAGCGCTCGTGGTAGCCGAACGCCGACTCCTCGATCTCGTTCTTGATGAACGCGATCGCCTCGACCGAGCCGCCCATGCCGTCGATGCGCTCGATCAGCGCCCAGGCGCGGCGCTCGATGTCGGCGGTCAGCGACTCGACGTAGTAGGAGCCGGCGAACGGATCGACCGTGTCGGTCGCGCCCGACTCGTGGGCGATGATCTGCTGCGTCCGCAGCGCGAGCTTGGCGGCGCGCTCGGTCGGCAGCGCGAGCGCCTCGTCGTAGCCGTTCGTGTGCAGCGACTGGGTCCCGCCGCAGACCGCCGCGAACGCCTGCAGGGCCACGCGCACGGTGTTGTTCTGCGGCTGCTGGGCGGTCAGCGTCACGCCGCCCGTCTGCGTGTGGAACCGCAGCATCATCGAGCGCGCGTCCTGCGCGCCGAAGCGCTCGCGCATCGCGTGCGCCCACATGTTGCGGGCGGCGCGGAACTTCGCCACCTCCTGGAACACGTTGTTGTGGCCGTTGAAGAAGAACGCGAGCCGCGGCGCGAAGTCGTCGACCTTCAGCCCCGCGTCGAGCGCCGCCTGCACGTAGGCCATGCCGGAGGCGAGCGTGAACGCGACCTCCTGCACCGCCGAGGCGCCCTTCTCGCGGAAGTGGTAGCCGGAGATCGAGACCGTGTTCCACTTCGGGATCCGCTCGTGGCAGTACGCGAACAGGTCCGTCGTCAGCCGCATGCTCGGCTCGGGCGGGAAGATGAAGTTCCCGCGCGCGACGTACTCCTTGAGGATGTCGTTCTGCACCGTCCCGCGCAGGTCGGTGCTCGCGACGCCCTGCTCCTCGGCGACGAGCTCGTACAGCAGCAGCAGCACGGCCGCGGGCGCGTTGATCGTCATCGACGTCGAGACCTCGTCGAGCGGGATGCCGTCGAACGCGGTCCGCATGTCGTCGAGCGTGTCGATCGCGACGCCGGTGCGCCCGACCTCGCCGAGGCTGCGCGGATCGTCGGAGTCGAGCCCGAGCTGCGTCGGCAGGTCGAAGGCCATGCTGAGGCCGGTCGAGCCGTGCGCGAGCAGGTACTTGTAGCGGGCGTTGGACTCCTTGGCGGAGGCGTAGCCGGCGTACTGGCGCATCGTCCACAGCCGCTTGCGGTACATCTCGGCGTGGATCCCGCGCGTGAACGGGAACTCGCCGGGCTCGCCCAGGTCGAGGTCGGCGGGGGCGTCGTCCGCGCCGTAGACCGGCTTGACCTCGATCCCGGAGTCCGTGAACCGCCGCGGGTCGTCCGGGCCGACGACCGGCGCGACCGAGTCGTCGACCGCGTCGTCGTCCTCGATGGCCATGCCGGAAGGGTACCCTCGGCGCGGTGTCCGACCTGCGCTGCGCTGCCCCCGGTCGACGCTCTCGCGGCGGAGGTCGACGCGCCGCGCGCGGTGGCGCTCGCGGCCGCACGGGCGGTGCTGGCGGAGCGGCGCGCGGAGCTGCGCGCCGGCGACGACGGGCGACGCCGATCTGGCGGCGCGCGCGCGGGCCTGGGCCGAGGCCTCCGAGCGCCCGCGGCTGCGGCGGGTGCTGAACGCGACCGGCGTGATCGTGCACACGAACCTCGGCCGCGCGCCGCTGGCCGCCGCGGCGCGCGCGGCGGTCGCGCGGGCGGCGGAGGGCTACTCGAACCTCGAGCTCGACCTCGCGACGCGGCGCCCGCGGCTCGCGCCACGACCACGTCGAGGCGCTGCTGTGCGAGCTGACCGGCGCCGAGGCGGCGCTGGTGGTCAACAACGGCGCCGGCGCGACGCTGCTCGCGGCCGCGGCGCTCGCCGGCCCGGGCCGCGAGGTGGTCGTCTCGCGCGGGCAGCTCGTCGAGATCGGCGGCGGCTTCCGGATCCCGGACGTGATCGCGCAGGCGGGCGCGCGGCTGGTCGAGGTCGGGACCACGAACCGCACGCGCCGCGCGGACTACGAGCGCGCGCTCGGCCCGGCCACCGGCGCGATCCTGCGCGTCCACCCGTCGAACTTCCGCCAGCTCGGCTTCGTCGCAGGAGCGTCGAGATCGAGGAGCTGTGCGAGCTCGGCGTGCCGGTGATCGACGACGTCGGCTCGGGCGTGCTCGGCGACGACTTCGACGCCCTGCGCGACGAGCCGCCGGTGCGCCGCTCGGTCGCGCGCCGGCGCCGCGCTCGTCTGCTTCTCGGGCGACAAGCTGCTCGGCGGGCCGCAGGCGGGCCTGCTCGTCGGGCGCGCGGACGCGGTCGCCGCCGCCCGCGCGCACCCGCTCGCCCGCGCGCTGCGGCTCGACAAGCTCTCCCTCGCCGCGCTCGAGGCGACGCTGCGCCTCCACCGCGACCCGGCCGGCGCGCGCGCGAGATCCCGGTGCTCGCGATGCTGACCGCCGGCGAGGCGAGCTGCGCGGCGCGGGCGCGAGCGCCTGGCGGCGGCGATCGGCGGGCGCGCGAGGTCGTCGACGCGGTCGCGCGCGTCGGCGGCGGCGCGCTGCCGCTGCTCGAGCTCCCCGGCCCGGTGGTGGCGGTGACCGTCGACGGGCGTCTCGCGCGACGAGCTCGCCGCGCGGCTGCGCGCGGGCGACCCGCCGGTCGTCGGGCGGATCGAGGACGGCGCGGCTGCTGCTCGACCCGCGCACGCTCACCGACGCCGAGGCCGTCGAGGTCGCGCGCGCGTCGTCGCATGAGCCGTCGCCGCTCACGCTCGGCACGGCGGGGCACATCGACCACGGCAAGACCGCGCTCGTGCAGGCGCTGACCGGCGTCGACACCGACCGGCTGCCGGAGGAGCGCGAGCGCGGGATCTCGATCGAGCTCGGCTACGCGCCGCTCGAGCTGCCGTCGGGCCGGCGGCTGTCGGTGGTCGACGTGCCGGGCCACGAGCGGTTCGTGCGCACGATGGTCGCGGGCGCGACCGGGATCGACCTGCTGCCTGATGATCGTCGCCGCCGACGACGGCGTGATGCCGCAGACCCGCGAGCACGCGACCGTGCTCGCCGCGCTCGGCGTGACGACGGGCGTCGTGGCGATCACGAAGGCCGACCTGGCCGGCCCCGAGCGCGCGGCCGCCGAAGCGGCGGCGCTGCTGCCGGGCGCTGCCGTCGTGCCGGTGTCGGCGCGCACCGGGGCGGGGCTCGACGCGCTGCGCGCCGCGCTCGAACGCGCGGCCGCGGCGGTGCCCGGCCGGGCGGGCGCCGGCGGCGCCGCTGCGCCTGCACGTCGACCGCGCGTTCAGCGTGCGCGGCGCGGGCACGGTCGTGACCGGCACGCTCTGGTCGGGGACCGCCGCCCGCGGCGACGCCGTCACGGTCCTCCCGTCCGGCCTGACGCGCCCGCATCCGCTCCGTCGAGGTCCACGACGAGCCGGTCGAGCGCGCCGAGGCCGGCCAGCGCGTCGCGCTCAACCTCGCCGGCGCTCGGCCGCGAGGAGGTCGCGCGCGGCGACGTCGTGGTCGGCTCGGCGACGCGATCGCGGCGACGTACCGGGTCGACGTCGAGCTGGACCTCGTGCTGCCGCCGGCGGCGCGCGGTCGTCGTGCACCACGGCACGCGCGACACGCCGGCGCGCGCTCGTCGCGCTCGGCGGGCGGTTCTGGCAGCTGCGGCTCGAGCGGCCCGATCGTGGCCGTGCGCGGCGACCGCGTCGTGATGCGCGCGACGTCGCCGCCGGACACGCTCGGCGGCGGCGTCGTCCTCGATGCCGGCGCCGCGCCGGCACGGGCCGTCGCCCGAGGTGGTCGCGCGGCTCGCCGGCGAGGCAGCCCGCCGCCGCCGCCGCCGCCGCGCCGCGCCGCCGCCGCCCGCGCCGCCGCCGCTGACCGAGGCCGCGCTCGCCGTCGAGGAGCGGCTGCGCGCGGCCGGGACCGAGCCGCCGGCCGACGATCGGCACGCCCGCGGAGCTCGCGGCGCTGCGCGCGCACGGTCGCGCGGTGCGGCTCGGGCGCTCGCTGCACGTCCACCCCGACGCGCTCGCCGCCGTCGCGCGAGGCGATCGTCGCGGCGATCGAGCGCGACGGCTCGATCACGCTGGCCGGCGCGCGCGACGAGCTCGGCACCTCGCGCCGCTTCGCCCAGGCGTACCTCGAGCGCCTCGACGCCGAGCGCGTCACGCTCCGGCGCGGCGACGAGCGGGTGCTGCGCGGGCGCCGCTAGCGGCGGGCGCGCAGGACCGCGCGCATGCCGTACGAGCGGTGGCCTTCGAGCGTGCAGACGAGCCGGTAGCGGCCGCGCCGCAGGCGGCCCTCCCACTCGCCGACCTCGCCCGGCAGCACCTCGCCGATCGTGCCGGCGGTGCGCCCGCCGAAGCGGACGATGCGCAGGTCGTGCGGGTCCTCGCCGCGATTGGCGAGCTGCACGATCGCGCGGCCCGCCTTGACCGCCGGGCGCGAGAGCACGAGGTTGAACTCGCGCGCCTCGACGAGCAGGCGCGCGGGCGCCGCCGAGGCCGCGCCCGGCAGCGCGGCGAGCAGCACCAGCGCGAGCAGCAGCGCGCGGCTCACTTGAGGATCCTCGGGCGCCCGAGGCCGCCCAGGCCGGGCAGCACGGCGGCCGGGTCGACGCCGAACCAGTCGGCGGAGAGCGCGGCGTAGAGGCCGCGGAAGTCGGAGGTCGCGCGCAGGTTGCCGTCGGGGTCGAGCGACGCCGAGGCCCGGGAACTCGCCGATCATGCGCCCGCTCGCGCGCGTGCCCATGATGAACCCGATGCCGGCCGCGCCGTGGTCGGTGCCGGAGCCGTTCTCCGCCGCCCGGCGGCCGAACTCGGACCAGACGAGCGTGAGCACGCGGCCGGCGAGCCCGCGCGCCTCGAGGTCGCGCTGGAAGGCCAGCAGCGACGCGCTGGTCAGCGACAGGTTCTCCGTGCAGCTCGCGCTCCTGGTTGGCGTGCGTGTCCCAGGCGCCCGGCGCGTTGATCGTCGCGCAGCGCACGGGCAGCCCGGCGGCGAGCATCGCCGCCAGGCCGGCGAGCCGGCGCGGGAAGCGGTCGTCGGACGCCGGGTAGGCGGCGGCGGGCGTGTACGCCGGCTCGCCGTCGCGGCCGAGCGGCGCCAGCGACCGCCGCACGCCGCCGGCGAACGCCGCCGCGCGCGCGGCCTGGGCGAGCGCCGGATCGCGCGAGCCCTTCAGCGCGTGGCCGACGTCGGCGAACGCCTCGACCGCGAGGTCGCCCGGCGGCCCCCACGCGCCCGGGGCCCAGAAGCCGAAGTCCTCGGGCGCGTCGACCGCCGCGACCGGCACGCGCGCCGCGGCCAGCGACGGGCCGAGGCTGCCGCCCATCGACACGCCCTGGAGCGGGTTGTCGGCGGTGCCGATGCGGTCGAGCAGCCGGCCCATCCAGCCGGAGCGCAGCTGCGGGTCGAGCGCGCCGACCTCCCAGAAGTGGCGCGAGACGAAGTGCGACTGGTCCGGGCTGGCGTAGCCGACGGCGGGCAGCACGGTGAGCTTGCCCTCGGCGTGCAGCTGCGGCCAGCGGCGTGGCCGCGGGGTGCCAGGCGAGCCGCCCGTCCTCGGCGAACGGCGTCCCGCCGGCGACCGCGAGGCCCGGCCGCAGCTTGCGGTAGGCGGGATCGCCGACCGGCGCCAGGATCGAGAGGCTGTCCGCGCCGCCGTCGAGGAACACGCTGACGAGCACCGTGCCCGGTCCGCCGCCCTGCGCGCGCGCCACGCCCTCCTCGAACGCCGGCAGGCCGCCGAGCCGGCCGGCGCCGTAGACCGACAGCGCGAGCCCGGCCGAGCGCAGCACGAACGAGCGCCGCGACAGCCCGGTCCCCGCGGGCGCGGGCATGCCCGTCTCGATGCCGGGGAGGCCGTGCTCGGCGCAGCAGACGGTGGTGTCGTGGCTCATGCGGTCAGGTAGTCGGGGGAGACGGCGATCAGCATCCGGAGCGCGTTCTCGATCAGCGGCGGGTACGCCTCGCGCTTCCACTCCTGGTCGGCGGTCGCGAGCGCGCCGCGGGCGTAGCGCTCGAGCGCCTGGCGCGTCGGCCGGGTCAGCGGCGTGCCGTCCCAGAAGGCGGTGGCGCGGTCGACGAGCTTCGCGGCGTTCGCGGGCGCCTTGGCGCCGTCGTCGAGCCGCTCGCGGTTGCAGATCTCGGCCGCCATCCACCAGCGCGCGCGGAACGTGCCGGTGTCGAGCCAGCTCTCGTCGTCCCAGCCGGAGACGTTCGGCGGCTCGAACAGCATCTGCCCGGCCTGCTCGCAGAGCCACGACCACGCGGTGGTGTCGACGCCGCGCCCGCGCGCCCGCAGCATCCCGGCGGCCTGCACGACCGGCGGCTTGGCCATCCGGCGGCCGGGGTCGTAGAGGTGCGGGTGGCGCAGGATCGCGTCCAGCAGCGGGCGCACCCGCCGGCCGGAGCGCACGTACAGCCGCTCGAGGTCGCGCGCCGTGCCGCGCGGCGGCGGCGTCGGGATGAAGTAGCCCCAGAGCTTGCGGACCATGAACGACGGGTGCTGGCGGTGGCGCACGGCGAGCCGTACGGCGTCCTCCCAGCCGTAGCGCCCGCGGCGGCCGTAGATGCGCTTGACGCCGCGGTCGTGCAGACTCGCGGTCGAAGCGGAACGAGTGCGGGCCGCGGCCGTCGCTCCACTCGCTGCGCCAGCCGGTCAGCGCGCGCGCCATCGCGCGCACGTCGCGCTCGCCGTAGCCGCGGCCGGCGCCGAGCGTGAACAGCTCCTGCAGCTCGCGCGCGTAGTTCTCGTTCGGCTCCCGCGCGAGTTCGTGATCCCGTTGAGCCACAGCAGCATCGCCGGGTCGCGCGTGACGTCGCGCGTCAGCGCCTCGAACGAGCCGAGCGCGTGGCGGCGCAGCATCGCGTTCTGGCGCAGCATCAGCGTCTGCGTCGCACCGGCCCTTGGAGGTCGCGAACCAGTCGTGCCAGACGAGCGTCATCCGCTCCACGAGCGGCGCGCGCGTGCGCACCATCCGGTCGAGCCACCAGCAGTGGTCGTGGCCCCAGGCGTCGCGCGGCGCCAGCGCGCGCCCGTCCTCGTCGCGCGCCGGGCGGCCGTCGAGGCGCGTCGAACGCGGATGCGTCAGCGAGCGCACGGCGCGGTCGAGGCCCATGCGGGCGAGCCGCTCGGCCTGCCCGCGCGAGGGCCCGAAGCCCGCACGCCAGAGCAGCCGGCGCGCCTGCTCCGGCCCGAACCGACCGCCATATTCGGGGATCCGTGACACCTTGGGACCTTCGTCGGCACGTCGTACGCGCGCCTTGACGCGGGGTCAGCGACGCAACACTGCCTCGACCACCCGCTGGACCCGGCCGAGCGCGCGCCGCTCGAGTCGGTCGACGGTATCGCACGCCGAGTGGCGGCATGCATTCTCCCGCCCACCGAGCTTGACGCCGGGCAGCCCGGCGAGCTCGAACTCGCGGTGGTCGGAGTTGCCGGTGCCGTCGTCGCGCAGCCAGTCGCACGGCCACGCGCGTGCGCCGTGCGGCGGCCAGCAGCTCGCCCTCGACCCGCCGCCGCGGCGCCGCCGCGGGCGAGCGCAGCCGGAACGCGGAGCCGCGCCCGACCTCGTCGAGCGAGAGCGCGTAGCGCAGGCGCCGCCGCGGGACGATCCGCGCCAGCGCCAGCGCGCCCAGGTGGTCCGGCGAGCCCGTGTGGATCCGCTCCTCGGCGCCGGTGGCGACGAGCCAGACGTCGCAGCGCGGCGCCAGCACGCGCAGCCGCGGCGCCAGGGCGGCCAGCAGCCCGAGCCCGGAGGCGTTGTCCTCGGCGCCGGGGCTGGGCGGGACGGTGTCGGCGTGCGCCATCAGCACCCGCACGCAGGTGCCGCTGCCGTCCCAGACGCCGATCACGTTCCGCGACGGCCCGCGCGGCGTGCCGAAGCGCTGCACCCGCACGGTCAGCCCGGCGTTGCCGAACCGGTCCCGCAGGCGCAGCTGGGCGCGCCGCTCGCGCACGCTCGCGGCGGGGCGCGCGCCGCCGCGAGCGACGGAGACCGCGAACCGGTGCGCGACGTCGCCCGGGGGCGCGTCGGCGATCACGTCAGAAGGCGCCGCGGCGGCTCAGGACCGCGGGCACGGTCTTGAGCAGGATCGCCAGGTCGAGACCGACCGACCAGCGCTCGAGGTAGAGGAAGTCGAGCCGCACGAGGTCGTCGAAGTCGAGCTCCGAGCGCCCCGACACCTGCCACAGGCCGGTGATCCCCGGCAGCACGAGGTAGCGCTTCTTGTGCCAGTCCTCGAGCTGGTCGAAGTCGCGCTGCGGCAGCGGCCGCGGGCCGACGAGCGACATCTGGCCGGCGAGCACGTTGAACAGCTGCGGCAGCTCGTCGAGCGAGTAGCGCCGCAGCAGCACGCCGACGCGCGTGAGCCGCGGGTCGCGGCGGATCTTGAACAGCGCGCCCGACGCCTCGTTCAGGCTCTCCAGGTCGGCCTGCATCTGGTCGGCGCCCGAGCGCATCGTGCGGAACTTCAGGCACGCGAACGCCTCGCCGCCGATGCCCGGCCGCTGCGACCGGTAGAAGACCGGCCCGCGCGAGGAGATCGCCACCGCGACCGAGATCAGCAGCAGCAGCGGGCTGAGCACGAGCGTCAGCAGCAGCGCCACGAAGAAGTCGAACGACCGCTTGAGGACGTAGTCGAAGCCGTCGAACACCGGCGGCCGCAGCTCGAACAGCGGCACCGACGCGCCGGGCACGAACTCGGCCCGGTGCACGAGGATCTCCATCGTCGACGGCGCGATCCGCACGGTCACCGCCCGCCGGTGGCACTGGTCGACCAGCTCGACCGCGCGCTCCTGCGGGAAGTCCGGGTCGGCGATGATCACCTCCTGCACGCGGTGCACGTCGAGCACCTCGGCGAGGTCCTCGATCCGCCCGAGCGACTTGAGGCCGTTGTCGGGCCGCGGCGTGAGCGAGATGAAGCCGACCATCTCGACCGGCGCGTGCACCTCGTCGACCAGCGCGTGGGCGACGTCCTCGATGTGCTTGCCCGAGCCGACCAGCACCGCGCGGCGGCGGTAGCCGGCCGCGCGCAGCACCATGCCGGTGACCTGCTCGTAGACCCAGCGGATCGAGCCGATGAAGCAGATCGCGAACGCCAGCGTGCCGTAGAAGATGTAGTAGCTCGAGTACTCCTCGCCCTGGACGAGCGCGAAGATCAGCGCGACGACCGTCACCTGGAACAGCGAGGAGACGATGCGCGCGAGGCCGGGCCGCTCGGCGCGCGAGGCGTAGAGCCCCGAGCGGGCGAACAGCAGCACGGTCGAGCAGGTACGCGAAGGCGACCGTCTCGCGCGACTCGACGTAGGAGGCGTGGAGCGCCCACTCGCCGTCGCGCACGATCGCCTTGACCATCAGCGCGACCCAGATCGCGGAGAACAGGCCGGCGAAGTCGAGCACCAGCAGCGAGCCCACGCGCAGGGCGCGGCGCAGCGTCTCCATGCGCAGCAGGAAGGCGAGCGCCGGCGGCCGCTTGCGGCGGACGTCGACGGAGGGGAGCCTCGGCACCACCGGCTCTGCGGTGCTGCGCGGGCGCTGCGGGGTCTGGGTCGGTGCTTCAGCCAAGAGTCGTGCCGTGAGCTGTCAACGCCTCACGGAGACGGATGTAGCGGTGTTAGGAGCTACCGCTGCCGGTCAGCGCCTCGACGCCCGAGTCGCTCGAGCGTGCGCTGCAGGCCCTCGCGCAGCTCGACTGTCGGCTCCCAGCCGAGCAGCTCGCGCGCGAGCGAGATGTCGGGCTGGCGGACCTTCGGGTCGTCCGTGGGGAGTGCCTCGTGCACGATCTCCGACCGCGAACCGGTGACCTCGATCACCGCGGTGGCCAGCTCGAGCAGCGTGAACTCGTTCGGGTTGCCGATGTTGACGGGATGGTGGATGCCCGACTCCGCGAGCCGGATGATGCCGTCGATCAGGTCGCTGACGTAAGCAGAAGGAGCGGGTCTGGGAGCCGTCGCCGAAGACGGTGATCGGCCGGTCCTGCAGCGCCTGGCGCATGAACGTCGGGATCGCGCGGCCGTCGTGCGGGCGCATCCGCGGCCCGTACGTGTTGAAGATGCGCACGATCGCCGTGTCCACGCCCTGCTGGCGGTGGTAGGCCATCGTCAGCGCCTCGGCGTAGCGCTTGGCCTCGTCGTACACGCCGCGCGGCCCGATCGGGTTCACGTGGCCCCAGTAGGTCTCGGGCTGCGGGTGGACCTGCGGGTCGCCGTAGACCTCGGAGGTCGAGGCGGTCAGGAAGCGCGCGCGGTGGTGCTTGGCCAGGCCGAGCGCGTTGTGCGTCCCGTAGGAGCCGACCTTGAGCGTGTGCAGCGGCAGCCGCAGGTAGTCGATCGGCGACGCCGGGGAGGCGAAGTGGTAGACGAAGTCGACGTGCTCGTCGACGAAGAAGGGCTCGATGATGTCCGTGTGGATGTGCCGGAACTCCGGCACGCGGATGTGCTCGATGTTGGCGAGGGATCCCGTCTCGAAGTTGTCCACGCAGATGACGTGGTGGCCGCGGCGAAGCAGCTCGTCGCACAGATGCGACCCGAGGAATCCCGCGCCACCCGTGACAACGCAGGTGGCCATGACGGGGGCAGGATAACGCTGCTACCGGGCGCGCGCCGCCTTGAGGGCTTTCTTGCGCAGCCCCGGATCGAGCATGTAGCGCCCGTTGTCGAGCCGCTCGGCGAGCCCTTCGGTCATCAGCCGCTTGCAGACGACGGGGCACTTCTTGCAGCGCGGCTTGTCCTTGCAGCAGCGCTTCTTGGGCTTGACGATCTTCGCCTCGGGCACGTTGCGCCGAGGCTAGCACCCCGTTAGGGAGCCCTAACTGACGTAAGGTCCAGTCCTATGCCAGCCGAAGCCTTCGTCACCCGGCTCAACGAGCAGATCGGGAACGAGTTCGCCGCCCACCAGCAGTACGTCGCGGCCGCCGTGCACTACGACGCCGAGACGCTGCCGCAGCTCGCGCGCTTCTTCTACCGCCAGGCGCTCGAGGAGCGCGACCACGCGATGATGATGGTCCAGTACCTCGTCGACGCCGACGCCGAGGTGATCGTGCCGGGCGTCGCCGCGCCGGAGACCCGGTTCGAGGACATCGTCGCCCCGGTCAGGCTCGCGCTCGCGCAGGAGAAGCGGGTCACCGAGCAGATCAACGGCCTCGCCGCCGCCGCCCGCGAGGCGGGCGACTACGCGAGCGAGCAGTTCATGCAGTGGTTCATCAAGGAGCAGATCGAGGAGGTCGCGACGATGTCCGACCTGCTGCGCGTGGTCGACCGCTCCAAGGACGATCCGATGGAGATCGAGAACTACCTGGCGCGCGAGCACGCCGGCGAGGAGAGCGAGGACCCGACGGCTCCGCACCCCGCGGGCGCCGAGTAGCGCTAGGGCAGCGGGACCTCGGCGCCGTCCTCGGGGACGGTGACCTGATCGGTGAGGCGCTCGTCGCGCAGGCGCTGGTGCAGGTCGGCGCGCGTCTGCAGGCAGTGGTTGATCGCCTCCAGGTGGACCGCGATGATCCGCGCCTGCGGGGCGTGGCGGGCGACGGCGACGACGTCGTCGGTGGTCATCACGATCGGGTCGCCGGTGAGGAAGCGCGCGCCGCCGGCGTTGACGACGATCGCGGCCGGCCGGTGCTCGGCGATCGCCGCGCGCACCTCGTCGCACCAGATCGTGTCGCCGGCGACGTAGAGGCCGTCCGGGCCGCCGAGCGCGAAGCCGCTGACCGGCGCCAGCGCGGCGCCGATCTCGCCGCTGCCGTGCCGCCCGGCCGTGCGCGCGATCCGCAGGCCGTCGAAGTCGACCGCGTCGTCGACCGGCCGCACGTCGCCGAAGCCGTGGTCGCGCAGCGTCTGGGCGTCCGGCGGCTGGCAGAACAGCGGCAGGTGCTTCGGCAGCAGCTCGATCGCGGTCGCGTCGAGGTGGTCGCGGTGCAGGTGGGTGACGATGATCCCGTCGATGCCGCCGACCACGATCGCGGGCGGCTCGGGGAGCTCGACGAGCGGGTTGCGACGCGGGTTCGGCGTGTCCTCGACCGGCTCGCGCGCCCCGGCGGGATCGAGCATCGGGTCGATCAGCAGGAGCTTGCCGCCGAGCTTCACGCGCAGCGTGGCGTTGCGGATCAGACGCAGGCGCATCGCGCACGAAGCGTAGCCTCGGGGCCCGTGCGAGCGTTCTACGAGCAGCCCTGGGCCGACGCCCCGGACGACCCCGAGCCGTGGGCGTGGGAGCGCCGCCGCGCGCTGCTGCTCGGCACGGCGCGGCCGGGCGAGCGGGTGCTCGACCTCGGCTGCGGGGCGGGCCGCTTCGTCGCGGCGCTGCGCGACCACGGGGCCGACCCGGTCGGCGTCGAGGTCGCCGACGGCGCGCTCGAGCGGGCGCGCCGCAACGTGCCGGGCGCCGACCTGCGGCGCGTCGAGGACGACGGCTCGCTGCCGCTCGACCACGGCTCGGTCGACCTCGTGTGGTGCTCGGAGGTGCTCGAGCACGTGGCCGACACCGACGGCCTGCTGGTCGAGGTGCGGCGGGTGCTGCGGCCGCAGGGCCGCTTCGTGGTGACGACGCCGTTCCACGGGCGCGTCAAGGGCGCCTGGACGGCGCTGACCGCCTTCGAGCGCCACTTCGACCCGGCCGGCGACCACCTGCGCTTCTACACGGCCCGGTCGCTCGCCGCGCAGCTCGAGCGCGCCGGGCTGCCGGCGCAGGTGCGGTCGTGGGGCGGGCCGCCGCTGCTGCGGCGGAGCCTGCTGGCGCGCGCCGTCAGGGCGTCGTAGCGGGCGGCGCCGAGGCGCCGGCGCGGCTCGCCGCGAGGATGTCGTTCGTCGAGGCCGGCGACCGCGGGTCGAGGTAGTACGCGGCCTTGAAGGCGTCGAGCGCGCCCTGCGGGTCCTGGAGCACGCCGAGCCGGAACTGGCCGAGCCGCCGCCACGTCTCGGCGTTCGCGGGCTGCAGGTGCACCGCGCGCTCGAGCGCCCGCTGGGCGGCCTCGGTGTTGCCGCGCGCCTGCTCGATCGCGGCGAGCTCGAACAGCGGCTCGGGCGAGAGCGGGTTGCGGTCGCCGGCGATCGTGGCGATCGAGACCGCGGCCTCGATCTGCCCGAGGTCGAGCCGGTCGAACGCCTCGTCGCCCGCGTGCACGGAGCGCACGGGCTGGTAGGTCGTCCACGCGGCGGCGAGCGCGATCACGGCGATCAGCGCGGCGATCGCCCCGCGCAGCGGCGGCACGGAGCGGCGCAGGCGCGCGCAGCCGGCCGGCGTCGATCCAGCCGGGCACCGGCGCCGGCTCGGGCTCGGGCGCCTCGAGCCGCCGCCGCAGCGGCGTGCGGCCGGCGACCCAGCCGGCGGCGAGCAGCGCCACGGCCGCGTTGGCGGGCACGAACCACGTCCAGTCGACGAACGAGTGCACCGCGAAGACGACCACGACGACCAGCAGCGTCAGCAGCCCGACGCGCTCGGCGTCGTACGGCAGCCCGCGGTCGCGCCGGCGCAGGCCGGTGGCGCGCAACGCGCTCACGAGCCAGGCGACGGCCAGCAGCAGCGACAGGGCGAGCCCGGCCCAGCCGAGGTCGGCGAGCGTCTGGACCGCGTAGCCGTGGGCGTGGCGGACCTCCAGCGCGTCGTCGCGGAAGCGGGTCCGCGCGACCACGTACGCGCCCGCCCCGGTGCCGACCCACGGGCTCGTGGCGTGGATGTCGAACGCCTCCTGCCAGTAGCGGGCGCGCACGGAGGACGCCTCGGTGAAGCGGCCCGGCTCGTTGGCGGGCGTGCGGGCGTCGGGGTCGGTGAGCTGGTTCCAGGCCTTGCTGACCTGGCCGTCGATGCCGCCCTCCGCGGTCGCGAGCGCGAGCAGCGCGACGATCGGCAGCAGCGCCAGCACGGCGAGCGCGGCGCGGCCGGCGTTGCGTCGCGTGCGCGGCCCCGGCGGCCGCTGGGCGATGGCGAACTGGACGGCGAGGCCGGCGGCGAGCAGCACGACGCTCAGCAGCAGCAGCAGCGCGCCGAACTCGTGCCCGGCGTCGACGCGCGCCGCCATCGGCGCCTCGTCGGTGGTCAGCCCGTCCTGCGAGAACGCCCAGACGACCAGCAGCCCGGCGCCGAGCACCGAGGCGGCCAGCGCCACGAGGCCGCGCAGCCGCAGCGGCACGAGGATGAACCAGAGGCCGATGCCGATCACGAGCGCCGCGAGGGCGCCGCGCGAGTAGGCGAGCATGACGGTCACGAACAGCAGCGCCAGCGCCGGCCAGGCGATCGCGTTGACGGCCGCGTGGCCGTTGCGGCGCGCCGCGAGCCACAGCATCGGGAGCGCGCCCATCGCCGCCATCAGGCCGACCGAGTTCCAGTACGCGAACGGCTCGCGCAGGCGGGCGTAGGTCTCGTCGGGCGCCAGCGACTGCGGGAAGACCTTGCTCAGCAGCGCCCACACGGTGATCAGCAGGCAGCCCGCGCCGAGCCCGAGCAGCAGCCCGGACCACTGGTGCGGGATCAGGCGCACGAGCGCGATGGCCGCCGCGAACACCGCGAGGTAGGCGAGCGTGCGGCTGGCCTCGACCCACGAGTCCGACGGGGCGATCGACCACAGCACCGACAGCGCGGTGAACGCGCTCAGCAGGCCGAAGAGCAGCAGCGGCACGCCGCCGTAGAGCGGCGCGTCGGCCGTGCGCGGGCGCCGGATCACCGCGGCGGCCACGAGCGCGGCACCGGCCAGCATCAGCGCGATCAGGACGTTCGCCGTGCGCTCGAGTCGCAGCCCGCCGGCGGCGACGAACGCCGCCAGCACGAGCGCGAGCGCGGTCCCCGCGGCCAGCGCCGCGTCGCCCGCGACGCGCGGGACCGGGATCGTGATCGTCCGCCTGCGGCGGGCGGTGCTAACCGGGTCGGCCAGGAAGGACACGGGAGCGGATGGCGGCGCCGACTCCGGCGAGCGGCGCGAAGGTGCGCCGGCGCAGCACCGGGCTCGCCCCGATCGCCGCCGCCGACGGCGAGCAGGATCAGCACCACGAGCAGGGTCGGCGGAAGGTCGTTGCGCACGGAGGCCGCCGCACCGGGCACGACGCGCTGCCCGCCGATCTCCAGCGGCGCGCCGCCGCCGGTGGCCGCGTCGTTGAGCGCCTGGCGATCCTGGTCGGTCGAAGGCGTCAGCGGAGCGCCACCGGCGCCACCGGCGCCGCCGTCGCCCGTGCCCCCGGCGCCGCCGACGCCGCCGCCGGCCCCGCCGTCAGCGCCGGCGCCGGAGCCGCCGACGCGGTCCGCGAGCGCGTTCGAGAGGACTCCGCGGCAGCTCGAGTACTGGTCGATGTCGTCCGGGATGTTGTTGCGGGCGTCGCGGATCTCCCGCGCCGAGTAGTCGCCCTTGAGGGCTCCGTCCTGGCACTCCTGGAGGATCTTGGTGCGGGTGCTCTGCGCGCTCGCGGGCGCGGCCATCAGCAGCGCCAGCAGGCACGCGAGAAAGACCGTCGTGCGCGGCATCGGTCGCAGCACGCTAGCAGCCCTCCTGAGCGCGTCCGGCACCTGCCGCGGCGAGCGCGCGACCCATCCCCGCGGCCCACGCGGCGTGGTCGAACGAGCGCACGGCCGCGCGTGCCGCGGCGCCCAGGCGGGCGCGCAGCGCGGGGTCGTCGTGCAGGCGGCGGATGGCGGCGGCGAGCGCGGCGGAGTCGCCCGCCGGGACGACGAGGCCGGTGCGTTCGTGCTGCACGAGCCCGCCGGCTGCGGCGCCGACGGCATCGGTTGCGATCACGGGAACCCCCCGGTCGAAGGCTTCGTTGACCACCAGGCCCCACGGCTCGAGGAAGTCGCGGGTGGGGATCGACGGTACGACCACAACGTCCGACCCCGCGTAGAAGTTGCGGAGCGTCTCCGGGTCGGCGGGCGGTTCGGGCAGCACCGCGCTGGCGGCGACGGTCCGGGCTCGGAACGGACCGCCGCCGACCATTACTAGCGCGGCTCGGGGTGCGGACAGGCCGGTGGAACTCCAAGCCTGCAGAAGCACCCCGGATCCCTTTTCCCGCGCCGCACGGCCGGCAAACAGGACCTGGAACGGGGCGCGTCGGAACTCGGACGCCGGGCCGGTCCAGAACGCGTCGTCGACGCTCTGCGGAGCCTCGAACACGGGGCCCCGCGCGCCCTGGGCGCGGACGTAGGCGGAGACGTGCGTGCCGTAGGTCGCGATCGCGTCGGCGTTGCGGTAGATGTGCCGCAGCGGGAGGTAGGAGAGGGCGTGCGCAGGCGTCCGCGGATGCGCCCAGATCGTCGCCCACAGCACGAACGGCACGCCCGCGATCCGCGCGCCGGCGTACGCGGCGGGCAGCGCCACCCGCCCGCTCAACCCGGCCACGACCGCGCGGAAGCGCCCCGAGGCCGCCAGCCGCAGCACGCCCCGCTGAGACGGCCGCACCACGAAACCGGGGTCTGACCCCTTCAACGCGGCGTCCGGCCCTCCTCTGGCGCTGGCGGGGTCTGACCCCCCGAACCCGGCGACAAGGTCTGGCCGCCGTGCCTGACCGTGCCGCCGATCAGCGCGAACACCACGTCCTCGCGCTCGTGCAGCGCCGCGAACGCGCCGCGGCGGAAGGCGGGCGCGTGGTTCGTGACGAACAGGACGGGGCGGCTCATGGGACGGCCTCGAACGTCGCGCGGCCGTCGTGCGACAGCGCGCGGCGCGCGGGCGCCGGCAGGCGGTCGGCGTTCGCGCCGAGGCTGCGGCCGAGTGCCCGTGCGGTCTGGTGGCGCAGCGAGCGCCAGGTCTGCACCGGCAGCCCCTCGCGGCGCATGTACGCGCGGTCGGCGGCGACGTCGCCGCGCACGCGCGCCGCCACGTAGCGCGGGCTCAGCGGCTCGCGATGGCCGTGGACCTCGCCGAGCGCGCGGAAGTCGTCGAAGTAGCGCCGCAGCGCGCCCAGCGGCGGCAGGTCGTGCGAGTGCACCACGGCGGCGGCGGGCACGTACGCCTTCGCCAGCCCGGCCGCGAGCACGTCGCGCGCGAGCACCTGGTCCTCGGCGTACGGCACGTCCCGCAGCGGCACGCGCTCCCACGCCCAGCGCGCGATCGCCCCGTTGGCGCTGCTGAAGAACGATGCCGGGCCGAGCTCGGCGGCGCCGCGGTCGACCCGCTCGCCGCCGAAGCGGGCGAAGAACTCGCCGAGCTCGCGGCGGACCATCGGCGAGTCGCCCTCGCGCGGCAGCGCGGGGCCGCAGGCGAGCGCCACGTCGTCGGCGAGCGTGAAGCCGCGCAGCAGCGCGGCGAGCCAGCCGCGGTGCGGCGGGCACCGAGTCCTGGGTGAGGAACGCGACGTGGTCGCCGGCCGCCTCGCGCGACCAGCCGGTTGCGCGTGCCGCCATGCGAGAACTCGCCCGGCGCGACCTCGAGGACGCGCGCCCCGAGCCGCCGGGCCAGCGCCGCCGAGCCGTCCGCCGATCCCGAGTCCGCCACGAGCAGCTCGACCGGCCGGTCGACCTCCTGCGCGCGCACGGCCGCGAGCACCTCGCCGAACAGCGCCCCGCCGTCGAGCACGGGGATGGCGACCGTCACGCGTGCCGCTCATGCGCGGAGCGCGTCCTCGTACGCCGCGACGGTCGCGCGGCCGCAGGCGTCCCAGGTGAACGCGCGCTCGACGGTCGCGCGCGCGGCGGCGCCGAGCTCGTGGCGCCAGTCGTCGGCCTCGAGCAGCGCGCCCAGCTCGCGCGCCAGGTCCTCCGGGTCGCCGGGCGCGACGAGCCGGATCCCCTCGCCGGCGGCGGCGATCTCCTCCGGGCCGTCCTCGCCGCGGCAGCCGATCGCCGGGACCGCGCCCGCCATCGCCTCCACGTAGGCGACGCCGAACGCCTCGTCGACGCTCGGGAGCACGAACACCCCGCCGCGGCGCGCCTCCTCGAGTGCGCGCGCGTGCGGCAGCGCGCCGGTGAAGCGCACGCGCTCGGCCAGGCCCAGCTCCGCGGCCAGCCGCTCCAGCGGCTCGCGCTCGGGCCCGTCGCCGACCACGACCCACTCGACGGCGGGCTGGGCGTCGCGCAGCAGCCACAGCGCGCGCAGGACGTCGGCGTGGCGCTTGCGCGCGATCAGGTGCCCGACGGTGACGAGCCGGGCCGGGGCGGCGCCCGGCGTGTCCGGCAGGTCGCTGCCGAGGTGCACGACGCGCGTGTTGGCCGCGCCGAAGCGCCGCGCGCGCCGCTCCATGCCGGCCGAGTTGGCGAGGACGACCGCGGCGTGGCCGAGCGCGTCGCGCACCGTCCGGGCGCCCGTCTCCGACTGCTCGGCGACGGCCAGCAGGTCGCCGCCGTGGACCGAGATCGCCAGCGGGCGGCCGACGCGCGCCCGCCGCACGGCGTCGCCGGCCGGCGCGGCGTAGTGCGCGTGCACGAGGTCGAACGGGAAGTGCCGCCGCAGCCGCCGCAGCGCCAGCGCGAGCGGCGCCGCCGCCCAGGCGCCCCAGCTCTCGTAGCTGCGCGGGCGCGGCGGGGCGAGGAACGGCACGTAGCTGACCGGCACGCCGTCGAGCTCGCTCCGCAGCGGCTGGCGCAGCGGCGCGACCAGCGCGCGCGGGCTGCGCGAGCGCAGCGCGGCGCGCGACGGCAGCGGCCGGTGCAGGACGAGGACGTGGACGTCCGCGCCCGCCGCGGCGGCCGCGACGGCCTGGCGGTGAGCCCACACGCCCAGGACCGGGTCGGCGGCCCGCGGGTAGTACTCGGCGACGATGGCGACGCGCATCGCGAACCTATGATGGCGGCGTGCCACTCGACGTTGCCGTCCAGGTCATCAACTTCCGCACGCGCCGTCACCTCGAGCCGTGCCTGCGCAGCGTGCTCGCGGACCTCGAGGGCGCGGACTTCAGCGCCCGCGTGCTCGTGCTCGAGAACGGCTCGGGGGACGACCTCGGCCGGCTCGCGGAGGACCATCCCGCCGTGGAGTTCGTCGATTCCGAGGAGAACCTCGGCTTCGGCGGCGGCCACAACCTGCTCGCCGCGCGCCACGACGCGCGTGCGCTGTTCCTGCTCAACCCGGACTCGCTGCTGTTCGAGCCGCGCACGATCGAGCGCCTGCGCGCGGCGCTGGACGACGGCGTCGCCGCCGTCGGCCCGCAGCTGATCTCGCCCACGGGCGCGGTCGATCCGCGCGACCACGGCGAGCTCGAGGGCTTCCGCGCCCGCGTCGCCCTGGCGGCCGGGCACAGCCACTACCGGCTGCGCGACCACGTGGTCGACGCCGCCTGGGTGTCCGGCGCCGCGTGCCTCGTCACCCGCGAGGCGTTCGACGGCGTCGGCGGCTTCGACCCCGAGTTCTTCCTCTACAAGGAGGAGGAGGACCTGTTCCTGCGGATCCGCCGGCAGGGCGGCCGCGTCCGCTACCTGCCGTCGGTGCGCGTGAGCCACGCGGGCGGCGTCACCGCCGCGCGCGACGCGCACCTCGCCGCCTCGGTCGACCGCTTCGCGGCCAAGCACGTGCGCGCGCCGTGGCTGATGCGCCCGGTCCACCGCACGGTGACGGTCGTGGGAGGGCGGCTCGACCGCCTCGCGGACCGCTGATCCTGCTCCTGCACAACCGCTACCGCACGCCCGGCGGGGAGGAGCGCGCGGTCGAGGACCTCGCCTGGCTGGTGCGCGACCAGCTCGGCGAGCAGTCCGAGGTCTTCGTGCGCGACTCGCTCGCGCTGAGCGCGCCGCGCGCCGCGGCCGGGCTGCTGCGCGGCGGCCTCGAGCCGGACGCGGTCGGAGAGGCGGTGCGGCGCAGCGGCGCCCGCGTCGTCCACGCCCACAACGTGCACCCGGCGTTCGGCTGGCGCGCGCTGGCCGCGGCCCGCGAGGCCGGCGCGCGCGTCGTCCTGCACCTGCACAACTACCGGCTCGTCTGCGCGGTCGGCACCTGCTTCACCCGCGGCGCGGACTGCACGCGCTGCCACGGCGTCAACACGGCGCCGGGCGTGCGCCTGAACTGCCGCGGCTCGCGCGCCGAGGCGGTGACCTACGGCGCCGCGCTCGCGCTCTGGCAGCGGCGGCTGGTCGCGGCCGCCGACGCGTTCGTGGTGCCGAGCGCCTTCGCGCTCGACCGGCTGCGCACGCTCGGGGCGCCGCTCGGCGACCGCGCGCACGTGATCGCGTCGGTGCAGCGCGACATCGCCGGCCGCTCGCGCGCGGCCGCGGGTCGCTTCGCGCTCGCCGCCGGGCGGCTGACGCGCCGAGAAGGGCTTCGCCGACGCCGTGGCGGCCTGCGCGAGCGCCGGGCTGCCGCTGGTCGTGGCCGGCGACGGGCCCGAGCTGCCGCGCCTGCGCGCGCAGGCGGAGGGCGCCGACGTGCGCTTCACCGGCCGCGATCGCCGCCGCCGAGCTCGCCGCGCTGCGGCGGCAGGCCGCGCTGGCGATCGTGCCCTCGCGCTACGCGGAGATCCTGCCGCTCGCCGCGCTCGAGGCGATGGCCGCGGGCCTGCCCGTCGTGGCCGCCGAGAGCGGCGGGCTGGCCGAGATCGTGCCCGCCGAGGGTCTCTACCCGGCCGCTGACGCCGCCGCGCTGGCGCTGCGGGCGCGGGCGCTGTACGGCGACGAGGCCGCCGGAGAGCGCGCCCTGGCCGCCGTCCGGGCCCGCTGCGCGCCCGCGGCGGTCGCGGCGCGGCTGCGGGCCGTCTACGACGGGGCCCCGGTGCCGACCGGCGCGGCGCCGTGACCGAGCTCGACCCCGAGGTCCGCGAGCTGCTCGATCGAGCGGCGGCCGAGCCGGCCACGCCGATCGACGAGCTGACGGTGGAAGCGGTCCGCGCGGACGACCTCGCCGCGGCCGACCTCCTGCAGCGTGTGCCCGGCGAGCTGCACGCGATCGAGGACATCGAGGTCGGCGGGCCGGAGCGCCCGCTGCCCGTGCGCGTGTACCGGCCGCGTCCGGGCGTCCTGCATCCGGTGCTGTTCCTGCACGGCGGCGGCTTCGTGCTCGGCCGCGCCGGCTACGACGCGCCGCTGCGGGAGCTGGCGCTGGCGAGCGGCTGCCTGATCGTGGCGCCCGAGTGCCGGCTCGCCCCGGAGCACCCGTTCCCCGCCGCCGCCGACGACGCGCTCGCCGCGGCACGCTGGCTCGCGGCCGAGGCCGCCGGCGCTCGGCGCGTCGCGCAGCGCCCCCGCCGTCGCCGGCGACAGCTCAGGCGGGAACCTCGCGGCGAGCGTGACCCACGTGCTCGCCCGCGAGGGCAGGCCACCGTCCTTCCAGCTGCTCATCTATCCGATGCTCGACGCCACCGCGAGCTCGCCCTCCTACGACGAGTTCGCCGCGGGCTACGGCTTCTCGAGCGAGAAGTCGCGCTGGTACTTCGACCAGTACCTGCCCGCGGACGTGGACCGGCAGGCGCCGCGGGTGTCGCCGCTCTTCGACCGTGATCTCGGCGACCTTCCCGCCACGCTGATCGTGACCGCGGAATGCGACCCGCTGCGCGACGACGGCGAACGCCACGCCGCACATCTGCGCGAGGCCGGCGTGCCCGTCGAGCTGCGGCGCTACCCGGGGATGATCCATGGCTTCTTCCAGATGACCGGGGCGCTCGCCGCGTCGCGGCGGCTGCACCGCGAGCTCGGTGACTGGATGCGCGCGGCCGCCGCGTACTAGAGCTGCGGCACGCCGAGGTGGCGCGTGGTGCCGCGCAGGTCGAGCACGCTCGGCGCGCGCTCCACGACATGGCCGTGGTCGACCTCCGGGTGCGCGGTGACGATGACCGCGAGGTCGACGCCGTCGAGCCCCTCGTCCAGGCCGATCGAGCGCAGGCCCTGGTCCGGCAGCTCGGCGATGTGCGGGTCGTGGAAGCGCACGTCGCCGCCGCGCTCGGCCAGCAGCTCGATGATCTTCAGCGCCGGCGACTCGCGCATGTCGCCCACGCCGGCCTTGTACGAGACGCCGAGGATCAGGATGCGCGAGCCGCGGACCGGCTTGCCGGCGTCGTTGAGCGCGCGCTCGATCTTCTCGACGCAGAAGTACGGCTGCGACTGGTTGACCTTGCCGGCCAGCTCGATGAACTCGGCCGAGATGTCGTACTCGCGCGCCTTCCAGCTCAGGTAGAACGGGTCGACCGGCAGGCAGTGGCCGCCCATGCCCGGGCCGGGCTCGAAGCGCATGAACCCGAACGGCTTCGTGGAGGCGGCGTCGATGACCTCCCAGATGTCGATGTCCATGCGGTCGGCGAGCCGCGCCAGCTCGTTCATCAGCGCGATGTTGACCGAGCGGAAGATGTTCTCGAGCAGCTTCGACAGCTCGGCGACCTCGGGGGTCGAGACCGGGATCACGTGGTCGCAGATGCGGCCGTAGACCTCCGAGGCGCGGTCGGTGCAGCCCGGTGTGAGCCCGCCGACGACCTTCGGCGTGGTCCGGATCGTGTAGTCGGTGCGGCCCGGGTCGACGCGCTCGGGCGAGAACGCGAGCGCGAAGTCGCGGCCCGCGCTGAGGCCGGACTCCTCGAGCAGCGGGACCAGGTGCTCGCGGGTCGTGCCCGGGTACGTGGTCGACTCGAGCACGATCACCTGGCCGCGGCGGACGACCTCGGCGAGCGAGCGGCTGGCGGCGAGCAGCGGGCCGAGGTCCGGCTCGCGGTTGCGGGTCAGCGGCGTCGGCACGCAGACGAGGATCGCCTCGGCCTCGTGCAGCTCGACCGATCGCGTCGTGAAGCGGCAGGCGCCGAGCACGCCGTGCAGGCGCTCGTCCGGGATGTCCTCGATCGGCGAGCGGCCGTCGTTCAGCGTGGCCACGCGGCCGGGGTCGACGTCGACGCCGATGACCTCCTCGCCCGCCTCCGCGAACGCCACGGCCAGTGGCAGGCCGACGTATCCGAGTCCCACGATGCCGATGCTCATCTCTTCATCAGATCCTGTTCGAAGCGGTCGATCTGGTCCAGGGTCACGGCGCGCGCGTCGTGTCCGGCGGCGACGGCCCGGTGCCACGCGGTCGTGGCCTCGAGCGCGGTGTCGAGGTCCCAGACCGGAGTCCACCCCAGCGTACTGCGCGCTGCTGCGGCATCCAGCTCGACGGCCGCGACCTCGACTCCGCCGTCGACCTGGCGCTCCTGCACCGGCGCGCCCATGCGCGCGGCGATCTCGCGCACGGGGCGTGCGTCGGCCGCGGCGGGCCCGAAGTTCCAGCCGCGCGCGGCGTCGGCGGACTCCCACACGGCCTCGGCGAGCCGCAGGTAGCCCGCGAGCGGGTTCAGGACGTGCTGCCACGGCCGCACCGCGCCCGGGTGGCGCAGCGCCACCGGCTCGCCGCTCAGCAGCGCGCGCACGAGGTCGGGGACGAGCCGGTCGCGCGACCAGTCGCCGCCGCCGATCACGTTGCCGGCCCGCGCCGTGGCCACGCGCACGCCGAAGCTGTCGCGGAACGCGGCCGCCACCAGCTCCTGGCCGGCCTTCGAGCTCGAGTACGGGTCGATGCCGCCGAACGCGTCGCTCTCGACGTGCGGCCCGCCGGCCCGCGGCGCGTAGCACTTGTCGGAGGTCACGAGCACGACCGAGCGCGCGTCGCGCGCGGCGTCGAGCACGTGCGCGGCGCCCATGACGTTGGTCGCGTACGTCTCCACCGGCTGCTCCAGCCCGGTGCTGACGATCGGCTGCGCGGCGAGGTGCAGCACGACCTCGGGGTCGGCGGCCGCGACCGCGGCGCGCACCGCCGCGCGATCGCGCACGTCCCCGCGCACGTCGTCGAGCCCCTCGCCGGCGGCGGCGAGCGCGAACAGCGACGGCTCGGTCGGCGGCGCCGTCGCGAAGCCGGTGACCTGCGCGCCCAGCCGCTGCAGCCACAGGCTCAGCCACGAGCCCTTGAAGCCGGTGTGACCCGTGACGAGGACCCGCCGGCCGCGCCAGAACGCGCGGTCGATCACCTGCTCGAGGAGCTCGAGGTCCGCGTCGACCATCAGCTCGATCAGCCCCTCGAAGGTCGTGGTGGCCTTCCACCCGAGGTCCTGCTCGGCCTTCGTCGCGTCGCCGACCAGCAGGTCGACCTCGGCGGGCCGCTTGAGCGAGTCGTCGAGCGTGACGTAGCGCTCCCAGTCGAGCCCGACGCGGTCGAACGCGATCTCGACGCAGCGGCGCACGCTGTTCGTGACGCCGGTGGCGATCACGTAGTCGTCGGCGCGGTCCTGCTGCAGCATCAGCCACATCGCCTCGACGTAGTCGCGGGCGTAGCCCCAGTCGCGCTGGGCGTCGAGGTTGCCGAGCTGCAGGTCGTCGACCTGGCCGAGCTTGATCGCCGCCGCGTGCCAGGTGATCTTGCGCGTGACGAACTCGAGCCCGCGGCGCGGCGACTCGTGGTTGAAGAGGATCCCGCTCGTCGCGTGCAGGCCGTAGGACTCGCGGTAGTTGACCGTGATGTGGTGGCCGTAGACCTTCGCCACGCCGTACGGCGAGCGCGGGTAGAACGGCGTCTGCTCGTTCTGCGGCGTCTGCCGCACCTTGCCGAACATCTCGCTCGACGACGCCTGGTAGAAGCGCGCCTCCGGGGCAGACCTCGCGCATCGCCTCGAGCATGCGCGTGACGCCGACGCCGGTGAACTCGGCGGTCAGCGTCGGCTGGATCCACGAGACCGCGACGAACGACATCGCGGCGAGGTTGTAGATCTCGTCGGGCCGGGCGGCGCGCAGCGCGTCGACGAGCGAGCGCTGGTCGAGCAGGTCGCCCTGGTGGAGCGTGATGCGCGAGCGCAGGTGCTCGATCCGCTCGAACTTCTCGGTCGAGGAGCGGCGCACGAGGCCGTGCACCTCGTAGCCCTTCTCGAGCAGCAGCTCGGCCAGGTACGAGCCGTCCTGCCCCGTGATGCCGGTGATCAGCGCCCGCTTCATACCAGCTCGCCCCCGGAGCGCTCGAGCGCGGCGACCGCGCGCTCGTACTCGACCGGCGTCCCGATGTCGTACCACTCGGCGTCGCACGGGTAGGCGGCGACGTGCTCGCCGGCGGCCAGCAGCAGGTCGACCAGCTCCGGGAACGAACACGGCCCGTCCGGCAGGTGCGTCGAGCGCGCGCGCCTCGTAGACGTAGATGCCCATGCTCACGTCGTAGCTGCAGCGTCGGCTTCTCGCGGTAGGCGGCGACGTACCCGTCCTCGAGCTCGAGCACGCCGAGGTCGATCTTGACCGATCGGGCCTGGACGGCGATCGTCAGCGCGGCGCCGCTCGCGCGGTGGTGCTCGACCAGCGCGCGGTAGTCGAGCGTCGTCAGGATGTCGCCGTTCATCGCCAGGAACGTGTCGTCGAGGCCCGGGCACGACCCGCAGCGCGCCCGCGGTGCCGAGCGGCTCGTCCGGCTCCCAGTGCCAGTCGAGCGTCAGGCCCTCCGGGCAGCCGCGTGCCCTCGCTGAAGTACACGCGGATCAGGTCGCCGAGGTGGCCGACGCAGAGGTCGGCGCGCTCGAAGCCGGCGCGGCGAGCTGGTTGAGGATGATCTCCAGGATCGGCCGCTCGCCGACCGGCAGCAGCGGCTTGGGGAGGATCGTCGTATAGGGCCGCAGGCGCATTCCGAGGCCGCCTGCGAGGATCACGGCCCGCATCGGCGCGGCAGTCTATCGGTACCCTGGCCGCGTGCCCGCCTGGCAAGTCCCGCTCGCCGACGTCGCCGTGCCGGAGCCCGACATCGCCGTCGTGGCGGACGTCTACCGGTCCGGCTGGCTGAGCATGGGCCCGCGCACGGAGGAGCTCGAGTCGGCGCTCGCCGAGTACACCGGTGCCGCGCCACGCGCTCGCCGTCGCCAACTGCACCGCCGGCCTGCACCTGATGTGCCTCGCCGCGGGCCTCGGGCCGGGCGACGAGGCGATCGTGCCGTCGCTGACGTTCGTCGCCAGCGTCAACGCGATCGCCTACACGGGCGCGACGCCGGTGTTCGCCGACATCGGGTCGCTCGAGGCGCCGTGGCCGACGGCCGCCGCGCGTCGAGGCGGCGATCACGCCGCGCACGAAGGCGATCATGGCCGTGGCCTACGGCGGCCACCCGGGCGAGATCGCGGCGCTGCGCGCGCTCGCCGACGCGCGCGGGCTGATCGCTGCTCGAGGACGCCGCGCACGCCGATCGGCGTCGCGGCTCGACGGGCGCCACGTCGGCACGTTCGGCGCCGCCGGCGCGTTCTCGTTCTTCTCCAACAAGAACCTCGCGATCGGCGAGGGCGGCGCGGTGGTCACCGACGACGACGCGCTGGCCGAGCGCGATGCGGCTGCTGCGCTCGCACGGGATGACGACGCTGACCTGGGACCGCCACCGCGGCCACGCGTCCGGCTACGACGTCGTCGCGCTCGGCTTCAACTACCGGATCGACGAGCCGCGGGCCGCGCTCGCGCACCGCGCGGCTGGCGCGGCTCGACGCCGAGAACGGCGCGCCGCGCCGGCTCGACCTGCGCTATCGCGAGCGGCTCGCCGGCGTCCCGGACGGGCGTCGACGCTCGCGCCACCGGCCGGCGGCGGCGACGTGCCGCCACCATCTGTTCACCGTCGTGCTCGACGAGCGGATCGACCGCGACGCGCGTCCGCGCCGCGCTGGCCGAGCGCGGCGTCCAGACCAGCCTGCACTACCCGCCCGTGCACCGCTTCTCGATCTACGCCGACGGCGCGCCGGAGCTGCCGCTCACCGACGCGTACGCGCGCGCGCGCGATCACGCTGCCGCTGTTCGCGGCGCATGACCGACGCGCAGCAGGACCTGGTGGTCGACGCGCTAGACGGCGCGCTGCGCGCGCAGCCAGCCGGCGGTCTGGGCGATGCCCGTCGCGCACGCCGATGCGCGCCTGCCAGCCGAGTAGCCGCTCGGCCTTCTCCACCGACGGCCAGCGACGCTGCACGCCCGTCCCTATCCCCTCGCGACGCCGATCGGGCCCGCCAGCCCAGCAGCCGCTCGGCCTTCTCGACCGACGGCCAGCGGCGCTGGACGTCGACCTGAAGGTCGGCAGGTGCTCGAGCTCGAAGTCGTCGGGGTCGTTGCCGCCGCCTCCCAGCAGATGCGCGCGATCTCGGCGACCGTCAGCTCCTCGGCGGCCGAGATGTTGAAGTCCTCGTTGAGGCCGGCCGGGTGGCGCCATCGCGGTCACGATGCCGTCGGCGATGTCGTCGACGTGCGTGAGCGTCCGCGTCTGCTCGCCGGAGCCGAAGATCGGCAGCGGCCGCATCGGCCCGCGAGCGACTTGCGGATCAGGTCCGGCACCGCGTGCGCGATGCCCGGCTCGGCGTCCGGCATCTCGCCCGGCCCGTAGGCGTTGAACGGCCGGCAGATCGTGAACGGCAGCCCGTGCTCGTCGTGCGCGGCGCGGCAGTAGACCTCGCCGGTGAGCTTCGACCAGCCGTAGGCCGAGCGCGGCGGCGGGCAGTCCGGCAGGTAGTCCTCGCGCGTCGGGAACTGCTCGGCGTGCTCGAACACCATGCTCGAGGACACGTAGGTGAAGCGCTCGACGTCCTCGTCGATCGCCGCGCGGAAGACGGCGTTGTAGAGCGCGTGGTTGACCTCGGTCAGCGTGAACGGGAGCTTGTGGAAGTTCGCGATCCCGCCGACGATCGCCGCCAGGTGGATGACGTGCGTGCAGCCGCGGATCGCCGTGCGCGCCTCGTCGAGCGTCGCGCAGGTCGCCGGTGTGGACCTCGCAGCCCTCGCGCATCCAGTCCGGCGCCGTCGCGCTGGTCGGAGACGCGGACCTCGAAGTCGGGGTCGCCGAGCAGGCGCCGGACGACCGCCGCGCCGATCGTGCCGGCGCCGCCGGTGACGAGGACGCGGCTCACGTGCGCAGCGCGGCGACCTCGCTCGCGTAGGCGAAGACCTGCGCCGCGCCGAGCGCGTTCCACGGGTCGACGACCAGGCAGTCCGCGCCGCGCGCGCTCGGCGATCGCCGCGAGCGCCTCGGGCGCTCGAGAACGCGCTGTGGTTGGTGGCGACGATCACCACGTCGGCGTCGCGCGACCGCCTCCTCGAACGTCGCCGTCGGCGTCGCCACGACCGGGTCGTGGACGGCGACGTCGGCCAGCTCGCGCTCGAGCAGCCGGATCAGCTTGTGCGACAGCGAGTCGCGCTCGTCGTCGGTGTCGCGCTTGAACGCGAGCCCGAGCACGGCGACCTTGCGCTCGCGCAGCGACCGCCGAGCCGGCGCTTGACGCCGTCGACGAGGAACAGCGGCACGCTCTCGTGCACGCGCGAGACGGCGAGCAGCATGCCCGGGCGCGTTCGACTTCTCCTCCGAGAACGCGAAGTCCTTGCGCAGGCAGGTCCCGGCGGTCAGGCCCGGCAGCGCCATCCCGCCGCGCGGGTAGTCGCGGTTGATCAGGTCGATGACCTCGAAGACGTTCGCGTCGTAGCGCTCGCAGTCCATCATCAGCAGGTTCGGGAGCGCGAACGTCGCGTAGCGCAGGATGTTGGTCCAGATCTTCGCCAGCTCGGCCTGCACCGGCGTGGTCTGCACGATCGGCGCGCCGAGCGGCGCGAACAGCTCGCGCGGCGCGCTCGCCCGAGGCCTCGCCGACGCCGCCGACGATGCACGGCAGCGTCCCGATCTCCGCCAGGAAGCGGTCGGCGGCGATCCGCTCGGGCACGTGGGCGACGAAGACGTCCTCGCCGACCGTGAAGCCGCGGTGCTTCTCGAGGTAGCCGGCGACGAACTCGGTCGTGCCGGGCGCGACCGTCGAGCGCAGGACGAGCAGCTGGCCGGTCGCGCAGCAGCGGCAGCAGGTCGTCGAGCACGGAGCGGATGTCGCCCATGTCGATCTCGATGTGCGAGAAGCGTCGGCGTGCCGAGCGTGAGCACGATCGCGTCGCGCCTGCGCGGCGTCGGCGGCGCGGCGCGGAGAGGTCGAGCTGCGACGCGGGCGAGCAGCTCGTCGGTGCCGGGCTCCTTGAACGGCATCCGGCCGCGCGCGCAGCGCGTCGAGCCGCTCGGCGTCCTTGTCGACGCCGAGCACGCGCAGGCCCGGCGTCGGCGAAGCGCGAGCGCGAGCGGCAGGCCGACGCGGCCGAGGCCGATGACCGAGACGTCGTAGCGCATCGGCCGTCGAGGCTAGCGGCGCGCGCGCGGCGGTGCGCGCGCGTACTGGCGCGCGAAGCCGGCGACGAAGCGCGGGTTGTAGCGCAGGTAGCGCCGCCACAGCCGGCGCGGCTCCTGCGCGAGCCGGAACGCCCACTCGAGCCCGAGCGCGCTGCATCCAGCCGGGCGCCTGCGGGACCAGGCCGGCGTGGAAGTCGAACGCCGCGCCGACGCCGACGAGCACCGGCGCGTCGAGCCGGTCGCGCATCCGCGCCATCCACTTCTCCTGCTTGGGCACGCCGATGCCGACCCACACGACGTCGGCGCCGCGAGCGGTTGATGTCGGCGGCGACGCGCCTCCTCCTCGGCGTCGGTCAGCTCGCGGAACGGCGGCGCGTAGCCGCCGACGATCTGCAGGCCCGGGATGGCGCAGGCGCAGGTTGCGCGCGAGCTGGACGAGCGCGCCCTGGTTGCGGCCGCCGTAGAGGTAGAAGCGCTGGCCGGTGCGCGCGGCGCGCGCGCACGCGCGGTCCATCAGCTCGGGGCCGTAGACGCGGTCGGCGAGGTCGTGGCCGAGCAGGTTCAGCGCCCACACGAGCGGCTGGCCGTCGGGGACCGTGAAGTCGGCGCCGAGCACGGCGGCGCGCAGCTCCGGGTCCTCCTGGCGAGGCCATCACCGTGTGCGACGGCGGCGACGCAGACGTAGCCGCGGTCGCCGGCGCGCGACCGTCGCGTCGATCCAGTCGAGCGTGCCGCTCGTAGTCGGTCAGCGCGAGCGGGACGCCGAGCACCTCCGCGGTCGGCGGCGGCGCGGCGCCGCGGCGGCGCGGTCCGGGCGGTGAGCCGTGTCGCTCGGTCCATGGCCGCGGCCATTCTAGGAGCGGCGCCGGTACTAGACTCGCGCGCCGCGCCATGACGACCGAACGCCCACTGCGCGTCGCCGTCGCCGGCCTCGGCTACTGGGGCCCGAACATCGCCCGCAACTTCGCGGCGCTGCCCGACGCCGAGCTGGCGTGGTGCTGCGACGCCGTCGGAGGCCAACCGCGCGCGCGTCGCGCCGCTGTTCCCGAGCGCCCGCTTCACCGCCGACCTCGACGAGGTGCTGGCCGACGACAGCGTCGACGCGGTCGCGCTGGCCACGCCGGTGCCCGACGCACGCGTCGCTCGCGATCCGCGTGCTCGAGGCCGGCAAGCACTGCTTCGTCGAGAAGCCGATGGCGCAGTCGGCGGCCGACGCCGAGGCCGTCGTCGCCGCCGCCGAGGCCGCCGGCCGCACGCTGATGGTCGGCCACCTGCTCGAGTACCACCCGGGCGTCGTCAAGCTCAAGGAGCTGATCGACGAGGGCGAGCTCGGCCGCGTGCTCTACATCTACGGCAACCGCCTCAACCTCGGCAAGCTGCGCGCGGACGAGAACGCGCTGTGGTCGCTCGGCGCGCACGACGTCTCGGTGCTGCTGCGGCTCGCCGGCGAGGAGCCGTACGAGGTCGAGGCGCGCGGCGAGAGCTACATGCGCGAGGGCGTCGAGGACGTCGTGTTCTGCTTCCTGCGCTTCCCGTCCGGGCTCGCCGCCCACCTGCACCTGTCGTGGCTGGACCCGCACAAGGAGCGCCGCTTCACGGTCGTCGGCGAGGGCCGCGATGGCGACGTTCGACGACATGGCGCTCGAGGGCAAGATCACGGTCTACGACAAGGGCTTCGACGAGCAGCACGGAGCCCTACGGCGAGTACATCACCCGCTCGGGCGACATCTGGAGCCCGCGGCTGTCGAACGTCGAGCCGCTGCGGACCGAGTGCCAGCACTTCGTGACCGCGATCCGCGACGGCACCGCGCCGATCTCCGACGGCGCCGCCGGGCCTGCGCGTGGTGCGCGTGCTCGAGGCGCTCCAGCAGTCGCTCGACGCGACGCGCCGCGACGGCGTCGCGCGCACGGTCGCGGTCACGTGAACCGCCAGGAGCTCAAGCAGCGGGCGTTCTGGGCGCTCCGCGCCGGCGCCGATCGCGCCGGCCTGCAGGTCGTGCCCAAGACGTACTACAGCCCGATCCCGGACCTGAAGGCGCTGCCGCACGACGTCTGGGGCCGGCGCAGCGCGATGCGCGGCATCCGCTTCGACCTCGACGAGCAGGTCGCCTGGCTCGAGTCGTTCGCCGCTGCGATCGCCGAGTTCGCGCCGCCCGAGCAGCCGACCGGCCGGGCGGGCGAGTACGCGCTGGCCAACGACTCGTACGGGCGCGTCGGCGCCGACGTGCTGCACGGCGTCGTCCGCGGCCTGAAGCCGCGCCGGATCATCGAGCTCGGCTCCGGCCACTCGACGCTGATCATGGCGGCGGCCGCCGAGCGCAACCGCGCCGAGGGCGCCGCGACCGAGCTGCACACCTTCGACCCGTTCCCGACGGTCGCCCAGTCCGGCCTGCCGGGTCTGACGCCGGCTCGACCGGCTGCGCGCCCAGGACGTGCCGCTGGACGTCTTCCGCACGCTCGAGGCCGGCGACGTGCTGTTCGTCGACACGACGCACACGGTCAAGCTCGACAGCGACGTGAACCGGATCGTGCTCGACGTGCTGCCCGAGCTCGCGCCCGGCGTGATCGTGCACGTGCACGACATCTTCCTGCCGTACGAGTACCCGCGGAAGTGGCCGGAGGAGATGGGCCTGCACTGGGCCGAGCAGTACCTGCTGCAGGCGTTCCTCTCCGGCAACGCCGGCTTCGAGGTGCTGGCCGGGGTGCACGCGCTCTGCCAGGACCGCCCCGAGGCGATGGCGCGGCTGGCGCCGACGTGGCGCGACGGCGCGACGGCGAGCGCCTTCTGGATGCGGCGGCGGGACTAGTCCTTGCGCACGCCGGTGGGCGTGAAGCGCTGCTGCGGCGAGCGCGAGCGCTCGAGCAGCTCCGAGTCGCGCTCGTGCTCCTCGAGCTTGCGCATGCGCTGCTCCATGATCGCCAGGCGCTGCGCGAGCACCTTCGACTGGTCGGAGAGCCGCGACACGGCCGCCGAGAAGTGCAGCAGCAGCACGACGATGAAGCCGAGCGCGACGAAGAACAGCGCGTTCGGCGCGTCGACGATCCCGAGGCTCGACGCCAGGCGCTCGAGGCCCGCGGCTCCAGGCGGCGAGGCCGAGGATCACGACGGCGCGCGAACAGCCACAGCAGCGCGTAGCGCTCGAGCAGTCGCCGGCGCCGCACGAGCTCGAGCACGACGATCAGCAGGACGACCGCGCCGAGCAGGGAGACGAGCTGGAGCCGGTCCATCAGATCCCCTGGCTGGCGGCGACGGGCGCGTCGTCGCCGGGTTCGACCACGGGGCGCCGGCGGGCGAGGCCGACGAACAGCGCCAGCAGGACCTTGACCATGTAGTAGGCCGACTTGCCCGTGCTGATCGAGGACGACGCCGCCGCCGCGCAGGAACATGCGCACCGGGATCTCGCGCATCGTCAGGCGGTGGTGGTGCAGCATCAGCACCGCCTCGACCTCGGGGTAGTCGTGCGGGTAGTCGTGCGCGAAGAGGCCGATCGCGCGCCGGTTGTAGAGGCGGAAGCCCGACGTCGGGTCGGTGACCCGCGCGCCGACGAGGCGCGAGAGCAGGAACGCGAAGACGTGGATGCCGGTGCGGCGGCTGATCGGCGCCGGGTAGCGCAGGTCGGCCGACAGGAAGCGCGAGCCGCAGACCATGTCGACGCCGTAGCCGGCGCATCGCGTCGTAGAGCTGTCGCAGCTCGGCGGCGTCGTGCTGGCCGTCGCCGTCGACCTGCGCCATGTACTCGTAGCCGTGCTCGTCGGCGTAGACGAAGCCGGCCTGCACCGCGCCGCCGATGCCGAGGTTGAACGGCAGCCGGATGACCTGCGCGCCGGCGCGCTCGGCGCTGCTGGGCGGTCGTCGTCGGTCGAGCCGTCGTCGACGACGAGCACGTCGAACTCCGGCGCGTCCCGGTGGAGGGCGCCGACGACGTCGGCCACGGTGGCGGACTCGTTGTAGGCGGGTACGACGGCGAGGCGTCGGGCGGAGGACATGGCGTCAGTCACTGACAACGTGCGGCCGGGGCGAAGGTTGCGCCCGGCGGACGCGCCCAGTCTAGCCGTGCCCCTGGCGGGTTCCTGCAAGCGTCTACCCTCGCCGCCGTGCCCGCCGACGTCAGCGCCGTCGTGGTCGTGTTCCGGCAGCCCGCCGCCGAGCTGGAGGCGCTGCTGCGCGCGCTGGCCGCGCAGACCACCCCGCCGCGCGAGGTCCTGGTGGTCGACAACGCGGGCGACCCGGCGCTCGACCGCCTCGCCGCGCGGGTCCTGCGGCCGGGAGCCAACCTCGGCTACGTCGGCGCCTGCAACCTCGCGGCCGCCGAGGCCGCGGGCGACTGGCTGCTGTTCGTCAACCCGGACGCGGTGCCGGAGCCGGAGGCGCTCGAGCGCCTGCTGGCGGCGACCGACGAGCGCACGGCGCTGGCGGGCGCGCAGATCCTGCTGCCCGGCGGCCGGCAGGTGAACGCCGGCGACAACCCGCTGCACGTCTCCGGCCTGTCGTGGGCAGGACGGCTGCACCAGCCGCCCGAGCACGGACCGCCGCGCGACGTCGCCGTCGCGTCCGGCGCGTGCCTGCTCGTGCGCGCCGCCGACTTCGCGCGGCTCGGCGGCTACCACGAGGACTACTTCCTCTACCACGACGACGTCGACCTCGCCTGGCGGGCGCGGCTCGCCGGCCGCCGCGTCGTGTTCGTGCCGCAGGCCACCGCCGAGCACGACTACGCCTTCGACAAGGGCGACTACAAGTGGTTCTGGCTCGAGCGCAACCGGCTCTGGACCGTGCTCTCGAACTACGAGGCGCGCACGCTCGTGCTGCTCGCGCCGGTGCTGCTCGCGACCGAGCTGGCGGTGCTGGCGTTCGCCGTCCGCTCCGGCTGGTGGCGGGCGAAGCTGCGGAGCTGGCGCGCGCTCTGGAGCGCGCGCGCCGAGCTGCGCGCGTGGCGTGCGCGGGTGCAGGGCGGCCGCCGGGTCCGCGACGCCGAGCTGCTGGCCACGCTGACCGGGCGCCTCGACTCGCCCCACCTCGCGGCGCCCGGCGTCGGGCCGGCCGGTGCGCTGATGGACGGTTACCGGCGGGCGCTGATCTTCGTGCTGCGCGCGCTCGGCTGAGACGCGCCGGCGAGCCGGTCGAGCAGCGCGGCCACGCGGGCGGCGACGGCGCCGCGGCTCCACGACCCGATCGCCTCCGCGGCCACCGGCGGGGGCGGCGCGTCGAGCAGCGCGGCGACGGCGTGCGCGACCGCGTCCTCGTCCGCCGGCGGAGCGCAGCCGGCGGCATGCCCGAGACGCTGCAGGAGCCGCTCGGACTCGCTGCCCGCGCTGGTGAGCGCCAGCACCGGCGTGCCGAGTGCGAGCGCCTCGTAGAGCTTGCTCGGGACGGCCATGTCGCCGCCGGTCCCGGGGCTGTTGATCACCACGGCGATATCGGCGTCGCGCACCTGCTCGACCGCCTGGCGCCACGGCACCGGAGGCGCGACGACGACCTCGAGCGCACCGTGGTCGCGCCCCAGCTCCGCCTCCGTGGCCGGGTCGACTCCGCCCACCAGCACGAGCCGCGTGCGCTCGGCCAGCCCGGGCCGCGCGAGCGCGCGCACCAGGGTCACCGCCGTGCGGTCGCCGTACAGGGTGCCGGCATGGACGAGCGTGGCGCGGCCCGCGGGCGGCCGGCGCTCTGCCCGCAGGTCCAGCAGCAGGGGGTCGAAGCCGTTCGGGAGGATCTCGAGCTTCGGCGCCAGCGCGGGGTGGAGCGCCAGCATGCGCTCGCCGCAGCTGTCGGTGACGGTCACGACGGCGGCCGCCTGCGCGAACGCGCGCCGCTCGAGCCTGGCGAGCAGCGAGCCGCCGGCGTCGAAGTACGGGTTGCCGGCCCACAGGTCGCGCATCTCGGCCACGAGCGGCAGCGGGCGGTCGCCGCGGCCGCCGAGCGCCGCGAACAGCGCCGACGGCGGCGGGCAGGTCGCCCACACGGCGTCGAAGCGGCCGGACTCGAGCGCGCGGCGGACGGCGCCGCGGCCGGTCAGCGACCAGAGGGCGTTCGGCGGGAACGCCTCCGGCTGCACGCCGAGCCGCCGGTAGGCCGGGCGCATGATCGCGCCGGCGGTCGTCATCACCCGCGTGCGCACCGCCGCGAGGCGCGCCGCGCGCGGGTCGGTGCTGACCGTGTTCGCGGTCGGGTTGGCGCGCGCGCTGACCGCCTCGACCTCCCAGCCGAGCGCGGGCAGCGCGTCGCGCAGGTACTGCCAGCGCACGCTGCCGCCACCGCCGTACTCGAGCGGTCGCTGGGTCACGAGGAGGAGCCGGCGGGTCGCCATGCGGCCAGTCAGGTTAGGAGAGGGCCTCGGCTATCGTGCCGCGGCCGATGCCCGGCCCACGGCGCGTGCTCGTCCTCGCCTACTTCTTCCCACCGCTCGGCGGAGCGGGCGTCCAGCGCTCGCTGAAGTTCGTCCGCTACCTGCCCGAGCACGGCTGGCAGGCGTCGGTGATCACCACGCGCTCGCGCCGCTACGGGCTGATCGACGAGTCGCTCGCGGCCGAGCTCCCGCCCGGCACGGCGGTCCGGCGCGTCGCCGACGTGCCGCTGCCGACCTGGTTCGCGGGCGTCCTGCGCCGGCTCGGGCTGCGCGACGCCGCGGCCGTGGCGGGCTGGCCGGACATCTCGCTCGGCTGGGCCGCGGCCGCCGTGGTCGCGGGGCTGCGCGAGATCCGGCGCGCGCGCCCCGACGCGGTGCTGACGACCTCGGCGCCCTACAGCGCGCACCTCGCCGGCTGGGTGCTGCGGCGCCTCACCGGGGTCCCGTGGGTCGCGGACTTCCGCGACGAGTGGGCGGCGAACCCGCACGCTCCGCGTGCGCCGCGGGCGCGGGTCGCGCTGACCCGGCGGGCGGAGGCGGCCGTGGCCGCGGCGGCCGACGAGGTCGTGGTGGTGGCCGACTACTTCGACATCGCGGGGCTTCCGGCCGGCGTCGGCGAGGCGCACGGAGATCACGAACGGCGTCGACTCCGACGACCTCGGGGCGCCCGCCGGGGAACGGTCCGCCCGACTCGGTGTTCCGGCTCAGCTTCGTCGGGTCCGTGTACGGCGACCAGGACCTGGCGCCGGTCGTCGCCGCGCTCGGCCGGCTCGTCGAGCGCGGCGCGGTCGCCGCCGAGCGCGTCGAGCTGCGGATCGTCGGCAACGTGATGCTGGACGGCTTCAGCGCGCCCGTGCGGCTCGAGCGCACGGGCTATCTGGACCACGCCGGCGCGCTGGCGGAGATGCGAGCGGCGTCGGCGCTGCTGTTCTACGTCGGCCCGAGCAGCCTCGCGCCGTCCGGGAAGCTGTACGAGTACCTCGCCGCCGAGCGGCCGATCCTGTGCGTGGCGCGGCGCGAGAACCTCGCGTACCGCCTCGTCGACGAGTGGGCGGCGGGACGCTGCGCCGAGCCGGCCGACGGCGCGGGCATCGAGGCGGCGATCGCCGACCTCTACGGGCGCTGGGAGGCGGGCACGCTCGACGCCGTCTCCGGCGCGCGCGAGCGCGTGCTCGAGCGCTACTCGCGGCGCGCGCTCGCCGGCCGGCTGGCCGCGGTCCTCGATCGCGCGGCGGGGGCATGAGCCGCCGCGCGGCCGTCATCGCCCGCCACGGCAGCCCGATCGGCGAAGCGGCCGCGGCGGCGCTCGCGGCGCGCGGCTGGACGGTCGTGGCGATCCCCGCCGGCCGCGGGCCGCTGGGGCTCGCGCTCGCGCTCGCGCGCGCCGCCCGCGCCCGCGCCGACGCCGTCGTCACGATCTCGGCGCCGGACGGCGCCCACCTGGTCGGCCGCCTGCTGGCCCGGCGGGCGCGCTGGGTCGCGCACGTCGAGGACCCGCTCGCGCTGCGCTCGGACCGCTGGGGTCGGATCCTCGACCCGCGCGCCCGGGCGCTGCGGCGCGCCGACGTCGTGACCGCCTCGGCCGGCCAGCTCGGGCCGCTGCACCGGGCCTCGGGCGCGGCCGTCTGGCACGAGCCGGCGGGCGCGGCCGAGCTCGCCCGCGCCGCCGAGCCGCCCGCTGCCGGCGGCGGGCCTGCGGCTGCTGCTGCTCGGCACGCTCAACACCCCGCACGTCGAGCACATGGCGACCGCGATGCGCGACCGCGGCCTGCGCGTGACCGTCGCCGGCGAGGTCACGCCGGCCTACCCGCCGTCGGTGCTGCCGGCCGCGGGCATCGCCGTGCACCCGCTCGAGATCCCGGCGGTCCCGTGGCTCTGGCGCCTCGCCCGCCGCGTGCGTCCCGACGTGGTGCACGCCAACTGGCTGCCGTCCTACGGCTTCCTCGCCGCGCTGCTGCGGCTGCGCCCGCTGGTGGCGATGGCCTGGGGCTCGGACGTCTACAACGCCGCTCCGTCGCAGGTCCGCCGTGCGCGCTTCGCCGCCCGCCGCGCGGACGTCGGGATGAGCGACTCGCAGGATCTCGTCGACCGTGTCGTCGAGCTGGGGGCGGACCCCGGCGCGACGTTCCTGCTCAACTGGGGCGTCGACCTCGAGGCGTTCGCCCCGGCCGCCGACCGCGCCGCCGTGCGCCGCGAGCTGGGACTCGGCGACGGGCCGGTCGTGCTGAGCCCGCGGGCGCTGCGACCGCTGTACAACCCGCGGGTGATCGTCGACGCGTTCGACGACGTGGCCGCCCAGGCACCGGACGCCCGGCTGCTGCTCAAGCACATCGGCACCGACGTGCCCGACCTCGGGCGGCCGCTGCCGGCGGCGGCGCAGATCGTCGGCCACGTGCCGTACGAGCAGCTCGCCGAGTACTACCGGGCGGCCGACGTCTGCGTCTCGATCCCGGACAGCGACAGCTCGCCGCGCTCCGTCTGGGAGGCGATGGCGTGCGGCTGCGCCTGCGTCGTGTCCGACCTCCCGTGGGCGCACGAGCTGATCGTCGACGGCGAGCACGCGCTCGTCGTGCCGGCCGAGCGCGAGGCCGTCGCCGACGCGCTGCGGCGGCTGCTGACCGAGCCTGGCCTCGCCGCACGGCTCGGCGCGAACGCCCGCGCGCTGGTCGAGCGCGAGCGCGACCAGCGGGTCGAGATGGACCGCCTGGCCGCGCTCTACGAGCGCATGGCTAGGCCGGCTTCGTCGCGCTGAAGAGCAGGTGGCTGCGCAGCAGCGGGACCGTCGAGGCCAGCTCCGCGAGCCAGTGGCGGCGCCGTGCCAGGCCGCCCGCGCCGTCGCTGATCGCGGCCGTCCGCGCATCCGCGGCGGCCGGGAACAGTGCCGCCAGCTCGGCCGCGCTCACCGGCCGCGTCTCGGTGCCGAGCCCGGCCCCCGGTGATCCGCGGCGGCGCACGCGCCGCAGCGCGAGCAGCAGCGGATGCGGCGCGACGAGGTCGAACGACAGCAGAACGCCGCCGGGTCGCAGCACGCGCCACATCTCGTCGGCGATCCGCGCGCGCAGGCCGGGGTCGAACACCGAGCTCAGGCACGTGAACTGGGTGACGAGGTCGAACTCGCCGTCTCGCCAGGGCAACGCGGCTGCGTCGCCCGCGACGAGCTCGAGCTGCGGGTAGCGCGCGCGGCCGGCGGCGACGCGCTGCTCCATCAGGTCGATGCCGGCGGCGCGGGCGGCACCGTACTCGGCGAACCGGTTCGTGAAGTAGCCCGCCCCGCAGCCGACCTCGAGGACGGCGGCGCCGCCCACCGCGAGGCCGTGCGCGGCGATCTCGCGCAGGACGAGCCACTCGAGCCGCTGCACGTAGAAGCGGTACGCGGGATCGGCCCAGCCCGGCGAGCGCACGTGCTCGGTATCGCGGTCGCGCGCCTCGTAGGCGCGGCGGATGCGTTCCAGCTCGCGCTCGTTCATGCCGCCACCCGCCGCAGCGCGGCCGCCACGTCGGGCACGCGCGCCCGCAGCCGCCGTGGCCGCGGGTCGGCCGCGCGGCGCGCGATCACGGTCATCACGTTGCCGACGCCGAACGCCCCGAGCGCGCCCTGGACGCGCGGGTCGCGGAGCCGCGGGCGCGAGGAGACGCGGCCGTCGGCCACGAGCCGCTCGATCTCGAAGCCGCAGTCGTTGAGCAGCCGCTCGAGCGTCGCCGGCGAGAAGAACAGCAGGTGCGCGGGCGGGGACATCAGGTCCCAGTGCTCGAGGTCGCGCGTGGCCAGCGGCCCGCTGACGTCGCCGGTGGTGAGCACGAGCAGCGCGCCCGGACGCGTCACGCGCGCGACCTCGCGCAGCACCGCGGCCGGGTCGGCGAGGTGCTCGATCACGTCCCACATCGTCACCGCGTCGAACTCCGCGTCGGCGAGGTCGGCGTCGAAGATCTCGCCGGTGAAGACGCGCAGGCCGAACTCCTCGCGCGCGTGCTGGGAGGCGAACGCCGACACCTCGACGCCGGTCACGTCGAAGGTCGCCGAGGCTGCGTGCAGGAAGAAGCCCGCCGCGCAGCCGACGTCGAGCAGCCGGCCGCTCGCCAGCGACGCGAGCCAGCGCGCCCGGCCGCGGCCGCTCTCCAGCCGCAGCTCGCGCTCGCCGAGGTAGTCCGCGAAGACGTCGCCCTGGTAGTAGTCGCGGCCGTAGATGCGCTCCAGCGCCGCGCGGTCGATCACGGCGTCGACGTAGACGAGCCCGCACCCCCCGCAGCGCGCGATCGGCCAGCGCTCCTTGACGAACAGGCGGTCGCGGTCGTGCGCCCCGCAGACCGGGCAGCCGGCGACCGGGTCGATGCTCGAGGCCTCGGCAGGCATGGGACGAAGACCGTAGCGGGACCGCCGGTATCCTCGGCGCGCAGATGCCCCGCCGCGCCGACCTCGCGCTGCGCCGCCTCGACCGCCGCCTGGGGTACCGGTACGGCGGGATCGAGGCGATCAACCGCCGGCTGCTGCGCATGGACCGCGTCGAGGCCGCGCTGATCGAGTTCGGCGCCGCCGTGACACCCCCGAGCGTGCTCCACGGCCCGCTCGTGGTGCACAACGCCGAGCGCGACTACCGCAACCTGCGGATCGGCGCGAACGTCCACCTCGGCCGGCTCGTGATCCTCGACCTCGCGGCCCTGATCGAGCTGGAGGACGGGTGCACCGTGTCGATGGGCACGACGATCCTCACCCACAGCGACGTCGGTGACCGCCCGCTCGCGGCGAAGCTCCCGCGCCGCGTCGAGCCCGCGCGGATCGGCGCCGGCAGCTACCTCGGCGCGAACGTGACCGTGCTGCCGGGCTGCCACGTCGGGCGCCGGGCGGTCGTCGGGGCCGGCGCGGTCGTGACGCGCCCGGTGCCGGACGACGCGGTCGTGGCCGGCGTGCCGGCGCGGCCGCTGCGCTAGGCGACGCCGGGCCGCAGCCGCCGGCGCAGCTGTGCCAGCGCGTGCCCGTAGTCGCGCAGCTCGGCGCGCGACGGCACCAGCGCGGTGCGCAGCGGGATCCGCGTCGTGCGCTTGAACCACACGAGCGAGAGCGCGGTGCTGGTCAGGTAGGACAGCGTCGAGCCCAGCGCCGCGCCATACGCGCCCAGCGGCGGGATCAGCAGCAGGTAGAGCGCGACCGTGAGCGGGACGGTGATCGCGGTCGTGATCAGCGCGTAGTGCGGGCGCCCGCGCCCGGTGACGACGGCGCTGAGCGTCTTGGCCAGCGACAGCGTGACGACGCCGGGGATCAGGATCAGGCCGAACCACACCGTGGTGATGAACTCGCTGCCGTAGAGCACCGGCACGAGCGCGACCAGGAGCAGCACGAGCACCGTCGCCGGCACGAGCAGGACGACGCTGTGGCGGACGTTGCGCGCGGTCGCGAAGTCGGACTCGGCGGCCTCGATCTCGCCGCGGTCCGCGGCCGCGTGGAGGTCGGCCGTGCGCGGGAGGATCACCGTCTCGAGCGCTGCGGGCAGCACCCACGCGAGCGCGGTGACCGACAGCGCGACCGAGTAGCGGCCGACGTCGGCGCGCGACACGAACGCCGCCACGAGGAACAGGTCGAGCCGGTAGTTGACGAGCTGCAGCAGGGTCGCGCCCCAGGCCTTGGAGCCGAAGATGGTCGCCTCGCGCAGGCGGTGCGGGCGCGCCTGCGCGGGGGCCGGCGCGACCCGGGCGTAGCGCACCGCCCACACGGCGGCGGCGACGTACGCGAAGACGGCCGAGGCGGCGAGGCCGATCAGCGCGCCCTCGAGCCCGATCAGGAACGTCAGCGTGACCGCGACGACGATCAGCACCGCGGTGCGGACGAGCTCGAACACGGCGTACGCCTCGTAGCGCTCGCGCGCGAGGGCGATCGCGCCGATGAAGCCGCGGCCGAGTGCGAACGGCAGGTAGCCGATGCCGAGCGCGGCGGCGACGAGCGTGATGCCGGAGAACAGCTCGTCGCGCGTCAGCACGAAGAACGCCAGGCCGGCGGCGACGCCCGCCGAGCCGAGCACGGCCGCCGCGATCTGACTCTCGCGCAGCGCGTCGCGCACGCCCCACTCGCCGCGGCTGACGAGGTACGTGATGCCGATCGTGAGCCCGAAGCCGAACGCGGCGAGCAGCACCTCGAGCAGCGCGGTCAGCAGCGCGATCGCACCGGTGGCGTCGGGCCCGAGGCGGCGCGCCACGACGACGCTGACCAGGGTCACGCCGACCAGCGGCGCGACCTGCACGATCAGCGAGGCCGCGGCGCCGAGCCCGAGGTGACGGCGCGACGCCACGCGCCCGTCCTCAGATCACGTAGTGGTCGACCCGGTAGCGCGCGGCGTTGCGCTCGATCCACTCGATCGTGCGGGCCAGCCCCTCGCGCAGGTCGACCTGCGGCTCCCAGCCCAGCAGCTCGCGCGCGAGCGACGGGTCCGAGATCAGCCGCTGCACCTCGCTCTTCTCCGGCCGCACGCGGGCGGGGTCGATCTCGACCTCGAGCTCGCGGCCGAGCACCTCGCCGACCATCTCGACGAGCTCGCCGATCGAGACGTCGTGGTCCGGTGCCGAGCTGGATCGTGCGGCCGATCGCCGGCCGGTGACAGCGCGGCGGCGACGAAGCCGGCGACGGTGTCGTCGACGAACGTGAGGTCGCGGCGCGGATGCAGCGAGCCGAGCGCGGACGGTGCCGCCGGCGAGCGCCTGGCTGATGATCGTCGGGATCACGGCGCGCGCCGACTGGCGCGGCCCGTAGGTGTTGAACGGGCGCAGGATCGTGACCGGCAGCTCGTACGAGCGGTGCCACGCGTCCATCAGCTTGTCGGCGCCGAGCTTGCTCGCCGCGTACGGCGACTGCGGCTCGAGCGGGTGGTCCTCGGTGATCGGGACGGTCTGCGCGGTGCCGTAGACCTCGCTCGTGGAGGTGTGGACGACGCGCTCGACGCCGTGCCGCAGCGCCGCCTGGGCGACGTTGAGCGTGCCGAGCACGTTGATCTCGAAGAAGTCGCGCGGGTTCACGTACGAGTACGGGATCGCGATCTGCGCGCCGAGGTGCAGCACGACCTCGGTGCCCTCGGTCGCGCGCCGCGACCGACTCGACGTCGCGCAGGTCGCCGAGCACGACGTCGACGTCGGCCACCACCTCGGGGTCGAGCCAGTCGAGCGTGCCGCGCTCGTTGCGCGAGTTGTAGCGGACGAGGGCGCGCACGCGGGCGCCGTCGCGGACGAGGCGCTCGACCAGGTGGCCGCCGATGAAGCCGCCGGCGCCGGTGACGAGGACGGATCGGCCTTCGAGAGTCTGCACGGCGACAATCCTAGGACGCGAGCGCGCCCCGGTACGCGTCCTCGAGCAGCTCGGCGCTGCGCGCCCAGGTGTAGTTGGCGACCACGTGCTCGCGCGCCGCCGTGCCCATGCGGCGGCGGCCGTCGGCTCCCGCGTCGAGCAGCCGCCGCAGGCCGCGGACGACGTCGTCGGCGTCGCCGGGCTCGACGTGGACGCCGTGCTCGCCGTCGCGACTGACGCCGCGGGCGCCGGGCAGGCGCGAGATGACCACCGGCAGCCCGCAGGCCATCGCCTCGATCTGCACGATGCCGAACGACTCGAGCGTGGACGGCATCAGCAGCAGGTCGGCGGCGCGCAGGAGCCGCGCGACCTCGGTGTGGCTGCGGTCGCCGGCGAACACGACCCGGTCGCCGACACCGCTCGCGGCGGCCTGCGCGCGGTAGCGGTCGAGCAGCGGCCCGCCGCCGATCATCAGCAGCGTCAGGCCCGGCAGCCGCGCCGCCGCCTCGATCGCGAGGTCGGGCCGCTTGGTCAGGTGCGCGGCGTCGAGCTTCGCGCAGAACGCCGCGACCGTCGCGTCCTCGGCGATGCCGAGCTCAGCGCGCAGCCCGGGCTCGCTCCCGGGCCTGAAGGTGTCGACGTCGACGCCGTTCGGCACGGGCGCGAACGCCTCCGGCCGCCGTGCCAGCTCGGCCGCCAGCAGCGGCGCCTCGCGCGCGTGCTCGAGCGAGAGGACGGTCAGCCGCGCCGACCGCCGCAACGCGGTGCGCAGCGACCGTGCGGTCGTAGCCGGCGAAGAGGAGGCCCTTCAGCCCGTCCGCCTGCAGCTCGTTGTGGTAGCTGCTGACGAGCGGCGCCCCGCTGCGCGCCGTCGCCGCGAGCGCCGCCTCGGCGCCGAAGATGAACGGCTGGTGCAGGTGCACGACGTCGAACCCGTCGAGCAGCGCGAGCTGCGGGATCAGCGGCGCGTTGCCGAGCCGCAGGCGCGCGGCGTAGCGGTGCACGCGCACGCCGGCGGGGTCGACCGGCACGCCGGGGTAGGCGGCGGTGAAGACCTCGACGTCGTGGCCGCGCGCCGCCAGCGCCTCCGCCTGGTAGAAGCACGCGTTGCCCGAGCCGGCGTAGTAGGGCGGGAACGTCGCGCTCAGGTGCGCGATGCGCACGCTCAGGCGCCGTCCTCGGCGGCGGCGCGGGCGAGGCCGCGGGCGAGCAGCAGCGGCGCGCCGACGAGGATCAGCAGGCCGAGCACCAGGTAGACCGCGGGCGAGATCCAGCCGGCCCGGAACAGCGCGGCGCGCTCGGCCATGTCGGGCAGCAGCGCCAGCAGCGACCGCTCCTCGGTGAGCATCGTGAAGCCGAAGTCGACGTCGACCGGTGCGCCGTCGAGCGACCCCTGGGTGCGCGGCGACGCCTGCCCGGCCTGGCCGAACAGCGCCAGCTTGCGGTTGCCCTCGTTGAGGAGGCAGATCTCGACCGGGACGCCCGACCCGACGCGGCCGACCGGCACGACGTGCTCGGGCACCTGGTCGACGTCGCCGTAGCCGCCCTCGAGCCGGCCGGTCGCCAGGCGCCGGCCGGTGCCGCCCGCCTCGTGCACGTCGATGCGCACCGGCTGGCCCGGGCGCTGGTAGGTGCCGATCGTGAACGCGACGCGGTCGAACGACGTGCCCTCCGGCAGCCGGATCGGTCCCTGGCACGCGCGCTCGCCGCGCGGCACGTCGATCGGCGAAGCGGGCACGACGCCGATCGAGTACGCCAGCGCGGACGTGTTCGTGAGGCCGATCACGACGAGCGCGACGAGGCCGGCGGCGAGCACGGCGGCGAACGCGACCCACGCCCTACGCATAGAAGCGATCCAGCACGAGGCCGAGGCAGAGCAGGTGGAACACGAGCAGGCCGGCGACGGCCGCCCCGGTCGCCGTGGCGCGCCACGCCGGCCGCAGGAGCGAGATCGCAGCCGCGAGCACGAGCCCGAAGATGCCGATCACCGGGAACATGTAGCGGCCCTGCATGAAGCCGGCGAGGCCGCCCTCGAGCTGGTGGTAGTCGGTCCAGTGCAGGCCGCCGAGCAAGGCCGCGAACGCCAGCGCCAGGAACGCGACGATCCGCAGGTCGACCGCCCGCCGCGCCCGGAACAGCGCGGCGAGGCCGGCGGCGCCGACCGCCACCGTCAGGAGCGCGAGCACGCGGTAGACCCAGGGCGCGAACTTGACCTCGAGCCAGCCGAACGCCGCCCACGCCTGCGTGATCCAGACCTGCAGCAGCGGGTAGCCGCCGGGCGGCACCTCGTAGCGCGTCTGCAGCGGGGTGCGCGGCAGGTAGTACTGCCAGACGTACGAGACCAGCTCGCGCCAGTTCGTCCCGGTCGACGGCGCGCTCGTGGCCGCGACCTGGGCCGCCGCCGGCCGGTCGCCAAGCCGGGCCGCCAGGACCCAGGCGCCGAGCGTCAGCAGCAACGGCACCGCAACGACCGCGGCCAGCCGCAGGACGCCGCCGACCCGCCACGGCCGCCGGGCGAGCAGGCCCACCACGGCCACGAGCGCGGCCGGCACGAGCAGCGCGTAGCTCGCGGCCTTGATCGTGCACGCGATCCCGACGAGCGCGAAGAACGCCGCGCCGTCGAGCGCCGGGACCCCGCGGCGGATGCTGCGCACGCCAAGCCAGAGCGCGAGCGACCAGATCGCGTAGAGCATCCCGTCCGGGCTGACCGAGGCGCTGACGAACGCGACCATCGGCGCGAGCGCCGGCACCGCGGCTGCGGCGGCCTGCAGCAGCCGCCGGCGGCCGAACACCTCGCCGGCCAGCAGCCAGGTCGCGAGCACGGTGATCGGCAGCCAGAGCGCGGACAGCAGGCGTGCGCCCAGCAGCTCGTCGAACAGCGTCCCGCCCGAGCCGGCGACGTAGCCGAGCGCCCCCCACGCGTACGCGGTCGGCGGGTAGCGTCGAGGCCGGGTTCGGCCCGCCGCCGTCCGCGGGCGATCCCTGGTTCGCCTCCCACTCGCGCTCGACCTGCGCGTCCCACTCGGGCTTGACGGGCCGCTGGGCGGCGACCTGGTCGGAGTTGACGGCGATGATCCCGGCGCTGACCTGCGTCGAGAACGGAAGCCGCGCCACGTCGCCGGGCAGCTCGAAGCGCTCGCCAACCGACTGCACGTAGCCGAAGTGCGACTGCTCGTCGGGCGCCTGGAACGCGGGCACGATCGCCGCCCACGTGACGGCGAGGAGCAGGCTGACGGCCATCAGCGCCGCCAGCGCGGCGTGCGGCCTCCGCTCAGTCACGCGGCTCCTGTGCCCGCAGCGCGTTGCGCAGCTCGCGCTCGACCTGGCCGGCGGCGGCGTCCCACGTGTGCGGCGCGACGAACTCGAGGCCCTGCTGCGAGCGGCGCTCCCACTCGCCCTCGTCGTCGAGCAGCCGCTCGATCGCGTCCGCCAGCGCCTCCGGATCGAAGTCCGTCAGCACGACCGGGCCGTCCGCGCCGAACACGGAGCGGGCGCTCGGCCGGTCGAGGTCCACGCACGGCAGCCCGCAGGCCAGCATCTCCTGCGGCAGCAGCGAGTAGTTCGTCAGCGACAGGCAGAGGCCGGCGGTCGCCTCGGAGAACAGCCACGCGAGCTCCTCGTGCCCGGCGACGCCGAGGTGCTCGTAGGCGAACGGCGCCTCCGGCGGCTTCGGGTCGCCGAACAGCACGATCCGCACGTCGGGCCGGCGGCGCCGCAACGCCTCGAGCGCGAGGATCTGCAGCGCGGCGGCGCGCCGCGGCGTGACCGCGCGGGCGTACGCGACGACCGTGTCGCGGCGGCGCGGCAGCGGCCGCGGGCGGTAGACGTCGTGATCCACTCCGTACTGGAACGCTCCGGCGGTCCCGCCGTAGCGGTCGACGTAGAGATCCTGCAGCCACGGGCTGCCGGCGATGCCGTACAGGCCCTGGCGGTAGGTCAGCTCCGCCCACTCGGACTCGACCGACGTGGCGAAGAACTCCGGCTCGTGGTCGTTGATCAGGTAGGCGCGGGCGCGCACGCCCTCCAGCAGCAGCGCCGGGTAGACGGTCTGCCAGCCGGTGGCGACGACGACGTCGGCGCCGTACCAGTCGCCGAACTCGCGGAACACCGGCGCCTGCAGCGGCGCGAAGTGCTCGACGATCTCGCGCCGCAGCACCGCCGGCCCGTCGTACGGGCGGTGGTTGAAGACGTCGTGGACCCACAGCGAGCAGCTATGGCCCATGCGCTCGAGCCGCAGCGCGATCTGGGCGATGATGTTGTGGCCGCCCGAGCCGATGTTGAAGGTCGGGATCGCGAACGCGACGTGCAGCCGCTCGCGGTCGGCCATCCCCGCGTACGGCTCGAGCAGCGGCACCGGTCCTTCGCGCAGGACGCGGGCGATCGTCGCGTACGGGTGCTCGGCCTGCGTCGGCCCGCGCTGCTGGACGGCCGGCGGCACGCCGTTCGCGCGCCGCTCGAGCGACAGCCGGCGCTGCACGCGCGGCGGCAGCGCGTCGGCGCGCGACCCGAGCGCCGAGAACGCCTTGCGGCCGGCGTGGTGCACCGCCGAGCGCGCGGTCCAGCGCGCGACCTCGGGCGCCGGAGAGCTCCTGCTCGCGCATGTAGCGGCGGTCGTGGGCGACGAGCGCCCGCACGTCGTGCAGCGCGCTCCGCGGCGCGAACGGCTCGACGTGGCCGATCGTCTCGCGCAGCCCGCGGTACTCGTCGAAGTAGCGCCGCATGAACTCGACCGGCGGGTAGTCGTGCGCGTGCAGGACGGCCATGCCCGGGTGGTAGGCCTTGCGCCAGCGCGGGTGCGCGGCGAGCGCGCGGCCGAACGCCTGGTCCTCGCTGTAGGCGACCTCCTCGAAGCGGATGTCCTCCCAGCACGCGCGCCGGTAGGCCGCGTTGACGTTGGACAGGAACGTCTCGTCGTCGGGGCCGAAGCGGCGCGGCGGTGCGTCGTCGGGCGCGAACGTGGCGAAGAACTCCGTCAGCTCGCGGGCGATCATCGGGCTCGTGTCCGGACGCGGGCGATGCGGGCCGAAGACGGCGCCGACGTCGTCCCCGAGTGCGAGCGCCTCGCGCAGCGCGGCGAGCCAGCCGGGCGCCGGCGTCGCGTCCTGCGTCAGGAAGGCGATCACGTCGCCCGTCGCGCGCTCGGCGCCGAGATTGCGGGTGCGACCGTGCCCGAAGTCGCCGGGAGCGATCGCCAGCACGGTCGCGCCGGCGGAGCGCGCGATCTCCGGCGAGCCGTCGCCCGACCCGGAGTCGATCACCAGGATCTCGTCGACCCCTTCACGCGCGAGCGCGGCGAGCAGCTCGGCCAGATAGCGGGCGCCGTCCTTGACCGGGATGACGGCGCTGACGCGCTCGCTCATCGCGGCAGCCGGCGGCGCACCGCGCCGGCGACGCGGCGGGCGACCTGGCTCGCCCGGAAGGCGCGCTGGGCAGCGCGGTGCTGCATCACGGCGTTCAGGTCGACGCGCCAGCGGTCGAGCCAGTACAGCCGGTCCTCGGCCGCGGCCACGGCCGCCCCGGCGCGCTCGGTGCGGTCGGCGAGCTCGCGCTCGAGCGCGGCCACGCGCTCGCGCAGGGCCGTGATCTCGGCCTGCTGATCGGTCGCCGTATCGGCCACGGCGGCCAAACTAGCAGGGGCTCAGACCGGGATTCGTGCTCCGCACCTTGGCGATCCCGGCCGGGATCCACGGGCCTGCGTCGGCGTACTCGCGCTCGACCTCGACGAGGTGGGCGAGCGCGTCGTCATGGCGGCCCAGCATCTGCATCAGCGCGGCGCGCGCGCACTCGAGCATGCCGCGATCGGCGCCGCTGAAGCGCTCGGCGGCGCGCCCGAAGAGCGCGAGCATCTCGTCGGGCGCCAGCGCGGCACGCAGGTCGGCTGGCACTGCGTCGAGCGGTACCGAGCGTGTGCAGCGGAACACCGCCGAGATCCCCCCGACGCTGCCGATGAGCTCGAAGTAGTCGCCCAGCAGCTCCATCTCGACCGCGAGCCAGGGGCACCCGGGGTGGATGAAGTCCTGCTGGACGAGGACCCCGGTCCCGGCGCTCAGGTGCGGGAGCCACTGCCGGTGCACGTGGTCGTTGATCTCCCAGGTCTTCGCCAGGTCGATGAACAGGACGTCGATCGCTCCACCCTCCCAGCGGTGCTCGAGGACGTCGCCGGCGTGCACGGCGATGAGCTCGAGCTCATCGCCGAGGACCTGCTCGAAGCGAGGGAGAATGCTGTCACCCGCTTCGAGGCCCTCGACGAGGGTCGGGTAGGTCCGGACCGTCTCCGTTTCGAGCAGGAAGCGGTCGAACGTGTGGACCGGCGCGCCGCGCCCGTCGCCGCGTTCGCGCAGGCCCTGTGCAAGCGACACGGTCGAGCCGCCGAGGAAGCAGCCCGCGTCGACGATCGCCCCTTCGAGCTTGGGATGCTCGCGCGCCAGCGTGGCCAGCATCGCCCGCTCGTCGTACGTCAGCATCGACGGTGCGTCGCGGAGGCGCTGTGGCATTTCGTACCGTTCCCACGGGAGGGTCGCGAGCCAGTCCCGCACGCCGGCGTCCGCGCGCCGCTTAAGCCATCGCATGGCGGCGCAGGGTAGCCGTCACGGCGCGCGCCGCAGCACGGCGACGTCCTGATTCCCGGCGTTGCGCCCGACTGCGTAGTCGACAACCTGCCAGGCCGGCGTGGCCGCGCGCAGCAGCCACTCCGCGCTCATGAACGCGGTCCCCCACTCGGGATGGGCGACGCCGTGGTCGCCGTCCTCGCCGAACTCCTGTGCGAACCAGAAGCCGCTGCGGTGCAGGGCTTTGGCAATCTCGTCGAGCTGCTCGGGTGGGCGTAAGGCGTGGCGCCCATAGAAGGCGATGGACTCGGCTCCGTGGACGGTGATCACGAGGTGCCCGCCGGGCGCGATCAGCCGTTGCATCTCGTCGAGCCAGCGCCGCGCCGCGTCCTCGGCGAAGTGCGACCAGATCGAGATCGCGTACACGAGGTCGAGCTCGCCGTCCCCGAAAGCCAGCGGCGGCTCGGAGGCGGAGGGCGCGAACGCGACGGCCGGCACGTGCTCGGCCGCCCACGCGATCGCCGGCCCGTTCGGATCGACCCCGTGCCACTGCACGTGCGGGTACGCGGCCGCCAGCGGCCGCACCGTCCGGCCGGAGGAGCAGCCGAAGTCGAGCGCCCGCCGTACGGAGCCGATCTCACCACCGCTGCGCTCGAGCGCCGCGACGACGAAGTCCGCGGAGTAGTAGTCGCCGCCCGCCGCGAACGCGCCGCGCGCCATCGCGTGTACGTCCTCCGGGGGCTCGTCGGGGACGAGGCCCGTCCGTTCGAGCACGCCCGGCAGGCGGATGTAGACGCCGAACGACAGCACGAGCCGGCGGCGCTGCGCCGCGTCGGCGGCGTCCCAGGCCTCGACCGCCCCGCCTTCGAGCCGGTCCACGACGCCCGCCTCGTCCTCGGGCAGCAGCCGCGCGGCGAGCACGTCCGTGACCGGCTGCGCCTCGGGCGCCTCCGCCTCGATGTCGCGCCGCGTCCAGTCGTGCACCGGCGGCGGGAGCGGCGGGGGAGGCGGCGGCGGCGGATCGAGCCGGTCGGCGGCCCGCCGCAGCCGCGCGGAGAGGGCGGCGCGCACGGCTAGAGGTTCTCGGCGATCCGCGGGGCGGCGCGCTTGAACGACCACCAGCCGAGCACGAACGTGACCACGACGATGCCGATCGGGATCAGCAGGCGCACGGGGTCGCCGATCCCCTCCCAGACGTGCCGGGCACCGGGATCGATCACCGCGGCACGCATCTCGGTCAGCACCGAGGCGATCGGGTTGGCAAGGTACGGGCGCTGGTACTCGGGCGGCACCATCGTCACGACGTAGAGCACCGGCGACGCGTAGAAGAGCGCCTGCGCGATGACGTCCCAGATCGGCTGGACATCCCGGTAACGGACGAACAGGACCGAGAGCAGCATGCCGGTGCCGAGGCCGAAGGCGAGCAGGATCACGATCAGCACCGGCAGCTCGAGCCAGGTCCAGCGCGGCTCCACGCCCGAGATCAGCGCGAAGATGAACACCGCGATCAGCGTCATGCCGAGGTTGAACAGCGCGGTCAGCGCGATCGAGAGCGGCACGGCGAGGCGCGGGAAGCGCACCTTGCGCAGCATGTCCTCGCGCGCGATCAGCGACTGCACGCACATGCTCGTGATCTCCGCGAAGAACTGGAACAGCACGAGCCCGAACAGGATGTAGACCGGGTAGTGCGGCACGTCGGCGCCGAGCTGCGCGAACTCGGCGAACACGACGTAGATGACGCCGAACAGCGCGAACGGCCGCGCCAGCGACCACAGGTAGCCGAAGAACGAGCCGTAGAAGCGCAGCCGCCACTCAGTGACGGCGAGCGTCCAGGTCAGCGCCCACAGCCGCCGCGTCCCGTCCAGCGGCGCGCTCGCCCGCTGCACCGCGGCGCTCACGAGCGGACGACCGCGATCGTGTGCGGCACGTCGGCGATCCCGCCGGTCACGCGCGTGCCGTGGACGACCAGGATGGCGAGGTCCTCGCGCATGTCGAGCGCGTCGTCGCCGGCTCCGGCACGGGCGATCGAGGGCGTGGCGTCGTAACGGCTCGGCGCGAGCCAGTTCTCGAACGCGATCCGCACCATCGCCGTCGTCGCCGGCGGCGAAGCTGCCGGTCGCGTCGCCGGTCCAGCGCGTCGACGTCGCGAACACCGTGTGCCGCGGCTCGTTGCGCAGGCTGACGGCGAAGATCGGCTCGTCGACGGCGGCGTGGAAGCGGACCTCCATGCAGACGGCGATCGGCTCGCCCTGGGCGATCGCCGTCACGCGCTCGCCGGCGGAGTCCTCGAACCAGCACGACAGCGATCTCGGCGACGGCGTGGTCGCCGTAGCGCTCGCCCTCGGTCGCCGTGTGGACGAGCCGCCCGAAGTTGAGCTCGTTGTACGCGCGCGCGATCGCGTGCGGCTCGTCGATCGACTGCACCACGCCGCGCTCGAGCAGCATCGCGCGATCGCAGAAGCGCTCGACCGCGCTCATGTCGTGCGTGACGAAGACGATCGTGCGGCCGGCCGCCTTCAGCGTGCTCGAACGCCTCGAAGCACTTCTGCTGGAAGGCGGCGTCGCCGACGGCCAGCACCTCGTCGACGAGCAGCACGTCGGCGTCGACCTGGATCGCGACCGAGAACGCGAGCCGCACGTGCATGCCGGACGAGTAGTTCTTGAGCTTGAGGTCGATGAACTCCTCGAGCTCGGCGAACGCGATGATGTCGTCGAAGCGCTCGCGCGCCTGCTTGCGCGTGAGGCCGAGCATGATCGCGTTGATGATCACGTTCTCGCGTGCGGTCAGCTCGGGGTTGAAGCCGACGCCCAGCTCGATGAACGGCGACAGCCGGCCGTCGACCGTCGACGCTGCCCGAGTCGACCTCGTAGATCCCGGCGAGGCACTTGAGCAGCGTGCTCTTGCCGCTAGCCGTTGCGGCCGACGATGCCGAAGAACTCGCCCTCGCCGATCGTCACGTGGACGTCCTGCACCGCGCGCAGCTCGTCGAACGTCCGGCTGCGGAACGGGTGCAGCACGCGCTCCTTGAGCGTCGAGTACCGCTGGTGAGGCAGCCGGAACGACTTGTGAGACGTGGTCGAGCGTGACCGCGACGGGGCGGTCCGCGGGCGCGTCCGCACGCCCCGCGCTCGGGGTGTCCACGGTGCTCGACAAGCGGCTCAACGCTAGCAACGGTCCCTCCGCGATAACGCGGGCGCGGCGACGGCGTTGCTACCTTGCCGCGACATGAATCGGCTCCCGCTCGTGGAATCCATGGCCTCCGCCCCGGCGCCGTTCCTGGACGGGATCGATCCGTGGCAGATGGGCTTCGGCGAGCGGGCGGCGCTCGTGGGGCTGTTGAGCGAGCTCAAGCCCGCGCTGTCCGTCGAGATCGGGACCGCCGAGGGCGGGAGCCTGAAGCGCATCGCCGAGCACAGCGGCGAGGTGCACTCGTTCGACATGGTCGAGCCGCAGGCCGAGGCGCGCGCGCTCGAGAACGTGCACCTGCACACCGGCGACTCGCACGCGCTGCTGCCGAAGGTGCTCGAGGAGTTCGCCGCCCAGGGCCGCAACGTCGACTTCGCGCTGGTCGACGGTGACCACTCGGCGGATGGCGCCGCGCAGGACATCCACGACCTGCTCAGCTCTCCTGCCGTCGGCAGGACCGTGATCATCGCCCACGACTCGATGAACGAGGAGGTCCGCCGCGGGCTCGAGCGGATCGACTACAGCGCCTGGCCGAAGGTGCGCTACGTCGAGCTCGACTGCGTCTCCGGGTTCCTGTTCCGCGAGCCGTTCCCGAACGAGCTGTGGGGCGGCCTCGCGCTGATCGTGATCGATGCCGACAACCCGCGCGCGCCGGGCGTCTCGCCGTGGGAGCAGCGCTACCAGGCGTCGCAGCCGCTGATGGTCGCCGCTCGCGACGGACGGTCGGCAGGGCTCGCCGAGCTGGAGAGCGCCCGTGCCGAGCTCGCGGCGGCGCAGGCCGAGCTGGAGCGTCACCGCCAGGGCCTGCACCAGGTGACGTCGTCCGTGTCCTGGCGGCTCACTGCCCCCTTGCGCCACGCCAAGGCGCGGCTGAAGCGCTGACGATCGCTGTGGCGGCGCGCCGCCGGATCGCCTTCGCGACCCGCGAGCTTCACCCGTTCGCGGGCGGCGGCATCGCACCGATCACCGCCGCGCTCGCGCGCGAGCTCGCGCCGGTGGCCGACGTCGAGCTGTTCACGAGCGCGCGCTACCGCGACGGCCCACGAGCGGTCGCCGGCGGCGACTACGGCGACGGCGTGCGGATCCACTTCGTGGACGAGCCGGACGGCGCCGGCGACTTCTACACGGCCGGTCACGCCTGGAGCGCGCGGCTGCTACGAGGCGCTCGCGGCTCGCTACGCCGCCGCGGCGGCCCCGACCTGATCGAGTTCGTCGACTACCTCGCCGAGGGCTTCGTGACGATCCAGGCCCGCCACACGCACGAGCCGTGGCTCGAGCGCACGCGGGTGGCGGTGCGGCTGCAGACGACGGCGGAGCTGTGCAGCGTGCTCGACGGGTCGCTGGCCGGCGACTTCGAGACCGAGTCGGTCCTGGAGGCCGAGCGCTACTGCCTGCGGCGCGCGGACGCGCTGCTCGTCCCCGGCGGCGACATCCTCGGCACGTACCGCCGCTACTACGGCGCCGAGCGCCTGGCGCCGGCCGTCCACGCGCCCGACGCGTTCCTGGCCGAGTTCGCGCGCCGCGGCGACGCCGGCCCGGACCGACGGGCCGCTGCGCGTGCTCTTCCTCGGGCGGCTCGAGCGCCGCAAGGGCGTGCACGACCTCGTACGGGCGGCGCTCGACACCGAGGGCGACTGGCGCCTGAGCGCTGCTCGGCGCCGACACCGCCACCGGGCCGCTCGGCGTCTCCGTGCGCGGCGCAGCTCGAGCTGATGGCGGCGGGCGACGACCGGATCGCGTTCCTCGACGCGGTCCCGCGCGAGCAGGTCGGAGCGTTGATCGCCGACCACGACGTGGTCGTGGTCCCGTCGCTGTGGGAGTGCTGGCCGAACGTCGTCCGCGAGGCGTTCCACTTCGACCGCCCGGTCCTCGCCACGCCGGTCGGCGGGCTCGTCGAGATGGTCGAGCCCGGGCGTTCGGGCTGGCTCACGTCCGGCACCGGAGACCGGCCGCTGCGCGAGCGCCTGCAGGAGCTGATCGACGAGCCGGGACGGGCGCGCGCGCTCGCCGCGGCCGGCGGGCCGAGCGCGGCGCTGGCCTCGCTCGCCGACGGCGACCGCACGCGCGCGGCCTACGACGCGCTGCTCAGCGCCGCTCCGCCGGCGCGCCGCCGGCGCGCGCCGCGGCGCGAGCAGGTGTCCGTCGTCGTGCCCTACTTCCGGATGGACGCGCACGTCGAGGAGACCGTCGCGCTCGATCGCCGCGCAGACCGTGGCGCCCGCCCAGGTCGTCGTCGTCAACGACGGCTCGTTCCGCGAGCAGGACGCCGTGCTCGAGCGCCTCGCGGGCGAGCACGACCTGACGATCGTCGCGCAGCCGAACGCCGGGCTCAGCGCGGCCCGCAACCTCGGCGTCGCCTGCTCGCTCGGCGACCTCGTCCTGCCGCTCGACCCGGACAACGTGCTCGAGCCGGAGTTCGTCGAACGCTGCCTGCACGCGCTGCGCCGCGACGACTCGCTGGCGTACGTCACGACGTGGGCGTCGGCGATCGGCGAGGACGGCCGGTCGCTGGGCCGCGACCGCGGCCTCGCCCCGTACGGCAACTGGTCGGCGCTGATCGACCGCAACAACGTCGGCGGCGACGGCACCGCGCTGATCCGGCGCCGCTGGTTCGACGCCGGCTTCGCCTACTCGGTCGACCTGACGTCGTTCGAGGACTGGTTCCTCTACCGGCAGTTGCACCACGCGGGGCGTTGCGGCGCGGTGATCCCGCGCCGCCTGTTCCGCTACCGGGTGCGCGACGACTCGATGGTCAGGACGATCGGCCACAAGCACACCGTGCGCATCTTCGACGAGATGAACGCGCACCTACGGGAGGCTCGTACGCCATGGACGCCAGCGATCGGGTGAGCGCCTGGAGCCTGCACCGGGAGCACCTCGCCGACGCGCTGCGCGCGACCGGCACCGGAGCGGTCGAGGTCGTCGAGGGGCCGCAGGACGAGGCCGCGCTCGCGGAGCTGCGGCGCCGGCGCGAGGCCGGGACGCGCATCGTCCTCGCCCTGCCGAACGAGGACGACCATGACCTCGAGCGCGCGCGGGCCCTCGAGGCGTCGCTCGACGCGCGGCTGCTCTACCAGCACGCCGCCGAGGGGTCCGTGCTCCTCGGCGCGGCCGCGACCGGCGCGGCCCGCATCGAGCCGGCCGACGCGGGCGAGCCCGAGCACGCCGTCGCGTTCGTGCTGCTCGCCGGCTTCGGCGACGACGACGTGGCGGCGGCGCTGGCCGAGCTGCGGCTGGTCGTGACGCCCGAGCACACCAGCCGCGTGCTGGCGCTGACGGCGGCCAACCGCGAGCTGCTGCGCGCGAACCGCGCGCTCTCGCGCGGCTGGCTCGGCAAGGCGGACGCCGCCGGTGCGTCCGTGCTCGATCGCTACGAGGCGCGCGACCGCGCGCAGACGGAGCGGATCGCCGAGCTCGAAGCCGAGGTCGAGCGTCGCATCGCCGAGGTGCTCGAGGTCGGCGACGATCGCGCCGAGATCCAGCACGCGCTGCACACGATCCGCAGCAAGAAGCTGGTGCGGGCGGCGCTGAAGCTCGACGCGCTCAGGCCGTCGCAGCGCTGGCGCTGACCGCCGGGCGCTCGACGAGCGACAGACAGTCGAGGGCGGCGTCCGGGCCCCAGTCGAGCACGCGCTGGCGCACGACGTCCAGCCCTTCCTTGCGCGCGTAGTGGGCGAACAGCTCCTTCGACATGAAGTTCCGCCACTGCGCGTTGTCGTGGATGTCGCCGCCGGGGTTCGACGTGAGGTTCGAGTGGTGGAAGAACGCGCGGCCGCCCGGCACCAGCACGCGCGCGCTCTCGCGCAGGTACGAGCGCACCGAGTCGCTGTCGAAGTGCACCATCGCGTCGAAGCAGTAGACGAGCGTGATCGACGCATCGGGCACGCCGCGCAGCGTCATGCCGTCGCCGACGAGGAACTCGACCCGTGCATCGCCCGCGAACCGCCGGCGGCACCAGGCGATGTTCTCCTCGTTGATGTCGATCACCCAGACGTGCTCGGCCTGCTCGAGCAGCTTGGCCGTGTTGCGTCCGTGGCCCGCGGCGAGGTCGATCGCCGACCGCAGGTCGCTGCCCTCCAGGAACGGGAGGATCAGGCCGACCCAGTTCGGGTCCATCGCCTGCTCGACCTGCTCGTAGTACTCGTGCTCGCGCCAGTCGTCGCCGATGCGGCGGGCCTCGGCCAGCGCGCGCTCGTCGTGAGCGGCGGCCGCACCGTCGGTCGCCGGAGCGGCGTCCGGGGCGAGCCGTCCGGCGGCGCGCCGCAGCCCCGCGGCGGCGCGCGCCCGAGCGAGGTTGAGGCGCGTCGAGGCGGTGGACATCGGGCGGCGAGTCTAGTCGGTCTAGGCTGTGGCCCGATGCGAATCTGCCTCGTGTCGCGAGAGGTCGCGCCGTTCGGGGGCGGCGGGATCGGCGTCTACGTCACCGCGCTCGCCGGCTGCTGCGTGACGTCGCCGACGTCACCGTGATCACCGTCGACGACCACCGCGGCCGTTCGACCGGCTGCTCGCCGCCGGCGATCCCGCGCCTGCCCGCCGGCGTGACGTTCCACTTCGTCCCGGCTCCCGACCTGCGCGTCGGTCGAGCACGCCTTCGGCTACCACCACGTCTGGGCGGCGAGCGTCCTCGACCGCCGTCGAGGAGCTCTACGGCGACGACGGCCCCGACCTGATCGAGGTGCCGGACTACCACGCCGAGGGGTTCGTGCTCGTGCAGGCCAAGCTCGCGCGCCACCGCAGCCTGCGCGACACGCGCCTCGTCGCCCGCGCGCACACGAGCTGGGAGATGTGCGCGCTGCTCGACGGGCACATCGCCGACGGCCGCGACGAGCGTGCGCTGACCGCGATGGAGCGGCACGTGCTGCAGCACGTCGACCACGTGCTGTGGGCCGGCGGCGACATCCTCGGGACCTACGAGCGCTACTACGGCCGCGCGGCGCTGGCGGCGCCGCGGCACGTGCGACACCCGGCGCCGATCCTCGAGGCGGCGGCGAGGCGAAGGCGGCGGCGCCCGACGACGCGCCCGCTCGAAGCTGCTGTACGTCGGGCGGCTCGAGCGCCGCAAGGGCGTGCTCGACCTGATCCGCGCGTTCCAGCGCAGCGCGGGCGACGACACGACGCTCACGCTCGTCGGCGGCGACACCGACGTCGGGGCCGACGGGCAGCTCGATGCAGGCCACGCTCGAGCTGATGACGCTCGGCGACGACCGCATCACGACTGCTCGGCGCGCGGCCGCGGGCCGGAGATCGGGGCGCTGCTCGCCGAGCACGACGTCGTCGTCGCCCCGTCGCGCTGGGAATGCTGGCCGTACTCCGTCCTCGAGGCGCTGCAGGCGAATCGGCCCGTCCTCGCGACGCGCGTCGGCGGGCACGCCGAGCTGGTGCGTCCGGGCGAGACCGGGCTGGCTCGTCGCGCCGGGCGAGGACGGCCTCGCCGATGCGCTCGACGTGCGTCCAGGCCGATCCCGCCGCCGCGCGCGCGATGGCGCGCTCGCGGCGCGGGCGCCGGCAGCCTCGCCGAGCTGACCGACCCAGGCGCGATCGTCGCCGCCTACCGCGACCTCGCCGCGCCGCGCCGGCGCGCGCACGCACGTGCCGCGCGAGCGGCCGCTGGTCTCCGCGATCGTGCCGTACAAGGGCATGGCCGCGCACGTGGAGGAGGCCGTCGCCTCGCTCCAGGCGCAGACCTACCCGCGGCTGGAGACCGTGATCGTCGTCGACGACGGCTCGTTCGACCCCGCGGACTCGGTGCTGCACGGCTCGAGGCGTCGGTGCCGCACCTGCGCGTGCTGTGGCAGCCGAACCGCGGGCTCGGCGGCGCGCGCAACGCGGGGATCGTGCAGAGCCGCGGCCGCTACCTGTTCGCGCTCGACGCGGACAACGTCGCGGAGCCCGAGTTCGTCGAGCGCGCCGTCGAGCTGCTCGAGGACGACCCGTCGCTCGCGTACGTCACCTGCTTGGACGCCGCTACGTCGACGACGCAGGGTCGCGACCTGCTCGACGACCTCGTCGATCGGCTTCCAGCCGCTCGGCAACTTCACCGAGCTCGTCGACGAGTTCAACACGGCGGGCGACGCCGCGGCGGTCTGGCCGCGGCGACTGTTCGACCTCGGCTTCCGCTATGACGAGAACGTGGCCGATCATCGAGGACTGGACGCTGTACCGGAAGATGCGCGAGGCCGGCCTGTACGGCCGCGTCATCCCGGAACGCCTGATGCGCTACCGGGTGCGACCGGACTCCATGTACCAGGTGGAGACGCGGGCGGGTACGGACGCTGCTCGCGCAGGCGACGGCGGAACTGCGGCTGGGGAGGATCGAGTGGTCGTCGAGCGTCTGAGCTTCGAGCACGTCGAGGAGGCGACGATCATCGCCTGCGAGCACCTGCAGCGCTACGAATGGGCTGCCCGGCTCGTGCGCGGACGCCGCGTCCTCGACCTCTGCTGCGGCGTCGGGTTCGGGTCGCTGATGCTCGCCGAGACCGCCACCGAGGTGGTCGGCGTCGACGTCGACGCCGAGGCGGTCGCCACCGCCCGCGCGGCAGCGGGCGACCGGCAGGGCGTCACGTTCGAAGTCGGGGACGCCCTCGAAGCACTGGTGGCCCAGGGCGCCTCGTTCGACGCGATCGTCTGCTTCGAAGGGCTCGAGCACCTGCACGACCTCGAGCTCGTCGCCGACCAGCTCGCTCGGATCTGCGCCGGCGGCGCGCGCCTGCTGCTCTCGGTGCCGAACAGCCGCATGTACGAGGAGTCCAACGAGTTCCACATCACCGACTTCGACGTCGAGTCCGCGCAGCGCCTGTTCGGCCGGTTCGAAGGCGCCAGGACGCTGCAGCAGTACGTCGCCGAGGGCGCGCTGCTGGGGGCCGGCGACGAGCCGCTCCCCGAGCAGGCACAGCTTGCGTTCGCCGCGCGCACCGAGCCGGCCTACGCCACGACGTTCCTGTGCGCCACCAACGTCGGTGACGACGAGTGGCGGGAGACCGCGGAGGCGGTGCGGGTCAAGGCCGCGCCGGTGCACTCGCGCTGGCTGCGCAACCTCGAGGCCTCCAACCGTGCGCTGTGGGGCACGAACCGCGCGCTCGGCCGGCAGCTCGGCGAGCTCGCGCGCCAGCTCGACTCCGGGAAGCCCCCGCTGAGCGCGTCCCGGATGGGCGCGGTGCCGGCCGGCTCGCTGGTCGGCCGGCTCCAAGCGGGCGGCAACGAGGAGCTGCGCCGCCGCGTCTACGAGCTCGAGCAGGAGCTGGTCGCGCGCGTCGACGCGCTGACCGCCGAGGTGCTGGCGGTCGGCGACGAGCGCAACGAAGCCGAGCGCCGGTACCGCGAGCTCCGGAGCCGCCGCATCGTGCGCGGCGCGCTCGAAGCTGCGGTCGCTGCTTCCCAGCCTGCCGTCGATGAACCCGGATCGGGTCAAGGCCTTCACGCTGTGGGCCGCGATCCTCGGCTCCGGCGATCGTGTTCCTCGACGGCACCGTCGTCAACGTCGCGCTGCCGGCGATCCGCGAGGACCTCGACACCGGGCTCGCCGCCCAGCAGTGGATCGTCGAGGCCTACCTGCTGACGCTCGGCGCGCTGCTGCTCGTCGGCGGGTCGCTCGGCGACCTGCTCGGCCGCCGGCGCGTCTTCGTCGCCGGCGCTGGCCGGCTTCGGCGTCACGTCGCTGCTCTGCGCGGTCGCGCCGAGCGTCGAGCTGCTGATCGTGGCGCGCGGCGCTGCAGGGCGTCGCCGGCGCGCTGCTCGTCCCGTCGAGCCTCGCGCTGATCACCGCGACCTTCCCGCGGCGACGAGCGCGGCGCCGCGATCGGCTCGTGGACGGCCTGGACCGGCATGGCGATCGGTGATCGGGCCGCTCGGCGGCGGCGCGCTCGTCGAGTTCGCGTCCTGGCGCTGGATCTTCGCGATCAACGTGCCGCTCGTGCTCGCTGACGCTGATGCTCGCCCGCGGGGTGCAGGAGAGCGTCGACGAGGAGGCCTCGCCGCGGATCGACTACCTCGGTGCCGTGCTCGTCTCGCTCGGGCTCGGCGGCCCGGTGTTCGCGCTGATCGAGCAGCCGCTGCTACGGCTGGTCCGACCCGCGCGTGTGGGTCCCGCTGGTCGTCGGCGCTCGCGCTGCCTCGCCGCGTTCCTGTGGCACGAGCGCCGCACCGATCACCCGATGCTGCCGCTGCGGCTGTTCCGCTCGCGCAACTTCGCGGTCGGCAACGCGGCGACGCTCGACGATCTACGGCGGCCTCGGCGCGGCGACGTTCTTCGTCGACGATCTTCCTCCAGCAGGTCGCCGGCTACAGGGCGGTCGCCGCCGGCTCGTCGCTGCTGCCGATCACGATCGTGATGTGGCTGCTCTCGCGCGCGCTTCGGCGCGCTGTCGGACCGGATCGGGCCGCGGCTGCTGATGGGCTCGGGCCGATCGTGGCCGGCATCGGCCTGATCTGGATGGGCCGCGCTCGACGCCGACGTGCGACTACCTCACCGAGCTGCTGCCGGGCGTCGCTCCTGTTCGCGCTCGGCCTCGTCGGCGACCGTCGCGCCGCTGACCGACACGGTGCTCGGCGCGGTGCCGCAGCACAACGCGGGCGTCGCCTCGCGGCGTCAACAACCAGATCGCGCGCGTCGCCTCGCTGCTCGCGATCGCCGCGCGTCGGCGCGATCGTCGCCTCGACCTACGGCGCCGACATCGACGAGCGCGTGGCCGGGACGCCGCTGGCGGCGCGACCCGGTCGTGGCCGAGGTCAAGGACCGGCCGCTCTCGGGCGGCGTGGACGGGCGGCCGGAGCTCGACGACGCCGGTCGAGGACGCCTCGGTCTCGGCCTACCGGACCGGCGTCGGCGTCGCCGGCGGCCTCGTGATCGCTCGGCGGGATCACGGCGCTCCTGGGCATCGTCAACCCGCCGCGGACGACCGAGCGGCGGCGCGAGGAGCTCGGCGCGGTGCGGCTCGCTCAGCCGTGCCCGGACTGCCGCCAGGAGGACGCGCGAGCCGCCTGAGCGGCAGCGCCGTTGGTACCGTCGGTCGGCGTGCGGAGAGCTCTCATCGGCGCGCTCGCGGCGCTCGCCCTGCTCGGTGCGGCGCCGGCCCAGGCCTGGGTCGTGGCCGAGCCGTTCACGCTCGACCTGCTGCCTCCGGCCGCCACCGGTGCCGGCTTCGAGATGCCGTTCTGGGTCGTGCCGGGCGGCAACCGCGGCCTGACCGTGACGACCGCGTGGACGTACGGCTGCACGACCGCGAAGAACCCGCTCACTGAGTCGGTACAGCTCGGCGCAGAGGCGCCGTGCGCGCTGACGTCGCGCGACTTCGCGCGCTCGCAGGTCGACCTCCCGGCCGCCGAGCGCAACCCGCGCGCCCACGAGTGGGGCCGCAACTACAACGGGACGCTCTCGGCGCACGTCGTGCCCGCCGCCGACGGCCCGCGGCTGGTCTCGATCAACCACGGCGAGACGAAGAACGAGCGCGTGGGCGGCAACTGCGGGCTCGGCGGGAAGACGTTCTGGAACACGATCACGCCCGACCAGACGGGCATCAGCGGCTTCTGCGACGGCGGCTACACCGAGTACTGGCCCGGCTACCACGGGCTCGTGACGATGCAGTGGTCGCGCTACGACGCCGCCAGCAGCTGGGGGTTCGTCCCGCAGCTCAACGAGGGCCCGATCGTCTGGCCGGCGAACGGCTACTCCGTCGGCGGCGCGCAGTCCTCGGCCGGGGTCCGCCACCCGCACGGGTTCCAGGCCGGCGGCTACCTGTGGGTCTTCTACAAGGACGAGAGCCTGGGCACCGGCAACCTCGGGCCGGGGATCCGCGTCGCGCGCGCGCCGGTCGCCGGCGGCGGCGTGCCGGGGACCTGGCAGACCTACTGCGGCGGCGTCTGGGTCGATGCGCTGCCGATCGACTTCGACCAGGAGCCCGCGATCGAGGGCCGGTGGCAGCTCGAGGACGAATGGGCCAAGCCGGGCGGCTGCGCGAGCCCGATCCTGCCGGTCGACAGCACGCAGATCTCGTTCGCGGTCGCCGCCACGGCCGACGGCAGCGGCTACCTCGGCATCGAGGAGTCGGTCGCCGGCGACACCTGGCAGCTGCGGCTCTGGCACTCGACCGACCTCGTGAACTGGACCCCGTCGCAGACGCTCCGCACGAAGCCGGGCGGCTGGGCGGGCGGCGACCTGCACTACCCAGTGTTCCTGAGCGCCGACGCCTGGAGCAGCGAGCGCGTCGATCCGGCGAGCTTCTACGTCGCCGGTGCCGCAGGCGGGCGCGTCCGCGCCATGCACGTCCAGCCCGTGACGCGGTGCGCGGCCTAGACTGTCGGCGCCGATCGGGGGACCGCCTGACGCTGTCGCTGCGCGCCTACCGCTACGTGGCGTTCGCCGCGCTCGCGCTGCTGGTCCTGATCGTGTTCAGCGGCGCCGGTGTGCGGCTCACGGGCTCGGGGCTCGGCTGCCCGGACTGGCCGCGCTGCGGCGGCACGTTCCTGCCCGAGCTCGAGACGCACGTGTGGATCGAGTACGGCAACCGGCTGCTCTCCGGGGTCGTCGGCGTCGCCTGCGTGGCGGCCGGCGTACTCGCCTTCCGCGTGCGGCCGTTCCGGCGCGACCTGATCGCGCCCGCGGTCGTGATCGCGCTCGGCGTCGTCGCCCAGGGGCTGCTCGGCGCCGCGACCGTGCTGCTCGAGCTGCACTGGCCGGTCGTCATCGCCCACTACCTGCTCTCGATGGTGCTGCTGCTCGGCGGCGCGCTGCTCGTCTGGCGCGTCGTGCGCGACCCGGACGCGCCGCGCCCGGCCGGCGACCGCTGGGTCGCGCTCGGCACGCGCGCGCTGGTGATCTACGGCGGGGTCGTGATCGTCGCCGGCACGTTCGCGACGGCCGCCGGCCCGCACGCCGGCGGCGCGGGCACCGGCGACGTCGTCGACCGGCTCGACGCGTTCGGCACGCAGACGCTGCGCACGCTGATCCACCTCCACGGCCACATGGCGACGGCGATGGGGATCGCCGCCGTGCTGCTCTGGAGCTTCGCCCGCTATCGCCGCTCCGGACCGCTGCTGATGTGGCACCTGACCGCGATCTGCGTGCTGATGGCGGCCCAGGGCACGATCGGCCTGATCCAGTACCACAACGCGCTCCCGGCGACGATCGTCTGGGTCCACGCGTCGCTGCCCGCGGTGATGTGGGTCGTCATGGTCTGGAGCTGGGTCGCGGCCGGCCCCGTCGCCGCCGCGCAGCGCGCGCCCGCCGCGGCGCGCGTCGCCTCCTAGTCCGGAACGTTCAAGACCGCGGGCTTACCGTGGTTGGCATGGCTGATCTAGAGCGAGCACGAGACTTCATGGCGACCGCCGGCCGGCTCATCGACCGCCGCCGGCTCGAGGTGCTGATCGACGGCGCCGACCCGGCGCCGGTGCTGGCCGCGCTGCGCGGCCACCAGAACGCCGACGGCGGCTTCGGCTGGGGCCTCGAGCCCGATCAGCGGAGCCCGACGAGCCAGCCCGCGGGTGCGCTGCACGTGCTCGAGGCGTGCGCCGAGAGCGGCGATCGCGGGCCGCTGGCGGGCGAGGCGTGCGACTGGCTGGCGACCGTGAGCAACGCCGACGGCGGCGTGCCGTTCTCGGTCGGCCAGCCGGGCGGGGCGGGCGTCGCGTCCGTCTGGTCCGCGGCCGACACGGTCGCCTCGTCGCTGCACCTCACGAGCGCGCTGTGCGCGGCGGCGCACGCGGCGGGCGTGACGCACCCGTGGCTCGACGCGCGCGTCCGCGTACTGCCGGCGCGAGATCGCCGCGCTGCAGGAGCCGCCGTCCGCCTACACGCTCAAGTACGTGCTGTGGTTCCTCGACGCGGCCGGCGACACGGCCGAGCTCGAGCGCCTCGGCGCGTTCCTGCCGCGCTCCGGCGCGGCGCCGGTCGTCGGCGGGATCGAGGGCGAGACGATGCGCGCGGTCGACTACGCGCCGCGCCCGGGCCGGGTGGCGGACCTGCTCGACGGCGACGCGCTCGCCGCCGACCTCGACCGGCTCGCGCAGGAGCAGGAGGACGACGGCGGCTGGCGCCAGGACTGGGCGTCGGGCATCGCCCGCGGCCGAGTTCGAATGGCGCGGCTGGGTGACGGTGCGCGCGCTCGCGGCGCTGCGCGCGCACGGTCGCGTCTAGTCGTCCGGCCAGCGCCCGGTCTTCGCGTACTGCTCGCGCGCGGCCTCCTCGCGCTCGCGCGCCTGGTCGCCGCGCACGCCCTCCCGGAACAGCCAGTTCAGGAGCAGCACCGAGAGCGCCGCGCCGGTCGCCATCGCGAAGCCTTCGAGGCCGGTCGCGTTCGGCTCGATCGCCAGCAGCACCAGCCCGCCGACGAACAGCAGCGCGGGGATGACGTAGCGGACGGTGAACACGAGGTCATCATGGCGCGTCGTCGGCGCGGTCCTCCGGCTCGTCGTCCTCGGGCTCGACGTGCTCGGGCGGGTCCTCGGACTGCTCGTCGTGCTCGCGCATCGCTTTGCGCACTTGGTCCAGGTCTGGCTCCGGCCGTTCGGACATCAGGGTGGGGCTACCCCGAAAGGCCTGGCGGTTTCTATGCGCAAGCTACAAATCTAGGTCCGAGAGGCTCCGACCAAACCGCAAGAAAGCCCGGCCGATGATCGCCAACCTGCAGAGCTATGACGAGAGCTGAGCGCATTGCGAACCTCATCGGCGTTGTCCTCCCCTTCATCGGCTTCCTTGCAGCCGTCGTGCTGCTGTGGAACAGCTGGGTCGACTGGATCGACCTGGCCATCTTCGCCGTGATGTACCTGATCTGCGGCTTCGGGGTGACCGTCGGCTACCACCGGATGCTCACGCACCGCGGCTTCCAGACGCACAAGCCGACCGAGTACGCGTTCGCCGTGGCCGGTTCGATGGCGCTCCAGGGCTCCGTCATGGACTGGGTCGCCGACCACCGCAAGCACCACGCGCACACCGACAAGGAGGGCGATCCGCACTCGCCCCACGTCGGCCACGGCTCCGGCCTCGCCGGCCTCTGGCACGCCCACACGGGCTGGCTGTTCGAGACCCACGGCCAGGCCGACTGGAAGAAGTACGCCCGCGACCTCTACGAGGACAAGGGCATGCGGCGGATCAACCGCGCCTTCCCCTGGATCGCGCTCGCGAGCCTCGCCATCCCGACCGCCGCCGGCTACGTGCTGCACGGCTTCACGCTCGAGGGCGCCATCCGCGGCTTCATCTGGGGCGGCCTGGTGCGCGCGTTCTTCCTGCACCACGTGACCTGGTCGATCAACTCGATCTGCCACTTCTTCGGCGAGCGCCGCTTCGACCTCGAGGACCACTCGACCAACGTCGCCTGGCTCGCACTGCCGTCATTCGGCGAGGCGTGGCACCACAACCACCACGCGTTCCCGCGCTCGGCCGCGCACGGTCTCCGTCGCTGGGAGCGCCTGATGGATCCGTCCGCGCTGATGATCAGCGGCATGGAGAAGGTCGGCCTCGCCCGCAACGTCGTGCGGATCTCGCCCGAGCGGCAGGCCCAGAAGCTCAAGCTGCCCGCGCCCGCCGGCCCGGCCCCGGTGCCCGAGGCCGAGCGCGAGCGCGAGACCGCCGGCGTCTAGCCCGCACCTCACAACCGTCGCAGGACCCGCGCCCCCGGAGATCCCGGGGGCGCTTTGCGTTCGGGACCCCTTGACGGCGATAGTCTTTCGATATATCGTTATCTATCGTCGATACAAACCAACGAAGGGATCCTCCCCAATGCATCACGCAATCGACCCCAGGCTCCTCGGTTTTCTCGGGATGGGCCAGCACCACGGCCGCGGGCGCGGTCGTCACGGCGGCCATCGCGGCGGCTTCGGCGGCCCGTTCGGGTTCGGGCCTCCCGGCCCCGGCTTCGGCGGCCGCGGTCCGCGCGCCCGGCGCGGCGACGTCCGCTCCGCCCTGCTCGTGCTCCTCGCCGAGGAGCCGCGCAACGGCTACGGCCTCATGCAGGAGATCGAGAACCGCAGCGACGGCGTCTGGCGCCCGAGCCCCGGCTCGGTCTACCCGGCGCTCCAGCAGCTCGAGGACGAAGGCCTCGTCCGTGCCACCGAGCACGAGGGCCGCAAGCAGTTCGAGCTGACCGACGCCGGCCGCGAGGCCGCCGCCGACCAGCCGGACGCGCCGTGGGCGACCGTCGGCGAGGGCGTCGACTCCGACGTCTGGGAGCTGTTCGGCGTCGCCCGCCAGGTCGGCATGGCGATCTTCCAGCTCGCCCAGGCCGGCAACCCGGAGCAGGTCACGGCCGCCCGCGAGGTCCTCAACAACGCGCGCCGCGCGCTGTACGGGATCCTCGCCGAGGACGAGCCCGAGCCGCCCCGGCGCGACGACCCCGAGCTCTAGCCCCGAGGCAGCACGATCTCGGCCAGGACTGCGCTGTGGTCGCTGCCCGGAATCTCGAGGACCTCGACCTCGCGGACCCCGACCCGGCGGTCCGCGAGGACGTGGTCGATCGTGACCGGCGGCGCCCGGCGCCGGTCCGGCCAGGTCCACTGCAGGCCGGCGCCGACCGCCGCGGCTGCGTCCTCGTAGCCCGTGTCCAGCACCCGCCGGAACTCGGCGTGGTCGATCGTGGCGTTGAAGTCGCCGGCGAGGACGCGGATCGCAGCGTCGGGCGTCGCGCCCGGCATCCGTCGCAGGTCCGCCCGCCACGCCTCCATGCGGCGACGGATCGGCGGCGGCGCATGGATCGCGAAGACCTCCACGGGCGCGGCACCGGAGATCCGCAGCGCGCCGGCGGGCGCCGGGAACGACAGGTCGGGCCCGTCGAGCGGCGCGAGCGGCACGCGCGAGTAGAGACCCATCCCGCCGCCGCCCGGCGCGGACGCGATCACCGTGTACGGCAGCAGGTCCTCCAGACCCGCGTCCGCCAGCTCCTGTTCGAGGCCGGGCGTCAGCTCCTGCACACTGAGCACGTCCGGTCGCTCCCGTGCCACGGTCCGCGCCAGCCAGCGCGGCGAGCCATGGCCGACGTACATGTTCGCGGTCATCACCCGCAATGCGGGCCCGTTGCCGCCCTCGGCGTCGCTCGCGCCGCCGAGGGCGCGCGGGGCCACCACCGCGCCGAGCGCGAGCGCGGCGAGCAGCGCCGCCAGCGCCGCGGCCCGCTGGCGCAGGATCAGCGCCAGGACGACCACCAGCACCGCCGCGGCGACCGCCCACGGCGTCCACGACACGATCGCGACGAGCGGGAAGCCGCGCTCGAGCCCGAGCAGGCGCACGATCGCCCACGCGACGGCGAGCGCCGCGAGCGGCCAGGCGATGAGGGCGCGGATCGGCACTGGTCACAGACTGCCAAGCTGTACGCGCGATGACCGCCGTCGACGTCAGCCGCTCGCCTTCGCTGCCCGATCCGGGCGAGCCTCCCGGGCTCGGCCGCGACACGCGGCTGCTGTCCGCGCTCGTCGAGGAGACGGTGGCGGCGCAGGGCGGCGACGCGCTCTCCGGCGCGGTCGTGCGCCTGCACCGCGCCGCCGAGCGCGTGCGCGCCGGCGAGCCGGACGCGGACGCCGAGGCGGCGGCCGCCGTCGCCGAGATCCTCGCCGGCGACACGCTCGACGTGATCCGCGCCTGCTCGATGGAGCTGCACCTCGCCAACCTGGCCGAGACGCGCGAGCGCGTGCGCCGCCGGCGCGGCTACGAGCGCGCCGCCGGCGGCCCGCCGCAGCGCGAGTCGATCGCCGAGGCGGCCGCGCGGCTGCGCGACCGCTCCTCGAAGGCCTCGGCCCGCGCGCTCGACGGCCTGCGACTCGACCTGACGCTGACCGCGCACCCGACCGAGGCGACGCGCTGGTCGGTCATGCAGCACGCGTCCGACGTCAGCGAGCAGCTCGCCGTGCTCGACGACGACCGGCTCGGCCGCGCCGCGCACGAGCGCGCCGTCGACCGCATGCGCGAGTCGCTCGCGCTCTGGTGGCAGACCGCCGAGGTGCGCCGCGCGCGCCCGCAGGTCGAGGACGAGGTCAAGCGCAACCTGCACTTCTTCGACAGCGTGCTGTTCGACACGGTGCCGGAGCTGGTGCGCGAGCTCGAGCACTGGTTCGGCGCGCAGCCCGCCCAGGCGGCCCCGATCCGCTTCTCGAGCTGGGCCGGCGGCGACATGGACGGCCATCCGGGCGTCACCGCCGCCACGTTCACGGCCACGATCGCCCGCCACCGGCGGCTCGCCTCGCGGCTGCTGCGCGACCGCGTCGAGCGCCTCGCCTCGCGCGCCTCGCAGAGCGAGGCCGAGATGGGCGCGGGCCGCAACGCGCTCGAGACCAGCATGCGGCGCGACGCCGCGCTGATGCCGCGCGTCAGCGAGCGCCTCGGCGACCGCCGCCGCAACGAGCCGGTGCGGGCGAAGCTCAACTTCATCTCCGAGCGCCTGTTCGTCACCGGCCGCGACCCCGAGAGCCCGCTCGCGTACCGCAACTCCGAGAGCCTGATCCGCGACGTCGAGCTGGTCCGCGACGCGGCCGGCGGCGGGCCGGTCGCGGACGGCGCGATCAAGGACCTGCTGCGCCAGATCGGCGCGTTCGGGCTGCACCTCGCGCGGCTCGACGTGCGGCTCGCCGCCGACGCCCTGCGCGAGTCGGTCGAGCGCGACCTGCCGGCGCTCCAGGGCGCCGAGGAGGCGACCCGTCGCACGCTGCTCGCCGCGCGCATCGCCGAGGCGAAGCCCGACCAGTTCGGGCCCACGTGCCCGCCGACCGAGGCGCTGCACGCGATGTCCGCCGCCGCCCGCCGCTACGGCAGCGGCGCGACCGACACGCTCGTGATCTCGATGGTGCACGACGTCTCCGACGTGCTCGGCGCGCTCTGGCTCGCCCGCCGCGCGGGCCTCGGCGGCCCGGACGAGCCGCGCCTGAACGTCACGCCGCTGTTCGAGACCGGCGAGGCGCTCGCGCAGGCGCCCGAGACGATGGCCGCGCTCTACCGCGACGAGGTCTACCGCGAGCACCTGAGCCGCCACGGCGACCGCCAGGAGATCATGCTCGGCTACTCGGACTCGGCCAAGGACGCCGGGTTCCTCACGAGCCAGTGGGCGATCTACCGCGCGCAGGAGCTGCTCGTCGCCCAAGGTCCCGAGCACGGCCTGCAGGTCACGTTCTTCCACGGCCGCGGCGGCTCGCCCTCGCGCGGCGGCGCGCCCGCGCACCAGGCGATCCTCGCGCAGCCGCCCGGCACGCTCGAGGGCGGCGTGCGGATCACGGAGCAGGGCGAGGTGATCTCGGCCAAGTACGGCGACGCCGGGCTCGCCGGCCGCTCGCTCGAGCAGCAGGTGTCGGCGCTGCTGCTCGGCCGCGCGATGCCGCCCGTCGCGGTCCCGCCCGAGTTCCGCGGCGAGATGGACCGCGCCGCCGAGGCGTCGCGCGAGATCTACCGCTCGCTCGTCGACAACGAGGACTTCGTGCGCTTCTTCCACCAGATCTCGCCGGTCGACGAGCTGGCCGAGCTGACGATCGGCTCGCGTCCCGCGTCGCGCCGCGCCGGCGGCCGGCTCGAGGACCTGCGCGCGATCCCGTGGGTCTTCGCCTGGACGCAGAACCGGGTCCTGCTGCCGTCCTGGTACGGCTCCGGCAGCGCGCTCGGCGACGGCGACCTCGAGTGCCAGCGGCAGATGTACCGCGAGTGGCCGTTCTTCCGCATGTTCTGCTCGACGCTCGAGATGGCGCTGTTCAAGGTCGACCTCTCGGTCGGGCGCCGCTACCTGCCGCTGTGCGAGGACGAGCTGGCGGAGCGCTTCTGGCCCGAGATCGAGGCCGAGCACGGGCGCGTCGAGTCGCGCCTGCTGGAGATCCGCGACGGCCGGGCGCTGCTCGACGGCGCGCCGGCGCTGCGCGACCGCCTCTCGCACCGCAACCGCTGGGTCGATCCGCTCTCGCACCTCCAGGTCGCCCTGCTCGCCCGCGCCCGCACGGGCGACGGCGCCGTCGGTGACGCGCTCAAGGCCACCATCACCGGCATCGCGGCCGGGCTGCGCAACACCGGCTGACGCGGTAGCGAAACGCTACTTCGGGTGGCCGCACCGCGGCCGGGGGAGGCCGCACCGGCGGCGCGGCAGGCCGAACTCCAAGACGCCGGTCAGCGCGATGGAGACAGATGGCACGAATTGGCAGATTGCACCTATGAGCCCCACCGTGATCCACCTGGTCCACGCCAACGCAGTACAGGACACCCGCATCAAGCGCGGGCGCCGTACCGCCTAGGAGCCCACCATGACCATCGTCGTCAGCCGCCCTCCCGTCGCCACCGTGCCGCACGTGTTCACGACTCCGGTCGTGCGCGAGCTGCCGCTGCCGCCGCGCCCGGGCACCTTCGCCTCTACGTGGTGAGCAGCTGACGACCCGAGGCGACCGCCTCGTGGTCGAGCAGCCAGCGCTTGTTCGCGAGCCCGCCGCCGTAGCCGACGAGGGACCCGTCAGCGCCGATCACGCGGTGGCAGGGGACGACGATGGAGATCGGGTTGCGCCCGTTGGCGCTGCCCACCGCACGGACGAGCTTCGGGTCGCCGAGCCGGTTGGCCAGCTCCCCGTAGGACATCGTCTCGCCGTAGGGGATCTGCTCGAGCTCGCCCCACACGCGGCGCTGGAAGTCCGAGCCGGCGGGCGCGAGCGGGAGGTCGAACTCCTGCAGCTCACCGGCGAAGTACGCGTCGAGCTGCTCGCGGGCGGCGGCGAAGCGCCCGTCGTCGCCGCGCTCGCCCGGATCCGGGCCGTAGCGCGGGTCGGGCAGCCACAGGCCGGTGAGGCTGCCCTGGTCGTCGGCGCTCAGCAGGAGGTCGCCGATCGGGCTGTGATGGGTGGTCTGCATACTCACTGCAACGTGGCGCGGGGCGGGCGTGTGAGGGTCATCCGTACGGATACCACCAGTCCTTGACCTCGAGCTTCGTCTCGATGTGGACGTGCTTGGTCTCCTGGAAGGCGTCGAGCCCCTCCTGGCCGAGCTCGCGCCCGAGGCCGGAGCGCTTGAAGCCGCCGAACGGGCCCGCGTCGTTGTCGGTCAGCGGGTCGTTGATCCAGACGGTGCCGGCGCGCAGCTCGCGCGCGCAGCGGATCGCCGTCTCGAGGTCGCGCGTGTAGACGTTCGCGCCGAGCCCGTACTGCGAGCCGTTGGCGAGCGCGATCGCCTCGTCGAGCGAGGCCACGGGCACGATCGGCGCCACCGGGCCGAACGTCTCCTCGCGCAGCAGGTCGGTCTCGGCCGGCGCGCCGGTGACCACGGTCGGCGCGAGGAAGTGGCCGCGCTCCTGGCCGGCGCGGTCGCCGCCCACGAGCACCTCGGCGCCGGCGGCCACCGCGCGCTCGACGTGGGCGAGCACCTTGTCGCGCTGCGCGGCGCTCACCATCGGCCCGACGTCGGTCGCCGGGTCCATCGGGTCGCCGACGCGCAGCGTCCGCGTGTGGTCCACGAACGCGCTGACGAAGTCGTCGTAGACCTCCTGCTGCACGTAGAAGCGCTCGGCCGAGGTGCAGACCTGGCCGGCGTTCAGGAACGCGGCCCAGGCGCCGCCGCGGGCGGCGATCTCGATCTCGGCCGCGACGTCGGCGCAGACGATGAACGGGTCCTTGCCGCCGAGCTCGAGGTTGACGCGGGCGACGCGGCGCGCGGCGCGCTCGGCGATCCGCGTGCCGGTGGCGACGCTGCCGGTGAACGCGATGCCGTCGACGCGCTCGTCGTCGACGAGCCGCTCGCCGACGTCGCCGCCTCCCGCGAGGAGCGCCACCAACCCTGAGGGAAGGTGCTCGACGCAGGGCGCCAGCGCGAGCGTCGAGAGCGGCGTCAGCTCGGACGGCTTGCAGAGCGCCGCGTTGCCGGCGGCGAGCACCGGCGCGAGCTTCCAGGCCAGCAGCAGCAGCGGGTAGTTCCACGGCACGATGCAGGCGACGGTCCCGAGCGGCTCCTTGAGCACGAGCGCGAGCTGCGAGGACTCGACGGGCGGGATCACGCGGCCCGCCGACGTGCGCGCGAGCTCCGCGTAGAAGTCGAACGCGCTCGCCGTCCAGCCGACCTCGTCGCGGTTCTCCACCAGCGGTTTCCCGCCCTCGCGGGTCATCAGCTCGGCCAGCTCGTCGGTCCGGGCGCGCAGCCGCGCGGCGAGCTCGTGCAGCGCCTCGGCGCGCTCGGCGGCGGGCGTCGCGGCCCACTCGCGCTGGGCGCCGCGCGCGCCCTCGACGGCCGCGTCGATCTGCTCGGCCGACGGCGCGGCGACCTCGGCGATCACCTCTTCGCGGGCGGGGTCCTCGACGGCCAGCACGGCGCCGTCACCGGTCACGCGCTCGCCCCCGATCAGCAGTCGCGTGTCCATGCGGCGGGATCCTATGGGGGATTCATGCCGGGGCGAGACGGGCAAGAGCGCATCCAACTTGGACTCGCGGGAGGAGCCCCCGGATGCTCGGACGTGTGATTGCGATGCTGCTGACCCTCGCCCTGCTGGCCGTGGCCGCAGGCTGCGGGGAGGACGAGGGAGGAGGAGCGCCGCAGGAGGAGAGCGCCGCGCCGGACGCGAAGGTGGTCGACGTCGCCTCGATGGAGAACGCCGAGGGCGAGGTCACGTTCTGCACGGGCAAGGACACCTCGGGCGATCGCAAGGAGGCGATCGAGATGTTCAACGAGGAGTTCGGCTCGCAGGGGCTGGAGGCGAAGCTGCTCGAGTTCCCCGAGTCGGCCGACGAGCAGCGCAACCAGTTCGTGCAGCGCCAGGAGGCGAAGTCCGGCGACTGCGACGTCTTCTACTCCGACGTCATCTGGACCGCCGAGTTCGCCTCGCAGGGCTGGCTCTACGAGATGGGCCCGTACGTGCAGGACCGCGAGCAGGAGCTGATCCCGTCGACGGTCGAGACCGTCAAGTACGACGGCCGCACCTGGGGCATGCCGAAGCAGACCGACTCCGCGTTCCTCTACTACCGCACCGACCAGGTCGACTCGCCGCCGGACACGTGGCAGCAGGTCTACGAGCTGGCGGCGCAGGAGAACGGCATCGTCTACCAGGGCGCCTCCTACGAGGGCCTGACGTGCGACTTCCTCGAGATCGCGTTCGCGGCCGGCGGGCGCGTGCTGTCCGACGACGGCAAGGAGGCGCAGTTCGACTCGCCGGAGAACGTCGCCGCGCTGCAGTTCATGGTCGACGGCATCAAGAACGGCGCGGCGCCGAAGGCGGTCACGACCTACATGGAGGAGCCGGCGCGGCAGGCGTTCGAGTCCGGTGACGTGACCTTCATGCGCAACTGGCCGTACGCCTACGCGCTCGGTCTCGAGGCGCCGAAGATCAAGGGCAAGTTCGACGTCGCTCCGCTGCCGTCATGGGAGGGCGGCGAGGCGGCCTCGATCCTCGGCGGGCACAACCTCGTCATCTCCGCGTTCTCCGAGAACCCGGGCGCCGCGCTGAAGCTGATCGACTACATGACCTCGGAGGAGATCCAGAAGCGCGCGTTCACGAAGTTCTCGCTCGCACCGACGATCGCCGCGATCTACGACCAGCCCGACGTCAAGAAGGTGCGCCCGTTCGCGCCGGAGCAGAAGCAGGCGGTCGAGCAGGCCCAGCCGCGCCCGGTGTCGCCGGTGTATCCGCAGATCTCGCAGGCGATCTACAAGAACGTCAACCAGGCGCTGTCGGGGCAGATGAGCCCGGAGGAGGCGGTCAAGCAGGCGCAGTCGGACATCGAGGACGCGCTGGCGACTTTCTGAGGTTCATGGCGGCTGTGCTTCGCCGGCTAGGGCGCTGGTGTGGGTGTCGACCTATACACCGGAGATAATCGACACGCCGCCGTTTCTGGGAGACCGTCACCGCCACAGGCGACGATCACAGGAGGCACCGATATGAGCGAAGCAATCCCGTCACCCGAGATCCGTACGAGCGAGGCAGACTGCACGTTCGTCGACTGATGGTGACGATCGAGGCGAACGGCGTCACGCTCGGGGTCGAGCACTTCGGCGACGCGGAGGCGCCGCTCGTCCTGCTCGCGGGCGGCCCGACCATGCTCTCCTGGCCCGACGCGCTCTGCGAGGCGCTCGCGCGCGGCGGGCGCCACGTCGTGCGGTACGACCTGCGCGATTCGGGCGCTTCGACCACCGCCGATCCCAAGGCTCCGGCGTACACGCTGCGTGATCTCGCGGCCGACGCCGCGGCGCTCGCCCGCGCGGTCGACGACCGGCCGGCACAGCTGGCGGGCATCGGCGTGGGTGGGATGGTCGCCCAAGTCGCCGCGCTCGACCACCCGGGCGCGTTCTCGGCGCTCACTCTCGCCGGAACGCGGCCCGTCGCTCCAGGTCGGGTCGACGACGACCTGCCAGACCATGACGCGGCGACGATGGACCGCCTGTTCTCGCGCTCGATGCCCGACTGGTCCGACCGCTCCGCTGTGGCGGCGTTCGCCGCCGGAGGCGCGGAGATCCTCGGTGACGACCCCGCCGCCGCGCGCGCGACCGCCGAGCGAATCTGGGACCGCACGCCGAACACGGGGCCCGCGGTGCAGATGGCCAACCAGCTTGGCATGGTCTTCGCCAAGCTCAATTGCAAGCCGCGCTGGCGCGAGCGCCTACCCGAGCTCGCGATCCCGGCGCTGGTGGTCCACGGTCGCCGCGATCCGTTCTTCCCTGTCGGCACGGCGAAGCGCTCGCGCGCGAAATCCCCGGTGCGCGGCTGCTCGTGCTCGAACGTGCCGCGACGGCGATCCCCGATGCCGCCGCCAGTGAAGTCGCGACGGCGATGCTCGCGCTCGTCCAAGGCGGCAGTGACGGTGACGCGGCGCGGTCACGGCGCATAGGCTTCGCCGATGCCACTGGAAGCCCTGACTTCAGCCGAGATCTCGCTTCCGCCAAAGCCGGATGCGCTGCGGGTTCGTGAGCGGATCGCCGCTTTGGCGGACAGCGTGGACCTAGTCGCGTTGACGGACAATCACGCCGGCGAGGCGCGGATGTCGCCGCTCGCGGCCGTTGCACTCGCGCGCGAACAGGGCGTCAGGACTGTTGTTCACGTTTCCTGCCGCGACCGCAACCGCCTTGCCCTGCAATCACAGGTGGTAGGTGCCGCGGCGCTCGGGGCCGAGGGCGTCCTGTGTGTCCAGGGCGACCCGGTCGATGACGTCCCGCGCGTCGGAGATCTCACCGCCACACGCCTGATCCGCAGGGTCAAGGACTGGGCCGCGCCGCAGCCGATCGCGGTGGGTGCGGTGGTCAATCCGTTCGCCGACGACGTCGGCCGCGAGATTGCCCTCTTGGAGCGGAAGCTCGCCGCGGGCGCGGAGTTCGTGCAGTCGCAGATGACTTTCGATGTCACCGCCTTGACCACGTTCTTGGACCGCGCCGCCGGTTTGCTCCACGACGTTCGCTTCTACGCCGGGCTCGGATTGCTACGCAACGAGCGGATGGCCGACCGAGCACGCGAACTACCCGGCTGCGTGCTGCCCGACGCGGCCCACCGCCGGATCGTGCTCGGCGACGGCCTCCGGCTCGCAACAGAACTGGCGCGCGAGCTCGCGGGCATCGCAGCGGTCGATGCGCTGCATATCTACCCGCTCGGCGCCGAATCGGCGACACGCGACATCGCAGCCGCTTTCCGAACCGCGCGCGGCGCGCCGGCGTACCGCCCGGGAGATCCGGCCCCTGGACTGGCGCGCCGGCTGTGAGGACCCGGGCTCTCGCATTCGCCTGCAACGAAGCGGTAGGCGACTCGGATCGCCGGCGCTAGGCGCGACGCGTGATCCGAAAGACGGGATGCAGTGGCGCGATCCGGCGCAGGTCTTCGTCTGGCGCATCGGCGCCGACACCCTGAAAGAAGGCGCCGACCTCCCAAGCCCATTTCTTCAGGTACGCGCGGAGCAGCAGCAGCTTCTCGTCGTCGGGAAGCTCGGTGGCGGTGAACTCCTCGGTCCTGCGGCCCTTCACCAGGCGGCCTTCACCGCTCGCTCGGAGGTTGCGCACCCAGTGCGTCTCGCCGCGCGCGGCCACGATGTACCGCCCGCCCTCGTAGCTGAGCGGATTGACCGGCGTGCGCCGCCACTCGCCGCTCTTGCGCCCACGCACCTCCAGCACGCGAGAGCCCACGAGACTCACGCCCAGCCGCGTCAGCCCTGCAACGAGGGGGTTGAAGACGTGCTGCGTGATCCATCCGGGGCGCTGGTAGTTGGTCGCCATCGGCTCCGATTGTGAGCGATCGGGCTTCGAAAGGGAAACGGCGGCAGCAAGCCTCACGACTACTGGATCAGCGCGAAGCGCGCGGCGAGATCATCGACCTCGTCTTCGATCGAGGTACTGCCGTCGATGACGAGCGTCGCCAGACCGCTGCGCGCGGCGTCGACCGCGACCGCGGCGGTGAAGATCCTGTCGCGCTCGAGCAGGTTGGCCAACGCACGCTGCGGGTGGCTGGTGCGCAGCCAGAACGCTTCCCGAGAGCTGCGCTGCGCGAACGCCGTCCGGCGGAGTTGCGGCGTGGGGGTCAGCCATACCGCGTGCTGAGGGTTGGTCAGGTGCGGACGCACGAGGTGTGGCAGCAACCGGAACCCCTCGGCCAATACGACGCCGCTCGAGGAACACGCCCGGAGGTCCTCGATCACGAGGTCGAAGCCCTCCCCATGGAACCAGGGAAACGTCCGGTACATCGTCGGCGGGTCGCGATGCACCCACCGTTGGTCCATGCCCATTCCGCGAAAGTCGTCGAGCAGCGGCGCTGCGGCCGAGCTCAGCCTGTTGACGTGCACGCCGATCGCCGCGTCAGTGCTGTAGACCCGGAGGCCGAATCGCTCAGCCAGACGACGGGCCAGCGTCGTCTTCCCCGCACCACTGCCACCACCCACCCACCGGACGTGATCTAGCGCCGCGCACCGCACGAGTGTCGCCGATCCGTCGTGCCGGGAGGAGCCGCGTCATCGGTGGTCAGGTTCTTCGGGCGACGCGTGTCTAGGAGGTATGCACGTCACCTACCTCGTTACAACGATCCTGGCGGCGCTCGCGAACGGCTATGCCGCCTCCTTGAACTTCGTCGGCGCCGAGTCGGTCAAGGTCGTCGCTGACCGGGTACAGGTCTCCCGAGCGATGGATGGTCCCGCTCGGCACGTTGCTGGCCTCCGGCGCCGTCGGACTTCTCACAGGCTTCGCCGTGCCGGCGCTCGGGACGGCTGCGGCGATCGGCCTCGTCCTGTACTTCATCTGCGCCGTGACCGCCCACCTTCGAGTCCGTGACCGCCAGATCGGCGGAGCCGTGTTCTTCCTGCTCCTGGCGGCGGCGGCCCTGACCGCCGACGTCGCCTACCACGACCACTGCTGACGCGGGAGCGGGATGTCGATGGACGAGCGCGAGTGGCTGACCGAACGGTTCGAGCAGCACAGACCGCATCTCCGCGCGGTCGCCTACCGGATGCTCGGGTCGGTGAGCGAGACCGACGATGCCCTCCAGGAGGCATGGCTGCGGATTCGCGACCAGGATCCCGGGACCGTCGAGAACATGCAGGCCTGGCTGACGACGGTCGTCGGTCGGGTGTGTCTGAACATGCTGCGCTCGCGCAGAGCGCGACGCGACGAGCTTTCGGTGCACGTCCCGGATCCGGTGGTCAGCCTGGAGGAGGATGGCCTGGAACACGAGGCGCTTCTGGCCGAGTCCGTAGGTCTGGCCCTGCTCGTGGTGCTCGAGGCGCTGACTCCCGCCGAGCGACTCGCGTTCGTGCTGCACGACGTGTTCGGCGTGCCGTTCGCCGACATCGCCAGCGCGCTCGACCGCTCCGAGGCGGCCGCCCAGCAGCTCGCCAGTCGCGCCCGCCGGCGCGTGCGCAACTCGCCGGAGCCGGACCGTGACCTCGCGCGCCAGAGACGCGTCGTCGATGCGTTCTTCGCCGCCTCGCGCGACGGCGACTTCGATGCCCTCCTGGAGGTGCTCGACCCCGACGTCGAACTGCGGATCGATGGCGGCATCCTGCGCGCAGAAGCCTCGCTCGTGCTCCACGGCGCGGACGCCGTGGCCGCGCACACGGCCACCTACTCGAAGCTCTACCCGTTCGTCAGACCCGCGCTCGTGAACGGCGCCGCCGGGGCCGTCGTGGCGCCGCGCGGCCGCGTGTTGTCGGTGATGGCCTTCACCGTCACGAACGGGAAGATCGTCCAGATCGATGCTCTTCTCGACCCGGAGCGTCTCGCGCAGCTCGATCTCAGCTTCCCGCCGATCGCGGACGAACACCGTTGAGCCGGCGGGTGCTCGGCGCCCGAACCGTCGCCGAACATGGACCACCAGCCACGCCCGTGCCACGAGGAGGCTGGCGCCGGCGCCTCCCGCCGACGCCAGCACCTCCTCGACCGGCATGCCGATGACGTGCGCGAACACGCTCACGTGCTGCCTGGGCCCGTGCGCGGACCGGTAGCGCGCGACCTGCTCGGTCATCGCGTCGGCCGCCTCCGAGCCGGCCGGCTCGTCGTACTCGTCGTGGCGGCTCACCCACTCGTTCGGCGGGGTCTGCGGGTAGCCCTCGGGCGAGTCCTCCCACTCCTCCTGGCGGCCGAGCGCGGTGATGTCGAGGTAGCCCCAGAGGCCGCCCAGCGCCTCGTCGCCGCGGCCGTCGACGAAGTACGTGCGGAAGATTCGTCGCCGTCGCGGAAGAACGCGTTGGTGCCGTGCCACTCGGCCACGTCGAAGTCGGCGTCGAAGTCGTCGGTGAGCGTGTACCACGGGATGAGGTCCCAGCCCATCCGCGCCTTCCAGCGCTCGATGTCGGGCTGCGGGGCGCGCGACACGAACGCGATCGTGGTGTCGCGGGCGTTCAGATGCGCCGGGTGGGTGACCTGGTCGGCGACCCACGAGCAGCCCGGGCAGCCGCTCTCGGGCCAGCCGTGCACGCCCGGCTCGAAGAAGAAGCGGTACACGATCAGCTGGCGCCGCCCGGCGAACAGGTCGGCGAGGCCGACCGGGCCGTCGGGGCCGATGAAGCGGTAGTCCTTCTCCACCGCCATCCGCGGCATGCGGCGGCGCTCGGCGGCGAGCGCGTCGCGCGCGTGGGTGAGCGCCTTCTCCTTGACCAGCAGCTGCTCGCGCGCGGCCTTCCACTCCTGCGGGGACACGATCGGTGGCATGTTCATGGCCTTCTGCTCCTTGGTCGGGGGTTCGACGTTCGTCATGCGGGCACGCTGACGCCGCGCACCCGGCGGTCGCCGAGTGCGCCCGTCGTGCGGCGTCGCCCTACTGCTCTTCCGCGAGCGCCTTGAGGGCGGCCAGGCGGCGATCCCAGGCGACGGCCACCGCGGCGATCTGCCGCGCCGTCGCCTCGAGCCGCGCCGGCTCGACGCGATACCGGACCTCGCGCCCCGCCCGGTGGCGCGTCACCAGCCCCGCCCGATCGAGCACGCCGAGGTGCTTGATCACCGCGGGACGACTGACCGGCATCTGGGCCGCGAGCGTGGTCGCCGTTCCCTCGCCCTGCTGGGCGAGCGTCCCGAGCAACCGCCAGCGGGTCGGGTCGCCGAGCGCGGCGAAGACGGCCGGATCCGCGACCGCCGCGCTCATGGTCCCGCCGCGATGCCCGCCGCGTGGTCGGCCAGGTGGCCCAGCTCCGTCACCCAGCCGCTGGTGTGGGAGGCGAAGCAGCTCGGCCCGCTCGGCGGCGTCGGCGTCGAGCCCGGCGAAGCCGCTCTCGACGACCGTGACGCGCGTCGCCGTCGTTCTCGGCGGCGAGCGTGAACTCGGTCAGGGTCGAGTTGGCCGGCGTCGGCTCCGCCTCCGGGTCGCCGGTCAGCACCCAGCGGTAGACGAAGCGGTGCGGCGGCGCGACCGCCTCGACCCGGCCGTGCACGGTCGCGTCGTCGTGCCAGCGCAGCGCCAGCGCCCCGCCGGGACGCAGGTCGATCTCGGCGCCGGCGTCGCCGAACCAGCGGCCGAGGTGCTCGGCGCGCGTGATCAGCTCCCACACGCGCTCGACGGGCGCGGCGATCAGGACCTCCCTCTCGATGCGGTCGCTCTGGTCTGCCATCCACGTCCTCCGCTTGCTCGTAGTGTCACCGAGAGGTTACACAACGATCGGCTGGGGCGCAACCCCCTGGTAACTCCTCGTGCAGCGTGCCGCGGACGCGGTCCAGCGCTAGTCAGCCCACCAGTCGCGCCGGCCATCGACGTCGTCGCGCGGAGCGTCGCCGAGATTGGGCGCGCCGATGACGAGGATCTCGAGGCCCTCCGGCCCGGCCTCGTAGCCGCGCCACGTCCCGGGCGGGACGCGCACCGCGTCCCATTGCTCGAGCTCGACGATCTCGTCGTCGAGCTTCATCCGCCCGCTCCCGCGCAGAACCACGTAGAGCTCCTCCTGCGTCTTATGGGTGTGGCCGTACGGAAAGCGATAGTCGGGCGGGACGCGCTGGTAGCTCAGGCCGGACTTCTCGAGTTCAAGCGCCTTGGTCGCCAAGCGGAACTCCAGGTCCGGCGCGCCGTCGAACCTGGGCCCGACATCCTCCAGGTCCTGCTTGAGGTTCCTGAGCGTGAACGGCACGGCGCAATCGTACGGTGCCGCCGCGACCGATGAGATTGGTGCGGCGGTCCGGTCCTATCGAACGACGACCAAACCAGGAGACGACATGACCGCTACCTACACCGTCGACGTCTTTTCCAGCCTCGACGGCTACGGCGCCGCCAGCGCCAACTGGTCCGGCTACTGGGGCAAGCAGGGCCCCGAGTTGCTCGACCACCGCCTTGCCCTGTACGACGCGGAGCAGCGGATGGTCCTCGGCGCCAACACGTATCGGGCGTTCGCGCGGATGCTGGCCTCGAGCACCGAGGAGTCCGAAGTGCGTGACCCCTGGGTCACGCGGATGACGAACCTGCCGGCAACGGTGGTCTCGACGACACTCGAAGACCCCCTCGACTGGGCGGACGCGACCCTCGTGAGCGGTGACGCCGTCGACGTCGTCGCCCGGCTCAAGGAGGAGTCCGAGGTGCCGTTGCGCTCGCACGGCAGCCTGTCGATGAACCGGGCGCTGATGGCCGCCGGCCTGGTCGACCGCCTGCAGGTGACGCTCTTCCCTGTCATCACCGGTCAGACCGGGCTGGACGCGATCTTCGAGGGTGCGGCCGACTTCGACCTCGAGCTGATCGAGACACGGACGCTCGACGGCCACATCCAGGAGCTCGTCTACCGACCCACCCTGCATTAGCCTCGTCACGCGAAGCTCGCGCCGAGGTCGTGGATCACGTCGCGCTCGGACTCGGCGGTCCACATGAGGACGATGTCGTGCAGCAGCGGCGGGTCGAACGAGCGCGTGCCGAGCCGCGGGTGGGCGTCGGGGTCGAAGCCGCTGCGGCCGACGAGCGTCTGGCCGCAGCCGCGAGCGGCGGCGCGGAGCATGGCGCCGGCGCCGTCCTCCAGCGACTGCACCTGCTGGATCTGGAGCTGTTCGGGCTGGCGGGCACCGGCCGCGGCGGCCAGCCAGTCGTACACGTCACTCGACGGCTCGCGCTGGAACATGGCGAACTGGCGGCGGCCGAAGAGCTCGCGCGGGATCGTGCGGCGGTACGCGTCCGGGTGGTCGTCGCGCAGGACGGCGACGATCTCCTCGGTGTCGACCGCGAGCGAGCGGACCGGCGGGCCGTAGGGCATCCGTCCCCAGCCGACGACGACGTCGACCTGGCCGTCGTGCAGCGCCACCAGCGCGTCCCCCTGATGCTGGCGGACGATCCGCAGCTCGACGTCCGGCCGCATCTGCGCGAACGCGCGCAGCTGAGCCATGATCCGCGCGGGCAGGTCGAGGTCGGCCGCGACGCGCAGCGTCGTCGGCTCGCCGGTGCCTGCGCGCCGGGCGGCGAGCTCGGCCCGCTGCGCCGCCTGGACGGCCTCGCGCGCCCCGGGCAGGAACGCCTCGCCGGCGCCCGTGAGGTCGACCCGACGCGCGTCGCGGGCGAACAGCGCGACGCCGAGCTGGCTCTCCAGCCGCCGGATCTGCTGCGACAGCGCGGGCTGCGCGACGTTCAGCCGTGCCGCCGCCCGGCCGAAGTGGCGCTCGTCCGCGACCGCGAGGAACGACGCGAGCAGGCGCAGGTCGAACGGCACGCCTCCTGACGCTAACGGGATCATGCGTCAGATGCATCGTCGGCCGGCGAACGCGTCTTGGACGAACGCCGCGCCGCCCCGCAGGATGCGTCCTGTCGAAGCACTCCCCCTCGAAAGGACCCACCTTGCGCTCCCTGTTCATCAACCTCCCCGTCGCCGACGCGGCCGCGTCCAAGGCCTTCTACGCGGCCCTCGGCTTCACCCACAACCCCGACTTCTCCGACGACGGGACGACGTGCGTCGTCATCGCCGAGCAGCTGTACGTGATGGCCATGGAGCGCGCGCGCTTCCAGGGCTTCATCGAGGGCGAGATCGCGCCGGCCGGCACGGTCGAGGTGCTCCACGCCCTGACGTGCGACAGCCGCGAGGAGGTCGACCAGTTCGTGACCAAGGCGCTGGACGCGGGCGGCCGCGCGTGGAAGCCGACGAACGACCTCGGCCACATGTACGGCGGCTCGTTCCAGGACCCGGACGGCCACGTCTGGGAGGTCGTGTGGATGGACCCGGCCGCGGCCTGACCCGTCACATCTCCGCGCCGCCGCGGGTCGTTGCATTGACACGACCTGAAAGGAGCGCGGTTCGATGAGCGTACTCACGGTGCGGGCCAAGCTGAAGGAAGAGCACGTCGCGGAGGCCGAGGCGGCGGTGAAGCGCATGTTCGCGGCGATCGAGCGCGAAGGGCTCGAGGGAATCCGCTACGCGTCGATCAAGCTGGCGGACGGCGTGACGTTCCTGGCGCTGCTGGAAGTCGAGGACGGCGTGGAGAACCCGCTGCCCGGCCTGCCGGAGGCCCAGGCGTTCTACGAGCGCCTCCCGGGGTGGTACGCCGATCCGCCGGAGGTGGGACCGGGAACGCTGATCGGGTCCTACCGGCTGTTCGCCGAAGCGGTCACGTCAGGCTGAGCTCTCCAGCGCCCTGGTCGAGGATGATCCCGGTCCCATGCGTCTGGGGACCGCGGATCATCTCGGCTGGGCCGTGGCGAGCGGATCCGACTGGCGGAAGGGATCCGGTGCCTCTCTCGGACCAAGTATGCCTGCTTGGACGTTCGAGCATGAATCCGCGCTCTGCAGTCATAGACAGTCCGAGCCGATCCGGGCAAGTCCTTCGACACATGAACGACGACACGAGACACACACCCACGCTGGTACTCGGCGGCACCGGCAAGACCGGCCGCCGCGTGGCGCAGCGCCTCACTGCACGCGGCCTGCCGGTTCGCATCGGCTCGCGCTCCGGCGAGCCGCGCTTCGACTGGGACGACCGCGCGACCTGGGCCCCCGTTCTGGAAGGGGTCGGATCGGCCTACGTCTCCCACTACTGGGACGCGAGTCCGGGCGCCGCGGAGACGCTGGGCGCGTTCGCCGAGCTGGCCGTGGCGCGCGGCGTTCCGCGACTCGTCCTGTTGTCCGGGCGCGGCGAGAAGGAGTCCGAGCGTGGGGAGCAGGCCGTGCGCGACTCCGGCGCCGACCTCACCGTCCTGCGCTCGACCTGGTTCGCCCAGAACTTCAGCGAGGACTTCTGGCGGGAGCACGTCCAGAGCGACGCGGTTGCGCTCCCGGCCGCAGACACGCCCGAGCCGTTCGTCGACGCCGACGACGTCGCCGACGTCGCGGTCGCGGCGCTGACCGACGATCGGCATATCGGCGAGCTCTACGAGCTCACGGGGCCCCGGCTGCTCACGTTCGCGGAGGCGGTCCAGGAGATCTCCCGGGCGGTCGGCCGCGAGATCCGCTACGTGCCGATCTCGTCCGAGGACTTCGCCGCCGCCGCTGCCGAGCAGGGCGTTCCGAGCGAGGTCGTCGAGCTGCTGACCGCCCTCTTCGGCGAGGTCCTCGACGGTCGCAACGCCCGGCTGGCCGACGGCGTTCAGCGCGCCCTCGGGCGCGCGCCGCGGGACTTCGCCGACTACGCCCGCGACGTTGCCGCCACCGGCGCCTGGGAGGCGAGGGCCACCTATGTCGCGTGACGCCCGCAGCGCCGACATCGTGCTGGCCGCGGCCGTGATCGCCATGGGCCTGCTGGCGGGGCTCAACTACGACTGGGCGAGCACCGTCATGCCGGCCCTGACCGCGGCCGAGGACCGCACGCTCGTCGACGCGATCCAACAGACGGTCGACAACCCGGTGTTCCCGCTGAGCTTCCTCGTCCCTGGGGCGCTCGCCGTGCTCGCGCTCGTGCAGGCGCGTCGCTCCGGCTCGCCCAGGACCGCACGCTGGATCGTCGCCGGCCTCGCCCTCTACGCGCTGGCGGTCGTGGTCACCGGCGCGATCCACATCCCGCTCAACGAGGACATCAAGAACGCCGGCGACCCCGCTCGCATCGAGAACCTCGCCGCCGTGCGCGACGACTTCGCCACCCCCTGGGTCGCCTGGCACATCGTCCGCGCGCTGGCCACGATCGCGGCCTTCGCCTCCCTCACCTGGGCGCTCGTCCTGCGCGGACGCTACGGCGGCGAAGGGAAGATCGACTCGGTGCGCCCCGCGCGCTCCTCGAGCAGCCTGTCGGCGTGACGGTGCAGGGCAACCAGTGAGACGAGCGCCGCGACGCCGCCCGCGCCCGCGGCTACGCCGAGCGAGGCGCCGGCGAGCGCACCGAGGGCGATCGCGATCGCGCTGCCGCCGACCACGCTGTTGATCACGGCGACGACCGTGGCGAAGGTGAAGAACTGCTTGCGCCCCTCGGCCGGCACCGCGGCGTTCTCGAACACCCCGCGTCCGTCGTCGTGCCCGGAGAGCAGGAAGAGCTTCGCCTGGTCGCCGGCGATCTGCTTGTAGTAGTTGCGGATCCGGTTGATCGCGACGCCGTAGCGGAAGTCCTCGGCACCGCACTCGACCACTCGCACGAAGGTGAAGACGCCGAGCACGATAGAGCGTCGGGAGCACGGTGAGGGCGAAGACGTCGAAGGTGCCGCCGAACTGCGACGCCTGGCCGATGAACCCCAGCGCGACCAGGGTGCTGGAGACCGAGAGGATGTAGAGCGAGGCGCGCGAGGCGCTCTCGCCGGCGGTCTGCGAGCGGGCGCCCTGGAGCGTGAAGTGCTCGGTGGTAAGCGCAGTCAAGAGCTCCTGCCGATCCGGGGCCTCCGCCACCTCACCAACGTACCAACGCGGCCAGATTCACTCCCAGCCGGCGGCGACGCGCTCGAGCAGCGGCGTGGCGCGGTCCGCTGCGCTGGTGCCGACCACACGCCCGCGCGTGACGTCCACCACCTGCAGCGCCGGGTCCGGCGGCGTCCGCACGTACGCGAGCGATCCCGCGGTCGCGACGACCTCGACGGACCGATCGTCGAGCACCAGGAAGCTCTCGCGCCCCTCCGGCGAGTACGCGGCCAGCCCACGGCCTCCCGGTCCGCTGGTCAGTAACAGGCCCGCCGCGGCGACGAAGCTGGAGGCCCGCTCGTCGAGCGTGCGCACGCTCCAGTCACGCGTGTCGATGACCTGCATGCCCGCCGGGCGGCGGTCGGCCTCGACGCCTCCGCCCGGGCGCACCACGGCATCGGCGTCGTGACCCGAGAGTGCGATGCGTCCGTCGCCGATCCACGCGGCTCGGCGCACGACTCCCACCTCGGTAGTGGCGGCCTCAGCAGAGGGCTCCAGCAGCTCCCGCAGCCGCTCCAGCGGTGACGCCTGGGGCACGAGCCGGTGATCGCTCACGCGCCCGCTCCGCAGGTCGATCTCGATCACGTGCGGGCGCGAGGACACCACGTATGCGCGCCGCCGGGCCGAGTCCACCGCCAGCGCAGGCGCGCGCACGCGCTCGACCGACGACACGCCCTCCGTTGCCATCGCGCCCGCCGACACGCCGTCGAGCGGCATCCGCTCGACCCCGCCGGCGGCGTCGACGGTCACGAGCCTCGCCGGGCCGATCGTCTTCGGCGGCGCGAGCAGCAGCACCGGCCCCTCGGCTGACTCCGCGACCCGCACCAGGCCGCCCGCCAGCCGGCGGCGCGCGACGACCTGCTCGGCGATCGGGTCGACGACGACGACCGTGGTCGAGCCGACGGCGCAGCACCCGGGCCGCGCGAGGACGATCCACACGCGGCGTGGCCGCGGCCACAGCACGGCCGCCGGCGTGCCGCGCGCGCCCCGTGTGCAGGCCGGCGAGCGTCCGCATCCGCTCGACGTCGATCAGGTGCAGCGACGACGCACGGTCGCTCACGGCGGCCAGCCGCGACTCGCCGGGCGACAGCGCCCAGGCCTCGAGCGGCGCCCCCACGCGCATTCGGCGACCGGGCAGCGGCCGCAGCGACACGGGAGCGATCTTCGCCAGCGACTGTGCGCCGCCGTCGTTGCTCACGCCCAGCAGCAGGTCAGGCGGCGCAGCGGGACCGGGCTCGGGCGTCGGGTCCACGCCGGCCCGGGCCGCCAGGGCGACGACGGCGGCGAGCGCGACGGCGGCGAACGCGTAACGCGACCTCACGCCGAAAATGTAGGCCGCCGCAGCGCCGCTACGGCGCGATGCCCTGGCCCGGCGCCCAGCTGGCGCTCAGGCAGGTGGTGACGAGCCCGCTGAGCGGGCCCTGGCAGAAGATGCGGCGAGCCGGCCTGGCCTGGCGGCGCATCCGCAGGTGGACGATCTTCGTCAGCCGGCCGGGTGCCCGGACGGTGACGACGACCCGTCCGCCGGCGGCCAGCCGCCGCCGCAGGAGCGCGCGCGGCGCGCTCCAGCGCGGCGCCGCCCGATCGTCGCGGCGCGAGCCGAACGGGCAGCCGCCGCCGCTGCAGCGGACGCTCACGCTGGCGCCGCGCGGCAGTCCCCGCACGCGCAGCCGCGTCAGCCGGGTGCGGCCGTCGGCGAACGCGGCGAAGCGGTGCTCGACGATCGCCGGCGACTCCTCGAGCGAGTACTCGCTCGGCGGCTGCTCGCAGCCCGCCCGCGCGTCGAGCGCGTCCGGGCGCTGCCGGTCGGCGCCCGCGCCGCAGTCGAGCGAGTCGGCGACACCGTCATCCGCGAACAGCAGGTCGTCGCCGGCGCCGCCGAGGTAGCGGTCAGCGCCCGATCCACCCATCAGCCGGTCCGGTCCGGCGCCGCCGTCGAGCAGGTCGTCGCGCGCGCCGCCGATCAGGGTGTCCACGCCCGGTCCACCCTCGAACCGGACCGGCACGAGGACCGGGCCGCGGCGCTCTTCCCAGGGCTTCAGCGGACCTGGTCGCTGACCGGCCTCGAGGTAGTCGTCGCTGCCACCGCCGTCGACCTCGACCGGCACTGCGACGGTCTCGGTGATGACGGCCGAGTCGGTGCCCGGGCCGAGGTCCAACTGGATCCGCCGCACACGGTCGGCTGGGCAGCTCACGTTCACCCCGCCGCCGTAGCGGCGGCACGCGCTGCTCGCCCGAACCGGCTCGCCGCTGGAGAAGTGGTAGCGGCCGCGGTCGAGCGTGACGAAGTGGACCTGCCCGCCGCGATTCGTCAGCCGCACCGTGCCGTCGCCCTGCAGCACCACGCGGGTCGCCGCATCGGCCGGCGCCGTCGCGACCAGCAACATTCCGAGCGCCACGATCGAGCCCCGCCACCGCACGAGAGGATTGTTACGGGTCCTTGTCGCCCGGCGCAACCGCGGTAACACAACGGGATCTAGGCTCCTTTGCATGGACGTGCTGTCGCTGTTCCCGCCCGGGAGCGCGCTCGCGGGTGACGGGATGCTCACCGTCGGAGGCTGCCGCGCCGACGATCTCGCGCTCGAGTTCGGGACGCCGGTGCTGGTCGTCGCCGAGCCGGCGCTCCGCGACCGCGCGCGCGAGTACCAGCGCGAGCTCGCCGCGCGCTGGCCGCGCTCGCGCGTGGTCTTCGCGTCCAAGGCGTTCCCGTGCACGGCGGTGCAGCGGGTGATGGTCGAGGAGGGCCTCGGACTCGACGTGGCGGGTGGGGGCGAGATCGTGACCGCGCGCAAGGCCGGCGCCGACCCCGCGCTGCTCGTCCTTCACGGCAACGCCAAGTCCGACGAGGAGATCGAGATGGCCGTCGAGCACGGGATCGGCCTCGTCGTGGTCGACAACGCCGACGACGTCGACCGGCTCGAGGCGACCGTGCCCGCAGGCCGCGCGCAGGATGTGCTGGTGCGCGTCATCCCCGGCGTCGTCGCCGACACGCACGCGCACGTGCTGACCGGCCACGCCGGCTCGAAGTTCGGCCTGACGCCGCCGGCCGCCGCCGAGCTGATCCGCCGGATCGAGCGCAGCCCGCGCCTGCGCATGCAGGGCGTGCACGTCCACGTGGGATCGCAGATCCTCGACGTCGAGCCGTTCGCCCGGTCGGTCGCGCCGGTCGCTGCGCTCGGCGAGTTCCCGATCTACGACCTCGGCGGCGGGCTGGGCGCCCGCTACACCTACGCCGACGAGCCGCCCACCGTCGGCTGCGTACCTCGACGCGCTGGTCGGCGCTGCGCGCGACCAGCTCCCTTCAGACGCCGAGCTGATCATCGAGCCCGGCCGCAGCATGGTCGCGAGCACGGCGACGACGCTGTATCGCGTGCAGACCGTCAAGCGCGGCGCGCGCACGTTCGTCGCCGTCGACGGCGGGATGGGCGACAACCTCGAGGTGGCGCTGTTCGACCAGCGCTTCGAGGCGGCGATCCCCGACCGCGTCCGCGCGAACGGCGGCGAGTCGGTGACGGTGGTCGGCCGCCACTGCGAGAGCGGCGACGTGCTGATCGACGAGATCGCGCTGCCCGATCCGCGCGTCGGAGACCTGCTGGCGGTGCCGGTGACGGGCGCCTACTGCTTCACGATGGCCAACAACTACAACGGCAACCGCCGCATCCCCGTGGTGTTCGCCGGCGGCGGCGCCGCCCGGCTCGTCGTGCGGCGCGAGACCTGGGCCGACCTGCTCGCGCGCGACACGCCCTAGCCGGCGCAATGCATCAAGTCAGTTTGATGTATTCTCCGCGCGGGATGCGCACGGCCCCACCTCCGCGATTTCTGCGGCTCGCGGGCCACCCGCTGCGGTGGCGGCTGCTGAGCGAGCTCGCGCACAGCGATCGGCGGGTCGGTGAGCTGTGCGAGCTCGCCGGCCGGCGACAGAGCCTCGTCTCGTACCACCTGCGCCAGCTGCGCGACGGCGGGCTGGTCTCAGCGCGTCGCAGCCTCGCCGACGGCCGGGACACCTACTACGTCCTCGACCTGATGCGCTGCGGCGAGCTGCTCGTCAGCGCCGGCGCCTCGCTGCACCCGGGCCTGGCGTCCGGCACACACGCCGGCCGCACGACGCCGCACGGGCGCGCGTGCTGTTCCTCTGCACCGGCAACAGCGCGCGCTCCCAGATGGCCGAGGCGCTGGCTGAGCACCTGTCCGACGGCGCCGTGCGCGCGGCCAGCGCCGGCAGCCACCCCAAGCCGCTGCATCCCGACGCGGTGCGGGTGATGCGCGAGCGCGGGATCGACATCGCGAGCCGCCGTTCCAAGCACCTCAGCGAGTTCACCGAGCACCGCTTCGACTACGTCATCAGCCTCTGCGACCGCGTGCGCGAGATCTGCCCCGAGTTCCCCGGCACGCCGCAGGCGGTGCACTGGAGCGTCCGCGACCCGGCAGCGGAAGACGCGGGCCTGCCGGCCTTCGAGCGCACCGCCGCGGAGCTCGAGACGCGCATCGGCTTCTTGCTCGAGGCGATCGCACACACCCAGGAGGTCAGCGAGCATGCCTGACGAGTTCGTCAACGTCCGCTACATGGTCGACGACGTCGAGAGCGCCGTCGCCTTCTACACCGCCCACTTCGGCTTCGAGCTGCGCTCCAGCGCCGCCCCGGCGTTCGCCGACGTCACCCGTGGCCACCTGCGTCTCCTGCTGAGCGGCCCCGCCAGCTCGGCCGGACGGCCGATGCCCGACGGCCGCGCACCCGAGCCCGGCGGCTGGAACCGGATCCACCTGATCGTCGAGGACCTCGCCGGCGAAGTCGAACGGCTGCGAGCCGCGGGGCTGACGTTCCGCAACGACATCGTCACCGGCCCGGGCGGCCGGCAGATCCTGCTCGACGACCCCGCCGGCAACCCGATCGAGCTCTTCCAACCCGCGGGCTAGTCGAGCACACCGATCAGCGCCTGTCCGAACTGCTGCGCCCGCACCGCGTTGCCGCAGCTCAGGTCGATCACCGCGCCGGTGATCGCTCCCGCGCGGTCCGAGGCCAGGAAGACCGCCGCGTCGGCCACCTGGGCCAGCGTCGGCAGCCGCCCCAGCAGCGTCTGGTCCTCGCCCCACTGCGCGAGCATCTGCTCGACGCTGACGCCCGACGCCGCGGCCAGCGGCGCGAACACCTCGCCGGTGTAGGAGCCGTTGGCGGCCGCGTCCGGGATCGCGTGCGGTCGCAGGCAGACGACGCGGACGCCGCTCGGCCCGAGCTCGACCGCCAGCCGCTGGGTCATCTGCTCGATCGCCGCGCAGGTGGTGCCGAAGCCGAGGTTCCCGGGCCGCGCGAACCGCGACCCGGCCGTCGACAGGGTCAGGATCGTTCCCGACCGGCGCGCCGTCATGTGCCGCGCGACCGCCTTGGCGGTGATCAGGTTGGTCCGCAGGAACGAGTCGATCGGATGCATGACCTCCTCGACGGCCAGCTCGGCGAACGGCGTGCCCGACACGTACGGGAAGGACACGGCGTTCAGGGCGATGTCGATGCCGCCCGCGTCTGCCGCCACGGCGTCGGCGTGCTCGGCCACGGCGCGCTCGTCGAGCGCGTCGACCTCCGCCACGTCGGCGGCGTCGCCGATGTCGTCCGCCACCGCCTCGAGCCGGGCCCGCGTGCGGCCGGCGAGGTGGACGCGGGCGCCGGCAGCCGCGAACGCGCGCGCGACGGCGCCGCCGATCGCCCCGCCGCCGCCGTGGATCAGCGCGGTCTTGTCCTCGAGCATCATCGTGTCTCTCCTTCGATAGTGGGCGTCTATCGATTGAGAGCGGGCTCGGCGACGGAAATCATCGGTGCCGAGCACGCCGGCCGAGGAACGTGGTGATCGCCGCGATCAGCTCGCCCTCGAACGTGAGCACCGTGAGCACGCGGAGCTCGTAGCGCCCGCTGCTCGGGATCTCGCCGGCGGCCGACCATCGCGGGCTGCCCGCTGGCGCTCGTCACCTCGAACCGCCAGGTCGAGCGGAAGACGCGCGCGGTGAGGAAGGCCGCGATGTCGTCCCTGCCGCGGAACCAGGTCGGCAGCGGCGGCATCGAGAAGCTCGCGTCCTCGCTCAGCATCGCGACGATCGCCGCGACGTCGGCGCGGTTCCAGGCGTCGACGAAGCGGGCGACGAGCTCGCGCGAGCGCTCGTCGCCCAGCGCCCGCAGCGTCGCCTGCTGGGAGCGGGCCGGGCGCTCCCGCTCGAGCTTCGCGCGGGCCCGCTGCAGGGCGCTGTTCACCGAGGCGACCGAGGTCTCGAGGATCTCGGCGGTCTCGCGGGCGCTGAAGCCGAGCACCTCGCGCAGGAGCAGCGCCGCGCGCTGGTTGGGCGGCAGGAGCTGGAGGGCGGCGACGTAGGCGAGCTCGACCCCCTCCCGGTCCTCGTAGCGCAGGAGCTCGTCCGGATAGGGCTCGATCCAGACCGACTCGGCCAGCGGCTCGGCGAGCGGCGCGCGTGGGTCGTCCCCGCGGCCGCTGCCACCCGGCAGCGCGCGCCGCTTGCGCCCCTCGAGGATGCGCAGCGAGGCGTTGGTGGCGATCGTGTAGAGCCAGGAGCGGAGCGAGCTGCGCCCCTCGAACCCGGACCGGCCCTTCCACGCCCCCAGCAGCGTCTCCTGGAGCGCATCGTCGGCGTCGTGGACCGAGCCCAGCATCCGGTAGCAGTGCGCGTGGAGCTCGCGGCGGTGCGGCTCGACCAGCTCGGCGAACGCATGCTCGTCGCCTGCGCGGGCCGCATCCAGCAGCTGGAGCTCGGTCACGCGCATCGCCTGCACCCCTCGACTCTTGCAGACCACGGTTCGGTGGAGTTGACCGCGCGGACGACACCGGAGAGCATTGGACGCGTTCGGACGCCTGGCGCCCACGAGCCGTCAGATGGCTGCCACCGATCCACCGTGTTCATCCACCGATCCGGCACACGTCGGAGCAGGAGACGAGCCGGGCAAACGCGACTTCTGGCAGCAGACCGTCATCGCCGCAGCGACGGCAGCGGGCAGCGTCGCCTGGGTCTCGGCGGTGGGCAGCGGGATCATGGCTCTGCGGCTCGGCAACGCGGATCTGCCGATCGAGCCGGTCGTGGCGTTGATGTCGCCCGAGCATCGGTTCGCGGTCGGGGCGGGGACCCTGGCCGGCCCACTGCTCGCCGGGCTCTTCGCGGCTGTCCTCGAGTGGATCGTCGTCCGCTGGACCAGCATCGACGACGAGCAACGGCGCCACCTGGCCCTCGCGACGGTCGCGATCTCCGCGCCGATCGCGTACCTGCTGCTCCGACCACCGGCAGCCGTGTTCGCTGCCCAGACCGTGACGGTGGCGATTGCCGTGTGGGTCGCTCTCAAGGTGCTCACCCACGATCGACACAGCTTCCAGGAGCGCATCACCGTCTTTCTCGCGGTGCTCGTCAGCGTCGGCGCGGTCGGCGTCGCAGCCGAGCGGATCGGCCCAACGGTCTTCTACGCGGCCTCGATCACCGTCACCGGTGACTCACGCGCAGTCGAGGGCGGGTACGTCACCTCCACCGACTACGCGGTTCTGATGGTGCCGGCTCGCGCCGAGTGTCCGATGATCGAGGCGGTGCCCCGCGCTCAGATCGTGCGCATCGAGGTCTCACACACGCCCGCTGACACGCCCGACTGCTGATCAGGGTCAGTCACGCTTTGCGGGCCTTCCAGACCTCTTCGCACGGCCAGCGTCGCGCCCACTCGAGGCTGACGAACGGGTAGCGGGTCTGGGAATCCGCGGGAGGTTGGATCTCGGTCAGTCCCTCGACCTCGAAGCCGCTGTCGCGCAGCACGGCGATCATCCGGCCGTGCGGAAGGTGGAACTCGACCGAGTCGTCGTCGGGCCATTCGAAGCGATGCATCCCGAAGTAGGTCCGCAGGAGGCGATCTCCCGCCGGCTCGCCCTCCTCGTCCGGAACGCAGAGCGCGAGCAGGACGCCGTTGGTCAGGAACACGAGCCGACCACCCGGGCGCAGCAACCGCGCGGCCTCCGGGATCCAGCGGAACGGGTCGCACCACAGGCTCGCCCCGTACTCCGACACCACGAGGTCGAAGCTGCCGTCCGGGAACGGCACCTGCTTCGGCGTTGCCGTGCAGCAGCGGGAACTCGAGTCCGAACTCCGCCTGCAGGCGGCGGGCGGTGGCGAGCTGGGCCGCTGAGTTGTCGATCCCCACCGGGCGTGCACCGCGCCGTGCCAGCCACGCCGAGACGTAGCCGGTGCCGCACCCGAGCTCGATCGCGTCGAGGCCCGCGAGATCGGGCGGCAACAGCTCGACCTGTGCCTCGGGCACGCCCCAGATGCCCCATGTGGGCTCCTGCTGCGCCCAGCAGCGCCTGCCGTCGTCCTCGTATTCCTGCGCCATCGCGTCCCAGGTCGCGCGGTTGCGCAGCACGTGGTCGGGGAGCTCGCTCATCGCCTCAACATACGCCGGGTGCCTACCGCCGCTCGTCGGTCGCGGCGCGGGCGAAGCGGTCGGCGAGCTCGCCGACCATGTCGACGAACTCGGGCGGCTCCAGCACGGTGAAGTCGACGCCGATGTCGGCCACGTAGACGGCGAGGCCGCCGAGCCAGTCGGCACCGGTGCGCAGCAGGCAGCGCTGGTCGTCGATCGCCTCCAGCGTCCCGACGCCGTGCGGGACCCGCGCCGCGACGGCCGACAGCGGGGCATGCAGGATCACCTGCGCCTGGAAGCGATGACGCTGGGAGGAGATCGATCGCGCGACGAAGGCGGCGGCGTCGCCGCCCGGCAGCTCGCGCGGCGCGAAGCGCCGGCTCGTCGTCAGCGGCGGCTGGATGCGGTCGACGCGGAAGCTCCGCCAGTCCTCGCGGTCGCGATCCCACGCCACCAGGTACCACTTCCGGCCGGTGTGAACGAGGCGGTGGGGCTCGACGGCGCGCTTGCCGAAGGTCCCGTCGCTGCTCCGGTACGCGAACCGCAGCCCTTCACGGTCGCGGCAGGCCGCCGCGATCATGGCCAGGAAGTCGGCGTCGACGGTCGGTCCCCAGGCCGAGAACGGCACCGTGTAGGCGTGCAGGGCGTCGACGCGGCGGCGCAACCGCGAGGGCAGGACCTGCTCGAGCTTGGCCAGCGCGCGCAGCGCCATGTCGTCGATCCCTTTCACCCCGCTCCGCGCCGCCGTGCTCAATCCCACCGCCACGGCGACCGCCTCGTCGTCGTCGAGCAGCAGCGGCGGAAGCGCCGCGCCCGCGCCGAGGCGGTAGCCGCCTGCGGCGCCCGGGGCGGCATGGACCGGATAGCCCAGCCGCCGGAGCCGGTCGACGTCGCGCCGAACCGTCCGCGGCCCCACCTCGAGCTGCTCGGCCAGCTCGGGGCCCGACCAGGATCGCCGCGACTGCAGCAGCGACAGCAGCCTCAGCAGTCGGGCGGACGTCTCGAGCACAGCGCGAGCATGTCAAACCATGCGGTCCAAACCTGACCGCATTGCGGCTTACGGTGCGCGGCATGAGCGACACCGACATCCGTCCGTTCGAGATCGCGATCCCGGACGCCGACCTCGAAGACCTGCGTGCGCGTCTCGCGCGGGTCCGCTGGCCCGACGAGCTTCCCGCTGCCGGATGGGACTACGGCGTGCCGCTCGGCCGTGTGCGCGAGCTCGTCGACCACTGGCGCACGGGCTACGACTGGCGCGCGCACGAGGCCCGCCTCAACGCCCACCCGCAGTTCACGACGACGATCGACGGTCAGCAGGCTCCACTTCCTGCACGTGCGCTCGCCGGAGCCGGGAGCGCTGCCGCTGATCGCGACGCACGGCTGGCCGATGTCCGTCGCCGAGTACCTGGACGTGATCGGGCCGCTGACCGATCCGCGCGCCCACGGTGGCGATCCGGCCCAGGCGTTCGATCTCGTGATCCCGTCGCTGCCGGGCGTCGGGTTCTCCGGTCCGACGACCGCGCGCGGCTGGGACGTGCAGCGCGTCGCGCGCGCCTGGGCGGAGCTGATGGCGCGCCTCGGCTACGAGCGCTACGGAGCGCACGGCAACGACGCCGGCTCGTCGATCTCGCCGGAGATCGGCCGGCACGACCCCGAGCACGTCGCCGGCGTGCACGTGACCCAGATCTTCTCGTTCCCGTCCGGCGACCCGGCCGAGTTCGTCGACCTCAGCGCAGAGGACCAGGCCGCGCTGCAGTTCCTCGACGAGTTCACGAGCGGCGGCGGTCTCGCCTTCAACCAGTACCAGTCCGCGCAGCCGCAGACGCTCGCCTACGCGCTGCAGGACTCGCCGGCCGGATGGCTCGCCTGGACCTCACAGCTCTTCCGCGACACCGTCGACCGCGACTACATCCTCACCAACGCCGCGATCTACTGGCTGACCGGCACCGTCGGCTCCTCGCTCCGCTTCTACTACGAGAACGCGCACGCGCCGGCACCGTCGGAGCCGACCACGGTCCCGACCGGCCTGGCCATGTTCGCCGCCGACTTCAAGTCGGTCCGCCGGTTCGCCGAGCGCGACCACTCCAACATCGTCCACTGGAAGGCGTACGACCGCGGCAGCCACTTCGCGCCGCACGACGCACCCGATCTGCTGATCGACGACCTGCGCGAGTTCTTCCGCGATCTGCGCTGATCGGTATCGCCGAGCAGCCGTTAGGCGTCGGGCGACTCGGCGAACGCGATCGCGTTCCCGTCAGGATCGGGAACCTTCGCGTGGCGGACACCGTTCGAGTAGGTCTCGACCGGCTCGTGCTCGATGCCCTGCGCAGCGAGGCGCTCGAGCAGCGCGTCGAGGCCGGTGACGCCGAGGGTGATCCGGATCGCCGAAGGCGCCCTTGGAGGTCACGATGCCGCTACTCGGTGGAGGGCGACTCGGCGAACGCGATCGCGTTCCCGTCCGGGTCGGGAACCTTCACGTGGCGGACACCGTTCGAATACGTCTCGACCGGCTCGTGCTCGATGCCCTGCGCGGCGAGGCGCTCGAGCAGCCCGTCGAGCCGGTGACGCCAAGGTGATCCGCCGGTGCCCGCATGCGCCGCGCTCGGCTCGATGAAGAGCGTGGCGTGCTCGGCGAGGTCCCAGAGGATCTCGTCCCCGGCGCGGAAGTCCGGGGGTCGCCCGAAGAACCGCGTGTACCAGTCGATGCCGGCGTCGAGATCGGATACCGGGACGCCGGCGTAGAGGTCGTTGATCGCGCTCATGTCGAGCCGATGATTTCAGGCGCGACGCGACCGCTTGTGATCCGCTGACTGGCGGGCCGTCACAGCTCGACCCGCATCACGACACGTCGCAGCGTCGGACGGCTGACCTCGGTGAAGCCGGCGTCGGCGAACACGCCCTCGGTGCCGACGTGGAGCTCCTCCAGGATCACGTTCTTCGTGGTCATCGGGTAGCCCTCGATGGCGCGGGCGCCGCGCTCGCGGGCGAAGTCCACCGCGGCGCGCGCGAGTGCCCGGCTGACGCCGCGCTTCCGGAAGCCCGCGCGGGTGAAGAAGCAGGTCACGGCCCAGACGCTGTCGTCGGTCTTGTCCTCTGCGCGACCCGCCCAGGGGACGCGGTTGTTGCGCAGCAGGCCCTCGTAGGCGGTGCGCGGCTCGACCGCGCACCAGCCGACGGGCTCGCCGTCGAGGTACGCGACGAGGCCGCTGGTCGTGTCCGACTCAGGATGGCCGCAGTCGGTCTGCTCGCGCAGCCGGTGGGCGCGTTCCTCGGCGGGAAAGGAGGCGAAGGACTCCCGCGGCCGCAGCTTGTACCGCTGGCACTGGCACCTGGACGCCTGGCCGCGCGTGCCGAAGACCGTCTGCAGGTCCTCCCAGCTCGCCTCGTTGGCGGGCACGACGGAGATCGTCATGGCCCACGATTGTGCAGGCCGACGGCGCTCCGGGTCAGCCGGCCGCGTTCACCGTGGCCTCCGCCGCGGTGACGGTGTCGGTCGGGTACGCCTCTTCGACGGGGACGACGAACACGAACCGACGCTCGGCGGTGTGCTTGAGGACCGTGTCGACGACCGTGGAGACCTGATCGGACCCGACCACGCACTCGAGGCGCACCTTCGGCCGCAGGTGGTTCTCGATCGCGACGCCGCGGTAGCTGCCGCTGATCGTGGGCTCCGGGACCGAGCCGCTCGCCTCCCACACGGAGAGTGAGAGGAACCCCAGGCCGAGCAGCTCCTCGCGGATCGGCTCGAAGCTCGCTTGTTCGATGTAGGCGACGACCAGCTTCATCTGTTCCTCGGTTCTCGTCGTCCGGCGTTGGCAGGCGAGAGTCTCCCGGCGCGCCGCGATCCCGGTCTCTGGACGGGTGTCGGAACATCGACGGTCGAGGTTCGCCCTGCGGTCCGGGCGGCGCGCGGTGGATTAGTCCGCGGGTTGGGCGTAGGGTCGGCGGAGCGGTCTGAACCCTGGGCAGCCCGCCGCCCCATCTGCGTCCCAGACGGAAGGAGCCATTCCTGATGGGAAGCCACGGCCCTGCCCGCAGACGCGGCGTCGGTTGCGTCGCCGCACTCGCTGCTCTGGTCATCGCCACGCTGGTGACGTTGGCTTCGGCCTCCGGGCCCGGCGGCTGGGACCACCTCGGGGACCGTGGCACACCCGGGTCCGACTCGCTGGATCTCGCCGCCGCCGCGCTGGCGGTCACGCCGGGCGCGCTCTACGTGGGCGGCGACTTCACCGATGCGGGCGGCATTCCCAACGCGGATCGCATCGCGACGTGGAACGGCAGCAACTGGAACGCGATCAGCTCGTCGACGTCGCAGATCGCGAACGGCCGCGTCTCCGCCATCGCCGTGTCGGCCGGCAAGGTCTACGCCGGCGGCAGCTTCCAGAACGCGGGCGGTGACGCGAACGCCGACAACCTCGCGGTCTGGGACGGCACGACCTGGAAGCCGTTCTGCGTCGCGACCGGGCCGGCGGTCACCGGGCAACGTGACCAGCTTGCAGATCATCGGCCAGACGCTCTACATCGGCGGCGAGTTCCAGAACGGCGCGGGCATACCGTCCGCCGACTATCTGCTCGCCTGCAGCCTGGCCACGGGCGCCCCCACCTCTCCGGTCAGCGATCCGCTCCACCCGTTCTCCGGTTCCGTGTACGCGCTGACGGCGGACAGCAACGGCACGCTCTACGCGGGCGGAGCGTTCATCAACCTGGAGGACGTCGCGGCCGCCGACAACGTCGCCTACCTGCCCTCCGGGGGCGAGTGGCACGCCGATGAGCGCGGGCCCCGCACCGTGCGGGTGCGCGTCACCGACTTCGTCCGCGGGCTCACCGCCGTCGGGACCGACGTGTACATCGGCACGGACGCGGACGACGTCGACGGCATCCCACAGGCCGACCACGTCGCGAAGTGGAACGGCTCGGGTGGAGCGCCCTGGGCGCCGGCAGCGGCGGCGCGAACGGATGGTTCCCGGCGACCACGTCGATCGAGGCCCTGGTCGGCACCGGCACGCACCTCTTCGTCACGGGCGGCGTTCCTGAACGCGAACGGCGACGCGCGCGCCGACAACGTCGCCTTCTTCGACGGCACCGCCTGGCACCCGGTCGGGTCCGACGGCGCCGGCAACGGCCCGTGGCTCGGCAACGGCCTCGCGCTCGCGCTCGTCGATCGCCAGCTCTACGCGGCCGGGACCTTCACCAGCGCCGGCGGCGACAACCAGGCGCGATCCGCTGCCTCGTTCGCGCTGGCGCAGATCATCGCCTACCCGACGCCCACGGTGACCCAGGGTCCGGGTCCCGTCCCGACGCCCACGGTGACGCCGGCTCCCGCCGCGCCTGACGTCACGGCGCCCGCCACGTCGCTGCGCAGGACGCGGCTCAACCACGCCGCTCGCAAGGCGACGTTCAGGTTCGGGTCCGGCGAGAGCGGCTCCACGTTCGCCTGCAAGCTCGACCGGAAGCGGTTCAGGGCGTGCACCTCGCCGAAGACCTACAAGAAGCTCAAGCGCGGCAAGCACGTGTTCCGCGTCAAGGCGCGCGACCGCGCCGGCAACCTCGATCCCACGCCAGTCGTGAAGCGGTTCAAGATCAGGAAGCGCTAGCTTCGATTCGACTGCCGTTCGGCCTCAGCGCCTTCGCTTCGCCATGTACAGGCCGGCGGCGGGCCGTCAGGCTCGAAGCATGCCTCCAGGAACCGATGAGCTCACTGCTGCGGCCGAAGCGGCGGTGAGCTGCCTCGGAGTCGACGCCGGCGAGGACGTGCTCGTCGTCTTCAACGAGCAGCAGCGCGTCGTCGCCGAGGCGCTCGCGGCGGTCGCCGAGCGCCATGCCGGCAGCGTTCGCCAGGTCGTGTATCCGGCGCTGACGCGTGACGGGGAGGAGCCGCCGCGCGTTCGTCGCCGAGGCGATGGCGGAAGCGGCCGTGGTCTTCGCACCGACGACCTGCTCGCTCAGCCACACACGCGCGCGCAGCGAGGCGACGCGGCGAGGCGCGCGGATCGCGACGCTGCCGGGCGTCACCGCAGCGACGTTCGCGCGCGCCCTGCCGGTCGACTACGCGGAGCTGCGGCGAGTCGGCGAGTCGATCGCCGCCGAGTTGAACGCCGCGACCGTATGCCGGCTCACCTCACCGGCAGGGACCGACGTCACGCTCGACCTCGAGGGCCGCATGCGCGGAGGTCGACGACGGCAACCTCCGGGACGGCGACGGCTTCGGGAACCTCCCGGCCGGCGAGGCCTTCATCGCGCCCGTGGAAGGGAGTGCCGAAGGCGTGGTCGTGTTCGACGGCTCGCTCGCGAACTGGGGCACTGCTCGACGCACCGGTTCGAGTGCAGCTCGCGGAGGGCCGCGCCGTCTCGGCCGACGGCGACGCCGGGCGGTGGCTGCTGAAGACGCTCGACGCGGGCGGCGACAGCGGCCGGGTGCTGGCCGAGCTGGGGATCGGCACCAACCCGGCCGCGATCCTCAGCGGCAGCATCCTCGAGGACGAGAAGGTGGTCGGCACCGCGCACGTCGCGTTCGGCACCAACGTGTCGTTCGGCGGCACGAACGCGTCGGCGGTCCACATCGACGGCATGCTGCTCGAGCCGACCGTCGAGCTCGACGGGCGCGCCGCGTTCAGCCGTGCGGGCCGGGCGGGATCTGCGCGGCCGTCCGGCGGATGAAGCGCTGGTTGTCGGCGATCAGCATGAGCATCGCGCAGTCCCCGTAGCCCGAGATCGTGGACGCCGACGATCAGGTCGTCGCCGACGCCGCGTCAGGACGCCGCGGAGCAGCCGAGCAGTATGGCACCGATCGTGGCGACGCGTCGCACCGGAGATCCGTTACCCCGCATGCAGGTGCGTCATGCTCCGGGGCGGGTTCGATACGGTTCGCCGTAAGGGAGGGGCCGAGCTCCGGCCTCTCGGGCAAACCGTTCACAGGAGGGGCCGATGAAGCACTTAGGTGCTCTGTGTTCCACTGCGGCCGTGGCCGCGCTGTGCATGTTCGCGTCGACCGCGTCGGCGCACCCCATCGAGGCGGGCGAGATGTACGTCCCGTGGGGAGAGAAGGTCGGCAAGGAGCGCGGGCTCGACCTCGCCAAGGGCAGTGCGGTCGACGCCGGCGGCGGCGTCGGCGGGCTCGAGCTCGCCGGCAACGCCGACAAGGACGGGACGGTGAACACCGACCTGGCGTTCAACGGCAACCTCGTCTACGCCGGCAACTACTCGGGCTTCCGGATCCTCGACGCGAAGTACCCGTCGCCGCGCACGGTCGCCGACTTCGCGTGCAACGGCCCGCAGAACGACGTGTCGTTCCACAAGATGCGCGGCCGCACGTACCTGTTCCAGTCGATCGACACGCCGCAGACGGCTGAGGACTGCTCGAGCGCGAACGCGCCGGTCGTGGGCGGTCTGCGGATCGGCTACGAGGGCGTCCGCGTGTTCGACGTGACCAACCCGAGCCGGCCCGAGTTCGTGGACATGATCCAGACGGCGTGCGGCTCGCACACCCACACGATCATCCCCGAGCGCGACGAGGCGTACATCTACGTCTCCTCGTATCCGCTGACGGGCAGCACCTCGCCGCCCGGCCAGACCGGTCCCGGCGACTACCGGCGATGCGAGAAGCCGCACAAGAAGATCTCGATCATTCATGTCGAGGCCGACCGTCGCGGTGACCTCGACTTCCGCCTGAAGGAGCAGCCGCTCGCCGACGACACCACGTCGCAGAACGGCTTCGACAACTTCCAGGCGTGCCACGACATCCAGATCCTCGGCAAGAAGGAGATCGCGCTCGCGTCGTGCGCCGGCGACGGCCAGCTCTGGGACGTCTCCGATCCCTGGAACCCGACCACGAACAAGCGGGGCCGGTACACGCTGATCAAGAGCCCCGGCAACGGGGACACCTTCGAGTTCATCCACTCGGGCTTCTTCTCGTGGGACGGGAAGACGTTCGCGATGATGGACGAGACGGGCGGCGGCGGAACGGCGAACTGCTTCGGCTCCGCCAGCACCGACGGCTTCTACTACTTCTACGACGTGGTGAAGCCCGGTCAGCGCGCTCCGCGGCTCGAGGCGCGCTACACGATCCCGCGCCCACAGGGCCAGGAGGTCTGCGTCTCCCATAACGCCTCGGTGATCCCGGTCAGGCACCGCGACCTGGTCACCGCGGCCTACTACCAGGGCGGCGTGACGGTCGTCGACTTCAGCGACCTGCGACGGATCCGCGAGATCGCGTTCGCCGACCTCGAGGACGCGACCGGCCAGGCCGACGAGTGGTCGTCGTACTGGTACAACGGCCGCATCTACTCCAACAGCGGGCTCAACCGGCGCGCGTCCAACCGCGGCGTCGACGTGTTCCGGCCCACCGGCCGGCTCGGCGACGAGACGCGGTCCGCGAAGCGCTGGGCCTACTCGAACCCGCAGACGCAGGAGGCGTGGCAGGCGCCGTAGCCGTTACCGCGAGGGCCCGCTCCGGCGGGCCCTCGCTCGAACGCGCGACCTCAGGCGCTCGAGTACTGCGCCGCGAACTCGGCGCTCGGCTCGATCGGCTCGACGACGTCGACCAGCGCCCCGTCCGGGTCCTGGACGATGAAGTGCCGCTGGCCCCACGCCTCGTCGCGCAGCTCGAGCTCGACCGGCGCGCCGAGCGCCGCCGCGCGATCGCGGACCGCGCGGGCGTCGTCGACCTCGACGGTGACGAGCGTGCCCGTGGGCGCCGTGCGGAAGCCGGCCGGGATGCTCTCGTGGTCGCGCTGCACGGTCGCGAACTCGGGGCCGCCGCCCGGCGCGGCGAGCGAGATGTACCAGTCGTTGCTGAACGCCGGCTCGAGGCCGAGCAGGTCGCGGTAGAACGCCGCGGTGCGGGCCGGGTCGGCGCTCATCGTGACGGGGTAGAGGGCGGTGGTGGCCATGGGTCAGTGCTCCTGTTCGAGGGGGACGGTGAGCTGGGTCGTGTTGCTGTCGAAGTAGCGCTCGCGGACGGGGCCGGCGGGCTCGAGGCCACGCTCGTGGACCCACGCGAGCAGCGGCCACCAGCTGAGCGCGATCGTGTCGAACGGCCCGTGGTGGACGGCGGTCGCGACCGGCCCGCCGGGCAGCTCGACGAGCTCGGTGCCGGGCAGCGGCTCGGGGAGGTCGGCGCCGAGCACGACGTCGAAGGCGTCCGCGAGGTCGACCGGGAACAGCCCGGTGAACGGGACGGCCGGGTCGGGGACGAGCGGCTCGAGCCGCTCGGCGAGCTCCGCGGTGACCGCATCCATGCGCTCGGGGCCGGCCGGCGCGCGGAGGGCGGCGAGCCGCCGCGGCGGCTCGGTCCTGAGGACGACCTGCACGTCGGGCAGCGCGCCGTCGGCGGCCATCCGGCTGAGGCCGCTGAGCGCCCGCGTCAGGCGGTCGAGCTCGGCGGCACGGCGGTCGCGCTCGCCCTGCAGCAGCTCGGCGGTGCGCTGCTCGTCGGCGACCAGCAGGTCGCGCACGACGGCGAGCGGCACGTCGAGGCCGCGCAGCAGCGCGATCGTGGCCGCCGTCCGCGCCTGCCGCGGGTGGTACAGGCGGTAGCCGCTCTCGGGATCGACGGTCGCCGGCGCGAGCAGGCCGAGCTCGTCGTAGCTCCGCAGCTGCTTCACGCTCAGGCGCGTGAGGCGGGCGAAGCGGCCGATGGTCAGGAGGGCGGCGGGCACGCGACGATCATGCACCCTCCCCCGGGGGGAGGCTCAAGGGCAATAGCATCCACCGCCATGACCGAGGACGACGAACGGCACCTGCGGCGGGCGATCGAGCTGGCCGGCGAGGCGCGGTCGGCGGGCGACATGCCGTTCGGCTCGCTGCTCGTCGGCCCGGACGGCGACGTGCTCGCCGAGGACCGCAACACCGTGATCAGCGAGCGCGACGTCTCGGCGCACCCCGAGCTCAAGCTGGCCCGCTGGGCCGGCCGCGAGCTGGCGCCGGACGTCGCCCGGCGGACGACGATGTACACGAGCTGCGAGCCGTGCCCGATGTGCACCGGCGCGATCGCCCGCTCGGGCCTCGGACGCGTCGTCTTCGCGCTCTCCGGCGAGCAGCTCGGCGGCCTGCGGCCGCCCGGGGTCGCGGCGCCGGACGCGGCCGCGGTCGCGCTCGAAGGGCCCGCGCTGTTCGACGAGGCGCGCGTGCCCGTCGACGGCTTCTACGACTGAGCCGGCCGCCGTCAGATACGGCGCGCGCACGAGGCGGTGCCGAGCCAGGTGTGGGGGTTGCGATCCCAGCACCAGCCGAGCTTCGGCCGCCCGTCGCTGATCCAGAACGCGGGCACGCGCTGGTCGCCGCGCCGCGAGCCGGCCATCGAGAAGCCGTAGTTGCTCGCGATCACCTGCGGCTGCTGGAGCACGAGCGCGATGCCCTCGTCGATCGTCAGCGGCGAGCGGCCGGCGGCGAGGATGTCGCGCAACGCGTCCTCGGGCCGCACGTTGCGGCTCTCGAGCCCGAGGTCGACGTCGACCGCCAGGTACGCCGGGGCGGCCGGGACCTCGACCGCAGCGATCGGCACGTAGCCGTCGAGCTCCTCCGGCTCGATGTGGCCGAGCACCACGGGCTTGCCGCGGCGCTCGACGCGCGCGGCCGCATCCGCCACGGCCAGCACCGAGCGCGAGAGCACGAGCGCCGAGCGCTCGACCGGCTGCCGGGGTCGCGCGGCCTCCATCGCCACGGTGGCCAGGCCGCGATCGCTCATCGCGGCGACCTGCTCGTCGAACGTCATCGTCATCATCTCAACCATGTGGGTGACACTGTATCAACCAAATGGGTGACAGACGCGATCCGGAGCGGACGCGCGCGGCGCTGCTGGATGCCGCCCTCGTCGAGTTCTCCGCCCACGGGCGCGCCGGCGCGCGCACGAGCGCGATCGCCGCGCGGGCGGGCGTGAACAAGCAGCTGATCTCGCACCACTTCGGCGGCAAGGACGGGCTCTACGACGCGCTCGTGGCCCGCTGGGAGGCCGACGAGGCCGCGTACGGTGGGGCGGACACGCCGCTCGCAGACGTCGTCGCCGCCTACGTCGAGCAGGGCGCGCCCCACCGCGACCTGCACCGGCTGCTGCTGCGTGCGTCGCTCGAGGACGAGGAGGACCCGCCGGGGCTCGACGCGGACGATCTGGCCGACATGCGGCGCCGCCAGCAGGCGGGCGAGGTGACGCGCGACCTCGATCCCGCCTTCGTGCTGCTCGCGCTGCAGGCCGCCGCGGCGGCCGGCCTCCTCTTCCCCGGCGACGCCCGCCGCCTCACCGGCCTGGACCCGACCTCGGAGGAGTTCGCCGACTGGCACGCGGGCCAGCTGCGGGCGCTCGTTCAGCGGCTGAGCGAGTAGCGGTACTCGACGAGCGGGAGGCCGATCGCGGGGACGTCGAACTCCTCGCCCACCACGCGCCAGCCCTCGCGCTCGTAGAAGCGGCGTGCGCGTGCCTGCCCGGCCGGGGTGAACAGGCGCATCGTGCTGAAGCCGCGCTCGCGCGCCTCGGCGGCGCTCGCGTCCAGGAGCGTCGCCGCCACCCCGCTGCCCCAGTGCTCGCGGTCGACGAACAGGTTGCGCAGGTGGGCGAGCGCGGGGTCGGCGACCGGGACGCCCGCCATCGTCGCCGGCAGGATCGAGACCTGGCCGACGATCCGGCCGCCCTCCTCGGCCACGCGCGTCCAGACGTGCGCGTCCGGCAGCAGCCGGACGGCGATCTCGAGCTCGGCCGCCAGCGGCGGCGGCTCCCAGCCCGGCGGCGCGAACGCCCGGTAGTGCTCGAAGCCCTCGATCACCGTCCGGGCGAGTGCTTCGGCGTCTGCGGGCGTCGCGTCGCGGTAGCGCACCCGCGGATTATCCGACGGGCGCCGGGGCGGCGAGCGGGAAGCGCGTGCCGGTCAGCGCCTCGGACACGTCCCAGAGCCGGCGGGCGACCTCGGCGTCCTGCGCGGGGCGGCCCCACTGCGAACCGGGAGCTAGCCACACCGGACGATACCTCCGGGGGGTATAGGTTCCGGCCATGACCTTCCTCCGTCACTACGCCGAGATGCTGATCGCGATGTTCGCCGGGATGGTGGTGCTGGGCGCGCCCGCGGTGGTCCTGCTCGATGCCGACGACTGGGCCATTGAGCCGAAGCTGCTCGGCATGGCGTTCACGATGAGCGTCCCGATGGTCGCCTGGATGCGCTTCCGCGGGCACGGCTGGGCGCCCGCCTGGGAGATGACCGCCGCGATGTTCATCCCGAGCGTCGGCGCGATCCTGCTGGTCTGGGCCGGCGCGGCCGACAGCGAGGACGCGATGATGGTCCAGCACGTCGCGATGTTCCCGGCGATGCTGATCGCGATGCTCCTGCGGCGCGACGAGTACTCGCACCGGCACGCGATCACGCGATGATCTGCCGATGGCCTACGACGAGGATCTCGCCAACCGCATCCGCGACCTGCTCGTCTACGACACCGCCGTCGTCGAGAAGCGGATGTTCGGCGGCCTCGCCTTCCTCGTCGAGGGCCACCTGACGGTCGCCGCGAGCCGCGACGGCGGGCTGATGGCGCGAGTCGACCCCGAGGAGGCCGACGTGCTGCTGGTCGAGCCGCACGTCGGCCCGTTCGTGATGCGCGGCAAGCCGCTCGCCGGCTGGCTGCGCGTCGAGGCCGAGGGCGTCGCGACGCCTGAGCAGGTCGAGCCGTGGGTGCGCCGCTGCGTCGACTACGCGCGCTCGCTGCCGCCGAAGGGGTGAGACAGGCGCTCCGCGGGAAAGCCGAAGGGAAACGACCCGAGGACGTGAAGCGATGGCGACGGCGACGCAAGGCAGGACAGGCAGGGCTCCAGGGCTGGCGCGGCAAGGTGGCGGACGGCGTCGCCTCGCCGGTCTCGAACCGGACGCCGCTCGACGAGGACCAGGTGCGCGCGCTGATCGGCGGCGTGTTCTTCGTGCTGGCGGTCGTCTACGTGGTGAAGACGATCACGGAGCTGATCCAGCAGCAGCGGTGACGCGCGACGGGCTGGAGGCGTTCTACCGGCGCTACAACGCCGCCTGCAACGCGCACGAGTTCGACCGGCTCGGCGAGTTCGTGGCCGCGGACGTGTGCGTCAACGGCGAGCGGCAGGGCCTGGCGGGCTACGTCGCCGGCCTGCGGGCGGTCGTGGCGCGGTTCCCCGACTACCGCTGGGACCTGCGGCACCTGCTGATCGACGGGGACTGGCTCGCCGCGCACTTCGTCGACACCGGCACGCACGACGGCCGGGCGGTGTCGACGCAGGAGCTGGCGCTCTATCGGATCGAGGACGGACGGATCGCCGAGGTGTTCGTGACGGCGGACGATCTCAGCGTGCTCGAGCAGCTCCGTTGAGGGGCGGCTGTGTATACCGGAGCGATGACAGCGATTCAGGTGTGCATCGCGGGCGCGACCGGCTGGACCGGGAAGGCGCTCGTGCAAGGCGTGCTGGCGGCGCCCGACCTCGAGCTGCGCTCGGCGGTGAGCCGGTCGGCGGCCGGGCAGGAGCTCGAGGGCGCGCGCGTGTACGGCAGCGTGGCCGAGGCGCTCGACGGCGTGGACGTGCTGATCGAGTACACGTCGGCGACGGCGGTCAAGGCGAACACGCTGGCGGCGATCGAGGCCGGCGTGGCGGTCGTGATCGGCAGCTCCGGTCTGACGGCGGCGGACTTCGAGGAGATCGACGCCGCGGCCCGCGAGCGGTCCGTCGGCGTGATCGCCTCCGGCAACTTCTCGCTGACCGCGGCGATGTGCCAGGCGGGCGCGCTGCTCGCGGCACGGCACCTGCCGCAGTGGGAGGTCATCGACTACGCGAGCGCGACCAAGCCGGACGTCCCGTCGGGCACTGCGCGCGAGCTCGCCGAGCGGCTCGGTGACGTCCGGAGGCCCGAGCTCGGCCACCCGATCGAGGACCTCCACGGGCCGGTCGAGGCGCGCGGGGCGACGGTCGGCGGCGCCCAGGTGCACTCGGTGCGGCTGCCGAGCTTCGTCGTCTCGACCGAGGTCGTGTTCGGCCTGCCCGACGAGCGGCTCACGATCCGCCACGACGCGGGCGGGACGCCGGAGCCGTACGTCGCCGGGACGCTGATCGCGGCGCGCCGGGCGGTCGAGCGGGCCGGCCTGACGCGCGGGCTGGACACGCTGCTGCTCGAGGGCTGACGGCGGCTCAGGCCGGCCGATAGCGCATCAGCGTGATGCCGGAGGTGAACTGGCGGGTCTCGACGAGCTCGAGCTTGCCGACCCCCGTCGCGTCCTCGAACAGGCGCTGGCCGCGGCCGAGGACGACCGGGTAGACGAACAGCCGGTACTCGTCGACGACGCCGGCGTCGATCAGCGCCGGGACGAGCTGCAGGCTGCCCGTGACGACGATGTCCTTGCCGGGCGCGGACTTGAGTGCCTGGATGTCGTCGAGCAGCGGTCCGCGCAGGATCGTCGAGTTGTCCCACTCGGGATCCTCGAGCGTGGAGGAGACGACGTACTTCGAGACCTCGTTGAGGTAGTCCGAGACGCCCGTCTCGTCGTCGGTCTGGTGCGGCCAGAAGCCGCGCATCTGCTCGAACGTCACGCGGCCGACGAGGAACGCGTCGGCGGCCGCGCGGTGCTCCGCCAGCGCGGCGATGATGTCGGACTCGTCGACGTCCTCCTCGCCGGACGGGACGAACCAGCCCTCGGCCGCGTCGATGACGCCGTCGAGGGTGATGTTCTCGGTGATGATCAGATTGCGCACGGGCGCCTCACGAGTGCGCGCGAATCATCGATCACCCGACTCGACGACGAGGAAGCGGTTCCCGTCGGGGTCGCGGAAGAAGAACTGCGGCGGGACGGGATCCGTGACGGTGACGTCGGTCGAGACGAGACCGGGTCGTGACGTGCCGGCGCGCGCGATCTCGGGGTCGACGTCGACGCCGGCCGCCCGCAGCTGCGCGTGGTCGGCCTCGACGTCCGCGGTCGCGAGCGCGCAGCGCGCGACGTCCCCGCCCGCCGACTCGCCCTCGCTCGTCGGCACGAGCGCGATCGCCATCGCGGAGCCGCGCGGGCACACCTCGACCCAGCGGTGACCGCCGCCGTACTCGAACTCACTGCGCTGCTCCCATCCGAGCCGCTCGACGTAGAACGCGAGCGCGCGGTCCTGATCGGCGACGGGCACGAACACCGTCCCGACCTCGGTGATGCGGGTCATCGGTCGCTCCTCTTCCGGCGGGCCTGGATCTGTCGCCGCAGCGTGTCCCACCGCAACCGCGCCTGGGTCGTGACCTCATCCCACTGGCGCCGGACCTCGTCCTCGGCGGGCCGTTCGCCGCGGCCGATGCGGTCGAGCTCGTCGCGGACCTCGCGGCCGGCCGCCGCCGAGCCCACGAGGATGACGGTCACGCAGAAGAGCGCCGAGATCATGGCGAACACCGCACCGATCACGCCGTAGCGGGTGGCGTACGTGCTGAACAGGTGGGGGACGTAGACGGAAGCGCCGATCGAGTACAGCGCGAGCAGCGCCGATCCGAGGACGCCGAACGGGATCAAGGTGTGGCGCGCGATCCGCTTGGCGCTGAGCACCCAGCCGCTCCAGATCAGGAAGACCGCGGTCAGCGGCAAGCCGATCAGGGTCGCCGTGAGGTCGAGGCGGCTATGCCCGAGCACGGCCTGGAGGGCGCTGCTGAGCGCGAGGTACAGCGACAGCCCACCGATCCAGAGCAGCCCGTTGAACGTGTTGCGAACGCTCAGCGGCTCGAGCTCCCAGGTCTGCTCGAACAGCCGCTGCACGGCGCGCGAGAAGCTCAGGACCGCGACCATGAGGAACAGGACGCCGAGGAGGCCGATGCTCGTGTTCGTGCCCGAGGGCGGCGAGAAGATGTCGTTGACCGCCTCGGCGCCGCCTCCGGTCAGGTCGTAGCGCTGGATGATGCGGTCGGCCGTGCCCTTGCCGCCGAGCTGCGAAGACAAGGCGCTCGTGACGATCGCCAGCGGGATCATGGCCGTGAGCGCCCCGGAGGCCAGGGCGATCGAGCGGTCGAAGCCCGCCACCTTCTGGAACCGGCTGACCACGCGCAGCAGGAACTCCGGCCGCAGCCAGAACGTCAGCGTCCGGATGACGCGCTCGCGCTCCACGTACCGGCGCTCCCGCTCGTGGGACTGGTCGTCCGCCATGGCTCAGGTTCTCAGGTCGGCGGCTAGAGCGCCCGCGGGTGGTCCAGCCGGTTCGACGGCGGGAGCCTGTCCCTGCACGTTCGGTAGGAGCGCACCCAGCGGGCGCTGCGCCCGTCGCGTAGGCGCGCGGTGATCACGACGCGGTACTTGCCGCGCGGCAGGCCGCGGAGGTCGACGACGGCGACCAGGCGATGGTCGGAGCGGCGGCGCATGACGGCGACGCGCCGTCCGTTGACGCGCACCTGGGCGGAGCGGACGGCGCGCGCGCGGCGCTCGCGCAGCCTGATCGTGAAGCGTCGCAGCGAGCGGCACTCCGTGACGACCTGGACGGGCGGCGGCGGCTGCGGGCGCCCTGCCTGCGGCGGCGGCGCGGCCGGCAACGGCGCGACGGTCACCGGCGCCTCGCTCGCGTCGTTCGCTGGCTCGGGATCGGCGGCGAGGGCCGTCACCGTGCCGCGGTTGGTCAGGGTCCGGCCGGCCGCGGAGGGCTCGGCTTGCGCGCGCACGTCGAAGCCGCGTTGCTCGCCCGGTCCGAGCTCGGCGATCCGGCACACGACCTCTTGGGCGGCGATCGTGCAGCCGGCGTCGGCGGCCACGGGCGTCAGGCCGGCGGGCAGCGTGTCGCGCACCTCGACGCCGGTGCCCGGCGCGTCGCCGTCGTTGCGTGCCACCAGCCGGAACACCGCCTCGCCGCCGACGGGCACCAGGCCGCTTCCGATGCGGGTCTTCTCGATCCCGACGTCCACGGTGCCCGGCGTGAACGTCACCTCGTCGCCGTTGTCCTCGAAGTTGTCGGGGTCCCAGGTGAGATCCGTGAAGGGCACGACGGTGGCCGCGACTGCGCCGTTGGTCACCTGGGTGCCTGCGCTGTCTGGCGCCAGCGTCGCCGTGTACGTGATCACGCGGTCCTCGCCGGGGCCGAACTGGGGGATCGCGCAGACGATGATGGGAAAGTCCGAGCCGGGGGGCGCGCCGAGGCTCTCCCCGGTCGGGTCGAACCGGCAGTCGCCGGTCCCGCCTGAGATCGAGATCGCGGTCGGCGGCTTCTGCAGCTGCGCCGGCAGGAGGTCACCGGCGAACACGTCGACGGTTCCGGGCCCGTCGCTGTGGACGGTCACCGTGTAGGTCACCGGGCCGCCGGCGACCGGCTGTGCGGGCGCGAAGGATTTCGTGAGCGAGATGTCGGCGAACGGCAGCGTGGAGACCGTCGCCGAGGCGCTGTTGTCGTCGGGGTTGAGCTCGGTGCCGATGGGGGCGGACACGGTCGCCGTGTTGTTCAGCAGCTCGTTGGACGGATAGGCGCCGCTGATCAGGTCCGGCGGGAGGACCGCCTCGACGTCGATCGTGACCGGCGCCTGGGTGCTCGTGATCGTCCCGAGGTTGCAGACGGTGCCCGCGCACGTGCCCTGCGACGGCGTGATCGATTGGATCGTCAGAGCCGCGTCGAGCGTCTCGGTGAGCTGCACGTTGGCCGCGTCGGCGACGCCGCTGTTGCTCACCTGGATGCGGTAGGTGACCGTCTCGCCGGTCGCGTATCCGGCCGGCGTGATGTCCGGGGTGCTCGTGACGACCTTCTCGATGTGCAGGTCGATCGACGGCTCGCTCACGGCCCCGGCGTCGGTGGAGGAGTTGTTGTCCGGGTTGCCGTCGCTGGGCGCCTGCAGCGTCGCGGTGTTGCTGAGCAGCCCGGGCTGGGCGCCCGGGCTGACGAGCACCGGGATCGAGATCGGCGGGTAGTCGCTGCCGGCCGCGAGCGAGTCAGAGCGCGTGCAGGTGATCGTCGCCGCCGCTGTGTTGCAGACCCACCCGGCGCCCGCGGGCGCTCCGTTGAGCGTCAGTCCGGGCGGCTCGATCGTGTCGGTGACCGTCACCGTCCCGGACGTCGGCCCTTCGCCCACGTTGCCGACCGTGATCGTGTACGTGCTGGGCTGCCCGGGCGCCAGCGCCGGCGCATGCGTCTTGCCGATCGCCAGGTCGGGCACGAGCGCCCGCGTGCTCGCCGGTGCCGTCGTCACCGTGCTCGGCACCTGGGTCGTCGCGGCGCTGAAGGCGAGGTCCGCCGTGTTGTCGATCGTCGCGCCCGAGCGGCAGCCCCGCCGTGGCGACCGTGACCTGGAAGCTCACCGTCGCACTCGCGCCTGGCGCGAGCAGGCCGCCCGCCCCGGCCGTCGCGCCCGTGCCGAGGCGCACCACCACCTGGCCGCCGGCGAACTCACCGAGATCGTCACCGGCCGCGTCGCTCACCACGGCGCCGCCGAGGCGGATGCTGCCCGGGACGAAGACGGTCCCCGGCGGGAGAGCGTCGGTGAACGTCGTGCCGGTCGCGCCGTCCTGGCCGGTGTTCTGCACCGCCACCGTGTACGTCAGCGTGTCCCCGAGGCTCGCCGTCGCGGCGTCGACCGTCTTCGTCGCGGTGATCCTGGGCGCGTACAGGTCGGTGGCGAGCGTCACCACACCCGGCTGGTAGGCGTCGCCGCTCGTCGACAGCCTGACCTGCGTGCTCGTCTGCCCGTTGCCGAGCACGTTCGTGGTCCGGAAGAGGTCCGCGTCGTAGCCGAGGTTGTTCTGGAAGCTCGGCGTACGCGACGTGACGAACGCGCCCGCGTTGGAGATCGTCGAGTTGAAGACGTTGTTCGCCAGGTTGACCGCGTTGCTCAGCGGACTGACGTACGCCGGAGGGCGACCCTGGATCTGCGCGCCGTCGCCGGGGGTCCCCAGGTCCCCCTCGTAGGCGACGAGCCCGACCGTCGAGGCCACCGGGCCCGACAGCGGCGTCTGGAACCCGCTCAGCGGGATCAGGACCGTGCTGGAGCTGCCGACGCTCTGCATCCCGTCGAAGACCGACAGGTTGCGGCTCGGGGCCGCCGGGTCCCCGTACGCGACCACGAGCGCCCACCCGCCCGAGCCCGAATCGCTGCGCCCGGTGCCGACCTGCACGTTCGCCGTCGTGTACGTGCCCGGACCGGCCGCGCCGACGATCCCCGTGACGTCGACGAAGCCCTGGTACTGCGTCGAGGCATCATCGACCTGCGACGCGGTCAGCGAGCGATAGTCCGAGTCGCCCGGCGCCTTGAACAGCACCGTGTTGCGAGCGCCCGGGCTCGGCGCCGGCGACCCTCCGGTGCCCGCGTTGAGCCGGCCCCCGTAGTACAGGCCCGCGAACAGCACGCTCGCCCCTGTCGGCAGCGTCAGGTCCGCCGAGCTCGAATCGAACGTCGCCGGATCGCCGTCGGTATCGACCCACGTCACCGTCTGGTCGTTGTTGTTGTTCCGCGAGACCGCGCCGCCGACCGCGTTGCGCACATTGGCGCACACCGGCAGCGCGTCCAGACACGACTCGATCGAGTTGGCCGCGATCGTGATGTCGCCCTGCGTGTTCGCGCTGAAGCGACCGGAGAACGGCCGGTCGGCTTGAGCGGCCGCGGGCATCGCCAGAAGCGCCAGTGCCGCGGCGACCAGGGCGCGGACCGCCATGCCGCAATCATCCGCCTACTCGGGTGAGCCCGCGTCACCCGTTGCGGGTGAACCTCGAACGCGACGAGTTGACCCCGGTATGCGGGGCGAAGTCGTCGCGCGACGAGTTGACCGCCTATACGGCTGTCAAGTCGTCGCGCGACGCGATCGAGCTGGGACTCAGCCGCAGCCGGTGGTGTTGCCGCAGCTCGAGCACGTGTAGCACGCGCCCGTCCGCTGCATCATGCCGCCGCAGTTCGAGCACGCCGGGCCGAGGTCGAGCCCGACCATGCGGGCCGGGACGACCGGGGGCGAGTCGGTGAGCTGGGACGCGGCCGGCTGCGGGGTCACGGGCGCCGGGGGCTCGGCGACGGCGCCGCCGCCGTTGCCGTCGGGGCGCGAGCCGCCTCCCGAGGCGCCGGTCACGATGTCCTCGGCCGTCTTCTTCGCCCGCACCTCGGGCGTGAGGATGCCCGAGCTCCTCCTGGACGTCGGCGTCGAGGAACCGCGACGCGAGCCAGCGCATGATGTAGTCGGGCATCGACTTCGCGAACGGGATCTCCGGGTTGGTGGTGATCCCTTCCGGCTCGAAGCGCATGTAGGCGAACTTGCGCACGAGCGTCTCGAGCGGCACGCCGTACTGGAGTGCGATCGAGATCGCGGTCGCGAACGAGTTCATCATGCCGCGGAGGGTCGAGCCCTCCTTGCCGATGTCGGTCAGGAAGATCTCCCCGACCGTCCCGTCCTCGTACTTGCCGGCCGTGATGTAGCCCTCGTGGCCGCCGAGCGAGAACTTGTGCGTGACCGACTGGCGCTCGCGCGGCATCCGCTTGCGGGCCGGGGCCGGGGCCGCCGCGCGGGGCCGTCTCGGCGTGCGCCGGAGCCGCGGCGATCGCGGCCGCGACGGCCTCCTCGACGCGCGCCTCGACCTCAGCGGACGTGAAGACCTCCTCGCCGGCGGAGATGGCGGCCTCGGCCTTCGCCTTGACCTCCTTGACCTCCTGCGCGTCGGTGCGCAGCGCCTGCGCGGTCTTCGAGCCGTCGCGGTAGATCGCCAGCGCCTTGACGCCGAGCTTCCAGGCCTGCACGTAGGCCTCGGCGATGTCCTCGACCGCGGCCGTCTGCGGCATGTTCACGGTCTTGGAGATCGCGCCCGAGAGGAACGGCTGGACGGCGCCCATCATCTTGATGTGGCCGGCGTGCGAGATCGCCCGCTGGCCGACCGCCACGTCGAACACCTCGAGGTGGTCCGCGGACAGCTCGGGCGCGCCGACGATCGTGCCGTGCTCGTTGACGTACGCCTCGATCTGGTCGACCTGCGCCCTCGGAGTAGCCGAGCGTGCCCAGCGCCATCGGCACCGTGCGGTTGACGATCGTCATCGTGCCGCCGCCGACGAGCTCCTTGTACTTGACGAGCGAGAAGTCGGGCTCGATGCCGGTCGTGTCGCAGTCCATCAGGAACGAGATCGTGCCCGTGGGGGCGAGGACGGTCGCCTGCGCGTTGCGGTAGCCGTAGAGCTCGCCGACCGCGACGGCCTCGTTCCAGGTCTCGCGCGCCGAGGCGAGCAGCGCCGTGTCGCCGACGGCGACGTCCGGCACCGCGTACGACGCGTCGCGGTGCATCCGCATGACGTTGTTGTGCGCCTCGCGGTTCTCCGCGTAGCGGTCGTACGGCCCGATCGCCGCGGCGATCTTCGCCGACTGCAGGTAGGCGCGGCCGGTCATCAGGGCGGTGATCGCGGCGGCGGCGCCGCGGCCCTCGTCGGAGTCGTACGCGAAGCCGTTCGACATCAGGAACGCGCCGAGGTTGGCGTAGCCGAGGCCGAGCTGGCGGAAGGCGCGCGCGTTGCGGCCGATCTCCTCCGTCGGGTAGCTCGACGGGCCGACGATGATCTCCTGCGCGAGCAGCATGATGTCGACCGCGTGCGAGAAGCGGTCGGTGTCGAACGTGCCGTCCGGCCGGCGGAACTTCATCAGGTTCAGCGACGCCAGGTTGCACGCCGAGTCGTCCACGTGCATGTACTCCGAGCACGGGTTGGACGCGTTGATGCGGCCCGAGTTCGGCGACGTGTGCCACTGGTTGATCGTCGTGTCGTACTGCACGCCCGGGTCGGCGCAGCGCCAGGCGGCCTCGGCGATCTCGCGCATCAGCTCGCGCGCGGGGATCGGCTCGCCGACCGGCTCGCCGGTGGCGCGCGAGAGCAGCCGCCAGTCCTCGTCGTTCTCGACGGCGTGCATGAACTCGTCGGTCACGCGGACCGAGTTGTTCGCGTTCTGGTACTGGATCGAGGTGAAGCCGTCGCCGTCGATCGACATGTCGAACCCGGCGTCCCGCAGCGCGGCGGCCTTGTCCTCCTCCTTGGCCTTGCACCAGATGAACTCGCGGATGTCCGGGTGGTCGACGTCGAGCACGACCATCTTCGCCGCGCGCCGCGTCTTGCCGCCGGACTTGATCGTGCCCGCCCACGCGTCGGCGCCGCGCATGAACGAGACCGGGCCGCTCGCGGTGCCGCCCTTGGACAGCGGCTCCATCGAGCCGCGGATCTTCGAGAGGTTGATGCCGGAGCCGGAGCCGCCGCGGAAGATGCGGCCCTCGCGCGTGTTCCAGTCGAGGATCGAGTCCATGTTGTCCTCGACCGAGAGGATGAAGCAGGCCGAGCACTGCGGCTGCTCCTCGAAGCCGACGTTGAACCAGACGGGCGAGTTGAACGCCGCCAGCTGGTGGAGCAGGATGTACGTCAGCTCCGCCTCGAACGCGTCTCCGTCCTCCACCGAGGCGAAGTAGCCGCGCTCACGACCCCAGTCCGCGATCGTGCCCGAGACGCGGCCGATCATCTGCTTGACCGAGCGCTCGCGCGTCGGCGAGCTGAGCTGCCCGCGGAAGTACTTCTGGGCGACGATGTTCGTCGAGTTCTGCGACCAGGTGGCCGGGAACTCGACGTCGTCCTGCCGGAACGAGCCGACCGCGGCCGTGCGCCGCTCCCACTCGACGGTGTCGAACGGATGGACCCCAGCCTGCGTGTAGAGGCGCCGCACGCTCAGGGCCTCCCCGGCGCGGGGGTCCTTCGTGAGTGTGTTGTGCGGCTGCTCCATCTTCATCCGGCTCCTTCCGCCGCCCCTTGCGGCGCGTCGCAAAATCTCGGGGCGAGCATGGTTCCGCGCGGGTCGGATGGAACGGGGAGCGAACACCCCAAAGTACGCGGAAAACTCCCTACTGATTGTACTCGTAAGGAGGCGCCTCTCCCCAGCCCCAGCGCGGAACCGGGGCCTCCGGAGGCGGAGTTGCCGAAGGTTGCGAATTGGCGAGCGCGATTCGCGTCCCCCACTCGACATAGGCGACGAACGCGGAGCGGAACTCGGGGTCGGACGGCAGCTCGGCCTCGTCGGCCGCGGCGCAGATCATCTGCACCCAGCGCAGGCGCTGCTCCTCGGTCAGCGCGCGCCCGCGATGGTGGGCGAGCATCGCCGGGTAGCCGCCGTGCTCGTCGGTGTAGCGGGCCGGGCCGCCGAACACCTCGCCGAGCCAGGCGGCGACGTGCCGCGGATGCTCGGACGACATCTGGGCGAACACCGGCGCCAGCACCGGGTCGTCGGGCACCCGCCGGTAGAAGACCTCGGTCAGGCGCTCGAGCGCCTCGGTCCCGCCCGCCCACTCGTAGAGCGTCGGGACGGCCATCAGCGGCCGACGCGCAGCCAGTCGCCGAAGTCGCCCCAGGCGCCGGTGGCGCGGTAGGCGGCCTCACGGCAGGCGTCGTGCCAGCGGCCGAAGCGGCCGCCGTTGCGCCCGAGCAGGACGGTGGCCGCGGCGGCCGCGAGGCCGAGCAGCGCGAGCGCGAGCAGCAGGGCCGGCACGAGCAGGCTCGGGGTCGTCGCCGGGTCGCGTGACCACGAGCTGGGCCTCGGCCGGGGGCGGAGCGGGCGTCGCGACCGGCGACGGCGTCGGCTCGGGCTGCACGGGCGCGATCTGGCTCTCGTCGGGCGGCGGGTCCTGACCGCCGTCGCGCGGCGGGATCGCGCCGCCGCCGCTGTCGTCGCCGCCCGAGTCGCCGTCGTCGCCGAAGTCGAGCTCCGGTGTGCCGCTGTCGTCCGCGGCCGGCGGCACGTACGGGGCGGCGGTCGGGGCCGGTGCGGCGGTCGCGGACGGCGTCGGGGTGGGGTCGGGAGCCTCCTCCTCGGCCTCCTCCTCCGCGCACGCCTCGGCGTCGTAGTCCTCGATCGCCGCCTTCAGCACGTCGCGGAAGTCGGGGTTGTCGCGGTCGAACTCCTCGTCGATCGAGCGCAGCGCCATCCGCAGCGACTTGCGCTCGTGCTCGCAGATGTCGATCCGGCCGCTGCGCCGGAAGTCGGCGTAGATGCTGCGCACGACCTTCTTCTTGCGCAGCCGCTCGCGCTCCCGCTGCTCCTCGCGCTCCTCCGGCGTCGGCGTCGGCGTCGGGGTGGGCGTCGCCGTCGGCGTCGGCGTCGGCGTGCCGAGGCTCGGCGGCGGATCCTGCTCGATGGTCTGCGCCGCGGCCACGGCGGGGAACACGAGAGCGACCGCGAGTGCGAGGACGACGCGCATCGCCCCAGAGGGTGCTAGCTGCCACAATCCCGCGCCGATGAAGCTCCTGGTCACCGGCGGCGCCGGCTACATCGGCTCGATCGTCGCCCAGCACCTGCTGCGCGAAGGGCCACGAGGTCGTCGTGCTCGACGACCTCCAGCGCGGCCATCGCGACGCCGTGCCGGAGGGCGCGCAGTTCGTCGACGTGCCCCTCAACGACGCGCAGGGCACCAAGGACGTGCTCGCGCAGGGCTTCGACGGCGTCCTGCACTTCGCGGCGCTCGCGCTGGTCGCCGAGTCCGTGGCGCACCCGGAGCGCTACTACCGCGGCAACGTCGTCGCCTCGCTCGAACCTGCTCGACGCGATGCGCGACGCCGGCGTCAAGCGGCTCGTGTTCAGCTCGACCTGCGCGGTCTACGGCGAGCCCGACGACGGTCGCCGATGCGCGAGGACGTCCCGGCCGCGCCCGTCAACTCGTACGGGAACTCGAAGCTCGCCGTCGACCGGATGATCGCCGACGAGTGCCGCGCGCACGGCCTCGGCGCGAGCTCGCTGCGCTACTTCAACGTCGCCGGCGCGCAGGGCCGCTGCGGCGAGGACCACGAGCCGGAGACGCACCTGATCCCGCTCGTGCTGCGCGCCGCCGCCGGCCGCACGCGACCACGTGAAGATCTTCGGGCACCGACTACCCGACGCGCGACGGCACCGCGGTGCGCGACTACATCCACGTCGAGGACCTCGCCGACGGCGCACGTGCTCGCGCTCGGCGCGCTCGAGCCCGGCCGGCACCGGATCTACAACCTCGGCACGGGCCACGGCTACTCGGTCCGCGAGGTCATCGACGCCGCCCGGCGCGTGACCGGCCGCGAGATCCCCGCGATCGAGGAGGCCCGCCGCCCGGGCGACCCGGCCGCGCTCGTCGCCTCCGCCGACCGCGTCCGCGAGGAGCTCGGCTGGACGCCGCGAGCACGGACCTCGACTCGATGATCGCCGACGCCTGGGCCTGGCACCAGGCGCACCCGGACGGCTACGAGCAGCGCCGAGCGCGGCCGCGAGCACCGCTTCCGGCGGCGCGGCGCATCGAGCACCACGAACCGCTCCGGCTCGGCCGCGGCGAGCGCGTCGTAGGCCTCGGCGACCGCGGTGAAGAACGACGCGTCCTCGAGCTCGAGCCGGTCGGCGGCCTCGCCCCGCCGCTCGGTCCGCGCCCGGCCCTGCGACGGGTCGATCCGCAGCAGCAGCGTGCGGTCGGGCTTCAGGTCGCCCGTCGCGAACTCGTTGATCGCGGCGCACCGCGGCGACCCCGAGCCCGCGCCCGGCGCCCTGGTAGGCCAGCGACGAGTCGACGAAGCGGTCGAGCAGCACCGTGCGGCCGGCGGCCAGCAGCGGCCGCAGCGACTCGGCGACGAGCTGCGCCCGCGCGGCGGCGTAGAGCAGCGCCTCGGCGCGCGGGTCGACGTCGAGCGCCGGGTCCTTGACCAGCGCGCGGATGCGCTCGGAGACGCTCGACGCCGCCCGGCTCGCGCAGCACGAGCACCGGTCGCCCCTGCGCCTCGAGCGCCGCCGCCAGCCCGGCGACCAGCGTCGTCTTCCCGGCCCCGTCGACGCCCTTCGATCGTGATCAGCACCGCCCTAGAGTCTGACCGCAGATGCTCGACGAGCACCCCGCACGCCGCCGCCGTGCTCGGCGCCGCGCTCGCCGACGACGGCCGCCCCGCCCACGCGTACCTGCTGCACGGGCCGGCCGGCACCGGCAAGCGCGAGGCCGCCCGCCGCTTCGCCGGCGCCCTGCTCGCGCAGGGCGCGGCCGACCCGGACGGCGCCCGCGCGCGCGTGCGAGCACGGCGCCCACCCCGACCTGACCTGGATCGCGCCCAGCGGCGCGCACGAGATGCTGCGGCGCGACGTCGACGAGTCGGTCGTCTCCGCCGCCTCGCGGACGCCGTTCGAGGCGCACCACCGCGTGTTCGTGCTCGAGCGCGCCGACACGATGAACGACGAGGCCGCCAACGCGCTGCTGAAGACGCTCGAGGAGCCGCCGCCGTACGTCGTCCTGCTGCTGCTGACCGACCGCATCGACCAGGTGCTGCCGACGATCAGCTCGCGCTGCCAGGGCGTGCGCTTCGACCCGCCCGGGCCGGAGGCGCTCGCGCAGCGGCTGCAGAGCCAGGGCGTCCCGCCGGAGACCGCGACCGCCTGCGCGCGGCTCTCGCTCGGCGACGGCGACAAGGCGCTGGCGCTCGCGCTCGGCGACGGCCCGGCGCTGCGCGCGCAGGCCGAGGCGTACGCGCGCGGCCCGGCGACCGCGCGCCACTGGCGCCCGCTGCTCGACCACGCGCGCTCGCGCGGCGCCGCGGCCCGCAAGCTGGTCGATGCGGCGCTCGCCGACGAGCTCGCCTACCTGCCCAAGAAGGAGCACCGCAAGCGCGAGACCGAGTACGACGACCGCGCCAAGCGCGTCGAGCGCCGCGCCGCGACCGGCGCGCTCGACCACGCGCTCCAGCTCGTCGGGCTCTGGTACCGCGACCTCGGCTGCGTCGTCGCCGGCGCGCCCGAGCTCGTGCACCACACGGACCGCCTCGCGGAGCTGACGCGGCGATGCCGCCGGCCGCGACAGCGCGTCGCTGCAGCGCGCCGTCGAGCTCGTCGACGACACGCGCGCCCGGCTCGCCCTCAACGTCAGCGAGGAGCTGGCGCTCGAGGCGCTCGCCTACCGGCTCGAGAGCTGATCGAGCAGCGCGTCGCGATGACCGAGGTCCGCGTCCACGGCCGCCACGCCACCGTCCGCGCGGGCGGGCTCGAGGACGAGGTCGCGGTCGAGGAGCCGCTCGAGATCCGCGTGGCCGGGAAGCCGCTGGCGGTCACGATGCGCACGCCCGGCCACGACGAGGAGCTGGCGCTCGGCTTCCTGCACGGCGAGGGGCTGATCGACGGCCCGCGGCCGGTCGGCGTCCCGGACCTGGCGGCGAACACGGTCGAGGTCGAAGGCCCGCTGCTGGCGGAGCCCGGGGCGCGATCCTTCTACACGACGTCCTCGTGCGGCGTCTGCGGCAAGGGCGCGCTCGAGGAGGTGGCCGTGCACGCGCCGCAGGCCGCGCCCGGCCCGCTGCTTGGCGCGGGCGCTGCTCGCCGACCTGCCGGAGCGGCTCGTGCAGCCGACGTTCGCGCGCACCGGCGGCCTGCACGCGACCGGGCTCTTCACGCCCGCGGGCGAGCTCGTGTGCGCGCGCGAGGACGTGGGGCGCCACAACGCGCTCGACAAGGTCGTCGGCTGGGCGCTGCGGGAGGCGGATCGTGCCGCTGCACCCGCACGTGCTCTGCGTCTCGGGCCGGCTGTCGTTCGAGCTCGTCCAGAAGGCGGCGGTGGCCGGGGCGCCGGTGCTCGTCGGCGTCGGCGCCCCGACCTCGCTCGCCGTCCGCCTCGCCGCCGACCGCGGGCTGACGCTGTGCGGCTTCGCCCGCGGCGGGCGCGTGAACGTCTACACGGGGCTGGAGCGCGTTCAGCCCTGACCGATCGGGCCCAGGTCGGGCTCGAGGCCGTACAGCTCGAAGGCGCCGAAGCGGCTGAAGCGCTCGTGCTCGGGACCGTGGAAGTCGGCCGAGCCGGTGGTCAGCAGCCCGTGCTCGGCGGCCGCGGCGTGCAGGATGCGGGTCTGCTCCTCGCCGTGGGTGGCGTAGAACGCCTCCACGCCGTCGATCCCGGCGGCGGCGAACTCGGCGAGCGTGCGGCGGGCCTCGTCGGCGTCGTCGAGGTCCCAGAACGGGTGCGCCCAGACCGCGACGCCGCCGGCGTCGTGGATGACCTGGATCGCCTGCGCGACCGTCGGGCGGCTGCGCGCGACGTACGCCGCCGCGCCCGGCACGAGATAGGGCGGGAAGAGCGCGTTGCGGCCGTCGATGCCCTCCGCCCGCAGCCGCGCGGCGTTGGCCGGGTGGGCGAGCACGGCGTCGGCCAGGTGCGGCCGGCCGATCGGCTTGCCGGCGTCCCGGCGGGCCTCCAGCGGCGCGTCGTCGAGCTCGAAGCCCAGCTCGCGCAGCCGGTCCGCCATCTCGCCGATCCGGCGCGCGCGGTCGCCGCGGTAGTCCTCCAGCAGGACCCGCAGGTCGGCGTCGGCGTCGTCGAGCTCGTAGCCGAGGATGTGCAGGTCCTCGTGCGCGCCGTGGACCGCGGACAGCTCCGCGGCGGCGGAGAACGCCAGCCCGAGCGCGCGCGCGGCGGTGCGCGCCTCGGCGACGCCGTCGACCGTGTCGTGGTCGGTGAGCGCGACGAGCTGGACGCCGTCGGCGGCCGCGCGGGCCATCACGTCGGCCGCGGCCAGCACGCCGTCGGAGTGGAGCGAGTGGGACTGCAGGTCGAAGTTCGGGGGCATGGGATGGCAGTGTGGCGGGAACGCTGTAAGAACCCGAACCTGGAGGAGTCCCTTCCATGTCAACAGCTTTGATCATCGCGATCGTGATCGCTGCGATCGTGCTCATCGCGCTGTTCGCCTTCGTGCTGCCGCGTGCCCGCCGCCAGAAGGAGATGCGCGATCGTCAGCGTGAGCTCGAAGGCCGGCGCGAGCGAGTAGCCGGCGAGCACCGCGACGAGGCGGACAGCCGCAGTCGCAACGCCGAGATGGCCGAGCAGAAGGCGAAGATCGCCGAGCAGGAGGCCAAGCGCGAGCGTGCCGAGGCGGAGCTGCACCAGACGCGCGCCGAGCAGCACGAGCGCGGCATGGCCGACGACGAGCTGGTCGAGGACCACGAGCGCGACCGCTTCGCCGCCGCCTCGCCGTCGATGGGCGACGACGACAGCACCATGCGCCGTGACAAGCCCGCCCCGATCGAGGGCGACGCCAACAGCGAGTACGAGCAGGGCCGCAAGGACGAGCGCCGCTTCGAGCGCGACGAGAACACCGCGGACCAGCCGCCGCGCACCACCACCTAGAGCACTACGGCACCCTGCAGCAGCGCCGTTGCGCCCTCGGGGCGCAGCGGCGCGCTGATGTGGAAGCCCTGGGCGAACTCGCAGCCCATGAGCTTGAGGTGATCGAGCTGGCGGGCGGTCTCGACGCCCTCCGCGATCACCTCGAGCCCGAGGTTGTGGGCGAGCCCGACGAGCGCCTTCACGATCTCGAACGACCCGGCCTCGTTGCCCATCCCGATCACGAGCGCGCGGTGGATCTTCACCGCGTCGCCCGGGAAGCCGTGCAGCAGCCGCAGCGATGACGCGCCGGTCCCGAAGTCGTCGATGTGCGAGCGCACGCCGTGGCGGTCGAGCGCCTGGCGCAGCGCCCGGTGCGTCGCGTCCGGCTCGCGCGACAGGGCGTGCTCCTTGACCTCGAGCCGCACGGCGCGCGGGTCGACGCCGGTGGCCCTCGAGCGCGTCCGTGAGCGCGTTGCCGAACTCGGGGTCGGCGAGCTGGCGGTGCGAGACGTTCACGCCCATCGTCAGTCCGGCGCCGTGCGGGAGCTCGCGCCAGGCGGCGAGCTGTGCGCAGGCGGCGTTCAGGATCCAGCGGCCGAGCGGCACGATCAGCCCGGTCTCCTCGGCGATCGGGACGAACTCGGACGGCTCGACGAAGCCGCCGCCGTCCGGCCAGCGGCAGAGCGCCTCGAAGCCGGCGATCCGGCCCGTGGCCGCCTGCACGATCGGCTGGTAGACGACCTCGAGCCGCTTCTCCTCGATCGCGCGCCGCAGCTCGGTCTCCATGTCGAGCCGGCGCATGACCTGCTCGTGCATGCGGCCGTCGAACACCGCGTGACGGCCCTTGCCGTCGGCCTTCGCGCGGTACATCGCGACGTCGGCGTCGCGCAGCACCGTCTCCGGGGCGGCGCCGGCCTCGGCGAGCGCGATCCCGATCGACGCGTCGATGAACAGCTCGCGCTCCTCGATCCGGAACGGCGCGCGCAGGGTGGCCTGGACGCGCTCGGCGACCGCCGACGCCTCGTGCACGTCCGACACCCCGTCGAGCAGCATCGTGAACTCGTCGCCGCCGAGGCGGGCGACGGTGTCCGGCGGGCGGACGGCCGACTCGAGCCGGCTCGCGACCGCCTTCAGCAGCCGGTCGCCGCCGTGATGGCCGAGCGAGTCGTTGACGAGCTTGAAGCGGTCGAGGTCGAGGAACAGGACCGCCGCGGCGGCCGGCGGCGGTGGAGCGCTGGGCGCGGCGGATCGCCTGGTCGAGGCGGTCGAGGAACAGCACGCGGTTGGGCAGCCCGGTCAGCGCGTCGTGCATCGCGTCGTGCTGCAGGCGCTGCTCGGCGGCCTTGCGGTCGGTGACGTCCGTCTGGCTGCCGACGACCCGCTGCGCCCGCCCGTTGGCGTCGCGCACGGCCATCGCTCGCGCGTGCATCCAGCGGTACTCGCCGTCGCGGTGCTGGATCCGGTGCTCGTGCTCGAAGTGCTGGAGCGCGCCGGTCATGTGCGCGTCGAGCGTCTGCGTGAGCGCGGCGCGGTCGTCCTGGTGCACGCGGCCGAGCCACTCGCCGGGCGCGTCGCCGATCTCGGCGTCGTTGTAGCCGAGCATCTGCTTCCAGCGCGGCGAGAAGTAGAGGCGGTCGGCGCGGACGTCCCAGTCCCAGAGGCCCTCGTCGGCGCCCTGGAGCGCGAGCGCGTAGCGCTGCTCGGACTCGGCGAGGCGGGCGAGCGCGGCCTGGTGGACGACGGCGTAGCGCAGCGCGCGCTCGAGCGTCGCCGGGTCCGGCGCGACGAGGTACTCGGCGACGCCGGCCTCGGCCGCCGCCAGGTCGACGTCGTGGTCGAGCTCGTCGTCGAGCAGCAGCACCGGGGCGTGCGGGCTGTGGGCGAGGATCGCCCGCGCGAGGTCGAGGTCCTCCTCGATCAGGAAGACGTCGTGCGGGTGCTCGTCGAGCGCCGCGCGCGCGGCCGCGGCCGTCGTCACCCAGTGGATGTCGTAGCGCGGGCGGTCGATCGCCTTCAGCGCTTCGCGGATCGGGGCGTGCCGCTCGGGCGTGGCCTGCACGACGAGCACCGTCGCCGTGGCCGGGAGCACGGTCACGGCAGCTCGGCGGCGTCGAGCCAGTAGGCGGTGAAGACCTTCATGAGCTTGACGAGGGCGAGGAAGGTGACGGGCTTGGCGAGGACGGTGTTGGCGCCGGCCTCGTAGGCGGCCGCGACGCGCTCGGGGTCGAGATCGCGGGCGAGCACGACCACCGGCGTGTGGCGCGTGGAGGGATTGGAGCGCACGGCCCGGACGGCATCGGCGACGCTGTCGTCGAGCAGGATCAGCTGCGGGCTCGGGCGCTTGTCGCCTTCGAGGTACGTCGCGAGCTCGTCCGCGCTCGCGACGTGGCGCAGGTCGGCCGGTCCGGTGCCTTCGAGCAGCGCGTCGCGGAGCATCGCGCGGGCGTCCGGGTCCGGGTCCGCGAGCAGCAGCGTGGGAACGAGCGCCGCAGCGCTGGGAACCCTCCGTGGCTGCCGCGTCATGTGTCCTTCCACTGCTCCGTCGTCTTCCGTGGTCCTCGCGGCGTCCAAGCCGCTCCTCCGGTGAGCGTATGAGGCCGCGGCGCCGTTTGGGTGCGCGGATCGGCGGATGTTCTAAAAGCCTGGTCGAGCGGTCAGGTGGGTCCAGACGGCGCGTTCGCGGTCGATGACCGGGAGCGATGAAGAAGCTCGCTCTCCTGGTCTGCACCGGCGCTCTGCTGGCCGCTGCCGCGCCCGCCTCCGCGGCCACCGTCGATCCCGCGGAGGGCGGCTGGACCGCCGCTGCCGCGAAGGCCCGGGGCGCCCGGGCGAACGTCTCCTTCACGGTCTCCGGCGGCTCCGCTTCGCCGGTCGTCGAGCTGCGCGTGCGGCGCTGCCGCGGCGCGCGCGCCTGGTCCGGCGCGGTCACGCTCGCCGACGCCGCGGTCGCCGGCGGCCGCCTCGAGGCCCGCCACCGCGGCCGCGTCCGCGGCGCCCAGGTCCGCCTGCGCGTCGAGGGCCGCTTCGACTCCGCCACGACCGCGCGCGGCTCGGTCCGCGGCCGCGTCGTGCTCCGCCGCCGCGGGGGCGGCCGCCGCGTCACCTGCAAGCTCCCGAAGCTCGCCTGGAACGCCACGCTCACCGATCCCGCCGACGTCGTCGAGGACGACTCCGGCACGGTCGTCGACGACCCGGACGCCTCCGAGGACGACCCGGTCGAGGACGACGAGTGGACCGAGGAGGACGAGGACTGGGCGAACGAGGACGACTGGGTGCCGGAGGACGACGAGGGCTACGTCTGGGAGGACGCCGACGCGCCCCGCTAGGGCGCTACCCTTCCGAGCCGACCTCGCCGACGTAGCTCAGCTGGTAGAGCACTTCACTCGTAATGAAGGGGTCCCCGGTTCGAGTCCGGGCGTCGGCTTCCTCTCGCCGCGCAGTTCCCGCAGGGTTGTGGCAGTTAGGTGTCGCTATGCGCCATCAAACTGCCACAGGCTCCCAACACCTGCTCGCCCTGGAGCGTTTCGGCCGCGCTCGCGGCTTCATCCGATCTGCGTGATGCGCCGGACGCGCCTCCCGGCGAGACTGTCGCGACGCACAACGGACAAGGGAGCGATGCGATGTGTCGCTGGATGGGATGGCTGGGCCAGCCGGTTCTGATCGATGAGCTGCTCTTCAAGACACAGCACGGAATCGTGGACCAGAGCCTGCATTCGCGCATGGGCGCCGAGACGACGAACGGCGACGGCTTCGGCATGGGGTGGTACGGCGACGGCGAAGGCCCTGGCGTGTACCACAGCGTCGCGCCCGCGTGGGGGGACAGCAATCTGCGCGAGCTCGCCGCCCACATCGAGTCGCCGCTGTTCCTCGCGCACGTGCGTGCGGCGATCGGGTCGCCGGTCCAGCAGACCAACTGCCATCCCTTCCGCCACGGCCCCTGGCTGTTCGTGCACAACGGCTACATCGCCGACTTCCATCTGTTGCGGCGGGACCTCATGCTCGCGATCGAGCCCAGCCAGTTCGCCGACGTCCAGGGCTCCACTGACACCGAAGTCGTCTTCCACCTCGCGCTGACGCTGGGACTCGAGTCCGATCCGATCGGCGCGCTCGAGCGCACGATCGGCCTGATCGAGGCGACGGCCGCTCAGCGCCATGTCGCGGCACCCGTGCAGGGGACGTTCGGCGTGTCGGACGGGACGTGCCTGTGGGCGGTGCGGTACGCGACCGAAGGTCCCGCCCGCACGCTCTTCGCGTCCGCGGACGTGGACTCCGTCAAGCGCCTGCATCCCGACAACCCGCGCCTGCAACGACTCAGCGAGGGTGACCGCCTGATCGTCTCCGAGCCCTTCTCCGACCTGCCCGGGCTCTGGCACGAGATCCCCGAGGCCACAGCGGTCTCCGTGCGCCGTGGCGGCTCGCTGGAAGAACGCCCCTTCGTGCCGGCCGCCTGAGGCACCGCGAAAGATCCGCGTCAACGGATGCATTCCGCGGAACGCGCATGTAGCGTCTGCAACGAATCGGCGCGTGTCCCGCGTGCCGGTCACCGGTAAGACGGAGGTGGTCATGTCCTCGCAGTACACGCCCGTTCCCCGCGCCGAAGGCGGTGAGCTGGACTACGGGTACTACGACGACGCCCACGGCCAAGGGCTCGTCACGTTCGCCGGCGTCATGATCATGGTCGCCGCGGTCCTCAACACGCTGTACGGGATCGCCGCGATCGACACCGCGACCTTCTTCGTCAACGACGCGCGCTACGTCTTCGGCGATCTCGCCACCTGGGGTTGGTTCCTGATCGCACTCGGCGTGCTCCAGGGATTCGCCGCGTTCGCGATCTGGCGCGGCGCCCCGTGGGGACGCTGGTTCGGCGTCGCGGCCGCGAGCATCAACATGGTGCTGCAGATGATCTGGCTTCCGGCCCGCCCCGTGCTGGCCCTCACGATCCTCGCCCTCGACGTCGCCGTCATCTACGGGCTGCTGGCCTACGGCGGGCGCCGCCGTGCCGCGAACGAGGCCGCCGAGCGCGCTGAGGTCGGCGCGGCCTGATCGAGGCGATCCAGGGACCGACAGGAGGTGGTGGCGGAGAGCGCGAGATCGGGTAGCCGAAGCTCACGATGATGTCGACACGGCCGCCGATCAGCCGCCGTAACGCGTTCTTCGTCTGCGCCTTCGTCCTCGCGCTCGGCCTCGCCTGCGCGGCGCTCCTCGGTGCTGCGGCCCTCGTGCCGGCGCCGCCGGCGGCGCTCCCGCTGATCGGCGCGATCTGCATCGGCTGCCCGCTCACGGTCCTCGACGACGCGCGCACGTCGATCAGCGTCCTCCGCGACCCGCGGATCGGCCCGCTGCGCCCTCGCCACGTCGGCCTGCTGCGCCGGCAGCTCGACCGCCTGCCGGAGACCGAGCACCCGCTCGGACTCTGACGCGGAGCATGGCTCCCCCGCACCTCGCGGCACGGGGGAGCCGAGCTCAGGTCAGCGGACCGAGCCGTTCTTGAACAGGCCCTTGCTCTTGCCGCGCTTGCCGGGCACGCCGTTCACCGTCGACGTGTCGTAGGCGAACGTCAGCACAGCGGTGGCGATCGCGTCGGAGTTGACGTCCAGCGCGTCGACGTTGATGTTGCCGACGAGCGTGTAGTCCTCACGCAGCTGGTCGTACAGCGCCTCGTTCTGCCCGTCGCCGAACAGGTTGTCGCAGAACGCGTGGTAGCACGGGTCGTACGCCGCTCCGGCGACTCCGCCGTACAGCGCGGCCTCGGCGGCCGACTTCGGGACCTCGGCGCCGGTGAACAGACCGCCGGCGGGGATCCCGACCGCGATGAACGGGCCGTAGTCCGACCGGCCGGAGAACTCGCTGTCCTGGGACGGCTCGCCGCGATCGGCGTAGAACCGCTCGAAGACGTCCTCGATCTCGGCCGAGCCGGGCGGGATGAAGCCCGGAGCCGCGGTGCCGCCGGAGTTGTCGCCGTCGTAGATGCCGAACATGTAGTTCGGCGAGGCCACCATGTCGAAGTTGAGGTAGAGGCCGATGTCCGCCACCTCTTCCTCGCTCAGCTCGGCGACGTAGTGCTCGGAGCCGAGCAGGCCCGACTCCTCGGCGCCCCACCAGGCGAAGCGGACGGTGTTGGCCGGCTTCACCTTCTGCATCTGGATCGCGGTCTCGAGCAGCGCGGCGCTGCCCGAGCCGTTGTCGTTGATGCCCGCGCCGTCCTGGACGCTGTCGAGGTGGGCGCCGGCCATGACGACGTTGTCGTCGTTGCCGTTGCGCGTCTCGGCGATCACGTTGTAGGTCGTGCGCTGGTCGGCGACGTAGTCGACGGTCACCGTGACGGTCGCGCCGGGCGTCGAGGCGAGGTCGGACCCGGCCTCGAAGGTCGCGAAGACGGCCGGGATCGTGAGCCCGGTCGCATCGCCGATCATGTTCAGCAGCCCTGTGCGGCCCGGCTGCCCCTCGTTCATGACGACGACGGCGCTCGCGCCGGCCGCCTGGGCGTTGAGGACCTTGACGTTGAAGCCGCAGGTGCCGCGCTGCACGAGCGCCACGCCACCGGCCGGGAACCCGGCGAAGTCCGCCGCCTCGCAGCCGCTGGTGTTGGAGTTGGCGGGCAGCGACGGGTTGATCACGAGACCGACGGGGACGAGCGTGCCCGTCGCCGTGCCCTCGGGCGAGCCCGTGTCGAACGTGTTGCGCAGGAAGTCCGTGCCCGTCCACGAACGTCCGCGGGTTCGGCGACCGGCGGATCAGCTCGGAGTTCTCCTCGAAGTAGTCGAAGGTGAACGGCTGCACCTGCGGGTCATAACCGGCGTCTTCGAGCTGCTCGACGACGTAGTCGACGGACGCGTCGTAGCCGGGAAGCCCGGACGCGCGGTTGCCGCCGTTCTCGTCGGCGATCTCCTGGAACGCCTCGAGGTGCTCGAGGACCCCCTCGGGGCTCACCGCCTTCGTGAGCTTCTTGACGGTGTTGTTGTTGGGCGCCGCATACGCCGGCATGGCGGCACAGGCGCCCATGAGCGCGACGGCGACGGTGGTCGCCGACAGCGCCCTGATCCCTCTAGACATGCTCCCCCTTCCCCTGGACTCAGTCCCTGAGTCCGTGATGATGATCGGCGGAGCCTAGCCGAGGTCCAGAGAAGCGACGACCGGCAGGTGGTCCGACCCGGGCTCGTCGCGGCGGTCGGTCGGCGTCTCGTCGATCGACGGCGGGTCGCCCGGGCCGGTGTCGACCTCCGTCACGCGGGTGACGAGCGCGCGCGAGACCAGGATGTGGTCGATCAGCTCGTCGCGGCCGCGGAAGCGGCGGGAGTACCGGCGCTCCGGCGGGATCAGCGGTGCGAGGTTCCAGAGCCGCCACGGATCGCCCTTGTCGGGCGCGTCGAAGCCGGCGGTCCCGATCTCCGAGCCGGGCGGGCCCTGGAGGATCTGCGTCGTGGCGGCGTGCTCCTCGTCGTTGAGGTCGCCGAGCAGCACGAGCGGCCGGTCGTCGCCCTGGCCGTCGAGCAGCGCGTTCGCGTAGCAGCGCAACGTGACCGCCTCGGCGGTGCGGCGGAACAGCGCGTAGCCGCCGAAGCGGGCGCGCTCGTCCTCGTCGCGCGGCTGGAAGCGGCCGTCGGGGTAGGTCAGGAGCTTCGACTTCAGGTGACACGTGACGAGGTCGACGGTCCCGACCCGCGCCTTCAGCGCCGGGCGTCCCATTTCGGACTGCGGCGTGCCGCTGTCGTCGACCTGGATCGGCGCGAGGCCGTCCGGGAACGCGAGCACCTCCTCGACGTCCTCCAGCGCGGCCTTCGCCACGAACCCGACCCGGATCCCGCGCTCACCCTCGCGCACGCTCGCCAGCGCGACGTTCCAGCTCCCGTCGAGCCGCCCGACGAGGTCGTCGAGCGCCTCCGGGTCGCCGACCTCCTGGACGGCGAGCACGTCCGGATCCAGCCCGGCGATCGTCGCGGCGAGCGCGTCGAGCTTGCGGTCGTACGCGGCCTGGTCGCGCGGGCCGTCGCCCGACCCGGGCAGGAACAGGTTCTCGAGGTTCCACGTCGCGACGATCATCGTCGCGACGCTACCGGTACGGCGCCTGAGGCAGGAGCTTGGCGCGGTTAGACTCGCGACGAAGTGGACGTGCTCGCCCGCAACAACGTCACGCAGCACGGCCGCCCGGACGGCCGGCCGATGCTGTTCGCGCACGGCTTCGGCTGCGACCAGAACATGTGGCGGTTCGTCGCGCCCGCGTTCGAGGACGACTACCGGGTCGTCCTGTTCGACCACGTCGGGGCCGGCGACTCCGACCTCGCGGCCTACGACCACGAGCGCTACGACAGCGCTCGACGGCTACGCGCAGGACGTGCTCGAGATCTGCCGCGAGCTCGACCTGACCGACGTCGTGTTCGTCGGCCACTCGGTCAGCGCGATGATCGGCGTCCTCGCGTCGCTCGCCGAGCCGGAGCGCTTCGCGCAGCTCGTGCTCGTCGGCCCGTCGCCCGCGCTACGTCGACGACGAGGACTACGTCGGCGGCTTCGCCCGCGAGGACATCGACGAGCTGCTCGAGTCGCTCGAGAGCAACTACCTCGGCTGGTCGAGCGTGATGGCGCCGGTGATCATGGGCAACCCGGACCGGCCCGAGCTGGGCGAGGAGCTGACGAACAGCTTCTGCCGCACCGACCCGGAGATCGCCGCGCACTTCGCGCGCGTGACCTTCCTCTCCGACAACCGCGCCGACCTCGCGCGCGTGACCACGCCGACGCTCGTGCTGCAGTGCGCGCGAGGACGCGATCGCGCCGCGGTCCGTCGGCGAGTTCGTGCACCGCGAGGTCGCCGGCAGCCGGCTCGTGATCCTCGACGCGACGGGCCACTGCCCGAACCTGAGCGCGCCCGAGGAGACGATCGCCGCGATCGAGGCGTTCCTCTAGCCGTGGCGGTCGTGGCCGAGCGACGAGACGCCGAGGACCTCTACGAGAACGCCCCGTGCGGCTACCTCTCGACGCGGCCCGACGGCACGATCGTCAAGGTCAACCAGACGCTTCCTGACCTGGACCGGGTACCGCCGCGAGGACCTGGTCGGCGCGCGCCGCTTCCCCGACCTGCTGACGCGCCGGCGGGCGGATCTACCACGAGACGCACTATCGCGCCGCTGCTGCAGATGCAGGGCGCGGTGCGCGAGATCGCGCTCGACATCGTGTGCGCCGACGGCCGCCGCCTGCCGGTCCTCGTCAACGCCGTGCTCAAGCGCGACGCGGACGGCCGAGCCGCTGCTCGATCCGCATCACGGTCTTCGACGCCACCGACCGCCGCGAGTACGAGCGCGAGCTGCTGCGGGCACGCGACCGCGAGCGCGACGCGCGCGAGCGGACCGAGCGGCTGCAGCGCGTCACGGCCGTGCTCGCCGGCACCACCGAGCCCGGGGAGATCGGGCGCGGGATGGTGCGCGAGCTCGCGTCCGGCACGGGCGCGGACCGCGGGCTGCTGGCCGTCGGCGAGCGGCGCGAGATCGTGGCTCGCGTCGGCGACACGCCGGACGCGATCGGCCCGCCGCCCGCCGTCGCCGAGTTCAGCGACCGCGACGTGACCCTGCCGCTGACCGCGGGCGGCCGCACGCGCGGCGTGCTCTGGCTCGGCTTCGACGCCGCGCGCGAGTTCACGGACGACGAGCGCTCGTTCATGGCCTCCTGCGCGAGCCAGTGCGCGCAGGCGCTCGACCGCGCGTACCTGCACGAGCGCACGGCGCGCGAGGCGCGGCGCTCCGCCTTCCTCGCCGAGGCGAGCCGCGTGCTCGACGAGGTCCAGAGCTTCTCGGAGCGCGTCCTGCGCCTGCTCGAGCTGCTCGAGCGGCTGACCGGCGGCGAGGCCTGGTTCGACCTCCCGGGAGAGGCGAGCCACCGCAGCCGACGCGGCCGCGGCCGCTGCCGCGGAGCGGGCGTCCGTGACGGGCGCGCCGGAGCTCCTGCCCGGCGTCGGCGCCGTCCTGCCGATCCGCGCCCGCGGCCGGGTGCTCGGCGTCCTCGGCATCACCGAGGCATCGCTCGGCGCGAGCGACCTGCCGTTCCTGGCCAGCCTCGCCGACCGCGCCGGCCTCGCGCTCGAGAACGCCAGGCTCTACGAGCAGGAGCGCGACGTCGCCCACGCCCTGCAGCAGGCCCTGCTCGCCGACAGGCCGCCGCACGACGCGCGCTTCGCCGTCGCGACGCAGTACCGGCCGGCGGTCGAGACGCTCGAGGTCGGCGGCGACTGGTACGACACCTTCAAGATCGACGAGGAGCGGATCGGCGTCGTCGTCGGCGACGTCGTCGGCCGCGGGCTCGCCGCGGCGAGCGCGATGGGGCAGCTGCGCAGCGGCGTCCGCGCGCTGGCCGCCGCCGGCCTGGGACCGGCCGACGTGATCGACCGGCTCGACGCGTTCGTCGCGCAGATCGAGGCCGCGCACTGGGCGACGGTCGCGTACGCGGAGGTCGACCTCGCGGCGCGCAGCGCCCGCTACGCCTGCGCCGGCCACCCGCCGCCGCTCGTCTTCGAGCCGGACCGCCCCTCGGGGTTCCTGTGGGAGGGCCGCTCAGCGCCGCTCGCCGTCGGCGGTTCGCGGATCGAGGCCGAGATCGCGCTCGCGCCCGGCGCGCGGCTGCTGCTCTACACGGACGGGCTCGTCGAGCGCCGCGGCGAGTCGCTCGACGAGGGGCTCGACCGGCTGGCCGCCGAGCTCGAGCCGCGTCGCGCGGCGCCGCTGCCGCAGCTGGTCGACACGCTGACCGACGCGATGCTGGCCGGCGCGCAGCACCGCGACGACGTCTGCCTGCTCTGCCTCGAGCTGCGGTAGCTCAGTTCGCGCGCACGATCTCGGCGATCTCGCGGATGCCCGGCCGCACCGCGGCCTCCGGCACCTGGGCGTAGCCGAGCAGCAGCGTCGGCGGCGCCGTCGGCGCCGCCGAGAAGTGCTCGCCGAGCACCGCGAAGTCGATCCGGCGCGCCTGCGCCTCGGCGAGGATCGCCGCCTCGTCGTGGCCCGGCGGCAGCTCGACCGTCGCGTGCAGGCCGGCGGCGATGCCGCGCACCGTCGCCTCGGGCAGCTCCTCGGCGACCGCGGCGACCAGGCCGTCGCGGCGCGAGCGGTAGCGCGAGCGCATCCGGCGCAGGTGGCGGTCGAGCTCGCCGCGGGCGAGGAAGTCGGCGAAGGCGTGCTGCTCGATCCGTGCCGTGCCGCGGTCGGACAGCACCTTCTGCGCGGTGACGTCGTCGACGAGCCCGGCCGGCAGCACGATCCAGCCGAGCCGCAGGGCCGGCGCGAGCGTCTTGCTCACCGACCCCGCGTACACGATGTGCTCGGGATCGATGCCCTGCAGCGCCCCGACGGCGGCGCGGTCGTAGCGGTACTCGGCGTCGTAGTCGTCCTCGAGCGCGATCGCGTCGTGCTCCTGCAGCCAGGCCTTCAGCGCCGTGCGCCGCTCACCCGAGAGCACGACGCCGGTCGGGTGCTGGTGGGCCGGGGTCAGCAGGACCGCGCCGGCGCCCGACTCGGCGAGCCGGTCGATCCGCATGCCGTGCTCGTCGACCGGGATCGGGACCGGCTCGAGCCCGCACGCGGCGGCGACGAGCCGCTGCTCGGGGTCGCCCGGGTCCTCGTGCGCCAGCCGCGTGACGCCGCGCGCCCGCAGCACGCGCAGCACGAGGTCCTGCCCCTGCGTGTAGCCGCAGGTGACCATCAGGTGGGCGGGGTCGGCGACGACGCCGCGGACGCGCCCGAGGTACTCGGCGAGCGTCGCCCGCAGCAGCTCGACGCCGCGCGGGTCGCCGTAGGTGAGATCGGCGTCGGTGACCGTGCGGACCGCGTCGCGCAGGGAGCGCACCCAGGCGTTGCGCGGGAACGTCGAGACGTCCGGCACGCTCGGCCGGAAGTCGTAGCGCAGCGCGCGCGGCGCAGCGACCGCGGCCGGTGCGGCGGCCGGCACCGCGCCCGCCGCGTCCGACACGTGCGGCCGCGCGCCCTGCCGCAGCACCAGGAAGCCCTCGGCCGCGAGCTGGGCGTAGGCGTCGACCGCGATCCGCCGCGAGACGCCGAGCTGCCGCGCCAGGTCGCGCGTCGACGGGACCCGCGCACCGGGCCGCAGCGTGCCGTCGCGCACGGCCGCGCGCAGCTGCTCCTCGATCTGCGCGCCGAGCGTCAGCGGGCTGTCGCGGCGGATGCTGAGCAGGAGCTCGATCGGCTGGCTGGTCTCCTTCATGGCGCCTCCCGATCTTCCCGCACGGCGCGCTACGTTGCGCGGGCACGATCCAAGTACAGGGGAGGCGGGATGAGAAGGACACTGCTGGCCACGGCGTTCGCGCTGCTCGCGTTCGCGGCGCCCGCGCAGGCACAGGACATCGCCGAGCAGCTCGAGGCGATCCCGGGCATGACCGTGGTGGAGGAGAAGACGGCGCCCGCGCCGTACCGCTACTTCGTCCTCAACTACACGCAGCCGAACGACCACCTGAAGCCGTTCCGCGGCTCGTTCCAGCAGCGGCTGACGGTCCTGCACCGCGGGACCGACCGGCCGACCGTGCTGCACACGTCGGGCTACAACGTCGGCACGAACCCGACGCGCTCCGAGCCGACCCGGCTCGTGGACGGCAATCAGGTCTCGACCGAGCAGCGCTTCTTCACGCCGTCGCGGCCGCAGCCCGCGGACTGGACGCGCCAGCTCACGATCTGGCAGGCGGCGAGCGACCATCACCGGATCGTCAGCGCGCTCGACGGGCTCTACCGCGGCAAGTGGCTCTCGACCGGCGCGAGCAAGGGCGGCATGACCTCGGTCTACCACCGGCGGTTCTTCCCGCGCGACGTCGACGGCACGGTCGCGTACGTCGCGCCCAACGACGTCGTCAACCACGAGGACTCGCGCTACACGCGGTTCTTCGAGACCGTCGGCACGCCGGAGTGCCGGGCGGCGCTGACCGCGCTCGAGCGCGAGGCGCTCGGCCCGCGCCGCGGCGAGCTGCTCACCCGCTTCCAGGCCGCCGCGACCGCCGACGGGCTGGACGTTCTCGAACACGCTGCAGACGATCGACCGCGCGCTCGAGATGGTCGTGCTCGACACGGCGTGGGCGTTCTGGCAGTACAGCGGCGTCGAGAGCTGCCCGGGCATCCCGCCGGCGACCGCGACGACCGACGCAGATCTACGCGTTCCTGGACAGCACCGTGTCGTTCGGCTTCTACACCGACCAGGGCCTGGAGCCGTACATCCCGTACTACTTCCAGGCCGGGACGCAGCTCGGCTACCCGGTGCCGAGCTTCGCCCGCCTCGACGGCCTCACCCGCTACCGCGGCCTCTACCAGCCGCGCGCGGTCGTGCCGCGCGAGCTGAAGATGCGGTTCGAGCCGCAGCGGATGCGCGACATCGACAACTGGGTCCGCAAGAGCGGCAGCGAGCTGCTGTTCGTCTACGGCCAGAACGACCCGTGGGGCGCCGAGGCGTTCGAGCTCGGCCACCGCACCCGCGACTCGTACTGGTACGAGGCGGCGGGCGCCAACCACGGCGCGAACATCTCGCGGCTCACCGCGCCCGAGCAGGCCGAGGCGACCGCCGCGCTGCAGCGCTGGGCCGGCGTCACCCCGGCGCGCGCGGCACGGACCGCGAAGGTCCCGCAGCGCATCCGCGGCTTCGACCGCAACGAAGCGCTGATCCGGCCGTACCCCTCAGGCGCGAGCGGCGCGCATCGCCGCCTTCTGGGCGCGCTTGTGCGCCTGGTAGGCGGCGAGCGCCTCCGGCGAGTCGACGTCGCCGAGCGTCGGGTTGTCCGGGATCAGCGGCTCGGCGAGCGTGACGTCGAAGCGGCGCGCCAGCACCGTCGCCAGCGAGTCGACCTTCATGCGGCCGAAGCCGGGCAGCGCCTCGAGGTTCGCGCGCAGCTCGTCCGACGTCGTCGCGTCGGTCCAGACGCGTGCGGCGTCACCGTCGTAGCGCTCGACGAGATGCACGGCGAGCGCGTGCACGCGCTCGGCCATCGCGCGCGGGAAGCGGTGGATCACCGGCCGCTCGCGGAAGATCGGCTCGAGGTCGGCGGCCGCGAGCGCCCGCGCGTCCAGCTCACCCATCCGCTCCTGCAGCGCGAGCGGGCCCGAGAACGCCTTCTGCACCGTGATCTGCTGGTCGAGCTCGAAGCCCACGAGCAGCGCGAGCGGCTCGCGCGCCAGCAGCACGTTCGCCGCGTCGGAGTCCGTGAAGTGCAGCCGGTCGACCACCGGCGGATCGTACCGAAGGTCAGCCTGGCTCAGCAGCCGCCCGCGTACCGCTGCGCGACGATGCACGGGCGCTCGATCGGCGTGCCGCGGTCGATCGACCAGGCGAGCCGGATGAACTGGGCGTGCGTCCACGCCAGCGGCGTGGCCGACCGCGTGCCCTCGCCGACCGGCTCGGACGCGGGCGGGCGCCCGTCCCAGACCTGCTCGGGCAGCATCAGCCCGTCGTTGGCGGTGCGGGCGATCGTGCGCAGGTTCGGCCGCGGGTTGCCGCCCGCGAGCAGCTCGTACTCGCCGCGCTCGCCGGTCAGCAGCGGCCACAGGCGGCCGAACGTCTGGCGCTCCTTGGTCGGGAAGATGTCCCAGTCCGCGCCGGTCGCGGTCTCGCCGTAGCCGTCGTTGGTGAAGCGGTACCAGAGCGGCCGCGTGGCCGTGCCGCCGCCGATCACCTCGTCGCCGACGGCGAGCGAGTTGCGCACGACCGCGTCGTCGTGGCGCTTGACGCCGAGCAGGACGAGGCCGAGGAAGCTCTGGTCGACGATCGTGCGCTCGTCGACCGGCGCCGGGAAGTTGTCCCCGAGGTCGTACGTCGAGCCGTCGTTCGGGTTCCCGTCCTTGGTCACGCGCACGTAGTACGGCCGCGGCGAGTACGGGCCGTTCGTCGTCGCGGTCCAGCCCTCGACGCTGCGCTGCCACGCGTCGGCCGTCGCCGTGTAGCGGGCCGAGCGCGCGCTGTCGCCGTGGCGGCGCGCGAGCTCGGCCGCGCAGACGAGGCCGGCGATCTGCGCCGCGATCGAGTTCGGCGACCAGCCGCTCTGGTTCTCCCAGCGCTCCTGGCGGCTGTCGGGGCCGTTGGCGACGATGTAGTCGGCGGCACGGCGGACGTGCTGCCAGTCGGTCGCGCCGCGGCGGCCGAGCCACCACGAGAGCACGATCGGGAGCCCGACCTGGTCCATCTGCTCGTCGGTCCAGTTCTCCTCGCCGCCGACCTCGGTGTTCTGCCAGAACGAGCCGTCGGGCTTCTGCACGCGCCACAGGTAGTCGAGCAGCCGGCGCGCGGCGTCGCGGTCGCCGGCGACCTGCTGCGCGGTGGCGACGTGGTAGAGGTCGCGCGGCCAGACGAGGTGGTAGGGCCCGGAGTCCTGGGTGCCGGACAGCGTCAGCGTGCCCCACACCCACGGCATCGACGGGGAGGCGACGGACGCGCCGCGGTAGCGCTTGTCCTCGGCCGCCGCGAGCATCATCAGCGACTGCCGGTAGAGGCGCAGCATCTGGCGGTCGCCGCGCACGCTGCGGGGCGGCCGCCGCAGCTCGCTGACGTAGTCGATCCACGCCGCGGCGTAGCGGTTCCCGGCGCGGTCGAAGACGCGCTCGAGCGAAGCGCCGGCGCGCTCGCGGGCGCTGTCGCGCTCGGCGCCGAACCCGATCGCCAGCGTCATGCTCGTGCGGTTGCCGCGGCCGGTGAGCCGCGTCTGCGCGGCCTGCACGACGTTGCCGGCGCTCGTCGCGTCGTACTGCTGGTCGAGGTCGCCGTCCGCCTCGAGGTCGCGCCACGGATCGCTCGCGCTGCCGGCGTAGCCGCTCGTGGTGCGGCGCAGCAGCGGGCGCGCGGCGATCGCGGAGGCCACGTCGGCGTCGCGCGCGACGAGCTCGGAGCCGAGGCTGAGCCCGAAGTCGTCGTTGCCGTCGTCGCCCGGCGCCGGGTCGGCGAGCACGAACAGGCGCAGCGGCCGGCCGGTCAGCGACTGGAAGCGCACGCGCGCGAGCACCGTGCTGCGCGCCGGGTCGGCGATCCAGGTCTTGGTCAGCCGCCAGCGGCGGGTCGCGGTGGTCTGGCGGAAGGTCAGCGACCCGCCGAGCGCGGTCACGCGGCTGCGCACGGACGGGTCGGTCTCACGGTCGGTGAACGTGCGCCCGTCGCTGACGACGAACTCGAGCGAGCGCAGGCTCGGCGTCCCGAGGTCGGGGTAGTAGACCTCGCTCAGCTCGGCCGAGCGCAGCGTGAAGTACACGCGGCTCTTGCGCGCCACGGCGGTGCCGAAGCCGTGCTTGTCGGCGGGCGCCCACGCATGCTCCGCGCCCGGCGCTCCCGGCGCCGGCTCCTTCGCTTGCGCCGGTGCGGCGAGGACGGCGGCGAGCAGCACGGCGAGGCAGGCGGGACGTCGCATGGGTGATCCCTCCCCAGCGCACCGTGCCGTGAAACGGCCGGAACCAGGTAACGCCGGTGGTCCTTGACGGGTCCGCGGGGCGCTGGTTGGTTTCCTGACCTCGACACGGGAGGGCGGCTCATGCAGGGCTCGGCGGGGAGGGTCCGCGCAGCGTGCGCGGCAGTGATCGTGGCCGCGCTGGCGACAGCAGCGGCGATGGTGGCCTGGGCTGAGCCCGGGGGGACCGCCCGTGCGCATTGGGAGGCGCCGAAGGCGAGCGTCGTCACGCTCGTCACCGGCGACCGCGTGCGGGTCTCGGGGGCGACCGGCGGCCGGCAGACCGTGACGGTCGTGCCGGCCGCCGGCCGACGTACGCGCTTCCAGGTCACCGAGCGCAAGGGCGAGACGTACGTCGTCCCGCACGACGTCGCCGCGCTGATCCCGCGCGTGCTCGACCCGGCGCTGTTCAACGTCAGCGCGCTGGTCGAGGACGGCTACGCGGGCAAGCCGCTGCCGCTGATCGTCAGCGGCACCGCCGCGGCGCCGCCCGGCACCGAGCTGACCCGCCGGCTCGAGAGCGTCGACGCGGTCGCCGTGCGCGTGGACGCCGGCGCGCGGCTGGGCCGGGCGCTGAAGGCCCGCAGCTCCGGGCTCGAGCAGGTGCGGCTCGACCGCCGGGTCCGCGCCGACCTCGCCACGAGCGTCCCGCAGATCGGCGCCCCGGCGGTCTGGGCGAGCGGCCACGACGGCACCGGCGTGACCGTCGCGGTGCTCGACACCGGCGTCGACGGCGGCCATCCGGCGCTCGCCGGCGCCGTCGCGGCCGAGGCCAACTTCACGCGGCGAGCCCGACGTGACCGACCGCCACGGCCACGGCACCCACGTCGCCTCGACCGTCGCGGGCCGCGCGCCCGGCATCCGCGGCGTCGCCCCGGGCGCCACGCTGGTCAGCGCCAAGGTGCTCGACGACTCCGGCAACGGCTCGGAGTCCGCGATCATCGACGGCATGGAATGGGCGGCGGGCGAGCACGACGCCGACGTGGTCAACATGAGCCTCGGTGCGCGCGGCGGCACCGAGGACGACCTGATGGCGCAGGCGATCGACCGCCTCACGCGCCGAGCACGGCGCGCTGTTCGTCGTCGCGGCCGGGAACGACGGCTGCGACGGCTGCGTCGGCAGCCCGGGCGCGGCCCGCGGCGCGCTGACCGTCGGAGCGGTGGACCGCGACGACGCGCTCGCCGACTTCTCCAGCCGCGGCCCGGTGCCCGGCAGCGTCGCCGTCAAGCCCGACGTGACCGCGCCGGGCGTCGAGATCCTCGCCGCGCGCGCCAGCGGCACGGGCGCCGGCCTGCCGGGCGACGAGCTGCGGGCGAGCATGTCCGGCACGTCGATGGCGACGCCGCACGTGGCGGGCGCCGCCGCGCTGCTGCTCGACGCGCGGCCCGGCTCCGCGCCCGCCGCCGTCAAGGGCGCGCTCGTCTCGACCGCGAAGCCCGGTGACGGCTCCGTGTTCGCGCAGGGCGCCGGCCGGATCGACGCCGAGCGCGCCGCCGCTGCGCCGGTGGTCGTCGAGAGCGGCTCGCTCAGCTTCGGCCACTTCGCGTACCCGCACGACGGCCGCGAGCCGGTCACGCGCACGGTCACCTACCGCAACCGCGGCGCGGCCGCCGCGACGCTCGCGCTCGCGACCGACGTCGACGCGCTGACCCTGCCCGCGAGCGTGACCGTCCCCGCCGGCGGCACCGCGACGGTCGACGTCACGCTCGACAGCGCGACGGCGCCCGCAGCGCGCCACGCGGGCGTGCTCGTCGCTCGCGCGCAGGACGGGACCGAGCTGCGCACGCCGGTCGCGTTCGAGATCGAGGGCGTGCGCTACGACCTGCACGTGCGCGGCATCGCGCGCGACGGACGGCCCGCGTTCGGCGGCTTCCACGTCCTCGACGTCGAGGACGGCAGCGTCGCCGCGCAGCGCTACGTGCACAACGAGGAAGGCCCGTGCACCGGCGACGAGTTCGACGCGACGCCGTGCGTGCGCGTCCCCCCGGGCACGTACTCGGTGATGGGCTTCCTGTTCACGGCGCCGCCCGGCGCTCCGAGCGAGGAGTTCAACCGCACGGTCGCGAGCAGCGCGATCGTCGGCGATCCCGAGGTGACCGTGACCGGCGACACCGAGCTGGTGCTCGACGCGCGCGCGCGCGCGAGGTGACCGTGCGCACGCCGGACCACGAGACGCGGGCGAACCTCGGAGGTGCCCACGACATCGCGCTCCACCGGGCGCCGGCCGACGGGCCGTCGATCAGCGACTCGTTCGTGCACGATGTCGGCACGCTGCTCGAGGAGCGGCTCTACATGCAGCCGACCGAGCGGGTGCGGAGCGGTGAGCTCGTGGCCTCGACGCGCTGGCAGCTCGAGCAGCCGTCGATCACGTTCGACGCCGAGGACGGGCCGCCGCTCGACCCGGACTACTTCGACCACGTCTCCACAGCGACAACTCGTGGCAGTTCCCGCGCTTCGACGGCCGCGCGCGCCTGCCGGTGGTGGACGCGGGCACCGGCACGCGAGCCGAGATCGCTCGCCGCGACGTGCGCGGCGCGATCGCGCTCGTGCGCCGCTCGGACGCGATCTCCGTGCCCGACCAGGGTGCCAACGCCGCCGCGGCGGGCGCACGGCTGCTGGCCGTCTACAACGACTCGCCGGGGCCGTTCATGGACCCGGGCGAGATCAACGTCAAGCTCGACCTGCCGAGCGTGCGGCTCACCGGCGAGGAGGGCGAGGCGGTGCTGCGGAGGCTGCGCCGCGGCCGCCTGCGCGTGCGGGTGGAGGGCGAGCCCGTGAGCCCGTATCGCTACGACCTCGTGCTCGCCGAGCACGGCCGGATCCCGACCGATCAGCGGCACGTGGTGCGCGAGCGCGACGTCGCGCGGTTCGACATGCGCCTGCACGACGCGCCGCGCGGCGGGCGCACCTTCAGCAAGACGGCGTATCCGTTCCAGGCCTGGCAGACGTCCTCCGCCACGGTCGTGCAGCCGGTGATGGGCGGGGCGCGCGTGCGCCAGGAGTACCTGACGGCCGAGCCGGGCCTGAGCTGGGAGCACGCCGCGTTCGTGCCTGGAGGAGCCGTACAACGCGATCTGGTCGCAGCCGCCCGAGGCCGACTCGGCCCTGGCCACGCCGGTTCCGGTCTTCCCGCGCGCGGGCGCGCGGGAGTCGATCGGGTTCTACGAGGCGCCGATCGCGCCGGGCTGCACCCGGAGCGGCCGATCGTGCGCCAGGGCGACGTGCTGGCGGTCGCGCTCGCCGGCTGGGTGGACGCCAACGGCAACTTCGGCCCCGCGCAGAAGACCTGGCAGGACGAGAGCATCACGAGCGACTTCCGCATCTACGAGGACGGCGAGCTGCTCGCGGAGACCGACCTGCTCCCGGAGGGCACGCTCCCGCTCGTCGAGGGGCCGGCGCGCTACCGGATCGAGTACGCGGTCGGCAACGACTCGCCGTGGGCCGAGCTGTCGGACCGCACGCGCACGGCGTGGGAGTTCACGTCGCGGCGGCCGGAGGGGGACAGTGTCGCGACGCTGCCGCTGATCACGGCGCGCTTCGATGGCGAGGTCGATCTGCGCAACCGCCTGCTCGAGCGCGAGATCGACGTGCTGCTCGGGCACCAGGCGGGGGCTCCGGCACCGCGGATCGGCACGCCGTCGGTGTCGCTCTCCTACGACGACGGCGACCACTGGCGGCCGGCGCCGGTGCGGCCGGCCGGGCATGGGCGCTGGCGCGCGCGGCTCGACACGCCGCCGCGCGGCGCGCGCTACCTCTCGCTGCGGCTGCGCGCCACCGACGAGGCCGGCAACCGCGTCGAGCAGGAGGTCCGGCGGGCGGTCGGGTTGTGATCGCCGGCGTGCTCACGCACGTCCCGCTCGAGGGCGGGTACCTGCTCCTGGTCGAGCCCGACGGCACGCGCCATCACCCGCTCTGGCCGCGCGGCTGGCGCGTCGCCGGCGAGGAGCTGCTCGCGCCCGACGGGTCGGTCGCCGCTCGCGCGGGCGCGACGGTGCGCGTGCGCGGCGAGCCGGACCCGCGCGCCGTCACGGCGGCGCAGCTCGCGCCGGTCCTGCGCGTCGACGAGGTGCTCGGCTGATCAGATGAGGGCGCTGCCGCAGTTCGGGCAGCGCTGCTCGAGCAGCGGCTCGTCCTCGGGCGCGCCGGCGAGCCAGAACACGCGGTGCCGGTCGCGGCCGGTCATCACCAGCTCCTGTCCGCACTGGCAGCGGTCGGGCGTTCGCACCGGCGCCTGCGGCTCGGTTGCAGCGCGCCTCCGCGGACGCCGGGCGCCGAGCGTGGCGCCGGCGGTGGCGGCCGCTAGTGCGGCCACCACCGTGCCGATACGTGCGGCGGTCACGGCCGCGGCGGCGTGAACGGCTCCGCGTTGCTCGTGACGCCCGGCTGCGCGCCGCTCATGTCCACCGGGGTCGAGCTGTCCTGCTGCTTGCCCTTGGCCTTGGCCATGAGCTTGTCGCGGTTCTTGAACGCCAGACCCGCGACGGCGGTGAAGAGCGCCAGTCCGCCTCCGGCCTTCGCCTTACCGCGCTTCGGCGCGGGCGTCGCCTTGCGGCCGGTGAGCCCCGCGAGGGCGCCGGTGGCACCACCGAGCGCGCGCTTCAGACCGGACTGCTTGGGCTGCGGGCGGCTGCGCTGGATCCAGCCGCCGGCGACGCCGCGGCGGGCGGGTGCGGTGCGGCGGGGGGACGTGCGTGGGCGCTGCGTCGGGCGGCGTGTCTGCGTGGTGGCCATCTGACTACTCCTGGTCGGGAGAGTCCGGCTACCCGAGCGCCGGGCGCGGGCACCGCCGCCTGTCCGAGTTCAACCTTCTCCGCGCGCGGCGGCGACGACGAGCTCGGCCGTCGCCCGCATGCCGCGCAGGTTCGGGTGCAGCGGCGCGGCGGCCGTCGTCGGCACGTACGGCTCGATCCAGCGCACGCTGGAGGAGGCGCAGGCGTCGCGGCCGGGGCTCGCGGCGTAGACGTCGACGACGGTCGCGCCCGCCGCGCCGGCCTGCTGCGCGAGCATGCCGTTGAGCTCCTGCTGCTTGGCCCGCAGGTACGGCACGTCGCCGCGCGCGACCGGCATGCGCGGGTAGCAGCCGGTGCCGCTGTGCGGGAAGATCGCCGAGTAGTTGACGACGATCACGCGCGCCTGCGGCGAGCGCGCGCGGATGCCGGTCAGCACGGCGGCGACCTTCGGCGCGGTCGCCGCGATCCGCTGGCTGATCTGGTCCGTGCCGCCCGCCGTGTAGCGGTCCTTGCACGGCGAGCCGCCGGTCGGGTACGAGCGTCACGCAGTCCTCGGCGATGCCGGAGAAGCCGATGTCGTTGCCGCCGATCGTGACCGTGACCAGCGCCGTGTCGGCGGTCAGGCGATCGAACTGCGGCGGGTTCGGCCCGGGCGAGACGTCCTGCGGCGCCGTCATGTCCTCGGTCGTCGCGCCGCTGCAGCTCGCGTCGCGGAACTCCGGGTACCGGAGCTGGCGCTGGACGAGCTGGCCGTACGAGTTCGAGGACTTCAGGCAGCCGAGCGGCGGCAGCGGCAGCGGGATCAGCGGCCCGGCCGCGTAGGAGTCGCCGAGCGCCACGTAGCGCTCGGCGGCCTGCGCGCCGGCCGCGCCCACGAGGGCGAGGACAGCGGCGAGGACGAGGGCCCGGACGCGCACGGCAGCCCCTATACCCCGCCGGGGAACCTACGAACCCCAGAGCTCCTGCGGCGTCCGCGCCAGGGTCATCAGCCGCTCGGGGCGCTCGGGCGTGCGGAAGCCGAAGCGCTCGTAGAGCGTGTGGGCGTCGGCGGTGGCCAGCGACCAGCCGCGCAGGCCCTGCAGCTCAGGGTGGGCGAGGACGCGCTCGACGAGCTGCACGCCGAGCCCGCGCCCGCGGTGCTTTTCGAGCACGAAGACGTCGGCCAGGTACGCGAACACCGCCCGGTCGCTGACCACGCGCGCGAAGCCGGCCAGCGCGCCGCCGGGCGCGTAGAGGCCGAACGGGATCGAGTGCGCGATCGCGCGCTCGACGACGTCGCGCGGGATCCCGGGCGACCAGTAGGCGCCGGTCAGGAAGCGGTGGATCGCGTCGATGTCGAGCCGCTCGGGGTCGGTGGATATCTCGTAGCCGCCGTCCGCGGGCCAGGTGTGGGGCATCTCTGTAGTGTCGCTCCATGAGCGACTTCGCGGACCTGGTGTTCGAGGGCGGGGGCGTGAAGGGGATCGGCCTCGCCGGCGCATTCGCCGCGCTCCAGGAGCGCGGGTTCGACGCCGCAGAGCGTCGCCGGCACGTCGGCCGGCGCGATCACCGCGGCGCTGGTCGCCGCCGGCTACACGGCCGCCGAGCTGGACGAGATCCTGCTCGACGTCCCGTTCACGCGCTTCAAGGACTTGGGCTGGGAGGACTACGCTCCCGCTCGTCGGCACGCTCGCCGGCGTGCTGCTCGAGCGCGGCATCTACGAGGGGCGCTTCTTCCAGTCCTGGATCGCCGAGCTGCTGGCGGCGAAGGGCATCACGCGCTTCGGCCAGCTCGCCGACGAGAACGCCGAGCGACCCGAGAACCGCTAGCGGCTGCGCGTGATCGCGTCCGACGTGACGCACCGGCGGATGCTCGTGCTCCCGAACGACGCCGGCCACCTCGGGATCGAGCCGGACGAGCTCGAGATCGCCTACGCGGTGCGGATGAGCATGTCGATCCCGGTCTTCTTCGAGCCGGTCGTGCACCACAACCCGCAGCACCGACGCCGACCACCTGATCGTCGACGGCGGGATGCTGTCCAACTTCCCGGTCTGGCTGTTCGACTGCGAGGGCCGCGACCCGCGCTGGCCGACGTTCGGGATGCTGCTGGTCGAGCCGGACCCGAAGGTCCCGATCGGCCACCGGCTGCGCGGGCGACGAGCACGGGGCCGAGCTCGGGTCGCTGCTCGACTACTTCAAGTCGCTGGCCTCGACGATGATGGCCGCGCACGACCGGATCTACCTCGAGAAGGCGACCTACGCGCGCACGATCCCGATCCCGACGCTCGGGATCGGCACGACCGAGTTCGGCATCACGCCCGAGCGCGTGCGGATGCTGCTACGAGTCCGGCCGGCGCGCAGCGCACTCGTTCCTGGACGGCTGGGACTTCGCCGCCTACATCGAGGAGTTCCGGCGCGGACGCGACCACTCGCGGCGCGACGAGCTCGTCGCGGAGATGAGCAGAACCTAAAGCGAGACCGCAACCCGGGCGGTGCGTGCGGTGTTCTCAGCGCATCAACAGGGATCGACCGGGAGGATCACGAATGCGGAATCGAGTGGTGACGCGCTGGCTGGGAGCTGCGATCGCGCTGGTCGCGCTGCTGGTGCCGGCCGCCGTCGCGTCGGCTCAGGAGCGGCCCACCGTCAACACGGGGGCGGCGACCAACCGCACCCCCTCGACGGTCACGCTGACCGGCTGGGTGAACCCGCAGGGCGGCGCGACGACGTACTTCTTCCAGATCGGCGCGACGAGCCTGTTCGGCTCGAACACGGCGGTCACCAGCGCCGGCGCGGGCAACGCGCGCGTCCCGGTGGCGGCGGCGGTCAGCGGGCTCGCGCCCGACACCGTCTACCACTACCGGATCGTCGCGACCAAGGGCAGCCGGATCGTGCGCGGTCAGCGCAGGACGTTCCGGACGCCGAGGCAGCCGCTCGGGCTCGGGTTCGTCGGCTCGCCGAACCCGGTGCGGGCCGGCCGCTCGACGACGCTCACCGGCCTGCTCAGCGGCACGGGCAACGCCGGCCGCCAGGTCGTGCTGCAGGCCAACCCGTTCCCGTACACGCAGGGCTTCCAGACGGTCGCCGACCCGCACGTCACGAGCACGACCGGCGGGTTCGCGTTCCCGATCCTGTCGGTGCCGGTGAACACGCAGTACCGCGTGCTGCTGGCGAGCCGGCCCGAGATCGCGAGCCCGATCGTGGTGGTCGGGGCGTCCGTGCGGGTGACCACGCGCACGACGACGACGCGCGGCCGCCGCTCCGGGACGATCCGCTTCCGCGGCTCGATCTCGCCCGCGGTCGACGGCGAGGAGGTCCAGATCCAGCGCCAGCGCGGCGACACCTGGGTCGTCGTCGGGCGCACGTTCGCGCGCAACGCGGGCGCCTCGCGCTCGACGTACTCCAAGCGCATCCGCCAGCGCAGCGGCGGCCGCTTCCGGGTCGTGGCCGCGATCGACGGGGCCTACGTCCCGTCGGCGGGCACCGCGAAGCGGATCCGCGTCCGGCGCTAGCCGCGAGCAGGAGGGGGTCAGGCACCTCGGTGCCTGACCCCTTTCGCCGGGTAGGTTGCCGCCGATGAGCGAACCACACGCGCTGCGGGTGCTCGTCGCCGACGAGCAGCAGCGGCTGCTCGAGCCGGTGGCCGAGGCGCTGACCGCGCAGGGCCACGACGTCATCGCCCACGAGGTCGAGATCGCCGCGGTCGGCCGGGCGACGCACGAGCACCGGCCGGACGTCGCGATCGTCGTCCTGCACGAGGACACGCGGCATGCGCTCGAGCTGATCACCGAGATCGTCGACGAGGCCACGTGCCCGGTCGTCACGCTGGCCCCGACGGCCGACGCGTCGTTCGTCGCCGCGGCCGCCGAGCGCGGCGTGTTCGCGCACCTCGACTCCGCCGAGCCGGTCGAGCTGCAGGGCGGGCTCGACGTCGCGCTCGAGCGCTACCGGCAGTACCGGCGGCTGGTCGGCGCGTTCGAGCGGCGGGCGCGGATCGAGCGGGCCAAGGGCGTCCTGATGGAGCGCCACGGGCTCGACGACCACGACGCGTTCGAGCGCATCCGCTCGGATGCCCGCAGCACGCGCCGTCCGCTGATGGACGTCGTCGACGAACTGCTCGCATCAGGCTCGCCCTAGCGGGTAAGCTGCGACGAGAGGTCCGGCCCAACCCCCGCCGGCATGTGCTCCACCCGCCACGGGGAGGTCCGCTGTGACCATTGCTTTTCCGCAGAGCCCGCAGGTCGACGTCGACGAGGCGCTCGATCGCACGGTCGAGTACCTCGCGAACCTGGCCGGCCGCTGCCCGACGGTCGCCGAGATCGCCGAAGCCTCCGGGCTGCGTCATGAGGACGTGCTCGAGAGCCTCGAGGTATCGGTCGCCACCCGCCCGGCGCCCGGGATGATCTGCCGGCGCGCGCTCTACCTGCGCTGCGTCGAGGGGCTCGACCGCGCCGCGATCGCGGAGGAGCTCGGCGTCTGCCGCCTCCAGGTGTCGCGCTACCTGCGCCAAGGCAGCCTAAAGGTCGGCACAAAGGGGTCAGACCCCTTTAAGGAGAGAGGGCCGCCGCTTGGGGAAGCGACGGCCCTGGAGAGGGGAGATCCGACCTTGCGGGCGCCGGGGAGGAGGAGAGAGAGCAGACCGGGGCCGGAACGTTTCAGAACTTCTTGTGGGGGAGTGATGTGCATACTGCCCGGCGCCCGGGGTGCCCGCCGTACGGGCCACCGGTCAATCGCCGTGCGGGTATCCGCACGGTCAGCCTTCGGCCAGCGCCCCCCGCGCGCGGTAGAGGCGGCTCATGATCGTGCCGGGCGGCACGTCGAGCGCCTTCGCGGCCTCGGCGTAGGACAGGCCGATCAGGTCGACGGCGACCAGCGTGTCGCGCTGGTGCTCGGGGAGCGCGGCGATCTCGGCGTAGAGCTGGCGAGCCTCGACGGCGCGCTGCGGGTCGGCGGCGGTGCCGGCCTGCACGCGCTCCATGTCCTCCGGCGCGGTCGCGCTCGCCGGGCGGCGGGCGGCGGTGCGGCGGGAGGAGATGAACGTGTTGCGCAGGACGCGCAGCAGGTAGCCGAGGTCGTCCTCGCCACGCAGCAGGCGCGGCTTGGCGAGGACGCGGACGCAGACCTCCTGGACGAGGTCGTCGGCGTCGTGCGGGGAGCCGGTCAGGCCGAGTGCGGCGCGGTACAGGCGGTCGAGGTGGAGGCCGAGGCGGGAGGTGTCGAGGACGCGGCGGGAGCCGAGGGGGCGGGCGGTCCGGGGGGCGGGGAGGGCAAGCGCTGACATGGCCGCCACGCTCCCAGCGCTCTCGACCCCCCACCACGGGGGAACCCCCTCGACCTCAACCCCTCAAGGGGGTCAGGCACCAACGTGCCTGACCCCTTAGGTTTGGACACTAAAGGGGTCTGACCCCTTTAGGTTTGGGACCTGGTGCGGCCGACGGTCTCGGCGAGCGCGGCTCGTGAGCCGACGCCGAGCTTCGCGAAGACGCGCGTGAGGTGGCCCTCGATCGTCTTCTCGGACAGGAAGAGCTCGGCGCCGATCTCGCGGTTGGTGCGGCCGGCGGCGACGAGGTCGGCGATCTCGCGCTCGCGGCCGCTGAGCGCCTCGAGCCCCGAACCCGCGACGGCACGGCGCTGGCGGGCGCTGACGCGGCGGCCGAGCCGGCGCAGCTCGCGCGCCGCCTCGTCGCGCAGGCGCGCCGCGCCGAGCGCGCCCAGCTCCGCCTCGGCGCGCGTGAGCTCGCGCACGGCGTCGTCGCCGCGGCCCGCGGCGGCGAGCGCGGTGCCGGCGAGCGTGCGGCAGCGTGCGGCCGGCAGCGGCGCGTCGACCGAGGCGGCGAGGTCGGCCGCCCGCAGCGCGCCCGCGGCGGCGCCCTCCGCGTCACCCGCTTCGAGCGCGAGCATCGCGCGCACGTGCAGGAGCCAGGCGTCGGTCAGCGGGAGCCCGAGGCCTTCCGCGGTCGCCTCGCCGCGCGCCGCCCACGCCTCGGCGGCGGCGCGGTCCCCGCGCGCGAGCTCGGCGCGGGCGAGCACCGCGTACAGCCACGCCCGCCGCCCCGGCTCGATCAGCGGCAGCTCCGGCGCGCCCGCCGCGCGCAGCCGCTCCTGGCAGCGGTCGGCCTCGCCGAGGTCCATCCACACCACGCCGATGTGCGCGTGCGTCGCGTGCGTGAGCACGCTCTCGTCGAGCCCCTCCAGCAGCGCGACCGCCTCGTCGCCCGCGGCACGCGCGCGCTCGACGTCGCCGAGCGCCGCCGCGGTCCAGGTCTCCGCGACGAGCGCGAACCCGATCACCTGGCGGTTGCCGGCCAGGCGCGCCGCCTCGACCGCCGCCTCGGCGGTCTCGGCGGCCTCGGCGAGCCGCCCGCGCGTCTCGAGCGCGTGCGCGAGCCCGACCATCATCGGCACGACGAACTGGCCCTGCCCGGAGGCGCGCGAGACCGCGATCCCGCGCCGCAGGTGCCGGATCGCGTCGTCGTAGCGCTCGCAGAAGTACTCGGCGAAGCCGAGGTAGTACGGGGCCTCGAGCCGCAGCATCAGCGCCTCGTCGGGGAGCGCGTCGAGCAGCGCCGCGCCGCGCTCGCGGGTGCTGTCGGCCCCCGCGGCCCCGCCGAGGCCGTACTCGGCGAAGCAGCGCAGCGCGGTGGCGAGCGCCTCCAGCCCCGGGTCGCCGAGCGCCTGCGCGGTCTCCCCGGCCGACGCGGCCCAGGTGCGCATGGCGGCGAAGTCGCTGTCGTAGAGCGCGTCCGCCGCGAGCTCGGCGTGCAGCGCCGCGGCCGCCCCGCCGGACGGGTCGGGGAGCGCGTCGAGTGCTTCGAGCAGGCGCGCGTGCGCGGCGGCGTGGCGGCCGAGCAGGTTCTCGCACGCGGCGCAGGCGGCGATCAGCCGCACGCGCAGCTCGGGGACGTCGACCAGCAGCAGCGCGTCGCCGAGCACCTCGAGCGCGCGCTCGAGCCGGCCCGTCGCGGCGAGCGCCGCCGCCAGCGGCGCGAGCAGCGCCAGCCGCCGCCCCGGGTCCTCGGCGGCCTCCGTTCCGAGCAGCCCCAGCGCCGCCTCGAACCAGCGGGCGGCGACCGCGGGCGCCCGCGCCGCCGCCTGATGGCCGGCCTGCTCGAGCACGGCCGCGGCCGCGTCGTCGCCCGGCCGCGCGGACTGCTGGAGGTGATGCGCGCGGGCCGCCAGCGAGCCCGGCCGCTCGGCGAGCGCCGCCGCGGCGCGCGCGTGCGCCTGCAGGCGCCAGGCCTCGCCGGCGCCGTCGTAGACCGCGCGGCGGACGAGCGGGTGGCGGAAGCGGTAGCGGCGCGCGAGCTCCGTCGGCACCGCGACCCGCGCGGCCAGCAGCTCGTCGATCGCGGCCAGCGCATCGGCCTGGCCGAGGCCGGCGGTGGCCGCCGCCAGGTCGAGCTCGAACGGCTCGCCCGCGACCGCCGCGCCCCAGCCGAGCCGGCGCGCGCGCTCGGGCAGCCCGGCGATCTCCTGGCCGAGCGCGGCCGCCACCGCGGGCGGCACGCCGACCGCCTCGGCCTCGCCGACCGCGCCGCCCGCCGCGCCCGCCCCGCGCGAGAGCTCCTCGAGGTAGAACGGGTTGCCGCCGCTCTGCTCGTAGACCACCGGCCGCGCGGCCGGGCCGAGCATCGCCCGCGCCTCGGCCTCGCTCAGCGGCCCGAGCCGCACCTCGGTCACGAGCCCGTCGCGGCCCGCCGCCTCCAGCGCGGCCAGCAGCGGGTTCGGCACCTGCCCGGCGCGGAACGCGAGCGCGATCAGCAGCGGCGCCGGCGCCGGCCGCCGCAGCAGATGGGCGATCAGCTCGACCGACGCGTCGTCGGCCCAGTGGACGTCGTCGAGGATCAGCACGAGCGGCGTCGGCCGCGCGAGCTGCTGGAGCAGCGCGCGCACCGCCCGGTGCGCATGGAAGCGCTCGTCCTGGAGCCCGCCGGCCGCCGCCACGCCGCCCGCCGACGGGAGCACGCGCGCGAGCTCGGCGACGCGGTCGCCGATCAGCGCCTCGAGCCGCTGCTCGCCGAGCCCGGCGACGTGGTCGTCGAGCGCGTCGACCCAGACGGCGAACGGCAGCTCGCGCTCCAGCTCGGCTCCGCGGCCGGTGAACACGGGCAGCCGCCGCCCGGCCGCGCGCTCGGTCAGCTCGCCCAGGAGCCGTGTCTTGCCGATTCCGGGCTCGCCGCTGAGCACGAGCCAGGCGATCCGCGGACGTCGCAGCGCGTCGAGCGCCGCGTCGAGCGCGGCCAGCTCTTCCCGGCGCCCGACGAAGCGCGTCCGGTTGCCCTGCAGTACGGTCGCCACCGGCGCGACCCTACGCCAGTGCGATGCCGATGAAAAGCGAGCAGCCCACCACGTTGGTGACCCGGATCGTCGCCGGATTCATCGTCCTGATCCTTCTCGACGCGGCGCAGCTGCTGCTCCTCTATCCGGGGCGTACGGACGAGCTGTGGGCGTGGGAGATCCGGCCGGACATCAGCGCGATGGTGCTCGCCTCGGCCTACGTCGGCGGCGGCCTGTTCTTCGTGCGCGTGATGTTCGGCGCGTCGTGGCCGCGCGTCGCCCCCGGCTTCCCGCCGGTGATCCTGTTCGTCTGGATGGCCGCGATCGCGACCGCCCTGCACCTCGACCGCTTCTTCGAGGACCGCCTGCAGTTCTTCGCCTGGGCGGCGCTCTACGTGCTCACGCCGATCGGCATCCCGATCCTCTACGCGTACGAGCGCGGCCGCGCGCCCGCCCCGGACGGCCCGTGGCTGGCGCCCGCGACGCGCAGGGCGCTGGCGATCGCCGGCGGCGCGATCGTGCTGATCACGCTCGTGATGCTGGCCGTGCCGCAGCCGTTCATCGACGCCTGGCCGTGGACGCTGACGCCGCTGACCGCCCGGATCACGGCCGCGGTGCTCGGGCTCTTCGGCGGCGTCTGGGTCTCGGTCGCGCTCGACGGCACGCGCACGGGCGCGCGGATCCCGCTCGAGTCGCACGCGCTCGGCCTGCTGTTCCTGCTCGTCGCGCTCGTCGCGGGCAGCGGCGACGTGGACTGGGGGAACCCGCTCGCGCCGCTGCTGGCCGCGGTCGCCGCGGCGATGCTGGTGATCAGCCTGTCGCTCTCGCGGCGGGCCGCGTAGCCTACGGCCGCGTGCACGACCTCGAGCCCGCCGAGCTGCGCGTCCTGGGCGCGCTGATCGAGAAGCAGCGGACCACGCCCGACGCCTATCCGCTGACGCTGAACGGGCTGCGCGCGGCCTGCAATCAGACGACGAACCGCGACCCCGTCGTCCACTACGACGACGCGACGATCCGCGACGCGCTGCACCGCCTCGGCCGCCGCCGCTGGACGCGGCTCGCCGGCGCCGGGCGCGCGCCCAAGTACCGCCACCTGTTCGACGAGGCGCTCGGGCTGTCGGCGCGCGAGCTGTCGCTGCTCGCCGTGCTGATGCTGCGCGGGCCGCAGACGCTCGGCGAGCTGCACACGCGCACCGACCGCCTGCACCACTTCCCCGGCACCGACGAGATCGAGGAGCAGCTCGCCGGCCTCGCCCAGCGCGAGCTGGTCGCGCGGATCGGTCGCCGGCCCGGCCAGCGCGAGGATCGCTACATGCACCTGCTCAGCGCGTCCTCCTCCGGCGACGCCGCCCGCGGCGCCGGTCGAGTACGCGCCGCCGCCGGTGCCCGCGCCGCCGACCGACGACCGCATCGGCCGGCTCGAGCGCGAGGTCGCCGAGCTGCGCTCCGAGGTCGCCGCCTTGCGCGCGCACCTCGATCCGGAGTAGCGTCGCTCAATGGCGAAGGTGATCGTGACCAACGGCGCCGCCCTGAAGGCGAAGTACGGCGCGTCGTTCGACCTCGCCGCCACCGTGAAGCCGTTGATCGACGCCGACCGGCGTCGCGGCACGACCACTCGCGTGGTCGACATCGCGGACGCGGCGACCATGCGGGACCTCGGCGGCACGGCGGTCAAGAAGCCGAAGGACCCGAAGCAGAACAAGGACGCGATCGACGCGGTCTTCAAGAAGCTGCGGCCGCACTTCCTCGTGCTGCTCGGGTCGGTCGACGTGATCCCGCACCAGGACCTGCGCAACCCGATGCGCGGCGACGGCGACGCGCAGGCGCTCGGGGACCTCCCGTACGCCTGCGACGCGAAGTACAGCCGCCAGGTCGCCGACTTCCGCGGCCCGACGCGCGTCGTCGGCCGGCTGCCCGACGCGACGGGCGCGAAGCGCCCTGCGGCGCTGAAGGCCGCGATCGCGACCGCGGCGAAGGCGAAGTCGCGGCCGCGCTCGGCCTACGACGACGCGCTCGGCATCACCGCCCGCGTGTGGAAGGACTCGACCGCGCTCAGCCTCCGCAACACGTTCGGGTCCGCGCGCGAGATGAAGATCTCGCCGACCGCCGGGCCGCGCTGGCAGGCGCCGTTCCTGTCGCGCCGGATGCACTTCATCAACTGCCACGGCGCGCCCGTCGACCCGCTGTTCTACGGCGAGAGCGGCGGGAACTACCCGACGGCGCACAGCGCCGCGTACCTCGACGGGAAGCTCGCCGAGGGGACCGTCGCGTCGGCCGAGTGCTGCTACGGCGCCGAGCTGTACGACGCGTCCGAGGCCGGCGGGCAGGCCGGCATCGTCTCGACCTACCTGGCCGGCGGCGCCTACGGGTTCTTCGGGGCGTCGACGATCGCCTACGGCCCGGCGGCGGGCAACGGCGCGGCCGACCTGATCTGCCAGTACTTCCTGCAGCGGGTGCTCGCGGGCGCCTCGCTCGGCCGCGCGGCGCTCGAGGCGCGCCAGCGGTTCGTGCGCAACGCGAGCCTGCTCGACCCGGTGGACCTCAAGACGCTGGCGCAGTTCAGCCTGATGGGCGACCCGTCGATCCAGCCGGTGCGGCGCCCGGCGGGCGACCGCGAGGCGCGGCGGGCCAACCTGCTCGCGCTCGGGCTCTCGCTCGAGGCGGGCCGCAGCTTCGCGGCCGAGCCGAAGCGCTCGACGCCGAAGGCGAGCGAGAAGGCGCTGGCGGCGCTGCGCAAGGAGCTCGGGATGGCCAAAGCCGAGGTCACGTCGTACGCGGTCGAGCCGGCGCCGGTCCTCGCCCGCGCCGCCGCCGCGCGCGCCGAGCGCGCCCGACGCGATCCACGTCCTGACGAGCGCGACCGACGCCGGCGGCCCGATCAAGCAGGTGCGCGCGGTCGTCGCGACCGAGCGCGGCGGTGAGATCGTCGCGGTGCGCGACCTCGTGAGCCGGTGACGGAGGGCGTGGTCGCCGAGCGTGTCGTCGCGCCCGGGTCCAAGTCCGAGCGGCGCGCGGTCGTGCTCGAGACCGCCGACGGCGACCTCGTCCTGCGCCGCCGCGGCGCGAACCCGTTCAAGGATCCGGAGCTCGAGGCGCTCGTCGGCCGCCGGATCCGCGCCGCCGGCGACGTGCGCGGCAACACGCTGATCATGGACGGCTGGGAGGAGCTCTAGGGGGCCAGCACCGCGGCCGGCCGGTACTCGTCGCGCAGCGGATCGTGCTCGTAGTGCGCGCGCGGCCCGCGCTCGCCGAGCTCGGCCAGCGCGAACAGCAGCCGGTCGACGTCCTCGGCGCTGCTGCCGAGGCCGAGGCTCGCGCGCACCGCGCCGGGGAGCGCCGGTCGCCGCCCGGCGCGCAGCTCGGCGTTCAGCCGCTCGATCTCGGGATCGCCGAGCGCGAGCAGCTCGGCGATCAGCGGGTGCGCGCAGAAGCAGCCGTGGCGGACGCCGATCGCGTGCTCGGCGCTGAGGATCGCCGCCAGCAGCGGATGGCGGCATCCCGGCGAGCTCGAAGGTCGCCAGGCCGACGCGGTCGGCCGCCGGCCACAGCCGCAGCGTGCGCACGCCCTCGAGCGCGTCGAGCCCGGTCCACAGCCGTTCCGCCAGCGCGTGCTCGGCGCGCGCGACGGCGTCCATGCCGATGCCCTGCAGCTCGCGGCAGGCGGCGGCCAGCGCGACCGCCCCGACGACGTTCGGCGAGCCCGCCTCGTAGCGCTCGGGCACGGCCGTCCAGATCACGTCGTCGAGCGTGACGAGCTCGACCGCGCCGCCGCCGTGCAGCAGCGGCTCGCCGTCCGGCAGCTGCCCGACGAGCGCGCCGGCGCCGAACGGCGCGTAGAGCTTGTGGCCGGAGAGCGCGAGCAGGTCGATGCCGGCGGCCTCCATGTCGATCGCCCGGTGCGGCGCGAGCTGCGCCGCGTCGACGAACAGCGCGGCGCCGTGGCGGTGCGCGATCGTCGCCAGCTCGGCCAGCGGCCAGACCTCGCCGGTGACGTTCGACGCGCCGGTGACCGCGAGCAGGTCGAAGCGGTCCTGGCGCAGCGCCGCGTCGCAGGCGCCGAGCAGGCCGGCCTCCGAGCGCGCGAACGGCAGCAGGGTCAGGTCGTGGCGGCGCCAGGGCAGCATGTTCGCGTGGTGCTCGAACGGCGTCGAGAGGATCCGCGCGCCGTCCGGCAGCGCCGCGGCGAGGACGTTGACCGCCTCGGTCGTGTTGCGCACGAAGACGACGTCGTCGCCCGCCCGTGCGCCGACGAAGCGGGCCACGTCGGTGCGCGCGTCCTCGAACGCGGCGGTCGCGACCTGCGACTTGTACCCGCTGCCGCGATGGACGCTGCTGTACCACGGCAGGAACGCCTCGACGGCGGCGACGACGGAGGCGAGCGCCGGTGTGCTCGCCGCGTTGTCGAGATTGACGTAGCGCAGGCGTGCGCCGTCGACGCAGGGGACCTCGATGTCCGCACCGACGAGCATGCGGCAACGCTCTCACACCGGCTTTGGAGGAAGCTTGGGGTATGCGCGCGCAGCAGATCGAGCTCCACGGGCAGCCCGTCACGTACCACCGGCTCGGTGAAGGGCCGGCGATCGTGCTGATCCACGGGATCACGTCGAGCTCGCGCACCTGGCGCGTCGGTGATGCCGGCCTGGCCGAGCGCCACACCGTGATCGCGCCCGACCTGCTCGGCCACGGGCGGTCGGGCAAGCCGCGCGGCGACTACTCGCTCGGCGCCTACGCGAGCGGCCTCCGCGACCTGCTCTCGGTGCTCGGGCATCGCGCGCGCGACGGTCGTCGGGCACTCGCTCGGCGGCGGCATCGCGATGCAGTTCGCCTACCAGTTCCCCGAGTCGGCTCGACCGGCTCGTGCTCGTCGACAGCGGCGGCCTGGGCGACGAGGTCAGCCTGCTCCTGCGCGCGGCGACGCTGCCCGGCGCCGAGTTCGTGCTGCCGCTGCTGTTCGGCCCGGTCGCGCGCACGACGGGCGCGACGGTCGGCCGGGTCGCTCGGCCGCTCGGCATCAAGGCGCAGCGCGAACGTGCGCGGGCTGGCCGAGGGCATCGAGTCGCTCGGCGACGGCGACGCCCGCCGCGCGTTCGTCCACACCGCGCGCTCGGTGATCGACCCGTGCGGCCAGCGGGTCGACGCGCGCGACCGGCTCTACCTCTCCGAGGGCGTCCCGACGCATGCTCATCTGGGGCGAGCGCGACCCGATCATCCCGGTCGCGCACGGCCGCGCGGCGCCACGAGCTGATGCCGCACAGCCGCCTCGAGATCTTCCCGGGCGCCGGCCACTTCCCGTTCAACGACGACCCCGAGCGGTTCGTCGACGTCGCTCGACGACTTCATCGCCGCGCACCGACCCGGCCGACCTCGACGACGCGGGCGTCGAGCGGCTGCTGCGCCGCGGCCGGGTCTAGACCAGCGCGAGCACGCGCGCCGGCGTCCCGGTGCCGTCGACGAGCTTGCAGCGGCGCGACGACGACCACCGCGCCGGTCGGCGGCAGCTCGGCCAGGTTCGCGAGCTGCGTCAGGCCGTACTTGCCCGCGCCGAGCAGGAAGTGCGTGGACCGGGAACGGCGGGTCGAAGCCGCCGGCCGCGCCCGCGTCGGTGCCGACCGTCTCGACGCCGATCCCGACGATCGGCGCGTCCTGGCGAGCCAGCGCGCGCACTCGGCGTCGAGCCCGGGCGTGCGGGCCGTCGTGCCGGCGTTGAGGAACGCCTCCTGGTCGTGCGCGCGCGCGTCCCAGCCGGTGCGGAGGAGCAGCCAGCCGCCCTCCGGGAGCGCGCCGTGCTCGGCCTCGAACGCGCGCACGTCGCCGACCGTAGCAGGTAGTCGGGGTCGGCCGCCGGCCTCCGCCGAGCTTGTCGATCACGACCGCCGGCCCGACGAGCCGCTCCGGCGGCACGCTCGCCACGTCCTCGCCGTCGCGGCCGGTGATCCAGTGGATCGGCGCGTCGAAGTGCGTGCCCGACGTGCTCGCCGATCTCGAGCAAGTTCCACGCCCACGCCGGCCCGGGTCGTCGTAGCGGCTGATCTCGTGGCGCGAGGCCCCGGCGTGTTCGCGAACGGCTCGGGCAGCCGCAGCACCGGCGTCGCTCGCTCAGCGGCTGCGTGAGGTCGACGACGCGGACGGAGCCCGAGGCGAGCGCCTCGGTCAGGGCGGCCAGCGGCGATGACGACATGCGGCTCCTCTCGATCAATGCGACCGGAACGCCTCCTCGAGCCATTCCGCGCAGACGTCGGGGTTGACCTTCGCATCGACCAGCAGCGGGCGGTCGCGCCGCGCGAGCCAGTCGCCGAGCCGGGCGAGATCGGCGACGGCGCGGACGAGGCCGCGTCGGCGCCGAACCCGCGCGCGAGCGCGGCGATGTCGGCTGTCCGGGAAGCGCGCGAGGTCGACATCCTGGCCGTGCGGGCCGAAGTGGTGCACCTCGGCGCCGTAGGCCGCGTCGTCGTAGACGACGACGAGCAGCGGCAGTCGCAGGCGCACCGCCGTCTCGAGCTCCTGGATCGCCATCAGCGCGCCGCCGTCGCCGAGCGCCGCGACGGTGAGCCGGTCCGGCCGCGCGATCGCGGCGCCGATCGCGTTCGCCGAGCCCGAGGCCGATCGACTGGAACGACTGCGTGAACACGAAGCCGGCCGCGTCGGGCACGCGCAGGTACATCGGCGGGAAGCCCATGAAGTGGCCGGAGTCGACGACGACGGTGCGCTCGTCCGGCAGCAGGTCGTCGAGCGCGACGCTCAGCGCACGCGGATCGACGTACTCGCGCGTCGAAGCGTCGTCGAACGGCTCGTCGCGCCAGCGCCGCGCGGCGATCGCCGCCCGCAGCGACTCGTCGCGCCAGCCGTCCGCACGGGCGCCGCGCCGCTCGAGCTCGGCAGCACCGCCTCCGCCGTCGCCCGCGCGTCGCCGACGACCGGCAGCTCGACGGGCCCGAGCGACTCGGCTCGACGTCGACCTGCGCGACGGCGCCGCGGATCAGCTCGCCCTGGCGCGTCGTCCAGCGCGTTCAGCCGGGCGCCGAACGCGGCGACCGCGTCCGCCTGCGGCAGCAGCTCGAGCGCGAGCGGCGACGCGAACCCGCCGCTGATCCCGAGATTCCACGGGTGCCCGGCGAACAGCCCGTGGCCCATCGCCGAGCTGGCGAGCAGCGCGCCGGTGCGCTCGGCGAGGCGATCGAGCGCTTCGCCCGCGCCCGCCAGCACGGCGCCGCGGCCGGCGAGCAGCAGCGGACGGCGCGCGCCTGCAGCAGATCCGCGAGCGCCGCGACCGCCTCCGGTCGCGGGCGCCGGCGCCGCGATCGCGCCGACCGCGCGCGACGCTCCCGCCGCACTCCTCGCCCTGCACGTCCAGCGGGAGCATCAGCACGACCGTGCGGCGCTCGACGAGCGCCCGCCGCAGCGCGCGGCCCACGTCCTCCAGCGACGCTCGCGGCGCCGTAGACGCGGTCGGCGGTGGCGCCGACCGCCTCCACCATCGCCGCCTGGTCGATGCGGAAGTTCGAGCGCAGCGCCGCCGCCGGCGTGTCGCCGGCGAGCACGACCATCGGCGTGCGGCTCTTCGCCGCCTCGGCGATCCCGGTCATCGCGTTCGTCAAGCCCGGCCCCTGGTGCACGCTGCACACGCCGAGCCGCCCGGTCACGCGCGCGTACGCGTCGGCCATGCACGCCGCCCCGCCCTCGTGGCGCGCCGCGACGAACCGCCCGCCGCCCGACGCGAAGCGCCTCCGTGACCGTGAAGTTGCCGCTGCCGACGCACGCCGAAGGCCACGTCGCCGCCGTGCGCCGCCAGCGCCCGCCCGACGGCCTCGGCGACCCGCACCTCAGGGGCGGACGGTGCGCCGGAAGAGGATCCCGCAGATGACCGCGAGGATCGCCGCGATCACCGGCACGCTCCAGCCGATGATGCCGACGATCGCGAGCAGCGCCCCGACGACGGCGACGACGCCGAGGCCGCCGGTCGCCAGCACGAGCCGGTACGCCCGCTGCTCCTTGTTGCGGCGCGTGGGCCGAGAGCTCCCGCGCGGCTCGATGTTGCTCATGACGGGTGCACCTCGTAGTCGATCTCGAGGAAGTCCTCGATCTCGGCGTCCCAGCGATCGCGCACGAACGCGACGTGGTCCGGATGGTTGTTGTAGCCCTCGTACGCGGCGCGGTCGGCGAAGACCATCGAGAAGCCGTAGCGGAAGCCGTTCTTCGGGCTGACCTCGCGCAGCACCTCGAACGCCTCGACGCCGGGGAGCGACCCGAGCGCCGCGCCGGCGGCCAGGAAGTCCGCCTCCTCGCGCGAGCCCTCGGCGTGCTTGGGGGTGAACGCGACCGTGTGTCGGATGGAGCCCGCTGGCAATGTCGGCATCCCTAGATCGTATGCGCCCGGGCGGCAAGGGAACACGAAGGGAAGGGGGAGACCCATGGGCACACGCCTGCGCGTAGCCCTGGGCGTCGCCGACGCTCGCGGCGCTCGTCGCACCCGGCCGGTGGCCGGTGCGCAGTACACCGCACCACCGCCGGAGCCTGGCTTCGAGTACATCTTCGACGGCTCGGCGACCGGCTCCGACGCCTCGTTCGACAAGTGGGTCGGAGCGAACGGCGCCACCGCCGTGACGCTCGACCCGGCGCTCGGCGCCATGAACCCGAACAACTCCGGGTTCGGCATGCAGTGGTACCCGGTGCGTGCGCTCGGCGACGTCGTCGTCAAGCTCGAGTACATGTGGCCCGACCTGCCGGGCGCGACGCCGAACGGCGGCGTGATGGTCCGCTTCCCGGACCCGCGCTACGTCGGCACCACGGCCGAGGTCCTGGCTCAGAAGCCGACGGGCTACAACTACGACCTCTGCCCGAGCGCGGCGCCGGCCTTCTGCGGCCTGCCCGCTCCGGCACCGTCGACGTTCTACGATTGGGCCGGCGGCGACGGCCCGTACCCGCCGCCGTACCGGTACGAGGGCGCGTACTGCGCACGCAACGGCCCGAACAACGTGACCAACCTGGCCGGCACCGGCCCGGCGGTCAACGGCTCGAACGCCAACAACCATCAGCACTGGCTGTCGGTGTACTGCGGGCACGAGATCCAGGTCAACGAGTCGCTGCAGATCCCGGGCAGCGACGCGATCAAGACCGGCTCGGCGTACGGCTTCGCCAACCTCAACGCGAAGCAGTCGCGCACGAACGAACGGCAGCAGCGCGGCGTCTGGCACACGATGGAGATCCGCATGGTGGGCCAGCAGTACACGGTGCTGGTCGACGGGAACGTCATCAACCAGTTCGACAACGGGATCCCCAAGATCGCGTCACGCAACGGCGATCCGCCGACGCAGGCGCGACAGTTCGCCGAGGGCTACTTCGGCCTGCAGACGCACGGCGGCACGGACCGGATCTTCTACCGCAACATCCGGGTGAAGGATCTGGCGCAGAGCGACATCCCGGCGAGCGTCGAGGCGCCGAACGTCGGCGGCTCGAGCAAGGTCGGCATGCCGCTGAACTGCGCACGCGGCGAGTGGGACAACGGCGGCGAGGTCGACTTCGCCTGGTACCGGGCGAACGCGATCGGGCCGGACCATCCGCACTACAACGCGCCGAGCCAGAACGACCTCGGCAGCTTCACCGCGCCGGCCGAGCCTGAGTTCGGCTCGCAGCCGCTGCCCTTCCTGGGCGCCGAGCGGATCGGCGCGGGCAGGCAGTACCGGCCGACCGCCGCTGACGTCGGCAAGGTCGTCTACTGCCAGGTGTCGGTGACCCGTGACGGCGCGACGGTGTGGGAGACCGCCACCGCCCGTCCGATCATCGCCGGCCGGAGCTAGCGGAACTCTCGCCAGGGCGACGGGAACGGGCCATCGCGGCCACGTTCTCGTCGTCCGCGGCCGACAGCTTCCCCGCCCCGACCCAGGCGTAGCGGAAGGCGGCGCCGGCGGCGAGGAACAGCAGTGACGGCACCGGGTCGGCGCGGCGGGCGAGCCGCAGCGCGATCCCGGCCCGCACGCCCACTTGGCGCCCGTGAAGAGGCGGCCGGGACGGCCGGCGGAGAGCCCGGCGGCGAGCGGCCCGAGCCGGTGGTGGTTGAACGAGGACAGCCCGAGCTCGGCGGCCATCGCGCCGACCTCGACGCGCCCGAGCGCGTCGAGCGTCGCGCGGTCGGCGCCCGTCGCGGTCAGCACGAGCCGGCAGGTCGCGGCGCCGGTGGCGGTCGCGGTGGCGACGAAGATCGGGCCGAGGAACAGCCGCGAGCGCGCCCACAGCGGCACCGCGGTCGAGGCGAGCAGCACGCCGGTGTAGGAGCCGAGGTAGCCGCCGACGACCGCGTTCGCCGCACCGAGCGCGCGCGCCTCGCGGCGGCGGCCGAGCAGGTCGGCGCCGACGGCAGCGGCGGCGAGGCCGCCGAACGTGGTCAGCGCCCAGACCCCGAGGGTCATCGGCGAGCGCGGCTTGAAGACGCGCAGCATCTTGTAGAAGCGCTCGGGCCGCCCGAGGTCCACGATCAGCAGCGGCGGCGAAGGCGCGAGCGCGGCCAGCGCGACCTTGCGCGCGGTCGCCGCCGAGCGCTCGTCGCCGGCGAGGTCGCAGGCGAGCGCGACGAACGACGAGCCCGCCGCGATCCCGCCGAACCAGAAGTAGAGCGGCACCTCCCACGTCCACACCGGCGCGTGCATGACCGGCCCCTGGACCTCCTCCGGCAGCGCCTCGCCGCCGCGCGCGCGGCGGGCCGCGTCGCGGACGGCCTCGAGGTCGGGCACCTGGCTCGAGGCGTAGTCCGTGTCCTCGCCGTAGAGGTACGACCAGCGGCCGTCGTTCCACTCGCCGATGTGCAGGTCGACCTTCGCGCCGCTGCGCTCGCCGAACGCCGGGCCGCCGGGCGAGCCGACCGCGGGCGTGATGTCGCGGTCCTCGCTCACCGCCGCCCCCACAGGAACGCGGCCGCCACGCCGGCGGCGGCGACCAGCCCGGCGCCCATCGCGGCCGCCGTCGCCGGGACGACGTTCTCGCGCACGGGCGAGTCGGCCTGCGCGGGCAGCCCGTAGCGCTCGGGCGGCTCGGTCAGCAGGAAGAACGCGCCGAGCCCGCCGGCCAGCTCCTCGCCGGGCGCGTCGTGGGCGCCGTACAGGTAGGCCGACTCGACGCCGCGGCCGTGCAGCGTGCCGACGCGGCGCGCGGCGACGTCGAGCAGCTCGTCGTACGGGCCGAACTGGATCGAGTCGGTCGGGCAGGCCTTCGCGCACGCGGGCTCGAGCCCGTCCTCGAGCCGGTCGTAGCAGAGCGTGCACTTGGCGGCGCGGCCGTCGTCGGGGGCGCGATCGACGACCCCGAACGGGCACGCCGGGACGCAGTAGCCGCAGCCGTTGCAGACGTCGGGCTGGAGCACCACCGTGTCGAACTCCGTGCGCATCAGCGCGCCGGTCGGGCAGGCGTCGAGGCAGCCGGCGTTCGTGCAGTGCTTGCAGACGTCGGACATGAAGACCCAGTCGCCGAAGCCGGCGAACGGCGGCGCCTCGGCGGCGGCCACGAGGTCGATCTCGCCGCGCCCGGCCAGCTCGACGAAGCGCACGTGCCGCCACGTGCTCGCGTTCAGCTCGCGCGTGTGGTCGTAGGAGCCGCCGCGCTTGAACTCGCCGCCGTCCGACGGCAGGTCGTTCCACTGCTTGCAGGCGACCTCGCAGGCCTTGCACCCGATGCAGATCGTCGTGTCGGTGAAGAAGCCCATCCGGCTCATCGGTGCGGCCTGTGCTCGGCGGGATGGTCGCGGTCGGGCGCGACGCCCGGCGGGCGCTCGTGCACGCCGGCGAGCTTCGCCGTGCCGGCCTGCGAGCGGCCCGCGCGGACCTCGCAGACGAACGCCTTCGACTCCTGGATCGACACGTTGGGGTCGCCCGACAGCGACGTTGATGTCGTTCGCGGACGTCGCCCGGCGACGGGCCGGCGAAGCCCCAGTGCCAGGGCAGCGCCGACCTGGTGGACGCGGCGGTCGCCGAGCTGCAGCGGCTTGATCCGGTCGGTGACCTTGGCGCGCGCCTCGATCTCGCCGCGCGGCGAGCTGATCGTCAGCCAGCCGCCGTCCTCGATCCCGCGCTCGCGCGCGAGCTGCGGGTCGATCTCGGCGAACATCTCCGGCTGCAGCTCGGCGAGCCACGGCAGCCAGCGCGACATGCCGCCCGCCGTGTGGTGCTCGGTGAGCCGGAACGTGGTCGCGACGCACGGCCAGTGCGGGTCGCCGGGCTCGGCGTACGGGTTGTCGGCGCGGTCCCAGCGCAGCGCCGCCGGGTTCTCGGCGATGCGCGGGTAGAGCGCGTTGTCGACCGGCGACTCGAGCGGCTCGTAGTGCGTCGGCAGCGGGCCGTCGAGCAGGCCGGCGGGCGCGAACAGCCAGCCGCGGCCGTCGGCCTGCATGATGAACGGGTCGCTGCCGGAGATCGCGTCCATGCCCTTGCCGTCGGGCGGCGCGACGTAGTCCGGCCGCTTGTCGACCGGGAAGTCCGGCACGTCGTAGCCGGTCCAGCGCTCCTGCTCGGCGTCCCACCAGACGTAGCGCTTGCGCTCGGACCACGGCGTCGCCGCTCGGGGTCGGCGCTGGCGCGCGAGTAGAGCATGCGGCGGTTGGCCGGCCACGCCCAGCCCCACTCGGGCGACGACCCAGCCGCCGGGCTTCGCGAGGTCGCCGGGCTCGCGCCGCCGCGCCTGGTTGACGCCGTCGGCGTAGACGCCGGAGTAGATCCAGCAGCCGCAGGCCGTCGCTGCCGTCGGCCTTGAGCTCGGCGAAGCCCGGGCACCGAGCTCGCCGGTCGTCAGGTCGTAGCCGTTGATCTCGCGCAGCACGGCGTCGGCGCTCGGCTCGGCGTCCTCGCCGGTAGTCCCAGGTGAGGTGCTGGATCGGCCAGTCGCGGGCGTCGGAGCGAGCCGGCGTAGTGCGCGCGCACGCGCTTGAACAGGTGGTCCATGAACCACAGCTCCGAGCGGCAGTCCTGCGGCGGCTCGAGCGCCTTGTCGCGCCACTGGACGAGCCGCTCGGTGTTGGTGAAGCAGCCCTCCTTCTCGATGTGGGTCGCGGCCGGCATCAGGAACACCTCGGTGCGCGATGTCCTCGGTGCGCAGCTCGCCGCTGCGGACCTCCGGGCCGTCCTTCCAGAAGCGCGCGGTCTCGATCTCGGCCAGGTCGCGCACCACGAGCCACTTCAGGCTCGCCAGCGCGCGCCGCTGCAGGCCGGAGTGCTCGGAGCCGACGGCCGGGTTCTGGCCCATCACGAACAGGCCGTCGAGGCCGCCGTCGAGCGCGCGCAGCATCGTCGGGAAGTGCGAGTGGTTGCCGGTGATCTTCGGCAGGTGGCCGAAGCCGAAGTCGTTCTCGGGCGTCGCGGCGTCGCCGAACCAGGCCTTCAGCAGCGAGACGATGTACTGTCGGAAGTGCGACCACCAGCCGCGGTCGGCGCCGCCGGTGTCGACGTAGTCGCGCAGCGTGAGCTCCTGCTCGCGGGCGCGCGGCATGTGCAGGTAGCCCGGCAGCAGGTCGTAGAGCGTCGGGATGTCGGTCGAGCCCTGGATCGACGCGTGGCCGCGCAGCGCGACGACGCCGCCGCCCGGCCGCCCGACGTTGCCGAGCAGCAGCTGCAGGATCGCCGCGGCGCGGATCATCTGCACGCCGGCCGTGTGCTGCGTCCAGCCGACGGCGTAGCAGATGGCCGCCGTGCGCTCGCGGGCCGGAGTTGCGCGATCAGCGCGTCGGCGACCTGCCGGAACGTGCTCGGGCGTGATGCCGCACGATGCGCTCGACCATCTCGGGCGTGTAGCGCGAGAAGTGGCGGCGCAGGATCTGGAAGACGCAGCGCGGGTGCTGCAGCGTCTCGTCGCGCTGGACGTCCGCGACCATCATCCCGGCGCCGGTCTGCTCGTCGAACGCCTGCGTCGCGTGCTCGCGGCGGCCGGCGGCGGACGGCACGCTCGCCGCCCTCGTACGCCCAGGTCGCCGGGTCGTAGGTGCCGGTCTCGGGGTCGCAGCCGGAGAAGAAGCCCGCCGAGGTCCTCGGTGTCGCGGAACTCCTCGTTGATCAGCGTCGCGGCGTTCGTGTAGTTGAGGACGTACTCGCGGAAGTAGCTCTCGGTCTCGAGCACGTGGCGGATCAGGCCGCCGAGGAACGCGATGTCCGAGCCGGCGCGGATCGGCACGTGCAGGTCGGCCATCGCGCTCGTGCGCGAGAACCGCGGGTCGACGTGGATCACCGTGGCGCCGCGCTCACGCGCCTTCATCACCCAGCGGAACGCGACCGGGTGGGCCTCGGCCATCGAGGAGCCCTGGATCAGGATGCAGTCCGAGTTCTGCAGCGCCCGCGGGGAGTCGGTGGCGCCGCCGCGCCCGAACGTGGTCCCCAGACCGGGGACCGTGGAGGAGTGTCATATGCGGGCCTGGTTCTCGATCTGCACCGCGCCCATCGCGGTGAAGCCCTTCTTGATCAGGTAGTTCTCCTCGTTGTCGAGCGTCGCGCCGCCGAGGTGGGCGAAGCCGAGCGTGCGGTCGACGCGGCGGCCCTCGTCGTCGGTGTCCTGCCAGCCGTTCTCGCGCGCGGCGATCACGCGCTCGGCGATCATGTCCATCGCCGTCTCGAGGTCGAGCTCCTCCCACTCGGTGCCGTGGGGCGCGGCGGTACTTGACCTTCAGGAGGCGGCCGGGCTGCTGGACGAGCTGGCGGGTCGCCGAGCCCTTCGGGCAGAGCGTGCCCTGGTTGATCGGCGAGCGCGGGTTGCCCTCGATGTCGACGAGCTCGCCGCCGCGGGTGTAGACGACCTGGGCGCAGCCGACGGCGCAGTACGGGCAGACCGGTCTCGGTCGCCTTCAGGCCGGCGACGCGGGCGCCCGCCGCCTTCGTGCGCCGCGACGGGGCATGCATGCCCCAGTCCCAGGGCTTCCTCACACGGCGGAGGCTACCTGCGCAGGCGCAGGAAGGTGCGGATCCGGTCGAGCGTCGAGACGAACTCGGCGCGCAGGATCAGGTTGCGGCCGTCTGCGGTGGGAATCGGTACGAGGATCAGTCGCTTCACGGGGAGCCTCCTGGGGAGAGGGAGGGGAGGACTCAGATGCTGAGCCCTCCCCGTGAGCCGCACCTAAAGGGGTCTGACCCCTTTAGCGTTGCTTAACCGATGCGGAAGCGGCGCGTGACCGTCAGCCGGGTGCGGCCGCGCTGGCGCAGCGAGATCCGAGCCGTGTAGGAGCCGCGGCGCATGCGCGGCAGCGTCGCGAGCCGGACGTTGACGAGCTTGCCGGGCAGGATCCGGACCGCGTTGATCGCGGCGCTCGCGCCGCCCGCCGGGCCGGTGATCTGCGCGCGCCCGCCGACCGGCTCGACCGTGTTGCCGCGGTTGCGGACCTGCAGCGACAGCGTGCGGCCGCTGCGTCGCAGCTGCCCCGCGCCGAGGCTGAAGCGCCGCGCGCCCGCCGTCGGGTTGAAGCGCACGCTCGACACGAGCCGGTAGGTGACGTTGATCCCGCGCCGGCGCCTGGCCGGGCGGCCGACGATCTCCAGCGCCCCGTACTGCGAGCGCTTGGAGGACATCCGCCGCAGCGACACGCGCACCGAGCGCCGCGCGCCGGCGGGCATCGTGAAGCTCGAGACGTTGACGCCGACGCCGGAGAGGCGCCGCCGGCGGTCGGCCGCCACGGTGCCGCTGCGCGCCTGGCGCCACGGCCGCACGCGCACCGTCACGCGCAGCCTGCGGCCGGTCGAGTTGCCGATCGTCGCGGTCGCCGACGCGTTGCGGCGTGCGGTCGTCTCCAGCACCGACGGGGTCACCGACAGCCCGCTTCCCTGCGTGGCCGCCGCCCGCGGCTTGGCCGGCTCGGCGGCGGCGATCTGCGTCGCGCCGACGGCCGCCAGCGCGGCGCCTGTGGCCAGGACAGTCCGGTACATCACCTGCTCCTCCTACTTGCGTTGTCCGGCGATCCGCTCACGGCGTCTCCGACGAGAGCGTCACCAGCAAGGTCTTCGAATACGTCCCGCGCGGCCGCTCGCCCGCCTGCACCCGCTGGCGCAGCCGGATCGTCAGCGTCTCGTTCGCGACCGGCCGGCGGAGCACGGCGAGCGGCTCCTCGACCGCGGCGTCGAGCGGCAGGAACGCCGTCGAGCCGATCCGCGCCTCGATCGGGGCGTCGAGCGTCGACGTCCCGCTCGTCAGGTGCCCGAGCGAGCGCCCCGACGCCGCGTCGCCGTCGGCGACGCTGAGCGTCGCGACCGCGTCCGTCGACGTCACCCGCGCGCGGATCGCGAGCTCGTGCTCGCCCGGCCCGGCCGGGAACGAGTCGAACCCCTCCGGCAGCGACAGGTCGAGCCCGATCAGGCTCGGCACGTCGCCGCCGACGTCCTGGTCCTGCGCCGCCGCGGGAGCGGCGAGCGCCAGCCCGAGCGCGAGGGCGGCGGCCGCGACGAGCCGGGCGCGGCTCATCGCTCCGGCCTCCTGATGCGCGTGGCCGGACGGTCGCGGCCGGCGACGCGGACGGCGATCCGGACGGTCGCGTAGCGGCCGCCGGCGCCGCGGATGCGGAAGACGATCGTGCGCGCGCTGCGGGCGGCGACCCGCGTGCGCAGCTCGCCCTTCGCGCGCACGCGCGTGACGCTGCGGCGGGCGAGCCGGCCGCGGACGAGCTCGCGCACCTCGACGGCGGTCCCGCGCGGCGCGCTGCGGCGGCGGCCGTCGACGCGGCAGGTCAGCCGCCCGCGGAACCGGTAGGGCTTGCCGGCGACGAGCACCGGGCGGTTGCGGCGGAAGCGCAGCGGTCGCTGGTCGAGCCGCATGGCCAGGTCCGGCGATAGCGGCAGCCCTGCGGCTCGTCCGGGCCGGACGGGGGCGGGTCGCCGTCGCCGGGCGGAGACGGCTGCGGCCGCGCCGTGCCGGAGCCGAGGACGATCGTCACGGAGGTGCTGCCGGGCGTGATCGTGTTCGTCACGCGATGCTGCGGTCGAGCACGACGAACGACAGCGCCGCTGCCGTCCTCGACGACGACCTGCAGGCGCTGCGGCCCGTCCGCGACCAGGTTCGTCGCGACCGGCAGCGTGACGGTGCCCGTGCCCGGGCAGGCGGCGAGGCAGTCGAAGGCGGCGGCGGGGAACGCGCGCCCGCCGAGGACCGCGCGCGCCGAGCGCACGCCGGCGCCGGAGTCGTCGGTCGCCTGGACGACGAGCGCGAGCGTGCCCGCCGCCGGGTCGCGCACGCCGCCGACCGCCGCGACGACGTCCGCCTGCGCGGGCGCGGCGGCCCACGCCAGGGCCGCCACCGCGAGCGCCGCGGGGAGCGCGCGCCTCATCGCAGGCTCCAGCGCCCGCCGGCCGCGGCCGGGACCTGCTCGAGCGCGAGGCTGAGCTCGCCGGCGCGGCGGTTGCGCGGCAGCTCGAAGAGGATGCAGCCACGGGCGCTGCCGTCGACGTCGATCCGCAGGTCGCGGTCGAAGCCGTTGGAGCAGCCGGCGCGGACGCCGGAGGCGGTCCGGACGCCGGCGAGCGTGGCCTCGCGCAGCTCGGACTCGAAGATCGCGATCCCGGTGTTGCGCAGCCGCAGCCGGACGGCCACGAAGCGGCGGCCGTCTCGCGCGCGCCGGGCGACGCGCCGCGCCGGGTCGGCGACGCCGGTCACGGTGACCCGCATGCGCACGCCGAGGTTGACGCCGGTGAGCGTGATCGTGTCGCCGATCTCACCGCGCGCCGGGTGCGGCGGCTTGTGGTAGTCGGCCTCGGTCTCGCCGCCGAACTCGGGCGACGGCTCCTCGCTGTGCGAGTGCGGCGTGCCGTAGTAGTCGCGCACCGCCTTCGCGTGGCCGGGCTCGAAGTCGTGGGTCTCCGCCTCGGCCTCGGGCGTCGGCGCCGGATGGCCGCGGCGGGGGCCGGCGGGTCGTCGGAGCCGCAGCCGACGAGCAGTGCCACCGAGACGAGGGCGGCGATCGGATACGGCTTGTGGATCAGGCGGGGCAACGGGCTTACGAGCACCAGGGGCGCCGGCGGTGAAGCCGGCGCCCCGTTGGCTCGATCTCTTGCTTACGTCAGGCTCACGGGCTCGTCGTCGAGAGCGTGAACGTGAGCGACTTGCTGTACGTGCCGGTCCGCAGCGCGTCGGACGCGCCGATCGACTGCCGGAACCCGAGGGTCACCGGGGCCGACGAGGCCGGACCGGTCCAGCTCGCCAGCGTCAACGGGCTGCCGGCCAGCGGCGCGAACGCCGGGCTCGGGTTCGCGACCGTCGACGCACGGATCTGCAGCGGCTGCGGCAGCGAGAACGCGCCGTTGACCAGGTGGCCGGGCGCCGTCGTGCTCGCGTCGACCACGCTCAGCGCCGCGTCACCCGCCGTGTGCGTGACCGAGGCGGCCATGCTCACGTTGTAGTCACGCGCCAGGCCCGGGACGAACGTGCCGAAGCTCGCCGCCGAGGACGGGACCGTGAGCTGCAGGGTGCCGGGCACCTCGCCGCCGACGCTCCCGTAGGAGTCGCCGGTGCTCCTGCCGACCAGCAGGACGCTGTCGGTGGCGTTGTCCGAGCTCGACGTGAACTGCAGGCGAGCCACGGACGTGGCGTTCGTGCGCGTCGGCTTGAAGCCGACGTTGACCGTGCACGTGCCGCGCGGGATCGACGGCGTCGTCGCGTCGCCGGCCACGCCGGGCGGGAGCGAGACGGGCGCCTGCGTCGTGCCGCAGTTGTGCGACACGATCGCGAAGTCGCTCGCCGACGGGGCGTCGAGCGCGTTCGCCTGGACCGTCACGTTGCTCACCGTGAGCGGAGCGTCGCCCGTGTTCTGGACGAGCACCGGGACCACGTTCATCGCCGGCCGGGGTGCCGGCCGGGACGGCCGGGAACGACGCCGGACGGGCGAGCAGCGTGCCGACCGCCGCCGGGCCCGAGCCACGCAGGTTCGTGAGGCTCGTGTTGGCGTCGGTGGTCGTGCCGCCGTCGTGCTCCTGGTGGTAGTAGCTGACCTTGTCGACGGCCGCGGCGAAGATCGGCCGGAAGTCGAGCTCGCCCGTGCCGGTCGCGCGCGGCGAGCCGGAGCGCGAGTTCGTCGGGGTACCGCCGACGATGCTGATGCCGTCCTTGACGTGCAGCATCTGGATGCGGGTCGGCCACTTGTTGATGAGGGCCGCGCTCGCGGTGCCGGTCACGTCGTCGAACGCGTCCGAGGACCAGAAGACGTCCAGCTCGGCGGCGACGTAGCGCTCGTCGGTCTCCTCCATGAGGATGTCGAACGCCGTCTTCTCGACGCCGTTGTGGACGTACTTCGCGTCGAACTCGCCGGTGTGGTTGTGGATGTACACCGGGCCGACGCCGGCCTCGACCGACCGCTTGCCGAGCCGGTTGAGCGACTGCGCGGTCAGCAGCGTGTTGGCGTAGCTGCCGATGCCCGGGTCGCCGACGCCGCCGGAGCCGATGTAGTCGGCGCCGAGGATCTTCGCCGCGTTGACGCGCGCGTCCCACGCGGTCTCGCTCATGCTGCCGTGCCAGCCGGCGGCCATCAGGCCGTACTCGTCCATCAGGGCGCGATAGTTGCGGAGGCCGAACTCGCCGTCGATATCGGTGTTCGACGGGAACCCGGCGTGGCCGAAGAGCTCGATGCTGGTGACGCCCTTGCTCTGCAGGAACGCGAACAGCCGCTCGAGACGCTCGTAGCGGCAGGGGGTGGTCGTCGCCGTGAGGCAGGCCTCGGAGACGCCGGTGACGGGGTTGGCTGCACCCGTGTTCCCGCCGCCCGAGATGTACCCGCCGTAGTTGAACATCTGCACGCTCAGCTGGCCGGTCTTGACACCGTTGCCCAGCTTCTCGGGACGCTGCGCGGCTGCGCTGCTCGCGCCCACGAGCACCACGGCGCAGGCCGCGGCGGCTACCGTGGCGCGACCCAGCGCACGGCAGGGAATAGCCCTCATGCTCCTCCTCCTCTTGGCGTTGAGAGCCTCTCCCAGGCCGAGCGGCCATGCTCCTGCCCGGGAAGGTATCACCGAATTTCGCCCGAGGTCAATCGACTTTTGTAAGAAGTTGCGCGAAACCTGTTGACATTGCTGGCAGAAATCGACTAAGCATCCGTACTGGAGTCGGAGAGGGGCTCCCGGAGGGGTGCGCGGGCGGGAACCTGACCGCGTCAGCAGAGGCCGATTTGGAGGAGGCGCATCCCCTGATGCGACAGCAGTCCATGCTCCGGCACGCGCTCGTGCCGGCGGCGATCTTCGCCGTATTCGCGGCTCCGGCAGCCGCGCAGGCAGCACCGGTCGACAACGGCTCGCAAGCCGCGTCGCCGGTCAAGCTGCGCGCGCTGACGGCGCCGCCACGCGAGGCACTCGCCGGTGACAGCTTCCGCGTCACCGCGAGCGTCCGAAACACGACCGACCGCACGATCCGGCCCCGCCTGACGATCACGCTCCGCAAGGCGCGCAGCGCCTCCGGCCGCACGCTCGCCACGCGTCGCCTGGCACGCATCAAGCCGGGCAAGACTCTCAAGCAGAGAATGAGGGTGAGGGTTCCTCGAACGACGGCGACCGGGCGCTACTACATCGCGGCCTGCGTGCGTCTGAACGGCCGCAGGTCCTGCCGCGTCGCCGGCCGCCGCGTGAACGTCCTGCGCGCGACGACCGCTCCCGGCGCCGCCGCCGGCCCCGCCGGCACCGGTCCCGGTCACCCCGCCCGCGCGCTACAACGTGCTCGCGTTCACCGAGTCCGTCGGCGGCCAGCACGCCGCCACGGACGACGCCGTCGCCGCCCTGCGCGCGCTCGGCACCGCCAACCGCTTCCGCGTGACCGTCGCCTCGAGCTCGACCGGCCACTTCACGCCCAACCGGCTCGACGACTTCCGCGCGGTCATCTTCCTGAACACGTCCGGCGACGTCCTCAACGCCGCCGAGCAGACGGCGTTCGAGGCCTACTACCGCGCCGGCGGCGGCTTCCTCGCCGTGCACCGCGCGATCGCCACGGAGCCCGACTGGCCGTTCATGACCGCGCTGCTCGGGACGCGCGCGACCGGCGCGGCCTCCGCGGCCGAGCCGGCGACGATCGAGGTCCCCGACCGCGTCCACGACGCCACCAAGACGCTGCCCGACACCTGGAACCACACCGACTCGTTCTTCGACTACGCCGAGAACGTGCGCGGCGCGTCGCACGTGCTGGCCACGGTCGACGAGGAGACCTACGCGGGCGGAGCGATGGGCTTCGACCACCCGGTCTCGTGGTGCAAGGACGCCGACGGCGGCCGTTCCTTCTACACCGGCGTCGGCGGCACGGGCGCGGCGTACGGGACCGCCGACTTCCGCGAGCACCTGATGGGCGCGATCGCCTGGACCGCCGGACTGTCCGACCCGGTCTACAGCGACTGCGGCGCCACCGTGCTGGCGAACTACGAGCAGACGAAGCTGAGCGCGCCGCCGAACCTCAACGAGCCGATCGGCTTCGACCAGCTCCCTGACGGCCGCATCATCCAGACGACCCGCGACGGTCGCGTGCGCCTGCACGACCAGGCGACCGGCCTGTCGGAGGTCATCGCGACCATCCCCGTCTACGCGAACAGCGAGGACGGCATGTACGGCCCGGCGATCGACCGCAACTTCGCCACCAACAAGTGGGTGTACCTCTACTACTCGCCGGTCGAGATGGACGGCATCTCCGAGAGCGGCACCCCGTACCCGCGGACGACGCCCGGTGGCAGCGCGCCGAACGCGGCGGCCAGCCTCAGCGAGTGGGACCAGTGGAAGGGCTACTTCCAGCTCTCGCGCTTCAAGTTCGTCGACCGCCGCGGCGACGACCGGGCCGTCGCTGAACCTGGCCAGCGAGCAGAAGATCATGCGGGTCGAGGTCAACCGCGGGGCGTGCTGCCACGTCGGCGGCGACATCGACTTCGACAAGCACAACAACCTCTGGCTCGTCACGGGCGACGACACGCCTGCCGGTGGCGGCAACGCCGGCGGCTACGGCGTCTACAACGACGAGAAGACGACGGAGACCCAGACGCTGCGCGTGACGAACGCGACGAGCGGCACGTTCACGGTCACGTTCAACGGCCAGACGACGGCTCCGATCCCGTGGAACGCCACGGCGGCGCAGACCACCGCGGCGCTGGTCGCGCTCAGCAACATCGGACCGGCGGACGTCCTCGTGACGCAGGCCAACAACACGCAGCACGTCGGCAACGGCAACCAGACGGTCACCTTCCGCGGGCAGTACGTGCGGCAGAACGTGGCCCAGATGACGACCGATCGCGACGGGGCTGGTCGGCACCGCGCCGACCGCCGTCGCCGCCACCACCCTGGAGGGCGACTGGTTCCAGGCGCCGCACGTCGACGCCCGCCGCTCGTCGCTCAGCACCAACGACCTGCGCGGCAAGGTGCTGCGGATCAAGGTCAACGAGCGGACGACGCTCGTACACGATCCCCGCCGGCAACCTGTTCGCCCCGGGCACGGCGCAGCACCCGGCCCGAGATCTACGCCATGGGCTTCCGCAACCCGTTCCGGATCCAGGTCGACGAGCAGGACGTCGCGTACGTCACCGACTACTCGCCGGATGCGCGCGAGCCCGGCCTGCTCCACGGGCCGGCCGGCACGGGCCGCGTCGAGATCGTGCGCAAGGCGTCCAACTACGGCTGGCCGGTGTGCATGGGCCCCGACCTGCCGATGTACCGGTGGGACTTCGGCAACCAGGCAACGCTCGGTGAGCCGTACGAGTGCGACAACCCCGCGTACGGGCCGCCGAACACCTCGCGCTACAACACGGGCCTGCGAGACGCACCCCGCCGGTCACCCAGCCGGACATCTGGTACTCGTACAACGACAACGCCGTACCGCCGCAGGGCACACCGTGCTTCGCCGGCTACGACGGCTCCGGCGGCACCTGCCCGCAGCTGTTCCCGGGCATGGGCGTCGGCGGCGTCGGGCCGCATGGCGCGGACATCTACGAGTACGACCCGGCCAACCCGAGCGAGACCAAGTTCCCGCCGTACTACGACGGGAAGGTCTTCCTCGCCGAGTTCACGCGCGACGCCCTCAAGGAGGTCGTGCTCGACTCGCAGAACCGCGTCCAGCAGATCAACCCGCTCCTGAGCTGCGGCCAGGCGCTGATCACGACGCCGTTCCGGTTCGAGTGCGACAACCCGATGGACGTCCAGTTCGGCGACGACGGGGCGTTCTACATGCTGACCTACGGCGACGGCTTCTTCGCCGCCAACCCGGACGCCGGCATGTACCGCTTCGAGTACTCCGGTCGCGAGCAGGCGCCGCGGGCGCAGATCGGCGCGACGCCCACGAACGGCACCGCGCCGCTCAACGTCCAGTTCTCCAGCGAGGGCTCGCGCGACCCGGACGAGGGTGACTCGATCCGGTTCGAGTGGGACTTCCAGAACGACGGCACGGTCGACTCGATCGCCCCCAACCCGGCGTTCACGTACACCGCCAACGGCGTCTACACGGCGCGGCTGACGGTGACGGACGCGGGCGGCAAGAGCGACACGAAGACGACCACCATCACGGTCGGCAACACCGCTCCGACGGTCACGATCAACCTCCCGGAGGACGGCAACTTCTTCGAGTGGGGGCAGAACATCCCCTACTCGGTGACGGTCACCGACCCCGAGGACGGCACCGTGAACTGCGCCGAGGTCGTCGTCACGTTCGTGCTCCTGCACGACACGCACGGCCACGGCGAGGACAGCGAGACCGCCTGCAGCGGGACGTTGCAGACGCTCGCCGAGGACGCGTCGCACGGCGGCTACATCGCCGGCGGCGATCAGCGTCACGTACACCGACAACGGTGCCAACGGGCAGGCTCCGCTGACCACGACCACGCAGCACGTCGTGCAGCAGCGCCGCCAGCAGCCCGAGTACTCGCAGGACATGCGGGGCCTCACCTTCCCGGCGGTCGGCGGGACGGAGACCGACCCCGGCGGCGGCCAGGTCGCGAGCGCGATCGACGTGGGCGACTACGTCGGGCTGAACAACCGGTACTTCTTCGGTGACATGGACCAGCAGATCACGTTCCGCTTCGCGCAGGCCACCGCGGCCGGCGCGGCACGGACGGTCGCCGAGGTCCGTCTCGACTCACCGACGGGTCCGGTCGCGGCCAGCTGCACGCTCGTCTCGACGGGCAACAACAACACGTACACGGACCAGACCTGCCCGTTCACGAACCCCGTGACCGGCAGCCGCAAGCTGTACGTGGTGTTCACGCAGGCGCCGGGCGGGCCGACGACCGGCATCGGCAACCTGAACTGGGTCCAGTTCAGCGGCGCCGGGCACGGCGTCAACCCGTAGCGAATCGCGGTTCCCGGGGCGCCCTCGCGGCGCCCCGGGCTACCCGCTCTCGCGCGTGAACGCGGCGAGCTGCGCCCGCGAGCTGACGCCGAGCTTGTTGTAGATCCGCGTGAGGTGGACCTCGACGGTCTTCACGCTCACGATCAGCTCGCCCGCGACCTCGCGGTTGGTCTTGCCGGCCACCACGAGCTCGGCGACCGAGCGCTCCTGCGGCGTGAGCCGCGTGCGCTCCCTGCCGTCCCGCCGCCCGGGCGCGAGCCCGCAGGCGGCGAGCTCGCGGTCGCAGCGCTCGAGGTCGGGCCGCGCGCGCAGATGCGGCGAGCGTCTCGCGGGCGGCGCGCAGCTCGACGGCCGCGTCGCGGCGCCGGTTCTGCCTGCGCAGCAGACCGCCGAGGGCAAGCTGCGCGCGGGCGCGCTCGAACGGCGCGTCCGCGGCCTGCTCGATCGCGTCCTGGAGCGCCGCGGCCGCAGCCGCGGCGTCGCCGCGGGCCGCCTCGATCTGGCCGCGCACGCGCGCGAGGCGCGAGCGGGTGATCGGCAGGTCCACGACGCGCGCCTCGTAGGGGCGCAGCAGCACGTCGGCCTCGCTCGGCCGGCCGGCGCCGGCCAGCGCCTCGGCCAGCAGGTCCTGCCACGGCCAGACGCTCGGCTCGTCGATCGCGTCGGCCGCGGGCCCGAGGGCGGCGACGTCGCCGAGCGCGGCGATCACCGCGGCGTGGTCGCCGCGCGCCGAGGCGGGCAGCGCGCGCGCGATCGCCACGGCCAGCCGGCGGTCGAGCGTGCTGCGCTCGCCGACCGGCATGTCGACCAGCGGCGCCGGCTCGCCGCGGAAGGCCGGCACCAGCGGTACCGCCGTCCAGACGGCCGGGCGCGGGGCCAGGTTCGGCAGCTCGGCCAGGAGCGCGAGCGCGCGCTCGCCGTGCAGCAGGGCGGCGTCCCAGCGGCCGGCGAGGAACTCGGTGCGCGTCAGCAGGCCGAGCGTCGCGGCCGAGAACTGGAACCAGCCGAGCCGCCGCGCCGCGGCCGCGCTGTCCTCGAGCACGGGCCGCGCGGCGGCGAGGTCGTCGCGCGCGAGCAGCGCCCAGCCGAGCGCGGTCTGGAGCGCCAGTCCGGCCGAGTCGGCGAGCCCTTCGCGCGCCCGCGCCTCCGCCTCGCCGAAGCGGCCCGCGAAGATCAGGCCGACGACCTCGGCGATGCGCGCGGCGGTCGGCGTGGTCCCGCCGACCGGCAGGTCGAGCGCGCGCCGCGCCCACTCCACCGCCTCGGCCCCGCGCAGCTCGCAGAGGAGCAGCAGCGACCGGGTGTGCGCGATCCGCGCGGCGCCGTGCGGGTCGGCGGTCGGTCGCCCCGCCGCGGTCGAGCAGGTCCCAGGCGTCGCGCGGGCGTTCGCCGAGCACCGCGAGGTAGGCGAGGAACCCGTCGCGCTGCGGCGGCAGCGCCGGGTCGTCGATGCGCTCGGCGAGGCGGCGGGCCTGGTCGGTGTCGCCGACGAACGAGAGCGCTTCGGCGGCGGCGAGCAGCCGCGGGTCGCGCATCCGGCGGTCGGCGGTGAGGCGGGCGGCGTCGCGCAGCGCCACGGCCGCCATGCGCCACGCTCCGCGCTGGCTCTCGCCGCGCGCGAAGTGCTCGAGCTCGGCGGCGAGGCCCTCGTCGGGCCCGGAGCGCCGCGGCGACCAGGTGGCGCAGGGCGATCGCGTCGTTCTCGACCATGCTGGCGGCGCGATGGTGCAGGCGGGCGCGCTCGGCCGGGCGCAGCGTGCCGTAGATCGCGCTCTCGACCAGCGGGTGCGGGAAGCCGAGCTCCTGGCCCTGCTCGCACAGCAGCCCGGCGTCGACCGCGTCCTCGAGCGCGTGCAGCCCGTCCCCGACGCGAGCGAGGCGGGCCGCGAGCGCGAGCGGCGCGCGCGCGCCGAGCACGGCGGCCGCGGTCGCCAGCCGGCGCGCCGGCGCGGGCGCGCCGTCGAGCCGCGCGACGACCAGCTCCGAGAACGAGCGCGGCACCGGCAGCGGCCGTCCGGTCTCGTGCCACGCAGCCGCGGGCAGCTCGTGCAGCAGCGCCAGCGCGTGCAGCGGGTTGCCCTCCGTGTGCGCATGCAGCCGCGCGGCGCCGCGGGCCGGCAGCTCGACGCCCTCCGCCGCGGCGATCTGCTGCAGCTCGGGCGGCGCGAGCGGCGCGAGCCGGAGCACGCCGCCGCCATGCTCGGCGAGCCGCCGCAGGCCCGGGGGCACGCGGTCGACGTCGTCGTCGCGGGCGGCGACGAGCACGAGCACCTGGTCGGCCACGAGCCGGCGCGCGGCGAACAGCAGCGCCTTGAGCGACGCGGCGTCGGCCCAGTGGGCGTCGTCGACGACGACGATCACCGGACCGCTCGCCCGCAGCCCGCCGAGCGCGGTCAGCAGGCGCAGGCCGGTGCTCACGTGGTCGGCGGCGGCCTCGGCGCCGAGGACGGCGTCGCCGGCTGCGCGCAGGATCTGGTCGGCGACGCCGTAGGCCAGCGACGCCTCGGCCTGCTCGCCGCTGCCGCGCAGCACGCGCGCCGCGCCGGCGCGGCTCAGGAAGTGGTCCAGCAGCGCGGTCTTGCCGATGCCGGCGGGCCCGGTCAGCAGCACGACGCGCGGGTGGCCGTCACGCGCTTCGGCAAGCCAACCGTCGAGCGCCGCGATCTGGTCGCTCCGACCGACGAACAGCTTCCCCTCCTGCAGCACGTTCACCCGGCGCCCAGTCTCGCGTCCGGGGTACCGGAAGTCAACGGAGCCGGAGCCGCGGCAGCCCGCTCCGGGAGAGGGGAGCGGGCGCCGCGGGGCCGGAAGAACCGGGGATGCAGCTGCGCCGACCTTCCTGCGAGCGCGGAGGGGTCCTCGCTCGCCGGGGGCGACGCACGACAGTTCTACGCCGCCCGCCGACCGGTGGCGTCAGGGAAACCCCTACGGCGCACGGGGGTCGAGTAGGGGTAGCGTTGCGCCCATGCTCCAGCACGTCACGCTCGAGGTCCCGCGCGACCGGGTGCGCGCCTGCGTCGCGTTCTGGGCGCTGCTCGGCTTCCGCGAGATCGAGCCGCCGCCGCTGCTGCGCGATCGCTTCATCTGGGTCGAGCGCGGCGGGACGCACGTCCACCTGATGCCGCTCGACGCGCCGACGGTGCCCGAGCACGCTCATCCGGCGGTCGTGGCCGAGGACGCGGAGGGCACGGTCGACGCGCTCCGGCGCGCGGGGTTCGACCCGCGCGAGGGCAGCAACGCGTGGAATGCGCCACGCTGGTTCGTGCGCGATCCGGCCGGTCACCGGGTCGAGATCATGTCGGCGGCGCCGCCGTCGGGCGTTTGACCGCGATACGGAGAGGAAACACAAACCTCATGCTCGAGCTCGTCCGCGACCGCCCGGACTGGATGAACGCCCTCGGCGTGGCCCTCACGCGCCCGCCCGGCGTACCCGAACGGCGCCAGGGCCAGGACCCGTGGCACCCGGAGGCGGACGGCGAGAGCCGCCCGCGCCGGATCGCCGACGACCTGGCGTGGCTGCGCCAGGCGTTCGACGAGCCGGAGCCCAACGGCCTGCGCCCGCTGCGCGACACCGCCGCCGTCGCGGCGTGGGAGCCCGACAGGGCCTGCTCGGACCGTCTGAACCGCCTCCGCGAGCGCCACGTGCTCGACGCCGCCGGCTTCCTGCTGCACGAAGCCGGCGATCCAGCATTGACCTGACGCGCCGCCGCGCGTGATGATGGCGGCGTGCTGGAGCGCTTCACGGATCCGGCGCGGCGGGCCGTGGCGTGCGCTCAAGAGGAAGCAGCCGATCTCGGCCACCGCTCGATCGGGCCCGAGCATCTGCTGCTCGGGACCGTGCGCACGGGCGTTCCGGTGGTGAGCGAGCTGCGACTCGACGCCCGCGAGCTGCGGGCGATCGTGGCCGTCGCACTCGGCGCCGGCATCGGTTCCTCGCGCGCGCTGCCGCTCTCACCCGCGGGCCAGGCCGTGGTCGATCGCGCGCTGGTCGTGGAGCTCGAGATGGGCGACCACCGGATCGGTCCCGAGCATCTGCTGCACGCGCTCGCGCAGCAGCCCGAGGCGATCGCGATCCTCGAGGCGGCGGACTGCCCGCCGCACGTCGTGCTCGCCGCACTGGGGCACGGCTGAACCTCACGAGTACGGCTCGCCGCACCCTCACTCTGGTGATATCCCCGATGCGGGCGGCCCCTCGGATCCCGAGAATGGTCAAACGATGGGAGCCCCGACCGCCGACTTCTCGATTCCCCAGCTCGAGCTGGGCCCGCTGGTTCGCCGCGCGGCGCTCCCGGCCGCGCTCGTGGCTGCCGCCGCTGCGGCGTTCGCGATCGCCGGCGGCCCGGCCCAGGCGTTCCTGGACGCGGTCCAGCGCGCGCTCGACGCCGACCCCGCGTGGGTCGCCGGCGCCGCGGCCTTCGAGCTTCTCTCCTTCGGCGGCTACATCGCTCTCCTGTGGCTCGTCGGTGGCCGCGCCTCGCGGCGCCTCGGCCTGCGCGAGGCGACCCAGGTCACGCTCGGCGGCGCCGCCGCCACCCGGCTGCTCCCCACCGCCGGTGTCGGCGGCGCCGCGCTGACCCTGTGGTCGCTGCGGCGCTCCGGGCTCGGCACGCGCGGCGCCACGCGCACGCTGCTGGCCTTCCTCGTGATCCTCTACTCGGTCTTCCTCGGCTCGATCGCGATCACCGGCACGGTGCTGGCGATCGAGGGCAAGGGCCCCGTCGGCCTCACCGCCATCCCCGCCGCGGGCGCCGCGCTCGCGATCCTGCTCGGCCTCGCCGCCGCCGCGTTCGCGCCGGCCGAGGGCACGGGCCGGATCCGCACCGCGGCGAGCGTCCTCGGCGGCGGTGTCCGCGACGCGCTCGGTCACATCCGCTCGGCCGACGGCCGCCTGCTCGGCGCGTTCGTCTGGTGGGGCTTCGACATGGCCGTGCTGTGGGCGATGCTGAACGCCTTCGGCTCGCCGCCCGCCTTCGCCGTCGTCGTCCTCGCCTACTTCGTCGGCCAGGTCGGCAACACGATCCCGATCCCGGGCGCCGTCAGCGGCGGCCTCGTCGGCGCGCTGCTCGCGTTCGGCGTCCAGGCCGACCTGGCGATCGTCTCGGTGCTCGCCTACCGCGCGATCGCGATCTGGATCCCGACGCCGGTCGGCCTGCTCGCGCTCTCCTCGCTGCGCCGCACGCTGATCCGCTGGGGCAGCGAGGACACGGAGCCGCCGGTGCTCGAGGTCGTGCCGCCGGCGTCGAGCCCGCGGCCGGCCCGGCTCGCCGTCGAGCCCTGGCCCTGCCGCGAGCCGCTCGCCGCATGACGATCGTCGAGCGCCGTCCCCGCGTCGTCCTGCTGACGGTCGCGGCGCTCGCCGCGGCCGCGTTCGTCCTGACCTCGACCGGCGTCGTCCCGCTGCCGGACTGGGAGGAGATCCTGACCGACTTCTCCGAGACGCTCGGTGCCTGGACCTACGCGCTCGTCGGGGCGATGGCGTTCCTGGAGACCGGCGCGTTCGTGGGCCTCGTCGCCCCGGGCGAGACCGCGGTCGTGCTCGGCGGCGTCGTCGCCGCGCACGGCGAGGTCCAGCTGCTGCCGATGCTGCTGCTCGTGTGGCTGGCGGCGGCCGCCGGCGACCTCGCGAGCTACGCGCTCGGCCGCAAGCTCGGGCGCCCGTTCCTGATCCAGCGCGGCCCGCGGCTGGGCGTGACGCACGAGCGCCTGGAGAAGGTCGAGGGCTTCTTCGACAAGCACGGGCCGAAGGCGATCCTCGTCGGCCGCTTCGTCGGCATCGTGCGCGCGGTCGCGCCGTTCCTGGCCGGCGCGTCCGGGCTGCGGCTGCGGACCTTCCTCCCGTGGAGCCTCCTCGGGACGCTCGCCTGGGCGACGACGTTCACGCTCGTCGGCTACGCGTTCAGCGAATCGTTCAGCTCGGCCGCCGAGATCACGACCCGCGCGGCGCTCGGCCTCGCGGTCGTCGCCGCCCTCGCGCTCGCCTGGCAGGCGCACCGCCGTCAGGTGGGCCTGCGAGGATCCGCGGCGTGACGGATCCGGCAGAGCTCGTCTCAGACAGCGAGGAACGCAGCGCGGAGATCGTGTCGGTGCTCGCCGACGCGTTCGGCGACCTGATCGAGGCGGACGCGCGGGCGTTCCGGCGCAAGTTCCGCAAGATGGCGGCGTCGCCGTTCGCGTTCTACCGCGGCAGCGCCCCGCTGTTCTACTCCGACGTGGTGCGGCTCGACGACCCGTGGGCGGACGAGCGCACCCGGCGCGTGTGGATCCAGGGCGATCTGCACGCCGAGAACTTCGGCACGTACATGGACGCGGCGGGCATCCTCGTGTTCGACGTGAACGACTTCGACGAGGCCTACCTCGGCCACTTCACGTGGGACGTGCGGCGGATGGCGGCGAGCCTGGCGCTGCTCGGCTTCGCCAAGGCGCTGTCGGACGACGCGATCGAGCGGATGATCTCCCAGTACGTCCAGTCCTACGCCGCCCAGGTGCGCGCGTTCGCGACCGGCGACAAGGACAACGAGTTCCGGCTGACGCTCGACAACACCGAGGGCGTGCTGCACGACGTGCTGCTGACGGCGCGGCTCGAGACGCGGATCGCGATGCTCGAGGCGATCACGACCGTGGAGGGCGCCGAGCGCCGGTTCGGCGAGGGCGCGGGCGTGCGGCGGCTCGAGGAGGACGAGCGCGGGGAGGTCGAGGCGGCGTTCGCGACCTACCTCGACACGATCCCGGAGGTCAAGCGCCAGCACAGCGTCTCGTACGCGGTCAAGGACGTGATCGGGCGGGCGGGGTTCGGCATCGGCTCGGCCGGTCTGCCCGCCTACAGCCTGCTCGTCGAGGGCCGCACGCAGGCGCTCGAGAACGACGTGATCCTCTCGATGAAGCAGGGCAACGTCGCCGCCGCCTCGCGCGTGGTCGACGACGAGGCGATGAACGCGTACTTCGAGCACCAGGGCCACCGCACGGCGGTCTCGCAGCGCGCGCTGCAGGCGCACGCCGACCCGTGGCTGGGCTGGTGCTCGCTGCGCGGCGTCGGGCAGGTGGTCGCCGAGGTGTCGCCCTACGAGGAGGACATCGACTGGGGCCACGTGTCCGACCTCGAGGAGGTGTTCCCGCTGCTCGAGTACCTCGGGGCGGCGACCGCGAAGGTCCACTGCGTGTCGGACGCGGGCAGCGAGCAGACGCTGGTCGACTTCCAGACCGAGGAGGCGATCATGGCGGTCCTCGACGGGCGCGAGGACGACTTCACGGCCGACCTCGTGCGGTTCGGGCGCGCGTACGGCGATCTCGCGCGCGACGACCATCGCCGGTTCGTGGACGCGTTCCGCAACGGGCAGATCCCGGGGGTCCCGGCGGACTGAGGGCGGGATGGGGTCGGACTGGGACACGATCGAGGAGCGCCTGACCTCGCACAGCGAGGTCCGTCGGGGGAAGCTCGCGCGGCGCGACCGGCGGCGGTCCTGGCTCCCGTGGATCCTCTGCCCGCTCGTGCTGCCGGCGATCGGCGCGGCGGCGTTCCTGTGGTTGCTGGAGGACGCGGGCGGCGAGTTCGACGGGCGCTCCTCGGGCACGGTCATCGCCACGGTGGCCGCGTGCTGGGCCGTGCCGGCGCTGCTCGCGGTCGTGGTCGCACGGCGCAACGGCGTGTTCGAGGCGATCGTGTGGGCGTTCGTCTGCGCGTTCGTGCAGCTGGCGTTCGTGGTCGGCGTGGGCTTCGTGGCGCTCGGGCTCGGCCCGAGCTAGCCGCCGCCGGGCGGTTTCGGGCACACGGCGTGCGCGAACCGCTGCCCGTTGGGCAGTTGACGCGAGGGGTCGGAACGCGGGATGCTCCGTCGCAGCCCAGATGACCCGCTTGGTGGCCGGACACCGCCAAGCTGGGCGATCCGCCGGTTTCCGACGCTTGGACGCGTCCTCGGCCGGCCCCTTCCCCCGTATCCGGAGCGCCGCCGCCATCCGTTCCCCCCTCCCCGCGGCGGCGCACCGGGGACCTGCCCGGCGACGAGTTGACAGCCACATATGGCTGTCAACTCGTCATCGGCATGCCGCCGGGCGGGCGCGGGCCCGCCCGGCGGGGCTTTGATCAGCCGACCGGAGCCGCGACGCCGCCGGTGGCGGCGGCCTCGGCGGCCGGAGCCTCGGCGGCGGGCGCCGGAGCCTCGGCCTCGGCCGGCGCCGGAGCCTCGGCGACCGGAGCGGGCTCGACCGGCGCGGGCGCCGGAGCCTCTTCGACCGGCGTGGGTGCGGGTGCCTCGGCGACCGGAGCGGGCGCCGCTTCCACCGGCGCAGGTGCGGCCTCGACCGGCGCTGGCGCCGGTGCCTCGGCGACCGGAGCGGGCGCGGCCTCGACCGGCGCGGGTGCGGGTGCCTCGGCGACCGGAGCGGGCGCGGCCTCGACCGGCGCGGGTGCGGGTGCCTCGGCGACCGGAGCGGGCGCCTCTTCCACCGGCGCAGGTGCGGCCTCGACCGGCGCAGGCGCCGGTGCCTCGGCGACCGGCGCCGGAGCCTCGACCGGCGCGGGGGCCGGTGCCTCGGCGACCGGCGCAGGTGCGGCCTCGACCGGCGCGGGCGCCGGTGCCTCGGCGACCGGCGCAGGTGCGGCCTCGACCGGCGCGGGCGCCGGCGCGGGTGCCTCGGCGACCGCTGCGGTCGCCGCCGGAGCCTGCGCGGCGCCGGTCAGCCGGGCCTGGGACTTCGCGCCCGACGTGGCGGTGCCGCCGAACGCGGCCTCCTGCTCGGCCGGCGTCGGACCGCCGACGCCGCCCGGGCCCTCGACCGTCGCGGTCGCGCGACTGCCGTTGAGGTACGGGGTCGGGTCGGTCGCGGTGCCGTCGGCGCCGCGGACCTCGAAGTGCACGTGCGGCCCGGTGCAGCTGCCGGTGCACCCGACCTCGCCGATCTTCTGCCCGGCGCGCACGTACTCGCTGACGCCGACGCTGCGCTCGGAGAGGTGGGCGTAACACGTGGTCGTCTGGCCCGCGTGGCGGACGCAGACCATCTGGCCGTAGCCGCTCTCCTCGCCCGACATGCTCACGGTGCCGCACTCGGCGGCGCGGACGGTCGTGCCCGACGGTGCGGCGAGGTCGACGCCGCTGTGCGCGTGATCGCCGCGGTCCTCGCCGTAGGTGCCGGTGACGGTGCCCGCGACCGGGCTGCCCATGCTGCCGTTGCAGCCGTCGCCGGTCGCCGCGGGCGCCGGGGCCGGGGCCGGGGCGGGAGCGGCCGCCTCGGTCTCGGGCGAGGTCAGCTCCTCGCGCACCTCGGAGCGGTCCTCGACGTCGGGCCCGCCCTCGGGCGCCGGTGCGGCCGTGGTCTCCTCCGGCGCGGGCGCGCCGACGGCCTCCGGCTCGCTCTCGCCGCGAGTCGTCATAGACGACCTGCAGCGAGGTGCCGGTCGTCGCCGAGGACGCGCTCGCGCCCGAAGGCGCGCTCGTGTCCGAAGGCGCGCTCGTGTCGGAAGGCGCGCTCGTGCCGGACGAGCTCGGCGCGTCGTAGAAGCGGACCTTCGACCCGAACAGCTCGGCCCAGGTCTTCGCGTCGACGATGCCGGTGGCGGCCATGCCCTTCCAGCCCTGGAAGCCGCGCACGGCCTCCTTGGTCTGCGGGCCGAAGATGCCGTCGTCCGGGATCTTCAGCAGGCGCTGGACGGCCGCGACCGCCTCGCCCGTGTCGCCGTAGGACAGCAGGGCGGTGCTCTCGGAGCTCACCGCGGCGCGCTCGGCGACGTCGGTGGTCGTGGCGCCCGGCGCGGCCGAGGAGGCCGTCGCCGACGTCACGCCCGAGACGGTCGTCAGCGCCGGGGAGGCGAGGATCGCCGCGCCGGCGGCGAGCGTCGCGCTCTTCTGGCGCGGGCGCCGTGCGGCCGCCTTGCGGCGCCGCCGGTCGCGTGACCGGCGGGACGATCGGTCCCAGAGGGCGACGGCGGTGAGATCGCGCTCGGTCCGCGGGTATGGATCCAGCTCGGATGGACGTGAGTCCACGCTTGGTGCTCCCTTCCTTCTCTCCGTGCCTCCGAGGTGAGCTGACGGGCTCGCGCGGAGAAGTCGCGCTACGCCATCCCCCGATGGCGATTCGCCCCGTGCGGCATCGATGCCGCGTTGGGTCCCCCGGTCCACGCCCCCGGGAGGGCGAGGATTAGGCCTGACGGCACATAAGAATGCACGAACCGCCAGACAGTTGCGGTCACGTGCCAGATTGGATGACCGGGCGCACGCGAATCCGCGTGCGGACCGGGGCACCTCGGGCACCGCGCGTGCGCACCTCGGCGATCGCCCGGATCGCGCGCGGGCGCTGCGGTTCGCCGCCCTGCGGAGCGCGACCTGGCGTAGCGCAGGAGCGGCTCGGCGACGTCCTCGCCGGCGCGCATCCGGAAGCGGCCGCGGGCGAGCAGCTCGCCGCCGCGCCGGCGCACGACGACCGTGCCGCGATGCTCCTGCGGCCCGAGCCCGCGGCGCTCGAGCTCCACGAGCAGCCCGGCGGACTCGAGCGAGCCGCCGGTCGCCTTCGCGCCGCAGGGATCGGTCCCGCCGCGCGCGCCCGGCCGCACGACGTTGCGAGCCTTCAGGCGCCGCTCGAGCGCGAGCGGCTTGGCGGCCATGATGCCGTCGACGCACATGTCGAGCAGGCGGTCGTAGACGCGGCGGCTCTCCTCGCCGCCGCTCAGCCACACGTGCACCGCGTAGCCCGCCCGGTGGGTGGTGAGCACCGACTCCGGCGTCGTGACCTCGAGCGTCTGGCCGCCGAGCTCGTACGTGATCGGGATCTGCAGCGCGACGACGCCGTCGCCGGGCGAGGTCCCGCCCAGCAGGAAGCCGGCGATGCCGTCGATCCCGGGCGCGACGGGGATCCGCGGCGCGAGCTCGTGGAAGCGGTTCACGGCCGGCTGGTTGAACGAGACGACGATCACGTCGCGGCGGCGCGTGCGCGCGAGCTGGCGGCCGAGGAGCTCGGCGTTGGCCAGGAACTGCGCGGGATCGTCGTCGCGCCCCTTGATCTCGACGTTGATCGGCGTGTGCGGGAACGCGCGCATGACCTCGGCGAGCGTCGGCACGCGGAAGTCGCGCGCCTTGAAGCCGCGCGGCGGGCGGCGGTCGCCGCTGCGGACGCCGCGCAGCGGGTAGCGCCGCGCCGGCAGGCCCTCGACCGCGTTGCGGCCGGGGACGAAGTTGAACGCCGCGTCGAGCCGCTGCACCTGGGCGAGCGTGAGGTCGGTCAGGTAGCCCGTGCCCTCGGTCGTGCGGTCGACGGTCCAGTCGTGCATCACGACGAGCTGGCCGTCGGCGGTCCGGCTCACGTCGAGCTCGAGCATGTCCGCGCCGGCCGCGATCGAGCGCCGGAACGCGTACATCGTGTTCGACGGCAGCTCCGCCTCGCCGCCCTGGTGGGAGATGTTCAGCACGCGGTCGTCGAGCCACGGGTTGGCCGCGGCGGCGGAGGCCGGGGCGGCGAGCGCGAGCGCGGCGACGACGGCGGCGATCAGGATGGCGGCTGCACGGGACACGGCCCGCGAGCCTACCGGTGCCGCGCTAGTTCAGCGACGGGTCGAGCGGCATCGTCGACAGCAGCGCGTACTGGCGCCCCTTGCGCCGCAGCACCGCCGCCCACAGCCCCTCGGGCTCCTCCGTGAAGATCTCGTCGCGCTTCGGCGGCTCGACGATCCAGGCCTCCTCCTCGAGCTCGCCCTCGAGCTGGCCCGGCCCCCAGCCCGCATGGCCGGCGAACACGCGCGCCCGGCCGACCGCGCCCTCGAGCGCCTCGGGGTCGTCGGCGTCGGTCCCGATGAACCCGAGGTCGGCCTCGACCAGCGCGCCCGCCACCTCCGGCCGCGTGAACTCGGCCAGCACGATCACCGCCGTCTCGGCCACCGGGCCGCCGACGTAGACCTGCTCCTCGTCCCCGGCGAGCCAGCCCAGGTCGGGCACCGCGTCCGCGACCGTCGACGCCGCCGGGCGGTTCAGGATCAGCCCCATCGCGCCCTCGTCGGTGTGCTCGGCGATCAGCACGACCGTCCGCACGAAGTTCGGATCGAGCAGCGTCGGCGAGGCGAGCAGGAGCTTTCCGCGCAGCGAGGCTTCCATGGTCGCCCTACATCATGGCCGGTGTAGGCTCGCGCGTCATGCGCAAGGCTCTCCCGGCCGCCCTCGCGGCCCTGCTGATGCTCCTGCCCGCCACGGCCGGCGCGCAGGTCACCCAGGCCGAATCGGTGCTGCCGCCCGGCAACTCGGGGCTCGTCCCGCAGTCGGGAGCGAACCCGCACCTGACCGATCAGATCGCCCTCTTCGAGTCGTTCGCGATGAAGCCCGCCGGCTTCGACATCGCGGGCACGATCGAGAGCCCGCGCTCCGGCATCACGATCACCCGCGACGCCTACGGCGTGCCGAACATCCGCGCCGGCAACGACGCCTCGCTGTGGTTCGGCGTCGGCTACGCCGTCGCGCAGGACCGCCTCGTGCAGCTCGAGCTGTTCCGCCGCTCCACGCAGGGCCGCCTGGCCGAGGTGCTCGGGGAGAGCCGGCTCGCGGGCGACATCGTCGCCCGCCGCGACTACTACACGCGCCCCGAGCTCGCCCGCATGCTGCGCCGCATCCCGGCCAACCTGCGTGCCCGCTTCGACGCCTACGCCGCCGGCGTGAACGCGTGGCTGGAGCGCGTTGCCGCCGACCCGTCGCTGCGCCCGCAGGAGCTCGTCCTGCTCAACCTGACGCCCGGCGCCGTGGACCGCGCTCGACAGCGCCGCGATCGGCGTCCAGCTCGCGCGCACGATCCCGAGCGACGACGGCCAGGAGCTCGAGAACTGGGCAGCCCTGCGCAGCCTCGGCAAGCGCCGCTTCAACGCGCTGCTGCCCGTGCGCCGGCCGGGTCAGGTCACCACCGTGCCCGCCGCCGCAGGGCGCTTCCCGTCCAACCCGGGCCGCACGCGCGCCGACGAGCGCGCGGGCTTCGACCGCTCCGCCCGCTGGCTGCGCGGCCTCCGGGCGCCGCGCGCGGCCGCCGCGGCGAGCAGCGTCGCCGGGCAGCTCCCCGCCCGCGGCGGCTCCAACGCCTGGGCCGTCCGCGGCAGCGGCCGCGCCTGGCTGTTCACCGGGCCGCAGCTCGGCTTCGCCACCCCGGAGCTGCTGCACGAGCTCGAGGTGCACCGGCCCGGCCTCGACGCCCGCGGCGTCACGCCGCCCGGCCTGCCGCTCGTGGGCATCGGCCGCAACGATCACATCGCCTGGGGCCTGACCAGCGGCCTGACCGACGACGACGACCTCTACGCCGAGCGCCTGCGCGGCCGCGAGCGCTACCGCTTCAAGGGCCGCACGCGGCGCATGCGCTGCCGCAACGAGACGTTCGCGGTCGCGGGCGGCGAGCCGCGGCGCGAGCGCCTGTGCCGCACCGTCCACGGCCCCGTCCAGTCGCGCTCCGGCTCGCGCACCGCGTGGGCGCGCCGCTACGCGACCTGGAACCACGAGATCGAGACGCTGGTCGGCCTGGCCGAGCTCAACGAGGCCGACAACGTCGCCCAGGCCGGCCGCGCGATCGCGAAGGTCAGCTGGAACGAGAACACGATGGTCGCCGACGACGACGGCAACATCGGCTGGTGGCATCCCGGCCGGCTGCCGATCCGCCCGCGCCGCTGGGACGAGCGCCTGCCGCTGCCCGGCACCGGCGAGGCCGAGTGGCGCGGCTTCCTGCGGCCCGCGCAGCGCCCGCACGTGGTCAACCCCGACCGCGGCTGGCTCGTGAACTGGAACAACATGCCCTCGGCCGGCTGGACCGTCGGCGACGGCCCCGCCAAGGAGCGCACGACCGGCCGCCTGCACCGCGCCGCCTACCTGGCGCGGCTCGTCGACCGCGTCGCGGAGAACCCGAGCTACTCCGCCGTCAAGGGCGTCGACCGCGACGCCGGCACGCACGCGCAGCAGCGCGCGCTGCTCGACGGCCGCATCCGCGCCGCCGCCGCCGGCGCGAGCGGCCCCGCGAAGGCGCTGCTCGACGCGATCGTGGCCTGGGACGGCTCGTACGCGACGACCGACGCCGGCGGCACGGTCGCCCCGGGCGTCGCCGCCTGGGAGGCGCTCAAGGACGAGGCCGTGCGCACGCTCCCGCGCGCGTCACGCGGCTGGCTCGGCGGCCCCGGCCGCTCGCACGTGTTCGACTTCGGCGGCGCCGACGGCGTGGCGTTCCTGCGCCTCGGCACGGCCGGCGTCAGGCAGGCCGCGGCGCGCGCGGCCGGCGTGCTCAGCGAGCGCTTCGGCTCGGCTGATAGCGCTGCGTGGCGTGAACCGAGGCGGATGTACGACGTCGAGGTGACCGGCGTCGCTCCGAAGCCCGCTCTCCGCTTCTACGACCGCGGCACCTGGCAGCAGAGCGTCCAGCTCGGCCCCTGACGCGGCCTGCGCCGGCAGGCGCGGCTCGTGCGCTGGACGCTCGACACGCCGACGTCGGCGACCCGCGCGCTGGGCGGTGAGGCCACGACCGCGCTGCCGTCCGGGTTGGTGGCCACGATCTGGATCCGCAGCCGGCGGCCGCGGTCGGTGGTGCGCGGCGTGTAGCTCGTGCCGGTCGCGCCGGTGATGTCGACCCACGAGCGGCGGCCCTCGCGCTGCCAGCGGTAGGCGAAGTCGAGCGGCCCGTTGCGCCATGCGCCGGTGCCGGCCGCGACCGGCTGGCCGCGTCGCGGCGCGCCGACGACCGCGGGCGTGCCCGTGCTGACCGGCGGCGACGGCGCGAGCCCGTCGAGCCCGCCGCCGCAGGCCGGCGCGACCTGCGCGCACGGGCCGAGGAACGCGCTGTCGTACACGTTCCAGGAGCGGGCGAGGTACGAGCCCGGGGCGGGGGCCGGGTTGAAGTAGTCGTCGCGCCCGCAGTCGTACGCCTGCGGGATCGCGCCGCCGACGCGCGGGCAGTCGTAGCGCATCGCGTGCGACGCGCCCGCGTCCTCGACGTAGCACATGACGTCGTAGCCCTGCCAGCAGTGGCCGTAGCGGTAGAGCGAGAAGCCGGCCGGCTGCGTCGAGTGCGGGGCGGACCACTGGACGCCGCCGAGGTTGTGCGTCATCTCGTGCAGGAAGCCCTCGGGCCACCAGCCGCGGTTGTCGGCCACCGGCGGCGCGACGCCGTCACGCGTGAAGAGGATCGAGGCGAAGCCGCCGCGGTTGTGCACGTTGGCGCTGCCGGGCCGGTCGCCGGCGCTGCCGAGCACGTTCTCGCCGAGCCCGTAGTCGTAGCCGCCGCCGTTCATCGCGTCCGCGAGCACGACCACGTTGCGCGGCCCGCTCGCGCTGCCGAGGCGCGCCTCGACGTCGCGGATGATCGAGCTGAAGTTGTCCACGTAGGCGGCGCGCCCAGCGGGCAGGCGGATCGTCTGGATGTCCACGTACTGCGGCCCGCAGCGCGTGCCCATGTCGATCCGCAGCGCCTTCGCGCCGCCGGTCTGGGAGGCGAGGAAGCGCTGGATCAGCGCCACGTTGGCCTGGATCGCGTCGCGCCACGGGGCGGAGCGGTCGGGCCGGTCGGCGGCGTGGGCGTAGACGAGCTTGAAGCGCGGCGCGGAGGCGGGCAGGACCGCGTTCGCGGTGTCGTCGGTCGTGCGCGCGTCGCCGCACCAGCGGTACGGCAGCGCGCCCGGGGCCGCGGCCGCGGCGGCGGTGCCGGCGACGTCGACCGCGGCGAGCTCCTCGCGCGTGTCCATGTGCGTGATCACGCCGTCCTCGCCGTGCGCGGAAGCGGCGGCGGGGAGCGCGAGCAGCAGGGCTGCGACCGTGAGTGCGGCGCGGAGGGCCATCACCCCCGTTGATCGACCGCGGCGGCGTGTGCTTCAGGCGGCGCGGGCGAGGTCGCGCGCCGGGTCGATGCCCCAGCGGCCGGCGAGCGCCTCGAGGTCGGCGCTGATCGCCCAGCGGTCCGGCAGCGGGTCGCCGTCGAAGCCCGGGGCCGCGCCCTTGAGGTCCATGCTGCCGGTGTTGTCGCCGATCGCCCGCAGGGCGGCGACCTCGTCGTCCGACAGCACGGGGCCGGCCGGGACGGCGGCGAGCTCGGCACGCTTGTCCTCGATCGGCCGCGCACCGGCGCCGAGCTCCTGGATCAGCGTCGGCGCCACGCACGCCACCGGCTCGTGCGCGAGGTTCCAGGCGCAGGCGAGCTGCAGCAGCGTCAGCCCGTGGCGCTCGGCGATCGGCCGCATGCGCTCGATCCGCTCGCGCCCGCGCTCGACCCAGCCCGCCGGCCGGAACGCGCGATGGTCGCGGCGCGGGAACTCGTGGCCCGCCAGCACGTCGTCGTGGAACAGCCCGCCGTAGTCGACGACGCGCGTGATCAGCCGCACGTCGTGGCGGCGGGCGGCTTCCAGCACCAGCTCGCCGGGCCACGGCTCGAGCGGGTTGAGGATCACCATCGCCCAGTCGATCCGGTCGCCGAACCGCTCCAGGCACCCGATCAGGTCGAGCGTGAAGCCGTTGGCGGGGCCGGGGGCGACGCCGAGCGCGCCCGCCAGGCCGTCGTCGCGCACCGCCGCCAGGGCGTCCCAGACGACCTCGCTGGTGTAGCCCGTCCGGTCCGGGTTGTGCAGCAGCAGGACGTCGAACGCGTCGGCGCCGATGCGCTCGAGGCTGCGCTCGACCGCCATCCGCACGTAGTCCGCGTAGCCGTCCGGCGCGCGCAGCCGCGGGTCGGTGAAGCGCGGGAAGCCCTTCGCGCCTTCGCGCTCGCCGGTGTAGAAGTCGTGGCCGATCGCGCCGACGAGCGAGAACTCGTCGCGCGGCACGCCCGCCAGCGCGCGGCCGAGCAGCGTGTCGGCCTCCCCGGCGCCGTAGGCGTCGGCGGTGATCACCGTGCCGATGCCGCCGCCCGGGCGCACGAGCGCCTCGAGCCGCGCATCGTCGAGCGGCTCGCCGAAGTGCATGAAGCGACCGCCGCTCCACGTCCCGACCGCCGTGTGCCCTGGACTCGCCATGGCGATCAACTCTAGGATGTCGGGTGCCTGACCCTGCGGCTCAAGAGGCGCCGAGGGCTGGCCGATTACTGTCGTGGTGCGCATCCGCTTGCTCGTCCTACCGCTGCTGGCCCTCGGCCTTGTGCTCCCGCAGGCCGCCGCAGCCGACACCATCATCGTCAAGCGGGCCCCTGGTCTTGACGCCGCAGAGCGCGCCGACGTGCGCGCCGACGCGGGCGTGCGGCTCGTCGACCCGCTCGCGCTGCCGGATGCGGAGATCGTCTCGGTCCCGTCCGGGCGCGTCGACGCGGCGTTGCGGACGCTCGCCGCCGACCCGGACGTGCGCTACGCGGAGCGCACCCGCCCCGTGCGCGCCTTCGGCACCGACCCGCGCCTCGTCGACCAGTGGGGCTTCGAGAACCTCGGCGAGACGGTCTTCGGCGTGGAGGGCATCGCGGACGCAGATCTCGACATGGACGCCGCCGCCGCTGCGAGCACGGGCGCCGGGGTCGACGTCGCGGTGGTCGATTCCGGCGTCGCCGCGGCGCACGCGGACCTCGCCGGCCAGACCCTGGCGGGCTGGGACTTCGTCGAGAACGACAGCATCCCGCAGGATCCGAACGGCCACGGCACCCACGTCAGCGGGACGATCGCCGCGCTGCGCGGCAACGACATCGGCGTGGCCGGCGTCGCGCCCGGCGCGAAGATCCGTCCGTACCGCGTCCTCGCCGCGAACGGGATCGGGTCCGAGGACGACGTGATCGACGGCCTCGTCATGGCCGGCCAGAACGCTCGCATCGTCAACGTGAGCCTCGGGGCGCTCGGCCCGCTCCAAGCCGAGCGCGACGCGATCGCGGCCAACCCGCAGACGCTCTACGTCGTCGCCGCGGGCAACGGCGACGCGGACGAGATCGGCGACGACAACGACAACCCCGACGAGGACCTGGCGACGTTCCCCTGCGCCTACGACCTGGCGAACATCCTCTGCGTCGGCGCATCCGACAATCGCGACCTCGCGGCGGAGTTCTCGAACTTCGGCCAGAGCACGGTGGACGTGTTCGCCCCCGGCGTCTCCATCCTCTCGACCAGCAAGTCGCTCGGCTACACCTGGATGGCCGGCACGTCGATGGCCGCACCGCACGTCGCCGGCATCGCGGCGCTCGTCGTGGGACAAGACCCGGGGATCACGGTCTCGGAGTTGAAGGCCCGCATCCTGCAGGGCGCCGACCCGGTCGCCGCGCTGGACGGCCTGTCGGTCACCGGCGGGCGCGCGAACGCCACCAACGCGCTCGCCTCGACCTATCAGGACCCCGACCCGCCCGTCGATCCGCCGGCCGACCCGCCGGCCGACCCGCCGGTCGACGACGGCAACGATGACGTTCCCGTGCCGCCGGCCGACCGCGACGGCGACGGCCGTGACGACGCCTCCGACGGCTGCCCGCGCGAGCGCGCGGTGACCCGCGACGGCTGCCCGCTGCCGGCCGTGCGCTCGGTGTCGGCGCGGAGCCGCAAGCGCGCCCTGACCGTGCGGGTGCGGACCAGCCGTGCCGCGTCGGTGCGGATCACCGTCGAGCGCCGCACGTGCAAGCGCAAGCGCTGCCGCTGGTCGCGGGTCACGCGCAGGACGATCGTGACGCGGTCCAACGGCGCCAAGCTGACGGTCAATCGCCTGCGCGCCGGCCGCCACCGCGCCGTCGTCGTGCTCTCGAGCAGCGCCGGCCGGACCGCCGCGGTCACGAAGGCGTTCCGAGTCCGATAGGTGGCGGGCTGCCGGCTCGGCGTCCTCGCGTTCGGGGACTCGATCACGAACGGCGGCGGCGAGCTGCAGTGGGGCGTCGCGCTGCAGTCGTGGGCGCTCTGGACGGCTCGAGGCCTCGGCGTGCCGTACAGCTCGTTCGCGCTCGACGGCGCGACGATCGCGACCGTGCTCGGCGAGCAGGTTCCGGCCGTGCCGCCGGAGGGCCGCTTCGACCTCGGCTGCCTGTACATCGGCGCCAACGACGTCCGGCTCGCGGACTGGGACCGCGCCGCGTTCGAGCGCGGGCACCGCGAGGCGCTCGCCGTGCTCGCCGCGCGCTGTGACCGGCTGCTGACCGCGACCGTGCCGCTCGACCTCGGGCGCCCGCGCGCGGGCGCCCGCGTGCACGAGGCCAACGCGGCGATCGAGGCTTCCGCGCGCGCTGCCGGGGCGCTCGTGCTCGACCTGCGCGACTTCGGCGCCCGCAACCTCCTGATGAGCGACCACGTGCACCCGACCGCGTTCGGCCAGGTCGCGATCGCCGAGCGGGCGCTCGACGTGCTCGCCGCCGCGGGCCTGCCCGTGCGCGTGCGGCCGGCGACGCTGATCCGCTACGAGACGACGCGCACCGGCCGCCTGCGCGGCGACCTCACGTACGCCTACCGGCACGCCAAGGTGTCGGCGCGCGCCGCCGCGATCAGGGCTCGCGCGGCCCGTGACGCAGCTCGTCGGGATCGATCCCGAACTGCGTGAGCCGGCGCGGCACGTAGCGCCAGGTGAACCAGACGACGCCGAGGAACGCCGGCCAGCCGAGCGCGATCGACGTCGCCGCCAGCGCGCCCTCGCGGCCGGCGGCGATCAGGATCGCGTAGAGGATCGCCCGCAACGAGAACAGGGCCGCGAACGCGAGCGTGGCCTCGGCGAACGGGCGCCGGATCCGCACGTCGCGATACCAGCCGCTCGGGAAGCCGCGGAACAGCGCGGCGGCGATGAAGCCGATGACCGGGCGCTTGAACAGCGCCGAGCCGCCGAAGCCGAGCGCCATGGCGGCGTTCTGCAGCATCCGCGGGATGAAGTAGCCCGACGCGTCGCCGGTGCGCAGCGCGATGAAGACGCACAGGCCGGTGCCGAAGATGCCGCCGATCGCGTTCGTGAGCGGCTCGCGCCGCAGCAGCCGGAACGCGGCGACGACGACCGACAGGCCGATCGCGACGTAGGCCGCGGTCTCGAGGTCCCAGATCGCGTTCGCCGTGACGAACGCGACCGGGCCGAGCCCCGTGTCGACGACCGCGCGGCGGTCGCGCAGCACGTCCAGCGGGCTCGGCGGCTGCGGCTGCGGCTGCGGCCGCTCGGCCTCGGCCATCGCGATCAGCCGCCCGGCTTGCGGGCCGCGAGCATCAGGTTGTAGAAGAGGTGCGGCGGCAGGTGCGGCTCGAGCAGCTTCCGGTCCACCGTCTGCAGGCCGAGGTAGCCGCGGTAGGCGTACTGGAACCAGCCCCACGGGATGCTCGCCTGGTCGGCGGTCGCCTCGAGCGAGCGGTTGAACCAGCCGAACTGGTTCGCCAGCAGCTCCTCGCCGCGCACGGTGACGCCGGTGAGGCCGGCGGCCGTCGCCTGCGTGGAGAGGTCCGACGGCACGAACGCGTGGACGTCGACCAGCGCCTCGAGCGCGTGGTCGTCGCCCGGCTCGATCTCGGGCGCCGGCCGCAGCTTCAGCGCGCGCCGCCACAGTGGCGCGACGCGGACGGCGACGCGCTTGGGCAGCGCCGCGATGCGGTCGCCGTGGCGCGAGGGCTCGCCGGCGAAGAACAGCACGCCGCCGGGCCTGAGCACGCGCGCGAACTCGGCGAACGAGCGCTCCAGCGCCGGCAGGTGGTGCAGCACCGCGTGGCCGAGCACGAGGTCGAAGCTCTCGTCCTCGAACGGCAGCTCGGCCGCGTCGCACGCGGCCGTCTCGACGTCGATCCCGAGCATCTGCGCGTTCGCCTCGAGCGTCTCCAGCATCCCGGGTGAGATGTCGGTGCAGGTCGCCGCGCGGATCACGCCCGCCTGCGCCAGGTTGAGCGAGAAGTAGCCGGTGCCGGCGCCGATCTCGAGCGAGCGCTCGAACGGCCCGGGCGAGTCGCCGAGCAGCTTGCGCAGCTTGCCGAGCACCTGGCGGCGGCCGATCTCGCCGAACGAGATACCCCACTTGGCGTCGTACTCGCGGGACGCCGCGTCGTGGTAGCGGCGGTTGACGTCGAGGATCTCGGAGCTGGTCGCGGGGGCCGCCATCGGCCGACCGAGTCTAGTGTCCGGACCCGAGACCTCAGCGGCAGTCGGCGGCGCCGCCCGCGCCTGCCGGCACCGGCATCCGGTCAGGTGCCCGAGTCAGGACACTAGGACGCCTGCCTGCCCGCCGCCTCTGGCTCAGCACCCGCGGGGTGGGTGAGGGATCGAGGAACAGCGGCTGGGTGGGGAAGCGACGGAGCCGGCCGCGGCGCAAATTCGTCGCGCGACGCGTTGACAGCCGTATAGGCGGTCATCTCGACGCGCGACGACTTCGCCCCGCATACCGGGGTCAACTCGTCGCGCGACGACATCGACCCTCGCCGCCGCCGGCGATCCCGCCGACATCAGCCGCAGTTCGCCGGTCTCCTCTAGGACGCCAGCCTGCCCGCCGCCTCGGCCGCCGCGCGCAGTCGCCGTGCCGCGTCGCGCCCGGGTGCGCGCTCGAGCCGCCACTTCCAGGCGCCGGCGGCCGTGCCGGGCTGGTTCATGCGCGCCTCCGAGCCGAGACCCAGCACGTCCTGCATCTGCACCATCGCCACGCGCGCCGGGGAGGCGAACGCGAGCGCGATCAGCGACCACTCCGGCGCCGTCGCGCGCACGCCGGCGGCGTCGATCGCCGCGTCGACCTCGGCGCGCACCGCGGCGTCGAGCGAGTCGTACCAGCCGCGCACCGTGTCGTTGTCGTGCGTGCCGGTGTAGACGACCGAGTCCTCGCGGTGGTTGACCGGCGTGTGCACGTTGCGCGGATCGCCGGAGCCGAAGCCGAACTGCAGGACGACCATGCCGGGCAGGCCGAGCGACGTCCGCAGCCGCTCGACCGCGGGCGTGATCACGCCGAGGTTCTCGGCGATCAGCGGCAGGTCGCCGAGCTCGCGCGCGGCGACCGCGAACGGCGCCCGGCCCGGCCCGCGCCGCCAGCGGCCCGCGAGCGCGTGGCGCGCGCCCTTCGGCACCGCCCAGTAGGCGGTGAAGCCGCGGAAGTGGTCGATCCGCGCGAGGTCGTAGAGCGCGAACGTGCGCCGGAAGCGCTCCGTCCACCAGCGGTAGCCGCGGCGCTGCAGCGCCGGCCAGTCGTAGAGCGGGTTGCCCCACAGCTGGCCCTTGTCCGTGTACGCGTCCGGCGGCGTGCCGGCGACCGCGTCGGCGCGGAACAGCTCCGGGTGGGCGCGGTGGTCGACCGAGCCCGGCGCGACGTAGATCGGCACGTCGCCGATCAGCCGCACCCCGACCTGCTCGGCGTGCGCGCGCAGCGCCGCCCACTCGCGGTCGAAGCGCACCTGGTCGGCGAGCGCGCCGCGCGGGCCGAGCCGGATCCAGTCCTCGATCCAGTACGCGTTGCGCTCGCGGAAGTCGAGCTCCTGCGCCTTCGAGACCGGCGCGCGCGGATCGGCGAGCAGGCCCGGCCAGGCCGCGAACGCGGAGGCGGACTTGTAGGGCGAGCCGTAGCGGTCGGGCGGGCCGAGCGGCAGCATCTGCCACCACGACTGGCCCGCGGCGGCGAGCCAGTCCACGAACGCGTACGCCTCCTTGCCGAGCCTGCCGCCGGGGAGCGAGGTGGGGTGCAGCTGGACGCCGCAGGAGCGAGGGAGGTTCATCAAGTGCTCAGTGTGGATACTTGCGCTCGCAATGCCCGCGCCGAAGAAGGCCCAACCGCCCGAGCGGATCCGCATCAACCTTCCGGCACCGACGGTCGACGGCGGCCGCTATCCGCCCAAGCGCTGCGCCGGCGACCGGGTCGAGATCTCGGCCGACATCTTCGGCGATGGGCACGAGATCGTACGGGCCGTCGTCCGCTACAAGGCGCCCGGCGCGCGCCGCTGGCTCGAGACGCCGATGCACGCGCTCGACGCGCACATCAACGGCGTCCGCTGGGCGGCCGAGTTGACCGTCGAGACCGTCGGCCGCTGGGAGTGGACGATCGAGGCCTGGACCGACCAGTTCGGCACCTGGCGCGACGAGCTGCAGCGCAAGCTCGCCGCCGGGCAGGAGGACGTCGCGGGCGAGATCTCCGAGGGCGTGCTGCTGATCGAGGACGCGGCCGCCCGCGCCCAGGGCGGCGAGGACCGGGCCACGCTCGAGCGCGCGCTCGACGCGCTGAAGGCCGGCGGCCCGCCCGAGGTGGCGCTCGCCCCGGACCTCTACGAGGCGGTCGAGCGCAACGCCGAGCGCCACCTGTCCTCGCGGCTGGGCGTCACGCAGCAGCTCGAGGTCGATCGGGTGCGCGCGCGCTTCAGCTCCTGGTACGAGCTGGTACCGCGCTCGTGGGGCGGGCTGAAGGGCGTCGAGGAGCAGGTGCCGGCGATCGCCGACCTCGGCTTCGATGTGCTCTACATGCTGCCGATCCACCCGATCGGCCGCAAGAACCGCAAGGGCCGCAACAACACGCTCGTCGCCGGGCCGGACGATCCCGGCTCGCCGTACGCGATCGGCGCCGCCGAAGGCGGACACGACGCGGTCCACCCGGAGCTCGGCACGCTCGACGACCTGAAGTCGCTGTGCGCGACCGCGCACGCGAACGGCATGGACGTCTGCCTCGACCTCGCGCTCAACGCCTCGGCCGACCACCCGTGGCTGACCGAGCACCCGGAGTGGTTCCACCGCCGCCCCGACGGCACGATCAAGTACGCCGAGAACCCGCCCAAGAAGTACCAGGACATCTACAACTTCAACTGGGAGACGCCGGCCTGGAAGGAGCTGTGGGAGGAGTGGCGGCGGATCATCCTGCACTGGGTCGACGCGGGCGTGAAGGTCTTCCGCGTCGACAACCCGCACACGAAGCCGTTCGCGTTCTGGGAGTGGCTGATCGCCGAGGTCCACGCCGTCGACCGCGACGTGATCTTCCTGTCGGAGGCGTTCACGCGCCGCGCCGTGATGCGCGAGCTGGGCAAGCTCGGGTTCACGCAGAGCTACACGTACTTCACCTGGAAGAACTCGCGCTACGAGCTGACGGAGTACGTGAACGAGCTGGCCTGGGGGCCGGAGCGCGAGTACTTCCGCCCGAACTTCTTCCCGGTCACGCCCGACATCCTGCACGCCTACCTCCAGCACGGCGGGCCGCCGGCGTTCGTCACCCGGCTCGTCCTCGCCGCCACGCTGAGCCCGAGCTACGGGATCTACTCGGGTTACGAGCACTTCGAGAACACGCCCGTGCGCGAAGGCTCGGAGGAGTACCTGGACTCCGAGAAGTACCAGGTCCGCGAGCGCGCGCTCGACGGCCCGCTGCTGCCGATGATCCGGCGGCTGAACGAGGTCCGCCACGCCAACCCGGCGCTGCAGGAGCTCTCGAACGTGTTCTGGATCGACACCCAGAACGACAACCTGATGGCGTACGCCAAGCAGGTCCCCGGCAACTGCGTGATCACCGTCGTCAACCTCGACCCGCATCACGTCCAGGAGGGTGCGGCCGTGATCCCGGCGCAGCTCGGCCTGCCGCCGGTGTTCGCGGTCGAGGACCTGCTGACCGGCGACCACCACGACTGGCGGATCGGGGCGAACTACGTGCGCCTCGATCCGCAGGGGATGCAGGCGCACGTGCTACGGGTGGTGACGACATGAGCCGCAACGACCCCGGGCACTGGTTCGAGGCCGAGCCCCTCTGGTTCAAGACCGCCGTCTTCTACGAGATCCACACGCGCGCGTTCTTCGACGCGAACGGCGACGGCTCGGGCGACTTCCGCGGGCTGATCGAGAAGCTCGACTACCTGCAGTGGCTCGGCATCGACTGCATCTGGATGCTGCCGTTCTACAGCTCGCCGCTGCGCGACGGCGGCTACGACATCTCCGACTTCTTCACGATCCAGCCCGACTACGGCACGGTCGACGACGTCCGCGACTTCATCGAGGCCGCCCACCAGCGCGGCATCCGCGTGATCGCCGACCTCGTGATGAACCACACCTCCTCCGACCACCCGTGGTTCCAGGAGGCGCGCTCGAGCCCGGACAACCCGAAGCGCGACTGGTACGTCTGGTCGGACACCGTCCATCGCTACGAGGACGCGCGGATCATCTTCACCGACACCGAGGTGTCGAACTGGACCTGGGACGACGAGGCCGGCGCCTACTACTGGCATCGCTTCTTCTCGCACCAGCCGGACCTCAACTACGACAACCCCGAGGTCCAGGCGGCGATGCTCGAGGTCCTGCACTTCTGGCTCGACCTCGGCATGGACGGCTTCCGGCTCGACGCCGTGCCGTACCTCTACGAGCGCGACGGCACCAACGGCGAGAACCTGCCCGAGACGCACGACTACCTCAAGCGCGTGCGCGCGGAGATCGACGCGAAGTACCCGGACCGCGTGCTGCTGGCCGAGGCCAACCAGTGGCCGGCCGACGTCGTCGAGTACTTCGGCGACGGCGACGAGTGCCACATGGCGTTCCACTTCCCGGTGATGCCGCGCATGTTCATGGCGCTGCGCCGCGAGGAGGCCAACCCGATCGTACGAGATCCTCGAGCAGACGCCGGGCATCCCGGACAACTGCCAGTGGGGCCTGTTCCTGCGCAACCACGACGAGCTGACGCTCGAGATGGTCACGGACGAGGAGCGGGACTACATGTACACGGAGTACGCCAAGGACCCGCGGATGAAGATCAACGTCGGCATCCGCCGCCGGCTCGCCCCGCTGCTCGACGGCGGGCGCGACGAGATCGAGCTGATGCACGCGATCATGTTCTCGCTGCCGGGCTCCCCGGTCCTCTACTACGGCGACGAGATCGCGATGGGCGACAACGTGTACCTCGGCGACCGCGACGGCGTCCGCACGCCGATGCAGTGGACCGGCGACCGCAACGGCGGCTTCAGCCGCGCCGACTTCGCGCAGCTCTACGCGCCGCCGCTGATGGACCCGGTCTACGGCTTCCAGGCGGTCAACGTCGAGGCGCAGCTGCGCACGCCGACGTCGCTGCTGCGGTGGCTGCGCCGCTTCGTCTCGCTGCGCAAGGAGCACCCCGTGTTCGGGCTCGGCACCTACAAGCCGCTGCCGCCGTCGAACGACCGCATCTTCGCGCACCTGCGCGTCTACGAGGACGACGTGATGCTGTGCGTGCACAACCTCGCGCGGTCGGCGCAGGCCGTCGAGCTCGACCTCTCCGAGTACGAGGGCCGCTACCCGGTCGAGATCTTCGGCCGCTCGCGCTTCCCGCGGATCGGCGAGCTGCCGTACCTGCTGACGCTCGCGCCGCGCGGCTTCTACTGGTTCCAGCTGACCGAGGTCACCGAGGAGGACGGCGAGTGACCGACCTGTCGTTCCTCGACGAGCAGGCGCTCCAGCAGTGGATCGTCGACCAGCGCTGGTTCGGCTCCAAGTCGCGCGAGGTGGCGCACATCGACATCGTCGAGGCGATCACGCTGCGCGAGGAGTCGCCCGTGCTCGTGCTGACGCTGATCGAGGCGCGCTTCGGCGAGGGCACGCACGAGACCTACCAGGTGCCGCTCGGGCTGCGCCCGGAGGCCGAGGGCTGGAGCGAGCGGGTCGTGCTCACCGGCGGCGGCTGGACGGTCTACGACGCGCTCGCCGATCCCGTCTGCGGGCGCGAGCTGCTGCACCGGATGCGCTCGGGCCTGGAGATGAACACGGCGGAGGGAACGCTGTGGTTCCGCTGGGCCGAGTCCGCCGCCGCGGGCCTCGGCGGGACCGTCGACGTGCGGCCGGTCGGCGTCGAGCAGTCCAACTCCTCGGTCGTGTTCGGCGACGCGCTGATCCTGAAGGCGTTCCGGCGCGTCGAGCCGGGCGAGAACCCGGAGCTCGAGCTGCTGCGCTTCCTGTCCGAGCGCGGCTTCCCGAACATCGCGCCGCTGGCCGGCTGGTACGAGTTCGAAGGCCGGCTGATCGACGCGACGCTCGGCATCCTGCAGGAGTTCCTGGCGGGTGCGCGCGACGGCTGGGAGCTGGCGCTCGAGGAGCTGGCGACCGACCCGGAGGGCCTGCTCGACCGCCTGCGCGCCCTCGGCCAGGTCACGGCCGCGCTGCACAACGCGCTGGGGTCCGACAGCGGCGATCCGGCGTTCTCGCCCGACCAGCCGAGCCAGGAGGCGCTGTCGCTGCTGACCGCCGACGTCGACGAGCAGATCGAGCGGATCTTCCTCGACCTGCCCGAGTCCGAGGCCGTGGCGCCGATCTCCGGCCGCGGGCAGGACGTGCGCGAGCGGCTCGCCGCGCTCTCCTCGATCGGCGCGGGCGGCCGCGTGATCCGCACGCACGGCGACTTCCACCTCGGCCAGACGATGCTCTCCGACCGCGGCTGGGTGATCCTCGACTTCGAGGGCGAGCCCGGGCGCCCGCTGCCCGAGCGGCGGCGCAAGCGCTCGCCGCTGCGCGACGTCGCGGGCATGCTGCGGTCCTTCTCGTACGTGACCGCGGGCGCCGACATCCTGCGCGGCGTCGCCGCCCCCGAGGGTTGGGAGGAGCGGGCCCGCGCGTCGTTCCTGGACGGCTACTTCGACCGCATCGACGCAGGGCTGCTGCCGCCCGGCCAGGCGGCCACGCGGCAGCTGCTCTCCGTGTTCGAGCTCGAGAAGGCGGTCTACGAGCTGCGCTACGAGCTCAACAACCGCCCCGACTGGGTCGCGATCCCGGTCGCCGGCGTCGTGCGCCTGCTCGAGAGCGACTGACGCTCACGGCCGGATCGTGATCTTGGCCTCGCGGTAGTTGTTGCGCCCGGTCGTGCGCGTCGGGTCGTAGTTGTTCTCGACGTTGCCGGCGGCGTCGACCGAGAACCACTTGAACGTCGTGGTGCGCGTGACGTGCAGCGTCTCGCCGGGCTCGCGGAACTCCTCGGCCTCGTAGCGCGGCGAGTCGAGCGTCGGCCGGCTGCCGTCGGTCGTGTAGTAGATCGTCGCCGGCTCCGTGGTCTCGAAGTGCACGTCGATCGAGCCCCGGAACGTGCCGCCGGCCGGGATCAGGCCCGAGCGCGCGGCGCGCTTGTCGCGGCCCCACTCGCGGGCGATGCGGAACATCTCGACCACGCCGTTGGAGTACTCGAGCGTCTCGTCGTGGCCGCTCAGCAGGCCGCCGCTGGCCCACGGCGGCTGGAACGACCCGTCCTGGAACTCGCCGGTGTCGGGGTTGTAGACCGAGCCGCCGACCTCCCAGCCGAACGAGTACACCCCGTAGGTGTTGTAGAGGTCCTCGCGCACGTTGCCGGCCGACGAGTAGAGGACGTCGGAGGAGCCGCCGACGTTCTCCGGCGTCACCACGGTCTGACGGTGCGCGCGGACCTGGGACAGGATGCGGTCGGCCGACTGCCAGTAGAACGCCTCGTGGCCGAGCGGCGGCCGCGGCGTCGTGATCCGGCCCTCGGCCTTGTACGCGCCGGGCTGCCAGAACAGCTGGCCGCCGTTGGAGTGCACCGACATGAAGAACTTGATGTTCGGGTTCTGCTCGACGAGCCAGATCGCGTTCCTGCTCTCCGGCTCGGACAGCTCGGCGGGGCCCTGGTAGGTCCCGCTCGTGCAGCTCGACGACGCGCCGGCGTAGCCGTCGAAGCCCGAGCCGACGCGGTAGTTGCGGTTGAGGTCCACGCCCCACGAGTTGCGCCGGCCGGGGTCGGCGTCCACGTCCGGGCAGTGGTTCGTCATGTTCTTCCGCTGCAGGTTGAAGTTGTAGAAGCTGTAGTTCGCGCCGTCCGGGTTGTTCGACGGGATCAGGAAGATGTCGACGTCGTCGACGATCCGGCGCGTCTCCGGATGCGTGCGGTAGTTCGCGACCAGGCGCTCGGCCGTCTCGAGCGTGATCGTGGCCGGCACCCACTCGCGCGCGTGGTCCTGCGCCTGGATCAGCACGCCGGGCTTGGAGCCGTCGCGGTGCTTGCCGATCCGCAGCACGCGGATCGTGTACGGCCCGCGCGGCACCTCGCCGGCCGGTGCGTTCGCCGCCTTCTGGTCGAGGAAGTCGGTCAGGGCCACCGGCGCGGGCGTCGGTGCGACGATGCCGCTGCCGGCGTTGGTCCGGTACGGGTGCGCGCGGTCGATCAGGCCCTGCGAGCCGGCCTCGATCGCTGCCGCGACCTGCGCCGCCGTACTGGCGTTGGCGCCGGCGGCGTCCTTGGCCAGCAGCACGCGCACGGCGCTGCCCGACACCTCGACCGCCAGCGGCAGGTCCGCGCCCGGCCGCTCGACGAACTCGACGGTGACGGCGTTGCCGCCCTCGTGGCCCCAGGCGGCCGAGCTGACCACGACGGCCGACTGGCCGGTGCCGCCGATCGTGGCCTGCGCCTTGCGCTGGTAGCCGTTGGTCCGGTACGGCAGCTCGACGATCTCGGCGATGTCCGAGTGCTGGTCGGCGATCTCCTCGAAGCGCTCGTAGAGCTGCTGCGGGTGCTTGTAGCCGTCGACGAAGTCCGACACGTAGCCGGGGTCCTCGGTCAGCGGCTCGACGTCCTGGAGCCAGTCCGAGACGAAGCCGGTGGCCTCCCCGCCGGTGCTGCTGGTGACGCGGATGCGGTACGGCCGGCTGGCGACCTTGAACAGGTTGCGGTGGAACATGTACTCGCCCGAGTCCTCGAAGCGGCTCATCGTGCGGGCCGACCCGAACGCGGTGCCCGCGCCGGTGTCGTGCTCGAGCTGCATGCCGACCTCAGGGTCCTCCTGGGCGCCCTCGGTGGTGCGCGCCTCCACGTAGAGGAAGCCCTGGCCCTTCGTCGTGAAGTAGTCCGCACGCACGACGCGCACGGTCCGCTCGTGGGTCTGCGGCAGGATCGAGCGCGAGCCGAACGAGTACAGGAAGCCGCCGTCGCGCGAGTAGCTCCACTTGAACTGCTCGGTCTCGGAGACCTGCTCGACGCCCATCGCCTCGAGCTCGGCCAGCTCGCCGTCGGTGACGACGGCGTCCACCTCGACGCCGTCAGGTACGCGCGTGAGACCGTGCGAGAGGTCGAAGCCGCGCGAGTTCACCGCGTCGATCACGTCCGAGCCGGCCAGCTTGAGCCGCACCTCGCGTGCCTGGTCGGGCACCTCCAGCGGTGACCGTTGCTGCGCGGCCGCCGGGGCAGCACACAACAGCACGCTCGCGATCAGCGCGACAAAGACTGGACGCATCCGCCTAGGCGTCATAGCTCCCGCTCCCTCTAGGGCCTCCCGAGCCCGGGATGCTACGCCACGCGCGTTCGGGCCGTCAACGCGACGACTCGTGCAAATGCCTCCACGACCGCGGGGTCGAACTGCGTGCCGGCGCAGCGGCGCAGCTCGGCCAGGGCGGCCGTGCGCGGCATCGCGCGGCGGTACGGGCGGTCGCTCGTCATCGCGTCCCAGGCGTCGCAGACGCTGACGACGCGCGCGCCGAGCGGGATCTCCGCGCCGGCCAGGCGGTCCGGGTAGCCGCGGCCGTCGAAGTGCTCGTGGCTGGCGCGCACGAGCGCGGCGACGTCGCTGAGCGCGGGCGCGGCGGCGACGATCCGCTCGCCGATGACCGTGTGGCGGCGCATGAACGCGCGCTCGTGCTCGTCGAGCGGGCCGGGCTTGTCGAGGATCGAGTCCGGGATCGCGAGCTTGCCGATGTCGTGCAGCTCGGCCCCGTGGCGGATGCAGACGAGCTCCTCGCCGGTCACGCCGAGCGCGCGCGCGGTGTCCTCCGCGAGCTGGGCGACGCCGCCGACGTGCTCGCCCAGGTCCGGCCTGCGCTCCTGCACGGCGCGCAGCAGCACGTCGCGCGACTGCGTGCCCGCCGAGATCCGCCCGCTGCGCTTGTGCGAGTACATCCGGCCGTCGGCGAGCGCGAGCGCCTGCGGGACGTTCGTGGCCTCGCGGTGGAGGCCGACCGTGCCGTAGGAGGCGGTGACGGAGAAGCCGTCGCCGGCGTCCGAGAGCGCACGCGCGGCGCGGGCGATCGCGGTCTCGTCGTCGGCCGCGGTGCCAGCGAGCAGGACGCAGAACTCGTCGCCGCCCATCCGGTACGCGCGGCCGTCGAGCGCCTCGACGGCTTCCGCGAGGCGCCCGCCGAGCCGCTGCAGCAGCAGGTCGCCGGCGGGGTGGCCGAAGCTGTCGTTGTAGCGCTTGAAGCCGTCGAGGTCGAACAGCGCCAGCGTCGCCGGCTCGACCGCGCCGGCCGCCATCCGGCGCTCGAGGTCGGCGATCAGCAGGCGGCGGTTGCCGAGCCCGGTCAGCGCGTCGCTCGTCGCCTCGCGGCTGACGGCGCGCAGCATCCGCACGTTCTCGCGGAACGTGAGGCCGAAGCGCGCCATGCCGGCGAGGATGCAGGCCGAGGCGAGCCACAGCGCGGGCGCGTTGACGGCCGCGTAGTGGTCGATCACGAGGATCGCCAGCGAGGAGATGCCGGCCGCGGCGGGGATCGCCAGCAGCCGTGTCTCGTGCGCGACGTCCGCGACGACGGAGCGCGGGCGCTGCCACGCCGCGGCGGCCAGCAGCAGCAGGGCGGCCGGCCAGCCCGCGTCGAGCAGCCCGTAGTCGGTGTAGGTGTCGGCCGCGACCTGGAAGAGGTAGACGACGTCGACGACGACCAGCACGACGAGGGCGGCGGCGACGGCGGCCCAGGTCCGCCCGGCCTGCGCGCCGAAGATCGCCAGCGCGGCGGTGACCATCCCCAGCAGGAGCACGTCGGCGAGCGGATACGCGAGGTTGGTGATGACCGCCGCGAGGTCGCCGCCGGTGGTGTCGACCACGGCGCCGATGAAGACCGCGGCGGACAGCGCCGCGAAGCCGAGGACGCCGATCAGGCCGTCGAGCCAGACGCCCGGTGCGAGCCCGCGCGCACGGCCGCGCAGCAGGAGGACCAGGCCGACGTAGCAGGCGGGGTAGAGGCCGAGGTAGAGGGCGTCGGCGATCGACGGATAGGGGAACTCGTCGAGGCCCTGGAGGCGGAGCTCGTAGTAGAGGTCGGCGGCGGCGAACGACAGCACGCCCAGACCGATCGCCAGCCAGGCGGCGCGCTCGGGCCGGTACGTCGCGGCGCGCCACAGGCAGCAGGCGGCGGCGCCGAGCTCGATCACGTGGTAGAGGTGCTGCGTCGGAGCGGGCAGCGGCACGCCGGCGTAGTACGCCGCCAGGACGGCCAGCAGCACGAGCAGCAGCCCGAGCGCGAGATGGGGATGACGATCGGACGTGCTGATCCGCACGCACCTGTGGTTCGGCCGCTCGCGGCCGAGGTTGAGCCGACGGTTAGCACGAACCCCATCGGGTAGTCACACTGCGTCCATGGCCCTGGCCGCTGCTCCCGACCTCGAGCGCATCGTCCGCCGCGAGCACTCCGTCCCCGCACGACGTGCTCGGCGCGCACGCCGCCGACGGCGGCGTCGTGATCCGCGCGTTCCGCCCCGCCGCCGCCGCGGTCCGTGCCGCTGCCCGCCTCAGGCGACCCGGTCGAGCTCGAGCAGGTCCACCCGGGCGGGGTCTTCGAGGGCGTCGTCGAGGGCGCCGAGCTGCCGCTCGCGTACCGCCTCGAGGTCGACTACGGCGAGTCGGGCAAGGTCACGATCGAGGACCCGTACCGCTTCCTGCCGACGATCGGCGAGCTCGACCTGCACCTGGTCGGCGAGGGCCGCCACGAGGAGCTGTGGGCCACGCTCGGCGCGCACGTGCGCGAGATCGAAGGCGTCCGCGGCACCGCGTTCACGGTCTGGGCGCCGTCCGCCCGCGCGGTCTCGCGTGGTCGGCGACTTCAACTTCTGGGACGGCCGCGTCCACCCGATGCGCGCGATCGGGCGCGTCCGGCGTCTGGGAGCTGTTCCTGCCCGACGTCGGCGCCGGCGCCCGCTACAAGTACGAGATGCTCGCGCCCGACGGCGAGATCCGCCTGAAGGCCGACCCGATCGCGTTCGCCACCGAGGTGCCGCCGAAGACCGCGTCGGTCGTGCACGACTCGCAGTACGAGTGGGCCGACGCAGGAGTGGCTCGCCGAGCGCCGCGAGACGCTCCGCGCTCGAGGGCCCGATCTCGATCTACGAGGTCCACCTCGGCTCGTGGCGCCTGAACCCGCTCGAGGGCAACCGCTCGCTGACCTACCTCGAGCTGGCCGACGAGCTCGCCGCCTACGCGGTCGACATGGGCTTCACGCACATCGAGCTGCTGCCGGTGATGGCGCACCCGTTCAGCGGCTCGTGGGGCTACCAGGTGACCGGCTACTTCGCGCCGACGCCGCGCTACGGCTCGCCCGACGACCTCAGCGCGTTCGTCGACCGCCTGCACTCCGAAGGGCCTCGGCGTGATCCTCGACTGGGTGCCGGCGCACTTCCCGCGCGACGACTTCGCGCTCGCCCGGTTCGACGGCACCGCGCTCTACGAGCACGCCGACCCGCGCCGCGGCGCGCACCCGGACTGGGGCACGCTGGTCTTCAACTACGGGCGCCACGAGGTCCGCAACTTCCTCGTCGCCAACGCCCTGTTCTGGCTGCGCGAGTACCACGCCGACGGCATCCGCGTCGACGCCGTCGCGTCGATGCTCTACCTCGACTACTCGCGCGAGGAGGGCCAGTGGGTGCCGAACGAGTACGGCGGCAACGAGGACCTCGACGCGGTCGGCTTCCTGAAGGAGCTCAACGAGGTCGCTGCACGGCCGCGAGCCCGGCGTCGATCTCGGCCGCCGAGGAGTCGACGGCGTGGCCGGGCGTCTCGCGGCCGACCTACCTGGGCGGCCTCGGCTTCGGCTTCAAGTGGAACATGGGCTGGATGCACGACACGCTGGCGTACTTCCAGCAGGACCCGGTGTACCGCCGCTGGCACCACCACGAGCTGACCTTCAGCCTCGTCTACGCGTTCACCGAGAACTTCATCCTGCCGCTGTCGCACGACGAGGTCGTGCACGGCAAGGGCTCGCTGCTCTACAAGATGCCGGGCGACAAGTGGCAGAAGCTCGCGAACCTGCGCGCCGCTGTACGCGTTCATGTGGGCGCACCCCGGCAAGAAGCTGCTGTTCATGGGCTGCGAGTTCGCGCAGGAGACCGAGTGGAGCGACGAGCGCTCGCTCGACTGGCACCTGCTCGAGGACCCGCAGCACGCCGGCATGCAGTCGCTCGTGCGCGACCTCAACCGCGCCTACAAGGACGAGCCGGCGCTGTGGGAGCTCGACTACGACGGCGACGGGCTTCTGGTGGATCGAGGCCAACGACGCCGACAACAACGTGTTCGCGTTCGCCCGCCGCACGCCGCGACTCCGAGCACGTGGTCGTCTTCGTCGCCAACCTGTCGCCGGTGCCGCGCGAGAACTACCGCCTCGGCCTGCCGCGCTCAGGCCGCTGGCGCGAGCTCGTCAACACCGACTCCAGCTTCTACGGCGGCTCCGGACGTCGGCAACATCGGCGGCGTCGAGGCCGGCGCCCCGGCGTGGCAGAGCCAGCCGTTCTCGGCCGAGGTCGACGCTGCCGCCGCTCGGCGCCGTCTGGCTCGTGCCCGACGCCGGCTAGCGCCGGCCGCGCACCGCGGATGCTGCGGCTGCGCGAGCTGACGTTCGCGCTGCCCGCGGCCGGGCGCACGTGGACGCGGAAGCTGCGCGACCGGCCCTTGACGCGCAGGATGCCGCGGAACTCGTAGCGCGAGCGGACGCTGTCGCGGCGCTTGAGCGCCTGGCGGCGGACGCCGACCCAGCGGCCGCCGAAGCGGCGCTGCAGGGTCGCGGTGCCGCGCACGGCCGGGAAGACGGAGCCGGAGATGCGGGCGCGGCGGCGGCTGACGTGCCGCACGCGGCGGCCGACGAGCACGGCGCTGCGGGCCTCCGAGACCGGGCTCACGACCGCGGTCTGGGTGCGCGTGACGACGCGGTAGCGGGTCGTGCGCCAGAGGTCGTCGATCGCGGAAGAGGTAGCCGCCGTCGCGGCCCGTGCGGGCGGTCGCGACCGGCGCGAACGCGCCGCCGAACGGGAACGGCTGCGCCTCGAGCGCGACCGTGATGCCGTCGACGCCGGTGCCCGAGACGCGGCCGCCGAGCGTGAGCGCGCCGCCCCAGGTCACGCGTCGCGGGCGAGAGGCCGAGCGAGACCGCGGTCGGCAGCCGCGCGGTCAGGAACGAGCGGTCGGAGCCGCGGCGCGTGCCCGCGGCGTTGCTGGCGACGAGCCGCCAGTGGTAGCGCGTGCGGGCCGACAGGCCGCTGAGCGTCGCCCTGACCGTGGTCGGCCCGGCGCCGGCGTCGAGGTTCACGGCCGGGCGTCTGCGTGCCGTAGCGCGTGCTCGTGCCGTACTCGAAGCGGTAGGTCGTGGCGCTGCCGCGCGGGTCGACGACCGCCGTCAGCGTCGCGCCCGAGATCGTCACGCCGCTCGAGCGCTGGCTCGAGATCAGCGGTGACAGCGGGTTCGTGGTGCGGAAGGTGCGGGTCGCGCCGGCCACCGTGTTCGTCCCGTCGGTCGCGACGAGCCGGTAGCGGTACGTCGGTGTTGCGGGTCAGGCCGGTCAGCCGCGCCTGGGCGGGGCCGGTGCCCGCGATCGCCTGCGGCGGCGTCTGCAGCTCGAAGTCGTCCGGGGTGTCGGCCGCCGTCGACTCGTACTCGAAGTGGTACGAGGTCGCGTCGGTGACCGATGCCGTTGACCGTGGCGCTGTTGGGGCCGAGGTCGGCGGCGTCTCCGGTGGTCGCGCCGAGAGCGGCCGCGACGAGCATGGTGGCGATGATCCCCATCGGTCGAGATTGAACACGGGCACCGCCGGGAAGGTGCGGTCTCTCATGCCCGACACGCTCCCCTTCGAACGCCGCCTCGGCGCGCACCCGGCCGGCGACGGTCGCGCCTGCTTCCGCGTCTGGGCGCCGCGCGCCGAGCGGATCGCGCTGCGCCTGGGCGGCGCCGACCACGCGCTCGAGCCCGCCGGCCTCGGCGTCTACGAGGCCGCGGTCGCGGCCGAGCCGGGCAGCGACTACGCCTTCGCGGTCGACGGCGTCGAGCTCCCCGACCCCTGCAGCCGCTGGCAGCCCGAGGGCCTGCGCGGGCCCTCGCGCCTGCTCGACCCGAGCGCGTTCGCGTGGACCGACGGCGACTGGCAGCGCCCGTCGCTGCGCGAGCTCGTGCTCTACGAGCTGCACGTCGGCACGTTCACGGAGGAGGGCACGTTCGACGGCCGCGATCCCGCACCTGCGCGGCTTGCGCGAGCTCGGCGTGACCGCGATCGAGCTGATGCCGGTCGCGGAGTTCCCCGGCCGCCACGGCTGGGGCTACGACGGCGTCTACGCCGCCGCCGCGCACTCCGCCTACGGCGGCCCGCACGGGCTCGCGCAGCTCGTCGACGCCGCCCACGCCGAAGGCCTGGCGGTCTTCCTCGACGTGGTCTTCAACCACGTCGGCGCCTCGGGCGTGAAGGCGCTCGAGGCGTTCGGCCCGTACCTGACGCCGAAGTACGCGACGCCCTGGGGGCAGGGCGATCAACTTCGACGACGCGGGCTGCGACGCCGTGCGCGAGTGGGCGCTGCAGACCGCCGAGGGCTGGGTGCGCGACTTCCACGTCGACGGCCTGCGGCTCGACGCGATCCACGCGATCGTCGACTCGAGCCCGGAGCACCTCGTCGCGGCGATCGCGCGCCGCTCCGGCGCGATCGTGATCGCCGAGTCCGGCATGAACGACCCGAAGGTGATGACCGACTGGGGCTGCGACGGCGCCTGGGCGGACGACTTCCATCACGCCCTGCGCGTGCTGCTGACCGGCGACCGCGACGGCTACTACGCGGAGTTCGGGGCGGTCGCCGACCTGGCGAAGGCGTTCCATCGCCCGCACGTCCACGACGGCACGTTCTCGACGTTCCGCGGCCGCCGCTTCGGCGCGCCCGCCGACCACGTCGCGCCCGAGCACTTCGTCGTCTTCTCGGCCAACCACGACCAGGTCGGCAACCGCGCGTTCGGCGACCGGCTGCCGCCCGAGACGAGAGCGCTCGCCGCGTTCTGCACGCTTCTGGCACCGTTCACGCCGATGCTGTTCCAGGGCGAGGAGCACGGCGAGCGTGCTCCGTTCCAGTTCTTCTCCGACCACATCGACGAGGAGATCGCGACCGCGACCCGCGAGGGGCGCCGCCGCGAGTTCGCCGCGTTCGCCGAGTTCCGCGGCGAGGAGGTCCCCGACCCGCAGGACCCGGCGACCTTCGAGCGGTCCAAGCTGACGCGCGAGGGCGAGCCCGCCGGCCTGCGCGAGCTGCACGCGGCGCTGCTGGCCGCCCGCCGCGAGCTGCCGCCGGGCGACGCCGACCGGATCGAGTTCGACGAGCACGCCGGCTGGCTGCGCGTGGACCGCGGCCCGTTCACGCTGCTGGCGAGCTTCTCGCGCGAGCCCGTGCACGTGCCGCTCGACCGCAGCGTCGAGCCGGTCGTGGCGACCGGGCGGCCGACGCTCGAGCCCGGCTACGTGCGGCTCGAGCCGCTGTCCGGGGTGCTCGTCCGATGAGCCGCGAGGTCTGGCCCGGCAAGCCGTTCCCGCTCGGCGCGAGCTGGGACGGGAACGGCACGAACTTCTCGCTGTTCTCCGAGCACGCCGAGCGCGTCGAGCTGTGCCTGTTCGACGACGACGACGTCGAGGAGCGCGTCGAGATCTGCGAGCGCACCGCGTTCAACTGGCACGGCTACCTGCCCGGCGTCGGCCCCGGCCAGCGCTACGGCTACCGCGTCCACGGCCCGTACGACCCGCGCGCCGGCCACCGCTTCAACCCGGCCAAGCTGCTGATCGACCCGTACGCGAAGTCGATCGAGGGCAACGTGCGCTGGAACCGCGCGAGCGTGCTCCCGTACATGCCCGAGCTGGGGGCGGGCGACGACGCCGACCTCGAGCGCGACGACGAGGACTCCGCGGTCGCGATCCCCAAGTGCGTCGTGATCGACGACGGCTTCGACTGGCAGGGCGACCGCCCGCCGAACACGCCGTTCGACCGCACCGTGATCTACGAGACGCACGTGAAGGGCTTCACGATGCGCCACCCCGCGCGTGCGCGAGGAGCTGCGCGGCACGTACGCCGGGCTGGCGTCCGAGGCCGCGATCGAGCATCTCCAGGCGCTCGGCGTGACCGCCGTCGAGCTGCTGCCGATCCACCACATCGCCGACGAGTCGTTCCTCGCCGAGCGCGGGCTGACGAACTACTGGGGCTACTCCACGATCGGCTACCTCGCCCCGCACTCCGGCTACGCCGCCACGGGCATCCGCGGCCAGGAGGTGCGCGAGTTCAAGGGCATGGTCAAGGCCCTGCACCAGGCGGGGATCGAGGTGATCCTCGACGTCGTCTACAACCACACCGCGGAGGGCAACCACCTCGGCCCGATGCTCTCGTTCAAGGGCGTCGACAACGCCTCCTACTACCGGCTGATGCCGGACGACCCGCACTTCTACATGGACTTCACGGGCACCGGGAACTCGCTCAACCCGGTGCACCCGAGCGTCCTGCGGCTGATCATGGACTCGCTGCGCTACTGGGTCGCCGAATGCCACGTCGACGGCTTCCGCTTCGACCTCGCCTCGGCGCTCGCGCGCGAGTTCTACGACGTCGACCGGCTCGCGAGCTTCTTCGACGTCATCCACCAGGACCCGATCCTGTCCCAGGTGAAGCTGATCGCCGAGCCGTGGGACGTCGGCCCCGGCGGCTACCAGGTCGGCAACTTCCCCGTGCTGTGGTCGGAGTGGAACGGCATCTACCGCGACGTGATGCGCGACTTCTGGCGCGGTCAGTCGGGCGTCGACGAGTTCGCGTCGCGCTTCACCGGCTCGCGCGACCTCTACGAGGACGACGGCCGCCACCCGTTCGCCTCGATCAACTTCGTCACCGCGCACGACGGCTTCACGCTCGCCGACCTCGTCGCCTACAACGACAAGCACAACGACGCCAACCTGGAGGGCGGCGCCGACGGCACCGACGACAACCGCTCCTGGAACCACGGCGCCGAAGGGCCGACCGACGATCCCGAGATCGAAGCCCTGCGCCGGCGCCAGCAGCGCAACTTCCTCGCGACGCTGTTCCTCTCCCAGGGCACGCCGATGCTGCTCGGCGGCGACGAGATGGGCCGCAGCCAGGGCGGCAACAACAACGCCTGGTGCCAGGACAACGAGATCTCCTGGTACGACTGGGAGTCGGTCGACGAGGACCTGCTCGCCTTCAGCAAGCGGCTGATCGCGCTGCGCGACGAGCACCCCGTGTTCCGCCGCCGCCAGTTCCTGCACGGCACCGAGGAGGAGGGCTCGGGGCTGCCCGACGCCTGGTGGTTCCGGCCCGACGGGCGGCGCATGACCGGCCGCGACTGGGGCGGCGCGCAGGTCGTCGGCATGTTCCTCAACGGCAAGGAGATCGCCGCGCCGGACGAGCGCGGGCAGCGCGTGGAGGACGACTCGTTCCTGCTGATCTTCAACGCCAGCCCGGAGGACCGCGAGTTCCGGCTGCCGAGCGGGCGCTTCGGACGCCGCTGGACGTGCGAGCTGCGCACGGACGAGACGCCGCCCGACGCGCCCCCGATCCAGCCGAGCGCCGGCGACCACATCACGATCCGCTCCCGCTCCCTGATCGTCCTGCGCCGGGAGAACTAGCGTTGCCTCCGCTGCGCGCGACCTACCGGCTCCAGCTGGGGGCGGAGCTGGGGTTCGCGCAGGCGCGCGAGCTCGTGCCGTACCTGCGCGACCTCGGCGTCAGCCACCTCTACCTCTCGCCCTCGTTCCAGGCGCGCGAGGGGTCCACGCACGGCTACGACGTCGTCGACCCGACCCGCTTCTCGGACGCGCTCGGCGGTGAGCGCGGGTTCGACGCGCTGGCGAAGGCGGCGCGCGAGGCCGGGCTCGGGCTGATCCTCGACATCGTCCCGAACCACATGGCGGCCGACGAGGCGAACCGCTTCTGGGCCGACGAGGAGCTGCGGCGGCGGTTCTTCGACCTCGACGAGCACACCGGCCGCTGGCGGCGCTTCTTCGACATCGACCACCTCGCCGCGGTGCGCCAGGAGGACGAGCACGTCTTCGAGGCGACGCACGCGCTGGCGCTGCGGCTCGTGCGCGAGGGCGTGGTCGACGGCCTGCGGGTCGACCACCCGGACGGGCTCGCCGACCCCGCCGGCTACCTGCAGCGGCTGCGCGACGGCGGCGCCGAGCACGTCTGGGTCGAGAAGATCCTCGATCCCGGCGAACACCTGCGCGACTGGCCGGTGTCCGGCACCGTCGGCTACGAGTTCCTCAACGACGTCGCCGGGCTGTTCGTCGACCGCTCGGCCGAGGCGGCGTTCACCGACCTCTGGGCCAAGGTCGCGCAGGACGCCCGGCCGTTCGCCGACCACGCGTTCGAGGCCAAGCTCGAGCAGGTCCGCGGCCCGTTCGCGCCCGAGGTCGAGCGGCTGCGGCGCGAGGCGCCGCGCGAGGTCGGCGGCCTCGAGCGCACGCTCGCGTCGCTGCCGGTCTACCGCACCTACGTCGAGCCGTGGTCGGGTCGCGTCGAGGAGGCCGACCGGGAGGCGATCCGCTCGGCTCGGCTCCCGGACTCGTTGTCGCGAGTGCTGCGTCTGGAAGAGGACCGCGGCTGGGGCGCGTTCGTCACGCGCTTCCAGCAGACGACGCCGGCGATCATGGCCAAGGGCGTCGAGGACACCGCGTTCTACCGCTACGCGCGGCTGCTGGCGCTCAACGACGTCGGCGGCGACCCGAGCCGCTTCGGCGTCTCGGTCGACGACTTCCACGCGGGGAACGCCGAACGCGCACGGCGCTTCCCGCAGAACCTGCTGATCACGCAGACGCACGACACCAAGCGCTCCGGCGACGCGCGGGCGCGGATCGGCGTGCTGTCGACGATGCCGGACGAGTGGGCGGGGCGGGTGCGGCGCTGGCTCGAGGCGTGCTCGACGCTGCCCGGCCCCGACGCGGTCGAGCGCCTGTTCATCTTCCAGACGCTCGTCGGCGTCTGGCCGATCGAGATCGAGCGGCTCGAGGCGTACATCGAGAAGGCGCTGCGCGAGGCGAAGCGCAACTCGAACTGGATCGAGCCCGATCTGGGTTACGAGGAGCGCGTCAAGGCGTTCTGCCGCGCTCTCTACGACCACCGGCCGTTCCTGGGGGACTTCGGCCCGTTCGTGCGCGAGGTGGCGCGCGCCGGCGAGCGTGCCGCGCTCGGGCAGCTGCTGCTGAAGCTGACCGTGCCGGGGATCCCGGACACGTACCAGGGCGACGAGCTGCTCTCTCTGTCGCTCGTGGACCCGGACAACCGGCGGCCGGTCGACTGGGCGCGGCGGCGCGAGCTGCTGGCCGAGATCCGGCGCGGCGCGGGGCCCGACGAGCACAACCGCAAGCTGTGGCTGACCGTGCGCGCGCTGACGCTGCGGTCGCGGCGGCCGGACGCGTTCGCCGGCGGCTACGAGCCGCTCGCGGCGGGCGAGCACGCGTGCTTCTTCACCCGCGGCGGCGACGTGCTCGCCGGCGTGGTCATCCGCGCGGCGGGCGACGCGGTCGACGTCCCGGCCGGGACCTGGCGGGATGTGCTGCGGGGTGGCGAGCGGCCTCTGTCGGGTCGCGTGCCGCTGGCCGAGCTCGCCTCGGAGTTCGGGCTCGTGTTGCTGGAGCGGGTCGGGCTCTAGGCGGGCTGGGGTCGGTCCGCCGCCGCGGCCTCCCGGGGCAGCGCTCGCGATCTCCGCTCGGCGTCGGTGGCCCCGTGCCCTGACTCAACGATCGGCTGCGCCTTCGGCGCGCTCGGGTGCGCTGCTCCTATCACGCGAAAGCGATAGCGGTCACCGCCAGAAGAAGAGCCAGTTGGTCACGCCCTCAACGAACTGCGGCCATCCGCCGCTCGCGGCAATGACGAGGCAGAGGCCGCCCGCGATCACGAGGCCGCCTCCGAGCGGATAGCTGCCGCTGGACAACAGGTAAAGCCCCGTCACCCAGACGAAGAAGCCCAGCCCGACCAGCAGCCACCGAAACACCGACACTTTGGCGAGCGAGTACCCCCTCCGGCGACCGCCCAGTAGCGGCCGCGCTATTGCCCGCACGCGGTAGTCGCGCGGCGATCACGCGGGCGGCTCGGCGGTCATTAGGCGTCCAGCGGCGGGATGCCGACTGACGGGCGGGGCTTAGAACCCAGGAGTTCGCCCGGTGCATCGCCATCGCGGGCTCTGTACGGTCGACGCGCGCCGGTACGAGCGCCCCAAGGTCTCGCCAAGCACCGAGAGGCAGACTTCGGCGATCGTGCGCTTCCCACCGCTGGAGTCCCGCGACATGCGCAGTGCCGCCGAGCTCAAAACCGTTTCCGTGCTCACCGCGACCGAGCGGCAGGCGTTCGAGGCCGGCCGCCGCGGCGGGGCCATGATCGTCGCCCTACTGCGTGCGAGCGCGGCCGGCGCCGACGACGAGCACGAGCGTCGCGACCCGCGGGGCTAGAGCACAAGAGTGCCGGCCTTCTCCGACGACCGTCTCGCGGAGAGCCCGGCATCGGCGCCGACGGCGCCCGTCCCCGTTCCGCCGCGACCGGATGGCACCGCGCAGCTGCTGGCGCTGCAGCAGAGCGCCGGTAACCAGGCGGTGGCGCGGATGCTCTCGCGCAGCGAGCAGACGGTCGCGGCGAGCCCGGGCGAGAGGGTCGCCTCGATGCTCGCGGACGCCGACGGCACCGCGATCCGCGACATCACCGACGAAGAGATCGCGGCCGCGACCGCGCAGCAGCGCGCCGGTCTGATACGCGTCCTCAGCGACCTGATGTGGACGTCGTACGCCGAGGAGGAGGCAACGCTGCGGATCCTCCGCCACGGCGGCAAGCACGCGGAGGTGGTGGCGGCGCTGGACGTGCTCGGCTACCGCCAGCAGGTCCTCGACAGTGTCGACGACGCGGCGCTGCACGCGGAGCTCGAGCAGCTCCTCGGCGCGCCGGCCGCGGCCGAGCCGCCCGGCCCGATCGCCGACGCCCTCGCCGCGCAGTCCGCGGACGCGGTGCTCGCGCTCGACGACCTGTCGCAGGCGACGCCGGCACAGCGGCTTGGTCTGCTGCGGATCCTGCTCGAGCTGTCGTGGTCGACGGCCGCCGAGGAAGCGAAGATGATCGACATCCTCGAGTCGGGCGACGTGGCCGCACTGATGGCCGACGTGGCCGCCGCTGGGCTCAAGCAGGCGCTGTTCGATCACATCGACGACGCCACGCAGGCGCAGCGCTTCACCGAGCTGATCGGCGCCCTGCACGATCCAGAGCTCGACCGCGACCTAGAGGTGTTCAACCAGAGCTTCTTCGGCGGCATGGTCGAGACGGTCGTCGGCGGCGTCGCGTCCGCCGTCGAGAACTTCTCCCCCGGCGCGCTGATCATGGGCGTGCTCCACCCGATCCTGCATCCGATCGACACGCTGGTCGGCCTGTTCACGCAGGTGCTCGACTTCGCGAAGAACCCGTCCCTGGACCGCGCGGTGACGTTCCTGCGCGACCTGACCGGACTGATCGGCCTGTGGCTCGGCCTGCTCGCCCTAGCGCTCGGCGGCGCGGCGGCGCTGCTCGGGCTCGCCACCGTCCCCGTGGTGGTCGCCGTCGGGGCGGTCGTCGGCACGATCGCCGGATACATCGGCGCGGTCGCCGCCGCGAACGGCATCGCGTTCCTCGTCTTCTCGGTGCTGAAGCTGCAACTCGACATGCTCGAGGGCGGCGCCGCGACCACCGGGCGCGAGCGCGAGGAGCAGGTGAAGGAGGTCGGCGAAAGCATCACCCTGCTGGCGGTCGTCGGGCTGTTCGCCGGCCTCGTTCGGGGCTTGAAGTGGATGGTCGAGACGCTGCGCGGCACGGCCACGGACCCGCTCAAGGCCGAACCCGACGCACTCGACAAGACGGCGAGCGAGACGAGAAAGGGCACGGAGGACGCCACCCGTCGCGCGCAAGAGCTGAAGGACGAGGCCAGGGTCGACGAGGGCGTCGTCCCCGAGGTGCCCCGGTCGCCCACGCATGGCTGCTTCGTGACCGGCACGCTGGTCCTCACCCCGGCCGGGCTGGTGCCGATCGAGGCGCTGCGCGCGGGCAACGTCGTGCACGCGTACGACTCCACGTCCGGCGCCGCGGTGCCGGCGACCGTCACCGCGGTGCACGCGATCGCCGTGCCAGAGGTACTCGAGATCACGGCCGGCCAGACGACGATCCTCGTGACGGCCGAGCATCCGTTCTGGGTGCCGGGGGCCGGCTGGCGCCGCGCCGGCGACCTTTCCGAGGGCACTCCGCTGCTCACCCACGCGGGCACCACCGTCGCCGTCGCCGCGAGCGCCCGCCGGCCGGGGTCGACCACCGTTCACAACCTCACGGTCGACGGCGTCAGCACCTACTTCGTATCCGGCGCCGGCGTGCTGGTCCACAACAAGGGCGGCGGGCGCGCCTCGCCGCCGACCGTGGCCGAACTGCCCGCGGCCAAGACGGCGGCGCAGGCGCGGGCCGTGAAGCAGTCCACAGCCGCGCAGGAGGCGGCCGCGCGCGCCGAGGCCGCCGGGGATTCCGCCGCGGCCGCCGAGGCCGCACGGCTGGCGGAAGAGTTCCTCACGATCCGCGACTCGATCGCGGAGGCCGCGACGCCCGAGGAGTTCCTCTCGTATGAGGAGTGGCTCGACAGCTCGGTGGAATCGCTCGGGGAGATCCTCAACGACCATCCGGCGCCGGCACCCGAACCCGTCGCGGAGCCGGAGGAGGTCTTCGACGAGCGCCCCGCGAGGCCCGTGCCCGAGCGCATCGTCGACCCGACGGACTTCCCGGCCGACCCGGGGCCGTTCAAGGTGCCGGTCCCGCGCTCGGGTGGCAAGGTGGGCGCCACCGACGTCGACCCCTGGGTGAAGGGCCTACGACCGCGGCAGGGCGAGAGCGGCAGGGCCTGGGCCGAACGCATCCTGCGCCTGCGCTATCCGGACAGGCCGACGTTCGACACCGGCCCGACGTCGGAGTGGAACCAGATCAAGAAGTATGGCGACCGCCACTTCAGGGACCCGTAGGCTGCCCCGATGCCGCTGTACCTCTTTGCGTTCCGACTCGACCCTGACACACCGGAGCCGCAGCTCTACACGGTCTTCCTGTACGACGATGTCGACCGCCCGCTGATGCGTGAGAGGGCATCCTGTTCTTCACCGACCCCGCGCTCGCGCCCCGCGCGCTCGAGGCCGCAGGCATGGCCGACGTCGAGGCGCCGCGGGAGGTGGCCCTGACCTGCGACGTGGCCGAGTTGCTGTACGTGATCGCCCACGGCGACCGCAACGCGAACGCGGTCAACTCGCTCAACGCGCTGCTCGACCTGGTCGCCGCGACCCAACTCGCGATGCCGCGCGAGCACCGGCGCGCGCTGCATGCACTTGCTGATCACCTCACGTTCGACCACGCCGCGGCCAAGCTCTTCGCGCAAGGCGACGTAACTCGGCTCGCCGCCCAGGACGCCGTCCTGTGGGCGCTGGGGGCGGTGACCGCCCGGGCGCGCGTCATCGGCTGAGCGCCCACCGCCGCTTGCAGGTCAGCCTCGGTCAGGATCTCCCGCGCGATCTGCTCGTCGTGCGCGGACCGCGGAGAGCCCGACCCACGCGAGCACACGCCTGTTCCTGTTCGAGGAGTTGTCCGACGTGGCTGCGCGCGAGGCGACCGCCTGACGCGACAGGATGGCTGTACCCTCGGCCGCGTGAGCGACATCGAGCTGCCGATCACCACGGCTCTCGAGCTGCCGGGCCACGAGGTCCGCGAGAACCTCGGGATCGTCTTTGGTCTCGTCGTGCGCAGCGTGGGGTTGAAGGGCGGCGTGACCGCCTCGATCCGCTCGCTCAAGAAGGGCGAGGTGACCGAGTACACGGAGCTGCTCGAGGACGCGCGCCGGCACGCGATCGACCGAATGGTGGCCAACGTGAAGCTGCTCGAGGCCAACGGGATCGTATCGATGCGCTTCGACTCCTCGGAGATGGGCAGCGGGCTGACGGAGGTCGTGGCCTACGGGACCGCCGTCGTCGTCGAGCGTGCAGGCTGACAAGCTTGCGGCTCTCGTCGGCCGCCACTACGCGGCCGGGGGCTTCGACTCCGACGAGCTCGAGCGGCGGCTCGACCTCGCGCTCGCCGGCTCGCGCGAGGCGCTCGACGGGCTACCTCCGCTCGCGAGCGAGGCGCCGCGGCGCCGCTGGAGCCGCCGCCACGCCGAGGCGCGCGCGGCGCAGCCGACGTGGGTGCCGACGAAGGAGCGTTTCGTCGACCCGACCACCCGGCGCGTGATGCGCGTGTGGGTCGATCCCGCCGACCACGCTCGCCACTACGTGCCGGAGTGAGTTGTCGCGCGCGGCGGGCGCCGGATCCTGTCGCAGCTCGCGCGGGCTGCGCACCGCGCTATCGGGCTGCCTCACTGCGCCGGCGACGATCGTCGCGGGCGCGACACCGGTCGACGTGCGCATCGCCTACCGCACGACACGGAATCCCAGGTGCGTCGCGGCCGGGGTCGCCAGCGCCTGGGTGCGTTCGAGGCTGATCGCCGAGTCCAGGGTCGCGAACAGGGGCGTGCCGCCACCGAGCAGGACGGGGATCACGTGCACGCGGATCTCGTCGACCAGGCCGAGCGGGAGTGCCTGCTGCATGACGGTCGCGCCGTGCAGGCCGACGACCTTGTCGCCCGCCGCGTGCTTGGCCTGCTCGATCGCGCTGACGACGCCGTCGGTGACGAACGTGTAGATCGGCGGGTGCGACCTGGTCGGCTCGCGGTGGGTGACCACGAAGCAGGGGGTGTCGCCGACGCGGGCCGCTGTCGCCCCAGCCACCGTCGCCCTCGTTCTTGTCGAACGACTTGCGACCCATCACGATCGCGCCGACGTCGTCGAGCATCTCCTGCAGGATGGCCCGGTCGTCGTCGGTCGCCGCGTCGAAGATCCAGTCGTGCAGCATCCCGGCGCCGTCGCCGAACGGGTTCTCGCGGCTGTCGTTCGGGCCGGTGACGTAACCGTCGAGCGAGATCGACATGTCGCAGATCACGCGTGCCATGAGTGCGTTCCTCTCTGCGCGCGGCGCTCAGCGCGTCACGTAGGTGTGGGTGATGGGTCCGTCGGCCCAGGTGGTGCTGCTGACCAGCTCGAGTCGCTGCGGCTCGCGCAGCCCGTGCAGCAGCGGCAGGCCGTCGCCGAGCGCGACCGGTTGGACGTTGATCCGGTACTCGTCGATCAGGCCGTGGGCAGCGAGCGAACGGGCGAAGCTCGCTCCGCCGAAGACGACGATGTCCTTGCCCGGCTGGCCCTTGAGCTCGGGGATCTCCTCCTCCACCGGCCGGTCGGTGACGCGCGTGTTGCTCCACTCGAGGTCGGTGAGTCGTGCTGGAGAACACGACCTTCGGCAGCGCGTTCATGAGCTGGCCGGTCGCGCTCTGCGAGCTCGGCCACGCCTTCGCCATGTCCTGGGCGGCACGGCGGCCGAGCACCAGCAGTGCCGGTCTGGCCGAGCAGCTCGGCCACCGCGCGCTGGCGATGCTCGCCGTGCGGCTGCGTGTCGCCGAGCCACTCGATCACCCCGTCGCGGCGAGCGACGAAGCCGTCCAGCGACATCGACATGTAGAGGATGAGCCTGCGCTGCGCCGGCTCGTCGCTCATGCGTCCTCCTTCCCGCCGCGCGGCGGTTATAGTGCACCGATCGGTGCAGCATAACGAAACACTGGATCGGACGTTCTTCGCCCTGTCGGACCCGACGCGCCGGAGCATCCTCGAACGGCTCGCGCGCGGACCGGCCACGATCGGCGAGCTCGCCGAGCCGTTCGGCCTGACGCTCAACGGCCTCAAGAAGCACGTCGGCATCCTCGAGACCGTCGACCTCGTCGTCACCGAGAAGGTCGGCCGAGCGCGCGAGTGCCGGCTCGGCCCGGCGCAACTGGAGAACGCGACCGGCTGGATCGACGGCTACCGGCGGGAGTTGGAGCGCCGGCTGGATCGGTTCGGCGCGTACGTCGAGGAGCGCCGATGACCGACGAGCTGCGACTCGAGCGCGTGATCGACGCGCCGCCCGACGTCGTCTTCGAGGCGTTCACCACACACGGGGGTCAGGTGGCCTTCTACGGCACCGACGACCCGGGCTGGATCGTGGAGTCGCAGTGCGACCTGCGCGTGGGCGGCCTCTGGACGGTCACGTTCGGCCCCTCGCCGGACCACCTCTACCAGCACCGCAGCGTCTTCGAGGTCATCGACCGTCCGCGGCGGATCGTGCTCGCCACGACCGAGCGCCGCCCCGACCGGCCGAGCTTCGACTTCTCGGTCGAGTTCACGTTCGAGGAGCAGGACGGCCGGACGCTCATGACCGTCATCCAGTCCGGCTTCCCCACTCGCGAGCTCCGTGACGAGCATGGGCGCGGAGTGCCGAACGCGTTCGCCCGACTCGAGCGCGCCATCCGCGCGAGCACGTGAGCGGAGCCGAGCCGACCGTTACAGCAACCGGTCGACCCACGCACGCACGTCGCTGTGGGTGACGTTGCCGCCACAGACCACGAACCCGAGCGACACGTCGTCGTCTACTCGTTCGATCACCTGTCGCGCCGCCGGAACGAGGCAGCCCGTCGCCGGTTCGACCCACAGCTTCGCCTCCTCGGCGAACCCGACCACGCCGCGCATCGCATCAGCATCCGAGACCACGAACACCTCCTCGACGAGCTGTCGGACGTGCTCGAGGGTGAGCTGGGAGACGTGCGGCGCGCTGAGCGTGCTCGCGATCGATGTCGGCGCGATCGCGACCGGTTCGCCGGCGGCGAGTGCGCGCGCCATCGCGTCGGCGCCCTCGGTTTCCACGCCCCAGACCCGGACGTCGGGCAACGACGCCTTGAGTGCGACGGTGACGCCGGCGATCAGCGCGCCGCCGCCGATGCTCACGAGTACGTCAGTGAGATGCGGCGCGTCTTCGGCAAGCTCGAGGCCGACGGTCCCCTGGCCGGCGACCACGACCGGATCGTCGAATGGATGCACGAGCGTCATTCCTTCGTCCACGAGCTCCTGGAGCGACACGAACGCGCTGGCCATGTCCGCGGTCAGCCGTAGATCGGCGCCGGCCGCGCGGATGCGCTCGATCGAGCGCGGCGGCGCAGAGCGTGCCATCACAACCGTCGCTCGGATGTCCATCCCGCCCGCCACCTCTGCGACCGCGATGCCGTGGTTGCCGCCGCTCACCGCGACGACGCCCGCGTCGCGCTCAGCCGCGCTGAGGGCCAGGAGCTTGTTCGCCACGCCGCGCGGCTTGAAGGACCCCGACCGCTGGAGCAGCTCGAGCTTGAGCGTCGTCGGCACGCCGAGCAACGCCGTCATCCCGGCGCTCGCGACCGTGGGCGTCCGCTCGACGTGATCCGCTATCGCACGGGCCGCCGCGCGGATCTCCTCGATCGGCACCAAGTCGGACATGGTCCGCACGCTATACGCGCGGCGCCGTCGGGTGCTCGACGTCGCGATGGTGTGGGCGGGACTTCTAAGCGGGCCTCGCCGCAGGCATGGTCGCCTTGACGGCCTGAAGGATGAGCTGGGTCGCGGCGTCGGGCTGCGACACAAACGAGACGTGCGAGGCCGGCACCTCCACGATCGTCGCGTTCGCGCGCTCGGCCATGAACCGCTGAAGCGCCGGCGGGATCGCCCTGTCCTCCGTACCGAGCAGGTACCAGCACGGCAGCATCTTCCACGCCGGCGGGCTCGACGGCGCACCGGCGAACGCGGCGGCGGCGTACGGCCGCTGCGCAGCGGCCATGACGTCCGCCGTCGCCTGGTCGACGTCGGCGGCGAAGGCCTCACGGAACGCGTCGGGGTCGAGGTAGAGGTCCGCGCCCTCGCCCCCATCCGCGCTGGTGAAGGGCACGGGCCTGATCGAGGGACCCACGAGGCTGCCCTCGAACCTCTCGAGGAGCTCCTGCTGGCTCTCGCCCTCGTCGCACATCCATCCGTTGAGATAGACAAGTGCCTTGACTTGGTCGTTGCCGGTCGCAGCCACCGAGATGACGTTCCCACCGTAAGAGTGTCCGACGAGCACGATCGGGCCGGTCAGCGTGCGCAGGAACTCGGCGAGGTAGGTCGAGTCTCGAGCGAGGTCGCGAAGCGGATTGGCGAACCCGATGGCGCGGAACCCTTCGCGCTGGAGAGCGCGGATCTCGGGGTCGAAGCCCGTTGCATCGGCCCATGCCCCGTGGACGAGGACGATCGTCGGGTTGCTCTCGTCCGGCTGAACGGCCATGGCAGCTCCTTCGCGTGGAAGTTGTCCCGTCGACGCCGTGAGCAGTCTCTCCGGCACGGCCGGCCGCTGCAAGGTTGAACATTCAGCGCCTGGTCTCGTACCTGGTCAGGAGCACGCCGTCGGGAAACGTCCGGGTCTCCACCAGGTTCAGGTGCACCCAGTTGTCCAGTGCCGTGAAGAACGGCGCGCCGCCGCCCAACAGGACCGGGTGGGTGACGATCGCGTACTCGTCGATCAGCCCGGCCCGCATGGCCGCCGCGGCGAGGGTGGCGCCGGCGACGTCCATGGGGCCGCCATCCTCAGTCTTGAGCCGGGTGATCTCGGTGACAGCGTCACCGGTGACCAGGCGGGCGTTCCAGTCGACCGCGCTGGTCGTCGAGGAGAACACCACCTTCGGCATGTCCCGCCAGCGGCGGGCGTACTCGATCTGCGCCGGTGTGGCGTCAGGCTGCTGGTCGGCGGTCGGCCAGTGGGAGCTCATCGCATCCCACAGCTTGCGCCCGTACAGCGCCAGGCCCGTCGCCCCCACCCGGTCGGACCACCACTGGAACAGCTCGTCGCTCGGCACGCTCCAGCCGAGGTCGTCGCCGGGCGCGGCGACGTAGCCGTCCAGGCTCACGTTCATGCCAAAGGTCAGTTTCCGCATCGCGTCAGTCTCCCGTGAGTCGGTCTCGAACGCGACACGATGTCGGCGGCCTGAGCGAGCCCGAAGTCCCGCAGCGCCTCGATGTCGGCCGGCTCGACGGGCGCCCGCGGCGACGCGGCGAGCTGCGCGCTGAATCGCTCGGCGGCGTCCGGCAATGCGCCCGGGCCGTCGAGCCGGTAGCGCGGCGGCAGCAGCGGCCCGAACAGCAGGGCCTCGGTGAGCTCGGGGCGGGCGAGCAGGTCGGGCGCGACGCCGAGCTCGTCGGCGAGCGTCGTCGCGAGTGCGTTGTGCGCGTCGAGCGGTGGCCGGGGCTCGGCGATCGTGGCGCGCATGCGTGCCTCGTCGGGCGGCGGCACGTCGCCCGCCCAGGTTGCGACGATCCAGCGCGCCTGCAGCTCGAGCAGCGGGAAGTAGGGGCCCTGGGCGAGGAACTGGCCGATGAAGCCGAAGCCGGGTAGGTCCGGATGCAGCGTGCGCTGGTAGAGCGCGAGGTCCGGGCCGAGCACCGCCCACACGTCGTCGTGCAGATATGGGATGTCGACGTCGTAGCCGGTCGCGCACACGATCGCATCGACGGTCTCGATCGAGCCGTCGACGAAGGTCACGGCGCGGCCGTCGATCGCGGCGATCGCCGGACGGCAGACGATGCTCCCGTCCGCGACCTGCGCGAGGTAGTCCTGACACAGCGACAGTCCCGCGGTGAAGATGTCGCCGTGCGGCTCGGGCGCTCCGAACGCGGCGGGGTTGCCGGCGACGCGCAGGACCCGGTCGCGGAGCGTGCGGCTCAACGCCTCGCGCGAGAGCAGGCGCCGCTCGAGCGCCCCGAACGCCGTGTACCACTGCCAGTCCGACGACACGCCGTCGACGACCTTCTGGATCACGTAGCGGGGCTTGCGGAAGGCCGAGACCACGGCCGTGACGGGCGCGAGATCGGATGCGATCTCGAGCCCGCTGATCCCGTTGCCGTAGACGAGCGTGCGGCGATCGCGGTACGGCCCGGCGCCGGGATAGTCGAAGGCGTGGATGACGTCGCCGTCGAACGCGTCGAGCCCGGCGGGAGGCGCGGCTTGCGGAAGCGGCCCGACGCCACGATCACGCCGTCGAAGCGCTCACCGTCGACCGCCCGAGCGCGGGAGACCCGGCCGACGGGCGTGTGCAGCCGGATCCGGTCGGTGACGCCGAAGTGCTCCGCGTAGGCGCGCAGATAGGCGTGGATCTGCTCGGCGGCGGGGTGAAGCGGATAGTCGGCAGGCGCGCCGAAGTCCGAGAACGCGGTCATCGCGCGGCTCGTGTTCGTACGCATTCCCGGCCACACCCCGCTATGGGCGGCGGTCGTGTGCCACTGGCCGCCGAGATCATCGCTCGCCTCGAAGACCGTCACGTCGAAGCCCGCCTGTAGCGCGTGCTTGGCGGCGACCAGACCGCTCGGGCCGGCACCGACGATCGCCACACGTGCACCGGCTCGCAGCCTCACACGGCGACGCTACCCGATCGGGCGACGCTCGGTTCGCGTCGTGGATAGGCACATCGAGCGATAAGGCGATCGACGACCGGGGCAGTTGCCGTTCCCATCTGGGATCGTGTCGCGCGTGCGCGGTTCGCCAGGGACGGATGTCGTCGTTGTCGGAGCCGGCATTGTCGGGGCTTCTGTCGCGTACCACGCCGCCCGCGCCGGCGCCGCCGTGTTGCTCATCGATCGGTCGCTGCCGGCTTCCGGCGTTACGCGCGACTCCTTCGCCTGGGTCCGAGGAGCGAGCGCCCGGCCCGCGATCGACGGCAGCACGCCGCTACGGCGGACGGCGCTCGAGGACTGGGCTCGGCTCGAGCGCGACGTGCCCGGTGTCTCTGTGCGCTGGAGCGGATCGCTGGCCTGGGGCGAGGAGGCACGGTCTCACGACGACATGCTCGAAGCCGACGAGCGGCTCGTCGACGCCGACGAGATCAGACGCCTGGAGCCGAACCTTCGGGCGGTCCCGCGCGAAGCGATCTGGCGACCTCGCGATGGGGCGATCGACCCGGTCGCGGTGACCGAGGCGCTGATCGACGCTGCTCGACGTCATGGCGCGCAGGTACGACTCGGCGAGTCCGTGCGCGGGTTACGGATGCAGGATGGTGCTGTCGTCGGGGTCGACACGTCGATGGGGACTTTCGCGTCTCGCACAGTCGTGTTGGCTGCTGGTGTCGAAGTGCCGACACTCTGCGCCGCGGTCGGCGTCGATCTCCCCGTCGCCGCCTCTCCTGCGGTGTTGATGCGCTTCGACGCCTCACCCGGTCTGCTTCGCCGGCTGCTCCACTGCCCCTGGGGCGATTTTCGCCAGACCAAGGACGGGATGCTTCTCGCGGCGGCCGGGACGGCGAACGAGGACGAGTTGCAGCGCAGCGCTCACGCCACGCTCCAACGGCTCAAGGACATGCTCAGTGGCGCGCACGACATCCAGCTCAGCGACGTCCGCATCGGAGTGCGACCCATGCCGGCTGACGAACTGCCGATCATCGGGCCGCTGCCCGGCCACCCGGGCGGCTACATCGCCGTCATGCACTCGGCAGTCACGCTCGCGCCGGTCGCCGGCCGGCTCGTCGCCGACGAACTGATCGACGCCCTCGACCTCGAAGCACTCCGAGGCGTGCGCCCCGATCGCTTCGTGACCGCGGCCGAGACTGCGCGAGCAGAGACGAACGAGCCACCCGTCTCGTAACGCGAATCGGCACACCGCTAGAGGCGTCGCCCGTGGATGACGTTGTTCACTTGGGCACGGCTGCTTCTGATGAGTTCTCGGGCTTCGCCGCGTCATACCGGTTGACTGTCCCCGACGAGGAGAAATCAGATGCCCCCCGGCCCGATCACCATCACGCCAGTCTTCGTTGCCGACCTTGCCGTGGAGGGCGAGCGGATGCCGGTCTACGTGCACGTCATCGACCATCCCGATGCGCGCGTGCTGGTCGACACCGGCATGACGGAGCTGCACCCGGCGATGGCCGACATGGATCCCCGCCTCCAGCCGCTGAGCGAGCAGGACTTCGATCTCGCCGGCATCGACATCGTCGTCAACACTCACCTGCACGCCGACCACTGCGGCGGCAACCACCTCTTCGCCGGCAAGCCGATCTACGTCCAGCGTCGCGAGCTCGACGACGCGCGCAGCAAGGACGGCTACACCATTCGCGAGTGGGTCGAGGCGCCTGGCGTGCAGTACGTGCCGGTCGACGGCGAGCACGAGCTGCTGCCCGGGCTCCGACTCGTCCCGGCGCCGGGCCACACACCCGGCATGCAGATGGTCGTCGTCGAGACCGGCGGCCGCCCGTTCATCGTCGGCGGCGACGTGGCGGTGTGGTTCGGCGAGTTCGACGAGCCGCCCACCGAAGGCCGGCAGCGGGTCCTTGCGCTCGACCCCGAGCTCGTCTGGCTCACGCACGAGCGCGAGCCATGGCGACCCGGCACCGTCTGAGGCATCACTCCCCCTCCACCGACTGTGGATTTCAACGGACGGGGCGCAGGACGAGCATCCCCCGGCTTGAGACGAGATGCGCCAAGTCGTCCGCCAACCGTTGGACGTGTTCGCTCGCCTGTTGCTCGAAGCGCTCCACTTCGGCGATCTCGGCGGTCAGCACGTAATCGGCTTGACCGATGGACTGTCCGGGCACGTCCGCCGGCCGCGTAAGCCGCCAATCCGAGAGCGTGTCCAGCGACCCGCGGACGATGTCGCGATCCTCCGTCATCAGACGCTCAAAGTCCTCGGCCAGCTCCGGCGAACGCAGCTGAAACCAGATCAGAAGGGTCGCCGGAGTACCCATCCACGAAGCGTAACGGGTGGCGAGCCAGACGGGCATCCTTTGGCCGCATGACCGACAACGAGCTGGCGGCGTTCTATCGCCGCTACAACGCGTGCTGCAACGAGCACAGGTTCGAGGACCTTGCCGAGTTCGTTGCGCGCGACGTGGCGATCGACGGCACCGAACGCGGACTCGATGCGTACGCCGCCGAGTTGCGAGCCGTTGTCCGCGCGTTCCCTGACTATCGCTGGGAGTTGCTCCGCCTCGTGGTCGAAGCGCCGTGGATCGCCGCGCACTTCACCGACACGGGAACGCACCGCGAGGCATTCCTCGGCGTCCAGGCGACCGGTCGTTCGGTCACCGTCCCGGAGTTCGCGTTCTACCGCGTCGATGCCGGGCGGATCGCCGAGGTGTGGGGCTCGGGCTTCCACGTGCAGCTCCTGGAACAGCTCCGGTCCGCCGGCTTCGTGCCCGCCGACTTCGACCCGCCGCGCGAGCTCGTCCTACCCGCGATGCATCTCGTGCCGCTGGGCGTGGAGCACAACGAGTCAGACCACGCGGCGTGGACCTCGAGCATCGCCCACATCCGCGCAACGCCTGGCTTCGAGTCGGGGGAGTGGCCGCCGATCGAGGGCATGTCGCTCGACGCCAACCGAGGCGACCTAGCGGAGCATGCGCGCGACTTCTCCGAGCGGACCGGGTTCACATTCACCGTGCTTCGGCCGGGCACCAACGAGGTCATCGGCTGCGTGTACATCTACCCGGCGAAGGACGACGCCCACGACGCGCAGGTCCGATCGTGGGTGCGGGCGGATGTCGCCGAGCTCGACGCCGGGCTCCACGCTTCAGTGTCGACCTGGCTGGCGGAGCGCTGGCCGTTCGACCGCGTTCTCTACGCCGACAGGGCTGCGTAGCCGCTCAGGGATCGCGTTCCAGTCGCGCGAGCTCGTCGAGTTCGCCGTCGCCCGCCGGTAGCTGCACGCCGGGCGGCAGCTCGAGGTCGAGGTCGGCGTCGAAGTCGAGCTGCGCGCGGACGGCGCGCGTGCGGCAGCCGAGCAGGTGGCCGCCGAAGCGGCGATCGGCGCGGATGAAATGCAGATGGAATCCCGGGAAGTCGAGGCCGGCGGCGCTGGGGAGGAAGCGGAACCCGACCACGGTTCCCTCGACGTCGCTGGCTTCGAAGACGCGCTGCTCGCGTAGGACCTCGTCGAGCGTGCGCCACGGCGGGCGCTGCGCGGGCACCGAGCGCAGCCGGACGGAGTCGAAGCGACCGTCGAGACGTACCGTCGAGCAGACGCCCGTGCGGGGGACGTCCCGGTCCAGGAGCGCCAGGAGACCGTCGAAGTCCAGCGCACCGAGCGCACGCTCCAGGCGCGGAACGAACCGCGTCATGACCGCGAACGGGCAGCGCCGATCCGGGTCGGCAGGTGCGACGCTGCCGTCCTCGGCCGCCCGGTAGACGACCCCGTCGACGGCGATCAGCTCTCCGTCGAGCGCATCGAACGTGCCCAGTCCCAGATCGCCGCGACGCGCGAGTTCGGCAACCGTCACGTCACCCCGGTACGCCCCGTGCAGCAAGCCCTCCAACGTCGAGGTCTGGAACACGGCCCCGTTCCCGGTCGCGGCGTGGACGGCGTGGATCAGCGCCGCGTCGAGCACAGCCGCAGCATACGCTCGCTCCCCAACGCCGCCTGCGAGCTCAGGGCGTCCGGTGTCGAGGTCAACCCGCGTACATGAACCGGCCGTGGGCGTGGTGGTACTCCGGCTGCCCCAGGGCGCAGGTTCCGTCGCCGTGGACCGGCGCGACGCCGACGAGCCCCAGATGCCCTAACGGCCCTGACGGCGTCGTCGCGGCGTACCTAGCGCTATCGCTTTGCGCGAGATGCGAGAGCCTGGCCTTGACTTCGGGCAGAGCCAGGCGTCCGCACGAGCAGCCCTTGGCGGGACGCCCCTTACCGGCTACACGACCAGGAACGCAGACGGTACGGGGCCGCGTGCGTTCCCCGCTCGCCGTCTCACAGTCGCAGGGAGGTGCTCACCGGCACCATCGGCGCGCGTCGGGCGTGGACGGTGTCGATGATTTCGCCGCTGTCGATGCCTTGCAGGTAGACGGAGGTGATGCCCAGGTCGCTGTGGCCGAGCTGGCGCTGGATGACGATGAGCGGCACGTCTTCGCGTGCCATCTCGACCGCGTGAGCGTGGCGTAGCTGGTGTGGCGCGAAGCGACGGCGCACGCCGGCGGCGGCGGCGACGCGCCGCAGCTGAGCGCGTGCGGCGGCTGACGACCAATGACGCCCGCGCGTCGGCCCGCGATGACGCACAACAGCGGCCCGACCGGCAGTTCGCGTCGCAGCTCGAGCCACGGCAGCAGTTGTTCCCACGCCCAACCGTCCATGCCGACTTCGCGTCGGCGACCGCCCTTGCCGCGCCGCACGAGCAGCGCGCCGCGTGCCTCGTCGAGATCGCCTTCGGTGAGCTCGAGCGCCTCGTTGATCCGGAGTCCGGCTCGCCAGAGGATGACGATCAGCGCGCGCATCCGTCGGCCGTGCGGCCGGTCGCCCGCCGCGCGCATGACGGCGACGATCTCCTCGACCTTGGGCGGGTCGGCCGGGTAGCGGTGCCCTTTGTTGCCGGGCGCTTGGCCGGTGTGGAATCCCGGCATCGTCGCCGGTGATCGGCGTCGCCCGGCGCGATCGAGCATGAGTTGGGACATGACCGCCTCCTCGCGGATCGTGAGCTCGACCCACTATCCGCTCGCCGCGGAGAGGCCCGTTGCTCGCTGGCGCTTCGATCGCCAAGCGGCACTGCCGAGTCGGAGGTCGGCGGCTATCGGAATTGCCTGAGGCCGTCGCATAAATCGGCGGCGACTCGAAGTGGTCCGTGTCACGCCGACCGATATTCGCCTCGGAGGCTTTCCCGAAGGCCTTGGAACGGCTCAGATTGCGTTGCGTCCTCACCAGCACGGCGGCGCCGGACTTATGCGACAGCCAAGCATCAATGCAGCAGCTCGGAGTCGAGCCTCGAGCCTTATAGACGTCCACAGTCGCTGGCGTCGCCGCGATAGGCGCGCTGCTAGCGAGCCACCACGGAAGGGCGCTCAACCGTTGCTACCGGTCCCTGCGAGCGGGCCTAAGCGCACGCCGGCAGCTCGGAACTCTTGAGCCGTCGCGTGTACGAGTCCGTCGTCTGAAATGACTTTGTCGAACTCCCGGGCGTCTGCAATGGAAATGAGCGATGCGCGACCGAATTTAGTCGAATCGACGAGGGCAATGGTCTCGGCCGCAGCCGCGCGAGCCGCCCTAAGGACGTCGGAGATAGGTCCGCGCGAGGTGGTCAAACCGGCGCCGAGCGTGATCCCCGCGCCCGACACAAAGGCAACGTCAAAGCGCAGGCGGCCGATGAACTCAACTGTCCATCGACCCGTGATGGCACGCATCGCGTGATCGAGCTCTCCGGGGCAGACGACGACGTGCACGGGGTCGGCGCACGCGCCCGAAGCGATCATCGGCGAATTGGTTACCACGGTGAGCGCATGAGGCGGGCGTTCCATGAGGGCGAGCGCGAGCGCGAGCGCCGTGGAGGAGGAGTCCAGGAAGATGGTCGAGCCGTCAGCGACCATCGCGGCGGCTTCCTTGGCGATCGCGGCCTTAGCGGCCGGCGCCTGGGCGATTCGGTGTTGCCACGCGGTCGAGTGGACGCCGCGGGAGCTGGCGTGGGGAAGTGAGCGCGCGCCGCCGCGGACGCGTTCGATGAGGCCGTCGGCGGCGAGCTCTTCGAGGTCGCGGTGCGCGGTGAGCGGCGAGATCTCGTGAATGCGGGCGACCTCGCCCACCGTCATGCCACCGGATTGCTCAATGCGTTCGAGGATCTGCGAGCGGCGCATGGCCGCCGGTACGCCTCGGGCAGGGCTCATGAGGGCGCCCGCATCGAGTTGCAAGCGGACGAACCACCCACCGGTCGGATGGGGAGGCGGACGGCCTGAAGCGAAGCGATCGGCACCTTCGTCGCAACCTATCAGAACCTTACGGGTTTCGCCCGGCGTTGACGCTACCTGTCGCCGCTCAGAGGGGCCAAACCGTTGCGGCACCGGGCGGCAAGCGACCTTTCAACAACATTACCTTCCTATCGAGTTCTTCTTGACGAGCGAGGCGTCGGTCTCTAGCTTTCTCCCGCGCCGGCGATTCGGCGCTGTGGACCGAACCAGCGCTCAGAACGAGGAGGGGTCGCGTTTGACTGACTTGCAGACCGCCGCGACGGCAGTGCGCCCGATCGGCGCCAACACGTGGATCTGGGAGTCGCCGATCACCGATACCGCGCTGGCCGAGCTAGTGCCACGGCTTAAGCGGTGGGGGTTCGACTTGGTCGAGCTGCCTATCGAGAATCTCACCGACTGGGACCCGGCCCGCACAGGGGACCTGCTCGCCGAGCACGAGATGAGCGTTTCGATCTGCATTGCCATGACGCCCGGGAGGGAGCTGTGCGCCGCCGACGCCACCACGGTGCGCGAGACGCAGTCGTTCCTGCGCGACTGCATAGACGCCGCCAGGCAGGTGGGCTCTTCGGTGATCGCGGGACCGATCTACGCGTCGGTCGGCCGCACTTGGCGCATGTCAGCCCACGAGCGGGCTGGGTTGTACGCCGAACTGCGCGAGGCGTTACGGCCGGTGTGCGAGCACGCCGCCGAGCGCGGTGTGCGCCTCGCGATCGAGCCGCTGGTCCGCTACGAGACGAGCGTCATCAACACCGTCGAGCAGGCGTTGGACGTCTTGGACGGGCTGCCCATGGAGGGCAGCGGACTGCTGGTCGACAGCTACCACGCCAACGTAGAAGAGCACGACGTGCCCGACGCGTTCCGTACGGCGGGCGACCGGCTCGCGCACGTGCACCTGTGCGCCAACGACCGCGGCGCACCCGGGGCCGACCACATGGACTGGGCCGGGATCCGTGCCGCGCTCGACGACATCGATTACACGGGCGCCGTCGTGATCGAGTCGTTCACTGCCGAAAACGAAGCGATCGCGACCGCAGCGTCGATCTGGCGGCCGCTGGCCGCGTCCGAGGACGACATCGCCGTGCAAGGGCTTGCGCACCTGCACGGCGTCTTCGGGCGGCAGTGATGTCGGCGCCGCCGCGGTAGCCAGCATTCGGCCTCGGGACGGACCGCGTGATCGAGTGGGACGCGGCTTGCGGCACTCGTACAAGCAGAGGACAAGAGGAGAGATGGAGACGTGAACAACGATCAACACACAGACAGCGGTAAGGCGATGCCCGTGGACGGCGGCATCGCCCGCCGCGAGCTCCTGCGCCGCGCCGGACTCGTCGGCGCCTCGGTCGCCGCGGGAGCGGCCGCCGGCCCGCTTGCGGCACCTGCGTTCGGCGACAGCGCGAAGAAGGGCAGTTACCTGCACCCGGGCAAGGGTGGTCGCTACCTCGTCCCGCGCAACCGCATCGCGATGGGCATGGTCACGTATAGCTTCGCGACCTCACCGCCACCCAACATCTATTCGGTGCTCGACGAGATCCGAGACATCGGCTATCGCGAGCAATACGATGGTTGAGCAGACCAGCA
>CAWJKK010000014.1:0-82027 GCA_963843485.1 uncultured Solirubrobacteraceae bacterium | reverse complement strand
GGCCAGTTCCCTCCCTACGAGCAGGTCATCCCCAAGGAAAACGACAAGGTCATCACCGTGCCGCGGTTGAAGCCGCTCGATGCCTTCCGCCTGGGTCACCATGGCCTCGAGCACAGCCATGGGCGGGCCGGCCCTGGAAAAGGGCAAGCTGAGCATCGAGGTGGACAACCCCGACCGGGCAATGCCGCGAGTGGTCGAGGTGAACCACAAGGGCGGCTCGGTGCAGAGTGGGCTTCAACGCCCGTTACTTCATCGACCTGTCCACCCAGATCGCCACGCCCGAGGAAGCCGAGCGGCCGGTGAGCTGGATCCGGGTGGTGCGGCCCGGCGACGGCAGCGATTATCTGGCGGTGATCATGCCGATGCGCCTTTGATCCTGCGCGCCTGCGCGCCCTGGGTTGGCGCAACCTCGACCCGGCGAAGTTCGGCCCGGTCCCCGGGCCACCGTGTTCTTCGGCCAGAACGGGCAGGGCAAGACCAACCTGCTCAAGTCCATCACGCCACCGAGCTGCGGTCGTTCCGCACCAAGACCCGGACCGAGATCATTCGCTGGGGCGAGCCTTCGGCCCGGGTGGCGGCCAAGGTGAGCAGCGGCGGCCTCGAGCGGCGCATCGACCTCGAGATCATGCGACCGCAAGCAGGTGCGCGTCGACGGCAAGGTCGTGCACGCGGCAGGCCCCCGCGCTGCGCGGGCGTGGTCGGCGGCGTTCCTGCCCGAGGACCTGCTGCTGCCGCGGGCTCCCCGGCCGCCTGCTGCAGTCTCTATGACCGAGCGGCCTACGGCGCCAACCGGCTGTTCTTCGGCGAGGTGGTGGTCTAGTAGAGGCGTCGAGCAATCGCAACGCCGTGCTCCGCGCTCCTCGGCCGACCCGTCCCTGCTGGCCATGGACGACGAGCAGAGCAGCCGCGCGGGGCGCGCCTGGTGATGCGGCGGCGGGCCCTGGTCGCCGCCCTGGCGCCTCGGTGTGTGAGCTGTTCGGTGGGCCTGCACGCCGACCTGGCGGCCGAGATCGCTGACCGCAGCCACCCCAGCGTGACAGGAGGCGGCCAGCGAGCCCGAGGTGAGCGCCGCGCTGGCTGCGGGTCTCAAGCTACAGCGGGAGGCGCATCTGCGCCGCCGGTTCACCGGTTTCGGCCCCCACACCGACGACCTGGAGATGACCCTGGCCGGGCGCCCGGTGGGCGAGCACGGCTCGCAGGGCAGCGGCGCTCGCCGGTTTTGGCGCTCAAGCTGGCCGAGCTGTCCACCTCGAGTCGGTGCTGGGCGTACTCTTCCTCTCCCTGCTGCTCGACTGACGTGGCCAGCGAGCTGGACGAAAAACGGCGGCGGATGCTTTTTAAACACCCCTACGAGCCTGCCCGGGCAGAGCTTCATCACCGTGACCTATTGGGCCCGCACCCCCGCCCTGCCCTGGCCGGGTCGACTTCGAGCGGTCCGGGCGGCCGGATCACCGACCCCACACCCACCCCGGAGGTGATGACGCCACGTGATAAAGTGGTTGTGGCCAGCCCTCCCGTCTCCCTTTTTGGCTGATTCGCTTTACTCCCCGCCTGAAACCGAGCCACAATATTGGAAGCTTTGGTCTTTTTGTAGGGGAGCGGTCACGGCCGGCGCAACGGAATCACAGCTACCGACCACCCCTCTCCGAAGCTTAGCGAAAGTCAGATGAGCCGAGTTCCCTTACCGCCGAAGGCGCCGAAAACGACAGAGGACGTCGTCACGCTGTTCGCAGCTTCAAGGTGATGGTGCTGCAAATATCTACAACAACGACAAGCATACGGAAGACCGGCAACAGCTACAACGAAGAGAGCATCCAGGTGGTCAAGAAGGGGCTCGAGGCGCTTGAAATGCCCTGGGCATGTACATCGGCGACACCGACTACGGCACCGGCCTTCACCACGGCGAGCCAGGTCGACAACGCCGTGGACGAGGCGCTGGCCGGCTTCTGCAACCGCATCGACGTGGCCATCCACCACGACGGCGACCTGTCGAGGACAACGGCCGGGGCATCCCGGTGGGCGAGCACCACCGAAAACGCCCCACCGCCGAGATTGTCATGACCGTCCTGCACGCGGTCAACCTCAACGACTCGAACTACAAGGTCTCGGGCCTGGTCTGCACGGCGTGGGCGTTCGGCTGGTCAACGCCCTTTCCGAGTGGCTCAAGCTCGAGATTCAACGGGAGGGGCAAGACCTGGTACCGAGGAATACCGGCGGGGGCTACCGAGCACCCCCCTCGACGCCATCGGCATGGATCAGAAGACCGTACGCAAGGTCAACTTCCTGCCCCGACCCCGAGGTGTTCAAGGGGACCGAGTTCTCCTTCCACAATCCTTCGCAGCGTTGGCGGTATCAGCCTTATCAACCGGGGCCTCATCATCAACCTCGAGGACGAAACGTTCGGCAAGACCCGCTACTTCCACTTCGAGGGTAAGGGATTGCCCAGTCCGTGGCCGACCTGCTGCGGCCAACTGAGCGATCGACGACAAACCGGTGCTGGTCGAGGGCGAGGTGGAAGGGACCCAGGTCGAGATTGCCTGCGAGTGGAAGGACTGTTCCAGGAGACGATCTTCCGCTTTACCAACAACATCAAGAACAAGGACGGCGCGCCACGACCGGCTTCCGGGCAGCGCTGACCCGCACCGTCAACGCCTACCTCCAGGGAGGGTCAAGGACCTCAAGAGCGGGCTTTCCGGGGACGACATCAGCGAAGGGCTGATCGCCGCGGCGTCGATCGTACCCACCTGAAGTTCGAGACCTACTGGAAGGACAAGCTGGTCTCCGGAGGTCAAGGGATTGTCGAGCGGCGGGCCGAACGGAAGCCTGGGCGATCTCCAGGAACACCCCAAGGAGGCCAAGCAGATTCAACATCGAGAAGGCCGGTGCTGGCGGCCCGGCCCCGGGAAGCGGCCGGAAGGCGCGCGAGCTGGTGCAGCGCAAGGGGCCCTGGATCGCTGCCGGCAAGCTGGCCGACTGCCAGGTCACCGCCTGTCGGAGCTGTACATCGTCGAGGGCGACAGCGCCGGTGGTCAGCCAAGCAGGGGCGTAACCGCAAGGACCAGGCGGTGCTGCCGCGGGGCAAGATCCTCAACGTGGAGAAGGCCCGTCTCGAAGACGTCGTCGCAGGAGATCAACCTCATCACCGCGCTGGAGCTGCGGGTGGAGAAGGAAAAGGCGATTGTAGAAGGTCCGCTACCACCGGGTCATCATCATGACCGACGCCGACGTCTATGGGAGCCAGCATCCGGACGTTGCTGCTGACCTTCTTTTACCGGCACTTCCCCGAGCTGCGGATTCTCGGGCTTTCTTCTCGACATCGCCCAACCCGCCTCGACCCGGTAAAGCGGGGAAAAAGGAGCTCGATCTGGAACGAGCAGTCGCTCGAGGAGTTCCTGGTCGACAGCGCTACCGAGAGCGACTGGCGCCGCCAAGGGGAGAGCCTATTACGGGGACAAGCTGCTGGCAGCTGTCGCGGCAGGGCGTGTTGCTACAAGCGGCTGCTCAAGGTCATCGACCGCAAGTGCGACGCGCGCATCGTCGACGCCATCGTCAAGTCCTCGCGGCTGAGCAAGGCCGACCTGCGCGACCAGATGGTGGTGGCCAAGGCCCTGGCCAGCTTGCAGCAGTACTTCGACAACTACGCCCCCGAATTGTCGGACGCCGTGCTCAAGGTGCGCGCCTGAACACCGAGCACGGTGGCTTCAAGATCGAGGCCCCCGCGGCGGCGGCGTTCGCCAACAACATGACCATCGACTTCAACTGATGGACTCGCCCGGATCGACCGACCTGTCGGCCATCTTCGCTGACCTGGCGGTGCCGGCCTGCCCCCCTACGCCCTGCAGGCCGGGGTCGGAGTCGGCGGCGCCCTGTGGAGTTCCAGCGGGTCGAGGACCTGGCCGAGCGGATCGACGAGCTCGGCAAGAAGGGGCTGGGATCATGCTACAAGGGTCTGGGCGAGATGAACCCCGAGCAGCTCTGGGAGACCACCATGGACCCGGCCCGGCGCACGCTGCTTCAGGTGAGGGTGGAAGACGCCTTCGAGGCCGACCGCCCTGTTTTCCACCGCTGATGGGCGACCTGGGGTCGAAGCCCCGCGTGCGCAGTTCATCGAGAAACGAACGCCTCAACGTCCGCAACCTGGACGTCTGAGGCAACTTCGCTCGCAACTTCGGACGGCGGCCGCCGACAACCGGGCAGCATGCCTGCGCCTACCCTCGTGCCGCCGGTCTTCCCGCCGCCGGTCTATCATCCCGCCCGGGCCTACCCGGTGCTCGAGGGCGTGAGCGCGCGCTGGACGGCCATCCCGGACCAGGCCCTGCCGGCCCTGGAGCGGGCGCCCCAATGCCATCCCGGACCATCGGGTGCAGCCCGGGATGTGGGAAATCCTGCCGCTCTTGCCCGAGCCGGAAGGATCGGGCGTGTTTCCCGGCCTGGAGAAAGCCGGGCCTTCGTCCCGGAGCTCTGGTGCTGCTGCAGGCGGAGCCGGCGTTCAAAGGCTACACGGTGTCGCGGCTGCGCGCGGGCGGCTACATCGCCGAGCACACCCACGAAGCCCCCTTCGTCACCGCCATCTTGACCCTGCAGGTCGGTCCGGGCTGTTACATGGCCGCCGACGGCGAGCGCCACGACTTTCAGGCCGGCGGGATGGCCGATCTTCGACTACCGCCGCCTGCAACTGGCCCGCAACTTCGCCCCGGTCGACTGGATCGCCCTGCTGATGCTGCTGATCTGGCCGCCCCGCGACGCGCGTCAGGCCTGGCCGGGCTCCGCGAAGGCGGCCAGCTTCTCCTGCACGGTCTGGAGCAAGCCGTACACCGTCAGGAAGACCCACAACACGTAGGCCGACCGCGGCTGGCCAGATACGCCGAGGCCGTCGGCCATCGCCAGGGTGAAGAGCACCGTCGACCAGAGCGCCACCCGGGTGCCTCGGGGGCGGATGGGCGCAATCGTGATGAGCAGGTAGAGGATGGCCGCGATCCACCAGGCTCCGCCGCGCGCGGCAACAAGCCGCCATTGCAACGCTGGTGAGACGCAGCAGGGATTCGCAAGACTTTCATGTTCCTTTCCTTATACCTTCGAAGCGACATCTCGCGCCCGTAGATCTGCTCGAGGAAGTGCAGCAGCTCCTCGGTGCGCCGGAACTCCGGGTTGTCGTGCTCGATGTCGCGCGGGCGAGAGATCCTTGATCCGCTTGACCTCGACGCTGTCATGACCGCCTGGAACAGGCGCTCGCGCGGCGAGAGACCTGGTAACGGACCGTCACGAGGTACGACCTGGTTCTTGCGGTACTTGTGCCGTTTGTCGCCGAGGCGGATCGTCGCGGTCTTGCGCCCGCGCTTCATCTGGTCGGCGAAGACCGTTGAGTAGAAGTTGAGGACCTGCATGAGCTGGTAGGCTCAGCGACTGCTCGCCAACTTAGATAGCGCGCGTTCGATCAACGCGCGTTCGCCCGGAGAGCCAGGCGCCGTTCCGCAGCCTCCTCGATCGGGATCCAGCGGTCTCCTCGACCTCGTGGTCGTGGTCGGCCGTGGAGCCCGACTGACGGAGAGGAAGAAGTGCACGGTCTGTAGACGGCGCCTGCCGCGGCGCCGTACGAGTAGTTCACGTCCCCAGCGGCCCGCGACATGCGTGGTCACGTGGTCTCCTCGCGTACCTTGCGCGCGCGGGTCTCCGCGGCGCGCTCTCCGCCCGGGTTCGGGCCGCCCTTCGGGCAGCCCGGTCACGCGCCGCCGGCCGCCGCGTGACCACGAGCACGTCGCGGGCGGACCACCACGCGCCGAACGAGGTCTCGGTGAGCCGGCGATCAGTAGACATAGCCTTGCAGGGGCGGCGGGATCTGCGGACGACCAGGCGGCCGCGGCCCGGGAGATGACGCCCGCGCGCTCGAAGGACGGGCGAGGAAGCGGTTGCGGACTCCGCGCGAGGAGCCGGGCCAGCTTGGCGAGGTCGGCCTGCGTGGCGACGACCTGCACGTCGCGCGCACCGCTGCGCCCTGGCCGGCGCCGCGGCGACGAGCTGCGCGAGCACGGGGACGACGCGGTCTGGAACTGCTGGGAACGACTGCCGCGCGAGCCGCTCGTTGGGCCGGCGTGCAGCGGCGGCCGAGGCGATGTCGGCACCAAGCTCGACGGTCATCTGCGGATACGACCGCAGCAGCGGCCGCATGTCGAGTTGCGGAGGATGCCGAGGACACCTCGAGCCGTTGGTCGCCTCGACGGTGGCCGAACGGTGCTCGTCGTCGAACATCGCCAGCTCGCCGAACCGCCGCCGGTCCGAACGTGGCGATCGCGATCCGGCGGCTGTCGGGGGTGCTCGCGCAGCGCCCGTGTGTGGCTGTGGACGACGTAGCACCGTGTCGGAGTCGTCGCCCTCGCGGAAGACGACCTCGCGGGGCCGAAGCGCCGTGGCACGGTACGTCGGCGAAGCGGCTCGCAGGTCGTTGTCAGCCAGTTCGTCGAACACGGCACGCGGGCGAAGGAGCGCCGCCGTCTCCTCAACGCTCGCGGGCAATTCCGCCCGCAGGATCGCACAGGTCAGGCGATGTCGAGAGCGTGCTTGTGCCGCCTGCGGGTGAGCAACCGGTGCCCGCCCCAGGCGCGAAGAAGCCCGAGCAGCACGATCGGCGGAGGATGGTGGCGACGATCACGAGCACGCGGCCGATCACCTCGAGCACGTGGACGGCGTCGTCGAAGGCGTCGCCCGGCGTCCAGGCGCCACCCTCGTCGTCGGTCGCGCGGGCGCTCGCGACGACCTCGACGCCGACGTCGCGTGCCGCGCCTGGTTCCGCCGCGGCTGCGCAGGCTCGAGGCGCGTCGGCGATCGCGCGCGAGACGATCCGCAGTGGGCGCCCGGCACCGGCTCCGGTCTCGTTGACGGTGATCGGCGCCCGAGCTGGTGCAGAGGCCGTCCGCGCGGTGTGCGTCGCTCGAGCGTGAGCGCCGCCACACCGACCCAGGCGGTGACGTCGCGTGCGTCGCGCTGGAGCCGCGCGGACGTCGCCGAGCCGCGAGACGGTCTCGCCGCGATCGCGTCGTCCAGGCGGGCCGAAGGCACGCGAGGTCGAGGAGCGCCGCCGCTGCCGAGGGAGACGCCGACGGAGGCGACGAAGCGCCGCGCGAGGACGTGACGCGCCCGACGCCGTCGGCGACCTGGTCGACCTCGCCGCGGGCGGCCGCGACGCGGGTCGAGCGAGGCCGAGTGCTCGACCCGCGCCGGGAGCGGTTGTCCGAGCGCCGGGTCGCCCGGCGCCGGCCTGCGGCGGGCCGCCATGTCCGGCGCGGGAAAGGCTGCCGCCCCCGGAGTGGCCGTCCGCGCCGGCTGGCCGGCCGGCCATCTCGGCGCCGCCGCCGGCACCGCCGGTGGCCGCCGCCTCGTCGCTGCCGGGCTCGACGCCACCGCGATCACGACGATGATCAGGATCGGGGTGAGCACGGCGGCGACCCGGTGCGAGCGGGCGTACCAGCGAGGGGGCGCCGCCGCTGTGGCGCTGGGAGCTCCCGCCCGACCCGGTGGTCGAGCTGGGTGCCCCACGACAGCGTCTCGGTGCGGCCGGTCGTCGCGCAGACAGGAGTGCGAGCCCCCGGCGATCTCGGGCCGAACTGGTCGACCGGCCGCCCGCGAGCACGGCGTCGACCGGCCCGGCTGCCCGTCCAGCACCCGTCACGATGAGCCTTCCGGAGCTTCGTCAGGGGCACGGTGTAGGCGCGTGCCGGTGTTGACGCGCCGAGGCCGAGGACGCTCGGCGATCTCGCCGTTGTCGAGGCCGGCGTGGAACTTGAGCGCGACGATCTCGCGGTCGCGCGCCGCAGCTGGCGAGCGCGGCGCGCACGGCGGCGCGCCGCAGGCGCTGGTCCAGCTCGTCCTCGCCGCTGGCGACGGGCTCGGGTCGTCAGCGGAGCGCGTGCCGCTGCGGCGCGCAGCTCGTCGAGCGCTGCGTCGCCGGGCGATGCCGAACAGCCAGGCGCACGTGCCGCGGCCGGCGTCGAAGGCCAGCGGCGGCGACGGAACGGCGCGCTCGAAGGCGGCGCGCGTCACGTCCTCCGCCGCACCGCGGTCGCGCAGCAGCGTGGCGACGTAGGCGAAGACGCTGTCCTGCGTGGCGCGGTAGAGCACCTCGAAGTCGAGGCCTTCGAGGTCCCGCCGCGGCGTTCGCGGCGACGTCATGGTGTCCATCGTCACGGTACGCACCACCGCCACGGCGGCGGCCTGTCACGGCTGACGCACGATCAGGTCGGTGCGCGAACAGCCGCGGGTCGTTCGTGATCACCCCGGTGACGCCCATCGCCTCGAGCGAGCGGATCTGCTCGGCGTCGTCGACCGTCCACACGTAGAGCTCGCCGCCCGCCTCCCCGATCGCGCGCACGAGCCGCGCGCGTGACGAGCCGCCAGTGCGCCATCACCGCGTCGCAGCGGCCCGCCTCGATGTGCGCGCAGCGCAGCCGCGGGAGTCGCCGTCGCGCGCGCAGCAGCAGCGCGTAGGCCGGCGCGTACGTGAGCGGCGAGCGCAGCGGGTCCTTGCGCACGCGCGGCACCGACCAGCCGAGCCGCAGAGCCGGCTCGAGCTCGCGCAGCGCGCACGAGCGAGCGCATGTAGAGCGTGGAGACGAGCGTGCGCTCGACCAGGCCGTGCGCGCGCAGCGCGGCGACGACCCGGTCCTCGTAGCCGGGCAGCTTGAGGTCGACGTCGAGCTCGATCGCGGCGAAGCGGCGCTCGGCGAGGTGGGCGAGGCCGGCGTCGAGCGTGATCGCGGTCGCGAGATCGTGCGTGAAGTCGTGGGCCAGCAGAAGCCGCGAGTCGCCCGGCCGCTCCGGGTCCTCGGGCAGCACGTCGAACTCGATCATGTCGACGCCCTCGGCCAGCGCGGCGTCGAACGACGCCGGGGTGTTCCCCGGGGCGATGTGGTCGGCCCCCTTGTGGCCGATCCTTCTCAGTGCTGACAGCTCGGACACCAGAACGTGGGACGGTTGTCGTCACCCTGGCCGCGGACGCTTGATCCGGCCGCCGCAGCGCGGGCACGGGCGGCCGGCCGCGCCGTAGACGCGGCGATGCTTGTCCTGCATCCCGTCGGCCGCCGACTCCTGCATCTTCGGGCGCGTCAGGCGCACGATCTCGAGCGCCTCGGCGTCGCTGACGCGGCCGACCGGCCGCCACGGGTCGATCGCGGCCGCGAAGCAGCCCTCGCACTTCCACAGGTTGCCGATGCCCGCGATCGTGCGCTGGTCGAGCAGCGCGTCGGCGATCCCGCGCGTCGGGTCCTCCTGGCGCAGGCGCGCCAGGAAGCGCGCCTCGTCCAGCTCGGGGGCGAGGATGTCAGGACCCAAACCGGCGAGCCGCTGGTCGAAGCGCGTGCGCGACTCGGTCATCAGCTCGAGCACCGGCCCGCGCAGCTGCAGCACCTTGCGGTCGCCGCGGCGGATCACGAGCCAGGCGGTGCGGGGGAGCGGATCGGCGGCCGGGCGCACGCGCCAGGTCCCGCTCATCCGCAGGTGCGAGTGGATCACCAGCCCGCCCTCGAAGCGCAGGAACAGGTGCTTGCCGTGGGCGTCGACCGAGCGCACCGCGCGACCCGCCAGCCGCTCCGACCAGCGGTCGCGGCCGAAGCGCGGGTGCGGCGTCAGCAGCTCGTCCGGCACGTGCCCGGTGAGCACGGCGCCGATGCGCTTCGCCGCATAGTGGATCGTGTCGCCTTCCGGCATCAAGCTGAGGGTACGGCCGGCCGATCACCCGACCATGCGGTTCTGGCCCGTGCGCGTCTCCCTGCTCGGGCGGTTCACCGCCATGGGCCTGCTCGTCGTCGCCGCCCTCGGGCTGGCGCTGGGCCTGCTGCTCAAGCGCCAGATCGAGCACCGGGCGCTCGAGCAGGCGGTCGGCACCGCCCGCGTGATCGCCCAGGTCGGCGTGCAGTCGCACCTGTGGCAGGGCGACCTGCGCTACCCGGTGTCGCTGGAGCGCCTCAACGCCCTCGACGCCGCGCTGCAGACCCGCTTCTTCGCCGACAACGGCGTCGCCAGGGTCAAGCTCTACAACCGCGACCGGCGGCTCGTCTACTCGAGCGAGCGCACCGACCTCGGCGACCACGGCTACGACCACGTCGCCCGCGCCCTGCGCGGCGAGGTGCTGCGCGAGCTCACGACCGGCGAGCAGCACGACGGCACCGGCGAGCAGCTGCTCGGAGGTCTACGTGCCGCTGCGCCTGGCTCCCGGCGGGCGCCCGGCGGCCGTGCTCGAGGTCTACACGTCCTACGACGCCGTCGCCGCCGGCATCCGCCACGACGTGCTCGAGCTCTTCGGCATGCTCGCCGTCGGGCTCGTCGTCCTCTTCGCCGCCCTGTTCCGGATCGTCGCCGGCGCCTCCGGACGGCTGCGGCGCCAGGCCCTGCACGACGCCCTCACCGGCCTCCCCAACCGCACGCTGCTGCACCGCCGCGCCGACCGGGCGCTGCGCGCGGACGGCGCGGCGCGCGCTCCTGCTGATCGACCTCGACCGCTTCAAGGAGGTCAACGACACGCTCGGCCACGACCACGGCGACGAGCTGCTGGTCGAGGTCGCCGCGCGCCTGCGCGCCGCCCTGCGCCGCGGCGACACGCTCGCGCGCCTCGGCGGCGACGAGTTCGCGGTCCTGCTGCCGGACCTGCCCGACGCGCCGCCGCCGCCGAGCTCGCCGCCCGCCTGCGCGACGCGCTGCGGCGCCCGTTCGCGCTGCGCGGCGTGGCCGTCGAGCTGCGAGGCGAGCGTCGGCGTCGCCCTCTACCCCGAGCACGGGACGGACGTTCGGCACGCTCGTCCAGCGCGCCGACGTCGCGATGTACGAGGCCAAGCGCGGCCATACCGGCGTCGAGACCTACGCGGCCGAGCGCGATCCCTACTCCGCCGACCGGCTCGGGCTGCTGGCCGAGCTGCGCCGCGGCATCGAGCGCGACGAGCTGGTGCTGCACTACCAGCCGAAGGTCGCGCTCGGCAGCGGCGCGGTCACCGGCGTCGAGGCGCTCGTGCGCTGGAACCACCCGACGCGCGGCCTGCTGACGCCCGGCCGAGTTCGTGCCGCTCGCCGAGCGCACGGGCGCGCGTGGCCGACCTGACCCGCTGGGTCCTCGACGCCGCGCTGCGCCAGTGCCGCGCCTGGCGCGACGAGGGCTACGACGTGCCGGTCGCGGTCAACCTGTCGGCGGCGAACATCGTCGACGTCGCGCTGCCGGCCGCGATCGGGGAGCTGCTGGCCCGCCATGGCGTGCCCGGCGACCGGCTCGAGTGCGAGATCACCGAGCACACGGTGATGGCCGATCCGGTGCGCGCGATCGAGGTGCTGACGCGCCTGCGCGCGCTCGGCGTGCGGCTCTCGCTCGACGACTTCGGCACCGGCCACTCGTCGCTCGCCTACCTCAAGCGGCTGCCGCTCGACGAGGTCAAGATCGACCGGTCGTTCGTCGCCGGGATGGCCGAGGACGAGAACGACGCGGTGATCGTGCGCTCGACGATCGACCTCGCCCGCAACCTCGGCCTCGTCGTGGTCGCCGAGGGCGTCGAGAGCGAGGAGATCATGCAGGGGCTCGCCGACCTGCGCTGCGACACCGCGCAGGGCTTCTACGTCTCGCGCCCGCTGCCCGCCGAGCGCTTCCGGGGCTGGCTCGCTACTCAGGCGGTCAGCGTCAACTTGCGCGGCCCGGCGCGGAACCCGAGCGCCAGCAGCGCTTCCTCGTAGGCCGAGCCGACCACCGGGTCGCCGTTCACGCGCTCGACCGCGAGCCGCCGCACGCGCCCGCGCTGCACGGACTCGACGAGCGCCTCGAGGCTCGGGCCGATGCGCGGGTCGTCCTCGGCGACCAGGAACTGCAGCCCGCGGCCGCCGCGCTCGACGTAGACCACCGGCTCGGCGCCGGCCAGCACGACGTAGGCGCCGGCGACGCGGGCCGGCCGCGAGCCCTCCGGCCGCGGCCACTTGAGCACGGCGCCGTACGGCTGCGCGGGGTCGGTCGCGGCCAGCACCTGCGGCGGCGCGGCGTCGTCGTCGCGCTGCGAGCGCAGCCGCTCGACGGCACCTGGGAGCGCGAACTGCGCGCCGCCGAGTCCCTCGATGAAGTAGCCGCGGCGGGCGACGCCGATCGTCTCGAGCGCGGCGAACGAGTCGTAGAGCGAGGAGAAGCCGCCGGGGATGCCCTCGGCCAGCACCTGCTCGCGGGTGACGATCCCGTAGCGCTCGAGCAGCAGCTCGGCCTGAGCGCGGCGGCTCGCCGCGGCGTCGGTCACGTGGAACAGGCGCTCGGTCAGCGACCAGCGGCCCTGGACGGTGGGGGCGGCGCCGCGGCGGCGGGCGCTGAACGACCGCCGGCGGTCGGCGCGCGCCTTCTGCGACCACGGCGCTGCGGCCGTCAGCTTCGGCGACCGCAGCGGCGCCCAGGCGTCGTTGGTCGCCTCGCCGGCCCAGACGAGGTCCCACAGCGCCTCGACCAGCTCCTCGGTCGGCACGCCCGGTACGTCGCTCAGCAGGTCGGTGAAGAAGCAGGCGCCGGCCGCGAGCCGCGCGCGCAGCGCGTCGTGCACCCCGCCCTCGGGCGCGTCCGGCGCCGGCGGGGCGCCGAGCAGCGCCGCGTCCTCGCGGAAGTACAGGGCGACGCGGCCGGAGCGGCGGCCGATCGCGCCCGCGCCGACCCAGACGACCTCGCCCGCGGCGCACAGCTGGTCGAGCCAGGCCGGCGAGTAGGCGCCGGTGCGGCGCGGCAGCACGTCGCGCTCCCAGACGTCGACCGGCAGCGCGAGCCCCTGCAGCGGCACGAGCACGTCGCGCAGGCGGTCGATGCCCGCGCCGGACGCCGGGTGGCGGTCGACGCCCTGCCAGCTCGGCATGAAGCGCGCGAGCGAGCGCTGGTCGGCCGGCTCGATCTCCTTGCGCAGCGCGGCCAGCGAGGCCCGCCGCAGCCGCCGCAGCACCTCCGGGTCGCACCACTCGCGGTGCGTGCCGCCCGGGCGCAGCTCGCCGCGCACCAGCTCGCCCGCGCGCTCGAGGCCGGCCAGCACGGGCGTCAGGTCGATCCCGTAGCGGTCGCGCAGCGCGGACGACTCGAACGGCCCGTGCGTGCGCGCCCAGCGGCGCACGAGCCGCTCCATCGCGTCCGGCACGTCGTCGAGGAAGACCTCGGGCAGGCCGGAGGGCGGCACCGCGCCGAGCGCGTCGCGGTAGAGGCCGGCGTCCTCGGCGGCGATCCAGCGCCGCTCGCCGCCGACCCGCAGCAGCACGGCGCGGCGCTCGGCCGCGAGCTGCTCGAGCCACTCCGCGGCGTGCGGGGTGCGCTGCAGCGCCTCCTCGCGCGGTCAGGTCGCCGAGCCGCCGCAGCGCGTCGTGCAGCGCGTCGGCCGACTCCGGGCGCGTGCGCTCGGACAGCCGCTGCAGGTCGGCCTCGACCTGGTCGAGCGCCGCCGGGTCGATCAGCTCGCGCAGCTCCTCCTGGCCGAGCAGCTCGCGCAGCAGGTCGCGGTCGAGCGCGAGCGCCGCCGCGCGGCGCTCCGCGTTCGGCGTGTCGCCCTCGTACATGTACGTCGCGACGTAGTCGAACAGCAGCGACGACGCGAGCGGCGAGGCGGTCGGCGTCTCGACCTCGACGAGGCTCAGCTCGCGCGAGTGCAGCCCGCGCAGCAGCTCGTGCAGGCCCGGCACGTCGAGCACGTCGCGCAGGCACTCGCGGTAGGTCTCGAGCACGATCGGGAACTGCGCGTAGCGCTTGGCGACCTCGAGCAGCGACTGGCTCTTGAGCCGCTGCTGCCACAGCGGCGTGCGGCGGCCCGGGTAGGCGCGCGGGATCAGCAGCGCGCGGCCGGCGTTCTCGCGGAAGCGGGCGCCGAACAGGGCCGAGCCGCCGAGCTCGCCGACGACGAGGTCCTCGAGCTCGTCCGGCTCGACCATCACGAGGTCCGCGCCGGGCGGCTCGTCGGCGTCGGGCAGGTGGACGATGATGCCGTCGTCGGACCAGATCGCGTCCGACTCGAGGCCGTAGCGCTCGCGGATGCGGGCGCTGAGCGCGAGCCCCCAGGTGGCGTGCACGCGGCCGCCGTACGGGCTGAGGATGCACAGCCGCCAGTCGCCGATCTCGTCGCGGAAGCGCTCGATCACGATCGTGCGGTCGCTCGGCACGACGCGCGTCGCCGCCTGCTGCTCGCGCAGGAAGTCGACGAGGTTGCGGGCGGCGAGCTCGTCGAGGTCGTAGTCGCGCTCGAGCGTGCTTCGGGTCCTGCGTCGACGGCCTCGCGGGCGAAGGCGCCGATCGCCTCGCCGAGCTCGCGCGGCCGGCCGAGCCCGTCGCCCTTCCAGAACGGCACCGCGGCCGGGCACGCCGGGAGCGGGCGTGACGATCACGCGGTCGCGCGTGATCTCCTCGATCCGCCAGCTCGAGGCGCCGAGCAGGAACGTCTGGCCCGGGCCGCGCCTCGTAGACCATCTCCTCGTCGAGCTCGCCGACGCGGCGGCCGTCCGGGCAGGTTGACCGAGAACAGCCCGCGGTCCGGGATCGTGCCGGCGTTGGTGATCGCGAGCGCGCGGGCGCCGCGGCGGGCGCGGATCGTGCCGGCGACGCGGTCCCAGACGATCCGCGCGCGCAGCTCGCCGAACTCCTCCGACGGGTAGCGGCCGTCGAGCATGTCGAGCACGTTCTCGAGCTGCGGCGCGGGACAGCTCGGCGTACGAGTACGTGCGGGTCACGAGCGCGTGCAGCGCGTCGACCGCCAGGCCGTCGTCCTCGGCCGAGGCGGCCATCGCGACGATCTGCTGGGCGAGCACGTCGAGCGGGTTGCGCGGCACGACCGTGCGTCTCGATCATGCCCTCGCGCATGCGCTGGGCGACGACCGCGCACTCGAGCAGGTCGGCGCGGAACTTGGGGAAGATGCGGCCCTTGGAGATGTCGCCGACGTTGTGGCCGGCGCGGCCGATCCGCTGCAGCCCGGCGGTGACCGACTTCGGCGACTCGACCTGCAGCACGAGGTCGATCGCGCCCATGTCGATGCCCAGCTCGAGGCTCGAGGTGGCGACGAGGCACGGCAGCTCGCCGGCCTTCAGCAGGTCCTCGACCAGCAGGCGCTCCTCGCGCGCCAGCGAGCCGTGGTGGGCGCGGGCGATCGGCTCCTCCGCGAGCTCGTTGAGGCGCAGCGCGAGCCGCTCGGCGCCGCGGCGGTTGTTGACGAACACGAGCGTGGAGCGGTGCTCGCGCACGAGCTCGAGCAGCTTCGGGTAGATCGCCGGCCAGATCGACTTGCGGGTGGCCTCCTGGCCGGTGCCCTCGAACGGGTCGAGCGGCACGTCGGCGTCGCGGCTCGACCATGCGCTCGACCGGCACGTGGATCTTGAGGTCGAGCGGCTTGCGCACGCCGGTGTCGACCACCGTGCACGTGCGCTTGGGCCCGACCAGGAAGCGCCCGACCTCCTCGAGCGGGTTCTGCGTGGCCGACAGGCCGATCCGCTGGACGTCGCGCCCGGCCGCCTCGGCGAGCCGCTCGAGCGTCAGCGCGAGGTGCGCGCCGCGCTTGGTCTGCGCGACCGCGTGGATCTCGTCCACGATCACCTGCTCGGCTCCGTCGAAGATCTTCGCCGCCTGGCTCGTGAGCATCAGGTACAGCGACTCCGGCGTGGTGATCAGGATGTCCGGCGGCTTGCGGACCATGTCGCCGCCGGTCCTTCTGCGGCGTGTCGCCGGTGCGGATCGCGACCTTCACGTCGGCGCCGATGCCGCGCAGCGGCGCGCGCAGGTTCTTCTCGACGTCGTAGCGAGAGCGCCTTCAGCGGGGAGACGTAGACGAGCCGCGTGCGACCGGTCGATCGGCTCGGCCACCATCCGGTCGAGCGCCCACAGGAACGCGGCCAGCGTCTTGCCCGAGCCGGTGGGGGCGGAGATCAGCGTGTGCTCGCCGGTCGCGATCGCCGGCCAGGCCTGCGCCTGGGCGGCCGTCGGCTCCGCGAACGCCCTCCCGAACCACTCCCGGACCTGTGGCGTGAAGGCGGAGAGCGGCACATGACAAAGGGTACGAGCGCGTGATACTCAATAAGTGATGCTGGCCGAACTCTTGAGCGGCGTGGCTCTGCTCTGCAACGGCCAACTGGCTCCGCCCACGCCCGACCAGCGGCGCGCCGAGACCCTCCGGACCTACGCCGAGCAGCGCGCGCAGTTCGGGTTCCGTGCCGATCGCGCGTACGTGCGCCGCCTGGCCCGCCGGGATCGCCGGATGTACGGCTTCCCGGTGACCGTGGCCGAGCAGCGCTACCTGCGCGCAGCGCGACCGCCTGCAGCTCGAGACCGGCGTCCAGCGGTACGTCCACGCCCGGTCGGCGATCTCGGGCGGCATCTCGATCGAGGACGGCTGGCCCGGCAAGCCGTACTGGCTGGTTCGGCTGACCGAGGACGTCGGGCTCCACCGCGCCGCCATGCGCAAGCTCTCGCGCTTCCCGGTGCGCGTGCGCAAGGTGGCGCACAGCCAGCAGTCGCTGCGGCGGCTGCAGGACTCGGTGTCGTTCGACGCGCACGCGGCCGACGGCTTCCAGCTCAGCGGCACGAGCGTCGACATCGACCGCAACGTCGTCGAGATCCTCCTCATCACCGACCGCAAGGACCATCGCGAGTACTTCCGCGCACGCTACGGCCCGCTCGTGCGCACGCTGGTCATCGCGACCCGGGCGACGGAGCTGGCGTGCTCGCGGGCGAGCGCGTACCAGCCCGTCGCGGGCGGGCTGCGGCTGCACTGGATCACCGGCGGCGGCGCCGAGCTCGAGCGCGTCGAGGTCACCGAGCACCCCGGCCGCGTCGAGATCGGCGTGGTCGAGCGGATCCCGAACGGCCCGCGGACGGCCGAGGCCCGCGCCGCCAGCACGCGCGTCGAGCTCGCCGCGCCGCTCGGCGGCCGCGAGGTCATCGACGCGGCGACCGGGCTGCGGCTGCGCCGCGGGTCGAGCGCGTTCAGCCGGCCAGATCGCGCGCGCGCCGCAGCACGGCCTCGATCATCGGCGGCGTCAGGCGGCCGGTGAACGTGTTCTGCTGGCTCGGGTGGAAGCAGCCGAGCAGCGCGTAGCCGCTCGTTGCGCGCCTCGGCGCCGTGCGTGAACTTCGGTCGCGGGCGCGGCGCCACGAGGCTCCAGGCGAACGCGCCGAGGCAGACGATCACGCGGGCGTTCGGCAGCAGCGCGAGCTCCGCGTCGAGCCACGGGCGGCAGTTGTCGCGCTCGGCGGGCAGCGGCTTGTTGGCCGGCGGGGCGCAGCGCACGCCGGCGGTGATGAAGCAGTCGCTGAGCGCGAGGCCGTCGTCGCGGTGCACGGCGGTCGGCTGGTTGGCGAACCCGGTCGCGTGCAGGGCGGCGTACAGGAAGTCGCCCGAGCGGTCGCCGGTGAACATGCGGCCGGTGCGGTTGGCGCCGTGCGCGGCCGGCGCGAGGCCGAGCAGCACGACGCGCGCCTGCGGGTCGCCGAACCCCGGCAGCGGGCGGCCCCAGTACGTCTCGTCGCGGAACGCGGCCCGCTTCTCGCGCGCCACCTGCTCGCGCCAGTCGACGAGCCGCGGGCAGCGGCGGCAGTCCGCGATCTCGCCCGCGAGCTGCGCCAGCGCCGCGGCGCTCACGTGCGGTCGGCGGTGGCCATCAGGCCGAGCGCCAGCCGCTCGACCACCGGCTCGAGCTTGCGGATGTCGGCCGGGCGGCCGGTGCGGATCTGGCGCGACGCGAGCTCGACCACCGCGCCGGTGATCGCGAACGCGTCGTCGGGCGAGGCCAGCCGCGGGGCGCCGCGCTCGGCCGCGTCCTCGCGGTTGAAGTCGTCGATGTAGCCGGCGATCGCGTCGAGCGCGCGGTCGCGCCGCTCCTGGGCGCGCGGGCCGGCGCCGACGATCTCCACGAGCAGCGTCTGCGCCTCGTCGGGGAAGTCGGCGAGCACCTGCAGGAAGCCGTAGATCACCGCGCGCACCCGCAGCTCCGGCGCGAGGCCGACGGAGCGCGAGGCGGCCGCCTTGAGCCCATCCAGGACCACGTCGGTCGCGGCGTCGAACAGCGCGACGATGCAGTCCTCCTTGTTGCCGAAGTGCTCGTAGAACGTCGCCTTCGACATCCCGGCCTCGCGAGCGATCGCCTCGGCCGTCGCGTCCGCGTAGCCGACGCGCGAGAAGACGGCCGCGGCGGCCGCGAACAGCCGCCGGCGCTGGCGGTCCAGCCGGATCTCCAGCGGCGGTGCGTGGCGGCCCCGGGGCACGGTCGCTCTCTCCTGCACGGCCCCGAGAATATCCGCGGGCTAGGATCTCACCGCCATGAAGCGCCTTCTTGCCGTCGCCGTCGCCTCGCTCGCCCTCGCTCCGCTCGCATTGGTTGCGGTGCCGGGCAGACCGACGACGACACGGATCGGTTCCCCGCCAACGAGCGTGAGGTCGCCGACAAGGTCGAGGAGCTGCAGGAGGCGGCCGAGGGCAACCAGGCCGAGGACGTCTGCGCGAACGTGCTCTCGCGGCAGCTCGTCGACGAGCTCGAGGCGGCCGGCGCGAACTGCACGCAGGAGATGGAGAAGGCGATCGAGGACAGCGACGAGTTCGACCTCGTCGTCCGCGACGTCGACCGTCAACGGCACCCAGGCCACGGCCGTCGTGCGCCAGGGCGACGACGGGCCGGAGACCACGATGCAGTTCGTGCGCGAGGGCGGCCAGTGGCGCGCGACCTCGCTCAACGAAGGCTCCTGAGCGCTCAGCCGAGCGCGCGGCCGTACTGGCGCTCGTAGTACGCGCGGTAGTCGCCGGAGCGGATCGGCTCCCACCAGCTGCGGTTGTCGCGGTACCACGCGACCGTGCGCTCGAGCCCGTCGGCGAACCGCACCTGCGCCTCCCAGCCGAGCCCGCGCGCCTTCTCCGAGCCGAGCGAGTAGCGGCGGTCGTGGCCGGGGCGGTCGGTGACGTACTCGATCAGCGACTCGTCGGCGCCCGTGTACTCGATGATCCGCTTGACGACCTCGAGGTTCGGCGCCTCGTCCGGCCCGCCGACGTTGTAGACCTCGCCGGGCACGCCGCGTTCGAGCACGGTGCCGATCCCGCGGGCGAAGTCCTCGACGTAGATCCAGTTGCGGACCTGCTGGCCGTCGCCGTAGACCGGCAGCGGGTCGCCGTGCAGCGCGTTGAGCACCATCAGCGGGATCAGCTTCTCCGGGTACTGGTACGGCCCGTAGTTGTTCGAGCCGCGGCAGATCAGCGCCTCGAGCCCGAAGGTGTGGTGGTAGGACGCGACGAGCAGGTCGGCGCCGGCCTTCGTCGCCGAGTACGGCGAGGACGGCATCAGCGGCGACTGCTCGGTGAACGAGCCCTCCTCGATCGAGCCGTAGACCTCGTCGGTCGAGACCTGGACGTAGCGCAGGCCGCGCTCGCGCGCCGCCTCGAGCAGCGTGTAGGTGCCGAGCGCGTGGGTCGTGACGAACGCGTCCGGCTCGGCGATCGAGCGGTCGACGTGCGTCTCGGCGGCGAAGTTGACGATCGCGTCGCAGCCCTCGAGCGCGTCGGCGACCGCGTCGGCGTCCTCGATCCCGCCGACGACGAGGCGCGCGTCGAGGCCTTCGAGGTTCTCGCGCCGGCCCGCGTAGGTGAGCTTGTCCAGGACCGTGACGTCGTCGCCGCCGGCCAGCCGCAGGCGGACGAAGTTGGAGCCGATGAAGCCGGCTCCTCCGCAGACGAGCAGCCTCATGCGGTGACCTCCAGGGATCGCGTTCTCATCAGGTGGGCCCGCAGCCCCTCGCGCCAGGGCGGGAGCTGCGGTGCGTCGTCGCGCGTGCTCGCGAGCGCCGAGAGGGCGGGGCGGGGGGCGGGACGGTCGAGGTCGGCCGTGCGGCCCGGCAGCACGCGGCAGCTCAGGCCGGCGTCGGCGAACGTCGCCTCGGCGAGCTCGTACCACGAGCAGGTGCCGCCGCCGGCGACGTGCAGGAAGCCGGTCGGCCGCCGCTCGGCGATCGCGACCAGCGCGGGCGCGAGGTGGCCGGTGTAGGTCGGGCAGCCGACCTGGTCGTCGACCACGGTGACCTCGTCGCGCTCGGCGCCGAGGCGGCGCATCGTGTCGACGAAGTTGCGCCCGTGCGGGCCGAAGACCCAGGCGGTGCGGACGATCGCGTGGCGGCCGGGCGCCGCGATCGCGACCGCGCGCTCGCCGGCGAGCTTCGAGCGGCCGTAGGCGGAGCGCGGACCGGTCGGCGCATCCTCGCGGTAGGCGGCGGTCGCGTCGCCGGCGAAGACGTAGTCGGTCGAGACGTGGACGACGAACGGCGCCGGCCGCGGCGACGTGGCCCGCTCCGTCGCCGTTGATCGCGGTCGCCTCGGCCTCGGCGGCCTCGGCGCCGTCGACGTCGGTGAACGCGGCGCAGTTGACGATCGCGTCGGGGCGCGCGTCGGCGACCGCGGCGCGCACCGCGGCGGCGTCGGTGATGTCGAGGTCGGCGCGGGCGAGGGCGGCGACCTCGTGGCCGGCTCCGCCCGCGGCCGCGACCACGTCGCGGCCCAGCATGCCCGCGGCTCCCGTCACGAGGAGGCGCATGGGGGCACATGAATAGCGCAAGCGGGCGCGCGCCGGGAGGTCAGACCACCCGAAGGGCCAGTGCCAGCTCGAAGCGCGCGTCCGGGTCCTCGAGCCGCGTGCCGAACAGCTCGCGCAGCTGCCGCAGCCGGTAGCGGACGGTCTGCGGGTGCACGCCGAGGTCGGCCGCGACCGCCTGCACCTGGCCGGGCCGGTCGAGCCACGCCTTCAGCGTCTCGGTCAGCCGCGCCCGCGGCCCGTCGGCGAGCTCGGCGAGCGGCGCGAGCCGCGTCGCCGCCAGGTCCGCCGCCAGCTCCGGGTCGGCGCGCAGGAGCAGCGAGACGAGGTGGTCGTCGGTCACCACGAGCCCCTCGGCCCCTCCGAGCCGGAACGCCGCCGCCGCTCGCCGCAGGCTGCGCGCCGTCTCGGTCCAGCCGACGGTCGGCCCGAGCGCGAGCGGCCCCTCCGCGGGCGCGCCCTCGCCGGGGCCCGCCGCGGCGGCCGCCTCGAGCTGGCGGCGGCGGCCCGGCGCGTCCGGGTCGGGCACGAACACGCAGGCGAGCCCGGCGGCCGCTCCGCCGATCGCGCCGCTGCCGAGCCGGCGGGCGAGCCGCAGCGCGATGTCCTCGATCAGCTCCTCGCCGGCGACGGGCTCGCCGGTCGCGGCCGGGGTCGCCGCCGCGCCCTCGGCGGCCACGATCGCGGCCACGCGCCGCGGCAGCGGCCAGGCGGCGGCGCGCGCGGCGGTGCGGATCGCCTCCTCGGCGGCCGGCGGGTGCTCGGCCAGCAGCCGCACGAGCCGGCGCCGGCGGCGCTGGCTCTCGCCCGCGGCGGCCGACTGCTCCTCGGCGTAGCCGTCCGCGGACTCGGCGGAGATCTCGTCGATGTAGGCGAAGATCGCCTCGCCGAGCGAGTAGATCGCGTCCGGCTCGAGGCCGCCGGCCGTGCCCGCGTCGACGAACCGCCGCCACGCGACCCGCGCGCCGACGCGGTAGGCGGCCAGCAGCGCGTCGAGGCTGCGGCCGGCGTGGAACTCGCCGCGCCCGAGGTTCACGTACGTCTCGCGCGCCCGCCGCAGGTCGGCGGCCGGGTCGGCGACCGCGTCGATGAAGCGCCCGAGCGCGATCTCGACGCCGAGCCGCACCTGCTTGCCGAACGCCCCGCTCATCGCCCGCGCGTAGTCGGGCACGTCCTCCGCGATCGCCGCGATGATCTCGTCCGCGACCGCGGGAAGAGCCGGCCGCAGCACCTCCGCCGCATCCTGCGGAACGGCCGCGAACGTCCTACGCACGGGCGTGACCATTTGTCACGAGCCTACAATAAAGGGGTCAGACCCCTTTAGGTTCTGAAACCGGCATAAACCTGCAGGACCGTGCTATAACCGGCAGCGTGCTGACCGCGGAGCGCCGCCAGGCCATCCTGGGCCGCCTGAGGGAGGACGGGAAGGTCGTCGCCTCCGAGCTGGTGATCGCGCTCGGCGTGTCCGAGGACACCGTCCGGCGCGACCTGCGCGAGCTGGCGTCGGCCGGGCTCGTCCAGCGCGTGCACGGCGGCGCGCTGCCGCCCGCGCCCGCCGCGGCCACGTTCGACCAGCGGCTGCGCATCTCGCCGCTGGCCAAGGCGCACCTCGCCGAGGCCGCGCTGCCGCTGCTGGAGGGCGCGAAGGTGCTGCTGCTCGACGGCGGGACGACCGCGCTCGAGCTCGCCCGCCGCCTGCCCGACGACCGCGCGTGCACGGTGCTGACCAACGCCCCGCCGGTCGCGGCCGCCCTCGCGCAGCACCCGCTCGCCGAGGTCGTGCTGATCGGCGGCCGCCTGCTGAAGGAGTCGCAGGTGACGGTCGGCTCCGCCGCCGTCGACGCCCTGCGCCAGGTCCGCGCCGACGTCTGCGTGCTCGGCATCTGCAGCCTGCATCCCGAGCTCGGCGTGACCGCGACCGACCACGACGAGGCGCACGTGAAGCGCGCGATGGTCGAGGCCTCCGCCGAGGTGATCGCGCTCGCCACCGCCGACAAGCTGCAGACCGCGAGCCCGTGGATCGTCGCGCCGCTCTCCGGGCTCACCCACCTCGTCACCGACGGCGACGCCGACCTGACCGCCCCGTACCGCGCCGCCGGCGTGACCGTGGTGACCGCCGCTTGACCCCGCGCGTCGCCACCTTCGGCGTCTTCCTCGTGAACGGCGCGATCATCGGCACCTGGGTCGGCCACATCCCGTGGGTCCAGGATCGCTTCGACCTCGGCAAGGGCACGCTCGGGCTGATCCTGCTGACGATGTCGATCGGCGTCATCGTCGCGCTGCCGATCATGGGCCAGGCGATCGTGCGGCTCGGCAGCGAGCGCGCGACCCGGCTCGGCGGCTTCGCCTGCGTCGCCGCCCTGACGCTCCCGCTGCTCGCGCCCGAGCCCTACCTGCTGCCGGTCGCGCTGATGGTCCTCGGGGCCACCAGCGGCGCGATGGACGTCTCGATGAACGCCCACGGCGTCGCCGTCGAGCGCGCCTTCCAGCGCCCGATCATGTCCTCGCTGCACGCGGGCTGGGCGCTCGGCGGCCTGGTCGGCGCCGGCCTCGTCGCGGTCGGCTCGGCCGCCGGCCTGGACCCGCGCATCCAGACCGCGCTCGCGGCCGCCGCGCTCGGCGTCTTCCTCGCCGTGCTGCTGCGCCACATCGGCCCCGGCTCGGAGACCGCCGAGGCGCCGAGCGGCTTCGTCCGCCCCACGCGCCCGGTCGTCCTGCTGGCCGTCCTGTGCCTGCTGATCATGGTCACCGAAGGCGCGATGGCCGACTGGGGCGGCATCTACCTGAGCCGCGACCTCGGCACCAGCACGGCCGTGGCGGCGCTCGCCTTCGCCGCCTTCTCGGGCGGCATGACCGCCGGGCGGGTCGTGGGCGACTGGCTCAACCGCCGCGTCGGGCCGGCCACGCTGATGCGCAGCGGCACCGCGATCGCCGGGATCGCGCTCGGCGGTCTGCTGCTGATCGGCGAGCCCGCGGTCGCGATCGGCGGCTTCTTCCTCGTCGGCCTGGGCGTCGCGAACGGCGTGCCGCTGCTGTTCAGCGCCGGCCGGCCACGCGCCCGGCGAGTCCGGGCCGAACATCGCCGCGGTCAGCTCGATGGGCTCGATCGGCTTCCTCGCCGGGCCGCCGTTCATCGGCTTCCTGGCCGAGGCGACGTCGCTGCCGTTCGCGCTCTCCACGCTCTGCCTCGGCCTGCTGCTCGTGACCCTGACCGCGCGCGCGGCGGGAGCGGGCGAGGTCCGCGCACCGGTGGCCGCGCAGTGACGTTCGTCCTCTCCGACCTCGACGGCGTGCTCGTCGACTCGGGCGACGCGATCGAGCGCGTCTGGCGCGACTGGGCGGTCGAGCAGGCCCTGGACCCGGAGACGGTCGTGCGCGCCATGCACGGCGTGCCGTCGCGCCAGGTGATCGAGCGGGTGGCGCCGCACCTGGACGCCGCCACCGAGGCCGTGCGCGTCGACGCGCTCCACGCCGCCACCGGCGGCATCGCGCTGCCGGGCGCGAGCGCGCTGCTCGGCGCCGCCCCGCCCGGGCGGCTCGCGGTCGTCACCTCGTGCAGCACGGCGCTCGCCCATGCCCGGCTCGACGCGGCCGGCCTGCCGCGCCCGGCCGTGCTGATCACCTCCGAGATGACCGCGCGCGGCAAGCCGCACCCCGACCCGTACCTCGCGGCGGCGGCGGAGCTCGAGGCCGACCCGGCGGACTGCGTCGTGGTCGAGGACGCCCCGGCGGGCATCAGCGCCGGCCGCGCCGCCGGCATGACCGTCTGGGCGGTCGCGACCACCCACGCGGCGACGGAGCTCGGGCAGGCCGACCGCGTCGAGGACGATCTATGCGGCTTTCTCCCACTCGCAAGCTCGTGGGAGCGCCTTGATTACTAGAGGATCCCGATCTCGCTCTGGTCGCCGACCATGAACCGGTAGGCACGCGGCTGGCGCGCGCCGCGCGAGATCGCGACGTCGCGGCCCAGCAGCGAGGACTCCATGCGCCCGTCGAGCCCGCGCACGGACGCGCCCTCGAGCAGGATCGAGTGCTCGACCTCGGCACCCTCGATCACGCAGCGGTCGCCGACCGCCGTGTACGGCCCGATGTAGGCGTCGCGCACCACGGCGCCCGCGCCGATGACCGCCGGCCCGCGCACCGTCGCGCGCTCGAGCCGCGCGCCCGCCTCGATCACCACGCGCCCGTCGACCTGCGAGTCGATCAGCTCGCCGTCGAGCCGCCGCTGGACGCGTGTCGAGGATCAGCCGGTTCGCCTCGAGCATGTCGTCGAGCCGCCCGGTGTCCTTCCACCAGCCGCGCACGACGTGCGGCTCCACGCGCCGCCCGCTGTCGACGAGCCACTGGATCGCGTCGGTGATCTCGAGCTCCCCGCGCGGCGACGGCTCGATCGCCTTCGCCGCCTCGTGGATCTGCGGCGTGAACATGTAGACGCCGACCAGCGCGAGGTTCGAAGCCGGCTCCGGCGGCTTCTCGACCAGCCGCAGCACCGCGCCGTCCGGGCCCAGCTCGGCGACGCCGTAGTTCTGCGGGTCGCTGACCGGCGTCAGCAGGATCAGCGCCTCCGGGCCGTGCTCGCGGAACGCCCCGACGAGGTCCTCGATGCCGCCCTGCAGCAGGTTGTCGCCGAGGTACATCACGAACGAGGAGTCGCCCAGGAACGGCTCGGCGGTCAGCACCGCGTGCGCGAGCCCGGCCGGCTCGTCCTGCACGATGTACGTGATCTCGACGCCGAAGCGCGACCCGTCGCCCGCCGTCGCCCGGATCTCGTCGCCGGTCTCGGGCGCGATGATGATGCCGATCTCGCGGATGCCCGCGGCGGCCATCGCCTCGATGCCGTAGAACAGCACCGGCTTGTTCGCCACCGGCACGAGCTGCTTCGCCGAGGTGAAGGTGATCGGGCGCAGGCGCGTGCCGCGCCCTCCCGAGAGGATCAGGCCCTTGAGGTCGCTCATCGTGTCGTCGGCGCCAGCAGTCGCTCGGCGGCGGCCAGGACGGCCTCGCGGGCGTCGGCGGGCTCGAGCACGGCCGCGTCGCCCGCCTCCTTGAGGATCTCCTTGACGAGGTAGTCGGTGCCCTTGAACGGCAGCTCGACGACCACGCCGCCGTCCTCGAGATCGGTCATCGTCGTCCACTTCTCGCGCGCCCAGCGGGCCTGCTCGGGCGAGACCCAGACGCGCGCGATCTTCGAGCCCTCGACCCGGCCGGTGCGCGGCCAGCCGCTGATCTCGGCGATCGGGTCCAGCCCGGGCCGCGGCTCGAAGCGCTCGTCGAGCGCGGTCGCGTGCTTGATGCGGTCGAGCCGGAAGTGCTGCAGGCGCCCCTTCTGGACGTCGTAGGCGGCGACGTACCAGTGCGCCTCCGGACCGTTGACGAGCGCGTAGGGCTCGACCGTCCGGTGCGAGTAGCGGTCCTCGTGTGGCCGAGTAGTACTCGAGCTCGAGCAGCCGCAGCTCGTGCACCGAGCGCTCGACCGTGTGCGCGACCTCGTCGGCGACCGTCGGCGACGAGATCTGCAGGCCCTCCTCGACCGGGTCGTGCCCGAGCGCCTCGACGACCTTGTCGCGCGCGCTGCCGAGCTCCGGCTGCGCCAGGTTGAGCAGGTCGATCGCGGCCACGAGCGCCTTCGCCTCGATCGGCAGCAGCCGCGCCGGGCGGTCGAACGTGTCCGAGTACGGCTCCGGGTCGACCTCGATCTCGCCCGACGGCAGGACCTCGGCGTAGATGACGTAGGCGCCGCCGCCGAAGTTGACGACGTTGAGCACCGCGATGTCCTCGCGCAGCTCCTGCGGGGACATCTTGAGCTGGTCGCAGACCTCGGCGGTCGGCAGCCGCTCGCCGGCCCGGCCGGCGGCGATCAGCAGCGACGCGAGCGTGACCAGCCGGGCGAACCGCTCGGGGCGGATCGCGGCGTCGGCGCCGCGGCCGCGGGCGCTGGGCTCGCGGCTCGGCCGGCGGCTCCGGCCGCGGCGCGGCCGCGACGAGCTCCGGCGGGTCGCCGCGGTGCGCCTCGACGATCCGGTCGGCGCGCTCGCGGGCCTCCTCCACCAGCTCCGGCGGGCCGAGCACGCGCGCGTGCTCGCCGAGCGCGAGCGTCCACGCGACGATCAGGCGCGGGTTGGCGTAGTCGGTGTGGAAGACGTTGTCGCGCAGCTCGCCGTAGGCGCCGAACTGGCGCTCGACGTACCACGACACGTCCTCGGAGACCCAGACCTCGGCGCGGCCGACGGTCTCCCCGAGCTGCCACGGGATGCGGTTCGCGTAGCGCCGCGGGTCGAAGTCCGACGGGCGCTGGAAGTCGTGCTCGGCCTTGGTCGCGTACGCCACCTTGCCGAGCACGCGCGAGAGCCGGAACACGCGCAGGCCGGGCTCGGGCTTGGCGTCGTGCGACCAGCCGACGAGGTACCACTGCCCGCCCTCGAAGAGCAGGTGGTACGGGTCGACCTTGCGCGCGCGCCGCTCGTCGCGCTGCATCGAGAAGTACTCGAACTCGATCCGCTTGCGGCGGTAGATCGCGGTGTCGATCTTGGCCAGCCGGGCCGACAGGTCGGCGCCGCCGGCCGACGCGGTGATGCCGAGCCCGATCCGCTGCCGCAGGCCGCCGCCGAGCGGGCTCGGGAGGCCCCAGGTGATCTGCTGCAGCGCCAGCCGCAGCGGCTCGGCGTACGCGAACTCGCTGCCCAGCAGCGAGAGCGCGGTCTGCAGCGCGGCGCGCTCGTCGTCGGTGAACGCGATCGCCCGCAGGTGGAAGGCCTCGGGGGCGAGCGAGTAGTTCTCCTGCTCGGAGAAGCCGTCCGCCGGGCGGTCGACGCTGAGGTGGATCCCGAGCGCGTCGAGCTCGGCGCGGTCGGCGTAGAAGCGGCGCGCGAACGCGTCCTCGGTCATGTCCGAGTAGCCCTCGACGTCGCGGCGGATCTCGGTCGCGGTCACCGGGCGCCGCTCGGCCATCAGGTACGAGATCAGCGACAGCTGCCGGATCAGCTTTTCGGTGTCCTTCGCCAAGGCGCGTCCTACCTTAGTCGTGCGGTTCCTTGGCCAATGCCCTTACCCTGTGACGGGCTGGACTTTGCGGCACTTTGAACGGGCCTGCAGGAGTCCGCGTCCTTGCCGATACAAACCGCGCCGTGTCGTTGCGCCTCGTCCTGATCGAAGATCACCAGGCTCTCCGCGAAGGGCTCGAGCTCCTGCTGGGCCGGGAGGGCTGCGACGTGGTCGGGACCGCGGGCACCGCCGGCGAGGGCCAGGGCCTGATCGAGACGCTCGCCCCGGACGTCGCGCTCGTCGACATCCGGCTCGGCGACGAGTCCGGCATCGACCTCACTCGCGCCGTGATCGACGCCGATCCGAGCCGCCGAGTCGTCCTCTACACGGGCTCGAGCGACGTCGAGCTGCTGATCAGCGGCCTTGACTCCGGCGCCCGCGGCTACGCGCTCAAGGAGGGCACGCCGAGCGAGCTCACCGGCGCGCTGGAGACGGTCGCCGCCGGCGGCACGTACGTCGACCCGCGACTGCGGCAGGCGCTGCTCTCGCGCCGCACGACGCAGCGCATGCCTTCGCTCTCCAAGCGCGAGCGCGAGATCATGGACCTGCTGGCGCAGGGGCTCAACGGCGAGGAGGTCGCCGAGCGGCTCGTGCTCTCGAGCGAGACCGTGAAGACGCACATCCGCAACGCGATGAGCAAGCTCGAGGCGCACACACGCGTGCATGCGGTGGCGATCGCGCTGCGCGAGGGGTACATCTCGCCGCCCGGTGAGATGGGCGCCGGATGACGCTGGAGATCAGCGAGCAGCGGCGGCGCGAGCTGCGGCACGACTTCCGGACCCCGCTCACGATCGTCGGCGGCTTCGCCGAGGTGCTGGCGTCGGACCGGTCGATCAGCGACAGCGACCGGCGCGACTACGCCGCACGCATCCAGGAGGCCGCGGCCGAGATCCGCCAGATGCTCGACGACCTGCTCGAGGATTAGTACCGCCCGCCGGAGACACGCACGGTTCCGGCGACCGCCGATCACCACCTGGCGCCACCCGCTGACCGGTCACGTGCCACCAGCACGCTCGCGGTCATCGTGCGGCCCCAGCTGGCGCCGGCGGCCACCGGCGACCGCGCGTGTCTCCCGCGACCGGTACTAGCGCAGCGTGTAGGGCCAGGTCGGCTCGGGGTGGTAGCCCTTCGAGCCGACCGCGAGCGCGAGCGGGCTGCGCGGATCCTGGCCCGCCGCGAGCCGCTCGACCGCATGGGCGAACGTCCAGCGCGGCGTCCAGCCGAGCTCGCGCTGCGCGCGCGAGCTGTCGTACACGCGCCCGATGCTGTCGAACATGCGCCAGCCGCGGCGCGCGTAGGCGGCCTCGTAGCCGGGCGCGACCCGGCGCACGACCGCGGGCGCGTCGGTGCGCAGCTCGGCCAGGTCGGCGCGGGTGAACGGCGTCGGCGCGCTGATGACGTAGCGGCCGAACCCGATCGCGGGCGCGCGGTCGAGCGCGAGCCGGTGCGCGCTCACGACGTCCTCGAGGTCGACGCGGCGGTAGAGCAGCTCGTTGATCTTGAGGTTGAGGTCGTCGAACGCGTCGCGCACCCCGTCGTCGTCGTCGCCCTCCGGGAAGAAGCGCGACGTGCGCAGGATCAGCACCGGGAGCCCGTGGTCGCGGTGGACGAGCTCGCAGAGGTCCTCGGCCGCCACCTTCGTCGCGCCGTAGACGTTGCGCGGGACGGGCCGCACGCTCTCGTCGATCCACGCTGCGGGGGCGCCGGGCGCCGGCACGAGCGCGCGGCCGAACGTGCTCGTCGTGCTGGTGAAGACGAAGCGGGCGACGCCCGCCGCGACCGCCTCCTCCAGCAGCGTCAGCGTGCCGGTGACGTTCGTGTCGACGAACTGCTGGCGCGGGTGGGAGGCGACGTGCGGCTTGTGCAGCGTCGCGGCGTGCACGACCGCGTCGGCGCCCTCGACGCAGCGCCGGACGGTCGCGCGGTCGGCGACCGAGCCGACGACCGCCGTGTACGGCGAATCGAGCACGTCGAGCCCGACGACGTCGAGGCCCTCGTCGGCGAGCACGCGCACGAGCGCCTCGCCCAGGTGCCCGGCGCTCCCCGTGACCAGGACGCGCTTCACGCCGGGCGGATGCCCTGCGCCGGGCGGAACCGGTTGGCCGGGTCGTACTGCGTCTTGATCTCGACGAGGCGGGCGTAGTTGCGGCCGTAGTAGGCGCGGCGGGCGTTCGCGAGGTCCGGATCGGAGTAGTTCTGGTACGCCTGACCGTTCCCGTAGGGCGCGATCAGCGCGCGGGCGCGGCGAACGCGCGAACGCGCGGTGCCGATCGAGGTGTAGGACAGGATCTGCACGCTGAAGCGCACGTCGCGGTGCACGAACGCCGTGGCGGTGGGCGAGACGCGCCCGATCGCGCCGCCGTAGGCGTCCAGGATCAGCGTCGCCCCGGTCTCGGCGGCCTCGACGAACGCGCGCCGGCCCGCCGCCGGCACACTGCGGGCGACGTACAGCGACGACGCCGCGAACATCGAAGGCTCCCAGCGGCGGCACGCGGGCAGCCCGCCGTCGGCGCAGCCGGCCCAGCGCTTCTGCAGGTCGAGGTAGGGCATCGAGCCGGTGCTCAGCGACGCGCCCGGCACGCGCGCGAGCGGCGCGACCAGCCGCCGCAGCGCGCTCTCGGAGCCGAAGAACTGGCCGAAGGCGCTCGCGCTCGAGCCGCTCAGCGTCATGATCGCCGTCAGCGCCGCGGGCGCGCCCGGCGCGAGGTCGTCCCAGGCCGCGATCGCCTCCTCGCGCGATGCGCTCGGGAAGCTGACGCTGAAGTACGCGGCGCGCTGGACGGCGCGGGTGCGCAGGCGGATCGCGGTGACGATGCCGAAGCTCCCGCCGCCGCCGCGCAGCGCCCAGAACAGGTCGCCGTCGTCGACGGTGCTGCGGCGACCGTCGGCCGTCACGACGTCGAACGAGCGCACGCGGTCGAGCGTCAGCCCGAGCTCGCGCCCGGCCAGCCCCATGCCGCCGCCGGTGGTGAGGCCGCCGAGCCGGACGGTCGGGCACGAGCCCGACGCCGTCGTCACCCCGCGGCGCGCCAGTGCGGCGTAGAGGTTGATGTTGAGCACGCCCGGACCGGCGGTGGCGATCCCGTTCGCGTACGTGAGGCTGTCGAGCCCGCGCAGGTCGATCACCACCGCGTCGTCGCTGGTCGAGCCGCCGTTGTAGGCGTGGCCGCCGGAGCGGGCGACGAGCGGGACGTCGAAGCGCTCGGCCCAGCGCACGACGGCCTGGACGTCGGCGGCGCCGCGCGGCCTGCACGACCGCGGGCGGCCGGACGCCGGCGTAGCGCAGGTCGAAGACCTGGCGGGCGGCGTTGTAGCCGCGGTTGCCCTGCGTCAGGACCGGGCCGCGCACGGCCGCGCGCAGCGCCCGCAGCTGCGTCCGCGTGAGGGGGTCGGCGCGCGCGATCTCCGTGACCCCGGCCAGCGCCAGCGCGCCGGCCGCGGAGCGCTGCAGCAACTCGCGACGTGAGAGGGGCACCGCGCGGATGCTACGCCGCTTGGCGAGCCGCGAAGTACGCGCCGCCGCCGAGCGCGCGGTCGTAGCGCGACCAGACGGAGCCGTCGGGCAGCTCCTTCTCCAGCCGGTCGAACGAGCCGAGCCGCCCGCCCAGGTTGTCGATCATGTGGACGAGCGTGGCCTCGCGCGTGCACGGCACGACCGGCGAGCCGTGCTCGAGCGTGCCGTGGTGGCTGAGGATGATGTGCAGCACCGCGCGCGCCTGGTGCGCCGGGAAGCCCGCGATGTCCTCGATCAGGCGCCGCACGCGGTAGTACCCGAGCGGGATCTCGCCCTGCAGGCGCCCGAGGTCCGTCAGGTCGATCGCCAGCGGGTCGGCCGTGTAGGCGTCGAGCTTGCCGATGTCGTGCAGCAGCGCGCCGGTGACGGCGACGTCGCGGTCGATCCCCGGGAAGGTCGCGCTGATCGCCGACACCGCCTGGGCGACGCCGAGCGAGTGCTCGAGCAGCCCGTGCCGGTAGGCCTGGTGGTAGCGCTTGGCGGCCGGCGCGTCGCGGTAGGCCGGCCAGCTCTCCGCCTGCGGGCCGAGCACCGCGTCCAGCAGCGCGCGCAGGTGCTCGTCCTGCACCGTCGCGACGAGCTCGCGCAGGTCGGCCTCCAGCCGCGCCACCGGCTGCGGCGGGCCGTCGAGCAGATCGGCGAGGTCGTACTCCTCCGGCTCGGCGGGCCGCAGCGCGGTCAGCGCCAGCCGGCCGCCGTGGTGCGGGTGGACCTCGTAGTGCCCGCGCACGTGCACGCACGCGCCGGGCGCGCAGGCCGAGAGCAGCTCCCCGCCCGCGTCCCACAGCAGCGCCGGGACGGTGCCGCTGCGGTCCGCGAGCACGAGCCGCAGGCGCTCCGCGTCGCGCTCGCGCACGAGCAGGACCCCGTCGACCTCCTGTCCGTCCGCGAGCTGCTTGACCGTCACGGCGGGAACCGTAGAGCCGCAATCGGATGGCAAGATGGAGGCATGCCGACTGCGCTGATCACCGGCGGGAGCGGCGGCCTGGGGGTCGCCGTCGTGCACGCGTTCCTCGACGACGGATGGCGGGTCGTCGCGCCGCTGCTGCGCGGCGCCGGCGCCGAGCGGCTGCCCGCCGAGGCCGAGCGCTTCGACGCCGACCTGACCGACCCGGACGACGTCGCCCGCGCGGTCCGCACCGCCGCCTCCGACGACGAGCGCCCGCTGAAGGCCGTCGTGAACCTCGTCGGCGGCTTCGCGGCGGGGCAGCACGTCGCCACGACGCCGCTCGCGGAGTTCGAGCAGCAGTTCGCGCTCAACCTGCGCCCGACCTACCTCGTCACGCAGTCCGCGCTGCCCGAGCTCGAGGCCGCCGGCGGCGGGGCGATCGTGTGCATGGCCTCGCACGCGGCCGTCGAGCCGTTCGCCGGCGCCGCCGGCTACGTCGCCTCGAAGGCGGCCGTCTCCGCCTTCGCCCGCACGGTCGCGCTCGAGCACGAGGGCGTGCGCTGCAACGTCGTCTCACCGTCGCTCATCGACACGCCGGCCAACCGCGAGGCGATGCCCGACGCGATCGCCAGGATGGTCCCGCCGGAGCGGATCGCCGCCGTCATCAGGTTCCTCTGCGACGATCGCTCGGCCGCGATCGACGGCGCGGTGCTCGAGGTCTAGCCGCCGTAGAAGCGGATCGCCTTGTCGGCCAGCGCACGCGTATCGCGCTCGTTGGCGACCGCGTTGAACGCGATCGCGACCCCCGGGATCAGGCGCCGCGCGGCGCGCGTGGCGGTGCGCTTGCCGACGAACCTGAGCAGCCGCGAGAGCACCGCCTCGCTGTGCCGCGTGCTCTCGAACTTGCCGCCCACGTACGCCTCGGCGACCGTCTTGCCCATCCCGTCGAGCGCCTGCCGCGCGGTCTGCGGGTCGGGGTAGAGGTCGCGCAGCACGAGCAGCTCGGCCGGGCGCATCGGGTCGTGCGGGTCGTAGCCGTAGGCGGCGGCGACGAAGAACACGAGCCGCGACTGGATCCACGCGAGCAGCACGAGGTCCGGGACGACCGTGAAGATGCCGCCGACGCCGGTCGCCGCGCCCTCGAGCCGCGCCATGCCCGCGTGCCGCTTCTTGGCCATCTTCGCCAGATCGGCGCCGGAGACGGCGTAGCGCGAGCGCTTCTCGGCCGCCCATTCGGCGGCCGGCGGCGCGTGCAGCTTGGCGGCGTAGAGCGCGACGTGCTCGGGCGCCCGGATCGGATCGTCCCGCAGCCGCTCCCATAAGCCGTCCGGGACCTTCTGCGTCGAGCCCGTGTCGGTGGTCACGCCGATCCAATCTACCCAGGTCCGGGTACTCGAAGACGGAGATGATCCCCGTGACGGAGCACACGATCGAGCTGGCCGGGCACCGGACGCGCGCGCTGGAGGTCGAGGGTCGCGGGCCGGGACTGGTGCTGCTGCACGGCTGGGGCGCATCCGCGGACACCTGGCGGCCGCTGCTGGCGGAGCTCGCCGCGAGCGACCGGCGCGCGATCGCCCCGGACCTGCCCGGCTTCGGCCGTGCCTCCGGACTGGCGCAGGGCAGCCTGTTCCCGCAGCTCGACGACTTCGCGACCGCGCTCGTGCAGCACATCGGCGCCCACGGCCCCGTGGTCGTGCTCGGCGACTCGCTCGGCGCGGACGTCGCCCTGCGGCTCGCCGAGCGGGCCGGCGAGCTGCCGCTGGCCGGCGTCATCCCGGTCGCTCCCGCCGGCTTCGAGACGCCCGGCTGGTACGACGTGATCGAGCGCGACCCGATCGTGCGGCGGCTGCTCGACATCCCGGTGCCGGTGCCGCTCGCGCTGATCGACTCGCCGCTCGGCTCGTCGCTGAGCGACCGCAAGCTCGGGCTCCCGGGCCTGGCCAGCGCGCCGTTCGACCTCGCGGCCGCGCTCTGCCCGGTGCTGCTCGTCTGGGGCGAGCAGGACCGCACCGCGCCGCAGGGCGGCGCGCGGCTGGCGATCGGGGCGCTGCCCGGCACCGAGGTCGCGCTGATCGAGGGCTGCGGCCCGCAGCCGCAGCACGACGCGATCGACCGCCTGCTCGAGCTGGCGCTCGGCTTCCCCGCCTGATCGCGCACGGCGCAACGGAGATTGCCGGCGTGTCGCGGCTTCGCGGCTACCCTCAGGCGACCATGCGCCGCCCGCTCATCGCCGCCCTCCTCGCCCTCGCCGCCCTGCCCGCGACGGCCGCCGCTCAGACGACCCCGCCGCCGGCCGAGCCGGTCATCCCGCCCGGAGCGAGCGCCGCCGGCGTCGACCTCAGCGGTCTCACGCTGACGGCCGCCGCGGCGCGGCTCGACGAAGCGTTCACGACCGCGATGCTGCGGCCGGTCGAGGTCCGCGTCGCCGGCCGCCGGGTGCGCACGGGCATGAAGGCGATCGGCTTCGCGTTCGACCCGCTGCGCAGCGCGCGGCGCGCGAACCAGGCGGCGCTCAAGACCGCGCCCGACGCCGCCGGCGTCCGCCGGGTGGACGTGCCGCTGCACACGAGCTGGGACCGCAAGAAGCTGCTCGCGTTCGCCGAGAAGGCGCGCACGCGCACGATGCTCGTGCCGCGCAACGCGACGCTGCGGATGACGCTGCGGCGGATGGTCGTGCGCAAGGCCAGGATGGGCTGGGCGATCAACGCCGCCGCGCTGCGCAAGGCGATCGAGCCGATCGTGCAGGACCCGCGCGCGGTCCGCGTCGTGCGCCCGGTGCGCTCGCGCCTGCACCCGCAGGTGAACAGCGTCGACCTGCGGCGCGCGAACCGCACGGTCCTCACGATCGACCGCTCCGGCTTCCGGCTGCGGCTCTTCAAGAACCTCAAGCTCTCCAAGAGCTACGGCATCGCGGTCGGCGCCCCCGGCTACGCGACGCCGTCCGGCTCCTACTCGATCCAGAACAAGGCGGTCAACCCGGCCTGGAGCGCACCCGACAGTCCCTGGGCCGGCGCGTACCGCAACGAGGTCGTGGCCGGCGGCGCGCCGGACAACCCGCTGAAGGCGCGCTGGATGGGGATCGTCGGCGGCGTCGGCATCCACGGCACCGCCGCCGAGTACTCGATCGGGTCGCGCGCGTCGCACGGCTGCATCCGCATGCGCGTGTCCGACGTGATCGACCTGTACGACCGCGTGCCCGTCGGCACGCCCGTCCTGATCCGCTGACGCAGCTCTACACCCGCCACTCCGCCCCGGATAGTGTCCGCTGATGCGCCCGCCGACCGACGCCGAAGCCGGCGCCGTGCTCGACCTGATCGTCGCGTGCGACATCGCCGAGCTCGGTGCTCCGGACTTCACGCTGGCCGATCTGCAGGCCGAGTGGAGCATGCCCGGGCTGGAGCTCTCCCGTGACGCGCGGGTCACCGAGGCCGCCGACGGGACGATCGCCGCGTACGCGCTCGTGACACCCACCGAGGACGCGTTCGTGTACGTGCACCCCGACGCGACCGGCCGCGGCCTCGGCACGCACGCTGCGCCGCTGGGCCGAGGCGCGCGCGGCCGAGCGCGGAGCCGGCGTGCTGCGTCAGTACGCCTACGGCTCGAGCGCCGGCGCCCGCGCGCTGCTGCGCGCCGCGGGCTACGAGGTGAGCCAGGTCTACTTCCGCCTGCGGGCCGAGCTCGCGGCCGTGCCCGCGGCACCGCCGGCGCGGCTGCGGACGTTCGCACCCGGCGACGAGGTCGCCGTCCACACGCTGGTCGAGGAGGCCTTCCTCGACGTCGAGGGCAACACCCCGCAGACGCTCGAGGCGTTCCGGACGTCGACGATCGAGAAGGACGGCTGGGACCCGTCGCTGTGGCTGCTCGTCGAGGACGACGCAGGCCTCGCGGGCGTCGCGCTCGGCGAGCGCTGGCCGGCAGACGGCGGCTTCGTCGCCTACCTCGCGGTCGCACGCCGCGCCCGCGGCCGCGGCCACGGCCGCGCGCTGCTGCTGGGCCTCTTCGAAGCGTTCAAGCGTGCCAACCTGGTGTACGCGGAGCTCAGCGTCCACGCGCGCAACCGCGGCGCACTCACGCTGTACCGGTCGGCCGGGATGGAGCCGACCTTCGAGACCGAACGATGGGAGAAGGCCATTGCCTCTGGGTGAAGTCGTCGCCGAGATCGCGGCGCTCGCGAAGGAGGGAGGACGGCTCGGGCTCGACACGGAGTTCATGCCCGAGGGCCGCTACCGCCCGCTGCTCTGCCTGGTCCAGGTCGTGGTCGGCGAGCAGGTGTGGGTGCTGGATCCGCTCGAGGGCTTCGACCCGGCCCCGCTCGCCGCCGTGCTCGCCGACCCGCAGATCCAGATCGTCGTGCACGCCGGTCGCCAGGACGTCGCGATCCTGCGGCGCGAGTGGCAGACCGACGTGACGAACGTGTTCGACACGCAGGTCGCCGCCGGCTTCGCCGGGTTCTCCGCCCAGGCGGGCTACAACGGCCTGCTCCACGACGTGCTGCGGATCCGCCTGCCGAAGACCGCGAGCTTCACGCGCTGGGACGCACGGCCGCTGAGCGACGAGCAGCTGATCTACGCGCGCGGCGACGTCGAGCACCTGCTGCCGCTGGCCGACGACATCCGTGCCCGGCTCGAGACGACCGGCCGGCTCGAATGGGCGCTCGAGGAGTGCCGCGTGATCGCCAACGCGACCGACGAGCGCGACCCCGAGGAGGTCTGGCGGCGGCTGCCGCGTGTGGCCGGGCTCGCCGCGCGCGACCGTGCGGTCGTGCGCGAGCTGGCGGCCTGGCGCGAGCGCACGGCCGCACGCGAGGACCGGCCGGTCGGCGCCGTCGTGCGTGACCCGACGATGGTCGAGCTGGCCAAGCGCCAGCCGTCCGCGCGCAAGGACCTCGCGCAGATCCGCGGCATCAACCCGGACGTCGTGCGCCGCCGCGGCGACGACATCCTGGCCGCGATCCAGCGCGGCAAGACGGCCGAGCCGGTGCGGCTCGACGAGGGCGAGCGGCTGCCCACCGAGCCGCAGGACGGGCCGGTGATCGCGCTGTCGGAGGCGCTCGTGCGCACGCGCGCCCAGGAGGCCGGGCTGGCCTACGAGCTGATCGCCGCGCGCGCCGACCTGACGCCGATCGTCGTCGCCGCGCGCCGCGGTGACGCCGAGCCGGACGTGCGGACGCTGCGCGGCTGGCGCCGCGGGCTCGTCGGCGCCGAGCTGCTCGAGCTCCTGGCCGGCCGCCGCACCCTGTCCGTGGGCGGCGGCGGCCGGATCCAGATCGAGGACTAGTCCTCGAGGTCCTCGCGGGCCTCGACGGCGGTGTCCGGGTTGTCGGAGAACAGCCCGTCGACGCCGAGCGCGAAGAACTGCTCGTACTCGGCGAACGCGTTGCCGTACGCGGCCGGGTCGGCCGACGCTGCGCAGCTCGAGCGGCAGGAACGGTTCTCGTTGCGGAACGTGTACGGGTGCACCTGCGAGCCCGGCGCGCGTGCGCGTCGCGCACGAACGTCGTCGGCGGCAGCGAGTTGCCGGCGGCGTCGCGCGGGACGATGTAGTCCTTCGACGGGCCGACGCCGTCGGCGTAGCGCGCGATCGCCGCGCAGGCCGGCCGGCGTGGCGAGGTCGCCGTAGGTGCGCGTCGTCGCCGGCGACGACGAAGTCGTACGGCCGCGTCGTCGCGCCGCCGAGCAGCTGCACGAGCGGCACGTCGAGCTGCGCGGTCGAGCGCCTTGAGGTTCGCCGATCTCGAACGACTGCACGAACACCTTCGCGCGGCGGCCGTCGAGGCCGTTGCGGCGCAGCGTCGCGCACGAGCGGCTCCTCGAGCGGCAGGCCGATCGAGCGGAAGTACGTCGGGTGCTTCGTCTCGGGGTAGATGCCGATCGGCCGCCCGAGCTCGCGCGACAGCCGGCGCGTGAGGTCGATGACCTCCTGGCAGCGTCGGGATCTTGTAGCGGCCGTCGTAGAGCGTGTTGCGCTGGCGGATCGCCGGGATGCGCTCCTTCGCGCGCAGCGTCTTGAGCTCGGCGAGCGTGAAGTCCTCGGTGAACCAGCCGGTGCAGCGGCACGCCGTCGATCGTCTTCGTCGTGCGGCGGCTCGGCGAACTCCGGGTCGCGCGGCGACGTCGGTCGTGCCGGAGATCTCGTTCTCGTGGCGGGCGACGAGCACGCCGTCCTTCGTCGAGACGAGGTCCGGCTCGACGTAGTCGGCGCCCATGCGCGCGGCGAGCGCGTAGGCCGCGAGCGTGTGCTCGGGCCGGTAGCCGGAGGCGCCGCGGTGGCCGATGACGAGCGGCTCGTCGGCCTTCGCCTTGCGGTCGGACTTGGCGGCGGGGGCGGGGCCGGCCATGGCCCCGACGACGATAAGCGAGAGCAGCGCGCCGGTTCCGAGCCGGCGCGTGCGTGGCGTGAGGGGTCGCATGCTCGTGAAGACAACCGCACACCCGCTTCCGGTGCGTGAACAACCTGTACGTTCGTCGCTGGCGTGACACCGTCAGATGCACGACAGTCGGTCGTGACGTCGCCTCCGGACTTCGTGAGCCGGGGGCGACGCTTCACGTCCGGCGCGCCACACTGAGCGGCCGTGGTCGAGGTCCTCTACTACGCGATCCCCTTCTTCGTGCTCCTGCTCGTGGTGGAGGCGATCTCGTTCCGCCACTACCACGAGGACGAGCTCGTCGGCTACGAGCTGCAGGACACGCGCACGAGCCTGACGATGGGCATCGGCAACGTCGTCGTCAACGTCGGCTGGAAGCTGGTCGTCGTCGTCATCTACGCCGCGCTGTACGAGCTGACGCCGCTGCGGCTGCCCGAGGACGCGTGGTGGGTCTGGGTGCTGCTGTTCCTGGCCGACGACCTCGCGTACTACTGGTTCCACCGCATCTCGCACGTCAGCCGCGTCTTCTGGGCGAGCCACGTCGTGCACCACTCGAGCACGCACTTCAACCTCTCGACGGCGCTGCGGCAGACCTGGGTGCCGATGACCTACCTGCCGTTCTGGCTGCCGCTGATCCTCGTCGGCTTCTCGCCCTGGATGGTGCTGCTGGCGCAGGCCTGGAGCCTGATCTACCAGTTCGGCTCTGCACACCGAGCGGATCGGGAAGCTGCCGCGGCCGATCGAGCTCGTGTTCAACACGCCCTCCCACCACCGCGTGCACCACGGGGCGAACGAGACCTACCTCGACCGCAACTACGGCGGCATCCTGATCATCTGGGACCGCCTGTTCGGCACGTTCGTGACCCGAGGAGGAGCGCGTCCGCTACGGCCTGACGAAGAACATCGACACGTTCAACCCGCTGCTCGTCGCCTTCGGCGAGTACGCCGCGCTCGGGCGCGACCTGCGCGCCGCGGGCGGCTGGCGGACGCGCCTGCGGATCGCGCTGCGCGGCCCGGGCTGGCAGCCTGCGGGCCGGGACTGAGTCGTGAAGGTCGTGCTCGTACCGGCGCTCCTGGTGCTGGTCCTTCCGGTGGTGCGTCAGCGGCTTGACAGGCACTAGCGCGCGGCGGCGCGGCCGGATAGGGTCGGCGCGATGTTGGTCCGGCGGGCTCTTCTCCTCTCGTGTGCACTGCTCGCGCTCGGCGCTGCGCCGGCGTTCGCGGCCCCGCCGCCGAACAACAACTACCTCGCGTCGCTGCAGATGCAGAACGGCGAGGCGGTGGCGCGCGAGTTCCGCGACACCGTCGTCACGACCGAGGCGACCGTGCAGGCCGACGTCTTCAACCCGAACCGCGACGGGCTGGCGTTCGGCGGCGGCGGGCCCGAGCCGAGCTCCTGCTCAGGCGTCAGCTACGGGCGGACCGTCTGGTACGACTTCATCCCCGACGTCTCGGGTGGCGTGCAGATCGCGGCCTCGGGCTACGACACGGTCGTCGCCGTCTACGAGTACGACGTCGGCACGTCACGGCTCGGCCGCCAGATCGCCTGCGAGAACCGCGGCGCGGCCGAGGACCTGATCCTGCCTACGGTCGATCGCGGGAAGGCGTACACCGTGCAGGTCGGCGCCGTCGGCGGCGCGGCCGGCACGCTGCAGTTCGAGTTCCTGTTCTTCGGCGACCGCGACGAGGACGGCGTGCTCGACGAGGCGCCGGACCGCTGCCCGCGCCAGCCCGGCATCGACTCGGCCGGCGGCTGCCCGCCCGCGCTGTCGGCGACGCTCAGCCTCGAGTGGGCGAACACGGCCAACGGCGTGCGCTTCACGACCGTGCGCGTGCGCGGTGCCCCGAAGGGCGCCCGCGTGGAAGCGCGCTGCCGCCGCTGCGGCGTGCCGCGCACGTCCGCGCGCAGCACCGGCCGGCCGCTGCGGCTCAAGCGTCTCGTCGGGCGTGAGGCGCCCGCCGGCGCGGTGCTCGAGCTGCGCGTGACCCAGCGCCCGAGCGGGCGCGGCCGCTACCGCCACGGCGCGATCGGGACCTACCTGCGCTACGTCTTCGAGCCGGGTGGCATCCGCTCGCGCACGGTCCGCTGCCTGCGGCCGGGCTCGAACAAGCCGCGCAAGCGCTGCACGTGATGCGCGCGCTCCTGATCGCCGGCGTGCTCCTGCTGGCGGTCGCGCCGCTCAGCGGCGCGCAGGCGCCCGCCGCGCCGGAGACCCGCAACTTCGACGACGCGCCGCTGGAGTCGAACGTCGAAGGCCTGTACGGACCGGCGCTGAGCATCTCGCTCACCGGCTCCGACCCCGGGTGCGAGGGGTCCGTGAGCGGCTTGGTCGACTTCGACCCGCAGCCGTCGGGGCCGGACGACCAGGTCGCCGAAGCCGACTGCCAGCCGACCTACACGATCGCGTTCGACGACCCGCAGGCGCACTTCTCGCTGCGCGCGCGCGCCGAGCCGGCGACGGTCGACTTCCGGGCGCTGGCGCTGGCGCTCGCGCCGACCGAGATCACGATGGTCGCCCGCCAGAGCGGGGGCGTGATCGTCGACAGCGAGACGGTGGCCACCGAGGACTTCACCTGGACCCCGCTGACCGTCGCGAGCGCCGACGGCGCCGCGGTGATCGACAGCGTCCAGGTCAGCTCGCCGCTCTTCTTCCTGCTGCTCGACGACCTGATGTTCGCGGGCGAGCCGCAGCCGGACACGACGATCGCCGGCGGGCCGGAGGGCAGCAGCTCGAGCACGCAGGCGGCGTTCGCGCTGCGCGCCTCCGTCGCCGGGTCGACGTTCGAGTGCTCGCTCGACGGCGCGCCGTTCGCCGCCTGCGATGCGGCGCCGGCCTACGCGGGCCTCGCGCCCGGGCCGCACGCGCTGCGGGCGCGGGCGCGCGACCCGTACGGCAACGCCGACGCCACGCCGGCGCGCCGCGACTGGACGGTCGTGCCGCCCCCGGGCGGCGACGGCGACCCGGACGACGACGGCGTGCCGACGGCGCGCGACAACTGCCCGGACGCCGCCAACCGCACGCAGGCCGACGAGGACCGCGACGACCTCGGGAACGCCTGCGAGCTGCTGCCGTCGGGGCGGCTGATCCCGGTCGCCGGCATCCGCACGCGCGTGACGCTGCTCTCCGGCGAGGTGTTCGTGAAGCTCCCGGACGACTCCGGCGGGGCGAGCGCGGCCCAGCTCCCGCCGGGCTTCGTCCCGCTCAAGGGCAGCCGCCGCACGCGCGTCGACACGCCGCAGGAGTCCGGCTACGTGCCGCTGCAGGGCGTCGCGACGCTGCCGGTCGGCTCGACGGTCGACGCTCGCAAGGGCCGCGTCGCCGTCACGTCGGCGACGCAGTACAGGCGGCCCGGCTCGGGGCGGGCGACGGCGACGAAGACCGGCCGCTTCGCCGCCGCGATCTTCACGATCCGCCAGGCCCGCAGGCGCGCCGGTCAGTCCGCCGCCGAGCGGCCGCCGACGGACCTCGTGATGCGTACCCCGCCGGGGCGCTCGCGCGCCTGCGCCTCAGTCGCGAACCTGCCCGACAAGGGCATCGTGCGGGCGCTCTCGGGCTCGGTGACCGGTCCGGCGAAGGGCATCTTCCGCGCGGTCGGCGCGGCCAGCACGACCACCGTCCGGCGCGGCACCTGGATCACGCAGGACAAGTGCAACGGCACGCTGACCGAGGTCGGGCGCGGCGAGGCGGTCGTGCGCGACATCGGCCGCGAGCGGACCGTCACCGTCGGCCCGGGCGCCGCGTACCTCGCCCGCGCACGGCTGTTCGCCGCCCAGCGGCGCCGCGCTGCCGGCGACTGACGGTGCGGACGGTCCGGCTCGCGGCGCTCGGCGCCGCGCTCGCGCTGCTCGGCGGGTGCGGGGGCGAGGCTTCCCCGCCGGCGCGGACGCCCGCGCCCGAGGCGTCGGCCTCGCCGGCCCCGCCGCGGCCGGCGCCCACGGCCGCCTTCCGCCGCCTCGAGCGGCGCTTCGACGCCCGGCTCGGCGTCTACGCCGTCGACACCGGCACGGGGCGCGAGGTCGGCCACCGGGACGGCGAGCGGTTCGCCTACGCGTCCACGTTCAAGGCGCTGGCGGCGGGCGCGATCCTGCGTCGCGTAGGGCTCGAGGGGCTCGACCGGCCGGTGCCGATCACCGCGCTCGCCAACGCGTTCTCGCCCGTGACCGAGCGGCGCGTCGGAACGGACATGACGCTGCGCGAGCTCTGCGCGGCCGCCGTGCGCTACAGCGACAACACGGCGGCGAACCTGCTGCTCGACGAGCTGGGCGGGCGAGCAGGGGCTCGACGCGATCCTCGAGGAGGTCGGCGATCGCGTCACGCGTGTCGAGCGCCGCGAGCCGGAGCTCAACGACTGGGCGCCGGGCGAGACGCGCGACACCAGCACCCCGCGCGCGCTCGCCCGCAGCCTGCGCGCGTTCGCGCTCGGCGACGCGCTGGCCCGGCCCGAGCGTGCCCAGCTCGTCCGCTGGCTGCGCACGAACACCACCGGCGCCGGGCTGATCCGCGCGGGCGTGCCGGCCGGCTGGAAGGTGGGCGACAAGACCGGCACGGGCGGCACCTACGGCACGCGCAACGACATCGGCATCGTCTGGCCGCCGGGCCGCGAGCCGATCGTGCTCGCGATCCTGACCAACCGCCGCGCGCCCGACGCGATCCCCGACGACGCGCTGATCGCCGAGGCGGCAGCCGCCGCCGTCGCCGCGCTCCCGTAGCGTCAGCGCGCGAAGTCGGCCGCGTCGAGCAGGCCGTGGCGGAGCGCGGCCGCGAACGACTCGACCCACGCGGTCATGCGCTGCGCGTCGATCTTCTGGAGCGCGCGGGCGAGCACGTCGGCGCGGCGGTCGAGCTCGACGTCGAAGCGTTCGGCGATCTCGTGCTCGACGGTCGTCTCGCGCCAGACGCCGCACTCGCCGCAGCGCAGGAGCATCCACCAGTGGTGGTCGCCGACGGCCTCCCAGTCGATCGGGTTCACGAAGTCGCGCCCGCACAGCAGGCAGGTCTCCAGGCCAGTCTCGGGGGCGCGCTCGCGCATGGGCAGAACGGCAGTATCCGCGGCCGCCGGTGGCGGCGCGAGCCTGGCAGCGCGACCGCGATGGTGTGGTGATCCGTACCTCCCGCGGCGGTACGATCGACGCATGTGCCGCAACATTCGAACGCTCCACAACTTCGAGCCGCCCGCCACCCACGAAGAGGTCCACGCGGCCGCTCTCCAGTACGTGCGCAAGATCAGCGGCTTCACCAAGCCGTCGAAGGCGAACCAGGAGGCGTTCGACCGCGCGGTGGCCGAGGTCGCCCACGTCTCGATGCACCTGCTGGCCGACCTCGAGACCAACGCGCCGCCGAAGGACCGCGAGGTCGAGGCGGCCAAGGCGAAGGCCCGCTCCGCGCAGCGCTACGCGGCTTGAGCACGCGCACGGTCGCGTCCGGCGAAGCCGAGATCTGCACCGAGTCGTTCGGCCGGCCGGGCGACCCGGCCGTGCTGCTCGTGCACGGTCAGATGGCCTCGATGCTGTGGTGGCCGGAGGAGCTCTGCGAGCGGCTCGCCGCCGGCGGCCGCTTCGTCATCCGCTACGACCACCGCGACACCGGTCGCTCGACGGCATACCCGCCGGGCACGCCCCCGTACGGCCTCGACGAGCTGGTCGGGGACGTGCTCGCCGTGCTCGACGGCTACGGGATCGAGCGCGCACACCTGATCGGCCTGTCGATGGGCGGCATGCTCGTGCAGGTCGCCGCGGTCGAGCACCCCGAGCGCGTGTCGGCCGTGACCGCGATCAGCGCGTCGCCGATCGGCGAGGGCGAGCCGCTGCCGGACCCCGACCCCGCCTACCTCGAGTTCTCGGCCTCGTGGGAGGGCGTCGACGCGTCGGACCCCGACGCGCTCGCGGCGATGATCGCCGCCGACGCCGGCCAGCTCGCCGGCACGCGCCACCCGCACGACGCGGCCGCCACGCGCGCGCCAGGTGGACCGCGACGTCGCCCGCGCCCGCAACCCGCAGAGCCTGCTCAACCACACGCTGATCCACGGCGACGGCAGCGGGCCCGCCCGCGAGCGGCTCGGCGAGGTCGCGGTCCCGTTCCTCGTCGTGCACGGCACCGCCGACCCGCTGTTCCCCGTCGAGCACGGCCAGGCGCTGGCCGCCGCGGTGCCCGGCGCGCGGCTGCTGGTGCTCGAGGGCGGCGGCCACGAGCTGCACGCGGGCGACTGGGACGAGGTCATCGCGGCGCTGCCCTGATCGCCGGCCGCGGGCGCGCGAGCCTTAGGGTCGCCTAACTGCTAGCGTCGCCGCCCGCTCATGGGCTTAGGGTCGCCTAACGGGGCCGTCGAGGCTCCGGTCTTCCGCCGTGCGGTGCCGCGCGGGTTCGCGCGCGTCGGCTCCGTGCGCTCGGTCGGCTTCGCGCTCTGCCTGGTCGCCCTGGTCATCGCCGCGGCGGCGAGCCTGGCGATCGGCTCGCGTGCGATGCCGCTCGCGACGGTCTGGGATGCGCTGACCGGAGCGCCCGTGAGCACCCAGGAGCGGAGCGTGGTGCTCGAGCTGCGCGCGCCGCGCACGCTGATCGGCATCCTCGCCGGCGCCGCGTTCGGGCTCAGCGGCGCGCTGCTGCAGGGCCTCACGCGCAACCCGCTGGCCGACCCGAGCATCCTCGGGATCAGCGCCGGCGCGTCGCTGGCGGCGGCGGCCGCGGTGCTGCTGCTGGGCGTCACCTCGATCTACGCGTCGATCTGGTTCGCGTTCGCGGGCGCCGCGGCCGGCGGGCTGCTGGTCTACGCGATCGGGGCGATCGGCGGCGAGGGCGCGAGCCCGCTCAAGCTCGCGATCGCGGGCGCGGCCGTCAAGGCGGGCCAGATCACGCCCTGGCACATGGAGGAGGACGTGAGCTACCGCATCTTCGCGGACCACATCGAGGAGCTCACGGCGAACCTCGCCAAGGCCGAGGTCGTCAGCTAGCGGCGGCGGGCGTCGAAGATGACGATGTCGCCGCGGATCGAGCGCGCCCGCGGGTTGTAGACGATCGCCAGCGGGCGCCCGTAGGCGCGGCGCGAGCGGGTGCTGAAGCTGAACGTGCCCGGCCGCCGCACGCGCTTGGAGGCGACGAGCCGGGTGAAGTGGCGGCGCGCGGTGCAGCGGTTGCGGGCCTTGAAGCGGCAGCGCCGCAGCTCCGCGCGGCCGCGGCCGTCGCGGCCGATCCAGTTCACGGTCCCGTAGACCGAGACCGGCAGCCGCGGCCCGGAGCCGAGCTGGCCGGAGACGATCTCGACGAACACGTTCGTCCGCGCCTGCGAGGACGGGATCGTCAGCCACTCGCCGCCGGCGAGCACCTGCGCGGCGTAGACCACCCCGGCGCGCCGCGGCCGGAACGAGATGCTCCAGGACGGGAAGTCGGAGATCGTGGTCTGGCCGGCCGCCACGGGTCCGTTCGGCCCGGCGGTGGCGACGCGCACCGGCGTGCCCGCGGGCAGCTCGCTGCCGTTGACCTCGACCTCGGAGCCCGAGAAGTTGATCGGCTTCCCGCTCGGCACGGGGCACTGCTTGATGGCGCCGCCGCCGCAGCGCTTCTGGTCGACGGAGATCGTCACCGGCGCGTAGATCTGCGCCTGCGCCGAGCCGGCGAGCAGGGCGAACAGGACGGTGGCCAGGCCGAGCGCGTCTTCTCATCGCCTCCGCCAGTCCCCGAGCGCGCGCCGCCGTAAACGGCTCAGGGCTCGCCGGGACTCGCCGGGACGGGCGCCGCGGGCTTGATCGCCTGCAGGCGGAGCATCGTCGTCGCCCGCTGGGCGCCGGCGCGCTTGAGCGCGAGCAGGAGGCGGTGGAGGTCGGAGGCGCCCGCGGTGGCGACGTGCAGCAGCGCGTCCTCGGCGCCGGCGATGCTGTCGGCGCGCAGCACGTTCGGCAGCTTCGCGACCTCGCGGGCGAAGCGGGCGTCGGCGGCGACGGAGTGCTCGGCGAGCGTGACGAGGACGTACGCCTCGACGCCGAGGCCGACCTGCTCGGGCGGCACGACCGCGCGCACGCCCTCGATCACGCCCTCGGCGCGGAGCCGCGCGACGCGCCGCGACGTGGCGGCGGGGGAGAGGCCGGCGATGCGCGCCAGCTCGAGGTTCGAGGCGTCGCCGCGCTCCTGGAGCAGGGCGAGCAGCGCGCAATCGATCTCGTCCAGCGGCACCATGACCTGTCGATTGTTGCGCATGGGCCGTTCGGCGCGCGACGACTGTGCATCCTCGGGCGGCATGGAGATCTACGCCGCCACCCCCGACTACACCCACGCCGCCGAGGTCCGCGCCCCGCAGCGGTTCCTCTTCACGTCCGGCACGATGGGGCTCGACGCCGCCGGCGCCGCGCCGCCCACGCTCGCCGAGCAGCTCGAGCTCGTGTGGGGCAACCTGCGCGCGATCCTCGCCGCGCACGACATGACCACGGACGACGTCGTGCGCGTCACGAGCTACCTGCGCGACGCCGCCTACGCCGAGGAGAACGCCTCCGCCCGCGTCGCCGCGCTCGGCGGTCGCGCGGTGCCGACGACCGCGATCGTCGTCGGCACGCTCGAGCCCGACTGGCTGATCGAGCTCGAGATCGTCGCCGCAACCTAAAGGGGTCAGACCCCTTTATGTTTGGGCGGTGGCCACGTTCGACGACGTCGCGCGGATCGCGCTCGCGCTGCCCGAGACGAGCGAGCAGCCGTCGCGCGGGCTGCGTGGCTGGAAGGTGAAGGACAAGGCGTTCGCCTGGGAGCGGCCGTTGCGCAAGGCCGACCTGCAGGCGCTCGGCGCCGGCGCGCCCGACGGCCCGATCCTCGGCGCGCAGGTCGAGCACGTCGGCGCCAAGGAGGCCCTGATCGCCGACGCGCCGGACGTGTTCTTCACCACCCCGCACTTCGACGGCTACGCCGCGATCCTCGTCCGGCTCGAGCGGATCGGCCTCGACGACCTCGAGGAGCTGCTCGCCGAGGCGTGGCTCGCCCGCGCCCCGAAGCGCCTGGCGCGCAGCTACCTCGAGGCGAGGCGGGTTGATTTATAGACCGATCGGTTCCATAATCGCCGGGTGCCCCGTGGCCGCCCCCGCCAGTTCGATCCCGATCAGGCCGTCGCCGACGCGATGGAGGTGTTCTGGGAGCGCGGCTACGGCGCGACCTCGATCGAGGACCTGACCGCGGGCACGGGGCTCGCGCGCGGCAGCATCTACAAGGCCTTCGACAGCAAGAAGGCGCTGTTCCTGCAGGCGCTGGACCGCTACACGGAGGAGAGCCTCGACCGCCGCGCCGCGATGCTGGCCCGCGCGGGCTCGCCGCGGCGGGCGATCCGCGACACGCTCGTGCGCGACGGCCGCCGCTCCTCCGGCGCGGACGGCCGCAAGGGCTGCATGCTGCTCGCCGCGGCGACCGAGATGCTGCCCCACGACGCCGAGGTCGCCGAGCGCGTCGACGCGATGTTCCGGCGGATGCGCGACCTGCTGGCGGAGGCGATCCGGCGCGCGCAGGCGGCCGGCGAGATCGCGCCCGGGCGCGACGCCGACGCGCTCGCGCTGTCGCTGCTGTGCACGATCGAGGGGATGCGCGCGGTCGGCAAGACGGCGCCGCCGGAGGCCGAGATGGAACGTGTCGTCGACCTCGCACTGGAGGCGCTGTGAAGCACGCGATGGCGGACATCGAGCCGGGCCTGCGCCTGCATCACGTGACGGCGGGCGAAGGCCCCGCGACCGTGGTGCTCCTGCACGGCTTCCCGCAGACGTGGTGGGAGTGGCGGCACGTGATCCCGCCGCTGGTCGAGGCCGGGGTGCGCGTCGTGGCGCCGGACTACCGCGGCGCCGGGCACTCCTGGCGCCCGCCCGGCGGCTACGACAAGCTCACGATGGCGCGCGACGTGCACCGGCTCGTGCGCGAGCACCTGCGGATCGAGGAACCGCTGACGATCGTCGGCCACGACCTCGGGCTGATGGTCGCCTACGCCTACGCGCAGGAGTTCCGCGACGGCGTCGAGCGCCTGGCCGTGATCGACGCGCCGCTGCCGGGCACCGCCGTCTTCGACCGGCTGCGCTCGGACCCGCGCGTCTGGCACTTCGCGTTCCACGGCGCGCGCGACGTGGCGGAGATGCTCGTCGCCGGGCGCGAGCGGCAGTACCTGCAGGCCTTCTTCGACGCGCGCGTGTTCGACCCGTCGGCGATCACCGACGAGGACCTCGACCACTACGTCCGCGCCTACTCGGCGCCGGGCGCGATGCGCGCCGGCTTCGAGGCCTACCGCGCGTTCGACCGCGACGCCGCCGACAACCGCGCGGCGCTCGCGCGCCGCGGCCGGCTCACCGTGCCGGTGCTGGCCGTCGGCGGCATGACGAGCACGACCGGCGAGCTGATGGAGGCGATGATGCACGAGGTCGCCGACGACGTGCGCGGCGTGCGCATCCCCGGGACCGCCCACTGGATCCCCGAGGAGAACCCGGCGGCGCTCGCCGCGGCGCTGCTCGAGTTCGTGGCCTAGCGCGCGAACCCGAGCTTGCCCGGGTTCATCACGTTCGCCGGGTCGAGTGCGCGCTTGACCTGCGAGAGCGTGGCGTGCGCCGGGCCCCACTGGCGCGCGAGGTACGGCGCGAGCGTGGAGCCGACGCCGTGGTGGTCGTTGATCACGCCGCCGGACTCGAGGATCGCGTTCACGCCCGCGTCCCAGATCCGGCGGTAGAGCGCGAGCGGGTCCGCTTCGCCCGACACGTCGGCGATCACGAACCGCGGGTAGACCATCGAGCCCCACTCGTACCAGTGGCTGAAGTGCGTGCGCAGGCGCAGGCCGTCGGCGGAGAACGGCTCGAGCGCGGCGCGGATCGCGTCGTACACGCCGAGGATGCGGTCGTAGCCCGCGACGGCGTCGATCGTGCCCCACATCGACGGCAGCGAGGGGTAGTGCGGCGGGTGGTAGAAGTCGTAGCGGCGCTCCCACCAGGTGCTGCAGAGCTCGGGCTCGAGCCGCGTCCCGCCGGCGTCGGCGAGCCGCCGCAGCGACACCTCGGCCTCGGCCTCGGCGACCTCGCGCTCACCCTCGAACATCAGCAGCGCGATCGGCGTGTCGAGCGGGCGGCCGACGACCGCCGACAGGCTGCCGGCGCTGGCCTCGGCGTCGTAGTAGCGGATGACGGCGGGGCGCAGGCCGTGCTGCATCACGCCGCGCAGCGCCTCGACGCCGCCTTCGAGCGAGGGCATGGCGACCGCCTCGAACCGGCGGTGCGCCGGCACCGGGATCAGCCGCACGGTGACGCGCGTGATCACGCCGAGCGTCCCCTCGGAGCCGACGTAGAGCTGCGTCAGGTCCGGACCGACGGCGTGGCGCGGGACCGGGACCGTGTCGATGACCTCGCCGGTCGGCGTGACCACGCGCAGGGCGACGACCTGGTCCTCGATCTTGCCGTAGCGCGAGGAGAGGACGCCGGAGCCGCGGGCGGCGACGTAGCCGCCGACGGAGGCCCACTCGGCGGAGGCGGGGAAGTGCGGGAACGACAGGCCGCGCTCGTTCAGGCGCTCCTCGAACCGCCGGCCGTTGTGGCCGGCCTCGACGGTGGCGGTCAGCGACGCCTCGTCGATCGCGACGATCGCGTCCATGTCGCTGAGGTCGATCACGACCGCGCCGTCGTACGGCACGGCCGCGCCCATGACGCCGGAGCCGCCGCCGCGCGGCACCACCGGCACCGCGTGCTCGGTGGCGAGGCGCAGCGTCGCCGCGACCTCCGCGTCGGTCGCCGGACGCACGACCGCACCGGGGAGATGCGGGCGGCCCTGCGCCTCGGCGAACAGCGCCGGCCACGACCAGTCACGCGCGCAGCGGGCCAGCTCGGCGGCGTCGGTGGAGACGCCGGGGACCAGGGCGCGCAGCGCGTCGATGAACGATGAAGGCAGCGGCAAGGCGCGGCGAAGTAGATCACTTCTGAAAGAGATTTGTCAACTTCTGTTAGGTCGTGATAGAAGTTGCCAGATGGACCTTCCGACTTACAACCTCGGCGAGCTGTCGCCCGTCGACGTCCGTGCGTATCTCGAGCAGAAGGACGTCGTGATGATCCCCATCGCGAGCCTCGAGCAGCACGGCCCGCACCTGCCGCTGCTCACGGACGCGATCCAGGCCGAGGAGATCACCAAGCGGGCGGCCGAACGCGCGAAGGTCCTCTTCACCCCGACCGTCTGGATGGGCTACTCGCCCCAGCACATGTACGACGCCGGCCAGGGCACGGGCACGATCACGATCCGCCCGAACCTGCTGCTCGAGCTGTGGTACGACATCGGCCGGTCGCTGATCCACCACGGCTTCAACAAGCTCGTGTTCGTCAACAACCACGGTTCGAACGCCAAGATCATCGAGCCGCTGCTGCGGCGCCTGCGCTACGACACCGGCGCGATGGTCGCGATGTCGCGCCTGTACGGTGAGCGCTACCTGGCGCTGATCGACGACATCATGGAGAACCCGCCGGAGGAGACTCCGGGCTGGCATTCGAGCGAGCTCGAGACCTCGCAGGTGATGGCGCACGACGAATCGCTCGTGCGCATGGACCGCGCGGTCGCGCAGGTGCCCGAGCGCCCGAGCTCGCTGCCGGACGCGTTCGTCAAGAAGGACGGCGCACCGGACGTCGCGTTCCAGGGCCACGAGTTCTTCCTCTTCGCGACCGACCATCAGGAGTTCACGCCGTCGGGCGTGATCGGCAACCCGTTCCGGTCCAGCGCGGAGAAGGGCGAGCGCACGTACGACCGCTACGCCGAGCACCTGGCGGCGGCGCTGGCAGAGTTCGAGAAGCTGACCGTGGATGTCCACACGCGCGCCTGGCGCGCGCTCGTGTGACCCCTTCGGAGAAGAGGAGAGTCATGAAGGTCGCGATGCACAACTGGATGCGGGCCGAGCCCGTGGAGACCACGATCCGCCGTCTGGCGAAGTACGGCTACGACGGCATCGAGATCTCGTACGACTCGGTCGCGCTCGGGGCGAACGCGCCGGGCTCGGCCGCCGTACGCGAGACGCTGGTGGAGAACGGGATCGAGTGCGTCGGGTCGATCTCGCTGATGTTCGCGGGGCGCGACCTGATCCACGCCGACCCCGACGTGCGCGCGGCCTCGGTCGAGTACCTCAAGAACTGCATCACGATGATCAAGGAGCTGCGCGGCGACGAAGGCGGCGGCACCATGAGCATCGTCCCGTCCGAGGTCGGCAAGGTGAAGGAGATGGCCTCGCCGGAGCAGGAGTGGGAGTGGGCGGTCGCGGGTCTCAAGGAGGTCAACGCGCACGCGAACGGCGAGGGCGTCCGGATCGCGCTCGAGGCGCTCAACCGGTTCGAGACGAACTTCCTCAACCGCCACGACCAGGCGCTGCTGCTGGCGCAGGAGGTCGGTGGCGACGTCGGCGTCTGCCTCGACGTCTACCACATGAACCAGGAGGAGGCCGACATGTACCAGGCCTTCCGCAACGCCGGCGACAAGCTGTTCGACGTGCACGTGGCCGACAACAACCGCATGGCCTGCGGCCAGGGTCAGCTCGACTGGGCGGCGATCCTCGGCACGCTGAAGGAGATCGGCTACGACGGCTCGATCACGGTCGAGTTCGTCGCGCCGCTCGACCGCACGCCGGCGAACCCGTACAAGAACGCGATGGCCGCGGCCGACGAGTCGCTCACCCCCGAGCAGCTCAAGTTCATCGAGGACCACGGTTCCGGCGTGCTCTCGGAGGAGTTCTACTCGTGGCTCGTCGAAGAGTCGGTCAAGACGCTGCGCGCGCACATATAGGCGGCGCCATGGCGATGCCGGCATCGATGCGCCGGGCGCAGATCCTCGAGCGGATCCGGCGGGAGGGCGGCGTGACGATCGCCGAGCTCTCGCGGGTCCACTCGATCTCGAACATGACCGCGCACCGCGACCTCGAGCAGCTCGCGCGCGAGGGCCTCGTCGCAGCGGGTGCGCGGCGGTGCGCGGGCGCTCGGGGAGGGCGCCGCGCCGGCCACCCACCCGACGGCCTGGGATCACCGGATCGGGCAGGCGGCCGCGGCGAAGGAGGCGATCGCCGACTACGCGGCCGGCCTGATCGCGGCGGGATCGACGATCTTCCTCGACGCTTCCTCGACCGCGCTCGCGCTGGCGCAGCGGCTGATGGACGACCCGCCCTACGAGCTCACGCTCGTCACCAACTCGCCGATGATCGCCGCGTCGGTGCGGGCGGAGCCGATCCACGTCGTCGTCTGCCCGGGCGAGCTCGACCAGCCGACGCGCTCGGTCACCGGGCGCTGGACGGTCGAGTTCATCCGCCGGCTCAACGTCGACACCGCGTTCGTGTCCTGCGCCGGCCTCACGCTCGAGGCCGGCCTCACGACCTCCCGGTCGCCGATCGCCGACGTGCTGCGAGCGGCCCGCGACGTCGCCGGCCAGACGATCGCGCTCGTCGACTCGACGAAGTACGGCCGCGCCTCGCTCGTCTCGATCGCGCGCGCTCAGGACCTCGACGCGATCGTCACCGACAAGAACCTCCCCCGCGGCGCCGCGGCGGACCTCCGCGGCGCCGGGTCACGCTCCAGCTCGCCTGGCGCCGACCGTTGCGGATTCTTCGAAACCGCGCTGCAGCGGCGCTGGAGGGCGTACTGTCGAGCGCGGGAGGCGAGGGATCTGATCGCGGAAGACCACCGGCCGTTGTGGCCCGGCGTCGAGGTCCGGCACCTGGCGACGCTGGCCGCCGTGGCGCGCGCCCGATCGTTCCGCGAGGCCGCGAGCGCGCTCGGCTACGCGCCCTCGGTCACGACGCACCACGTCGGCGAGCTCGAGCGCGCGGTCGGCGTCGGCCTCGTCGAGCGCCGCAACGGCCGCCGCACGGTCGAGCTGACCGCGGCCGGACGGCTGCTGTTGAGCCGCGGCGCGACGATCTCGGGCCGGCTCGCGGCCGCGCAGCACGACATCGCGGCGCTGGAGCGACCGTCCGACCCCTGCATGCGCGTCGCGGTGGCGACCGGCGCCGAGGCGCTGCTCGGGCGCGTGGTGCCGGCGATGCTCGAGCGCCACCCGGACGTGCGGCTGCACGTGATCGAGGTCGCCGATCCGGCGGAGCCGGCGCTGCAGATCGAGCGCGGCGCGGCCGACGTGGGCATCGGCGCGCCGCCGGTCCGCCCGGCGGTCGCCGGGGCCGAGCTGGCGTGCGACCCGTTCCTGGTGCTCGCGCGGTGCGACTCGCCGCTCGCCCGGCTCCCCGCCGTCGAGCGGCCCGAGCAGCTCGCGGGCGAGACGCTGATCGTGCTCGCGTCGGCGCCGCCGGAAGCCGGCCTCGACCTCGAGCGCGCGATCCGGGTGCCGGTCGCCGAGACGCTGCAGCCGCTCGTCGCCGCCGGGCTCGGCGTCGCGCTCGTCCCGGCCTCGGCCGTGCCGCACCTGGAAGCGGAGCTCGCGGCCGTGCCCGCGGAGCTCGCCGCGCCGCGCCGCACCGCGGTCTGCTGGCACGCCGCGCGGGGGAGCGACCCGCTCGCGACCACGCTGCGCGCCGTCGCCGCGTGAGTGCGCGGCCGGCCGGCGATCGCCGCCCTGCTCGCCTCCGCCCGCGCGGCGCTCGCGGCCTAGGGCTGCTCGAGGTGGCGCTTGAGATCCTGCAGCGCGCGGCGCATGACCGCGTCGGCGATCGCGGAGCGCAGCGGCCCGGGCACGAAGCGGCCGGGGTCGATCCGGAGGTCGAGCTCGGCGCGCGTGCCGTCGCCGGTCGGGTGGAAGCGCCACTCGCCCGCGAAGTCGCGGAAGTCGCCGCCCAGGTACTCGCTGGCCAGCCGGTGCGGCGCGTCGTAGATCTGGCGCAGCCGGTAGCGGACGGTCTTGAAGCGGGCGTCGACCTCGTACTCGACGACCGAGCCGCGACCCTGCGCGTCGCGCTCGAGCACGCGGACCGAGCGGACCGCGCCCTGCCACTCGGGCAGCCGCTCGTAGTCGGTCAGCGCGTCGAAGCACGCCTGCGGCGACGCGCGGATCTCCGCCGTCCTGAGGTCGCCGTACGCGGGCATGGTGCGGGTCCTACCCGCTCGCGGTTCCGGCGCTCGCTCGCCGGGTAGCGCCGTGACAGGCCGTACCCGAGAGCGAAGGAGGTTCGCCATGGCAGACGAGAAGGCCCGCGACATCATGAGCCCCGACGTCACGTGCGTCGGTGAGAACGACACGCTGGTCGACGCCGCGCGCAAGCTCGCCGAGCTCGGCGTCGGAGCACTGCCGATCTGCGGCGAGGACGACCGCCTGAAGGGCATGCTGACCGACCGCGACATCGTCGTGAAGGCGGTCGCCGACGGCGAGGACCTGGGCTCGACCCGCGCCGGGGAGCTCGGCCAGGGCGACGGCAAGACGGTCACCGTCGGCGCCGACGACCCGATCGAAGAGGCGCTGCGCACGATGATCGACCACAGGGTCCGCCGCCTGCCGGTGATCGACGGCCAGCGGCTCGTCGGCATCATCAGTCAGGCGGACGTCGCGACCGAACCTCGACGAAGAGCGCGTCGGCGACCTCGTCGAAGCGATCTCGGCCACCCCGTAGGCCCGTCTTGGCGACCAACGAGCGATTCATGCCGGTGCCGCCCGACGCGGTCTGGGCGGCGCTGGCCGAGCCCGGCGGCTACGCCTACTGGGTCGTCGGGTCCAAGCAGATCCGCGCCGCGGATCCGGGCTGGCCTGCGCCCGGCACGAAGATCCACCACACGGTGGGCTTCGGCCCCTTCAGCCTCGACGACCACACCGAGGTGCTCGAGGCGCGCCGCCCGCAGCTGCTGCGGCTGCGTGCCAAGGGCCGCCCGTTCGGCACCGCCCAGGTCGAGCTCGAGCTGGAGCCGCGCGACGCCGGCACGCAGGTGCGGATCCGCGAGCGCCCGGACGGCGCCACCGCGGTGCTCAACCTGAACCCGCTCGTGCACGTCCTGACCAAGCTGCGCAACGCCGAGTCGCTGATGCGGCTCGAGGAGCTCGCGGAGAGGCAGGCGGCATGAAGGGCTCGTTCTGGCTCGAGGACGACGCGCCCGAGTACCCGCCGCTGGAGCACGAGGCGCGCGCCGACGTCGCGGTGCTCGGCGGCGGCATCGCCGGCGTCACGACCGCGCTGATGCTCGCCGAGGCCGGCGCCGACGTCGTGCTGCTCGAGGCCGGACGCGTCGGCCACGGCGTCACCGGCCACACGACCGCCAAGGTCAGCTCGCAGCACGGGCTGATCTACGACACGCTGCGCTCGCGCTTCGGCGCCGAGACGGCGCGCGCGTACGGCGCGGCCAACCAGACCGCGCTGGAGTGGATCGCCCGCCGCGTGCAGGACGGCGGGATCGACTGCGACCTGCGCCGCCGCGCCGCCTACGCCTACGCCGCGACGAGCGACGACCGCTCGGCCGTCGAGGCCGAGGCCGAGGCGGCCCGCGAGGCGGGCCTGCCCGCGCGCTTCGTCGAGACACGCCGCTGCCGTACCCGGTCTCCGGCGCGGTGCGCTTCGAGGACCAGGCGGAGTTCCACCCCTACCGCTACCTGACGCGCCCTGGCGGCGGCGTTCGTCGCCGCCGGCGGGACGATCCACGAGCACTCGCGCGCGGCCGAGGTCGACGACGACGAGACCTGCCAGGTCAAGACCCCGGGCGGCCGCGTGCGTCGCCGACCGCGTCGTCGTCGCGACGCACTTCCCGTTCCTCGACCGCTCGCTCGCGTTCGCCCGCATCACGCCGCAGCGCTCGTACGCGATCCTCTGCCGGATCGACGGCACCCCGCCCGAGGGCATGTTCATCAGCGCCGGGTCGCCGTCGCGCTCCGTGCGCGCGGTCGTCCACGGCGACGAGGAGCTGCTGCTCGTCGGCGGCGAGGGCCATCGCACCGGCACCGGCGGCGACACCGAGCAGCACTACCTCGAGCTCGAGGCGTTCGCGCGCGAGCACTGGGCCGTGCGCTCGGTCGACTTCCGCTGGTCGGCGCAGGACAACGTGACCGCCGACGGCCTCCCGTACGCGGGCGCGCTGACGCCGTTCAGCGACCGCGTGCTGATGGCGACCGGGTTCGCCAAGTGGGGCATGACCGGCGGCACCGCGGCGGCGGGCGTGCTCAGCGACCGGATCCTCGGCCGCAAGAACGCCTGGGCCGGCCTGTTCGACCCGAACCGGCTCAACCTGCGCGCCGCGGCGCCCTCGCTGGTGAAGGAGAACGCCGAGGTCGGCCTGCACTTCGTCGGCGACCGCTTCCTCAAGCGCCACACGCGCACGCCCGCCGACCTGCGGCCCGGCGAGGGCGCCCTGGTCCGCCACGAGGGCGAGACCGTCGCGGCCTACCGCGCCGAGGACGGCACGCTGACGGCGGTCTCGCGCGACGTGCACGCACCTCGGCTGCCGGGTCGCGTTCAACACCGCCGAGCGCAGCTGGGACTGCCCGTGCCACGGCTCGCGCTTCGCGCCCGACGGCGAGGTGCTGCACGGTCCGGCCGTGCACCGGCTCGAGCGCAAGCCGCTCGACTGACTCGCGTCACGGATGCCCGCGCTGCCGACCGTGGTGATCGCGTCGCGCAACCGCCGCGCGCGGCTGCTGACGACGCTCGACGCGCACGCGACGCTGCCCGTGCGACCGCCGATCGTGGTCGTCGACGACGACTCGGACGACGGCACGCCGGCCGCGGTGCGCGCCGCCCATCCCGGCGTGCGGGTCATCGAGCGCCCGCCGGGCGCGGCCGCGGCGGCGCGGACGATCGGGGTCCAGGCCGCCCGCACGCCGCTCGTGGCGTTCAGCGACGACGACTCGTGGTGGGACGCGCGCGCGCTCGCGCGCGCGAGCGCGCTGTTCGAGCGCTTCCGCGGCTGGGGCTCGTCGCGGCGCGAATCGTCGTCGAGCCGCGCGGCGAGCTCGATCCCACGTGCGCGGCGATGCGCGATAGCCCGCTCACGGCGACGATGCCGCTCCCCGGCCCTCCCGTGCTCGGGTTCCTCGCCTGCGGCGCCGATCGCCCGCCGCGAGGCCGTGCTCGAAGCGGGCGGGTTCCACTCGCGCTACGGCTTCGGCGGCGAGGAGCAGCTGCTCGCCATCGACATCGCCACGAAGGGATGGGGCCTGGCGTACGTCGACGACGTCGTCGCCCATCACCGGCCGGCGCCGGGACCGCGCGCGTGGCAGGGCGTCTCGATACTGCGCAACGGCTTGTGGTCGGTGTGGCTGCGGCGGCCGCTGACGAGTGCGATCCGCCTGACCGCGTCGACGGTGGCGCGGCGCCACGGCAGGGGTGCGCTCGTGGCGGCCGCGCCGGGACTCACCTGGGTGCTCGGCGAACGCCGTGTCGTGCCGCCGCACGTCGAGAGCTGGCTGCGCTCGCTCGACGCTAGGCCGCCAGGTGCTCGGCGAGGTGCGCGCCCGGTCAGCGACCCGTCGGCCTCGAGCAGCGCGTGCGGCGGGCCGGCGAAGACGACCTGACCGCCGTCGTGGCCCGGGCCGGGGCCCATGTCGATGACCCAGTCGGCGCCCGCGACCACGTCGAGGTCGTGCTCGATCACGATCACCGAGCGGCCGCGCTCGACGAGCCCGTCGAGCAGGTCGACGAGCTTGTCGACGTCGTCCATGTGCAGTCCGGTGGTCGGCTCGTCGAGCACGAGCACGTCGCTGGCGCGGTCGACCTCGATCGCGAGCTTGATCCGCTGGCGCTCGCCGCCCGAGAGCGTCGTCAGCGGCTGGCCGAGCCGCACGTACCCGAGCCCGACGTCGCCGAGCGCGCCCAGCATCGGCTTGATCGCCTTCTCGTCGAAGAAGCCCGACGCCTCCTCGACCGACATCTCGAGCACGTCGGCGATGTTCGCGTCGCGCAGCCGGTACTCGAGCACCTCGGCCGTGAAGCGCCGGCCCTCGCACGCCTCGCAGGTGCTCACCACGCCGGTCATGAACGCGAGGTCGGTGTAGATCACGCCGTTGCCCTTGCACTCCGGGCAGGCGCCGGCCGAGTTGGCGCTGAAGAGCGCCGGCTTGACGCCGTTGGCCTTGGCGAACGCCTTCCGGATCGGGTCGAGCAGGCCGGTGTAGGTGGCGGGGTTCGAGCGCCGGGAGCCGCGGATCGCCGTCTGGTCGAGCACGGTCACGTCCGCGTGCTGCGTGGCCAGGCAGCCGTGGATCAGCGAGCTCTTGCCGGAGCCGGCGACGCCGGTGACCACGGTCAGGACGCCGAGCGGGACGTCGACGGTCACGTCGCGCAGGTTGTGCAGCGTCGCGTTCTCGACGCGCAGCGCGCCGGCCGGCTCGCGCACCGTGTCCTTGAGCGTGCGCGCGGTCGCGAAGGCGCGGCCGGTGATCGTGTCGGACGCGCGCAGGCCCGGGACGTCGCCCTCGAACACGACCGTGCCGCCGTGCACGCCGGCGCCCGGGCCCATGTCGACCACCCGGTCGGCGATCGCGATCACGTGCGGCTCGTGCTCGACCACGAGCACGGTGTTGCCCTTGTCGCGCAGCGCCACCAGCAGGCGGTTGACGCGCTGCACGTCGTGCGGGTGCAGGCCGATGGTCGGCTCGTCGAACACGTACGTCACGTCGGACAGGCTCGAGCCGAGGTGGCGGACCATCTTGACCCGCTGCGCCTCGCCGCCGGACAGGGTCGCCGACTCGCGGTCGAGGCTGAGGTAGCCGAGGCCGACCTCGACGAGGCTGTCGAGCGTGTGGCGCAGCGCCTCCAGCGCGGGCGCGACGCTGGGCGCGTCGAGGCCGGCGAGGAACTGCGCGAGGTCGTCGACCTGCATCGCCGCGCACTCGGCGATGTTGCGGCCTTCGATCTTCGCGCCGAGGGCGGCCTGGCTGAGCCGCGCGCCGTGGCACAGCGGGCACGGCTCGAACGTCGCGACGCGCTCGATCGCCGCGCGCACGTGCGGCTGCGCGGTCTCGACGTCCTTCGACAGGAACGTGCGCTCGAACTTGTGGATCAGGCCCTCGTACTTGAGGTTGAGGCCGCGGATCTCGAGCTTGGTCTCGGGCCCGCGCAGGAACTGCTCCCACTCGGCGTCGCTGTAGTCGGCGAGCTTCTTGTCGCGGTCGAAGTAGCCGGTCTCGGCGAACATCCGCCACTGCCACGAGTCGATGCCGAAGCCCGGCAGCGTGATCGCGCCCTCGTTCAGCGACAGCGACTTGTCGACCATCGCGTCGACGTCGACGGTCGACACGCGGCCCATCCCCTCGCACTCCGGGCACATGCCCTGCGGGTCGTTGAACGAGAACAGGCTCGAGTGGCCGACGTGCGGCTCGCCGAGCCGGCTGAACACGAGCCGCAGCATCGAGAACGCGTCCGTGGCGGTGCCGACGGTGGAGCGCGAGTTCGCGCCCATCCGCTCCTGGTCGACGAGGATCGCCGCGCTGAGGTTGCGCAGCGTGTCGACGTCCGGCCGCCCGACGTTCGGCATGAACGACTGGATGAACGCGGTGTAGGTCTCGTTGATCAGGCGCTGCGACTCGGCCGCGATCGTGCCGAACACGAGCGACGACTTGCCCGATCCGGACACGCCGGTGAACACGGTGATGGCGCGCTTGGGAATGTCGACGGACACGTCGCGGAGGTTGTTCTCGCGCGCGCCGCGGACTTCGATGTGGTCGAGGTCGGACATCACGGGGACCCTTTCAGACGGTCGCGAGGACGGAGATCAGGAGCAGCTTCACGAGCCAGTCGCCGGCATGGATCGCGGCGATCTTGAACGGCGTCCGCTCGTGCAGCATCGCGCCGGCCCAGAGCACGAACGGGAAGCCGACCCAGAGCACGGCGCCGAGCAGCAGGCCGCCGCCGGCGTCGTCGACGCCGATCTCCGACGCCAGGCCGACGACGACCGCGGCCAGGATCAGGCAGCGGCCGAGCTCGACGGCGAGCTTGGCGGCCGGCATCTCACGGTCGCCTTCGAGCTGGTCGCCGAGCACGGCGTAGTAGGCGCCGCCGGCGACGAACGCGGCGATCGTGGCGACGAGGACGGCAACGAGATCGGTCATGTGGATGCACCTTTCGCTGGCGACGGCACCGCGACTCACGCTCACGACGCCCCGCCGGAAAGGGCTGTTCATGACCGGCGTCCCGAGGGCTCGAGGCTCCCTTTGCCCCCGCTGGTGCCGGCGGCGTGAGCGCCGGAATCGGGGGTTGGGCGTGGGACTCGCCTATGCGATCGGAATATCGCAAGGCGCGCCACGCCGCGGAAGTGGGGCTAGCCGCACACGTGTGTGGCTGGACACACAGGCGCCGCGGGCGGTTTCGTCACGGGCCAGGATGGCTATGCCAACGAGGACGGCGGCTTTGGCGCCGGCTCGGATTCTCGCCCGCGCCCCAGCATCGCCCCTCCGGTTCCGCCGTCCTGGAGGCCCCGACTTGGATTGGACGCATATGAACGCATCACAGAAGAAGGTTGCGCAGTATCTCGGTGAGGCACAGGCCAGCGAGCTCGCGCTCGTACGGGTGCTGCAGTCGCAGATCGCGATGACGCCGCGCGGCACGTACCGCACCGGGCTGGAGCAGCACCTGGCTGAGACGCGCGACCACGCCGCGCGCGTGGGCGAGCGCCGGCGCGAGCTGGGCCAGGGCGGCAACCCGCTCGGCGCCGCGGTCGGCGCCGTCGAGAGCGTCGTCGGTCAGGCGCTGGCGCTGGGCAAGACGCCGTTCGACCTGCTGCGCGGATCCGGCGGCGAGGAGAAGGTCCTCAAGAACGCCAAGGACGCCTGCGCGACGGAGGCGCTGGAGATCGCCACCTACACGGCGATCGAGCGCCTGGCCGACGCCGTCGGCGACGACCGGACGGCCAAGCTCGCCGCGTCGATCCGCGCCGACGAGGAGAAGATGCTCGCCCGCGTCATGCGCGAGATCCCCAAGCTCACGGACGCCGTCGTGCGCGCCGAGGTCAAGGGCGACCCGTCCTTCGAGGTCGCCACGACCGGTGCGGCCGAGACCGTGCGCAAGGCCGGCAAGCAGGCCAAGCGCACCGCACGCAAGGTGCCCGGCGCCGCGCAGACCGAGGGCCAGGTCAGGGGCGCGGTCGCGTCCGAGGACGATCTGCCGATCGCGCGCTACGACACGCTCAGCGCCGACGAGGTCACGAGCAAGCTCGCCGCGCTCTCGCAGATCGAGCTCGCGATGATCGACGCCTACGAGCGCAAGAACCAGAACCGCACGACCGTGCTCGGCCGCATCACGAGCCTGCGCGGCGACGAGCCGTGGGCCGGCTACGACGAGCTGAACGCGAACGAGGTGCAGGCCGTCCTCGCCGAGGGCGACGACGACCGGGCGCGACAGGTCCGCTCCTACGAGCGCAGCCACAAGAACCGCGCCGGCGTCCTGAAGGCCGCCGAGCGCGACCTCGCCAACGCCTAGCAAGCAGCGCAGCCGCGCGGTCGGCGGGGTCGCCGATCGCGCGCGCTGTGGCTAGTAGGCCCCGGGAAGGTTCGGGTAGAGCAGCGACATCCCGGTCTGCTGCCGGTAGTCGTAGATCAGGCGGCTGCTGGCGTTCTGGCGGTTCGAGCGCCGCACGGCGTCGAGGTCCGAGTTCGGGATGATGCGGCGCGTGAAGCCTCGCCAGCTGTCCCAGTTGGCGTCCTGGTCGCGGTCGACCAGGATCCACTCGAAGCCCACGCGCTGGTTGCTGTCGCGCAGCCGGATCTCGACCACGCCGTTCTCGTCCATGTCGAAGTCCAGGATCTCGTGGAGGCTGTCCGAGGTGCCGCCCAGGTTCCACATGTTCGTGTCCCACGGCCCGTCGTTGTCGATGTCGAAGTAGATGTCGTCGAAGTTGCCGTTCCCGCTGCGGTCGATGCCGGCGATGTCGTAGTAGCCGTCGCCGTCGACGTTGAAGTACTGCCACTCGGCCGCGGACGCCGTGGCGGTCGTCGCGAGCATCATCAGGACGGTCAGGACCGCGAGGCGAAGTCTCATGGCTTCGCGACGCTATTCCTCTCGCGAGAAGCGATGGCCGAATACCCTGGCCGACCGACCAGGGTCGCCTCAACCCCGCGCGCGGGCCTTGACCTCCTGACGCGCTGTGCTGATCCGGACGACGTCCCAGGCGAGGTTGCGCGACTCGTCGCGCGTGGCGAACGGCCGCCGGCCGTAGAAGTGGCACAGCGAGTTGATGCTGGCGCCAGGATGAAGACCTCGGACATGATGTCGGGATCCTGCTGGTTGCCGCTCATGAATCCGATCACCCGGCGTCCGGTCGCGCGCTCGATCACCGCGACGAAGCGCTCGCGCACCAGCACCTGGAACTCCATCCGCTGCTGGATCACGGCAGAACCGCGCCCCCCTTCCAACCGCGTCTGCTCCACGCGCGTGAAGCCCCCGCGCAGCAGGCACACCACGAGGTCGTCCTCGTAGTAGGACTTCGCGGAGTTCGGGTGCTCGCGATCGGGCCGCCGGGCAATCGTGCCCGGCCCGGGCAACGCCGGCTGGTGCCCGTGCTCCTGGGATTGATCCTCGCCGTCGCTTCGGCGCTGGCCACCAACGTCGCGTTCCTGTTCAAGCACCGGGGCGCGGTGCTCGCGCCGCCGATCCGGGCCCGCCGTCCGCTGCACAGTGCCGCCGATCTGTTCCGTTCCCGATGGTTCGCGCTCGGGTGGGTCGTGGCGATCTTCGCGTGGGTTCTGCACGTCGGCGCGCTCGCCCTCGCCCCGCTGTCGATCGTGCAGGCGGTCCTCTCCGGCGGGCTCGTCTTCCTCGCCGTGCTCGCCGAGCGCTTCTTCGGCTTTCACCTCGGGCGCCGGCAATGGGCGGGCATCACGATCACCGCGGCCGGGCTCGTGGTCATCGGCTTGACCAGCGGCGGTGCCGACGACGCCGGGCGCGCCTCGCTGGCGGCGCTGATCGCCATCGAGGGCGCGATCTTCGCCGTCGTCGCCGTGCTCGTGAGGATCTCGACCCGCCGCCACCTCCCCGACCGCGGCCAGGGACTGCTCCTCGGCGCCGCCGCCGGCGCCCTGTGGGGCGTCTCCGACATCGCGCTCAAGTACCTCACCGAGGTCCCGCCCGGACCGGTGCTCGGGTTGGTGAGTCCCTGGACGCTGACCGCGCTCGTCGCCGGGGTGATCGCCTTCTACGCCTCCGCCCGCAGCCTCCAGATCGGCGACGGCGTCGAGGTCATCGCGCTCACCTCCGTGGCCGCCAACCTGACCGCGATCATCGGCGGGGTGCTCGTCTTCCACGATCCGGTCGGCTCCGGAGCGCTGGGGATCACCGGCCGCTTCCTCGCGTTCTGCCTCGTGATCGCCGGCGCCGCGCTCATGCCCGCCCCGATGCGCGCCGCCGAGCCCGACGCCAGCTGACCGGCTGGGGCGGCTTATGGTCGCTATGCGACCACAATCAACCCCGCGCCACGCTGCGCGCCAGCGCCAGACCCGAGATCCCGCCGACGGCCTCCAGATACGCGCGATCGTCGGCCGAGAAGGACCGCTCGTCGGCGAAGCACATCGCCAGCGCGCCGACGTGGTGCTCGCCTGTCGTCAGCGGGAGCACTGCGACCGCGCCGGCGTCGAGCACGTCGAAGCGGTCTCGCACCTCCGCGCGCGTCGTCGAGAAGTCGGGCTGGCCGGTGCGGACGACCTCGGCCGGCGCGAGCGGCGCGGCGAGCGGCACGTCGGCGTGGCGAGCGGCGGCCTGTGCGTCAGGGCCGGCCGCGGCCGCCGTGCGGAGCGTATCCCCGGACTCGTCGAGCATGAGCAGCCAGACGGCGTTCGGATGCAGGCGGTCGACCGCGCGCATGACCTCGTCGGTCACCTCGCCCGCGGTGGCGGCCGGCACCAGCGCGGAGCTGAGCGCCGTGAGCGCGTGCAGTCGGGCCCGATCCAGCGCCACGAGCCGTGTCGCGCTGAGAAGCCGCAACTCGGTCATCACGCCGGCGGCGAAATCGGCGAGCAGGGCGAGCTCGTCATCGCTCCACGCGTGGGGCTCGTAGTCGATCGCGCACAAGGTGCCGATCGGCTCGCCGTCAGCCGCCCGTAGCGGCACGCCGGCGTAGGCGGTCACGCCGAACTGCTCGACGGCCGCGTTCGCGGCGAGCGTCGGGTCGTCGCGCGCGTCGGCGAACGAGTAGGACTCGGCGGCCCCGAGCGCGAACGGGCAGAAGCCGGCCGTGATCGGCATCTCGCGCATCGATGGCCACGGCTCAGGTCCCTCGCAGCCGACGAACCGCTGCCGGTCGGCGCCCACGAGGTTCACCAGGACGACCGGCACGGTCAGCACCCGACAGGCCGTCCGGGCGATCCGGTCGAGCGCCTCGGCCGACGACTCGGCGTTCGCCTCGAGGCCGGCCAGAGCTCGCAACCGGCTCGGCCGGCGTACGACCTCCGACACCTTCGCGGCCATCCCCGAATCTGCCACGACCCTCAGCGTAACGCGTGCACGCTCATCGATGAGCCCGCCGGAATTGGGGGCTACCGCGCATCGACGCGGGCGCCGGCGGACGGCAGGCTCCAGGCGATGGACAGCGAGCTCGCCGTTCTCGGAGCCGCTCTCCTCCTCGCCGGGCTGTTCGCCCGCGTTGGCCGGCGCCTCGGCCTGCCGACGATCCCGTTCTTCATCGTCGCGGGTTTCATCTTCGGCCCCCACACGCCCGGCGTCGTCGTGCTCGAGGATCCCGACGAGATCCACCTGCTGGCGATGCGCTCCTGCAGCCGATCCTCAGCGAGCAGGAGGGAGCGGCGGAGATCATCCAGTCGACCGCGATCGCCTTCTCGTTCCTGATCGGGCTGTGCGCGCTCGCGCGCTGGGGGGCGCGGCTGGTGCGCCACGGGCATCGGGCCGCGCATCGAGCGGCTGCTCTTCCCGCTGCGCGACACGTTCGCCGCGATCTTCTTCTTCTGGTTCGGCCAGACGATCGCGCCGAGCGACATGGGTGCGATCGCCCCGACGGTTGGCGGTCGTCGTCACGCTCGCGTTCAACGTCATCGCCGGCGTCGTCGCCGCCCGGATCTACGGCTACGGCCGCTCGCCGCCCCACCGCGCTGATGCTCGTCAGCCGCGGCGAGTTCGAGCTGATCCTCGCGTCCCTGGCGGTGGCGGCCGGGCTCGACAGCCGGCCTCCACGTCCTCGTCCGCCGCGAGGTGGGCGCGCTCGCGATCGACATCTTCGACGCGGCGCCCGCACAACCGGCGCGCGCGGCTACCTCACCTCGATCAGGGGGCTAGGACCCCGGGCGGGTACGGGCCACCTCCCGCGGGCCAGGCGCCTGTCTCACCCCCGGACGCCTGGCTGCCCCCAGCACCGCCGAGCGGCGCACTGGGAGGGTGGTGCCAGTCCTCCCCGGTCCCTTCTCGAAGGAGCACCGCTCTGATGCAGTCCCGCAATCTCGCGGCGCGCGCCGGTCGATGGAGCGCGCAGCACCGCAAGACGGCCATCCTCGGCTGGATCCTGTTCGTCGTCCTCGCCACCGTCCTCGGCGGCATGATCGGCCAGAACGAGATCGACGAGTCGGCGTCGGGCAGCGGCGAGTCCAAGCGCGGCGACATGATCGTCGAGGCCGCCGGCTTCCCCGACCAGGCCGGCGAGCAGGTGCTCGTGCAGGGCAACGGCTCGGTCAAGGCCGACGATCCTCAGGTGACGGCCGCCGTGCGGGACGTCGTCAGTCGCCTCTCCGCGATCCCGGGCATCACCGAGATCGAGAGCCCGCTCGAACGCGTCCGACCGCGCCAACACCGTCTCCGACGACGGCCGCTCGGTCGCGGTGAACTTCACGATGCCCGGCAGCGACGAGCACGTCGAGACGCTCGTCGAGCAGCCGCTCGCCGCCGTGGCCGCCGTCCAGAAGGCCCACTCCGGCGTGCGCGTCGAGCAGTTCGGCGACGTGTCGGCCGCGAAGGAGATCGCCGCGCAGGACGCCAAGGACGGGACGCGCTCGGAGGCGATCTCCTACGGCCTGATGCTGATCATCCTGCTCGTCGCGTTCGGTGCGATCGTCGCCGCCGGCCTCCCGCTCGTGCTCGGCGCCACCGCCGTCATCGGCACGGTCGGCCTGCTCGGCCCGGTCAGCCAGGTCTACGCGCTCGCTGCCGGACGTCGCCCAGCTCGTGGTGATCATCGGCCTCGCCGTCGGCGTCGACTACGCCATGTTCTACTCGCGCCGGATGATGGAGGAGCGCGACCGCGGCCACTCGTCCGAGGCCGCGCTGGAGATCGCCGCCGCCACGTCGGGTCGCACGGTGCTCATCTCGGGCCTGACCGTGATGACCGCGATGGCCGGGCTGCTGTTCGCCGGCAACCCGATCTTCTCCGCCTTCGGCATCGGCACGATGCTCGTCGTCGCCGTCACCGTGATCGGCTCGATGACCTTCCTGCCCGCGACGCTCTCGTTCCTCGGCCAGAAGGGCTGGCTCGAGAAGGGCCGCGTGCCCTACGTCACCAAGCGCCGCCACCAGGCCAAGGGCGAGTCGCGCGTCTGGGGCGCCATCCTGACCCGCGTCCTCAAGCGCCCGCTCGTGTCGGCGCTGATCGCCGGCGGCGTGCTCGTCGCCCTCTGCGTCCCCGCCCTCGGCCTGCAGTTCAAGGAGCCGGGCTTCGACGGCTACTCGCGCAGCCAGCCGGTCATCCAGACCTACGACCGGGTCCAGGCCGCCTTCCCCGGCGGCGCCGTCCCGGCCATGACCGTGATCAAGGCCGACGACGTCACGGCCGCGCCCGTCCAGGCCGCGATCCAGGAGCTGCACGACCAGGCGATCGCCAGCGGCCAGCTCTCCGAGCCGTCCAGCGTCGAGATCAGTCCCGACAAGACCGTCGCCGTCGTCGCCCTCGCGGTCAAGGGCAGCGGCACCGACGCCGCCTCCGAGCGTTCGCTCGAGGTCCTGCGGTCCGACGTCGTCCCGGCCACGGTCGGCAAGCTGGCCGGCGCCGAGGTCGCCGTGAACGGCCTGACCGCGGGCTCGAAGGACTTCATCGACGCCACGACGTCGCGCCTGCCGATCGTGTTCGGGTTCGTCCTCAGCCTCGCGTTCATCCTGCTGCTGGTCACGTTCCGGTCGATCGTGGTGCCGATCAAGGCGATCGTCCTCAACCTGCTGTCGGTCGGCTCGGCCTACGGCGTCCTCGTGCTCGTCTTCCAGGACGGTCACGGCGAGGGGCTGCTGAACTTCCAGTCGGTCGGCGGCATCGCCCCCTGGATCCCGCTGTTCCTGTTCGTGATCCTGTTCGGCCTCTCGATGGACTACCACGTGCTGGTCCTCAGCCGGATCCGCGAAGCCGTGGACCGCGGCATGAGCAACGACGACGCGGTCGCGCACGGCATCAAGAGCACCGCCGGCGTCGTGACCAGCGCGGCGCTCGTCATGGTCGCCGTCTTCGGCGCCTTCGCCCTCGGCAGCGACCAGGTGGCCAAGCAGATCGGCGTCGGCCTCGCCGCCGCGATCCTGATCGACGCGACGATCATCCGCGCCGTCCTGCTGCCGGCCACGATGAAGCTGCTCGGCGCGCGCAACTGGTACCTGCCCAGCCGCCTGGGCTGGCTGCCGCGGTTCGAGCACGAGCCGGTGACGGCGCCCGCCCCGGCCTGATCCTCAGACGAGCCGCTCGATCTCGTAGTGCAGCGTCAGGAAGCGCAGCCCGGCGAGCGAGAAGCTGTGCTCGGTCTTGAGCTCCCCGTCGGCAACGAACACGAAGATCTCCTCCTCGAACGACGAGCAGCTTGAGGACGGTCAGAGCGTCGCGTTCGCTGTCGACGGAGCTCAGGTAGTGGCCGGGGAACGGGAGCTCGCTGCGCGACGTCAGCAGCAGATCGTGCGTGCCGGCGTTGTGGGGTTCGAGGGTCGCGGTGAAGTTCGCGCTCGGGATCGGGAAGCCGACGCTGACGTAGCCGCGGTCCTCGGACCTGAAGCTGGTGTAGATGCCGACGTAGATCGGCTTCCCCGAGTCCGCGAACGTGCGGATCCAGCCGCGGATGTCGATCTCCTCGTCGCCGTCGAGGTCGATCGTGTCGATCGTGCTGACCATCCCGCGCTGCGCCTCTTCGATGTTGGACGGGATCGCCGCCTGGCCGAGCGGCTCCGCGACCACGCGCTTGAAGAGCTCGTAGCCCGGCTTCATCCAGCGCCGCCACTCGGGGATGATCGAGAGCTTGAAGCGGCTGGTGTGCTCGTAGAACTCGCGGATCAGCGGGTGCACCCGGCCGGCGTCGAAGGTCGGCCCGTCGAGGCTGTCGAGCGCGGCGAGGATCCCGACGTCGGGCGGGTTGCGGCGAAAGGTCCCGCCGCGGACCTTCGCGAGCTGCTCGACGTAGTCGGCGCCGACGTACCGTGACCGCGCCTCGAACGGCACGACGTAGCGCAGCTCGGCCGCCGGCACCTCCTCGGCCATGACGCGGACCAGCGGCCGGTTGCGATAGGCGATCGCCGCGATCACGCGATAGACGATCGCCACCGCCGCCGCGACCAGCGCCGGCTCGACGTCCCCGTCGACGGCCTGGAGCAGCGCTCCGGTACCGGCACCCACGACCAGTCCGAGCGCCAGCTTCAGGGGGCGCAACCCGAGCAGGCCGAGCAGCGCGCCGCTGGCGATCCCGGTCACCAGCGGATCGCCCAGACCGACCAGGCCCAGCAGCCAGCCGAACAGCGCCATCAGCAGCGCGCCGGCGAAGATGCGCTGCCACAGCGGCTTGATCTCGGCGGCGCCGCGGCTCAGGCTGGTCAGCGCCTCGGCCGGCGCGTACAGCAGCGCACCGATCAGCGCGCCCGCGGCGGCGCCGATCCCGTCGATCGCAGCTCCGAGCGCTGCGCCGGCCGCCGCGCCCAGGACGACACCCCAGACCAGCGCGTCCACCAGCCTGCCGGAACGGCTCCGCTTGGGTTGGCCCATCGCCGGGAGTATCGCGGCGAGCAGTGGTTGCGGCGGGCGAACGCGGATAGGGTCGGTCGATGGAGCGGGGTCGATGCGCAGCCGCGTGCGCTGGCGGCTCTGAATGACGTCGCCGGGGTCGGCGCGAGCGTGGTGCTGCTCGGTCTCGACGCTGTCGGCGACGACGCGTGGGGCGTCTTGACCGCCTCCGGACTTGGTGTCGTGCACGTCGCCGGCGAGCGCGACGCGATCCGCGAGCTGAAGCAGCAGGTGGCGCAGGTCGTGCTCGTCGACGTCCAGCGGGCGCCCGCGCTGATCCGCGCGGTGCGCGCGGAGCGCGAGCTCGCGGGCGCGCACGTCGTCGTCTGCGCGGCGGGCGATCGGCTTCGCGCCGCGCTCGACGCCGGCGCCGACGACGTGATGCGGATCCCGTTCGAGCCCGAGGTGCTGGCGGCCCGCGTCGCGGCCGGCCTGGGCGCCGCCCGGCTGCGCGCCAACGAGGCGCTGCTGCGCTCGCTCGTGGCCAACGTCCCGGGCGCCATCTACCGCTGCGCGTGCGACGAGCACTGGACGATGCTGTGGCTGAGCGACGAGATCGAGGAGATCTCCGGGTACGCGGCGGCGGACTTCATCGGCAGCCGGGTGCGCACGTTCGCGAGCGTGATCCACGCCGAGGACCGCGAGCACGTCGAGCGATCGGTGATGGACGGGGTCGCCGCGCGCCGGCCGTTCACCGTCGAGTACCGGATCGTTCGCCGCGACGGCGACGTGCGCTGGGTGCTCGAGCGCGGGCAGGCGCAGGAGTCCGGGGACGGCCGTCGCTGGCTCGACGGGGCGATCTTCGACGTGACGGCGCGGCGGGCCGCCGAGCAGGCGCTGCGCGAGCACGAGGTCGTCGAGGCCCACCTCGCCGAGGTCCAGGCGTCGCGCGCCCGGATCCTCGACGCGGCCGACCGTGCGCGCCGGGAGATCGAGCGCAACCTGCACGACGGCGCGCAGCAGCGACTCGTCTCGCTGGCGCTGCGGCTGCGGCTCTGGCTCACGATCAACCCGGACGTCGCCGAGAGCGCGCGGGCGGACATCGAGGACGTGCTCGGCGAGCTGCAGACCGGTCTCGCCGAGCTGCGCGACCTCGCCCGCGGCCTGCATCCGGCGGTGCTGACCGATCGCGGTCTGGAGCACGCGCTCGTGGCGCTGTCAGGACGCGCCGACGTGGCGGTCGAGCTCAAGACCGCGCTGCCCGAGCGGCTGCCGCCGGCGGTCGAGGCCGCCGCCTACTTCACCGTCTGCGAGGCGCTCACCAACGTCGCGAAGTACGCGCACGCGACGCACGCCTGGGTCACGGTCGAGCGCCACGACGGCTGGCTCGAGGTGGAGGTCGGCGACGACGGCGTCGGCGGCGTCGATCCGAGCGCCGGGTCGGGCCTGGAGGGCCTGCGCGACCGCATCGCCGCGGTGGACGGGACGTTCGAGCTGACCAGCCCGCCACACGGGGGGACCATCCTGCGCGCTCAGCTGCCGGTCCCCGCCGTGTAGGCCGGTATCTAGGCGGGGATCGTCGGCGGCAGCTGGCCGATCTGCTCCAGCAGGCTCATGACGTCGACGATCTCCCACTCCTCCTCGATCTTGCCGTCGCGGCAACGGCTGACCGCGAGACCGGCGAACTCGACCGGGTGGTCGGTCACGTGCCGGCCGCGGATCGTGAACCGCGTCGCGACGAAGTCGCCCTCGGTGAACTGCTGATCGATCGTGAAGCTGAGGTCGGGAATGCGCGCGCGGTGGCCCTGGACCATCTCGGCCAGGCCGCCTGCGCCGCGGACGCCCTCGGGGTGGAGCACGTAGTCCTCGGTGACCAGGCCGGGAAGCGCGTCGAAGTTCCCGGCGGACGCCTGCGCGAAGCAGTCGCGGACCACGGCCTTGTTCTGCTCGTGTGTGCTCATGCCAGGACGGTCGCAGCGACGGCGCCAGCCGGCATCGGTGGAACTACCCAGATCGCCACGGGTCTTCAGCCGCCGTGGCGCACCGCGTAGGCGGCCGCCTCGGAGCGGCTGCGCAGACCGAGCTTGGACAGGATGCTCGCGACGTGGTGCTCGGCGGTCCGCGTGCTGATCACCAGCCGCTCGGCGATCTGCGCGTTCGAGCAGCCTTCGGCGAGCAGGCCGAGCACCTCGCCTTCGCGGCGGGTCAGCCCTGTCGCTCCGCGCGGCCAGGCGCGTTGGGCGGCGGCACCGAGGCTGCGCAGCAGACCGGCCGCTGCGTCCGCGTCGGGCACCGCGCCGAGCCGGTCGAACGCGGTCACCGCGAGCTTGCCCTCGCGCACCGCCGCCGCGGGCGCCGGCCCCGCGAGCGTGCGCGCGAGCGCGAGCTGCGCCCGCGCCGCCTCGAGCGGCAGGCCGCAGGACGCGAACAGCTCGACCGCCCTGCATGAGCTCCGTCGCCGCGCGCTCGTCGCCCTGCGCGGCGTGCACGCGTCCGGCGGCGAGCGCGGCGCAGGCCTCGAGTCGCTCGAGCCCGGCCTCGCGCGCGATCGCGGCGAGCCGGTCGGCGGCCTCGCGCGCCGCGGCGACATCGCCGATCGCGAGCCGCGTCACGGTCAGCAACTCCAGCGCCGGCACGCAGGTCGGATCCGCGAGCTCCGACCCTTCGGCGCACAGCTCGCCGAGCTCCGACGCGAGCGCCTTGTCACCCCGCACGAGCGCGATCGTGGCGGCCATCAGCCGTGCGGTCGGATGCCACTCGCCGCCCTCGAGCAGGCGCTCGGCCTCTTCGACGCGACCCTGGCGCACGCGCAGATCCGCGAGGCGCAGGACCGGGAAGCCACGGTCGCCGCGGTAGCCGCGGTCGAACCCGTCGATGGCGGCGAGCAGCTCCGCCTCGGCATCGGTCCAGCGCCCGAGCGCGATCAGGATCCCGCCGTAGTGGGTCCGGCAGGTCGGCCGCACGAAGTCGGTCCACACGACCAGGCGGTCGACCATCGACAGCCAGTCCGACGCGCGGCGCACGTCGAGCGCCGCCTCGCAGGCGCTCAGCAGTCGGCAGTAGATCTCACCGAGAGCGAAGTGGTCGCGGACACGACCGGCCGTGACCGCGACCATCGCCTCGTCGAGCCTCCGCATGCCCTCGGCGATCCGTCCCCTGACGACGAGCGCCTCGCCGAGCAGCGCGAGCGCCTCGATCTCCAGGTCCGCGTCACCGAAGCGCCGTGCGATCGCCAGCGCCGCGACGGCCAGCTGCTCGCGCTCGGCCGCGTCACGCGCGAACGGTGCGTCGAGGAGCTTCAGCCAGCCATGCGCGGCGCACTCCTCGACCCCCTCGAGCACGGTCGCGGCGCGCTCCTTCCAGCCCAGTGCGACGCTGAGGTTGCCGTGATAGGCGGCGTACATGAACGTCACCCAGGTCGCGCTGTCCGACGCCGCCGCGAGCTGCCCGGCGCGCTTGTACGCCTCGAACGCGCGCTCCTTGAGCTCGATCGCCCGCTCGTACTCGCGATCGATCATCGCGATCTTGCTCAGCCCGGTCAGCGCCTCGGGACTCTCCCCATCCTCGAGCACTCGCTCGAGACATGTCCGCGCTCGCTCCCACTGGGCCGCGGCGATCGCCTCGTCACCCTCGCGCAGCAGGTCGTCCCGCGCCTGGACGTCCATCGGCGGCGATGATCTCACTCACGCCGCTGATCGGCCAGGGGGCCTGCGCGGCAGAACTCGCGGACGGCGTCGTTGAACAGCCCGGGCTGCTCGAGGTTGCTCACGTGACCGGCGCCAGGGATCACGACGAGCTTCGCGCCCGCGATCGCCTGCTCGAACTGGCGCGCGACGCTGAGCGGCGAGCGCGTGTCCAGCTCCCCCCAGATCAGCAGCGTCGGCACGGCGATGCGCGGAAGCAGATCGCGCTGGTCGGCCTCGGCCATCACCTGCAGCGCGGCCCTCATGCTCTCGGGCCGGACGTCTGCGGCCATCGCCTCCAGGAGCGGCAGGAACTCGGCCGGCGGATCGCCCGCGAACCACCCGGGAAGGGCGCTTGCGGGATCGAACTCCTCGGCGGGGACGGCGAGCGCCCGATACACGCCCGCCACCCGCGCACGCACCTCCTCCGGAGCGAGCGACCCCTTCCAGCCGGCGTACGTGTCGGCGAGCACCAGCGTCGCGACGAGCTCGGGACGGGGGCGGTAGAGCTCCTGGACGACCGTGCCGCCCCACGAGATGCCGGCGACGTGCGCCGGGCCCAGCGCCAGCGCCTCGATCAGCTCCGCGAGGCAGCCGGCGTAGTCGGCCAGGCCGAACCGCGCGGGCACATCCGACGACCGGCCCGCCCCGGGCTCGTCCCAGGCGACGACCGTGAACTCGTCCGCCAATGCGGCGACCTGCGGCCGCCAGAAGCGGGCGTCCGAGGCGGCGCCGTGCACGAACACCAGCGGCGGCCCGTCGCCGGCGCGCTCATAGGCGATCTCGAGCCCGCTCGTGCGGATCCGGGCCGTCACGGCGCGGAACCTGCCCGACGTCCGGCCTCAGCGTCCTGCGGGTCCGTGATCAGCCGCGTTCCGCGGCCGCGTGTCGCGAAGCCGATCGACCAGCGGATGAGGACGAGCAGGCGGTTCTGGAAGCCCACCAGGTAGAAGAGGTGGACGACCAGCCAGGTGATCCAGGCGAGGAAGCCGCTGAGCCTGACGCCCTTGACGTCCGCGACGGCCGCGGCGCGGCCGATGGTGGCCAGGTTGCCCTTGTCGTGGTACCGGAACGGCGGCGCGGCGTGGCCCTCCAGCCGGGCGCGCACGGCCTTCGCCGCGTAGCGCCCCTGCTGCATGGCGACCGGCGCCACGCCGGGGAGGGTGGTCGCCGAGCCGTCGCGGTCGCGGACGCGGACCATGTCGCCGAGCGCGAAGACCTCGGGATGGCCGGGGAGGGTGAGGTCCGGTTCGACCGTCACGCGACCGGCGCGGTCCTGCTCGGCGCCCGTGAGCTCGGCCAGCGCCGAGGCGAGGCCGGAGGCGGTGACGCCGGCGGCCCAGACGATGGTCCGCGCCGGGACGCGCCGCGTCGAGCCGTCCGCATGCTGGATCGTGACGCCGGTCTCGTCGACGTCGACGACGGTGTTGTCGAGCACGGGCGTGACGCCCAGCCGGCGGAGCGAGCGCTCGGCCTTCGCCGACAGCGACGGCGGGAACCCGGTGAGCACGCGGTCGGCGGCCTCGACGAGCAGGATGCGGCCGCTGCCGGGATCTGCGGAGCGGAAGTCGGCGCGCAGGGTGTCGCGGGCGAGCTCGGCGATCTGGCCCGCCATCTCGACGCCGGTCGGACCGGCGCCGACGACCACGAACGTCAGCCACTCGCCGCGCCGCTCGGGATCGCGCTCGAGCTCGGCGGCCTCGAAGGCGGCGAGGATGCGGCCGCGCACGCTGAGGGCGCTCTCGAGCGACTTCACCTCGGCGGCATAGGCGCTCCACTCGTCGTGGCCGAAGTAGGAGTAGTGCGAGCCGCCCGCGACGATCAGCGTGTCGTAGGCGACCGGCTCGGGTGTCGGCAGGCCGGTGACCGACCGTAGGACCACCTCGCGACGGTCGAGGTCGAAGCGTTCGACCTCGGCGAGCAGCACGCGCACGTTGCGGTTGCGCTTGAAGACCGCCCGCAGCGGATACGCGACCTCGCCCGGCGACAGCGCGCCGGTCGCCACCTGGTAGGTCAGCGGCTGGAACAGGTGGAAGTTGCGGCGGTCGATCAGCGTGATCTCGCACGCCTGCGCGCCGCAGCTTGAGCGCGGCCTGGAGCCCGCCGAAGCCGCCGCCGACGATCGCGACCCGGTGGGCGCCGTTGCCGTTCATGCTCGGAGCGAGGCGAGCCGGTCGTCGAAGCGGGCCATCGCCTCGCGGTACAGGAACGGTCCCCAGCTCACCCGGGCCACGCCCAGCGCGGCCAGCTCGGCGGGCGACGCTGTCTGCGGCAGGCGCACGACGTTCACCGGGCCGCGCATGTCCGACATGAAGCGGCGCATCGCGTCCGGCTCCCACAGGACGATCGGGTACACGCAGTCGGCGCCGGCCTCGACGTAGGCGTTCGCGCGCCGCAGCGCTTCGGGCACGAGCTCCTCCTGGGTCCCGGGGCCCGCGCCGGCGAGCAAGGGACCGAGGAAGACGTCGACCCGGGCGTTGATCACGAGCGGGTAGCCGTCCGCCGACGCGGCCTCGCGAACCGCCCTGAGCCACTCCGCCTGCCGGTCGGGATCGCGCAGGCCGCCGCCGGCGTGGTCGGTGTCCTCGAGGTTGCAGCCGGCGGCCCCGGCGCTCCGCAACGCGGCCACCAGCTCGGCCGGCTCCATCCCGTAGCCGGCCTCGGCGTCGACGGTCACGGGCACGTCGACGCCGCGGGCGATCCGCGCGGCCGCGGCGAACATCTCGTCCGCCGGCGCAGCTTCGTGATCCTCGTAGCCGAGCGCCTCGGCCACGCCCCAGCTGGTCGTCGCGACGACGGGGAACCCGGCCCCGACCACGGCCCTCGCCGTGGCCACGTCCCAGGCGTTCGGAAGCAGGAGAGGGTCGCCAGGACGATGCAGCGCCCGCAGCGAGTCGCATCGGCTTTCGAGGTCGGCTGTCGGTGACGGGGTCATGTCGAGACCCTACGCCCCCGGTCCCAGTCGGCTCAGTACGCGGCGATCAGCCGGTTCGCCTCCTCGAGGGCGCGCTTGGCTTACGGAGCGGTGCACGAGCCAAGACCAGGCAGCGGTAGCGACTTGTGACAGGGGTGCATCCACTGGGGCACTCGCGCCGGCGACTAGGGACATGACGCGGGACTTCCCCTGACGAGAGCGCGCCCGCGCAAGAGCAAGCTCGCGGCATGACCACCACCGATCCACGCCGCAGCGCATCCGAGCGTCCCGGCCTTCGCGAGATGCTCGAGGTGATCGCCCCCCGGCTCCTGTTCATCCCCGTCGCCGGGCCTCCCGTCCTCTTCGTGCTCGGGCCGTGGCTGTTGCTCGGGCTGATGCTGGCCGGGCCGCTCGCCTGGGCGTTCGCGCTCGTGGTCGTGCTGATCGTCGCGGCGGCGGTCCTGGCCGCGCTGACCGCGGCGACGTTCGCGATCCTGGCCGCGCCCTACCTGTTCGTCCGCCAGCTCCGCCGGCAGCGGGCGCGTCACGCGTCCGTCAGCGCCCCGGCCGCGCGGGTCCGGGTGGCCGGCATGAGCGTGTCCGAGACCGACACCGCGTCGTTCCAGTCCGCCCGTCCGCGCCTGTTCGGCATCGCCTACCGGGTGCTCGGAAGCGCCAGCGAAGCGGATGACGTGGTGCAGGAGACGTGGATCCGCTGGCAGGGCACCGACCGGAGCAAGGTCCGCGACGCCGCAGCGTTTCTCGCCACGACGACGACGCGACTCGCGATCAACGTCGCGCAGTCCGCGCGTGCCCGCCGCGAGACGCACATCGGCCCGCGCCTTGCCGACGCGGTCGACGCCGGAGCCGATCCCTCGCGCGACGCCGAGCAACGTGAAGCGCTCGAGCTCGCGATGCGCATGCTCTTGCAGAAGCTGTCTCCGGCCGAGCGTGCCGCCTACGTGCTTCGCGAAGCGTTCGACTACCCGTACCGGCACATCTCGCAGGTCCTCGTCCTGAGCGAAGCGAACACCCGCCAGCTCGTCACCCGTGCCCGCCGCCACCTCTGCGACGAACATCGCCGGCCGGTCGGTGCGTCTGAGCACCAGCGGCTGCTCGACGCGTTCGTCGCCGCCGCCCACACCGGAGATCTCGCAACGTTCGAACGGCAACTCGCCGTCGGTGCAGTGAAGGAGGGCTCCCATGTCCCTGTCGCCGCTTAGCTCCCCGACCACGCCGTCGGACCTGCTGCGGATCGCCGACCTGACCGCTCCGCAGCTCGACGCGCTGCTCGACCTCGGCGACGAGCTGAAGGACGGACCGATCTGGTGGACCGCCGCCCGCCACGGCACCGCGGTGGCCTGCCTGTTCGACGAGTCGTCCACGCCCACGCGCGCGTCGTTCGAGGTCGCCGCGCACCGGCTCGGCATGCTCCCGATCAGCTTGAGGGCGGCCGAGCTGCCGCTCGACGGCGGCGAGTCACTGGCCGACACCGCGCGCGTCCTGTCGAGCTACGCGGCCGCGATCGTCGTGCGCACGTCAGCACAGGCGACGCTCGAGGCGCTCGCCGACGCCGCGTGCATCCCCGTGGTCAACGCCCTGACCGACGACCACCACCCGTGCCAGGCCATAGCCGACCTGCTGACGCTGCGCCGCCACTACGGGCGCCTCGAAGGGCTCCGGCTCGCCTACGTCGGCGAAGGCAGCAACGTCGCGCACTCGCTGATGGAGGCCGGAGCGCTGGCCGGCATGCACGTGACCGTGGCGACGCCCCACGGCTACGGACCCCACGCCAGATGTGACGAGTACGGCGATCGAGCTCGCCGCCTGGCACGGCGGGTCGATCAACGTGATGAACGACCCGCGCAGCGCCGTCGCCGACGCGGACGCCGTGTACACCGACGCCTGGATGTCGACGGGGGTCGACCTTCAGCGCTTCCAGGTCAACGCGACGCTGATGCGCGCGGCGGCGCCCGGGGCGGTGTTCATGCACCGCCTGCCCGCACATCGCGGGCTCGAGGTGACCGCGGAGGTCATCGACGGCGCCGCCTCGATCGTCTGGGAGCAGGCCGCCAACCGGCTGCCCACCGAGCAGGCGGCGCTCCGCACGCTCACCGCTGCCGCCTGACCTGACGCCCGGAGGGTTGCCAAGCCGCCGAGCCGCCCGTACGCTCGGCGGCGGCCATGTCCGACCGTGCTCCTCGGCCACTCCTGCGTGGTCGGCGCAGCGAGTGCGACGTGCTGGACCGGCTGCTGGAAGGCGTGCGGGCGGGCCAGAGCCGCGTGCTGGTCCTGCGCGGAGAGGCAGGGGTCGGCAAGTCCGCGCTGCTGGAGCACCTGCTCGAGCGTGCGTCGGGATGCCGGATCGCGCCGGCGGCCGGCGTCGAATCCGAGATGGAGCTCCCGTTCGCCGGGCTGCATCAGCTGTGCGCGCCGCTGCTCGACCGCCTGGATCGTCTGCCCGATCCGCAGAGCGACGCGCTGCGGACGGCGTTCGGCCTGAGCGCGGGGGAGCCGCCGGATCGGTTCCTGGTCGGGCTGGCCGTGCTCAGCCTGCTCGCCGAGGTCGCCGAGGACAAGCCGCTGATCTGCGTGATCGACGATGCGCAGTGGCTGGATCTGATCTCGGCGCAGACGCTGTCGTTCGTCGCGCGCCGTCTGCTGGCGGAGCGGGTCGCGCTGGTGTTCGCCGTGCGCGAGCCCAGCGACGGATTCGAGCTCGCGGGGCTGCCGGAGCTCGCGGTGCGGGGCCTGGCCGACGGCGACGCTCGCGCCCTGCTGGACTCGGTGATCGTGGGACCGGTGGACGAGCGGGTGCGCGATCGGATCGTCGCCGAGACGCGCGGCAACCCGCTCGCGCTGCTGGAGCTGCCCCGCGGGCTGACGCCGGCGGAGCTGGCGGGGGGATTCGGACTGCCTGACTCGCTGCCGCTGGCCAGCCGCATCGAACGCGGCTTCCTCCGGCGGCTCGAGCTCGCTTCCGGTCGACACGCGACGACTGCTGCTCGACCGCGGCGGCCGAGCCCGTCGGCGACGCGACCTTGCTGTGGCGTGCCCTCGAGCGGCTCGGGATCGGAGAGGACGCAGCGGCTCCGGCCGAGGCGGCCGGGCTGATCGAGCTCGGTGCGCTGGTGCGCTTCCGCCACCCGATCGTGCGCTCGACGGCGTATCGCGCGGCCGAGCGTGCATGACCGGCAGGAGGTGCATCGCGCGCTGGCCGAGGCGACCGATCCGGACGTGGATCCCGAGCGGCGAGCGTGGCACCGGGCCCACGCGGCGGTCGGGCCCGACGAGGTCCGTGGCCGCTGAGCTGGAGCGCTTGGCCGCGCGTGCCCAAGGCCGGGGCGGTATCGCGGCGGCGGCCGCGTTCCTGGCACGGGCGGCCGAGCTGACGCCTGACCCGGTCCGGCGGGGAACCCGGGCGCTGGCCGCCGCGCAGGCGAAGTTCGACGCCGCCGCGCCGGCCGCGGCGTTCGAGCTCCTGGCCACCGCGGAGATCGCCCCGCTCGACGAGCTCCATCGCGCTCGCCTCGCGCGGCTGCGCGCGCAGATCACCTTCACCCGCACGCGAGGCGCGAGACGCGGTCCCGCTGCTGCTCGCGGCCGCCAAGCGTCTCGAGCCGGTCGATGCCGGACTGGCGCGTGAGACCTACCTCGAAGCGCTCGCGGCGAGCATCTTCGCCGGCCGCCTCGGCGGAGGCCAGGACCTGCAGGAGGTCGCCGCCGCGGCCCGCGCCGCGCCGGTCAGCCCGGGGCCGCCGCGGGCCGTCGACCTGCTGCTCGACGGCTTGGCGACGCGGTACACCGATGGGTACGCCGCCGGCCTGGCGCCGCTCAGGCGAGCGCTGGACGCGTTCACGCGACGGGCACGGCCCGGGCGACCAGAGCCTGCGCTGGCTGTTGATGGCGTGGCCCGCCGCCCACGAGGTCTGGGACGACGAATCGTGGGATCAGCTCACCATGCGCGCGGTGACGCTCGCTCGCGATGCCGGCGCGCTCACGGTGCTTCCGATCTTCCTCCTCTACCGCGCGGCTGTGCACATCTACGCCGGCGAGTTCGCCGCCGCGTCGGTCCTGAGCGCGGAGGCCGATGCGATCGTCGAGGCGACCGGGAACACGCGCTGGCAGGGCACCGTCGCTGCTGCTGGCCGCCTGGCGCGGCCAGGAAGAGCCGACGCTGAAGATGGCCGACGCCAGCATCCAGGCCGCCACCGCGAGGGGCGAGGGTCGGGCGATCTGCATGGCCGAGCTCTCGAGGGCCGTCCTCTACAACGGCCTCGGCCGCTATCAGGACGCGCTCGCCGCGGCCCAGCGGGCCTGCGAGCACGAGGACTTCGGCATGTTCGACTGGCCGCTCACCGAGCTCGTCGAGGCCGCCGTCCGAGGCGGACGGCCCGATGTCGCCGCCACCGCGCTGGGCCGGCTCGAAGCAACGGACGCGCGCCGCGGGCACGGACTGGGCGCTCGGCATCCAGGCCCGGTCGCGCGCGCTCGTCGGCGACGGCGAGGCTGCCGACGCCCTCTACCGCGAGGCGATCGAGCGGCTCGCCCGCACCCGCATCGTCGTGCATCGCGCCCGCGCCCAGCTCCTGTACGGCGAGTGGCTGCGTCGCGAGAACCGCCGCGCTGGACGCGCGCGAGCAACTGCGCACGGCGCACGACATGTTCGGTCGCATGGGAGCGGACGCGTTCGCCGAGCGCGCCCGTCGCGAGCTGCTCGCGACCGGCGAGACCGTCCGCAAGCGGACGGCCGAGACGCTCTACGAGCTGACGGCGCAGGAGGCGCAGGTCGCCCGGCTCGCGGTCGACGGGCACACCAACCCCGAGATCGGCGCCCAGCTCTTCATCAGCCCCCGCACGGTCGAGTACCACCTGCGCAAGGTGTTCACGAAGCTCGACATCCGCTCCCGCAAGGAGCTCCGCGGCGCGCTCCGGTACGCCAGCCAGGCAGGCGTGCCGGCGTAGCCGAGCGTCACAGACCGGTGCTGCCGTCTGGTCTTACACAGTGAGTGAGCCGACAGCTCCGCATCCGGATGACCGCCCGCGCGACCGACGAGCCGCATCGGGTCGCGAGCCAGCTCGAGCTGCTGTTCGACCTCACGTTCGTGATCGCGATCGCGAGCCTCACCGGGCAGTTCGCCCACGCACTCGCGGACGGTCACGCGCTCGATGAGCTCGTGCCGTTCCTGCAGGTCTTCTTCGCCATCTGGTGGGCGTGGGTCAACTTCACCTGGTTCGCGTCGTCGTTCGACACCGACGACGTTCCCTTCCGCCTGCTGACCTTGGTCCAGATGGCCGGCGTGCTCGTCCTCGCGGCCGGCGTCCCCGCCGCGTTCGCGGGCGGCGACTTCAGCGCGGTCACGGGCGGGTACGTGATCATGCGGCTGGGCCTCGTCGCGCAGTGGCTCCGGGCAGCGAGCGAGGATCCGCTCAGTCGGGGCACGGCGCGGCGGTATGCGATCGGCATCACGTTGGCCACCGTTGCTCTGGGTGCTGCGGCTGGTGCTCCACGACGCCGGCGTGCTGTCGGACGCGGCGTTGCCCGTGATCTTCGCGGCGCTCGTGGTGGTCGAGCTGAGCGTGCCGCTGTGGGCGGAGCGGAAGGGACGCCACGAGCTGGCATCCGCATCACATCGCCGAGCGCTACGGCCTGTTCGCGATCATCCTGCTCGGGGAGAGCGTGTTCGTCGCGTCGACCGGCGTGGAGCGGGTCCTCGCGGCCGGCGGCGTGAGCGTGCCGCTCGTCGCGGTCGCCCTCTCGGCGCTCGCGCTCGTCTTCGCGCTCTGGTGGCTGTACTTCCTGCAGCCGGCCGGGGACGGCCTGGCCGCGCATCGCGAGCGCTCCTACCTCTGGGGCTACGGCAGCTTCGGCATCTTCGCCGCCCTGGCCGCGGTCGGCGCCGGCCTCGAGGTCGCGGTCGAGCAGACCGGCCATCACGTCGCCGCGTCGCCGGTCGCCGTCGGCTACGCCGTCGCGATCCCGGTCGCCGCGTTCCTCGTCCTGCTGTGGGCGCTGCACGCCGCGCTCGCGGCGCGGCCGGTCCTGCGGGCCGCGCCGGTGCTGGGCGGCAGCCTCGTGATCCTGCTGCTCCCGCTCGCGGCGCACGCGAATCGCGCTGGCCGCCGTCGTTGCGGCGATCTCGTTCACCTGCGCCTCGATCGTCGCGATCACGATCGCGACCCGCCCCGGCTGGTTCAGGCCGGCACGGTCGGCGCCAACGCCGACCGAAGCTCCTTTCGTGAGTTGACGCCGAGCTTGATGAAGACCTTGTGCAGGTGGTACTCGACGGTGCGGGGGCTGATGAACAGCCGCGCGCCGATCTCGGGGTTGGTGTGCCCGTCGGCGGCGAGGCGAGCGATCTGCGCCTCCTGGGCCGTGAGGTCGTCGCGCGTCTCGGCGGTCCGCCGGGGCA
>CAWJKK010000013.1:0-108888 GCA_963843485.1 uncultured Solirubrobacteraceae bacterium | reverse complement strand
GAAACCGGAATGCCTGAAGCCGTCATCGTCGACGCGGTGCGCACCCCGATCGGGCGCGCTGCCAAGGGATCGCTCAAAGGACGTCCGCACGGACGACCTCGCCGCCGTGCCGCTGAAGGCGCTGGCCGAGCGCAACCCGGGGGTCGACTTCAGCGATACGAACGACCTGATGATGGGCTGCGGCTTCCAGCCTCGGCGAGGCGGGCTACAACATCGGCCGCAATGCGGCGCTGCTGGCCGGGCTCGACCATCGCATCCCGGCCACGACCGTCAACCGCTTCTGCGCGTCGTCGCTGCAGACGATCCGGATGGCGTTCCACGCGATCAAGGCCGGCGAGGGCGACCAGTACGTCGCCGCCGGCGTCGAGGCGGTCTCGCGCTTCCCGGCGCAGGCGCCGTTCGACCCCAACTCGCAGCTCGACGGCTCCGAGGGCGCGCCGTACAACGTGTACATCCCGATGGGGCTGACCGCGGAGAACGTGGCGGCCGAGCGCGGCGTGTCGCGCGAGTCCCAGGACGAGTGGGCGGCGACGTCGCAGAACCGGGCGGTCGCGGCGCGCGACTCCGGCCACTTCGACGTCGAGATCGTCGCGGTCACGCTCGCCGACGGCACGCAGGTCACGCGCGACGACGGCCCGCGCCCCGGCACCACGGTCGAGAAGCTCGCCGAGCTCAAGCCGGTGTTCAACCCCGAGGGCACGGTCACGGCCGGCAACGCCTGCCCGCTCAACGACGGCGCCGCCGCCGTGCTCGTCATGTCGGCCGAGAAGGCCGAGGCGCTGGGGCTGAAGCCGAAGGCGCGGATCGTCGCCTCCGCGGTCGCCGCGCTGCGCCCGGAGGTCATGGGCCTCGGGCCGATCCCCGCGGTCAAGGCGGTGCTCGAGCAGGCCGGCATGACGATCTCCGACATCGACGTCGTCGAGCTCAACGAGGCGTTCGCCGCGCAGGTCGTCCCGTGCATGGACGAGCTGGGGATCGACGCCGAGCAGCTCAACCCGTTCGGCGGGGCGATCGCGCTCGGCCACCCGTTCGGCATGACCGGCGCGAGGATCATGACCACGCTCCTCAACGACCTCGCCACGCTCGACAAGACCTACGGTCTGGAGACGATGTGCGTGGCCGGCGGGATGGGGCAGGCCATGATCGTCGAGCGGCTCGCCTAGCGCCCGACGCCGGGGATCTTGTCCGCGAGGTCGCCGATCGGCGCGATGTCGGCCTGGATGCCCTCGAGCCGCTTGTCGAGCGCGCCAAGGCGGGTGCCCATCGTCTTGATCAGCGGCTCGAGCTCGTCGACCGAATGGCGGACGGACCGCATGTCCTCGTCGAGCGGCTCGATGCCCTCGCGCACCTTGGACAGCTCCTGGATCGGCTTGACCTCCTCGATCAGCTGGTCGAGCCGGTCCTGCATGGCGTCGAGCTTGCCGCTCAGCGGCTCGACGGCCGCGCGGACCGCGGGCAGCTGCTGGATCGGCGCCATCTCGACCTGCAGGGCCTCGACGCCCTTGCGCACGGCGACGATCTCGGTCGTGAGCTTGTCGACGTAGGCCAGCAGCTGGGTCTCGATCTGCGGCAGCCGGCGGGCGGCGTCGCCGATCGCGCCGAGATCCTCGATCGCTCGCTTGATCAGGGTGGGTGGGAGCGTGAACAGGTTCATTGAGCAACATCCTGCCCGCAGACCACGGATGGAACCGCGCCTGCCATCCTCGTGACGCGATGCGAATCCTCTTCGTGTGCATGGGCAACATCTGCCGCTCCCCCACCGCGGAGGGCGTGATGCGGGCACAGCTGCGCCAGGCCCGGCTCGACGACGAGATCGAGGTCGACAGCGCGGGCACCGGCGGCTGGCACGCCGGCGAGCCGCCCGACGAGCGCGCCACGGCCGCCGCGCACCGGCGCGGGATCCTGGTCGAAGGCGCGGCGCGCCAGGTGCGGCCGTCCGACTTCGACGACTTCGACCTTCTCGTCGCCATGGACCGCCGCAACCTGGGCGATCTTCGGACGCTGGCGCCGGACGACGAGGCGCGCGAGAAGGTGCGGCTGCTGCGCGACTTCGACCCGGCGACCGCCGGAGCGCCCGACGTCGACGTGCCCGACCCGTACTACGGCGGCGAGCGCGGGTTCGAGGACGTGCTCGACATGGTCGAGGCCTCCTGCCGCGGCCTGATCGCCGAGCTGCGCGCCCGCGCGTGAGCCTCGAGGCCGCGGTCGCCGCGGCGACCGGCGTCTCCGCGGAAACGCTGCGGCCGGTGGCGGGCGGGGACATCAACCGCGCCTACCGGGCCGAGCTGGCCGACGGCCGCAGCGCGTTCGTCAAGACGCGCCCGGACGCGCCGGCCGGGGAGTACGCGGCGGAGGCGGCCGCGCTGGCGTGGCTGGCCGAACCCGGCGGGCTGCCGACGCCGGCGGTGCTCGGCGTGCACGACCCGGCCGGCGACGACGAGGCGACGCGGGTGCTCGTGCTCGAGTGGATCGACCGCGACGCGGGCGCGGACCCGGACGCGTTCGGCCGCGGGCTGGCGACCGTCCACGCGGCCGGCGCCGAGCGGTTCGGCGCGACCCCGGGCGGCGGCGACCTGCGGCTCGGCCCGCTCGTGCTCCCGAACGACCCGGCGCCCGACTGGCCCAGCTTCTACGCCACCTGCCGCCTCGCCCCGCTGATCGGCCGCGCGCGCGACAACGGCTCGCTCGGCCAGGCCGGCGTCCGCGCGCTGGAGGCGGTCTGCGAGCGGCTGCCGGAGCTCGCCGGCCCGCCCGAGCCGCCGGCCCGCCTGCACGGCGACCTGTGGAGCGGCAACGTGCTCGGCCTGCACCTGATCGACCCCGCCGCGTACGGCGGGCATCGCGAGGTCGACCTGGCGATGCTGCGGCTCTTCGGCTCGCCCGGCCCGGCGTTCCTCGCCGCCTACGAGGAGGTCGCCCCGCTCGCCGCCGGGCACGAGCAGCGGGTCGAGCTCTGGCAGCTGTTCCCGCTGCTCGTCCACGCGGTGCTGTTCGGCGGCGGCTACGGCGCGTCCGCCGAACGCGCGGCCCGCCGCTACGGCTGACCGTTCCAAGATCCTCTCAATCGCCCCATCGCCGGCGTTTCCGGTGCCATCGTCCGCCGCTCGGCGGTTCACGACGCAGGAGGTGGCGGGAATGCGACGGAAGTTGCGCCTCGGCGCAGCGGTCCTGGTGTCTGCGTGCGCGCTCGCAGCGGGCACGGCGAGCCCGGCGGCGGCTCAGTGGGAGCGGTGCCCCAGCTTGAAGTTCTGCGTGTTCGAGCACGCGAACGGTCAGGGGAAGTACGCGTATTTCGACCACCTCTGGTACGACTTCGCGCGTCCGATCGGCGGCTTCGTCTTCAACGACAAGATCTCGTCCGTCTACAACCGGGCGACCGCGTGGTCGTTCTGCGTCTACGAGCACCGCGACTTCGGCGGCGGGGCCCGCATCTTCGGGCCGTACTCCGGGGTCGCAGAACCTCACCGGATTCTGGGACAACCGCATCAGCTCCGTCCAGCGCAGCTCCGGACGATGCTGAGGCTCGCGGCGGTCCACGGAGCCCGGCGCCGGATCCTGGTCGCGCTCGCGATCGCCTGCTGCGCGCTGGCCGCCACGTCCACGCCGGCGTCCGCCAGCTACGAGCAGTGCCCGGACGGCGCGTTCTGCGTGTGGACGAACCCTGGCGGGGACGGCTACTTCGCCTATTTCTACTCCGGCTCGAGAAATCTCACCTGGCCGATCGGCGGCGTCGTCTTCAACGACCGGATCACGACCGTCTGGAACCGGACCGGCAAGCGCTGGTGCGTCTGGAAGGACATCGACTACAAGGGGCCCGTGCACGGCGTGGGCCACGACGTCAAGGGCCTGCCGTACAACTTCTGGTACCAGGTCAGCTCGCTGCGCGGATACGGCTGCTGAGCGCACGGAGCGGCAGGCGGGGGAACACGCCGCCTGCCGCTACGTAAGCTGAGCGGCGTCATGGACCTGGGGATCGAGGGCCGCGTCGCGGTCGTGACCGGCGGCAGCCGCGGCATCGGCGCCGCGACCGCCGACCTGCTGGAGGCCGACGGCGCGAAGGTGCTGCGCGTCTCGCGCGGCACGGGCATCGACGTCACCGCGCCCGACGCCGCCGACCGCATCGCCGCGGCCGCGCCCGGGCCGGTCGACATCCTCGTCAACAACGCCGGCACGAGCTTCGCCCGCTCGATCGAGGACCTCACCGACGACGACTGGAACGGGCTCTGGGAGCTGCACGTGCTCGCCTCGATGCGGCTGATGCGCGCGTTCGCGCCCGGCATGGGCGAGCGCGGCTGGGGGCGGATCGTGAACGTCGGCTCGTCGGCCGGCAAGCGGCCGTCGCTCACCAACGCCGCCTACTCGGTGACGAAGGCGGCACAGCACTCGCTCTCGCGCGCGTTCGCCAACGCCTACGCGCCGCAGGGCGTGCTGATCAACACCGTCACGCCGGGCCCGGTCGCCTCCGACCTGTGGACCGCGGACGGCGGGCTGGCCGACCAGACGGCCGCGGCGAAGGGCCTCGGCTCGCGGCAGGCGGGCCTCGACGCCCAGGCCGCCAAGGTGCCGCTCGGCCGCTTCGCGGAGCCGGAGGAGATCGCGAACGTGGTCGCGTTCCTGTGCTCGCAGCGCGCCTCGATCGTCACCGGCGCGGCCTGGTCGGTCGACGGCGGCACGTTCGACGCGATCGTCTAGCGGCTCCCGTCGACGACCTCGCGGCCGGCGAGCGGGGCCTCGAGGCGGACCTCCGCCTGCCGCATCGCGGCCATCATCGTCACGCGCCCGTCGGGCACTTCCTCACGGACCGTCACCCGCACCGCCTGCGCACTCTCCTCCAGCTCCACCGCCTGCAGGCGATACGCGGAGTTCGTGGTCCAGTGGACGACGATCGTGCGCTCGTCGGCCGCGGTCTCCCAGCGTTCCCATGGCGTCAGCTGCTCGGTGGGCACGCCTCGAGGATGCCACGGCGAGCGCGGCGGCGAGCGCGATCGCGGCCGCGCCGGCGTAGCCCGCGGGCGACCCGAGCGGGACGAGGATCGCGAGCCCGACGACGGTGCCCACCTGCGCGGCCGCGTTCAGCACGCCGGAGGCGATGCCCTGCTCGGCGGCGGGGAGCGCGGCGGTGCCCGACGCGGTCGAGGCGACCGAGGCGGCGCCGAGGCCGAGCCCCATCAGCACCATGCCCGGCAGCAGCGGCCACGCCGCGCCGGCCGTCAGCAGCAGCGCGCCGGCGGCGATCACGGCGAGCCCGCCGCCCATCACGAGCCGCGGCGCTCCCGGCGGCCGCAGGAACGAGCCCGCGATGACCGCGAGGTTCAGCGGCGTGCACCAGAGCCCGACCTCGGCCGCTCCGCGACCCAGCTCGTCCTGCTGGTACAGGATCGCCAGGAACATGGCGGGCGTGGTCGTCGCGGTCACGGCCAGCGCCGCGCCGGTCGCGGCCGCGAAGCCGGGCCGCGCCAGCGCCGCCGGCGGCAGGATCGGGTCCGCGGCCCGCCGCTCGATCGCCGCGAACGCGGCCAGCGCGACCGCCGCGAACACGAGCGAGCCGATCGCCAGCGCGTCGCCGAAGCCGGCGGCCTCGGCGCGCGTGAGGCCGTTGACCAGCGCCGCCAGCCCGGCCGTCACGGCGATCGAGCCGGGCACGTCGAGCCCGGTGCGCGCGCTGGACCGGCTCTCCTCGAGCACCCGCGGGGCGAGCGCGATCGCGGCCGCGCAGACCGGCACGTTGACGAGGAACACGGCGGGCCAGCCGAGCGTCTCGACGAGCACGCCGCCGAGCACCCAGCCCGCGGCGCCGCCACCGGCGGCCGCGGCGGTCCACCAGGCGACCGCGCGGCGGCGTGCGGCGCCCTCCGGGTACGCGGCGGTGAGCAGCGCGAGCGCGGCCGGGGCGAGCAGCGCGGCGCCGACGCCCTGCAGCGCCCGCAGGCCGACGAGCGCGCCCGCGGACCAGGCCAGGCCGCAGCCGAGCGAGGCCGCGCCGAACAGGGCCAGGCCGATCCGCAGCACCCGCCGCCGGCCGACCAGGTCACCGACGCGGCCGGCGACCACGAGCAGGCCGCCGAAGGTCAGCGTGTACGCGGTCAGCACCCACTGCAGCGAGGCGCCGGAGAACCCGAGGTCGGCCCGGATCGCGGGCAGCGCCACGGCCACGATCGTCACGTCGAGCACGACGATGAACTGGACGGAGCAGAGCAGTGTTACCGGTGAACGCCTCATGGCCCGTAACGGCCAGGCTTTCCGGTCGTAGCTGGCCTAAACTCGTTTCGGTGGTAACCAAGCGGCCCAGCGAGCTCGAGCTGGTCGGCGGCGACCCGGCGCTGCTGCTGATCAACACGCACGACGGCGTGCGCGGGGGAGAGCCGACCGCGGACTACGTCACGACCGCCGAGGATCTCGTCGCGTGGGCCGCGCGCGCCGGCTTCCCGCGCCCGGACGACCCGGCGGCCGGGCTCGAGGACTTCCGGCGGCTGCGCGCCGTCATGTACCCGATCTTCTGGGCGCTCGCCGACGGCCGCGAGCCGCCCGCGGCTGCCCTGGCCGAGCTGGCCGCGATCCACGCCGGCGCGCTCGCCGGAGCCCGGCTCGTGCCGCGCGACGGCGGCTTCGACTACGCGCCCACGTTCGTCCTGACCGCGGCGCAGGCGGCGGTGGACCTGCTGCGCGGCGGCCCGCTCGACCGCCTCAAGGCGTGCGCCGACTGCCGCTGGGTGTTCATCGACCGCAGCCGCAACCGCAGCCGCGTCTGGTGCTCGATGAACGAGTGCGGCGGGCGCCTGAAGATGCAGCGCTACCGCGCGCGGCGCGCTACGGCAGGTCGATGACCATGTAGCGGACCCCGGCCTCGAACGCCGGGGCCGGCCTGGCCCCGAGGTTGCAGGCCTGGATCACGAAGCGCGAGAGGTTGCCGTCGTTCTGCACCGTGAACGTGAGCAGGTCGTCATCCCAGCGCGAGTCCGGCGTGGCGAGCACGAGGTCGCGCGAGATGTCCGCGGCGGAACGCTCGGGCGCGAGCCCGGCCGGGGCGCCGGACCAGCAGGACAGCGGGGGCACCGACGGGACCGGCATCGTGAAGCGGCCGTAGAAGCGCGCGAGGTCGTTGGCGGCGAGCGAGCCGTCGACCACCGACCCGCCGCCGACGCTGTTCGGCGCGAGCTGCGCGGCGCCGACGGCGGCGGGCGCGAGGTCGATCGTGCCCACGCTGCGGTCGGCGATCGCGGACGCACCGACGGCACCGGTCGCGAGCTTGCCGGTGGTGACCGCGCCGCCCGCCAGCTTCGAGGACGTGATCGCGTTGTCGCGGACGGCCTTGAGGTCCCGGTAGGCCGGACGCGTCAGGTCGCGCGCCTGCAGCGTCCGGTCCTTGATCGCACGGCTGGTCACGGTCCCGGTACGCAGCAGCTTTCCGTTGATCAGGCGCTGCGCGTGGGCGGGACCGTCGAGCGCCACGAACAGCGCCAGCAGCGCGATCGCGGTCGGAATGGACGGACGTCGTACCTTCACGGCGCCGTCCAGAGTAGGGCTGTCAGCCGACGGACAGTGTCGTACTAGACATCTGTTCGATGCCGCCGTCGCGGGCGACCAGCTCGGCGTACCTTCCACCGCGTTCGAGAAGGTCTGCATGCGTACCGAGCTCGACCACCGCGCCGCCGTCGAGGACGGCGATCTGGTCGGCATCGCGGACCGTCGACAGCCGGTGCGCGATCACGATCGTGGTGCGGCCCTCGGCCAGCCGCTCGAGCGCCTCGCCGACCGCTCGCTCGGTCTGCACGTCGAGCGCGCTGGTGGCCTCGTCGAGCACGAGCACGGGCGGGTTGCGCAGGATCGTGCGGGCGATCGCGATCCGCTGGCGCTCGCCGCCGGAGAAGCGGAAGCCGCGCTCGCCGACGACCGTGTCGTAGCCCTCGGGCAGCGCCGCGATCGTGTCGTGGATGCGGGCCGCGCGGGCCGCCTCCTCGATCTGCTCGTCGCTCGCCTCCGGCTTGGCGAAGCGCAGGTTCTCGCGCACGGACGCGTGGAAGAGGTAGGTCTCCTGCGAGACGACGCCGACCGCGTCGGACAGCGAGGCGAAGCGCAGGTCGCGCAGGTCCTCGCCGTCGAGCCGGACCGTGCCGCGCTCGGGGTCGTAGAGGCGTGCCGCGAGGTAGCCGACGGTGGTCTTGCCGGAGCCGGTCTCGCCGACCAGCGCGAGCTTGGTCCCCGCGGGCACCTCGAGATCGACGCCGCGCAGCGTCCACGAGTCATCGTCGTAGCGGAACCAGACGTCCTCGAACCGCACCGAGCCCTCGACGCGGGAGAGCGTCCTGCGGCCGTCGTGCAGGTCCACGGGCAGGTCGAGGTACTCGAACACGCGCTCGAACAGCGCCAGCGAGGTCTGCATGTCCACACCGACGTTGAGCAGGCCCTGGATCGGCCAGAAGAGGCGCGTCTGCAGGGTCGTGAAGGCGACGAGCGTGCCGATCGAGACCGCGCCGGGAGACATCCCGGCGAACAGGTAGACGAGCGCGGGCATGACCGCGAACGAGGTCTGGATCGAGGCCATCACCCAGCGGCCGGCCATGCGCGAGCGGACCTCGAGGTCGGCCAGCCGCGCCGACTCGCTCTCGAAGCGGTCGGCCAGCGCGCCGCCGCGGCCCATCGTGCGGCCGAGCAGGATGCCCGAGACCGACAGCGACTCCTGGACGAGCGCCGAGATGTCGGCCATCGCGCCCTGGCGCGTGGCGGCGATCTTGCGCCGCTGATCGCCGACCCGCCGCGCCAGCAGCACGAACGCCGGCGTCAGCGCGAGCGAGAAGAGCGCGAGCCGCCAGTCGAGCAGCGCCATCGCCACGACCGTCGCCAGCACCGTCGTGACGTTGGAGACGATCGAGGTCGCGGTGCTGGTCACGACCGACTGGACGCCGCCGATGTCGTTGGCGATCCGCGACTGGATCTCGCCGGTGCGGGTGCGCGTGAAGAAGGCGAGCGAGAGCCGCTGCAGGTGGCGGTAGACCTGCGCGCGCAGGTCGTGCATGACCTTCTGGCCGACGACGTTCGACAGCCAGGTCTGGAAGACGCCGATCACGCCGGTGACGACGGCGACGCCGATCATCCCGCCGACGAGCGCGGCCAGCAGGCGGTCGTCGTTCTGCGGGATCGCGACGTCGAGCACGTCGCGCAGCAGGAACGGGGAGATCATCCCCAGCCCCGCCGACACGAAGATCAGCGCCAGTACCGCGGCCAGGCGGCCGCGGTACGGGCTGAACAGGCGGCCTATGCGCCTCGTCAAGCGACGGCTTCCCGCCGCGCGGGCTCGAGGGCGGCCTCGAGCACCTCGCCGATGCTCATCACCGGGTGGAACGTCATCTGCTCGCGCACGTCCTCGGGGACGTCGTCGAGGTCCCCGCGGTTGCGCTCGGGCAGGATCACGTCCGTCAGGCCGGCGGCGTGGGCGGCGAGCACCTTCTGCTTGAGCCCGCCGATCGGCAGCACGCGGCCCTGCAGCGTGACCTCGCCGGTCATGCCGACCGTGTGCTTGACCGGGCGGCCGCTCAGGAGCGACGCCAGCGCGGTCGTCATCGTGACGCCGGCGCTCGGGCCGTCCTTCGGGATCGCGCCCGCCGGCACGTGCACGTGGAACTCGCGGTCGGTGAACGTGGCCGGGTCGATCCCGAGCTCGCCCGCGTGGCCGCGGACGTAGGAGAGCGCGATCCGCACCGACTCCTTCATCACGTCGCCGAGCTGGCCGGTGAGCACGAGGTTGCTGTCCTTGCCGTCCATCGAGGTGGCCTCGATGAACAGGACGTCGCCGCCCGCGCCGGTGACCGACAGGCCGGTGGCCACGCCGGGCACGGCGGTGCGCAGCGCCGCCTCCTGGAACACCTTCTGGCGGCCGAGCGCGTCGCGCAGCGTCGCCACGTCGATCGCGACCGGGGTCTCGGCCTGGCCGGCGGCGACCCGCGTGGCGATCTTCCGCAGCACGGTGCCGAGCTCGCGCTCGAGGTTGCGGACGCCCGCCTCGCGGGTGTACTCGCTCACGACCGTGCGGAGCATGTCGTCCGACACGGTGACCTCGTCCTCGCGCAGCCCGTTGCGCTCGCGCTGGCGCGGCCACAGGTAGTCGCGGGCGATCGCCACCTTCTCGGCGACCGTGTAGCCGTCGAAGCGGATGACCTCCATGCGGTCCAGGAGCGGGCCGGGGATCGTCTCCGCGACGTTGGCCGTCGCGATGAACATGACCTCGGAGAGGTCGAGCTCGACGTCGAGGTAGTGGTCGCGGAACGAGTGGTTCTGCGCGGGGTCGAGGACCTCGAGCAGGGCCGCGCTGGGGTCGCCGCGCCAGTCGGCGCCGACCTTGTCGACCTCGTCGAGCATGATCACCGGGTTCATCGTCCCCGCGTCGCGCAGCGCGCGCACGAGGCGGCCCGGGAGCGCGCCGATGTAGGTCCGGCGGTGGCCGCGGATCTCGGCCTCGTCGCGGACGCCGCCCAGCGACATGCGCACGAACTCGCGGCCCGTCGCGCGGGCGATCGACTCGCCGATCGAGGTCTTGCCGGTGCCGGGCGGGCCGATCAGCGTCAGGATCGCGCCGGAGCGCTTGTCCTCGGCGATGCCGCGCTCGACGCGCAGCTTCTTGACCGCCAGGTACTCGACGATGCGGTCCTTGACGTCCTCGAGGCCGGCGTGGTCGGCGTCGAGCACCTCGCGGGCGTGCACCGGCTCGAGCTGCTCCTCGGAGCGCTCCTTCCACGGCACGCCGATCAGCCAGTCCAGGTAGGACCGGATCATCGACGCCTCGCCGGACTGCTCGCCCATGCGCTCGAGGCGGACCAGCTCCTTCAGGGCCTGCTCCTCGACGGCCTCGGGCATGCCGGCTTCGCCGATCTTGGTGCGGTACTCCTCGACGACGGACGCGCTGTCCTCGCCGAGCTCGCGCTGGATCGACTCCATCTGCTTGCGCAGGAAGTACTCGCGCTGCTGCTTGTCCGCGCCCGACTGGACGTCGTCGCGGATCTTGCGGCGGAGCTGCAGCTCGGTCATCCGCTCGCGCTGGATGCGCACGGCGAGCTCGAGCCGGTCGGTGACGTCGAGCGTCTCGAGGACCTCGACCTTCTGCTCGAAGCTGACGTCGGGCGCGTAGCCGATCGTGTCGGCCAGCGGACCGGGCTCGCCGATCGCGCGCAGGAACGCGCCGATGCGATCGTCGGCGCCGCGCAGCTCGAGGATCTCCTCGACGACCGCGCGGTACTCGCGCTCGAGATTGCGGGTGCGGCCGTCCACGGGGACGTCGTCGGCGCTCTCCTCGACCTCCACGCGCAGGCGGCCGAAGTGGTCGGTGGTGGCGGCGCCGGCGACGCCGCGGGAAACGCCCGAGAGGGCGACGGCGCGCGCACCGCCGGGAAGGCGGACGCGGTCGGTCACCTCGGCGATCGTCCCGACCTTGGCGAACTCGTTCTCGTGGCGCGGGATCAGGAGCACGCGCTCCGCGTCGCCGACGTCGACGGGCAGCGTCACGTCCATGGTGGGGAAGACCACGGTGTCGTCCAACGGGACGAGGAGCAGCGAGGTCATCTCAGGCTTGCCCTTCTGTAGTGACTTACTCAAGGTACGTGGAATTGTAGACCGCGGCTCCGAGAGCGTCAAGTCACGATCTCAGTCTGGCGCACTGAGATTGTAGGCGGCAGCCACGCTCACCTTGCGCCGGCGCGTACGATTTGGCGAGATGTCAGGCACGCCCCTTCGCCGACTTACCAGCGCGCCCAGCGCGCTCGTCGGCGTACGCGTAGCCGCCTAGAGCGCCCCAGCGGCGCTCCTCACCACGTCCGTCCGTCCTCGCGACCGAAAGGCCGTCCCATGCTCGTACTCACCACCGCTCATACCGCGCCGCACCGACCTCCCGGGAGGGCCCGATGCGCGGCGCCGACGCCCTGATCGCCGCGCTCGAGCAGGGCGGCGTCGAGACGGTCTTCGGCATGCCCGGAGGCGCGACGCTGCCGCTCTACGACGCCCTCCTGGACTCACCGATCCGGCACGTGCTGATGCGGCACGAGGCCGGAGCGGGCCACGCCGCCGAGGGCTACGCGCGCGCCACCGGGCGCGTCGGCGTCGCGCTCGCGACCAGCGGCCCCGGCGCGACCAACCTGGTCACGCCGATCGCCGACGCGCACATGGACTCGACGCCGACGCTGTTCATCACCGGCCAGGTCCGGACGGCGCTGCGCGGGACGAACGCGTTCCAGGAGGCCGACGTGATCGGCATCACGGCGCCGATCGTCAAGCACTCGATCGCGGTCGAGCGCGCCGACGACGTCGCCCAGGCGATCGCCGACGCGCTGCACCTGGCACTCAGCGGCCGGCCGGGGCCGGTGCTCGTCGACGTGCCGGTCGACGTCGCCTCCGGCCCGGCGCGCGGCCGCGTCCACCCGCCGAACCTGCCGGGCCACCGGCCGCACTCGCGGCCGAACGGGCGGCAGCTGCGGATCGCCGCGCAGGCGCTCGCCGCGGCGCGGCGGCCGGTGCTCTACGCGGGCGGCGGCGTCGTGCACGCCGGCGCCGCCGCCGAGCTGACCGCGCTCGCCCACCTGTCCGGCGCGCCGGTCACGACGACGCTGATGGCGCTCGGCGCGTTCCCGGCGAGCGACCCGCAGTGGCTCGGGATGCTCGGCATGCACGGCACGCGGGTCGCCAACCTGGCGATCGACGAGGCCGACCTGATCGTCGCGATCGGCGCGCGCTTCGACGACCGCGTGACGGGCGCGCTCGACGAGTTCGCGCCGCGGGCGAAGATCGTGCACGTCGACGTCGACCCGGCCGAGATCGGCAAGAACGTCGCGACGCACGTGCCGATCGCGGGCGACGCCAAGCGCGCGCTCGCCGGGATCGCGGCGGAGCTCGGGTCGCTCGCACCCGATCGCGCGCGGCTCGCCGAGTGGTGGGCGCGGATCGACGGCCGGCGCGACACGCGGCCGGCTTCCGGCCCGGAGGCGGTGCTCGACGCGCTGCAGGCGCTGATCGGCGGCGCCGCGATCGTCACCACGGACGTCGGCCAGCACCAGATGTGGGCCGCCAACCGCCTGCGGTTCGACCGCCCGCGCCGCTGGATCACCTCCGGCGGGCTCGGCACGATGGGCTTCGGCCTGCCGGCGGCGATCGGCGCGCAGGTCGCCTGCCCGGACGACACCGTGGTCTGCGTGACCGGCGAGGGCTCGCTGCTGCTCAACCTGCAGGAGCTGGCCACCGCCGCGCACGCGGGCCTGCCGGTCAAGCTCGTGATGCTCGACAACGGCGGGCTCGGGATGGTGCGCCAGCAGCAGGACATGTTCTGGGGCGGGCGGCGCAGCGAGGTCGACCTCGGGGCGACGCCCGACTGGCCGGCGCTCGCCGCGGCCTTCGGGATCGCTGCGCGCGAGACCGACGCCGGCGGCGCCTTCGCGGACGCGCTCGCGGCCACGCTCGCCGAGCCCGGGCCGGCGTTCCTGCGCGTGGTCATCGAGCGCGACGCCGACTGCCTGCCGATGTTCCGCCCGGGCGGCCCGGCCAGGGAGATGGTGGGCTAGTTGACCGGCAGTCGCGGAGGATGGGAGGATCGGGCATGACCATCAGCGCTGACGACCTCCGTGAAGTGCCGCTGCTCGCCGGGCTGAGCGGGCGCGACCGCAAGAAGCTCGCCGGCAACCTCCACGAGCGCACGTTCAGCGCCGGGCACAAGATCGCGGAGGAAGGCCGCCTGGGCGTCGGCTTCTTCATGATCCTCGACGGGACCGCGACCGTGAGCATCGCGGGCGAGGAGCGCGGCACGCTCGGCCCGGGCGACATGTTCGGCGAGCTGGCGCTGATCGACCAGGCCAGCGACCGCATGGCCACGGTGGTCGCGGCCTCCGAGCTGCACTGCGCCTGCATGACCGCGTGGGAGTTCCGGCCGTTCGTGCTCGAGCACCCGGACGTCAGCTGGCAGCTGCTCGAGACGCTGGCCGAGCGCGTACGGCTCGCCGAGCAGCGAGCGGCCGCCTAGCGCGGAGCTAGCGCGGAGGCATCCGCAGCGCGCCGTCGAGGCGGATGACCTCGCCGTTGAGCATCGGGTTCTCGACGATGTGGGCGGCGAGGTCCCCGTACTCGTCCGGGCGGCCGAGGCGCTGCGGGTGCGGGACCTGCTCGCCGAGCGCGGTCCGGGCCTCCTCGGGCAGGCCGGCCAGCAGCGGCGTGTCGAACAGCCCCGGCGCGATCGTGACGACGCGGATGCCGGAGGAGGCGAGGTCGCGCGCCGCCGGCAGCGTGAGGCCGACGATCCCGCCCTTGGACGCCGAGTAGGCGACCTGCCCGATCTGGCCGTCGTAGGCGGCGATCGACGCGGTGTTGATGCAGACCCCGCGCTCGCCCTCGCCGTCGGGCTCGTTGTCGAGCATCGACGCGGACGCGAGCCGCAGCACGTTGAACGTGCCGATCAGGTTCACGCGCACGACGGTCTCGAACGGCTCGTAGGCGTGCGGGCCGCGGCGGCCGGCCGTCTTCTCCGCCCAGCCGACGCCGGCGCAGCAGACCGAGATCCGCAGCCCCTCGGCGGCCGCGACCGCGGCCGCGACGTCCTCGGGCCGGGTCACGTCGCAGGCCACGAACGCGGCGCCGAGCTCCTCGGCGAGCGCCTCGCCGCGCTCGGCGTTGAGGTCGGCGATCGTGAGCTGGGCGCCGGCCGCGTGCAGCCGCCGGGCGGTGGCCGCGCCGAGCCCGGAGGCGCCGCCGGCGACGAGCGCCCTGGATCCGTCGATGCGCATCGCGCGACCCTATAGGCCGTAGCGCAGGTAGAGCTCGCTGCCCGCGCGGACCACCCAGAGCAGCTCGAGCGCGGCCGGCTCGGGGAGCCGGTCGCCGGTGAGGATCTGCGGCTCGCCGGCGTCGCCGGTGAGCAGCGGCGAGACGGTCAGGAACAGCTCGTCGAGCAGCCCGGCGGCGACGAGCGCGCGCAGCAGCGACGGGCCGCCCTCGCAGAGCAGCGCGCGGACGCCGCGCGCGCGCAGGTCGCGCAGCGCGGCCGCGGGCGTGGGGTCCTCGAGCCGGACGACCTCGACCGGCGCGGGCGTGTCCGGCGCGCTCGCGTCCTCGCCCGTGTAGATCAGGACCGGCTGCTCGGGCGCCTGGAACAGGCCGGCTTCCCACGGGATGTCGAAGCGGCGCGACAGCAGGACGGCCGTGGGGTCCTCGGCGAGGCCGGCGGCCAGCCGCCGCTCGCGGCGCTCCGCGCTGCGGACGAGCCGGTCGTAGCTCTCGGCGCGGATCGTGCCGGTGCCGACGAGCACCGCGTCGGCCAGCGCGCGCAGCTCGAGCAGCTGCTCGAGGTCGGCTTCACCGCCGAGGCTGCCGGTGCGGCCGTCGACCGCGGCGCGCCCGTCGGCGGTCGCGACCATGTTCGCGAACACGTACGGGCGATCGGCCGGCGCGCGCTCGTGCGGGCGGACGGTCGCGAGCAGGTCGCGGATCGATTCGGGCTCGGGCGGGAGCACGGCGGCGACTCAGGGTAGGCCGTGACCATGCACGACGCGATCGTCATCGGCTCGGGGCCGAACGGGCTGTCCGCCGCGATCACGCTGGCGCAGGCCGGGCGGTCCGTGCTCGTGCTCGAGGCGGCGGACCGGCCGGGCGGCGCGGTCGCGACCGAGGAGCTGACGCTGCCGGGCTTCCACCACGACGCGTTCTCCGCGGTCTACCCGGCCGCCGCGGCGTCGCCGGTCTTCGCGCGCATGCCGCTCGAGCAGCACGGGCTGCGCTGGATCCACCCCCGGTTCGCGATGGCGCACGTGCTCGACGGCGGCGAGGCGGGGGCGCTCGCGCGCGACCTCGGCGAGACCGCCGAGACGCTCGACCGCCTGCACGGCGGCGAAGGCGCGCGCTGGGCGGAGTTCGTCCGCCGTACCTGCGCCACTCGAACGCCGTCCGGCGCACGATGCTGTCCGGCTTCCCGCCGCTGCGCGGGCCGGCCGAGCTCGTGGCCCGGACGGGGATCGGCGGCGGCCTCGAGTTCGCGCGCCTGCTGCTGGCGCCGGCCGCCGGGCTGGGTGCGCAGATCTTCGAGTCCGGCAAGGCGCGGGCGTGGCTCTACGGGTCGGCGATGCACGGCGACGCGCCACCGCACGCGGCCGGGTCGGGCATCGCGGCCGTCTACCTGAACCTGCTCGGGCACGTGGTCGGCTGGCCCTCCCCCGAGGGCGGTGCCGGGCGGCTGGCGGACGCGCTGGTCGGCGTGCTGCGCTCGCTCGGCGGCGAGCTGCGCTGCGGGGCGGCGGCGACGGGCGTGGTGGTCGAGCGCGGGCGGGTGGCCGGCGTCGAGGTCGGCGGCGAGCGGCTCGCGGCGCGGATCGCGATCGCCGACGTGACGCCGCGCGGGCTGCTGGCGCTGACCGGGTTCCCGGACCGCTACGCGGCGGCGCTGCGGCGCTTCCGCCACGGCATGCCGACGCTGAAGGTGGACTGGGCGCTCTCCGGCCCGATCCCGTGGAGCGCGCCCGAGGCCGCGGCGGCCGGCACCGTCCACGTCGGCGGGGCGGAGGACGAGGTGCTGCAGGCGACCGCCGGGATCGGCGGGCTGCCGGAGCGGCCGTTCATGCTCTGCGGCCAGCAGTCGCTGCACGACCCGTCGCGGGCACCGGAGGGCAAGCACACCGCCTGGGCGTACACGCACGGGCCGCAAGCGGTCGACTGGGCGGCGGAGACGGACCGCCACGTCGAGCGGATGGAGGCCCAGATGGAGCGGTTCGCGCCCGGGTTCCGGGACCTGATCCTGGCGCGGCACGTGCTCTCGCCCGCCGACCTGGAGGCGCGCAACCCGAACCTCGTGCACGGGGACGTCGGCGGCGGGTCGTACTCGCTCGACCAGGTGATCTTCCGGCCGCTGCCGTCGCTGATGCCGTACCGGACGCCGGTGCGCGGCCTCTATCTCGGCAGCGCCTCGGCCTTCCCGGGCGGTGCCGTCCACGGCGTGCCCGGCCACGCGGCGGCGCGGCTGGCGCTCGCGCTCGACCACCGGCCGCTCAGGTGGTGGTAGCGACGCAGCCGCGGATGTGGTCGTCGACCAGCCCGCACGCCTGCATCAGCGCGTAGGCCGTCGTCGGCCCGACGAAGCGGAAGCCGCGCCGCTTGAGCTCGCGCGCCATCGCCGTCGACTCGGCGGTGACCGCCGGGACGTCGGCCCGCGAGGCCGGCCGCCGCCGCGCCGGCGGGGCGAACGACCACAGCAGGTCGCTCAAGGCGACGTCGAGCGCGAGCACCGCCCGGGCGTTGGCGATCGAGGCCAGGATCTTGGCCCGGTTGCGGACGATCCCCGCGTCGGCCATCAGGCGCTCGACGTCGCGCTCGCCGAACGCCGCCACGCGCTCGACGTCGAACCCGGCGAACGCCGCCCGGAACGCCTCGCGCTTGCGCAGGATCGTGATCCAGGACAGGCCCGACTGGAACGCCTCGAGGCAGAGCTTCTCGAACAGCGCCCGGTCGTCGCGCACCGGCCGGCCCCACTCGTCGTCGTGGTAGGCCACGTACTCGGGCGACGAGACGGCCCACCAGCAGCGTCCGTCGACCAGGCCGTCGGTCACGCGCGCACCCTATAGCCTCAGGCCATGAACTCCGCACCCGTCGATCGCAACCTCGCCCTCGAGCTCGTGCGCGTGACCGAAGCCGCCGCCCTCTCCGCCGCCCGCCTGCTCGGCATGGGCGACAAGGAGGCCGCCGACCAGGCCGCGGTGGACGGCATGCACGCCGTCCTCCACACGATCCAGATGGACGGCGTCGTGGTGATCGGCGAGGGCGAGAAGGACGAGGCGCCGATGCTCCACAACGGCGAGGTCGTCGGCAACGGCGAGCCGCCCGAGGTGGACATCGCGGTCGACCCGCTCGAGGGCACGCGGCTCGCCGCCCAGGGCCGCCCGAACGCGCTCGCCGTCATCGCCCTGTCCGAGCGCGGCACGATGTTCGACCCCGGCCCCTGCGTCTACATGGAGAAGATGGCCGGCGCCGAGCACATCGCCGACCTGCTCGACCTCGACCGCCCGATCGGCGAGACGATCGAGCTCGTCGCCGAGCGCAAGGGCAGCGACGTGCGCGACGTGATGGTCGTCGTCCTCGACCGCCCGCGCCACGAGGAGGGCATCGCCAAGATCCGCGAGGCCGGCGGGCGCGTGCGGCTGATCCCGGACGGCGACGTGTCCGGCGCGCTGCTGGCCGTCTCCTCCGACCGCCCGGTCGACCTGCTGTGGGGCATCGGCGGCACGCCCGAGGGCGTGATCTCCGCGGCCGCGCTGAAGTGCTTCGGCGGCGGGCTGATCGGCCGCCTGTGGCCGCGCGACGACGAGGAGCGCCGGAGCGCCGTCGAGGCCGGCTACGACGTCGATCGCGTGCTCAACCAGGACGAGCTCGTCAAGGGCGACAACTGCTTCTTCTCGGCCACCGGCGTGACCGACGGCGACGTCCTCCAGGGCGTCCGCTACGAGGGCACGAAGGGCGCGACCACGGAGTCGCTGGTGATGCGCAGCCGCTCCGGCACCGTCCGCAGGATCCAGTCCCGCCACGACCGCACGAAGCTGCGCGGCCTCACCGCCCGCTACGGGTGAACCAGCGCACGACGCCGTAGAGCGCGGCCGCGAAGGTCGCGAACAGCGCGGCGACCACGAGCCACGGCGTGTCGCCGACGTTCACCGGCTGCCCGTTCGGGCGCGGGTCCTCGGCGAAGCGGCCGACCGCCGACTGCTCGAGCTCCCGCCGCGCCAGCGAGCGCAGGAAGCCGTGGGTCACGAGCACGTGGATCCGCGACTGCGTCTCGCGGTAGAACCAGCGCGCGACCCAGGTCGCGATCGCCGGGTAGAAGTTCGCGACCTCGACCTCCACGTGCGCCTGCGCGTAGCCGTCGTCGGCCGGCAGCCGCCGCACGTCGATCTCGAGGTAGCCCTCGTCGCGCTTGGACACGAGCACCCCGTCGCGGATCCGCCAGCGCACGATCCCGCGCCCGCCGCTGATCTCGTACTCCGGCGCCCGGAAGCGCAGCAGCACGAACGGCCGCCGCAGCAGCACGACGCGGCGCTCGTTCTCCGTGTACTCGACGCGGATCAGGCCCAGCGTCACGCGCGAGAGGTACTTCCAGTAGGTGCGGGCGAGGCGCTCGAGGTGCATCGGCGTCCAGATCTCGGCGAACTGGCCCTCGGGCATCGTCACGTTCGCCGCCTGGATCGAGCGCACGCCGCCGCGCGCGTCCATCACCGTGTTGTCGTCCGGCTCGCTGATGATCGCGTCGGCGATCCGCGTGTGCTGGCGGCGGTTGAGCAGCTTCATGCCAGCGCCGCCCGGACGGCTTCGTCGAAGCTGCGCGGCGAGTCGTTGAACCCCGGCGGCGGCGGCTCGGACACCACCATCTCGCTCCCGAGCCCCTCGACCAGCGGCTTGGCCAGCCCGGCGTCGACCGGGGTGACGAGCGCGACCCAGTAGGAGGACAGGCGGGGCGTGAGCACGGGCACCTTCACGATCACGGGTGGGCGGCGACCGAGCAGCTCCGCCGTGCGCCGCATCATCTCACGGTACGTCAGCACGTCGGCCCCGCCGACCTGCAGCTCGTCCGGCGCGTCCTCGCGCTCGGCCGCCGCGGCGAGCACCTCGACCACGTCGGCGACGGCGACCGGCTGCGTCCGCGTGTCGATCCAGCGCGGGCAGATCATCGCCGGCAGCCGCTGCACCAGGTGCCGCAGCATCACGAACGACGCGCTGCCCGCGCCGATCACCATCGCCGCGCGCAGGTGCACGAGCTGCGGCACGCGCTGGCGCAGCAGCTCGGCGACCTCCGTCCGCGAGCGCAGGTGCTCGGAGTCCGAGCTGCCGAGGCCGCCGAGATAGACGACGCGCTGGACGCCGGCCGCGGACGCGGCCTCGCCGAAGTTCACCGCCGCCTCGCGGTCGCGGGCCGCGAAGCCGCCGCCCGCGCCCTCCATCGAGTGGATCAGGTAGAAGGCGGTGGAGCAGCCCTCGAGCGCCTCGGGCAGGCCCTTTCCGCTGACCGCGTCGCCCTGGCGCACGTCGACACCTGCGGGCACGCTCGCGCGCGCGGGATCGCGCGCGAGCGCGCGGACACGTTCAGGGCCGTCGAGCAGCCGCGGCAGCAGCTGCGAGCCGATGTAGCCGGTCGCACCGGTCACGAGCGTGGTCATCCCGTCGGTCGTACCCGATCACCGGGGCGGCGAGCGCGCCAGACCGGCGATCGGTCTGCAGTACCGCTCCGTACACCGCGTGTGAGAGGGACACGACCTGTCGCGTGGAAGCAGAGTCAGCGATGAGGGGCCTCGGCATCAGCGACGTGGCGGAGCAGACGGGCCTCGCCACCGGGACGATCCGCGTCTGGGAGCAGCGCTACGGCTTTCCCGAGCCCGCCCGCACCGACGGCGGCTACCGCGTGTACACGGCGGCCGACGTCGAGACCCTGCGGCGCGTCGTGGCCTACCGCGAGCGCGGCCTGTCGCTGCCCGCGGCGCTCGAGCGCGCCCGCGCCTCCGGGGTCCCGACCGACCGCCCGTCGCTCTACGGGGCGATCGTCGCCGGCGACGAGCCCGTGCGCCCGCAGGTGCTGCGCAAGCGCACGCTGATCGCGATCTCGCAGGCGATCGAGGACGAGACGCTGACGCGCGCCGCGGGCCCGGTCGTGATCGCCTCGTTCCAGCGCGAGAGCAACTTCCGCGCCGTCGAGCACCGCTACAAGCGGCTCGCCGCGGTCGCCGACGTGTGCGTCGCCTTCGGCGGCTTCCCGCGGCTCGAGGAGGCCGAGGGCGAGCCGACGCTCGTGCCGATCGCCGACGTGAGCTCGATGGGCAGCGAGTGGGCGGTGATCGTCGACGCGCCCGGCTACGCCGCGTGCCTGCTGGCCTGGGAGGTCCCCGAGTCGCGCGCCGGCAACCGCCGCTTCGAGGCGGTCTGGACGCTCGATCCGCGGGTCGTCCGGCGCGCCGCGCTGGTCGGCGCCGCCATCACCCGGACCGCGGAGCCCGCGCTGGGTGACCGGATCGAGCGGATGCTCCAGGACCGGCCGCTCGCCGTCGAATCGCCGTCGCCGGGGCTCACCGCCCTGACGAACCGGATCATCGGCTACCTCGAGGGCTGAGCCCTGGATCAGGGCTGAACGCGGACCGCGCCGACGCGGTCCGTGAACTCGAACCCGAGCGCCTGCGCGGTGGCGACCGTGAGGTCCCAGCGCACGCCGGCCCGGAACGGCCCGCGGTCGACGACCGGCACGGTCAGCGTGCGGCCGCGGTAGAGCACGGCGACCTGCGTCCCGCACGGCAGCGTGCGGTGGGCGACGCCCACGAGCGTGCGGCTCATGCGCTGGCCGCAGGCGGTGCGGCGGCCGTAGAAGCCGGGGCCGTACCAGGTGGCCGTCGCCGGGCGGTGGACGGTGATCGCCAGCTCGTCGGACGCCGCGGTCGCCGACGCCGTCCCGGGGTGCAGGACGACCGCGCGCACGCGGTGCTGCCCGACCGCGTCGGCGCGCCAGCGGGCGACGTAGGAGCCGTCGGCGGCGACGAGCGCCGTCGCCACCCGCGTCCACGCCTGCGTCGCGGCGTCGAAGCGCTCGATCGCGACCGAGTGGCCGGCGGCGGTCGCCGGCACGTTCCCGCGGAAGCGCGCCAGCGAGCGCAGCATCGTGCCGGCGCGCGTGCGGACCGCGACGGGCCCGGCGGCCTCGACCATGCCCGTGGCCGTGACCGGCTGCGGCGCCTCGACGGCGCCGGTCGGCGGGTCGTCCGCGGCCACGGCGACAGGTGCCGTCAGGGCGGCCGCGAGCACGCAGAGAAGGATCGATCTCGTCAAGTGTTCCCCTGGACGTCGGCCGCAGACCAAGCAGCCGACCCTGCCGTCCCCATTCGGCAGCGCGCCAAACTATCAGGTCAGGGGCGGGGCAGGCGGTCGGTCGCGCGCTTGATCAGCCGGCGGCCGACGGTGACGCCGATCTGCCCGATCTCGCCGACCGCCTGGACGGCGGTCGTGACGACCTCGGTGCCGCGCGGCGGGCCGCTCGGGCGGCGGGGCGGTTCGGGCTCGGACGGCGGGACCGGCCGCGGCGGCGTGGCGGCGGCCGTCGCGCTCGGCTTCGACGGCTTCGGCTTGGCCTTGGTGGCCTTGGTCGGCCTTCGGCTTCGGCTTGGCCGGCTGCGGACGCGCCGGAGTCGCGCCCCGGGTGCGGCCGATCCGCTCGGGTCGAGTCGACGGCAGGCTGCCCAGGACGCCGGGCTGGGAGGCGGCCTTCGCGGCCTTCTTGGACTTCTTCTTGCCGCTCTTGTCGCTCATGAGGTGCACAACGTGCGGCAAACCGCCCTCGAAAGTCCGATTCGACGGGATACAGTGGTCCCGCAGAGGACGGGCGCATCACGTTGACTTCAAAAAATATAGCGCCTAGACTCACGCCCTAGGATCGTGCGTTCCAGCTTTGCTCGGGGTCATTGAATGCCGATCCAGGCGGTGTACGCTCAGAGACCTCTCGCCCCGCGGGGCGTCGCCGAGAAGGACATATGTCAGTAGTTGATCTTCAGGAACTCGAAGAAGTCAAGGGACTGCTGCTCAAGGGCCAGCAGGTCGGCGTGCTCACGTTCGCCGAGATCGCCACGGCCGTAGCCGAGATCGACCTTGACGAGGCCGACGTCGAGGAGCTGCACGGCTACCTCGAGAAGTCGGAGATCGAGCTGGTCGAGGAAGTCGACCCCGCGCTCGCGGCCGCCCAGGTCGAGCGTGCGCCGGACAAGCGCGGGCGCCGCAAGAAGGCGACGCTCGACCTCAAGCCGGACATGACGACCGACTCCCTTCAGCTCTTCCTGAAGGACATCGGCAAGGTCCGGCTGCTCACGGCCCAGGAGGAGGTCGACCTCGCGCGCAGGATCGAGCGCGGCGACCTCGACGCGAAGCAGAAGATGGTCGAGTCCAACCTGCGGCTCGTCGTCTCGATCGCGAAGAACTACCGCAACCAGGGCCTGCCGTTCCTGGACCTGATCCAGGAGGGCACGCTCGGCCTCGTCCGCGCGGCGGAGAAGTTCGACTACCGCAAGGGCTTCAAGTTCTCCACGTACGCGACCTGGTGGATCCGCCAGGCGATCGCCCGCGCGCTCGCCGACAAGGCACGCACGATCCGCATCCCGGTCCACGTCGTCGAGAAGCTGAACAAGATCGGCCGCGCGGAGCGCAAGCTCGTCACCGAGCTCGGCCGCGAGCCGACCGCCGAGGAGATCGCGCACCACACGGGCATCGAGCCCGACGAGGTCGAGTCGATCAAGCGCTCGGCGCAGGCGCCGGTCTCGCTCGAGAAGCCGGTCGGCGACGAGGAGGAGTCCGAGTTCGGCCAGTTCATCGCCGACGAGCGGGCCGAGTCGCCGTACGAGCGTGCGGCCGAGATCCTCACCAAGGAGGCGCTGCGCGAGGCGCTCGAGAACCTCTCGTACCGCGAGCGGCGCGTACTCGAGCTGCGCTACGGCCTCGGCGGCGAGCATCCGCGCACGCTCGACGAGGTGGGCCGCACGTTCAACGTGACGCGCGAGCGCATCCGCCAGATCGAGAACCAGTCGCTGAAGAAGCTGCAGAGCCTCGCCGAGGCGCAGAAGCTTCGCGACGTCGCCTGAGCTTCCGGCTCAAGAGGTGGCGTAGCGCTGCCGATCCAAAGCCCACATGGCTTTCGATCTTGATCATGCGCTGCGCTACCTCATCGCCGCTGAGGGCTCAGACCTCCACCTGAAGGTCCCGTCGTACCCGCTCATCCGCCTGCACGGGCACCTCGAGCCGATCGCGGATACCGATCGGCTGTACCCCGAGGACACCGAACGCGCCCTCGGCGAGATGCTGCACGACCCCGAGCGGATCTCCGAGTTCGAGGCCGAGGGCGAGGTCGACTTCTCCTACGCCGTCGAGGGCCTCGGCCGCTTCCGCGTCAACGCGTTCCGCCAGCGCGGCTCGATCTCGATCGTCATGCGCGCGATCCCCGTGATGATCAAGAACGTCGACGAGCTCGGCCTGCCCGAGGTCGTCTCCAAGCTCGCCCAGGAGGAGCGCGGGATCATCCTGCTCACCGGCACGACCGGCTCGGGCAAGTCGACCACGCTCGCCGCGATGCTCGATCACATGAACCGGACGATGGCCAAGCACATCGTCACGATCGAGGACCCGATCGAGTTCCTGCACCGCGACCGCACGTCGATCATCAACCAGCGCGAGGTCGGTGCCGACACGGCGTCCTTCAAGCGCGCCCTGCGCCGCGTCCTGCGCCAGGACCCGGACACGATCCTGATCGGCGAGATGCGCGACGAGGAGACGGTCCACACGGCGCTCAGCGCCGCCGAGACCGGCCACCTCGTGCTGTCCACGCTGCACACGGTCGACGCGTCGGAGACGATCAACCGCATCATCGACTTCTTCCCGCCGCACCAGCAGCAGCAGGCGCGCGCGATGATCGCCGGCACGCTCAAGGGGATCGTCTCCCAGCGGCTCGTGCCGACGGCCGACGGCAACGGCCGCGTGGCCTGCTGCGAGATCCTCGTCATGACCGGCCGCGTGCACGACATGATCCTGGACCCGAAGCTGACCGGGCAGCTCCCCGAGGTGATCGCCGAGGGCGGCTACTACGGCATGCAGACGTTCGACCAGCACCTGCTGCAGCACCTGCACGCCGGCCGGATCACGATGGAGTCCGCGATGCGGATCGCCAGCTCGCCGCACGACTTCAAGCTGCTGGTCGCCGCGTCGGCGAAGCCGGAGGGAGGCCGCTCGATGGTCACCTCACCGGTGCCGACGGCCGACGAGCCGGCGATGACGGTCAACGTGGAGCCGGCCGATCACTCCGCGCCGCCGCCGCCCTCGGCGCCGCCGCCGGGCCTGCCGGTCGTCTGAGCTTGACGTAGCCGTCAGCGGCGGGCAGGGTACGGCCGCCTCCCCATCGACGAAAGGAACCGCGTCGTGCAGACGACACTCGCGCAGTTCAACGAGACCAAGTCCCAGGACGCCTTCGCGCTCCAGAACTCGAAGCTGCTGAAGGTCCGGCTCGATCAGGTCACGATCCAGGCGAAGCTCGGCTCCATGGTCGCCTACCAGGGCGAGGTCGGGTTCGAGCACGCCGGCTCCGGCGGCCTCGGGAGGATGCTCAAGAAGGCGATGTCCGGCGAGGGCACGCAGCTGATGCGGATCACGGGCGCGGGCGAGGTGTTCCTGGCCGACCAGGCCCAGGACATCCACCTGATCTACCTCGAGAACGACTTCATCACGGTCAACGGCCAGAACCTGCTGGCGTTCGACGCGGGCATCGACTGGGACATCAAGCGGGTCGAGGGCGCGAGCAGCATGATGGGCGGCGGGCTCTACAACATGGCCCTGCACGGCACGGGCTGGGTGGCGATCATCTCCGACGGCCCGCCGGTGCTGCTCAACGTGGCGGCCGCTCCGACGTTCGCCGACGCGCAGGCCGCGATCACCTGGTCGTCGGGCGTCACGACCGGGATCAAGACCGACTTCAAGATGAAGAACCTGATGGGCCGGGGCTCGGGCGAGAGCGTCCAGATGTCCTTCTCCGGCCAGGGCTGGGTGCTCGTGCAGCCGTCCGAGGGCCAGATCGTGGGCACGGCGACGCAGTCGTCGTCGAGCAGCGGCGGCCTCGGAGGCCTCCTCAACAGCTAAAGGGGTCTGACCCCTTTAGACGTGGACGGTCTCGCCGTCGTCGGCGGGATCGTCCACGACCTGCTCGCAGCCGGGGCACCACCAGCGCGCCTCGAGCACGCTGCCGCAGGCGTCGTGGCGGTACGGCTCGCCGCCGCCGGAGCGGGCGCCCCAGTCGGCGAGCAGCCGCAGCGCGCCGGCCAGCTCGCGGCCGGACTCGCTGAGCTCGTAGACGAACCGCGGCGGGCGCTCGGAGTACGCCTGGGCGACGACGATCGCCTGCTCGGTGAGCGCCTTCAGCCGGGCGCTCAGCACGTTGGGGGCGATGCCGTCGAGGTCCTCCTGCAGCTCGTTGAAGCGCCGCGGGCCGTCGAGCAGCGCGGCGACGATCAGCAGCGTCCAGCGGTCGCCCACACGCGCGAGCGCGTCGGCGAGCGGGGAGGAGGCGGGGCGCTTCGGCATGACCACAAACCTAAAGGGGTCTGACCCCTTTAGGTCGTGGTACCGTGTGACTTGCAGATTGCAAGTGACTTGGAAGGCTTGAGATGAACGAGGTTCTGCAAGGACTGCAGCAGGCGGTCGCCGACGCTGCGGCGCGCGTCGGGCCGGCGGTCGTCGGCCTCGGGCGCGGCTGGGGCCGCGGCTCCGGCGTCGTGTTCGCGCCCGGTCAGGTGCTGACCGTCGCGCACGTGCTGCGCGGCGAGGACGTCGCGGTCGCGTTCGCCGACGGGCGGGTCGGCGAGGGGCGCGTCGCCGGCGTGGACGCGGACCTCGACGTCGCGGTCGTCGCGGTCGACACCGGCGACACCGAGCCGGTCGAGTGGGCCGACGCCGAGCCGGCGGTCGGAGCGCCCGTGTTCGCGCTCGCGAACCCCGGCGGGCGCGGGCTGCGCACCACGTTCGGCATGGTCTCCGCGCTCGGGAGCGGCTTCCGCGGCCCGCGCGGGCGCCGCGTCACCGGCTCGATCGAGCACACCGCGCCGCTGCCGCGCGGCTCCTCCGGCGGCCCGCTCGTCGACGCCGACGGTCGCCTGCTCGGCCTCAACGCCGTCCGCCGCGACGGCGGCTTCATCCTCGCCCTGCCCGCCGACGCCGCCCTGCGCCGCCGCGCGCAGGAGCTCGCCCGCGGCGACTCGACCGAGCGGCCGCGGCTCGGCGTCGCGCTCGCGCCCCCGCGCGTGGCGCGCAAGATGCGCGCCGCCGTCGGCCTGCCCGCGCGCGACGGCCTGCTCGTGCGCGCCGTGGTCGAAGGCAGCCCGGCCGCGCGCGCCGGCGTCGAGCGCGGCGACCTGCTCGTGAGCGCCGCGGGAACCGCCCTGAAGGGCGTCGACGACCTCTTCGACGCGCTCGACGGCGCGCCGGACTCGCTCACCCTCGGCATCGTCCGCGGCACCGAGGAGCGCGAGCTGACGGTCGCTCTGAACGAGGCCTGAAGCACTTCACTTCCTGAAGCTTTGCGGTAGAATCCCATGCTGTGCCGAATTCCGACTGTCCCGTCTGCCGTACCGCGGACATCGTCTGCGGCAAGTGGACCATGCTCGTGATCCGCGACCTGGCCGAGGGCCGGTCGCGCTTCTGCGAGCTCGAGCGCTCGCTCGAGGGGATCTCGCCGCGCACGCTCTCCCTGCGCCTGCGGGCGCTCGAGGAGGAGGGCGTCGTCGAGCGCCAGACGTTCCCCGAGGTCCCGCCGCGGGTCGAGTACGCGCTGACCGAGAAGGGCCGCGCACTGGTGCCGATCGTCGAGTCGATGCGCACCTACGGGAACGAGTGGCTGAACGCCGACGGCGACTGCGCCGAGGCGTCCGAGCCGGTCGTCGTATCGCCGCCTGACGGTCCTTCCGTCCGGACCCTGTGCTTGCAATCCCGCGTGCGCGCGGGAGGAGGGCCCGAGCCGGGGGCGAACGAGCGCGACATGCACAACCGCGCCCTGCACGACTCGCTGGCCGCCTTCGTCGAAGAAGCGGCCTGGCAGCTCGCCGAGGAGGTCTCCGGTGGCGCGGAGGTTCCCTTCGAGCTGATCGAGCAGGGTCGCGCCTCCGCGCCGCTGTACTGCTACCGCCCGCTGACCGGCCGCTTCCTCGCCGACCGGTCCGGGCTGCTGGCCCGCCTGCCGTCCTATCCCGCCGCCGTGCAGGGCCTCGCCGCCCTGCCCGACCTGCCCGCGTACCTGCAGGCGCGCGGCCGCCGCACGCCCGGCCCCGACGCCCGCTCGCAGGCCGACGCCGCGCTGCAGGCGTTCCTGACCGCCGTCTGGTCTGACTCGAGCGACTTCGCGTTCGAGCGCGACCGCTTCGACCACGCGTTCGCCGAGCTCGAGCAGCACAGCTACGACGGGCGCCGGCTGTCGGTCGTGCTCGCCGCCGTCGAGGGCCTCGTGCTCGAGAGCGAGGAGGTGACGCTCGGCGACGGGCTGTCGCTCGTGCGCGCCGAGACGCTGCGCGACGTGCCCGGCGGCCTCGACGACGACCAGATGGGCACCGTCGCGATGCTGGCGCTCGACGGCGAGCGCGCGCTCGAGGGCGCCGGCCGCCGGCTGCGCCGCCTGCAGACCTCGCTGCGCCTGTGGGACGACGCCGAGCCGTCGCTCGGCCCGACCGCGTGGGCCCGCACCGACGGCGGCCCGTGGTTCGCCGTCCCGCTCGCGATCGGCGTGCGCCGCGAGACCGGCGACTGCCTGCTCGCCGCCGACGAGGAGGACCCGCTGCGCGCGTTCTGCTCGCTCGTCACCCGTCGCACGCCGCGCGCGGGCGAGCTCGCCTGGGCGCTGCGCCGCTTCGAGCTCGGCTGCGAGCGCGCCAGCGCCGTCGAGGCGCTGACCGACTGGCTGCTCGCCGGCCGCGCGCTGCTCGCCGACCCGGGCCAGCCCAGCTACGACGGCATGTCGGAGCGGCTCGCGGTCATCTGCGCCAACCCGGCCGACCGGCCGCAGCTCGAGCGGCGCCTCGACGAGGCGATCCGGCTCGAGCGCTCGGCGATCGCCGGGCTCGTGCGGGCCGACCCGGAGGTCGAGGCGCTGATCGCGGACCTCGGCGGCAACCTGCGGGCGATCCTGCGCGACGTGCTCTGCGGTCACCTCGACCCGCAGCTGCGCCGCGTCGCCGACGAGATGCTCGACGCCGAGGAGCTAGGCGAACAGGTGGCTGCGCACGAGGGCTAGGCCGTCGACGTCGTGGACGTCGTCCTGGAACTCGGGGACGACGATCGTCGGCGGGTCGCCGAGCCGTGAGCGCAGATGCTCGAGGTTGGCCGCGTCGCGCTCGGCGAGCGCGGCCAGCTCGTGCGCCGACGTCTCGACGCGCCCGGCGAGGTCGTCGCCGAGCGCGGCGGACAGCTCGTCCGGCAGCGGTCCGTCGAGCTCCGGCGCCGGGTGCAGGCGGTTGACGATCAGGCCGCCGAACGGCATCGCGGCGTCGGCGAGCTTGCGGTGGAAGTAGATCGCCTCCTCCACCGGGTCGTGCCGCGGGGCGGTGACGATCAGGAACGTCGTGCCGGGGTCCTCGAGCAGCGCGCCGACGCGGCGGGCGCGCTCGGTGAAGCCGTCGATCATGCCGCCGAGCGCGCGGAAGAAGACCGACAGGTCGTGCAGCAGGTCGACGCCGGTGAGCCGTTCCATGATGCCGAACACGACGCCGGTGCCGCGGCCGATGATGCGTCCGCCGATCCCGGCCGGCCGCAGGAACATCTTGATCGCGCGGCCCTGGAAGAAGCCGGTCAGCCGCGCCGGCGCGTCGAGGAAGTCGAGCGCGTTGCGCGACGGCGGCGTGTCCAGGACGAGCAGGTCGAAGTCGCCCTCCTGGTCGAGCTCGTAGAGCTTCGCGATCGCCGAGAACTCCTGCGAGCCGGCGACCGCGCTCGAGAGCTGCTGGTAGATGCGGTTCGAGAGCACCTCGTCGCGCGTCTTCGCGTCCGGCGCGAGCCGCTCGATCAGCGCGTCGAACGTGCGCTTGGCGTCGAGCATCAGCGCCCACAGCTCGCCCTGCACCTCGATGCCGTGGGCGGCGAACCGCTCCGGGTCGACGAGCATCGGCTCGTTGCCGAGCTCCTCGAGGCCGAGCGAGTCGGCGAGCCGCTTGGCCGGGTCGATCGTCACGACCGCCACCTTCAGGCCGCGCTCGGCCATGCCCATCGCGAGCGCGGCGGCGGTCGTCGTCTTGCCGACGCCACCGGAGCCGGCGCATACGACGATGCGCCGGCCCGCAAGTAGCTCGGCGATCAGATCAGGCCCTCGCGGACCGCGAAGGCCACGGCCTGCGAGCGGCTGCGAGCGTTCAGCTTGGTAACAGCGTCGTGCAGCACGTTCTTCACGGTGCGCTCGGAATAGCAGAGTTGCTGTGCGACCTCGCGGGTCGGGTGGCCGGCGGCGATCAGCGCCAGCACCTGCTGCTCGCGGTCGGTCAGCCGGTTGACCGGCGGCCGGCCCGGATCGAGCGAGTCGGGCGAGACGCCGCGCAGGAGGTTGCCGAGCAGCTCCGGCGTGACGACGCCGGCACCGTTGGCCGCGGCCTTGACCGCGGCGGCGAGCCCGTCGCTGGTCAGCGTGTCCTTGCGCAGGTAGCCGACCGCACCGGCCTGGATGGCCGCCAGGACCGACTCCTCGCCGCAATCCGACGAGCACACGAGCACCCGCGCCCGCGCGGTCTCGGCGATCGCCCCGATGAAGTCCGGGCCACCCTCCACGGCCGGGTCCAGGACCACGATGTCGGCTTCCTGCAGGCCCGGATGCTCCCATGCATCACGGATCGAGCCCGCGTGTCCGACGGCCTCGACGTCGGTCATCAGCTCGAGGCACGCAGCAAGGCCACGCCGGTAGATCGTATGGGGGTCGAGGACGAAGAGCTTCAAAAGGTGGCGCCCGAGGTTGCCGAGCCGGAGCGCTCTGGCGATACTACGCCCAGCCCCCTCGCTTGAGAACCCCTGTGCCTCCGATCTGCAACGTCAACGCCGTCATCACCTGCCCGCACCAGAGCGGGATGGTCAAGCCGGTGCCGAAGCAGATGACGGTGATGGTCGGCGGTGCGCCCGCCCTGCGGGTCACCGACATGGCCGGTTCGCCGGTTCTGCCGGGGTGCCCGAACCTGCCGACGCCGGCGACGCCGGCGTTCGTGCCGTGCGCGACCGTGGTCGCACCGGCGGTCATGGGCTCGACGAAGGTGATGATCGGCGGGGTGCCCGCGCTGCTCGCGTCGTCGATGATGACGACGAACTGCGTGGTGCCCGTGCCGAACGGGGCGACAGTGAAGTTCGCCGGCCAGGTCCTCGTGAACGCGACCTGAGCCTGGCGTTGGCGGAGACGAAGGGAAGGACGCAGTGCCGGACGTCATGAAGACGGTGGGCCGCTACGAGATCCTGCGGGAGGTCGGACGCGGCGGGATGGCGATGGTGTACCTGGCCAGGCAGACCGACCTGGACCGGTTCGTCGCGCTCAAGGAGCTGGGCGCCTTCCATGCCTCCGACCCCTCGTTCGCGCAGCGGTTCCTGCGCGAGTCGCGCGTGGCCGGCTCGCTGTCGCATCCGAGCATCGTCACCGTCCACGACTACTTCGAGCACGACGGCACGCCGTACATCGCGATGGAGTACGTCGAGCGCGGGTCGCTGCGCCCGTACGTCGGCCAGATGGACCTGGCCCAGGTCGCGGGCGTGCTCGAGGGGCTGCTCGCCGGCCTCGCCCAGGCGGAGCAGCACGGGATCGTGCACCGTGACCTGAAGCCCGAGAACCTGATGGTCACCTCCGACGGCCGCGTGAAGATCGCCGACTTCGGCATCGCCAAGGCGACCACGAACATGCAGACGGGCGCGTTCCTGACCGCGACCGGCACGACGGTGGGCACGCCGACGTACATGGCGCCCGAGCAGGCGATGGCGCAGGACATCGGGCCCTGGACCGATCTGTACTCGGTCGGCTGCATGGCCTTCGAGCTGTTCACCGGCAACGTGCCGTTTCATGACTCCGACGCGCCGATGGCGATCCTGCTGCGCCACGTCAACGAGCCGATCCCGGCGGTGAAGTCGATCGATCCGTCCGTCGATCAGGAGATCTCGGACTGGATCGAGAAGCTGCTGGTCAAGGACCCCAAGGCGCGCACGCAGTCGGCCAACGAGGCGTGGGAGGACTTCGAGGAGATCGTCATCGGCCTGCTCGGCCCGCGCTGGCGGCGGTCGGCCCGGCTCGGCGACAAGACGAACCAGATCGACACGCCGAAGCCGCTGACGCCCGCGCCGTTCGAGGGCACGACCGCCGACCCGGCGGTGTCCGACGAGTTCCAGTCGTTCGCGTGGGGCAAGGCGGGGCCGGAGACCGGCCCGACCGACAGCGCGCCGCCGCCCGGCCCGTACACGCCGCCGCCGCAGCCCGGCGCGCCCGCTCCGGCCGAGCCCGAGGTCGGCCCGCCGACCCCGCCGCCGTCGCCGGCCGTGCCGCCGCCGGAGGCTGACGACACGCCGGTCGCCGACAGCGGGTTCGTGACCTTCGGCGCGCCCGCGCCGCCGCCGCCGACCGACGCGCTGGTGCCGCCGCCGGCCGAAGCGCCGCCGGCCGACGCCGCCCCGCCGGCCGACGCCACTCCGCCCGCGCCCGCGCCCGCCGACGCTGCTCCGCCGGCCGAGGCCGCGGCGTCGTCGGCGCCGCCCGCCGACGCGGCGCCGCCGAAGCACGAGACCGTGCCGCGCGACCCGTCGGCGTTCGAGACGTACAACCCGCCGCCGGCCCGCGCGGCCGCCGACGGAGGAGCCGCCGACGGAGTCCGCGAAGCCGGCCGCGCAGGCGCCCCCGCCCGCCGCGCCGCCGCCGGTCGCGCCGAAGCAGCCCGAGCCCGAGCCCGAGCCTGCGCCCGACCCGCAGGCGACGGTCATGCCGGAGTCGCTCAAGACCCCGGCCGAGCCCGTGGAGCCGCCGAAGGAGAAGCGCGGCGGCTCGAAGGCGTTCCCGATCGCGCTCGTCGTGGCGGGCGTCGTCGCCGCCGTCATCGGCTTCGTCGCCGGCGGCTCCGGCGGCGGTGGCGAGGAGCCGACGACCGACGGCCCGCCGGTGCTCGCCGCCGAGAACGCCGACCTGCGCCTGAAGGTGCCCGAGGGCTGGGCGCGCGCCGGGTCGGCGCCCGAGGTCCCGGCGCTGCCGATCGCGGACGCCGGCGTGTACGCGCCCGCGGGCGGCGCCTCGACCGTGATGTTCGGCATGGTGCCGAAGGCGTCGAACAACTCGACGCTGCTGCCCGACCCGCTGATCGAGGAGCTCGGCGGCGCGCCCGAGGGCCGCGAGTCGGTCGCGCTCGGGCCGGACGAGCTGCAGGCGTACCGCTACGAGGGGCTCGAGGTGCCGGGGCTCGACGGCGAAGCCACCCTGTACGCGGTGCCCACGACCGAGGGCGTGGCGACCGTGGCGTGCACCGGCTCGGCGAGCTGCGACGGGATCGCGAACACGCTCCAGCTCGCCTCCGGCGAGGCGTTCCCCGTCGGGCCGAGCCAGGAGTACGCGGAGCGGGCCGGCCGTGTGTCCCAGCAGCTCGCCCGCGCCGCCGAGCGTGGCAACGCGGCGCTCGGCCGTGCGAACCGGCCGACCTCGCAGGCCGACGCGCTGCGCGACCTGCGCGCCGCGTACACGCGCGCGGCCCGCGGTCTGCGCGGCGGGAACCTCAGCCCGGCCGACGTGCGGGCCAACGCGCAGGTCGTCGACGCGCTCGGCGCGGTCGCCGCGGCATACGGACGTGCGGCAAATGCTGCTGACAACAACAGCGAGGCGGGCTACCGTAGGGCGACGAGGTCCGTGCAACAGGCCCAGCAGCAACTCTCCGGCGCGCTCGACGGCCTCCGTGCCGCCGGATACGAGATCGAATCCTGAGGAGCAAGGGAATGCAACCCCGCCAGATCTTCATCACACTCGGCGTCCTCATCGTGGCCTTCGGCGTGGCGTTCGGCGTCGGCAAGGCCTCCGGCGGTGAGGAGAAGGCGGTGGCCGGCAACGGCACGGCGCCCGAGACCATCGAGGTCTCGTCCGCGGCGATCTCCGCGAGCGTCGCGACGGAGAAGCTCCCCGCGCTGAAGCCGAAGCCGAAGCCGAAGAAGGAAGAGCCGGAGGAGTCGACCTCGTCCTCCTCGACCAGCACTGCTGCGACGGAGAGCACGGGCTCGACCGACACCGGGACCGTCACGCCCTCCACCGGCTCGACCGGCAGCACGGGCACGACCGTCACCCCGCCCTCGACCGGCTCCACCACCACGCCCTCGACCGGCGGCGGCGGCGGTGGCGGTGGCGGCGGCGGCAGCAGCGGCGGCCCGATCACCGGCGGCGGCGAGGACTGAGCCTCAGCCTGGATCAGCCGAGGAGCTTGCGCGCCTCGCCGAGCCGCAGCTGGTAACGGCCGCGGTACTCCTCGGCGGGGCGCTCGACGTCGGCGATCCACTCGCCCCAGGCGGACGGGTCCTTGCCGAAGTCGACGTCCCCGTCCCCGATGCGGTCCTTCTTGACCGCGAGCGCGGTGTCGATGAACCACTTGGCCTGCAGCTCGGGCCGCTCCGGGTAGCCGGCGTACTCGCCCTGGTTCCAGATGCCGACGCGCATCTGGAAGAAGCCGACGCTGTCGGCGTGGCCGTAGTTGAGGTTCTTGACGTTCGACTCGACGAGCGCGGCCATGACCGGCAGCTCGGCCGGGAGGCCGGCCTTCTCGGCCTGCTTGCCGAGCCACTTGGCGAGCTCGGCCTGTGAGGCGTCGTCGCCCGGGTAGTCGGTGTCGACGGCGGAGAGGTCCGGCGCAGGGGCGGCCTGTGCCGCGGCGACCTCGGGCGCGGCGGCCGGCGCCGGCGTCGGCGCCGCGGCCGCGGCCGCGGGAGCCGCAGCGGGGGCGGCCGCCGGTGCCGGCGCGGAGGCGGCCTTCGCCGCCGCGGCCTGCTCGGGCGTGATCGCCTTGATGAACTGCAGCGTCGCCTGCTTCTCGGCGTCCTCCTGCTTCGTGACCGCCTTGAACAGCAGCGAGTCGTTGCGGCGCACCTCGGCGGCGTCGCGCGCGACGGCGGCCTGCGCCTTGGCGACGGCCGTCGGGTCGACCGCGGGCGCCGCCGCGGCCACCACGGGCGCCGGTGCCGCTGCCGCCGGCGCGGAGTCGTCGAAGCGCCGCGCGCCCGTGTAGTTCTGCGCGAAGTACGGCTCGTCCAGGCTCGCCTCCTTCACGACGTCGCCGGTGCGCGGCGCGTGGATGAAGCGGTCGCCGCCGAGCGACATGCCCACGTGGTAGACGTAGCCGCTCTCGTTGCGGAAGAACACGAGGTCGCCGGGCTGCAGGTTGTCGCGCCCGACCTCGGTCCCGTTGTCGGCGAGGATCTGCGCGTCGGTCACGCGCGGGATCTGGACGCCGGCCTGCGCGTACGCCCACTGCACCAGGCCGGAGCAGTCGAAGCCGGTCTCCGGCGTCGAGCCGCCCCACTGGTACGGCGTGCCGAGGTACTTCTTGGCCTCCTCGAGCGCCGCCATCGCCTTCGGGCCGGCGCCCGCGGCCGGGGCGGGAGCGGGGGCGGCCTCGACCGCCGCGGCCGCCGGCGCCGGCGCCGCCGCGCCGGCGCGGGCGGCGGCCTGCGCGTCCTTCAGCAGCCCCTGGGCCTCTTCGAGCTTGGTCTGGTAGCGGTAGCGGTACTCCTCGGCGGGGCGCTCGACGTCGGCGATCCACTCGCCGAAGTCGTTCGCGTCGGTGACGCTCTGGCCGCGTGACTGGCGCTGCTCCTTGACCTGCTCGGCGGTGTCGAGGAACCAGTCGATCTGCTTCTGCGGGTCCTCGGGGTAGCCCTCGTACTCGCCCTGGTTCCAGATGCCGACGCGCATCTGGAAGAAGCCGACGCTGTCGGCGTGGCCGAAGTTGAGGTTCTTCAGGTTGGACTCGACGAGTGCGGCCATGACCGGCAGCTCGGGCGGCAGATCGCGCTTCTGCGCCTCCTTGGCCATCCAGGCGGCGAGCTGCTCGCGCGGCGCGTCGTCGCCCGGGTAGGCGTCCGGACCCGTGACCTGACCCGCGGCGGCCGCCGCGGCCTCCGCCGGCGGCGCCGCGGCCGCCGGCTGCGGCTCGACGGCCTTGATGAACTGCAGCGAGTCGCCCGACTTCGGCGCCGGCGGCGGCTGACCCGCCGCCGCGGCCGCGGCCGCGGCGCCCTGGCGCTTGTCGGTGACCGCGTCGAAGACGAGCGAGTCGCCGGGCTTGGGCGCCGGCGGCGCGGCGGGAGCGGCGGGCTGGCCGGGCACCGCGGCGACCGCCGCCGCCGGGCCGGCCGGAGCGGAGGCGAGGCTCGCCGGCGGCTTCCAGTCCGCGGTGATCTCGTCCTTGAAGCCGACGTGCAGATGGTCCTGGTGGCCGGCGTCCGTGAAGTAGCCGGGCCCGGAGATCGCCCACGGCGTGCCGATCTCGTTCGGGCGCATCTCGGGGTCGAACTCCTGCAGCTCCATCGCGATCTCGCGCGCGTCGAAGTTCGACGCGTTCACCGGCACGCCGTCGATCGCCGCGATGTCCAGCCCGCGGCCGAAGTGGTGGTTGGAGATCGACCCTCCGGACGTGAACTTCGAGTGGTCCGAGCACATGCACGAGACCGTGATCTCGTGCTCCTGGGAGAGCTTCGTGAGCACGGCCAGGATGCGCGGGTCGATGCGCCCGGCCTTGACGTCCGCGATGCCGACGTCGTCGAGCACGATGTTGTCGTTCTTGAGCAGCGCCAGGCCCTCCGGCGAAGGCTCGCCGCCGCTGCCGGTGCCCTCGGCGCCGAACTGGCCGGGGTCGATCGGGCCCGTCGCGGCGGCCGGAGCGGCGGGCGCCGCGGCCGGCTCGGCCACCGCCGCCGCGACGGCGCGGCGGGTGCGGCGGCGGGCGGCGGCGCGGCCTGCGCGTCCTTGAGCAGCCCTTCGGCCTCCTCGAGCTTGGTCTGGTAGCGGTAGCGGTACTCCTCGGCGGGGCGCTCGACGTCGGCGATCCACTCGCCGAACCCCGCCGGGTCGGTGACGGACTGCCCGGCGGCCTCGCGCGAGGCCTTGACCTGCTCGGCGGTGTCGAGGAACCAGTCGATCTGCTTCTGCGGGTCCTCGGGGTAGCCCTCGTACTCGCCCTGGTTCCAGATGCCGACCCGCATCTGGAAGAAGCCGACGCTGTCGGCGTGGCCGAAGTTGAGGTTCTCGAGGTTGGACTCGACGAGCGCGGCCATGACCGGCAGCTCGGGCGGGATGCCGCGCTTCTGGGCCTCCTTGGCCATCCAGGCGGCGAGCTGCTCGCGCGGCGCGTCGTCGCCCGGGTAGGCGTCCGGCCCGGTGACCTGACCGGCGGCGGCCGCCGCGGCCTCCGCCGGCGGCGCCGCGGCCGCCGGCTGCGGCTCGACGGCCTTGATGAACTGCAGCGAGTCGCCCGCCTTCGGCGCCGGCGGCTGGCCCGCCGCGGCGGCCGCGGCACCGCCGCCGCGCTTCTCGGTGATCGCCGCGAACACGAGCGAGTCGCCCGGCTTGGCCGCGGGCGCGGCCGGTGCTGCCGCGGCGGCGGCCACGGGAGCCGCAGGGGCGGCGGCGGCAGGCGCCGCCGCAGCGGCCGGCATGTCGACGTCGCCGGGCGCCGCGTCGTCCCACGCCACGTGCAGGTGATCCTGGTGCGCGCCGTCGGTGAAGAAGCCCGACGCGGAGATCGCCCACGGCGTCCCGACCTCGGTCGGCCGCAGCTCCTCCGGCAGCGCGTCGATCGCGCTCGCCAGCTCGCGCGCGGCGGCGTTCCCCGGGTTGACCGGCTCGCCGTCGACCGTCGCGATGTCGATCCCGCGCCCGACGTAGTGGTTCGACACCGAGCCGCCCGACGTGAACTGGTCGTGGCCGGTCTTGAGGACGCTGAGGCCGACCTTGTTGTCGCGCGAGAGCTCGGTCAGCACCGCGATCATGCGCGGGTCCATCTTGCCCGAGGCGATGTCGCTGCGCGCGCCCTCCGGGAGCTCGAGGTTCGGGCTGTCGAGCAGCGCCTTCGTGGCCGCGTCGACGGTGACCTCGGCGCCCGCCGCCGCGACCTCCGGTGCGACGGCCGGGGCAGCGGGAGCCGCCGGTGCGGCCGGTGCGGCCGGTGCAGCGGGCGCTGCCGCGGCGGCCGCCGGCGCGGCCGCCTTCTCGACGGGCTTGCCGCCCGGCCCGACCTCCTCGACCTTGCCCGGCTCCGTCCCGACGTCCGGGAAGTCGTTCGCGTCCGGCAGGTCCTTCGTGTCCTCGGCGATCTTCTCGACCGCCTCGTCGCGCGCGGCCGCCTCCTTCGCCTCCGGCGACTCGGTCGCGGCGATCTTCGCCGCCGCCTTGCCGGCCTGCTTCTGCGCCGCGGCCTCCTCCGGCGACGCGGCCGCGGCCGCGGCCGGCTTCTCCTTCGGCGGCTCGGGCGCGGCGGCGGCCTCCTCGGGCGCGGCCGCCGGCGCGGCGCCGTTCGCGGCCGCAGCCGGCGTCCTCCGGCTCCGCCTCCGCGGGCGGCGGCGCCGCGCTCGGCGGCGGCGACGCGGCCAGCGCCCCGCCGACCGACGGCAGGTTCACGCGGCTCAGCACGTCGCCGACCGCGCCGGGCACGTCGTCGAGGTGGGGGAGGACGTTCTCGGAGAGCTGGTACAGCCCGGCGCCCTCCATCGCCGCGGCCATCATCACGCCCGCGAGGCTCGACTTCGACTCGCGCACGTCGAGCGTCATCATCGCCTTGCCGGCGCCGAGCGCCATCTCGTCGGCGAGCGTGTCCAGGCCCGCGTCGCGGCACGCCTGCGCCGGATCGCGCCGGAACTCCGCCCGGAACTCCGGATCGGCGAGCAGCCGCTCGATCAGCCGTGCGGCGACGTCGGCCTCTGCGGGCGAGGACGCCATCAGTCACCGCCCCGCAGCCGTGTCAGGAGCGGCTTGCCGATCACGATCACCACCGGGACGAACACCGCGATCCAGACGGTAGCCATCACCGTCCACACGATCCAGGACGGCGCGAGCCGCCTCGAGCACCGGTCCGGTAGCGCAGGGTCACCGCGATGACGAACAGCGCCGCCAGCACCGACCAGCCGAGACCCGCACAGCGAGTAGCGCGCGAGCACCGGCGAGTCGGCCGTCGCCGCGCCGCCCGACAGCCGCCGCGCGAACTGCTCGCGCGCGCGCCGCCGCAGCCCCGGCTCGCGCAGCACGTCGACGAGGATGTGGTAGCCGTCGCGGTCGAGGAACGGGTTGAGGTTGAAGCACGCGCCGACGTACGCCGCGAACGCGAGCTGGAAGCAGATGTCGCGCACGGTGCCCGCGCCGAGCAGCAGGCAGCAGATCGAGAACACCGCGCCGAGCGTGAAGTCGGAGACCGGCCCGGCGGCGCTGATCGCGATCCGCCGCCGGCGCGGCTCGAACCACGCCTCGGACGTGTCGACGAACGCGTACGGGAACACGAGCACGAGCTTCACGCCCGGCCCGTTCGACGCGGCGCCCGAACGAGGCCATCGCCAGCCCGTGCGCCAGCTCGTGCACGGCGACGACGAGCGAAGCGGCCGACCGAGGAACACCAGCCCGCCGAGCCCGATCTTCGACGCGACGACGAACGGCGTGCCGTAGCGCTCGGCGATCAGGTACGCGAACACGCCGACGCCGGACGCCGCGAGCAGCGGCGAGGACGATCAGCGCCGGCCGCGTGAACAGCACCCAGCCGCCGCGCCGGTAGAGCGCGTCGAACAGCGGGCCGACGCCGGCGAACGTCTTCTCGCGCGGCTTGACCGCGCGCTTCCACCACGGCTGCGGCTCGGCGACCATGCCGGTCTGCGTGCCGCTGACGCCGGCCAGGAAGCCGCGCTCGCCGAGGTCGGCCAGCAGCCGCGCCAGCCGCGCCGGCGCCGGCGGCGCCGAAGCGCGCCTCGGCGTCGCCGATCAGGTCGGCCAGCGAGTGCTCGCCGTCGAGCTGCTCGCAGCAGCTGCGCGTCGTTGTCGCTGAAGCGCAGGAAGGTCCCGCTCTCGAGGTCCTTGAGCACCCAGCGGCGGTTGCCCTCGCCCGCCTCGAGCCGCTTGAGCGCGTAGCCGGAGCGCACGCGCGGCCGCATCCCGAACTGCGTCGCCGAGCCGGCCTCGCTCGGCCCGCCGGTCGCCGGCATGACCAGGCTCGCCCGGCCCGGACGACGATCGTGCGGCCGGCCTCGGACGCGTCGCGGCGCCGCTCGACCGCGCAGCTCGGAGTCGCCGAGCCGGATCCGCGCGCCGTCGCGCAGCGGCATCGGGCCCGATCACGCGGACGCCGTCGACGCACGTGCCGTGCGACGACCCGGCGTCCTCGATCAGCGGCGCCTCGCCGTTGCCGGGCGAGATCCGCGCGTGCGTGCGCGAGACCGAGGGGTCGCCCGAGCACGAGCGTCGAGCCGGGCGCGCGCCCGACCGTCATGTCCGCCACCACCGGCACCCGCGTCGCGTCCCCGAGCACCAGCTCGAGCGGGGCCGAGGCCCCGCCGAGCGGCGATCCGCAGGAGCCGCACCAGGTCGCCCCCCGTTCGAGCTGGCGGCGGCACGACGGGCACAGCACCGGCTTATCCGCCCGAGTCGAGGCTCAGCGGCTGGTACACCGGGTTGTCCGCCGTTCGGCGCGCGAGCTGCTTCTGCTCGCTCGGGTGCGCCCGCCGGCACGCGCACGAGCGAGCCGACGCTCTCGCCGCAGGCGGCGTCGGCCTGGATGACCGCGAGCTCGCGGCTGTCCGGCCGCCACGAGACCTTGCAGGCGCGCACGCCGGTCTCCTTGGCGTTCGTCAGCGCGAAGTCGCCGGGCTTGGCCGAGCACGAGCTCGAACGGCCCGCCGCCGACGTTCGACACGAGCGCGAGGCGCCGGCCGTCGGGCGACAGCGCGGCCTCCTTGACGCCCTCGCCGGGCTTGGACGTGTCGGTCACGAAGCGGCCCTTGCCCCAGTCGCCCGGGTCGGCCGAGAACGCCTTCTTGGACTTCCAGCGCACGACGCCGAACTTGCCGCTGGCCGTCTCGACGCCGCCGGCCAGGATCGACTTGCCGTTCGGCGCCCAGTGGATCGCGCTGCCGATCGCGATCTTCGGCTCGTCGATGCAGCCGGTGTTCATGCCGTCGCCGGAGATCCCGCCGAGGCACAGGTCGCGGTCGCCGTCGTCCTCGACGCGGCCGAAGGCGAGCACGTTGACGTCCGCGGTCGGCGCCCACGCGAGGTCGGCGAACTGGTCGCCGCTCCGTCGTCAGCCCGACCGCGCACGGCGTCCGGCTTCTCGAGGTCGGCGAGGAAGATCCGCCCGCCGCCGGTGTAGGCGACGCGCGTGCCGTCGGGGCTGAACGTCGGGTCCTTCTCGAGCGCCGGGCCGTCGGCGACCGGGTCGAGCCGCTTGCCGCTGGCGCCGTTCGACGCGCAGGATGTTCTTGTTGTTGTCGAACACGAGCTGCGGGAAGCCGGCGGACACGAGCATCCGCACCTTGCTGCCGCTCTCGACCTCGGTCCCGGCGCCCGGCTCGAGCGCGAACACGGTGCCGAGCTCGGAGCCGTCGAACGCGCGCTTGAGCTCGGGCAGCAGGCCCTCGTCGGCGACCTTGCGGGCGTAGACGTCGGCCGCCGCGCCGTCGACGGCGGGCACGACGATCGTGCCGCCCTCGCCGCCGCCGCCACCGCCGCCGCCTCCGCCACCGCCACCGCCGGCACCGCCGCCTCCGCCGCCGCCCTCACCTTCGCCTTCGCCCTCGCCCTCGCCGGCCGCCTTCGGCTCCGGGAAGAAGATGTCGACCGGCGTGCCCTCCTTGACGACCTCGCCGGCCGCCGGGATCTGGCTCTCGATCTTGCCCTCGGGGTCGACCGGCTGCGGGGAGGCCGCGCCGAGCGTGAGCCCCTTGTCGCGCAGCGTCTTCTCGGCGTCGGGCGGCGTCTGGCCGACGATCTCGGGCACGTCGACCGTGCCGTTGCCGACCGCGATCAGCAGCGTCACCTCGGTGTCCTTCTCGACGGTCTCGCCCGCCTTCGGCGTCTGCCCGATCACGCTGCCGGGCGCGAGCCTCGTCGGAGACCTCCTCCTTCTGCGTGCGCCGCGAGCTTGAGCTCGGCGTCGGTCAGCAGCTCCTCGGCCTCGAACGCGGAGGCGCTGCCGACGAGGTCGGGCACCTCGGCGTTGCGCGGGAGCAGCATGTAGAGGAGCAGCAGCAGCGCGATCAGCAGCGCGAGCACCGGGATCAGCCACCACGGCAGCCAGGCGCGCTGGCGGAAGACGCCCTGCGAGGGCAGCAGCGGCATGACCGGCGCGGCGGCCGCCGCGCCGCCGCGGCCCTTGAGGTTGGAGAGCTTGAGGTCCTTCGAGCCCATCTGCGGGCCCTGGACCTGCGGGCCGCGGAACTGCGGCTTGCGGAAGTTGATGCCGCCGGGGCCGATCGAGACGCCGGGCTCGTAGAGCTGCGGCTTGAAGACCTGCGGCGAGGACATCCCGGGGATGCGGAAGCGGCCGCGGCGCTTGGCCGGCGACGGGCCGCCCTCGGCGGCGGTCGGCTCGGCGGCGAGCCGCTCGGCCGCCTCCTCGCCGGTGAGCGTGGTCACCTCGAAGCGCTTGTCGATGCCGCGGCCGATCCAGATCTGCTTCGGCGGCTTGACGCGCATCGTCGTCTGCACCGTGTTGCCGGGCTTGATCTCCGACGGCGGGCGGTCGAAGCCGAAGTTCAGCTCGCCGTCGGGGTCGGTGCCCTCGAGCGCGATCACCGCGGGCGCGTTGGCCTTGTTGGTGACGTCGACGGTGAAGTCGGCCTTGCGGCGGCCCTTCTTGCGCTCCGGGCGCACCTTCGTGGCCGTCTCCACGTACGGCTGGATGCCGAGCGTGAACGGCGTGGCCACCGCGTCGCTGCTCGAGGCCTTCGAGTGCGCGACGATCTGCAGCTCCCACATCCGCGCCTCGGCCTCGGGCGTGCGCGGCGGGTGCAGGTGGATCTCGACCTCCTGCTCGTACGTGCCGGCCGAGCCGAACGGGACGAGGTAGACGGTGTCCGGGAAGATCGACCACCAGCCGTCCGGCAGGCCTTCGACGCGCAGCTCGTAGTTGTCGACGATGCCGGTCTGGTTGCGCATCAGCGCCAGCACCGTCTCGCGCTGGCCGGGCTCGACGCCGATCGCGAGCTGCTCGCCGTGGACGGTGTCGCGGTCGGGCTGGCGCAGCGTGATCGAGGCGCCGGCGGCGGCGGGCTCGGGCTCGGCCTGGCGCGGCGGCGTCGGGGCGGGGACCGCGTTCTGGATCGCCGTCTTGGGCGCGGCGGGCGGCGGCGCGGGCGTGTCCTCGTGCCCGTTCGACTCCGGCGGCGGCGGCGGCGGCGGCGCCTGCTCCACGCGCGGCTGCGGCGTGGGCGGCGGCACGGCCGGCTGCTGCTGCTGCGTGTCGGAGGCCGCGGGCGTCGTCCTTCGCTGCGGCCTCGTCCATCGCCTTCTGCGCCATCTCGGGCGTGACGGCCTGCACGAACCCGGTCGGCTCCCAGCGCAGGTACTCGCCGCACTGGCAGAAGTCCGATCGTCCGGGTTCTCGCGGCCGCAGCTCTGGCAGATCCTCATTACGACTCGTCCTTCTTCTTTTCAGCCTTCGACTTGGGTGCCTTCACGCGCAGGCGGTAGGTCGTGTGCACCGGCTTCCACTTCTCGATCAGCGGGCGATCGCCGCCTGCACGTTCTCGGCCACCGGCTTGTCGCAGTAGACGACGAACGACTGCGGCGGCGCTTCCTTGGCCGCCTTGGCCGGATCGAGCGTCCACGTGACCCCACCCTGGTCCTCGACGCGCAGCGGCACGCCCGGGAAGGAGAGCTCGAGCGCCAGCTCGAGCCCGCTTGACCGTGCCGCGCTGGCGTCCCAGCTCGGCCGAGCGCCGCACCATCTCGCGCTGGTGCTTGAGCTCCTGGGACTCGTCGAGGTCCACGCCGAGCCACGCCGCCATCAGATCGAGCACGTCGCGCGGCGCGAAGTCCGGATCGAAGTGCGCGGGCAGCGCGTCGAGCACCGCCACGATCGGGTCGAGCAGCGTCTCGAGCGCGCCGATGAAGCGCATCCCGAAGTCGCCGTCCTGGTAGACGGCCGGGCAGCCCGCCGCGCAGGTAGCGCGCGGCTCGACGCGACCGGCGGCGTCTCCTTCGGCCCGGCGGCGAGCCGGACCATCAGCGTGCCGAAGCCCGCGCCCTCGAAGGTGCGGTAGTCGCCGTTCGAGGTCGAGCTTCCGTTGCCGCCGGCCACCGGCTACTCCTCCCGGTGCGTCGCCTTGACGATGTGGCGGCCCGACGCGATCAGCTCGTCCGGCTCGAGCACGATGTGCGTGCCCGCCGGCTTGGAGGACTGCTCGCCGGTCGCCAGGTTCGTCTCGTAGATCCGCAGGATCTTCACGAACTCGACGCCGTCGACCGCGTGGACCACGCCGTACAGCTCGCCCTGGTTGAGCGCGCGCCCGAACGGCCAGCCGCCGCCCGGCCCGGTGACGTTGCCGCCGACGAGCGGGTTCAGGTACGTGTAGAGCGCGTGCGAGACGTCCTCCTCGACGCGCGCGGTGTCGGCGAGCGGCGCGGCCTGCAGGTTGACGACGACCGAGAGGCCGCGGAAGCGGCACGGCACGAGCTCGACCGTCGTGCCGATCAGGCGCCGCTCGTCGAGGTACTCGGCGACCTCGCGCATCAGCGCCTCGTCGGGCATGCAGCTCCTCGTGCGCGAGCAGCCGGTCGGCCGGGTAGACGCGCGGCAGCAGGTGCAGCGGCACCGGCCCGCCGTCGCCGGGCGGGATGCAGACGGCGCGCGCGACGCGCGGCGACGCCTCGCCGGCGAGGAACTCGAAGTCCTCGGCCGTGACGGCGCGGTAGCGCGAGCGGATCTCCATCGCCGCGCGCTGGCGGGCGTGACTCGAGCGGCTCGGCGTCGACGCCGCCGACCGCGGGATCGGGGTTGGTGACCGTGTCGACGCCGGGGATCGAGCTCTTGAGCATGGTCAGCGTGCCGGCCGTGACGTTGCCCTGGCGGCCGCCGCCGTGGCGGTAGCGCGTGAAGCGCAGGATCGCGCCCTTCGGCGGCACCGCGCCGTACTGGGTCCAGCCGCCGTCGGTCTCGCGGATCGCGGGGCCGAGCTCGACCGTGCCCGACGACGAGGTCGAGCACGTAGTGGCGGTCGAACTCGGTCGAGCCGACGAAGTCCTCGCGCAGCTCCCAGGTCGCCCAGTCGCCGGACTCCGGGTCCTGGACCTCGAGCGTCTCCCCGGACTGCGGCTTGAGCACCGGGCTGTGGCGCAGCGGGTGGAGCCTGGCCGGGCGTGCCGTCGGACGCGCCGACGAGCTCGCGCTCCTCGCGCGACGCGTGGGTCGCGGGCAGCAGCGCGCCGACCGGCGCGGCGGTGATCGAGTAGATCTCGGGCGGGTGCGAGTAGGTCGTCGCGGCGCCGCCGTGGCGCGTCTTGTCGTCGATCCGGCAGCGCAGCCAGTGCAGCGGTGGCCGCCGATCGGCTGGATCGCCGACCGCGGCGGCAGCTCGAGCTCGACCGTGCCGGCGCCGTAGTTGAAGCCGCCGGTGAGGTCCTCGAGCACGATCGCCTCGGCCCAGTCGCCGTCGCCCTGCGAGACCTCCCAGCGCAGCGGCGGGTCCTCCGGGTCGACGCCCGCGCCGCGCGCCTGCGAGGCGTCGACGTCGACCTGCATCAGCAGCCGCTCGAGCGGCTCCTCGAAGCCGAGGTAGAGCGCGTCGCCGACCTGCGGGCGGCGAGCCGAACGGGAGCTGGTCGGCGCCCTGCGGGCGCGCCTCGCCGTCGGCCAGCGCCGACGTCCTTGACCTGGCCGCCGCGCTGCAGCACGTACGCCGCGGGGCGGCTGGGCGTCGATCGTGAAGTCGTCGTCGACCTGGAAGATGATCGACTCCTCGTTGGCCGTCCGCGGCGTGCCGACCTCGGTCTCGCCGCCGGGGATGATCGACCGCCTCGCGCGCCGGCGCGGCGAGCCGGAAGCGCAGCGACGTGCGTGGCGGCGCTCGGGCCGTCGAGCCGGATGCCGAGCAGCTCGAGCAGCGCGACGTGCAGCTTGTCCGGCACGCGGTTGAGCCGGTAGATCGTCATCTCGGTCATCCACGCGAACAGCTCGATCAGCGTGATGCCGGGGTCGGAGACGTTGTGCTCGGTCCACTCCGGGCAGGCGCGGTGGATGCGCAGCCGCGCCTCGGAGACCAGGTCCTGGAAGCGGCGGTCGTCGAGCTGGATCTCGGGGAGTCTCATTCGGCGGTCTCCTCAGCAGGGATGACGTAGAAGGGGTAGACGAGATTGCGCATGTGGTTGGTGGCGCGCAGGCGGTAGGTGATCTCGATCAGCAGCTCGCCGCGGTCCGACGTGGTCGAGGTCGAACTCGACGTCGGTGACCTCGATGCGCGGCTCCCAGCGGTCGAGCGCCGACGCGGATCTCGGTCTCCATGCGCGCGACGGTGGCCGGCGTCGATCGTGTCGAACACGAAGTCGTGGACGCCGCAGCCGAACTCGGGGCGCATCGGCCGCTCGCCGGGCGCGGTGGCGAGGATCAGCTGGATCGCCTGGTCCACGTCGGTCTCGTCGCTGGCGAGCGCGATGCCGCCGCGACGGTCGACCTGGAGGGGGAACGCGATGCCGGAGCCGAGGATCTCCGCCATGTCAGCCGACCCTATCCGAGGTTGATGATCGCGCCCTTGACATTCACCGGGCCGGAGGACTGGATGTCGATCATCGCTGCCCTTGAGCTTCAGTGCGCCGCTGGTCTCGACGGTGACCGAGCCGGTGCCCTTGATGGTCACCGAGCTGCTTCGCGTCGACCTCGAACGCCTGCGCTCGCGGACGCCTTGATGTTCTGCTTGGACTTCGTCTCCACGTCGCCCGTCGCGTCGAGCAGGTAGGCGCCGGTGCCGCCCTGGCCGGAGTTGGTGACCTGGAGGGTCATCTTCTCGTTGGAGATCAGCTTCATCTCCTGCTTGCCCTCGATGTGCACCTTGTCGGGCGACTTGACGCCGAACGCCGCCTTCGGCGGGTTGTTCTTCTGGTCGTGCAGGTCGGCCGGCAGCTTCGCCTTGCCGCCGTAGACGCGAGCCGATCACGATCGGGCGCCGCGTGTCGCCGTGCTCGAAGGCGACGACGACCTCGTCGTTGACCTCGGGCAGCATGAACAGCCCGCGCTCGTTGCCGGCGTTGATCGTGGCCACGCGCGCCCACCAGCCCTCGATCGTGTCGCCGAGCGCGGGGAACTTCACGCGCACGCGGCCCATGCCGTCGGGGTCCTTGTTGTTCGTGACGACGCCGACGACGAGCTGGTTCGACCACGCCGCCTTCTGTGCGGTCTGCAGCAGGTCGGCGAACGCGTTCCCGCTGCGGCCGGAGACCACGAACGAGGTCGTGTAGCGGTCGCCGCCCCGCACCGTGTGCGTCGTCTGGGTGAGGACGTAGTCGCCGCTGAAGCGCTTGCCGACCTTCGTGATCGTCAGCGTCGAGCCGGCCCGGATCGCGGGGTTGCCGATCGCCTTGCCCTCGGCCTCCACGAACGAGCCGGCGATCCGGTCGAGCACGCTCTGCGCGACCTGCTTCGCCTCCGACGTGTCGGCGACGACGCGATCGGCCGACCACGACCGAGCCGCCGGCGAGCTTGCCGACGACCCCGCTGCGGCCGTTGCGACGCCTCCGTCTTCGCGGACACCTGCGCCGTTGCGGCCTGGCCCGACACGAGCTGCTTGGTCACCGGGTCGAAGTTCGGCGACGGTGACGTCCTTCGGCTGGCCGACGCCGCTCATGCGCGGGCGGAACGTCGAGCAGGTTCGTTGCCCCACGTCGACGTGCGCGGCCGCCGACTTCGCCTGGCGCTTGCGGAAGTGGAACTTGTCCTCCTCGACGACGAACTCGAAGTCGTTCATCGCCGCGAGCCGCCAGCAGAACTCCCAGTTCGTCTCCATGCTCTGCTGGAAGAACTTGTGGACGACGCCGGTCGCGTCGAGCGTCCCGGCCGCGACGCCGGCCTCGCTGCCGATCTGGCGGACCATGTCCTCGGCCTTCTGGTTCTGGAACGTGCGGCTGACGCGCTTGCCGTGGAGCTTGTAGCCCTTGTCGTAGGCGCGCACGGCGACGATGCAGTCCTGCTCGGTGAACTCGGGCTCGAGCGCGACGATCTCGCCCTTGAAGACCGGCTTGACGGCGGTCTCCTCGGCCTTGCGCAGCTTGATCTCGATCGCCTTGCCGACGGCGAGCAGCGCGTGGTCGATGATCGTCGCGTACGGGTCGCGCAGGCGCACGACGGCCGTGTCCGGCAGGAACAGGTTGTCGCTGGACCTGCACCTCGAGGAGCTGCGACATCAGCTCCTGCGGGAGCTTCGCCGCCGTCGATCAGGACCTCGACGCCGGACGTCGGGTTCGGGTTCGGGTCCGGCATCAGCCCTCGAGCCTCGGCAGCGAGCAGCGGCGTGCCGCGGCGCAGGCGCAGCGGGTCGTCGATCGCCGTTGGCCTCGGCGATCGTGCGCCAGCGTGGTCGCGTCGCCGTAGGCGCGGTAGGCGATCGACGGCAGCGAGTCGCCGTCCTGGACGGTGTGCACGCCGTGGCCCGCGATCGCGCGCGTGGTCGGGTTCTGTGCCCTGGTTGGCGCTGTTGGACGACGCCGTGCTCGCCTGCTCGGCCTGCTTGAGCTGGATCTTGACGTCGGCGCGGATCGGGTCGCCGTTCGGCTTGAAGAGCTGGTACGCGACGGTCAGCGACGTGCAGACCGCCTTGAAGGTGTCGACCGCGCCCCAGCGGAAGGTCACGAACGGGGGCATCGAGCGGGCGCCGCCGGCGGGCTGGCCGTCGCGCGACCTCCATCATCTTGAACAGCTTGTCGGTGACGCCCTTGACGCTCTGGCTCGGGTCGAGCAGCGAGGCGTCGAGCAGCAGCGTCAGCGCGAGCTCGCGCGGGTTGCCGCCGCCGAACTCCGCGGGCGGGAGCGACTGGCCCTGGACCTGCTTGAAGTTCCAGGTGTTCGTCTTCGTGATCGTGTACTCGGTCGGGTTGAACAGGACCGGGATCGTGTCGCCGTTCTCGATCGCCAGCTCGGCCTTCTTGAAGCCGCTCGGGTAGCTAGGCGGCATCAGAGGCCCCGCAGACCGTTGTGGACGACCTCGAGCGTCTCGGTGGCGATCTGGTTCGAGCCCGCGTTCAGGTTCGGGCCGGTCCACTTCACCGGGTAGGCGTTCAGGAACGCCCAGGTGCGCACGAGCTTGGCGCCGGGGCCGAGCAGCGTGATCGTCATGTCCCGCCGCTGCGACGGTGAAGCGGCTCTCCCAGAACCACTTGAGCAGCGCGTCCTCGTGCGTGACGCCGCGCTTGAGCACGACGTTCGGGTACTTCACGCGGGTCGGCAGCTTGTGGACGAAGTCGTTCGAGCCGCCCTCCATGTAGTCCTTCATCTCGACCTCGACCGCGATGCCGGTGCACTCGCGGAAGCGGCCGATGCTGAGGCCGGGCAGCTCGACCTTGAAGCGCAGCTCGGCGACGGGGTCCGGGCGTCGACGAGCCCTTCGTGACGGCTCTCATCGCGGACATGGGAGTTCCTCCAGCATCTTCAGGTCAGGTCCATGGGGCCGCCGGACTGCTCGCGCTCGATGAGCAGCTCGCGGCGGAGCTTGTCGATGACGGTCTCGGCGATCTGCGTCCATGTCGACCTTCGCGGGCGCCGCGGCTGCGTCGGGTGCGCTGCCGGACGGCGTGGTGGCGGCGGCGGGCGCGGGCGCCGGCTCGGACGCCTCGGCGCGGCTGACGGTGCGCGGGGCGGTCGAGAACGGCACGAACGGCGGGGCGCTGCGCCGGGTCGGGCATCTCGACCGTCGCGTTGCCCTGCTCGTCGTAGCCGACCTCGGTGCCGAGCGCGCGCGCGAGCCGCGCCGCGCTCGTGCCGCCGGCGATCGCGGGCTCGTCGTCCGGCATCGTCTCCGCGCGGACGGCGGCGGGGCGGCGCGAGACCGACTGCGGGCGCGCGACGGGAGTCACCGTCGGGCGAGCCACGCTCCGCCGCGTCCCGCCGGACGGGTCGCTCGGCATGCGAGCCACGCTCGGCCGCGCGCCGGCGGTCGGGGCACCTGGCGCGTCCGGCGTGCGGGCGACGCTCGGTCGCGCCGCGGGCGCCGGAGCGTCGGCGCGGCCGGGATCGCGGGCCACGCGCGCGACGGTCGGCCGCGCGCCGGCGGTCGGCGCACCCGAGTCGTCGGCGCGTCCGGGCGACGGTCGGCGGCGCGCCACCGGCCGGCTCGTCCATTGCGGCGGTCGGAACGTCTGACCGGCTGGCTCGTCCACTCGGCGGCGGGAGCGTCGGGGCCGGAATCGTCCGGCGTGCGGGCGACGGTCGGCGGCGCGCCACCGGCCGGCGCGTCCGCGCCGCGCCGAGTCGTCCGGCGTGCGCGCGACGGTCGGCCGCGGTGCGCCGCCCGGGTCGCGGGCCACCGTGCGACGGTCGGCCGCGCCGTGCCGCCGGGACGTCGGCGGGCGCCGAGTCGTCCGGCGTCGCGGCGGCCGCCGAGTCGTCCGGTGCGTCGGCGCCGCTCGGGTCGCGCGGCACGCGCGCGACGCTCGGCGGCGCGCCGGCGCACGCCGGCTCGCCGGCGTGCGGGCGACGGTCGGCCGCGGTGCGCGCGGCGGGCGGCGCGTCGGCGCCGCCCGGATCGCGGGCGACGCGTGCGACGCTCGGCCGCGCGGTGCCGGCCGGCGCGTCGGCGGCCGCCGAGTCGTCCGGCGTGGCGGCGGCGCTCCGAGTGCCGGTGGCGTCGGCGCCGGCCGGGTCGCTCGGCACGCGCGCGACGCTCGGCCGCGCCGTGCGCGGCCGGCGTATCGGCGCCGCCCGGCTGCGCGCGGGACGGTCGGTGGCGCGCCGGATCGGCGGGCGTGCGGGCGACGGACTCCGCTTCGGACTCGAGCTCCGGCTCCGCCTCTGCCTCCGGCTCCGGTGCCGCTTCCTCGTCGGCCGGCGGCTCGAGCTCGTCCTCGGGAGCCGGCTCGTCCGGCGCCGCCAGCCGGGTCGACGCGGGCGCGGGGCGGGCTCGCGGTGCGATCGGTGCGGGCGCCGGTGCCGCCTCGGGCGCGGGCTCGGCGCCGCCGCGCAGGCTGTCGAGCCGCGCCGGAAGATGCCCGGCTGGGCGCGCGGCCGCGGTCGGAGCCGCGGGCGCCGGCGCGGGCTCGGGGGCCGGCGACTGGCTCGGGCGCCGGTTGCGGCGCGCGGCTGATGACGGCGCGCGGCGCTGCGGGGCGGCGCGCGACCGCCCGCGGGGCGAGGACCGGCCGGGCGACGCCGTCGGAGCCCTGCCGCGTCGCGGTCGGGGCGGCCGGGGTCCGCGCCACCGCCGGCGGAGCCGCGCGAGCCGGACGGAGCCGCCGACGGCGGGCGCGGGCCTCGATGCTGGCGGAGCCGCCGGGCTGGCGGGTCCGCCGAGGCTGGCGGGGCCGCCGAGTCGGCGGGGCCGCCGGTGCCGGGGCTCGGTCGGCGCTGGCGCCGGATCGGGGGTGCGGGCGACGCTCGGTGCGGGCGGCGGGCGTGGGCGCGGCGGGGGCGCCGGATCGGGCGTGCGGGCGACGCTCGGCGTGGGCGTGGGCGCGGGCGTCGCGCGGCGTGGGCGCGGCTCGGCGCGGTGCGCGGCGTCGCGCGCGGCGCTGCGGCGGCGGCTCGCTCGCGGCGGCCGCCGGCTCGTCGGGAAGGTCGGGTGCGGGTCGGTGTCTCGCCTGGCTCCGGAATCGGCGTCCGCGCGAGTCGCCGGCGACTGACCGACTGCGGCGTGGGCTCCGCCGCCGGCGGGACGTCTCGTCGCCCTCGAGGATCCGTGCGCCGCGCGCGCCTGCTCGGGCCCGCCGCGCTTGATCGCGCGAGACGCGCCGCTCCTCGGACGTGCGCGGCGTGACGCCGGCGCCGCCCATCCACGGCTGCGGCGGTCGACACCGCCGAGCTCGTCGTCGCCGAACATGCACTCGGCGGCCCAGTCGGAGATGCCCGGCAGGACCGTGCTCTCGGTCGCCGGACGCGCTCCCAGTCGGCGCCGCCCGCGGCCGGAGCCGGCGCCGCAGGCGCGGCGCGGCCGCGGAGCCGCCGCGGCAGGCCGCCGACCGGCTGCGAGCTCACCGGCGCGAGCCGCCGCGCGGCGCGCGAGGCGTCCGGCGGCTCATGCCGCGCGGCCACGGCCTCGCCCAGCGTCGCCCGGTCGCCCGCAGCAGTCGCGCCTGGCGCCCGAGCAGGCGCCGCCCCACCGGAGCGATCCGCGCCGACGAGGTCGTGGGTGGGTTCCGTCTGTGGTGCGTCGTCCATCGATCAAGTCGGGTCTGGTCGAGCCGGCCAGGCGTCGGCCTCGCGGAGGAAGCGCGCGGCGGTCGGGATGCTCGAGGTCGAGGATCGTGTCCAGCGGCCAGTGGAAGTGATGGGCGAGCCGGGCCGTCTCCGCGAGCAGCTGCTCGGGAGACGGCCGCGTCATTTCCCCAATCGACCGTCCTCGATCTCCGTCAGGTCGACCTCGAACGCCTGCGCGCAGTGCGGGCACGTCGACCGCGCCCACCGCCTCTCCGTCGGTGTTGAGCCGCTCGTAGAGACGCTGGAGATGATCGAAGTCCGCCGCGTACAGCTCCTCGACCAGCTCCGGCGTGACCTCCGTGACCTCGCCGATGCGGGTGACGACCCGCGCCAGCAGCAGCACGGCGAGGTACGCCTCGTTCTGGCGCACCTGCGGCGTCGCGCAGCGGCTCGATCTCGTCGCGCGCCGTCGCGAGGCGCATGATGCCCTCGCGGTGCACCGTGCCCTGGCCGTCGACGTATCCCGCGGGGAAGCGTGAACGCGAACTCCGTCCTCATCGCGCGCAGCCGGCCTCCACTACATCCGCTCGAAGCCCTCGTGGCAGAGCGTGATCGCCTCGACCGCGACCTCGTTCGAGCCGGCGTTCATCGCCGCGCCGGTGTACTTGGACGGCCAGGCCTGCTTGATCGTGTACGTCGCGATCGGCGAGCCGTCGTAGTCGCACAGCTCGAGCGTGCAGTCGGTGCGCGCCGAGTCGGGACCCTCGGTCTCGACCTGGTGGCGCCACTCCCACAGGCCCTTGTCGACGTCGACACCGCGCTTGAGCTCGATGTTCGACCACTTCATGTCGCCCGGCACCTTGACGATGACGGGGAGGCCGTTGGCGTCGACCTCCTTCTGCTCGACGATCTCGTTCTCGGAGTCGAGGCCGGAGACCTCGCGGAACTGGCCCGACCGCCTCCCTGCCGCCGACCTGCAGGCGGAAGTGATTGGTCGGACGCGGCTTCTTGGCAGCTGCCATCGTTACTCAGACTCCTTTCTCAGCCTTCGATCTCGGACGCGCCGGCGGAGTACTGGCTCAGCCGGAAGACCACGAACTCGGCCGGCTTCACCGGCGCGATGCCGATCTCGCAGATGACCTGCCCGGCCTCGATGACCTCGGGCGGGTTGGTCTCGTCGTCGCACTTGACGAAGAACGCCTGCTCCGGCGTGGCGCCGAACAGCGCGCCCTCGCGCCAGGTGCGCGTGAGGAAGTTCGAGGCCGCGATCCGCAGCTGCATCCACAGCCGCTGGTCGTTGGGCTCGAACACCGACCACTGGGTGCCCTCCATGATCGACTCGGCGACGTAGTTGAAGAGCCGCCGGACGTTGATGTAGCGCCACTCCGGGTCGCTCGACAGCGTGCGCGCGCCCCAGATGCGGATGCCGCGGCCCGGGAACGAGCGGATGCAGTTGATGCCGACCTTGTTGAGGCCGCCCTGCTCCGCCTGCGTGACCTGGAAGCCGAGGCCGTTGCCGCCCATGATGACCTCGTTGGCGGGCGCCTTGTGGACGCCGCGCGTGGCGTCGGTGCGGCACCAGACGCCGGCCACGTGGCCCGACGGCGGCACCAGCATCGGCTGGTTGCGTCAGCGGGTCCATGACCTCGATCCACGGGTAGTAGAGCGTCGCGAACTTCGAGTCGTAGCCGGCGGTGTTCATCCGCCACTCGAGGATCTCCTGCGGCAGCAGGTTCGGCGGCGCGTCGAGGATCGCCATCCGGTCGCCGGCCAGTCTCGCAGTGGGCGATCATCTTGCCCTGGAGGTCGCGCAGCTGGGTGTCGTCGTCGCCGTCGGCGAGCGTCATGAGGTCCGGCATGCAGACCATCGTGATCTCGTCGACCGCGGCCAGACCGCCCATGCCCTTGCGGCGGGCGACGTCGCCCTCGAAGTCGCCGGCCTTGACCTTCTCGGGCGCGACCGACGGGGCGGACAGCGCGTAGGTCCCGGGCGCCGGGGCGCGCTGCGCCTCGGGCAGCGAGCGCGCCGGTCTCCTCGATCTTGATCAGCTTCGAGGCGGAGTTGACCTTGGTCGCGAGGTTCGATGCGGCCCTTCTTGAGCGTCAGGCCCTCGTACTCCTCCTTGCCGGACGTGCCGGCGTCGACGACGAGCTTGTACGTGCTGTCGCCGCCGTCCGCCGTGGGCTCCTCGGTGACCTCGACCTTGACGCTGCCGTCGACGCCCTCGAGCGCCTGGGCGCGGAAGGTCTCGACCGCCTTGTCGGCCGCCGCCGGCAGCGCCGCCACGGGCGCGCGCGCCGCCGTTCTCGGGCGCGCCGACGCGGACGACCCAGCACAGCGTGCCGCCGTTCTGGAAGAAGCCGTAGACGGAGTGCGCGAGGTAGCGCGCCCTCCATGAACGGCCCGTTGTCCGGCTCGCGGGGTCGCCGAAGATCTTCGCGAACTGGGTCCAGTTCGAGATCCGCATCGGCGTGTTGACCGGTCCGCCCGGCGCGAGCCCGACGAAGGCCGCGATCGACGTCCCGACACCCTCGATCGGCTTCGAGGTGGACGGGACCTCCTCGACGTAGACGCCGGGAGTCAGGTAAGTGGGCATATCACCTCTCCACTCGGTTCACTTGACTTCTCACCAGCTCACTGCGCAGTTCCTCGGACACGGCGGAATCGATCCGCCGTGGCTCCGATGACCCTGGTCCGACGACCTCCATCACGTCCTCGTCGCGCGCCCAGAAGATCACTGTCGTCTCCGGGGACGCGAGGCGGACACGATCTCCGAGCTCCCGCGAGGTCGCTTGTCCGAGGTCGAGCACGACGGCGTCTGGCCGCAGCCGACCCGCCATGAGGACGAGCGCCGGAGGGCGCATCCTCCTCGCCGACCACTTCGATGCCGTCCTCCTGGAGCACCATGCTCATGCCGAGAGCGACCATCGGCTCGAGCGTGCCGAGCAGCACACGCGGCGGGCGGGGACCTTCGTGGATCGGCACCCACCAACCTTCCCCGGTGTGCGGGGTCGCGCGCCAGAGCCGAACGGGCACGGGGAATTGCCCATTCGGTCAGTTCCCCTTCCGGGCACGGCCGACGACGAGGTCGACCTTGGCTCCGGGGACCTCCACCTCCGCCTTCGCTTCCCCACCCTCGCGGGTGCGGACGTGCAACGCGTGCTTCCCCGCGCCGACGCGGTTGAACAGGAAGCGGCCCTCGGCGTTCGACGTGGCGAGCAGCCCGAGATCCGGCAGCGCGACCCACGCGCCCGCCACGGGCTCGCCGTCCTTGTCGGCGACCGTGCCGCCGACGCGATGCATCTCGGTGATCGTGCGGGCCGGCCCGTCCGAGAGCCGCGACGAGAGCGTCTGCGTGCGCACCTCGGGCCCGCGCTCGTAGCGCGGTGCCGGACTCGCAGGCGATCGTGACGACGTAGTCCAGCGAAGCCTTGTACTGGCCGCCGACCGCGTTCCAGAAGTCGGCCTTGCCGTCCGCCTTCGGCTGCGCGATCCGGCCCTCGAGCGGGAAGCGGTCGGCGAGCCCCTGCAGCCGCGGCGTCATCGCGTCCAGCGGCAGCGCGGGGAAGGCGAACATGACCGCGAGCACCTGCGAGAGCAGCCGATGCTCGTCCTCGACCGCCTGCGTCCACGCGGTCACCGCGTAGGAGCACTCCATGAGCATCGGCGGGCGGATGTCGCGCGCCTGGCCGTTCGCGCGTTCGTGCGTCCACTCGGTCGGCCGGCTCTCCTGCGACTCGCGGATGTCGTAGAGGAAGAGGTTCACGGTCGGCGCGGAGAGCTGCCCGCTCCACTCGCGCGCGGGCGCGTCGAAGGCGATCTCGACTCCGTCGAATCCGTGCCGCTCGAGCTCGCGTTTCAGGAGTCGCGCGCAGGGTCTCGTCGAGATCCGCGAGCATGGTGTTCAGCGGTACCGCCACTACGAGGGCCATCGATGGCGACCCTAAACCACACCGAGTGTCAGTGTGGGGAAAACTTGTTCGCCCAAACTGCGAGGGAGATCAGCTATGAAAGTGGGCATCGGACTGCCGAACGCCGTGCGCGGCGTCGACCGCGCCGGGATCGTCGACTGGGCGCAGCGCGCCGAGGCCGCCGGCTTCTCGTCGCTCGGCACGATCGACCGGATCGCCTATCCGAACTACGAGTCGCTGATCGCGCTGGCCGCGGCGGCGGCGGTCACCGAGCGGATCCAGCTCGTGACCGACATCCTGATCTCGCCGCTGCGTTCGAACACGGCGCTGCTGGCCAAGCAGGCGGCGACGATCGACCATCTGTCGGGCGGCCGGCTCGTGCTCGGCCTCGCACCCGGCGGGCGTGAGGACGACTACGCCGTCAGCGGCGTCGACTTCCACGGGCGCGGCAAGATCCTCGACGAGCAGCTGCCGAGCGATGAAGGCGATCTGGGAGGGCGAGACGAGCGTCGGCCCGGAGCCCGGGCGGCCGGCGGCCCGGTCATCCTGATCGGCGGCTCGAGCCCGACGACGCCTTCCGGCGCGCCGCCAGAGCACGGCGACGGCTGGACGATGGGCGGCGGCACGCCGGACATGTTCGCGGAGGCGCTCGCCAGCCTGCACGAGGCCTGGAAGGCCGCGGGCCGCGACGGCGAGCCGCAGACGATGGTGCTCTTCTACTTCGCGCTCGGCGACGACGGCGCGAGGTGGCGGCCGGCAACCTCGGCGACTACTACGCGTTCCTCGGCGACTACGCGTCGATCGGTCGTCGACAGTGCGGCGAAGGACGCCGACACCGTCAAGGCCTACCTCGAGGCGTTCGAGCAGGCCGGCTGCGACGAGGTCGATCTGCTTCCCGGCGAACCCGGATCCGGCGCAGGTGGACCTGCTGGCTGAAGCCGCGCTCTAACGCTCGAGTCGAGGCTTAGATGAGCGCGCGCCTGGCGGAGCTGCGGACGTCCCTCGCCGCGCAGCTGGCGGAGCTGCGCGGCGTGCCCGAGGGGCGGTTGCCGGCGGCGCTCGTCGACATCGCGGTGCAGCGCGTCGAGCTGCCCGGCGAGGACGCGCTGCTGGCGTTCCCGCGCGACTGGGAGGCGCTGCGGCACGAGGAGGGCGCGGTCGGGCGGCCGGTCCCGTACTGGGCGCGCGCCTGGCCGAGCGGGGTCGAGCTGGCGCGCTGGCTCGCCGAGGAGCCGCCGCCCGCGGGTGCGCGCGTGCTCGAGCTCGGCTGCGGGCTCGGGCTGCCCAGCATCGTCGCGGCGCGCGCGGGCGCGCACGTGCTCGCCACCGACGCCTCGGCCGACGCGATCGCGTTCGCCGCCCATCTGCTGCACCTCAACGGCGGGACCGGCGAGGTCGGCCTGGTCGACTGGGCCGAGCACGGCGACACGCTCGTCGAGCTCGGGCCGTGGGACCTCGTGCTCGCCGCCGACGTCCTCTACGTGCGCGCGAACGTGGAGCTGGCGTCGCGGCTGCTCCCGCGGCTCGTCGAGCCCGGCGGCGAGATCCGGCTCGCCGACCCGCGGCGCGCGGGCGCGCGCGACTTCCTCGCCGCCGCGCGCGCCTCGTTCGAGCTCGCCACCACCCAGCACGGCGAGGTCGCCCTGCACCGCCTGACGCGGCGCGGCCGCTCAGTGCGGCGGCCGCCGGCCTGAGCCCGCGACCGCGGTGGCCGCGTCGCAGGTCAGCTCGCCCGGCTGGAGCTGGACGCGGCTCGGGCGCCAGACCTCGATCCGGCGCCCGCGGAAGCGGGCGAGCACGCAGTCGTCGCCCGCCGCGGCCGCCACACCGCCCGGTGCGGCGGTCACGCGGACGTCACGCGCGCGCAGCCGCCGCCGCACGGCCGCGCGAGGTCGGCCGGGCGCTCGCGCAGGACGCGCTCGATCCGCCGCTCGGCGCCGGCCGGCAGCGTCGGCACCCGCGGCGCCGGAGGGAGCCGCGCGCGCGCGCGGGCAGTCGACCGCGTCCGGCTCGTGCTCGTCGACCCCGCCGTCGAGCTCGTACGCGAAGCAGCGCGGCGGGTCGGTCACGTGCTGGCCCCAGCGGTCGAAGGCCTCGAGGCGCAGGCGGATCACGACGCGGCGGTCGGCGGCCTCGACGACCTCGGCGCCGGCGAACCGGGCATGGCTGACGGCGTCGCCCTCGCGCGCGCCGGAGTTGACCATCCGCAGGCCGACGGCGCGCGCCTCCTGCTCGGCGCGATCGGCCTCGGCCGCGCCGCAGCCCGCGAGCAGCGCGCAGGCGGCGAAGGCGACGGCGAGACGGCGCAGCGCCGTCAGTCCTCCAGCAGCACCGGGTCGCCGACCGCGACGACGCCGGGCGAGACGGTCGATCCGTAGACCCCGAGGCACGTGTCGCGCTCCTGCGCGATCCAGCGCAGGATCGACGCGTCGCGCTCCGTCGTGTCGGGGTCGACGTTCACGAGCACGCAGCGCGGGTCGCGCTTGTCGGCGCGCATCCGCATCCCGCCGATCGAGAGCGTGCGGCCGACCCAGCCGTCCTCGGGGAACTCGCCGGGCGCCTCGACGACCAGGTTGGGCCGGAAGCGCCGCACGTCGAGCGTCCCGATGCTGGCGGTCGAGATCAGCGACAGCGGCAGCGCGTCGAACACGCCGCGGTTCTGCTTGATCAGGCGCACGCCCTCGCCGAGCGACGCCGCCAGCGCGGGGTCGACGACGTCGTACGACTCGCCGGACGGCGTGCGCACGATCGTCCGCGAGGCGTCCGGCCGCTCCGGGTCCGCGAACGACGGGTGGTGCAGGCTCATGTCCGGCCGCTCGCGGATCGTGAGCCACGGGAAGTTGCTGCGCTCGAGCCCGGGCCGCACGAACGCCCAGCGGCGATCGCCCGCCAGCCCGTGCCAGGACACGTCGGCGCGCTCGAGCGCCTCGCCGGCCATCGATTTCACCGGGTAGCGCCAGAGCGCCGCAATCCGGCCGACTTCGTGAGCGCTCATACGGGTTGGCGATATTAGGTAGCTGCGTTCCGGATTGACAGGGCGGTCAACCCCCGAGAGACTTCGGCGCCTTAGGGGAAGCACGACCATGGGGAGGGATCCGTGAAGGGATTCTCAGCCGCGCTTGTCGCGGCGTTCGTCGTTCTGGCGAGCGCCGGGTCGGCGCAGGCAGCGCAGGACCGGCTCGAGGTGTACTCGGGAACGGTGGACAGCAGCGCCGTCGGCGCGATCAGCGACCTCGGCCTCGACCGTCATGAGTCGGAGCTGAAGCTCCGCAAGGTCGCCGGGGGCAAGGTCTACCTCGAGGCGATCCTCAGCGGCGACCAGGTCGCAGCGCTGCGCAAGGACGGCATCGTGCTGTCCACGAAGAAGGTCGACGGCGGCAAGACCGTCACGCAGCGCGCAACCGCGCTCGCCGCCGAAGGCCACGAGGTGTGGCGCAAGTACCTCGGCGCAGGCGGCCTGAAGGAGGACTTCGAGCAGAGCGCGCGCGATCACCGCCGCATCACGAAGCTCTTCAGCATCGGCAAGACGACGAACGGCACCGACATCGTCGTCCTGAAGATCTCCAAGAACGCGCGCGAGCAGCGCGACGGCAAGAAGCCGACCGTCTTCTACTTCGGCGCCCAGCACGCGCGCGAGTGGATCACGCCCGAGATGGTGCGCCGCTTCAAGGACTACATCCTCGAGGAGTACGAGGACGGCAACCGCCAGATCCGCCGGCTGGTGGACGAGCGCGAGCTGTACCTCATGCCGGTCGCCAACCCGGACGGCTACGACTTCACGTTCGAGGAGGGCCAGCGCCTGTGGCGCAAGAACCTCCGCGACAACGACGGCGACGGCGTGATCACGGGTGCCGACGGCGTCGACCTCAACCGCAACATGGCCTACAAGTGGGGCTACGACAACGAGGGCTCCTCGCCCGACATCGCCGACCCCACGTACCGCGGCCCGGGCCCGAACTCCGAGCCCGAGACGAAGGCCATCGACCGCTTCGCGCGCGACATGGACTTCGACTTCCTCGTCAACTACCACTCGGCCGCCGAGCTGCTGCTCTACGGCATCGGCTGGCAGGTCGCGACGCCGGCGCCGGACGACATCATCTACGAGGCGCTGGCGGGCGACGACGCCGAGCCGGCCGTCCCGGGCTACGACCCGGACATCTCGGCCGAGCTCTACACGACCAACGGCGACACCGACACGCACATGCAGGAGCTGTACGGCACGCTCGGCTTCACGCCCGAGATGTCGACCTGCGAGGCGGCGTCGAACTCGGTCCCGGACGACGAGTGGGAGGCCGAGGACTGCGGCAGCGGCTTCGAGTTCCCGGACGACGAGGGGCTCGTGCAGGCGGAGTTCGAGAAGAACATCCCGTTCGCGCTGTCCGTCGCCGAGTCCGCCGATGACCCGGACGACCCGGAGTCGGTCGTCGGCCGCGAGGCCGAGGACTTCCGCGTCGACACGTTCGACGTCTCGCACGGCGAGCGCCAGACGGTCGCGGTCTGGGCCAAGCGCGAGCTCAAGCGCGTCGAGATGCACTACCGCATCAACGGCCGCGGCCGCATCTACAGCTCCGACGTGCGCGAGTGGCGCGACGGTGAGCGGTACGGCGACGAGAACAACCGCTACTACGGCGAGTTCCGCGGCCAGGTCCGCGAGGCCGACGAGGGCGACGAGGTCCGCGTCTGGTTCAGCGGCATGTCGCGCGACGACCGCGGGCGCAACAAGTTCGTCGAGAGCGAGCGCTTCGAGTACGACGTCGAGGAGGACGGCCGCGCCGACGTGCTGGTGATCGCCAACGAGGACTACGTCGGCGTCAACCCGACCTACCCGGCCGGGACCGACGCGCCGAAGTACCTCGACGCGCACGTGCAGGCGATCGAGGCCGCCGGCTACGACGCCGTCGACGTGGGACGTCGACTCCGACGGGATCCCGCACGACCTCGGCGTGCTCGGGCACTACGACGCCGTCGTCTGGTACCTGGGCGACAACCGGATCACCCAGGACCCGGAGGACGAGCTGATCCAGACGCCGTTCGGCGAGCTGCCCGACATCGGGGTCGCCGAGCGCCAGCAGTACCTGACGATGCGCATCCGCGACTACCTCAACGACGGCGGCAAGCTGGTCCACGCCGGCGAGACCGCGCAGTACAGCGGCCTGCCCGGGATCACCGACATCGTCGGCGGTCTCTACTACGCGCTCAACGGCGACGACACGGCGGAGTGCGTGATCACGTCGCAGGAGGGCTTCTACGACGACTGCCTGATCCTGGCGGACGACTTCCGCCAGTACTGGCTCGGCGGGTTCGCCCGCACGGACATCTCCAACCCGGACCGCGTGTCCGGGCTCGCGTTCCCGATCGAGGGCTACGAGGGGATGCTGGGCGGCCCGGTCGTCGAGGGCGCCAACCCGCTCGACGAAGCCGGCGTGTTCCAGCCGACCAGCGACGTCCTGCCGGTCGAGGAGTTCCCGCAGTTCGAGAGCCAGGGCGCGGCGGAGTACCCGATCGAGGGCGGCCCGTTCACCCCGGTCGAGGGCACCCGGTACGCCGGGCGCGGTGCACAACGACGACTCGTACACCCGTCTGACGAAGACGGTGGACCTGTCGGCGATCACGGCGGCGCAGCAGCCCGAGCTGCAGTTCCAGCTGTCGCTCAACGCGGAGCCGAACTACGACTTCCTGCTGGTGGAAGCGCGGACCGCGGGCCAGAACGACTGGACGACGCTGCCGGACAAGAACGGCCGCTCGTCCGCCAACGTGCCGGCCGAGTGCAGCGCGGGCTTCCTGCTCGAGGAGCACCCGTTCCTGCTCAACTACCTGACGTTCGGCAACCCGTGCACGAACTCGGGCGCCACGGGCAGCTGGCACCGGATCAGCGGCTCGACGAACGGCTGGGTGCCGGTCGCCATCGACCTGTCCGCCTACGCGGGCAAGCAGGTCGAGCTCAACATCACGTACGTGACCGACCCGTCCACGGGCGGCGTCGGCGCGTTCGTCGACGACACCCGGATCGTCGCCGGCGGCACCACGCTGTCGGCCGACGGCTTCGAGGGCGCGACGAGCACCTGGACCGTCACCGGGCCGCCCGCGGGCAGCCCGCCGGCCAACGCGGAGTGGGAGTTCGGCGAGCAGCTCGTCAACTTCTTCGCCGGCACCTCGACGGAGGACACGCTGCTGCTGGGCTTCGGCCTCGAGCAGCTCTCCACCGACGCGGAGCGGGCGGACCTGTTGGAGCAGGCGCTGGACAACCTGATCGACTAGATCGGCGTTAGAGAGAGGCGGCGTCCCTCGGGGCGCCGCCTTTTCTCGGCGTGTATATTTAGCGCTCGTGATATCTATCGATACCGATAGACAGTCGCTGTGGCTCGCGGCGCTCGCCGACCCGACGCGGCGGCGGATCGTCGACATGCTGCAGGCGGGCCCGAAGCCGGCGACGGAGATCCACGCCGCGTTCGCGATCGCCGGCCCGGCGGTCAGCCGGCACCTGCGGGTGCTGCGCGAGGCCGGCCTGGTGAGCGAGCGGCGCGTGCCCGAGGACGGGCGCGTGCGGCTGTACGGGCTCGAGCCGGAGCCGCTGCTCGCGCTCGCGCGCTGGCTCGACGGCGTCGCCGGCGGCTGGCAGAGCCGGCTCGATGACTTTCAGGACTACGTCAAGCTGCGGAAGGAGCGGCCGTGATCGCGAACGCGGAAGTGGTGGTGGAGGCGACGCCGGAGGACGCGTTCCGGCTCTTCACCGACGAGATGGCGCTGTGGTGGCGGCGCGACGGCCGCTACTGGAACGACCCTGAGCGCGCCGTCTCGATCCGGCTCGAGCCGGGCGTCGGCGGCCGCTTCCTCGAGCTCTACGAGGACGACGAGAGCTTCGAGCTCGGGCGCGTGACCGCCTGGGAGCCGGGCGAGCGGCTCGCCGTCACGTGGGTGCAGTCCGACTGGCCGGCCGGCGTCGACACGCTCGTCGAGGTCACGTTCGCGGCGGCGGGCGACGGCACGCGCGTGAGCGTCGCCCACTCCGGCTTCGAGGCACTGGGCGAGCCGCCGCGCGCGGGCTACGCGGCCGGCTGGGCCGAGCTGCTCGGCTGGTTCCGCGACCAGGCCGCCGCGGGGAGGCCGGCGTGAGGTACGTGCTCTTCTACGAGTCGGCCCCCGACGTGCTGGAGAAGGCGCCGCTGCACTTCGAGGCCCACGTCGAGTTCTTCCAGCGCTACGTCGCGGCCGGCACGCTCGAGCGCGTCGGGACCTGGGCCGACCCGCGCGAGGGCGCGATGTGCGTCTTCACCACCCGCGAGGCGGCGGAGGAGTTCGCGGCGAACGACCCGTTCGTGACCAACGGCGTCGTCGCCCGCTGGACGCTGCGCGAGTGGGACGAGGTCGTGACCCGCGAAGCGGCCTAGTCGCCTGACAGGACCTTCGTGCGCGGCAGCCCGTCGTTGCGCAGCCGCGCCTGGAAGTCGCTCATGAACTCGGCGCCCTTCTCGTTGCGGTCGAACCGCAGCGGGCGGCCCTCGGGCGAGATGACCGCCTCGAGCCGCGCGCTGTCGGACGCGTTCCAGACGATGTGGCGGACGAGGTGCAGCTCGTTCAGGTCGAAGAACCCGCCGGCGTCGGCGAGCAGCTGCGAGGCGAGCCGGCGCCCCTCCTTCGTGGCGACGTGCGCGCGCATGACCGTCCAGTCCTCGTCGACGCACGATCGAGAGGTCGGCGCGGCCCTTCACGAGGTCCTGCCAGCGCTCGAGCAGCGACTTCAACAGCGCGCCGGCGCTGTGCGAGCCGGTCTCGAGCTCGTCCAGCCGTCCCGCCGCGGCCGCGAGCATCGCGCGGTAGTCGGCGACGCCGTCCGCGTTCGCTCCGCTGACGCGGTCGGCCGACAGCCGCATCCAGTTCACCTGGCCCTTGATCAGCCGGCCGTGCGTCGTGGCGACGCGCTGGCGCTCGGCGATCACGAGGTTGCGCAGCGCGTAGCGCGGGCGCGCTCTGGCCGGCCTCCTGCTTCTCGCTCTCGCGCACCTCGTCGACGCTGCCCATGCCGTCGGCGACGACGTCCTCGAGCCCGGGCGCGACGCCGACGCAGGCCTCGAGCACCGGGTCGAACACCTGCTTCGCCGCCTCCTGCAGCACCTCGAGCGCGAGCTGCCGCGGCACCGTCTCGCCCATGCCGCCGACGACCGCCTCCTCGAACATGTGCAGCGACGCCTGGTAGTTGGCGAAGATCTGCCCGATCGTGTTGACGTTGTCCTGCACGAGCTCGCGCTCGGTCTTGGACGCCGTCGGCGAGGCGTCGAGCTCGGCCGCGATCGCCTCGCGGTAGAGCTGCGCCTTCTCGAGCCGGCCGGACGGCACGGGCTCCTCGGCGCGGTCCCCGATCGCCTGCACGCGCGCGTCGCGGCCGGCGTCGGTGACCTGGAGCGAGCGGATGACGCGCTGGACGGCGTCGTTGCCGTGCAGGCGCTGGAGCTGGAGCAGCGTGCGGGCGCGGGTGTGGGGGTCGGCCTGGCGCAGCGCGGACACCGTGCCCGAGTCGAGTGGCTGCGGGCTCGGCTTGCGCGGCTCGGTCTGCGAGGGCTCGGCGGTGTCAGACCCCTCGGCTTCGCGCTCCTCTTCTTGCGCGTCCGTTTTGGGGTCAGACCCCGGGCTGCGGCGCTTCACCGGATCATCTCGTGGAAGTGCTCGAAGTCCGCCTCGAGCGTGAGGCGGCCCTGCTTGCCGTACTCCTGCGCGACGGCGCGGACCAGGTGCCGCATCTCGATCACGCCGGTGTCGTCGGCCGCCTGGAACGCCGCCGAGAGCGAGCAGTTGCGGATCGCGCCGCCGGAGAGCTTGAAGCGCTCGGACAGGAACTCGAGGTCGATGTCCGGCCCCAGCGGCGCCTCGTCGGGCAGCAGCAGGTCCCAGATCCGCAGCCGGTCGTCGGCCTCGGGGAACGGGAAGTCGATCACGAAGTCGAGCCGGCGCACGAACGCGTCGTCGATGTTGCGGCGGAAGTTGGTGGCGAGGATGACCGCGCCGGCGTAGCCCTCCATCTTCTGCAGCAGGTACGCGACCTCGATGTTCGCGTAGCGGTCGTGCGAGTCCGAGACCTCGGAGCGCTTGCCGAACAGCGCGTCCGCCTCGTCGAAGAACAGGATCGCGTTCGAGCCCTCGGCGGCGCCGAAGATGCGGTCGAGGTTCTTCTCCGTCTCACCGATGTACTTCGACACGATCGTCGCCAGGTCGACGCGGAAGATCTCGAGCCCGAGCTCGGCCGCGAGCACCTGCGCGGCCATCGTCTTGCCGGTGCCGGACTCGCCCGCGAACAGGACCTTCAGGCCCTGGGTGCTTGGCGACCGCCTTGTCGTAGCCCCAGTCCGACAGCACGCGGTCGCGGTGGCGCAGGTAGGCGGAGATCGACTGCAGCAGCTCGCGCTGGCGCTCGGGCACCACGAGGTCCTCCCAGCGGAAGCCGGGCGGGAGCCGCGCCGCGAGCTCGCCGAGCCGTGACGACGAGGCCTGGCGGGCGCCGAGGTCGAGCTCCGCCGGCGTCGGCACCGCGCGGCCGTCGGCGTTGGCGGACAGCCGCGAGACCTCGGCGGCCTCGACGATCTGGCCGATCGAGAGCCGGAACTTGGCGGCCACGTCGCCGGTCTCGGCGGCACCGGTGAGATCGGCCCACGCCTGGCGGCGCTCGCCGAAGGTCGGCGACGGCGGCCTCGACCAGCAGCGTCGTGCGCTCGCCGAGCGCGAGCGCCGCACCGCGGGTCGGCGCCGCGATCACGGTCCGCTCCTCGCGCTGCCTCGATCGCGCGCAGGGCGCGCGCGCGCTCGGGCGGGTCGAGGTCCTCGAGCCCCTCGAAGACCAGCGGGCGGCCTTCCATCGCCGAGACGAGCATCGCGTCGGCGAGCACGTCGCGCTGCTCCATGTCGCGGATGTGCACGACCACGAGCGGGCGCCCGTAGGCCTTCGCCAGCAGCGACTCGGCGTCCGGGCCGGCGAGCACGATCGGGAGCGTGCTCGGGTTGGCGAGCATCGCGCTGATCGCGCGACACCTGCGTCGTCGCGGCCAGGGTCGTGCGCCGGCATCGGCACGAGCCGCAGCCGCGACGACGCGGGCAGCTCGTCCATGCGCGCGCCGAGCAGGAAGGCGGCGAGCCGGTCGGCGACCTTGATCGGCCGCTCGGCGAGCGGCGTCTGGGCGTCGCCGAGGAAGCGCACGCGCGCCGCGCTTGCGCAGCGGTCCGGCGCGGTCGAACGAGACCATCACGTCGGCCGCGCTCACGCCCTCGCCCTCGAGCAGGTGGCCGACGAGCCGCGGGCTCGGCAGCTTGCGCGTCACGTCGTCCTGCAGGTACGCGTACAGGCGGCCGTAGCGCGGGTTCAGCTCCGGGCGCGGCGCAGACGCCGAGCACCGCGGCGTCGAGCAGGTCGAGCCCGAGCGCGCGCGCCGCGTCGCGCAGGCGGTCGTCGGCGTCCGAGGACGCGCCGCCCTGGGTCAGCCGCAGCGCCGTCTCGTCGGAGATGTAGAGGCCGCGGAACGGGTCACTCGGGTTCGGGTCGGTCGCCGCGACGCGCTCGACGGCCGCCATCACGCGGCGGTCGACGAAGTCGAACCCGATGGCGGTCTCGGCGGACACCGGCGCTGCCACTAGATCGCGTCGGCGACCGAGTCCGCCTCGCGCTCGAGCGCGTCACCCGGCTGCGACACCGTCAGCGGGCCGCCCGGCGGCGCGCCGCGCTGCTGCACGGTGTGGGCGAGCTCGTGGGCGATCAGCTTGTCGCCGTCGGCGGAGCCGGGGCTGTACTCGCCCTTGGCGAAGTAGACGTCGGTGCCGGTCGCGAACGCGCGCGCCGAGACCGAGCGGTTCAGGCGGTCGGCGCGTGTCGTCGGTGTGCACGCGGACGTCCGAGAGGTCGCCGAGCGAGCCGGAGAAGCGGTCCTGCACGCCGGAGTCGAGCGCACGAGCCGCCGCCGCGCGTGCTGTTGATCGTGCCCTGGACCTCGGGGTGGACCTCGCCCGACGGGCAGGATCCCGGCGCCCTGGCGCGCCAGCGTCCCGAAGGCCCGGTTGCCGACGTTGGAGGCCAGCTCCTGCAGGGGAGCCGCCGGTTCGGTCTGCGGGTCCGGCGCCTGCGGGCGCTCGTTCTCCGCCAGCCGCTCGCGCTCGCTGTCCCAGCTCACGCGCCGAGCATACGGCGGCCCGCCCGCCCGGTGCAAGGGCGGTTCGGGCAGCCGTCAGGGCTTCGCTGCCACCAGGGTGAACAGCACCGGCAGCAGCTCGCCGCCGGCGCGCAGCCGGAACAGCCCGTCCTCCTCGCGCGCGAGCAAGCTCGCCGCGGGGGTCGAAGTCGGACTCGAGGTGCTCGTCGAGGAGCTCGATCCGGAGGCCGGCCGCGAGCGCCGAGTTGACGACCTCCGCGAGCGAGTGCGCCGTAGTTGACGTTCGCGGTCGCGGCGACCTGCAGGTCGGCGCCCGCGTACGAGCCCTCGTCGTCGAACGAGCGCGGGCCGTCGAGCGCGTACGGGAAGTCGAAGCGCAGCGGGTCGGTGCCGTCGACCATGCAGAACAGCGGGTGGATGTCGACGAGCAGCAGCCGGCCGCCGCCGCGCAGCGCGGCCGCCGCCGAGCCCATCCACGCCCGCAGGTCGGCGATCCAGGAGATCACGCCGATCGTCGCGTACACGAGGTCGAAGCGGTTGTGCAGCTCGGCCGGGAGGTCGGTGGCCTCGGCCTCGACGAACTCGACGTCGACCTCGCAGCGGCGCGCCAGCGCGCGCGCCTTCTCGAGCGAGCCGGCGGAGAAGTCGGCGCCGACGACGCGCGCGCCGCGGCGAGCGAGCGAGATCGAGTCGAAGCCGATGTGGCACTGCAGGTGCAGCACGTCGAGCCCCGCCACGGCGCCGACCGCCTCGCGCACGCCTGCGGTCTCCACGACGCCGAGCGAGTCCTTGCCGTCGACCAGCGCCTCGGTGTCGTAGTAGTTGTCCTGGCCGTGGGCCGCGGCGAGCGCGTCCCAGTGGGCGCGATTGATGCGGCGCGCGGTGAGGGGATCGGTCATCCGGATCAGCATGCTAAGGCGCTCGCGCGAGCTTGCGAGTGCGAGTAAGCCGCACGCTATGTAAAGGAGAACCCGCGTGCGGCGCGAATGGGCTAGGCCGATGGGTTTCCCCGACCGTGATCGGAGCACGACGTGACCGGCAAGGCCAAGGTCATCGCCTTCGCCAACCAGAAGGGTGGGGTCGCCAAGACGACCACCACGCTCAATCTCGCTGCCGCCTTCGCCGAGGAGGGGCACCGCGTGCTCTGCGTCGACATGGACCCCCAGGGCAACCTGACCATGTCGCAGGGCATCGATCCGGACGCGCTCGAGCAGTCGATGTTCGACGTCCTGGTCCACGACCTCTCGATCCGGGAGGTGATCCGGCGGCGCGAGATCGACGTCGCCTGCGCCTCGATCGACCTCGCCGGCGCCGAGATCGCGATGTCGATGAAGATCGGTCGCGAGCGCGCGCTGGACAAAGCTTTGCGCGCAGTGAGCGAGGACTACGACTTCGTGTGCATCGATACGCCGCCGTCCCTGGGACTATTGACCGTGAACGCACTGACGGCGGCCAACCAGGTGATCGTGCCGGTGCAGTGCGAGTATCTGTCGATGCGCGGGCTCCTGCAGCTGCAGAACACCTTGTCCATGATCCGCGAGAACCTGAACCCCGACGTGCACATCGCGGGGATCCTCCCGACGATGGTCGACACGCGGACCCTCCACGCCAAGGAGGCGCTGGAGATCCTCGAGGAGAACTTCGGCGACCGGGTGTTCGGCGCGCGCATCAGGAAGACCGTCCGGTTTGCGGAAGCTCCCGTGAAGGGGATGTCGGTGTTGAAGTACGACCCGAAAGGCACGGCGGCTGACGCCTATCGCCAGCTGGCGAAGGAGGTGCTCCAAGATGGGAAGCGGTAAGCGGGCGAGCATGCGGGAAGGACCCCTGGCCGCGCTCTTCCGGCGCACGGACGAAGCGCAGGAGCAGCAGCCGCCTGCGGCCGCCGCCGCGCAGCCGCCCTCGGAGGCGGAGGCGCCGCGCACGCCCCGACGCCGCAGGAGCGCCTCCGGAACGCCTTCTCCTCGGACATCCCCGAGAACATGATGTCCGCGCCGCCGGAGCCGCCTGCGCGGCCGGGCACGGACGAGTACCAGTGGGGCTCGGGTGGGCTCGAGGTCGCGCGCCAGCCGCAGCTGCGCGTGATCGGCGTCGGCGGCGGCGGCGTGAACGCCGTCAACCGCATGATCGAGGCCGAGGTCACCGGCGTCGAGTTCATCGCGCTCAACACCGACGCCCAGTCGCTCAACCAGTCCTCCGCCGACGTCACGATGCAGCTCGGCGCCGACATCACGCGCGGGCTCGGCTCGGGCGCGGACCCCGAGCGCGGACGCTCGGCGGCGATGGAGGACTACGACCGCGTCAAGGCGCTGCTCAAGGGCTCGGACATGGTGTTCATCACCGCGGGCGAGGGCGGCGGCACCGGCACCGGCGCCGCTCCGGTCGTCGCGCGCGTGGCGCGCGAGCTCGGCGCGCTGACCGTGGGCATCGTCACCAAGCCGTTCGGCTTCGAGGGCTCGCGCCGCATGAAGGCGGCCGAGACCGGCATCGAGGCGCTGGCGGAGGAGGTCGACACCCTCATCGTCGTGCCCAACAACCGGCTGCTGTCGGTGCTGGACAAGCAGACGTCGATGGTCGACGCGTTCCGCGTGGCCGACGACGTGCTGCGCCAGGGCGTCCAGGGCATCTCGGACCTGATCACGCTCCCGGGCCTGATCAACCTCGACTTCGCCGACGTGCGCACGATCATGTCCGAGGCCGGCAACGCGCTGCTCGGCATCGGCATGGGCACGGGCGACAAGCGCGCGGTCGAGGCGGCCGCGGCCGCCGTGTCGTCGCCGCTGCTGGAGACGACGCTCGAGGGCGCCAAGTCGATCCTGCTCTCGATCACCGGCGGGAACGACCTGTCGCTGTACGAGGTCAACGAGGCCGCGCGCGCCGTCCAGGAGGCGGCGCACCCCGACGCGAACATCATCTTCGGGGCGATGCTCGACGAGAAGCTCGAGGACGAGGTCTGGATCACCGTGGTCGCCACGGGCTACGGCGAGCAGCGGGCGGCGCGCGATGCGCGCCCCGGCTTCCGCGAGCCGATCGGCGAGCCGCGCGTGTCGCGCGCCCAGCGCCGCGAGCCCGCCCGCGTGGGCGGCGGCGAAGTCGATGTCCCGGAGTTCATCCCGCGGTTCTAGCCGCGGGGTCGTCGCGGCGGGCCATTCCCTCACCGCCGGCGCCGGGGCAGACGTCCTGCGCGCCGGCGGCAACGCCGTCGACGCGGCGCTCGCCGCGATGCTGACGTCGTTCGTCGCCGAGCCGCTGCTGACCGGGCTCGGCGCCGGCGGCTACATGCTCGTCTCGGCGCCCGACGGCGAGCCGGTGCTGCTCGACTTCTTCGTCGAGGCGCCCGGGCGCGGGGCCGACCTGTCGGCGCGCGCGCCGCTCGTGCCGGTCAGCGTCTCGTTCGGGGACGTGGTGCAGATCTTCAACGTCGGCGCGTCGGCCGCCGGGGTCTACGGGACGCCGGCCGGCGTCTGCGCGGCGGCCGCCCGCTTCGGGACGGTCCCGCTCGCCGACCTCGCCGCGCCCGCGGCGGCGCTCGCCCGCGCCGGCGTGGCGGTCAACGCCGAGCAGGCGTACCTGTTCGAGATCCTCGCGCCGATCTACGAGTCGACCGCCGAGGCGCGCGCGCTCTACATGCCCGAGGGGCGGCGGGCGCGCGAAGGCGACGTGATGCGCGACGCGGTGCTGGCCGAGGCGCTCGAGCGGCTCGGGGCCGAGGGCGCCGCGCCGTTCTACTCGGGCGACCTCGGGCAGGCGATCTCCGACCGCGTGTGCGAGCTCGGCGGCACGCTGACGCGCGCGGACCTCGCCGCCTACGAGGCGATCCCGCGCGAGCCCGTGCACGTCCGCTACCGCGGCCGCGACGTGCTCACCAACCCGCCGCCGAACGCCGGCGGCACGCTGCTCGCCTACGCGCTGGCGCTGCTCGAGCGCGACTCCGCGGCCCCCACGCCGCTCGCGATCGTGCAGGCGATGGAGGCGGCGCAGGCCGAGCGCACGCCCGAGTTCCTGACCGGGCTCGCCGAGCCGGGCTTCCTCGAGCGCTTCATGCGCGGCCGGCTCGGCGCCACGACGCACATCTCGGTGCTCGACGCCGACGGCTGGGCGTGCTCGGTCACGTGCACGAACGGCGAGGGCTGCGGCGTGGTCGTGCCCGGCACCGGCGTGCACGTCAACAACATCATGGGCGAGCAGGACCTCTCGCCGCTCGGCTTCTTCACGCACGCGATCGGCCGCCGGCTGCCGTCGATGATGGCGCCCACGATCGTGCTCGGCGAGAGCGGCGCGCCCGAGGTCGTGGTCGGCTCGGCCGGCTCGAACCGCATCCGCTCGGCGCTGCTGCAGGTGATCGCGAACGTCGTCGACCGCGACCAGGACGCGGCCGAGGCGGTCCGCGCGCCGCGCCTGCACTTCGAGGACGGGCTCGTCTACGCCGAGCCGGGCATCGACCTGGCCGCGATCGAGGCCGCCGGCTACACGACCTCCCGCTTCCGCGCGCTGAACCTGTTCTTCGGCGGCTGCCAGGCGGTCGAGCGCGACGCGCAGACCGGCGCGCTGTCAGGCGGCGGCGATCCGCGGCGCGGCGGCGCCGTCGTCGTGGCCTGAGGCGCCGGCGAACTGCGCTGGGTAAGGAGACTGGAGTTCTGGCGGCGTCTCATGGATGGAACGGATCGTGGGTCGGCGGAGGTGCTGTGGCGGTTAGGTGTCGCTATGCGCCATCCTAACCGCCACACGACATCGCAGCATTTCCCGTCCCCGGAGACCGCACCCGCAGCGTCGTGCTGGCCGTACTTGCACCCCGGGTGAGTGGTGACTAACTTACGGCGCATGCGCGCTTCTGACACCGAACGCGAAGCAGTCGCCACCCAGCTCCGCGACCACGCCGCCGCCGGGCGCCTGGACCCGGACGAGCTCGACGAGCGCCTGACGCAGGCGCTCGCCGCCCGCACGCAGGAGGAGCTCGTGCCGCTGACCGCCGACCTCCCCGGGCCGGTCGAGCAGCCGCGCCGGGAGCTCCCGGCGATCCCGCCCGTGCTCCCGATCGCCGTCCTGCTGATCGCGATCTGGGCGCTCGCCGGCATGGGCTACTTCTGGCCGATGTGGCCGATCGGCGCGCTGCTGTTCGCCACCGTGAAGTCGGGCCACTGCCCGATGTACCGCCGCCTGACCACACGGTGACGAAGCGCGTCCTCCTGACCGGCGCGGCCGGCGCGTTCGGCCGCGCGATCACGGAGGAGCTGACCGCCGGCGGCGCCCGCGTGATCGGGCTCGACCGCGCGCCCGGCGCCGACCTCGAGTGCGACATCACCGACCGCGCCGCGGTCGATCGGGCGGTCGCGAGCGCGCTCGACACGCTCGGCGGCCTCGACGTGCTGATCAACAACGCCGGCCTCGGCACGGCCGCCCCGCTCGGCGACGGGCCGGCGCCCGAGGACCGCGCGGTGCTGGACGCGAACTTCGTCGGCGCCTGGAACATGGCGTCGGCGAGCCTGCCGGCGCTGCTCGCCTCCCGCGGCCACGTGATCAACGTCGCCTCGCTGCTCGCGGTCGTGCCGTTCCCGCTCGCCACCGCCTACACCGCGAGCAAGCGCTCGCTGCTCGCGCTCTCGGACGGGCTGCGCGCCGAGCACGGCCACCGGCTCGCGGTCACGACGGTCTATCCCGGCTACGCGGCGACCCCGATCCACGCGGCGGCCGAGGCGCGCTCGGGCGCGACGCTGCACGGGATGGTGCCGGAGGAGACGCCCCAGCACGTGGCGCGTGCCGTCGCCCGCGCGATCGCCCGCCGCCCGCGCGATCAGGCCACCACGCGCAACGGCGCCGTGGTCCTGCGGCTCGTCCGCGCCGCGCCCGGGCTGGCCGAGCAGGTGATCCGCCGCCGCGCCGCCCGTAGGCTAGGGGCATGACCGAGACCGTCGAGCCCCGCTTCGCCCCCGGCGGCTGTGAGCACGTCGCCGCCCAGCACCCGGTCGTCCCGAGCGCCGACGGGTGCGAGGACTGCCTGCGCGACGGCACGCGCTGGGTCCACCTGCGCCTGTGCATGGAGTGCGGCCACATGGGCTGCTGCGACTCCAGCCCGCAGCGCCACGCGCGCGCCCACTGGCACGCCGCCGACCACCCGATCGTCCGCTCCGCCGAGCGCGGCGAGGACTGGGGCTACTGCTTCGAGCACGACCTCATGCTCCGCCCCGCATGACCGCGGTCATCTTCGACTGCGACGGCACGCTGGTCGACTCCGAGCCGCTCGCCCGCCGTGCCTGGGAGCAGACGCTGGCGGTCCACGGCTACGCGCCGACGGACGCCGACATGGAGCGCTCGGTCGGCCTGCCGTACCCGGACGTGCACGCCTACTTCGGCGAGCGGGTCGCGCTGCCGGAGGCCGAGGCCTTCTGGCTCGAGTACAGCGCCGCGCTGTTCGCGCTGATCGACGGCACGCTGGCCCCGTTCGACGACGCGGTCGGCGCCGCCCGCGAGCTGCGGCGGCGCGGGGTGCTCGTCGCGGTCGCGTCGTCGAGCCGGCGCGAGCGGCTCGAGCGCACGCTCGACCGCGCCGGGCTGCTCGGCGAGTTCGACGTCACGGTCGCCGGTGACGAGGTCGCGCGCGGCAAGCCCGAGCCCGACATGTTCCTCGTCGCCGCCGAGCGGCTGGGCAGGCCGCCCGGGTCGTGCATCGTGGTCGAGGACAGCCCGCCCGGCGTCGCGGCGGGCCTGGCGGCCGGCATGGTGACGCTGGCGGTCTGCCGCGTCCCGGGCACCGAGCCGTCGCTGGCCGCCGCCGACCGCGTGCTCGACGTGCTGAGCGCCGACGCGATCCTCGCCGCCGCATGACCGCGGTCTCCAGCATCGTCACCAACGGCCGCGCCGCGGGCTGCCGCGCGATCGACCTGCGCGTGCCCGGCGGCGTCCAGCTGCGGCTCCTGCCCGACCGCGGGCTCGATGCCGGCGAGGCGTGGTTCGCCGGCGTGCCCGTGGCGTGGATCTCCCCGATCGGCGAGACCGCGCCGGTGCTCGGCGACTGGATGCGCAGCTTCGGCGGCGGGCTCGTGGCCACCTGCGGCCTGCGCAACGTCGGCGTGCCGTCGGAGGGCGTCGGCCAGCACGGCGACTGGACGTTCCAGCCGGCGGCGGTCGAGGCGGTCGAGGAGCTTCCGTCCGGTGCGCTCGAGGTGCGCGGCCGGGTCGCCGAGGTCGCGGCGCTCGGCTACCACGTCGAGGTCCGGCGCACCTGGCGCACCCATCCCGGCGAGGGGCGGGTCGAGCTCGAGGACGTGGCCGTCAACCGCGGCCGCGACACCGTGCCCGTCCTGCAGCTCTACCACGTCAACCTCGGCGCGCCGCTGTGGGCGGAGGGCTCGGAGCTGGAGCTCGACGCGCGGGCGACGCACCCGCGCGACGCCGACGCGGCGCCGTACGCGGACTCCTACGGCACGCGGGCCGGGGATCGTCGAGGGCGCCGCCGAGCGCGTCTTCGAGCACGAGGTCGCGCCCGGCCCGGACGGCTGGTGCGCGGCGCACGTGCGCGGCGGCGGCCTCGAGCTCGAGCTGCGCTGGGACGCCGTGACGCTCCCGCGCCTGTGGCAGTGGGTGCACCCCGCGCCCGGGCTCGGCGTGCTCGGCCTCGAGCCGGCCAACTGCTCCGTGCTCGGCGCCGCCCACGACCGCGCGGAGGGCCGCCTGCCCGAGCTCGCGCCCGGCGAGGAGCGCCGGACGCGGCTCGAGATCAGGGTCCGTCAGGGATCCAGCCGGTAGAGCCGGAAGAGGTCGTTCTCGACCGGCAGCACGGACACGCGCGAGAACCCCGCGGCGGCCGCGCACTCGCGCACGGTGTCGGCGCGCATGACGGTGCCGATCGCCGCCGACGGCTGCTCGACGAGCTGCGTCGGCAGGCAGTGGACGACGCTCCAGCCGTACATCATCCGCTCGACCTCGTCGCCGGGCGCGGCGAACTCGTCGGCGACCTTCTCGTCGACGACGAGCACCGTGCCGCCCGGCGGCGAGCCCCGCGCGCGCCGCGGCCAGCGCGTCGACCGGCCGCGCGAGGTCGTGCAGCGTCTCGAGGATCAGCACGAGGTCGTACGGCCCGTGCTGCGCGACCGCGTCGGCGTCCGCCGTGTGGAAGCGGGCGTTCGGCACGTCGGCGTGGCGGCGGGCGTCGGCGATCGAGCCGGGGTCGGCGTCGAAGCCGTCGACCTGCGCGTCCGGGAACGCGCGCGCGACGGCGAGCGTCGACCAGCCCTGGCCGCAGCCGGCGTCGGCGACCCGCGCGCCGCCCGCGCGCAGGCGAGCGGCGACGTCGGGCATCGCCCCAGCCACTCGTCCGGCAGCTCGTGCGTGTAGGCGGGGCGGTTGATGTGCCCCTGGCCGTGCCGGAACGCCTCGCCGTACTCGGAGTACGGCACGCCGTCCCCGGTCCGGTAGGCGTCCGCGACGCGGCCGATCACGCCGCCGATGCCGGCGATCAGATGGGCGAACGGGGCGACGTGCGCCATGTCGCCGGGGTGGGCGAGCACGCGGGCGTGCTCGGGCGGCAGCGCGTAGCGGCGGTCGTCGCGCCGCTTCGCCGGCGTCCTCGACCTCGAGGAACCCGGCGACGGCCTGCTGCTCGAGCCATTCGCGCGCGTAGCGGGGCGCGATCGCGGCGCGCTCGGCGAGCTCGGGCGCGGTCAGCGGGCCGTGCTGCTCGAGCGCGCCGTAGAGGCCGAGCTCGGTGCCGAGGTAGACGGAGAACAGCTCGAGCGATTCGATGGTGGCGCCGAACAGGCGCTCGACGAGGGCGTCAGTGGTCGTGGGAGTCATGAGCATGACCCGATTCGACGTCCGCCGGCGCGCGTCTATTCCCGCTTGACGAGCGTGATCCGCCACTCGCCGCCCGCGGCGGCGACCGAGCACGCGTGTCCCGCGTCGGCGGCGAACGCGGCGAGGTCGAGCTGCGCCTCCGGATCGGTGGCGAGCACGACCAGCGTCTCGCCCGGCGCGAGCGGCGCCAGGGCGGCGCGGGCGCGCACCAGGGGGAGCGGGCAGCGCAGCCCGCGGGCATCGAGCGTTCGTACGATGGCGGCAATGATCGCGGCCTTCCTCGAGTCGGGCGAGCTGGAGCGGCTGTACCGCGGGCTGTCGCTGCTCGTGTCGGCGGCGGCCGACGGCCGGGCCGCCCGCGGGCTGGTCGGCTTCGGCGCGCTCGCGCCGCTGCTCGACGACCGGCTGCTCGCCCGCGCCCTGCGCCCCGAGGCCGCGCCGGCGATCGCCGACCTCGAGTCGTTCGCCCGCTCGCTCGACGAGCTGCGCGACACCGCCGCCGAGCTGCCGGACCTCAAGCTCTGGGCGTGCTCGGCGGCCGTCGAGCTGACCGGCGCCGACCGCACGCTGATCGAGCGCCGGCTCGACGGCGTGATGTCCACGCCGGCGTTCCTGCGCGCGACCGCCGGGGCCGACCTGGTGGTCGTGTGAGGCGTGCGCTCGCGGTGCTCGTCGCCGCGCTCGCGCTCGCCGGCTGCGGCACCGAGTCGCCCGACCTGTTCGAGGTCCGCCGCAGCGGCGAGGACAAGCCGGCGAACGTGACGATGCTCATCTCCGACGGCGGCTCGGTGACCTGCAACGGCAAGCGCCACCCGCTCGACGCCGACCGGCTGCTGCGCGCCCGCGAGCTCGCACGCAACCTCGCCGAGCAGGCCGAGCTGAGCCTCGACCTGCCGCCCGGGCCGGGCTCGAACCTCTCCTACCGCGTGCGGCTCGAGCAGGGCACGGTCGCGTTCTCGGACACGTCGCCCGGCTCGCCGCGCTCGTTCCAGCAGCTCGCCGCGTTCACCAAGGACGTGACCGAGCGCGTGTGCGGGATCATTCGCTGATGCTCGAGCAGGCGATCCGCGACGGCGACGCCGCCAGCGCCAGGTCGCTGCTCGCCGCGGACCCCGCGCTGGCGAACGGTCGCACCGAGGACGGCCTGCCGCTGATCCTGCTCGCGCTGTTCCACCAGCAGGCCGAGATCCGCGACGCGCTGCTCGCCGCCGGCCCGCGGCTCGGCGTGCTCGAGCTGGCCGCGCTCGGCGAGGCCGAGCCGCTCGCGGCGCAGCTCGCGAGCGACCCGCAGGCGCTCGACTTCCGGACCCCCGACGGCTTCGACCCGCTGTCGCTCGCCGCGTTCTTCGGCGGCTCCGAGGCCGTCGAGACGCTGCTCGACCACGGCGCCGACCCGGACGGCGACGACCGCAACCGCCTGTCCGTCCGCCCGGTCCACGCGGCCGCCGCGGCGCAGGACCGCGAGAGCCTGGGCCTGCTGCTCGACCACGGGGCCGACCCGAACGCGCGCCAGCAGGGCGGCTTCACCCCGCTGCACGCCGCCGCTCACACGAACGACGCCGTGATGGCGGCGCTGCTGCTCGCGCACGGCGCCGACCCGGCGCTCACGACGGACGAAGGCGAGGACGCCGCGGCGATCGCGGCCCGCCAGGGCGCCGCCCGCGTCGCCGCGCTGCTCGGCTAGGGATCGAAGTGGACCTTGCCGTTCGAGCGCGCGCGGGCCTGCGCGCGCTCGACGAAGTCGAGCCGCTTCATCGCCGCCCGGAACAGGCGCGTGACGAGGCGCAGCCGCGCCGCCTCCGAGCGCAGGTCGAGCAGCCCCTGCTTGGCGTCGAGCCCGAACTCCACGGTCGCGGCCATCTGGTACGCGCTCATCGCGCCGATCTCGGACAGGTCCGGCGTGCGGTCGGTCGCCTGGCTCACGAGGTCCGCGTAGGCGGCGTGCGCGCCGGCGGCGACGTCGAGGTCGGCCTCCTCGGTGCGGTCGCTGAGGAACTCGACGGTGCCGGCCGGATAGGGCAGCTCGTCCTGGCGTTCCTCGATCCGGAACGGGCGCGTGCCGCGGGCGATCAGGTTGATGCGGCCGTCCTCCAGGCGCTCGAGCACCTCGGCGATCTCGCACGCGCAGCCGATCGGGCGCAGGCCGTCCTCGGCCATCCAGACGATGCCGAACTCGGACTCCTCCTCGAGGCAGCGCCCGATCATCGTCTTGTACCGCTCTTCGAAGATGTGCAGCGGCACGAGCTCGGTCGGGAGAGCGACGAGTCCGAGTGGGAACAGCGGGAAGTCCCGGACGAGCTCCACGCCCGACAGCCTATCCGCGGGCTGGCTTGACCCCGGACGGCGGCGCGCCCGTATCCCGGGCGATGGCCGACACCGCGCTCGTCTGGTTCAGGCGCGACCTGCGCGTGCACGACCACCCGCCACTGACCGCCGCGGCGCGCGGCCACGAGCGGGTCGTCGGCGTGTTCGTGCTCGACGACCGGCTGCTCGGCGGCCGCTTCCCGTCGCAGGCCCGCGCGTGGTTCCTGCACGAGTCGCTGCGCGAGCTGCGGCAGGCGCTGCGCGACCGCGGCGGGGAGCTGGTCGTCCGCCACGGGAAGCCCGAGCGCGAGCTGCCCGCCCTGGCGCGCGAGCTCGGCGCGAGCGCGGTCCACTTCGCCTCCGACGTGTCGCCGTTCGCGATGGCCCGCGACCGCCGCGTGGTCGCGGCGCTCGGCGACGTCGCGGCCGTCCGCCATCCCGGCAACTTCGTCGCCGACGTCAACCGGCCGCGCACGAAGGACGGCCGGCCGTTCGTCGTCTTCAGCCCGTTCTGGCGCGTCTGGCGGACCCTGCCGCGGCGCGAGGTCCACGGTGCGCCGCGCAGCCTGAACGCGCCGTCGGGCCTGCGCGTGGGGGAGATCCCGCGCGTCGAGTGCCCGCTGCCGGATCCGTTCGAGCCGGGCGAGAAGGCGGGCCGCGCGCGCATGCACGCGTTCGTGCGCGACGGGCTCGCGAAGTACGGGCGAGCGCCACGACCGCATGGCCGGCGGCACGTCCGAGCTCTCGCCGTACCTGCACTTCGGCTGCGTGAGCGCGCGCGAGCTCGAGGCGAAGGCCGCCGCGAGCGGCGCGTTCGTGCGCCAGCTCTGCTGGCGCGACTTCTACGCGCACGTGCTGCTCAACCACCCGGGCAACGCCAAGCACGCGTTCCGGCGCGAGATGGACGATCTCGAATGGGACGACGACGACGAGGCGTTCGCGGCCTGGTGCGAGGGCCGCACGGGCTACCCGGTCGTCGACGCGGCGATGCGGCAGCTGCACACGCGCGGCTGGATGCACAACCGCGGGCGGCTGATCGTCGGCTCGTTCCTCACGAAGGACCTGCACGTCGACTGGCGGCGCGGCGAGGCGCACTTCATGCAGTGGCTGCTGTGCGGCGACGAGGCGCAGAACAACGGCAACTGGCAGTGGATCGCGTCGGTCGGGGTCGATCCCGCGCCCTACTTCCGGCGCATGTACAACCCGGCGACGCAGCAGAAGCGCCACGACCCGGACGGCGAGTACGTCCGCCACTGGCTGCCGGAGCTGCGCGACGTCCCGCTCGCGAAGCTCGCCGAGCCGTGGACGATGACCGCCGCCGAGCAGGAGGCCGCCGGCTGCGTCATCGGCCGCGACTACCCGGAGCCGATCGTCGACCACAAGGTCGAGCGCGAGGTGGCGATGGAGCGCTACCGCGCCGTTCGCGCCGCCTCGGGATATCGTGCCGCCGCCGATGGTGGAGACGTACCTCCAGCGTGACCAACCCGAGGGCGTGCCGCCGCTGGCGCTGACCGGCGAGCGGACGCTGCCGGACGTGCCGGAGGAGAACTACTGGTTCCGGCGCCATCTGGTCGTCTACGAGTGGATCGCCGCCCGCGCGCACGGGCGCCGCGTGGTCGACCTGGCGTGCGGCGAGGGCTACGGCAGCGCGGTGCTCGCGCGCACCGCCCGCTCCGTCGTCGGGGTCGACGCCAACCCGGAGGCGTTCGAGCACGCCCGGCTCAAGTACGGCGACGTCCGCTTCGAGCGCAACATGATCGAGCTGTGGGACGGCGACGTCGACTGCGTCGTGTTCCTGCAGACGATCGAGCACGTCCAGGACCCCGACGCGGTGCTGGACCGGATCCGGACGCTGGTCGGGCCGGGCGGCGTCGCCTACGTCTCGACCCCGAACGTGCTGACGCTCGCGCCGGCGGGCGCGGAGCGCTCGGGCAACCCGTGGCACGTGCGCGAGTACCGCGCGGACGAGTACCGGGCGCTGTGCGAGCGGCACTTCGGCCAGGTCGACCTGCTCGGCCTGTTCCACGCGCGCAAGCTGCGCCTGCACGAGCTGGCGATCGCCCACGCGGGCTGGGACGCCGTGCACGCGCGGCTGGGCATCACGAAGCCGTTCTACGACCGCTTCACGCCCGCGATCTCGGTGCGCGACTTCGCGCTGCGCCGCGGCGGGCTCGACCGCGCGCTCGACTTCCTGGCGGTGCTGCGCCCGTGAGCCGCTCATCGCTGGCGATCGTGCTCCACACCCACATGCCCTACGTCGAGGGCTTCGGGACGTGGCCGTTCGGCGAGGAGTGGCTGTGGGAGGCGATCGCGACGAGCTACCTGCCGCTGCTCGACGTGCTCGACGACCACCCCGGCCGGGTCACGCTCTCGCTCACGCCGGTGCTGTGCGACCAGCTCGCGGCGCCGGGCGCGCTCGACCGCTGCCTCGCCTTCCTGCGCGACGTCCGGCCCGGCGTCGCACGCGCTCGACCTCGAGGCCGAGGACGACCCGGGCGTGCTCGCCGCGCTGCGGCACAGCGAGGCGCGGTACGCGGCCGCGGCGGACGCGCTCGAGCGCCGCGGCCCGCTGCTGGCCGCGTTCGCGCCGCACGCGAGCTGGACGTCGGCCGCGACCCATCCCGTGCTGCCGCTGCTGGCCACGACCGACGGCCTGCGGCTGCAGCTGCGCACCGGCGTCGAGTCGCACCGCGAGCGCTTCGGCGACTGGGCGGGCGGGCTGTGGCTGCCCGAGTGCGCGCACGCGGGGTGGCTCGACGACGAGCTCGAGGAGGCGGGCGCGCGCGTGGCGGTGCGTCGACTGGACCGACGTGCTCGGGCCGGGCGCGCACCGGCCGCGGCTCACGCGCGCCGGGGTGCTGCTCGCGCCGCTCGACCGCGAGGCGACGGAGCTGGTCTGGCACGCCGACGGCTACCCGTCCGGCGCGGCCTACCTCGACACCCACCGGCTCACCGACCGCCACCACCGCGCCTGGGCGGTCGGCGGCCGGGCGTACGAGCCGGCGCGCGCCGAGCTGGCCGTGCGCGCCGACGCGGAGGACTTCGTCGAGCGGGTCGCGGCGCGCGGAGGGCCGTGCGTCGTGGCGTTCGACACCGAGCTGCTCGGCCACTTCTGGCCCGAGGGCGTCGACTGGCTGCGGGCGGTGATCGAGACGTGCGAGGAGCGCGGGCTGCCGCTCGAGCCGCTGACCGCGGACGTGTCGGAGGCGACGCGCGCGCCGTCCTCGGCCCCGGTCACGAGCTGGGGCGCCGGGCGTGACCTGCGCACCTGGAGCGCGCCGGCGGCCGGCGGCCTCGCGTGGGCGGCGCGGGCCGCGGAGCTGCAGGCCTTCGCCGGCCGGCGCGAGCTCGGGCCGCGGGCGCTGCGCGAGCTGCTGGCGCTGCAGGCGTCCGACTGGGCGTTCCTCGTCTCGGCCGGCACCGCGGGCGACTACCCGGCGGCGCGCGCGGCCGCCCACCGCGAGGCGTTCGCGGCGGCGCTGGCCGACCCGGGCGCCGACCCCGCGCTGCGCAATCTCGCGCCCGCGATCTGACCTTCGCGCTCAACCTTCAGCGCGCGCCGCCGATGCATCCGTCAGGACGGTGCGTACAATGCCCGCTCCGAGTATTGAGATGTCTGCCGAGTCCCCGCCGTTCCGGCGGTGGGGAGCGGGGGAACCGTTGGAGCCGGGCAGGTGCCGGCTCCGGGGGCGAATCGCCGCCAGTGCGTGCGGCGTAGCGCAGGTCTTCGCGCGAGCCCGACAGCTAACCCCGTAGGCGCAAGAGACCAGGGGGTCGTTCGCTGTGCCGATAGTTGCGCTTGGTCTAGACGGCTGCGTGCCGTCGTCGCCACCGTTGTCCTGATGCTGGTGTGCTTCGCCGCCGGCGTCGCGGTCGCCGACGCGCAGAGCCCGTCCAAGGGCGCCAAAGCCGTCCGCCAGGCGGGCGTGACCGTCGCCGAGCTCCAGGCCGCCCTGGGCGTCACCGCCGACGGCGTCTACGGCCCGCAGACCCGCCGCGCCGTCCGCCGCTTCCAGCGCGCCCGACGGCCTCACGGTCGACGGCATCGCCGGTCCGCAGACGCTCGAGGCGCTCGGCATCGCCGCGCGCGAGTCGTCCGTCCCCGCCCGCGGCCGCGTCGGAGCGATCCTCGCTCGGATCGCCCAGTGCGAGTCCGGCGGCGACCCGACCGCGGTGTCGGCCAACGGTCGCTACTTCGGCAAGTACCAGTTCTCCAAGCCGACCTGGCGCGCGGTCGGCGGCACGGGCAACCCGGCGGCGGCCTCCGAGGCCGAGCAGGACAAGCGCGCGCGGATCCTGTACCGGCAGCGCGGCGCCTCGCCGTGGCCGGTCTGCGGCGCCCGCTAAGGGTCAGCCGCAGATCTGCCCCTCCGGGCACGGCGGCTCCGGGTTCTGCGTCACGCTGATCGAGCGGGTGGTCTGCGTGACGTTGCCGGCGGCGTCCACGGCCTGGATGTCGACCATCCGGTCGCCCGGTAGGTCGAACGTCGGGGCGACCGCCGCGCCCTGGGCGGACAGGAACTTGCCCAGCTTCCAGCGGATCGTGACCGGGGTCAGCGCGTCGGTGGCCACGGCGCTCATCGGCACCGGCACCCCGGTCAGCGCCGCGGGCGGCACGCTGACGGCGCGCAGGCTCGGCGGGGTGCCGTCCAGGATCCGCACCTCGATCGCCTGCCGCAGGTCGGTCGCCGGGCCGGGCGCGACGTCGGCGCCGTGGTACCAGCCGACCGCCGCGTTGCCGCGGGCGTCGACGGAGACGCCGTAGCGGCCGTCGAAGTAGCTGCTCGTCCCGGACTGGCCCGTGGCGGCGGCGAGCGTCTCGGCGCTGCCGCTCGTGCCGTCGGGCCGGATGCGCGCGGTCTCGACGCGCATGCCGTTGGCCTGCCCGCGCCAGATGGCGCGCGCGGTCCCGTCGGGCGCCGACCGCAGCTCGGGCACGTAGCTGCCGCTGGTGGATCCCGGAACGGCGCGCGGCGCGCCGAAGCCGCCGCCCTCCGGGCGCGTCGCGTAGCGGGCGGCGCTGTCGGTCCACAGCAGCGTCGCCGTCCCCTCGCCGCCGACGTCGAGCGCGATGTGGCCGCCCCCGCCCGGCGGGATCGTGCCGACCGTCTCGACGCCGCCGAATTCGCCGGTGCGCCCGCGGGCGACGGCCTGGACCACGTAGTGGTCGGCCGCGTCGTCCCAGTAGCTCCAGGCGACTGTGGCGCGCCCCTCGGGGCTCAGCGCGAGCTGCTGCGAGCCGCGGAAGGAGGGGTACTGGGCGATGTCCTCGAGCGGGGCGAACTCGCCGCCGGCCGCGCGCGCGGCGGCGTGCAGCGTGGTCACCAGGCCGGGCTTCGTGGTGTGCCAGGCGACCAGCGCGGCCCCGTCGGGCGCGGCGCCCACGAGCGGCGCGTCGGCGAAGCCGATGTTCGCCGACAGCGGGTTGTGGACGGCGAACGGCTCGCCGGCGCGCGCCGTCGCGGCGCGCACCCGGCCGCCCTGGCTCCAGGCCACGACCGTCCGGCCGCCGGCGGCGTCCAGCCGCGGGAAGTTCGCGTTCGTGCCCGTGTCGGAGATCGTCTGCACCGGGCCGAACGTCCCGCCCGCCGGGCGGGTCGTCCCGCGCACCGCGCGCGTGCCGGCGATCGTCTCGAGCCAGATCAGCGAGACGTTGCCGGCGGAGTCGCTCGCGGTCTGCGGCGACGAAGCGGTGCCGGTCGTCGACAGCCGCTGCGGCGCGCCGAACGTCCCGAACGCCGGCTTGACCGCGACCTCGACGTGGCCGGCCAGCGGGTCCTGGCGGCCGAACGCGACGACCACCGTGCCGTCGGGTAGCAGCTCGGTGCCGCCGTGGCGGCCGGCCGTGCCTTCGGCGAGGCGGGTCGCCGGGGCCCAACCGGCCGCGGACGCGGTGGCGCTGTGGGCGGCGAGCACGATCAGCAGGGTGGCGAACAGCGGCAGGAGACGGAGTGGGCGCGGGTCATGCCCGTCGAGGACGCCCACACCCGGCGGCTATTCCAGGGCGGTACGTTGCGGTCATGCCGACCTGGGAAGACGTCGTCGCCATCGGGACGCGCTTCCCGCGCGTCGAGGTCGGCACGTCCTACGGCACGCCGGCGCTCCGGGTCGCCAAGCGCGGCCTGATCTGCCGGCTGCGCACGAACCCGGACGCGCTCGTGCTGCGCGTGATCGACATGGGCGATCGCGAGGCGCTGCTGCAGGGCGACCCGGAGGTCTTCTTCACGACGCCGCACTACGACGGCTACCCGTACGTGCTCGTGAAGCTCGACCGCGTCGATCCGGTCGAGCTCGCGGAGCTGATCGAGGACGCGTGGCGGCTGCAGGCGCCCAAGCGGGTCGCGGCGGAGCACGACGCCGGCTGACGATGCCGCGCTCGGCGCCCGTCGACGGGTTCTCGCTCGCCTACGACCGGACGGGGTCCGGCGATCCGGTGGTGCTGCTGCACGGCTGGCCCGGCGACCGCACCGACTACCGCGCGCTCGTCCCGCTGCTCGCCGGCGGCCGACGTGGTCGTGCCCGACCTGCGCGGCTTCGGCGAGTCCGACAAGCACCCGATCGACCCGCGCGAGCGGCTACAGCGCCGCCGCCCAGGCGCGCAGCGTCGTCGGGCTGATCGACGAGCTCGGGCTGGACCGGTCCGGTCCTCGGCGGGCTACGACATCGGCAGCCGGATCGCGCAGGCTGCTCGCGCGCGACGCGCCCGACCTGGTCCGGGCGCTGGTGCTCGCCCCGCCGCTGCCCGGCGTCGGCGACCGGGTGCTGACCGCCGAGCGCGCAGCGCGAGTTCTGGTACCAGCCGTTCCACCAGCTCGCGCTCGCCGAGCGAGCTGTCGACGGCCGAGCCGCGAGGCCGTGCGCGCCTACCTGCGCACTTCTGGTCGCACTGGTCGGGCCCGGCGTTCACGCTCGCCGAGCGCACCTCGACCACCTCGTCGCGCCGCTACGCCGCGCCGGGCGCGTTCACCGCCTCGATCGGCTGGTACCGCGTCGGCTCCGGCACGGTCGCGATCGCGCGCTGGCCGAGCTGTCCGCCCGGCCGCGCGACCGGATCGCGCGTGCCGACCACGGTGCTCTGGCCCGACCACGACCCGCTGTTCCCGCGCGCCTGGTCCGACCGGCTCGGCGCGTACTTCACCGACGTCACCGTCACCGACCTCCCGGACGCCGGCCACTTCTCCACCCTCGAGGCCCCGGACGCCTGGGCCGCGGCGATCCTCGCCCGCTAGCGCCAGCGCAGCGAGCGGGGCGTGGGGCGCATCCGCAGCAGCCGCGCCGGGCGCTCCCGCCACGACCGCGTTCGGCCGGCACGTCCTTCGTGACCACGGTCGATCGTCCCGATGATCGCGTTGTCGCCGACGGTCACGCCGCGCAGGATGCAGGCGCCGTAGCCGATCCAGACGTTGTTGCCGACGCTCACGTCGCGCTTGTAGATCCCCTGCAGCCGGATCGGGCGCTCGACCTCGACGACGCCGTGGTCGAAGTCGATCAGCATCACGCGGTCGGCGACGATGCACTCGCGGCCGATCGAGACGTGCTGGTAGGCGGAGATCGTGCACTCCTGCCCGAGCACGGTCTTGGCGCCGATCTCGCACTCGCCCTCGTGGCCGCGGATCTTGGTGCCGTGGCCGAGCCACGACCAGCGGCCGAGCCGCAGCCGGCGTCGGGCCCGATCTGGAGCTTCACGCCGGGGCCGACGAAGGCGATCCCGTCGGTCTGCAGCCGCCCGCGGAAGCGCAGCTTGAGCCACGCCCAGCGCAGCGACGAGCCGGGCGTACTTGCGGTTGAGCATCCCGTGGCGGCGGAGGAAGCGCAGGAGGGCCAGCGGCCCGCCGTGGAGAGGCGCCGGGGCGTCGCGCAGCTGGGCAGGGCGTTGGCGCGGGCGACGATCGCCATGAGGGGGCTGTTGATCGTCATGTGCGCCGACCATGGCCGAGCCTCCAACCAGCCTCGCCGAGCGCCTGCTCGACGGCGACAAGCGCGCGCTCGCCCGCGCGATCTCGCTGGTCGAGAACGACGATCCCGAGGGTTGGGCGCTCGTCCGCGAGGTCTACCCGCACACCGGCCGGGCCGCCGATGGTCGGGCTTCACCGGCCCGCCGGGCGTCGGCAAGTCCACGCTGATCGGCGCGATCGTCAAGAACGCGCGCGAGCGCGAGCGCGACGTGGCGGTGCTGTCGATCGACCCGACGTCGCCGTTCACGCAGCGGCGCGCTGCTGGGCGACCGGATCCGGCTCGGCCGACCACTTCCTCGACCCCGGCGTCTTCATCCGCTCGATGGCGACCCGCGGCGCGCTCGGCGGCCTGTCCGAGGCGACGCTCCAGGCCGCGCTGCTGATGGACGCGTCCGGCAAGGACGACGTGCTGCTCGAGACCGTCGGCGTCGGCCAGGCCGAGGTCGACATCATCGACCACGCCGACACGGTCGTGCTCGTGCTGATGCCCGGCTCGGGCGACTCGATCCAGGCGCTCAAGGCGGGCGTGATGGAGATCCCGGACGTGATCGTGGTCAACAAGGCCGACCACCCGCTGACCGACACGATGATCCGCGAGATCCGCGGCGTCCTGTCGCTGGGCCGCAGCGGGCTGGAAGGTGCCGATCATCAGGACCGAGGCCGCCAACGGCGAGGGCGTGGAGGAGCTGGTCGAGAAGCTCGCCGAGCACCGCGAGCACATCGAGGCCGAGGGCACGCTGTCCGAGCGCCGCCGCCGCAACCTCATGAACGAGGTGCTCGAGCTGGCCACGGTCCGCATGCGCCGGCGCCTCCAGCCGCGCTCGCCGACGACCCGAGGTGCAGGCGCTGCTCGACGAGGTCGTCGCGCGGCGCCTCGATCCGGCGACCGCCGCGAACCAGATCCGTCGACGCGATTAACCGGGCGCAGTGCGGACCTGCTGCCCATCCCCTGCTCGCCGCGATCGCCGCCGCCGCGCTGCCGTTCGACGGCGCCTGCAGCGCCCCCGCGGACGCGCCCGAGCCGCGGCGCCGACGGCCACCGCCACGGCCACGCCGGAGCCCCGGAGCGCGACGACGTCGGCGAGCCCGCGCACCGGCGACGTGCCAGGCTGCGCCGCGATCCGCGGCCGCGTCGTGTTCGTCGAGCGCGTCGACCCGGACGGGGACGGTGACCTGCACGTGGTCGTCGCCGACGGCTCGGTGACCGCGCCGCGGCCTCAGCGCCGTCGACGTCCGTCCCGACCTGCGGCCGCGGCGCGACCCGCGCGTCGGCGACCGCGTCGCGCGCCGGCCCGGTCCAGACCGGAAGCTTCGGCCAGTCCCAGATCCACGCGCTCGAGTTCCACGCTCGGCGAGGATGAGCGCGGCCAGGCCGGCGACGCCACGGCCGCCAGCGCGATCGCGTAGGCGTTCGCGGTCCGGAAGTCGGGCAGGATCGCCGCCGTCCCGGCGGCCACCACGGGTGCGCGCGATCAGCAGCCACGCCGTCATGCCGAGCGTCAGCGCGGCGAGCCCCGCGCCGACGCGCGGGAACCGCGCAGCCCCCACGCCGACAGCGCGCCGCACAGCGGCAGCGCCGGCGCAGCTGGCGCGCCGGGAACCACGTCGCCGTACATCGTCGGCGCCGACGAACGCCGCCACCACGAGCTGCGCGCCGCGCAGACGGCCAGCGCGAGCCCCGCGGTCGCCTCCGCCGTCGCGCCGCTCGGGGATCAGCCGCGCGAGCCGGTCCGCTGCGACCGCCACAGCAGCCAGCGCGGCCACGAAGACGCAGAGCCGAGCACCGGCGCCCAGCGCAGCAGGCCGACGTCGCGGTCGAGCAACAGCCCGAGCAGCCGCGGGACCCGGTCGACGTAGTCGCCCGCCGACTCGGCGCCGGTCGGCGTCTGTCGCCGAGTCGCCGGCCGAGTACGGGCGTCGGGCCGCCGTAGAGCTGGTCGTTGAGCGAGAAGTAGAAGACGAGCGAGCCGCACGATCAGTCGAGCGCCACGAGCGCCGACGCAGCCGCCGCCGCGCCGCGCTGGCGACCAGAGCCATCGCGCCACCGCGACCGGCGCGGCGGGCAGCGCGTACTTGATCGCCGAGCCACGGCAGCGGCGCCAGCAGCAGCGCCCCGCCGAGCACGTAGCCCGCGCCGCGGCCGCTCGCGCAGCCGCAGCGCGAACAGCGCGGCGCCGGCCAGCAGCGCGCCCGCCGCCAGCTCCGGGCAGACGCGCGGTCGCGTGCGCGAGCGCCGGCGGCGAGAGGCCCGCGACCGCCGCGCCGGCGCTCGCCCACGGGTCGGGCACGATCCGCCGCGCCAGCAGCGCCGCGAGCACGAACGCCAGCGCGGCGAGCGCCGCCAGGACAGCTCGACTCCGGTCGCGCCGCCGAGCGCGCAGGCGGGCGCGATCAGCAGCGGGAAGCCGATGCCGTGCGGCTCGTGCAGCCGCCGACGCCGGCGCCGCTCGGCTCAGAGCTAGTCGGCGACTCGGACCACTCGGGCCGGTACTCGTCGGAGGTCGAGGTGCCGTCGTCGACGATCGACTGCGCGGTGAGCAGGTGGTGCGGCTCGTCGCCGCCGTACCGGCTCCGCCGCCACGCGTCGAGCGCCGAGCGTCGCGCAGTAGACGCGCGAACAGCAGCGCGCCAGAGCGGCGGACGAGCGCTCACGCGCCGAGCGCGCGGGCGATCACCATCTGCTGCACCTCGTCGGTGCCCTCGCCGATCGTCAGGATCTTCGCGTCGCGGTAGAAGCGGCACACCGGGTACTCCTCGATGTAGCCGTAGCCGCCGTGGATCTGGACGGCCTCCTCGGCGCCGCGCACCGCCAGCCGGCCGGTCTTGAGCTTGGCCTGCGCGGCCGTCAGCGTGAAGTTGCGGCCCGCGTCCTTGAGCAGCGCCGCCTTGTAGGTCAGCAGCCGCGCCGCCTCGATCTCGGTCGCGATGTCGGCGAGCTTGGCCTGGATCGCCTGGAACTTGGAGATCGGCTGGCCGAACGCGCGCCGCTCCTTCGCGTACGCCAGCGCCTCGTCGAGCGCGCCCTGCGCCAGCCCGACGCCCATCGCGGCCACGCCGATGCGGCCGATGTCGAGCGACGTGCAGGAACTGCTTGAAGCCGTGCGCCGCGCGGGCCGAGCAGGTTCTCCTCCGGCACGCGGCAGTCCGTCGAACGTCAGCGGCCGCGTGTCGGAGGCGTTCCAGCCCATCTTGCGGTACGGCTCGCCCTGCTCGTAGCCCGGCGTGCCGTTCGGGACGATGATGTTGGAGATCTCGTCGTCGCCCGTCCGCGCCGTGATCGCGACGTACGCCGGAGATGTCGGTGCCGGCGTTGGTGATGAACTGCTTCGCGCCGTCGATCACCCACTCGCCGTCGTCGAGCCGCGCCGCGCGTGCGCACGTTGCCGGCGTCCGAGCCCGCCTCCGGCTCGGTCAGCCCGAACGCGCCGAGCTTGCGGCCGCGGCACAGGTCCGGCAGCCAGCTCGCGCTTCTGCTCCTCGCTGCCGAACAGGTAGATCGGCTGCGTGCCGAGCGAGGTGTGCGCGCACATCGTGATCGCCACGCGCGAGTCGACGCGCGTCAGCTCCTCGACCGCGAGCGCGTAGGCGAGCGAGTCGCCGCCGCCGCCGCCGTACTCCTCGCGGGAACGGGATGCCCATCAGGCCCAGCTCGCCGAGCTTGTCGACGATCTCGTACGGGAACGCGCTTCTCGCGGTCGAGCTCCTCGGCGACCGGCGCGACCTCGTGCTGGGCGAAGTCGCGCACGGTGCGGCGGATCAGCTCGTGGTCGTCGGAGAGGTCGAAGTCCATGGCCGACGATCGTGACAGGCTTCCGCGCCCATGACGGAGCTCGAAGCGCTGGCCGTGCTGCTGGCGGGGACGCTGGCCGGCGGCGTGAACACGGTCGTCGGCTCCGGCTCGCTGATCACGTTCCCGACCCTGCTCGCGGTCGGCTACCCGCCCGTGGCCGCGAACGTCTCGAACACCGTCGGCCTCGTGCCGGGCGGCGTCAGCGGCGTGATCGGCTACCGGCGCGAGCTGCGCGGCCAGTGGCGCCGCTGCGCGACGCTCGCCGTCGGCACGACGATCGGCGCGGTCGATCGGCGGCGATCCTGCTGCTCGAGCTGCCCGGCAGCGTGTTCGACGCCGTCGTCCCGGCGCTGATCCTGCTCGCGCGTCGTGCTGATGGCGCTGCGGCCCTCGGGCAAGACGCCACGACGGCCCGGACCGCCTGCCGCGCGGGCGTCGCCGCCGCGCTCGGCACCGGCGTCTACGGCGGCTACTTCGGCGCCGCGCAGGGGATCATCCTGCTCTCGCTGCTGCGCTACTGCTTCAACGACGACCTGCAGCGCCTCAACGGCGTCAAGAACGTGCTCGCCGGCGTCGCCAACGCGGTCGCGGCGATCCTGTTCATCGCGGTCGCCGAGGTCGCCTGGACGGCGGCGCTGCTGATCGCGGCCGGCTCCGTGGTCGGCGCCCAGGTCGGCGCGCGCTACGGGCGCCGGCTGCCGCAGGAGACGCTGCGGCGGATCGTGATCGTCTACGGCGCGATCGTCGCCGTGGTGCTGATCGTCACCTGAGCAGCGCGTCGTCCGCCGAAAGGTCGCCGCCGTCCGCGGGCGGATGCGCGAGGTGCCACTGCACCGAGCGCCGCAGCACCGCGTCCGGGTCGCCGGTCTCGAAGCCGAGCTCGCGGCGCGCCTTCGACGTGTCGAGCAGCAGGTGCTGCAGCCCGCCGGCCGTGAGGTCGAGGTCGTCCGGCAGCGCGCCGTCCGGCACCGTCACGAGCTCGAGCCGTGCGCCCGCCGCGGCCGCGATGCGCTCGGCCCAGGCGCGCACCGTCAGCGCCCGCGGCTCGCCGAGGTTGAACACCTCGCCGCGCGCGTCGGCCTCGAGCGCCAGCCGCACCCCGCGCGCGACGTCGCCGGCGTAGCCGCGCGTGAACAGCGTGCTGCCGGAGCCGAACGGCATCCGCGTCCGCCCGGCCCGCACGCGCCGCAGCACGAACTCCTCGCGCCGCTGCGGATCGTGCTCGCCGAACACGAACGGCAGCCGGCAGACCGTGCCGCCGCCGCGCGGTAGACGTCCTCGACGTCGAGCTTCTCGTAGCGCTCCACGTCGACGCCGAGCGCGTCGCCCTGCTCGCGCGAGAGCCCGCGGTACGGGTAGCGCTCGCCGCGCACCGGCGACTCCTCGCTCAGCGGCACCGGCTCGTCCTGGCGGCCCTCCTGCAGCGCCGTGTACGCGCGGTAGACGTCGGCGCTGGAGAGCACGACGGCGCGGCGGTCGAGCAGCGGCCGCGCCGCCTCCGCGTCCTCCCGCGTCATCGCCCAGCAGTCGACGATCGCGTCGCAGTCCGAGAGGTCGGCCTCGTGCAGCCGCGTGCGGTCGAGATGGACGTGCCGGCCCGCCGGCAGATCGTCCGGCTCGGTGCGCCCGCGGTGGACGAAGCACAGCTCGTGCCCGGCGGCGGCCAGCTCAGCCGCGATCGCGCGGCCGATGAACCGCGTCCCGCCGAGGAGCGCGACGCCGCATCAGGTCGGGTCCGCCAGCTCCAGCAGCAGGCGGACGCCGAAGCCCGCGCCGCCCTTGCGGCGTGTAGGGCTTGCCGTTGTCGTTGGCCATCCCGGCGATGTCGAGGTGCGCCCACGGCACGTCGCCGGTGAAGCGGCGCAGGAACTCGGCCGCGGTGATCGAGCCCGCCTTGCGGTTCTCGACGGCGTTGGCGATGTCGGCGTAGCGGCCCTTGATCGCGTCGGCGTACTCCTCGTGCAGCGGCAGCCGCCACACCAGCTCGCCGGCGCGCCGCCCGGCCGCCTCGACCTGCGCGCACCAGCCGTCGTCGCTGCCCAACAGCCCGGCGTGCGTGGAGCCGAACGTGGTCACGATCGCGCCGGTCAGCGTCGCCACGTCCACGAGCCGCTCGGCGCCGAGCTCGACGGCGTGCGCGAGGCAGTCCGCGAGCACGAGCCGGCCCTCGGCGTCGGTGTTGATGACCTCGATCGTGGTGCCGGTCTTGGCGCGCAGGATGTCGCCGGGCTTGAGCGCGTGGCCGCTCGGCAGGTTCTCCGTCGCGCCGACGACCGTGAGGATCCGCACCGGCAGCCCGAGCCGCGCCGCCGCGGCGGTCGCCTGCAGCACCGCGGCGCCGCCGGACATGTCGAACTTCATCTCGCTCATCTTCATGCCGGGCTTGAGCGAGATGCCGCCGGCGTCGAACGTGACCGCCTTGCCGACGAACCCGAGCAGCGGGCCGGTCGCCCCAGGCGGCTCGTAGCGGACGGTGATCAGCTTCGGGTCCTCGTGCGTGCCGCGCGCGACGCCGGCGAACGCGCCCATGCCGGCGCCCTCGATCTCGGCGCGGCCCCAGACCTCGACCGCGACGCCCGGGATCGCCTGGCGCGGCCGCGGCCAGCGCGGTCGGCGTCAGGTCGTTGGCCGGCCGGTTCTGCAGGTCGCGGGCGGCGTTGGCGGCCTCCGCGACGACCGCGGCGCGCTCGACCTCGGCGGCGATGTCGTGGTGCGCGGAGACGACCAGCTCCTCGAGCCGCGGGCCGTCGTCGTCGCCGGTCTTGTACTCGCGGAACTCGTAGGCGGCGAGCACGGTGCCCTCGACGAACCCGGCGGCGCCGACGTGGTGCGGCACCTCCCAGCAGAGGACGCGCGTGCCGAGATCGCGCGCGCGGCCGGCCACGCCGGCGGCGGCGACGCGGGCGCGCTCCGGGTCGAACTCGTCGCGCTTCCCCAGCCCGGCGAGCACGTAGCGGCGCCCGTCGTGGTGGGTGACCGCGAGCTTGCGCAGGCCCGTGCGGGCCTCGCCGGAGTCGACCAGCGCCTGCAGCACGCCGTCGACGTCATGGGCGATCGCCTCGCCGTCGAAGACGCCCACAGCGATCGTGTCGGCGCCGGTCGCGCTCGGTGCGTCGGTCGTAGAACGTACGCGCATAGACTGGACATCATGCCTCGAACCGTGATCCTGGGCAGTGCCCGAACGCCTGTCGGCAAGCTCGGGGGCGGCCTTTCGTCGCTCCATCCCACCGACCTCGGCGGCATCGCCATCAAGGCCGCGCTGGAGCGCGCCGACGTGGCGCCCGAGCAGGTCGAGCACGTCGTGATGGGCCAGGTGCTGCAGGCCGGCGCGGGCCAGATCCCCTCGCGCCAGGCGCAGATCAAGGCGGGCATCCCGAAGGAGGTCTCGTCGGAGACGATCAACAAGGTCTGCGCCTCGGGCATCCGCGCGGCCGGGATGATCGACGCGGCGGTCCGCGCCGGCGACCTCGACGTGGCGGTCGGCGGCGGCATGGAGTCGATGTCGCAGGCGCCGTACCTGCTGCCGAAGGCGCGCTTCGGCTTCCGCATGGGCGACGCGAACGTGCTCGACGCGATGATCCAGGACGGCCTGCGCAACCCGTTCACGGGCAAGCAGATGTTCGAGGAGGCGACCGAGGTCGGCGAGCAGCTCGAGATGACCCGCGCCGATCTCGACCGCTGGGCGCTGCGCTCGCACGAGCGCACGCTGGCCGCGACCGACGACGGCCGCCTGCCCGAGGAGATCGTGCCGGTCACGATCACGGGCCGGAAGGGCGACACCGTCGTCGAGGTCGACGAGGCGCCGCGCCGCGACACGTCGCTCGAGCGGCTCGCCAAGCTGCCCGGGCTCAGCCACCGCGAGGGCTCGCACACCGCCGGCAACTCGCCCGGCGTCAACGACGGCGCGGGCGCGATCGTGCTCGCCTCCGACGAGTGGGCCGAGCGCGAGGGCAAGGAGGTGCTCGGCACGATCATCGGCCAGGCGTCGGTCGCCGACGACTTCGAGTGGCTGGCGCGCACGCCGGCCAACGCCGCGCTGAAGGCGCTCGACAAGGCGGGCCTGCAGCCGGGTGACGTGGACCTGTGGGAGATCAACGAGGCGTTCGCCTCGGTCACCCTGCACTCGCTGCGGATGCTCGGCATCGACGAGGAGCGCGTGAACGTCAACGGCGGAGCGGTGGCGATCGGGCACCCGATCGGCGCCTCCGGGGCCCGCATCCTCGCCACGCTGGTGCACGAGCTGCGGCGGCGCGGCGGCGGCTACGGCTGCGCGGCGATCTGCTCCGGCGGCGGCCAGGGCGACGCGGTGCTCGTGCAGGTGTGACGGAGCATCCGCACATCCTGCCGCCGCCTCCGGGCGGCGGAGCGATCCGGCGCGAGAGCGACCGCGGCGCGGCGTTCTTCGATCTCGACCGCACGCTGATGGCGGGCTCCTCGGCCTTCCAGTTCGGCCGCGCGGCCTACAAGAACGGGCTGATCTCGCGCCGCCGCCTGGCCGCGGACGCGTGGGAGAACATCCTCTTCCGCCTGCGCGGCTCGACCGACGCGGGCACGGACGCGCTGCGCGTCCGCATCGGCGAGCTGCTCGAGGGCGTCCGGGTGCGCGACCTGCAGCGGCTCGCGCCCGACGTGCTGGCCGGCGTCCTGCCGCGGCTCTACCCGGGGATGCTCGAGATCGCCTACGGGCACCAGGACGCCGGGCGGCCCGTGTTCATCTGCACCGCCGCCTCGCAGGAGATGGCCGAGCTGATGGCGATCGTCCTGACCTTCGACGGCGCGGTCGGATCCGTCTCCGAGGTCGTGGACGGGCAGTACACGGGCCGCGCGGGCGGGCCGTTCACGTACCGCGAGGGCAAGGCGCAGGCGATCCGCGCGCTGGCCGTGCGCGAGGACATCGACCTCTCGGCGTCGTACGCGTACAGCGACTCGGAGTCCGACCTGCCGATGCTGCGCGCGGTCGGCCATCCCGTGGCCGTCAACCCGGACGCCGAGCTGGCGCGGGTCGCGCGCGCCGAGGGCTGGGACGTGCTGCGCTTCGACCGGCTGGGGCGGCGCCTGCGGGTCGCCGCGGCGGCGCTGGCGGCGGCCGCGGTCGGCGGCGGCTCGGTGGCGGTGGCGCGCCGATGAGCCTGCACGAGCTGAGCGCCGAGCAGCGCGAGATCCGCGACCTGGCGCGCCGCTTCGCCGACGAGCAGATCGCGCCCAACGCCGCCGCCTGGGACCGCGGGCACATCTTCCCGCGCGAGCTGTTCGCCGAGCTCGGCGAGCTCGGCCTGATGGGCGTCTGCGTGCCCGAGGAGCACGGCGGCGCGGGCGCCGACTTCCTGTCCTACGTGCTCGTGCTCGAGGAGCTCTCGCGCGCCGACGCCGGGGTCGGCGTGACCGTGGCCGTGCACACCAGCGCCTGCACGCTGCCGCTGCTCGCGCACGGCTCGCCGTACGTGCCCGCGCTCGCCGCCGGCGAGGAGATCGGCGCGTTCGCGCTGACCGAGGCCGGCTCCGGCTCCGACGCGTCGGCGATGCGCACGAAGGCGGTCGACGGCCGCATCACCGGCACCAAGCAGTGGATCACCAACGGCTCGTACGCCTCCACGTTCATCGTGTTCGCCCGTGAGGACGGGCGCGCGAGCGCGTTCGTCGTGCGGGCGGGCGCCGACGGCTTCGCGGTCACGCGCGAGGAGGAGAAGATGGGCCTCAACTCCTCCTCGACGGCCGACCTGGCGTTCGAGGAGACGCCGGGCGAGCGGCTCGGCGAGCCGGGCGGCGGCATGCGGATCGCGCTCGCCACGCTCGACGGCGGCCGGATCGGGATCGCCGCGCAGGCGGTCGGCATCGCGCAGGCCGCGCTCGACGCCGCGACCGCGTACGCCAAGGAGCGCAACGCCTTCGGCGGTCCGATCGCACGGCTGCAGGCGATCCAGCACAAGCTCGCCGACATGCAGACCGAGGTCGAGGCGGCGCGCGCGCTGACGTGGCGCGCGGCACGGCTGAAGGAGGCCGGCCGGCCGCACACGGTCGAGGGCGCGCAGGCCAAGCTGTTCGCGTCGGCGGTGGCGCGGCGGCAGACCGGCGAGGCGATCCAGGTGCTCGGCGGCTACGGCTACACGAAGGAGTTCCCGGTCGAGCGCTACTACCGCGACGCCAAGGTCACCGAGATCTACGAGGGCACGAGCGAGATCCAGAAGCTCGTCATCGCCCGAGCGCTGCTCGGCGAGGCGATGCGCGGCGGCTGAAGCCGGGTAGACCTCCCGCGTAGGCGATCTCGGGAGGCAGGATGAGCAAGCTGAGAGCAGGTCTGGCGTTCGTGGCGCTGCTGGTGCTGGGTGCGGCGGCCGTGGCCTTCGCCGGCACGGCGGGCGGTCAGGACCGCGGCGGCCAGGGCGGCCAGCGCGGTCACGGCCACGGGCACGACCACGGCAAGCACGGCGACTGGCGCGGCCGCTTCGGCCGCTCGGCGTCCGCGCGCCTGGTCGACGCTGCCGGCGACCGCGTCGGCAAGGTCCACTTCAGGCAGCGAGGCCGCGACGGCGAGGTCGCCGTGTTCGCAAGCGTCAAGGACCTGCCGCCCGGCTACCACGGCTTCCACGTGCACGCCGTCGGCGACTGCACGGGCCCGGCCTTCACCTCCGCGGGCGGGCACCACAACCCCGGCGGCGCCAGCCACGGCGACCACGCGGGCGACCTGCCGGCACTGCTCGTCAACGAGGACGGCACCGGCATGCTCGCCGCGGTCACCGACCGCTTCTCGCTCGCCGAGCTGAAGGCCGGCGACGGCAGCGCGGTGATGATCCACCAGCTGCCCGACAACTACGCGAACATCCCGGACCGCTACGGCGAGCCGGACGCGGAGACGCTGAACACCGGCGACGCGGGCTCCCGCATCGCCTGCGGCGAGCTCCGCTAGTCAGGACGTGAGCTGGGTGGCGGCGAGCTCGCGGTAGAGCTCGTCGCCGTCCACCAGCTCGCGGTGCGTGCCCGCCGCGCGCACGCGCCCGCCGTCGAGCACGACGATGTGATCGGCGGCGACGACCGTCGAGAGCCGGTGCGCGATCGCGATCACGGCGCGATCGGCGGCCGCGGCCGCGACCGCGTCGCGCAGCGCCTGCTCGTTGACGGCGTCGAGCTGGGACGACGCCTCGTCGAGCAGCAGCAGCCGCGGCCGCCGCAGCAGCGCGCGGGCGATCGCGATCCGCTGGCGCTCGCCGCCCGAGAGCGTGCTCCCGCGCGAGCCGACGTCGGCGTCGAGACCGCCGGGGATGCTCGCGACCAGCGCCTCGAGGCGCGTCGCCGCGAGCGCCGCGGCCAGCTCGGCCGGCGTCGCCTCCGGCGCGGCGTAGAGCAGGTTCTCGCGCAGCGTGCCGCTGAGCACCGGCGCCTCCTGCTCGACGTAGGCGATCGCGGCGCGCAGCTCGGCGCGCGGCCAGTCGGCGAGATCGCGGCCGGCGAGCGTGATCGCACCCGCCGACGGGTCGTAGAAGCGTTCGAGCAGGGCGAACAGCGTCGTCTTGCCGGCGCCCGACGGGCCGACGAGCGCCACCAGTCCGCGGTCGGGCACGGAGAAGGACACGTCGTCGAGCACGGGCGGGCCGGTCTCGCGGTAGCGGAAGGCGACGTCGTCGAACACGACGAGCGGCCCGTCGGCGGCGGCGCGGTGGGGCGTCCCGCCGTCGTCCTCGACCGGGAGCGCGTGCATGTCGTCGAGCCTGCGCACGGCGGCGAGCCCGGCCTGCAGCTGCGTGGCGCCCTGCGCGATCCCCGCCACCGGCTCGGTGAGGTAGAAGAGGTAGAGCAGGAAGGCGATCAGGTCGCCGACCGGCAGCGCGCCCGTCGCCACGCGCGCGCCGCCGACGCCGAGCACGGCCAGGAACGCGACCTGGATGACGAGTCCGGTCGAGGTCCCGACGATCGACTGGTAGCGCGCGTTCACGAGGCCCTGGGCGTACGCGCGCTCGGCCGCGGCGGCGACGGCGGCCGCCTCGCGCTCCTCGGCGCCGCTCGCCTTGACGGTGCGGATGGCGCCGAGCGCCCGCTCGAGCACCGAGCCCATGTCGCCGACCGCGGCCTGCGCCCGCTCGGTCGCACGCGCGATCGCCGGCATCACGAAGCCGATCGCACCGCCGATCGCCACGAGCACGAGCAGCGTCACGAGCAGCAGCGGCACGTCGACCACCGCCATCAGCACGACCGCGCCCAGCAGCGTCACGGTGCCGCTGAACAGCTGCACCATCCCGGTCGACGTCACCTCGCCGAGCAGCGTCGTGTCCGACGTCGCGCGCGCCACCAGGTCGCCGGGCGAGAGCCGGTCGAGCTCGGGCATCCGCAGCCGCAGCAGCCGGCCCGTGAGGCTCAGCCGCGCGCGCAGGACGATCCGCTGGGCGGTGCGCTCGAGCACCCACAGGTGCGCTGCCCCCACTATCGCCGACGCGATCACGAGCAGGCCCAGCAGCACCAGCGGACCGGTCAGCGACCGGTCCGCGCCGAGCGCCTCGATCACCTCGCGCGCGGCCAGCGGCTGCGCCAGCCCGGCGGCAGCACCGAGCAGCCCCAGGACCGCGGCCAGAACGAGAGCCCGCCGGTGCGGGCGGACATAGGGCCACAGCGCCCGCACGCCCTCAAGGTACCGGCGTGCCATGGTTTCGGCATGAGGATCCTCGTGCTCTGCCTTGCCGCGGCCCTGCTGGGCGCCGCCCCCGCCGCCGCCGCGACGAAGACCGTCAAGGTCGGCGACGACTGGTTCGTCCGCGACGCGTCACCGCGCACGGTCGAGGTGCCCAAGGGCACCACCGTCCAATGGCGCTGGGTCGGCGACGACGACCACAACGTCAGCGTCCGCCGCGGCCCGGTGACGTTCCGGTCCGACCTCAAGGACTCCGGCACCTTCAGCCGCAAGATGCGCCGCAAGGGCACCTACAAGATCATCTGCACGATCCACCAGCCCGACATGCGGATGACGCTGAAGGTGGGCTAGCGGGCTAGGGCCAGGCGACGAGCAGCAACGTCACGGCGACGATCGCCGCGACCGCGACGAGCACGAGGTCGGCGATCACGGCGATCCGCAGCAGGCGGCTGCCGCGGTCCGGCCCGGGCTCCTGCCCGGGCGGCCGGTCGGGCTCGAGCGAGCCGGCGAGCGTCCGGGTGATGAAGGCGTTGAGGCTCACGCCGTCGTGCTCGGCTGCGCGCGCCAGCTCGGCGTGCAGCAGCGGCGGCATCCTCAGCAGCAGCCGCCCGCTGTGACTTGCGTCCTTGTCGGGGGGTGCGTCCGCCGTGGCACCCCGGGTCTGCGCCAGGGCCATGGGGACCGACCCTACGCGCGGGAGGCCTCGTCGGCAACGCAAACCATCTGACCATTGGTCGAGGTGGTCAACATCTGGTCCCGCAGATCGGCCATGGCGGCGCGCAGCAGGCGGGACACGTGGACCTGCGAGAGGCCGACGCGGGCGGCGATCTGGGCCTGGCTGAGGTCGCCGACGAAGCTGAGCAGCACGATCCTGCGCTCGCGCGGCGGCAAGGTCCTGAGGGCCGTGCCGAGCGCGATGCGATCGGGCGCGCCGGCCATCGGGTCGGCCACCGGGCCGGCCACGCCGTCGAGGCTGACGGACTGCACGCGCACGCCGTCGGCGCGCTGGCGCCGGGGCACGCGCAGCGGCTCGCAGCGGTCGCGCAGGTGGTGCCGGATCTCGCCCGCGATCGCCGGCACGGCGTAGACGTCGAGGGCGACGCCGCGGCCCGTGTCGTAGCGGTCGACGGCCTTGATCAGGCCGATCGCCCCGATCTGCACGAGATCCTCGAGCGGCTCGCCGGCGGTCGCGTAGCGGCGGGCGATCGAGCGCACGAGCGGCAGCCGGCTCTCGATCTGCTCGCGGCGGGTGGCGGCAGCCGGGGTCACTGCCCGACACTAACAGGTGAACGGCCGATCGATGGCTCGATTTAATCTGAATTGGGCATGGAAAGGGTGTGAGACGCGCGCTCCGCCCACCCGTCGCCGCCGTGGTCGCCTTGGCGCTGCTCGCGCCTGCCGCGGCCGCGCAGGATCCGGTGGCGGGGCTCGAGGACATCGCCGTCGAGGCCGCGATCCCGCAGAACAGCGTGATATCGGAGCAGTATCCCGACGTCGCCGCGGTGGTCGACGAGGCCGTCGAAGCCGTGCCCGCCGCGCCGCCCGCGCCGCCCGCGGCGCCGCCCGCGCCAGTACCACAAGAGTCACCTGAGCAGTATCACAGTGAAGCTCCGGATGTGAGTGTGACACAGCAGCAGCCCTGCGAACGTCAACGTGTCCATTCGCATCAACAGCCCCGGCGACGACGGCCCGGTCGTCCAGATCAACGGCAACGACAACGTGGTCGACGTCGTCCAGGCGCCGGCGAAGCCGCGCGCCGGCCGGCCCGAGCGCCCGCCGGCTCCTGACCCGCCCGAGGACGACGCGCCGGCGGCCGGCGTGCCGAGCGACTGGGAGTGGGTCTGGACCTCGGCGTGCTTCGGCGGGGCCGGCCAGGCCGCCGCCGCTGCCGCCGCAGACGACCCCGGCTGGACCTGGCGCTGGTCGTGCGACGAGGCCGAGGATCAGGTGGGCGCCGTCGCCGAAGGCGTCACCGACACCGTCGAGGACTTCATCGCGGGCGCCGCTCCGACGCTCCCGGCGGTCGCCGAGGCGCTGATCGACGACGATCGCCCCGCAGCCGCCGCGCCGCGGGCGCCGGCGCGGCCGCGTGCGCGCGAGGGCGCCCGCCGCGCCGCGCCCGTACCGGCCCGGGCGCCGCTGCCGGCCGCCGCGCCCGTCGCTCCGCTCGGGCGGCCGCTCGTCGCCGCCGTCGCAGCGGCGCGCGCCCCCGCGGCCGTCGCCGCCCAGGCGGCGGGCGCCGTCCGTCACGCGGTCCGGGCGCAGGCGCGCACCGGCGGTCGCGGCGCCCCACTCTTCTTCCCCCCAGGCGCAGGCGGCCCAGTCGCCGGCGCCGCGAGCGGGCTCGGCACAGCCTCCGCGCTGGCGTTCGGTGCCTGGATCGCGGTGCTCATGAGCGCCGTCGTGTTCGTCCTCCCACGACTCCGGCCCCGCCGGTGGTCCGGCCAAAGCCGGCGGCCTCCGCGGCCGCGCTCGTCGCGGCTCGAACGCCCCGGCTGATCCGAGCGATCGTCCTCAGAACCAGCCGCCGGGCGGGCTCCGCCCGGTGGTATCGCTCGATATCAACGGAGGTATCAGTCGTGAAACGACATCTGATCGCATGCCTCGGCGCGCTCGCGGTTCTGCTCGCCGTGGGATCCGGCGTGGCGCAGGCCCAGGCGGTCCAGGGCGTCGAGCAGGTCCGCGGCCACCGGCCAGTCGGCCAACTCGAACGCGTCCTCGACCCAGGTCAACCCCAGCAACAGCAACATCTCGGTGCGGATCCACAGCCCCGGCGACGGCGGCTCGGTCACGCAGTCGAATACGTCGGCGGCGGTCGCCGGCGCGCTCAACAAGGCGCAGACGACCCAGACGGCCGACCAGGCGCAGTCGGGCGGCGGCGGCGAGCAGGCGGTCGGCCAGAGCGCCGAGACCGGCCAGCACGCCGACGCGGACGCGACCTCGAAGCAGGTCAACCCGAGCAACAGCAACATCTCGGTGCGGATCCACAGCCCGGGCGACGACGGCGACGTCAGCCAGTCGAACAGCTCGAAGGCCGGCGCGCTGGCCGGTAACGCCAGCGAGACGACCCAGGCCGCCGAGCAGGATCAGGGCGGCGGCGGCAAGTGCTGCTCCGGCGACGGCGTCCAGGCCGTCGGCCAGGAGGCCGCGACGTTCCAGAAGGCGGACGCCGACGCCAAGTCCGAGCAGTACAACCCGAGCAACTCGAACATCTCGGTGCGGATCGGCTCCAAGGGCGACAACGGGTCCGTGACCCAGTCCAACGACTCGGCGGCGAAGGCGATCGCCGGCAACGCCGCGTCGACGGACCAGTTCGCCGGGCAGTCGCAGCACGGTGGCTGCCGCTGCGCAGGCGACAAGGTCCAGGCCGTCGGCCAGGGCGCCATCACCGGCCAGAAGGCCGACGCCGACGCCACGTCGATCCAGAAGGGCGCGAAGAACAGCAACGTGCCCGTCCGGATCTTCAGCAAGGGCGACGACGGTGACGTCACCCAGTCCAACAGCTCGCTCGCTCTCTCCGCCGCGGTCAACGCGGCGGCGACGGAGCAGGCCGTCGAGCAGCGCCAGGGCGGCGGCTGCGGTTGCGGCAAGGGCGGCGGCAAGGACGACAAGCACCACGGCGACGGCGCCCGCGTTCAGGCCGTCGGGCAGTGGGCCGAGACGGGGCAGAAGGCAGACGCCGACGCCAAGTCCCTGCAGCTGCACGCGTCGAACAAGAACGCGCCGCTGCGCATCAAGAGCAAGGGCGACGGCGGCTACGTCGATCAGTCGAACGCCTCGTTCGCCGCGGCGCTCTCGCTGAACCTCGCCGGCACGACCCAGTGGGTCGGGCAGGAGCAGTGATCTAGAGGCCAGTGCGCCGGCCGACCGGCCGGATCGGTCGGCGCCCTAGCCATTCGGCCTGTTGACGGGGCCGACAAACATCATCTAGCGTCGATTCCCCGACCCGCGAGGCGACCGTGAGCACTTGGCCAGGGAGGCCTGAAGGCGGACGCGCGAAGGCTCGAGCAGCCTGCCTTGCGGTCGTTGCCGTTCTGGTGGTGCTCCCGAGCTCGGCCTCGGGTCAGCAACCTGACGCCGCGCCGCGGGGCACGCCGCCGGCGCCGGACGCCGCGCCCGCGGCCCGGCCACCGGCCCCAACCGCCGCGCCGGCCCCCGCCCCGGCCCCGGCCCCACCGGCTCCGGCCACCGCGCCGGCGCCCACCGGCACCCCGTCGCCCGCCGCCACGGCCGCCCCGAGCGTCGAGGCCGACCGCGGGTCGTCCGCGGCCGACCGCAGCGCCCGCGCGCGCCGCCGGCGCGCCGCCGAGACGCGCCGCCGCGCCGCCGCCGAGCGCCGCAGGCATGCCGCCGCGCTCGCCGCGCCGTGCTCGCGAGCGCGCCGCCGAGCACGCCCGCCCGCCGACGGCAGCGGTCGCGCTGCCGGCGGTGCACGCCGTCGCCGCGCGGCCCACGGACGCGCAGCTGCGGCTCGCCGGCCTCGTACTCACCGTGCTGGCGATCGCCAGCCTCGGTCTTCTGGTCCCGATGCGAAGGCGGTGGTCCCTGTGACCCGCGCGGCGCTCGTCGCGAGCCTCACCCTGCTGATCGCCTGCGCCTCCGCGGCCCCCGCGCCGGCCCAGATCACCGTCCGCTGCTTCACGCCCCAGCAGACCACGTGCAGCGGGCACTGGCACGTCCGCGACGTGCAGCTGACCTGGACGCTCGAAGCGCCGTTCGTGCGCGTGGCCGGCTGCACCGACGAGACGATCGCCTGGGACACGACCGGAGCCCAGCGCAGCTGCACCGCACGCTCCGACAGCGGGGACGAGGCCACGCGCACGGTCTCGCTCATGGTGGACCGCACGCCGCCGCTGCTGACCGGCGGCAACGGGTCGCGAGCGCCGGACGCGAACGGCTGGTACCGGGAACCGCTCGCCGTGTCGTTCACGGGCACGGACTCGACGTCGGGGCTCGAGGGCTGCACGACGACGACGTACGCCGGGCCCGACAGCGCCGCCGCCGGCGTGGCCGGGAGCTGCCGCGACCGAGCCGGCAACACGAGCGCAGCCGGCCGCTTCGCGCTGCGCTTCGACGCGACCCCGCCGGTCGTCCGCGAGGTCAGGGCCGCCCGCTCGCCCGACCACGACGGCTGGTACACGCGGCCCGTCGGCTTTGCCGTAAGCGCCACGGACGCCACCTCGGGCCTCGCCGGCTGCGACCCGCTGACGCTCGGCGGGCCCGACGGGCCGGCCGCGCCCGTACGGGCGAGCTGCCGCGACCACGCCGGGAACGCGACGGCGCACGCGTTCGGGGTGCCCTTCGACGCCACGGCGCCGCTGCTCGGCCGCTTGCGCGTGCGCGCCGGCGACCGGCGCGTCCGGCTCGACTGGGGCACGACCGGCGCCGTCCGCGTCGACGTCGCGCGCTCCCCCGGCCGCCGCGGTCAGGACCGCACCCTGCTGCAGCACGGCGCCGGGACGCGGCTCGTCGACGAGCACGTGCGCAACGGCCGGCGCTACGAGTACCACGTGACGGCGGTCGACCAGGCCGGCAATGCGGCGGCCCGTACCGTCGTCGTCCGCCCCGGACCGCGCCTGCTCGCGCCGGCTCGCGGTGCGCGGGTCACGGCTCCGCCGCTGCTGCGATGGACGCCGGTCCGCGGCGCGCGCTACTACAACGTGCAGCTCTTCCACCGCGGCCGCAAGGTGCTCAGCGCGTGGCCGACCGCGGCGCAGCTGCAGCTCGAGGCGTCGTGGCGGTACCGCGGCCGCCGCGAGCTCGGCGAGGGCCGCCACCGCTGGCTGGTCTGGCCGGGCCGCGGCGAGCGCGCGCTGAACCGCTACGGCCCGCTGATCGGGTCGCGCGCCTTCGCGGTCGACAAGCCATAGAATCGGCCGCCATGGCCGACAGGAAGATCCGCGTGGTCGTCGCCAAGCCCGGCCTCGACGGTCACGACCGCGGCGCGAAGATCATCGCGCGGGCGCTGCGCGACGCGGGCATGGAGGTCATCTACACGGGGCTGCACCAGACCCCGGAGCAGATCGTGGAGACGGTGCTGCAGGAGGACGCGGATGCCGTCGGGCTCTCGATCCTCTCCGGCGCCCACATGACGCTGGTGCCGCGCGTCGTCGAGCTGCTGCGCGAGCAGGACGCCGGCGAGGTGATCGTCACCGTCGGTGGCACGATCCCGAATCAGGACATCCCGGAGCTGAAGGACCTCGGCGTCGCCGCGGTCTTCACGCCGGGCGCGCCGACCGCCGACATCATCGACTTCATCCGCGGCGCCGTCACGCCATAACGCGATTGACTCGTCAGTCAACGCGATAGCATCAGGCCGACCAAACCCTCTCTGGAGGAGCCGAGAGTGAAGATCTGCGTCCTTGTGAAGAGCGTCCCGGAGGCGGGGGTCGAGAAACGGATCAACCCGTCGACCGGCCGCCTCGACCGCTCGGGTGAAACGCGCGACAACCCGTTCGACACGCACGCCATCGAGGCGGCGATGCAGCTCAAGGAGGGCGGGGACCTCCAGGTCGACGAGATCGTCGCCGTCACGATGGGCCCCGAGCCCGCGGTGAAGGCGCTGCGCAAGGCGGTCTCGCTCGGCGCCGACCGCTCGATCCACCTCACCGACGACGCGCTCGCCGGCTCGGACGTCAACGGCACGGGCTACGCGCTCGCCAAGGCGCTGGCCTCCGAGCAGCCGGACCTCGTCCTGCTCGGCCAGCAGTCCGACGACGGCGAGTGCTACACGATCGGCGCCGTCGTGGCCGACCACCTGCGCATGCCGTCGCTGACGCAGGTGATCAAGATCGACGTCGAGAGCGGCAAGCTCCGCTGCGAGCGCCAGGCCGAGTACGGCTACGACACGGTGCTGCTCGAGCTCCCGGCCGTGATCTCGGTCGGCGACGCGATCAACGAGCCGCGCTACCCGTCGCTGAAGGCGATCATGGGCGCCAAGAAGAAGCCGCTCCAGACGCTCTCGACGGGCGACGCCGGCATCGAGGCGGACCGCGTCGGCTACGAGCACGCGCGCGCCCACTGCGACGACTTCGCCGCCCCGCCCGCCAAGGAGGCCGGCCGCATCATCGAGGACGAGGACACCGCCGAGACGGTCGAGCAGATCGTCAACTGGCTGGACGAGAAGAGGCTGCTGGCATGAGCGGGATCCTGGTCTACGCGCTCCACTACGAGGGCGCCTTCAACAAGAACTCGCTCGGCGCCGTCTCCGAGGGCGCCCGCCTCGCCTCCGAGCTCGGGACCGAGTGCCACGCGATCGTGGTCGGCGACAAGGCCGGCCTGAGCGACGAGCTGTGCGCCTCGCTCGGCCGCTACGGCGCGGCCAAGGTGTTCCGCGCCGAGGGCCCGGAGGGCCTGGCGCAGCCGGTCGTCGACGCGATGGCGCAGGTCGCCGGCTCCGGCGGCCACTCCTACCTGCTGTTCGGCGGCGGCCTGCTCGGCTTCGAGATCGGCGCCGGCCTGGCCGCGCGGCTGGACGCCGGGGTCTGCATGGAGGTGACCGAGGTCGTCGCGCGCGACGGCAAGCTCGTCGCCCGCCGGCCGATCCTGCAGGACTCGAAGATCTCCGACGTGCACTACCGCTCCGACGTCGGCGTGATCATCGGCCGCCTGAACGCCTTCGAGGCGACGGAGTCCGGCGCCGGCGACGCCGCCGTCGAGGACGTGGACGTCGAGTACGCCGAGCACTCGCTGAAGGCGACGATGGTCGAGCGCGGCGAGCAGCGCGGCGCCGACGTGAACATCGAGGACGCCGACATCCTCGTCGCCGGCGGCCGCGGCCTCGGCAAGGCCGAGGGCTTCGACGCGCTCGAGCAGCTCGCGGGCGCGCTCGGCGGCGCGGTCGCGGCCACGCGCGCCGTGGTCGACGCCGGCTGGTACCCGTACGCCGCCCAGATCGGCCAGACCGGCAAGACCGTCGCGCCGAAGCTCTACCTCGCGGCCGGCATCTCGGGCGCGATCCAGCACAAGGTCGGCATGCAGGGCTCCGAGAACATCGTGGCGATCAACAAGGACTCCAACGCCCCGATCTTCGAGTTCTCCGACCTCGGCATCGTGGGCGACCTGAACAAGATCGTCCCGAAGCTGACCGAGGCCGTGAAGGCGAAGAAGAGCGGCTGATGACCGCGCCGAGCGAGTTCCCGCCGCCCGTCGATCCGGCCGAGGAGTTCATCGGCCCGCCGACCGATCCCGAGGACGAGCGGATCGAGGTCGGCGTGGCGATCGTCGGCGGCGGCCAGGCGGGGCTCGCCTGCGCGATCCGGCTGCTGCAGCTGCTCGAGGACGACCCCGAGCTGACGGAGAAGCTCGGGGAGGTCCCGGTGGCCGTGCTCGAGAAGGGCAAGGTCGCCGGTGCGCACCAGCTCTCCGGCGCCGTGATGAACCCGTCGGCGATCCGCGAGCTGCTGCCGGACGACGACTCGTGGCCGACCTACGGCGAGGTCGAGGGCGAGAGCGTCTACTTCATGCTCAACCGCAAGCGCGCGGTGCCGCTGAAGCCGGTCCCGCCGCCGTTCCGCAACCACGGCAACCACGTGGTCGCGCTGGCCGAGCTCAACCGCTGGCTGGCCGAGAAGGCGGAGGAGCTGGGCGCCTACATCCTGACCGAGACGGTCGGGCAGAAGCTGCTCGTCGAGGACGGCGTGGTGCGCGGCGTGCGGACGGGCGACAAGGGGCGCGACAAGGAGGGCGGCCAGAAGGCGAACTTCGAGCCCGGCTCGGACGTCGTGGCCCGCGCCACCGTGCTCGCCGACGGCTGCTGGGGGCACCTGACCGGCGCCGCGCTGAAGAGCCTCGGCCTGGCCCCGAAGGACCCGCAGGTCTGGGCGCTCGGCGTCAAGGAGGTCTGGGAGGTCTCCAAGCCGCTCGAGAAGGTCATCCACACGCTCGGCTGGCCGCTGCGGCCCGGCGCGCGCTGGAAGGAGTTCGGCGGCTCCTGGATCTACGGCATGAACCGCGAGGGGGAGACCCCGAAGGTCTCGATCGGCTTCGTCGTCGGGCTCGACCACACGGACGCGCGGCTGTCGGTCCACGACGTGCTGCAGGAGTTCAAGCTGCACCCGCTCGTCAGGAAGATCCTCGACGGCGGCAAGCGCGTGGCCTGGGGCGCGAAGGCGATCCCCGAGGGCGGCTACTGGGCGCTGCCGAAGCTGCACGCGCCCGGCATGGTGATCTGCGGCGACGCCGCCGGCATGGTCAACGTGCCGCGGCTCAAGGGCATCCACTACGCGATCCGCTCGGGCATGCTCGCCGCCGAGACGATCTACCGGCAGCTCAAGGCGTCCTCGACCGATCTCTCGGCCTACGAGACGGCGGTCCACGACTCCGAGATCGGCCAGGACCTCTGGGAGTCGCGCAACATGAAGCAGCCGTTCGGCAAGGGGCTGATCGTCGGCGGCGCGGTGACGAACGCGATGGTCGTCAGCAAGGGCCGCTTCCCCGGCGGGCACTGGCCGACGCACCGCGACGCCGAGAGCGACCTGACGCTCGACTCCAAGCGCCACGAGCGCTACCCGAAGCCCGACGGCAAGCTGACGTTCGACAAGCTGTCCGGCGTCTTCCTCACCGGCAACGCGACGCGCGACGACGCGCCGAGCCACATCCGGATCGACAAGCGGGTGCCGCGCGAGGTCGCCGAGGCGTGGGCGTGGATGTGCCCCGCCGCCGTCTACGAGGTGCCCGAGGACGCGCCCGCGGAGGGCATGGTCGAGCTGATCGTGAACCCGTCGAACTGCGTGCAGTGCGGCGCGATCACGGCCAAGGGCGGGCGCCTGACGCCGCCCGAGGGCGGCGACGGGCCGCTGTACCAGGTCACCTAGGCGCGCTGCCGCGCAACTCCGCCGCGGCTGGAGCGTTATGGGAAGCCCATGCGCCGCACGGCCGTACTGATCATCGCGCTGCTCGCGCTCGCCGTCCCGCAGGCCGCCCAGGCCGCGGACGGCAGCGTGCTGCTGGCCGAGTGCGACCGCACCGGCCGGGCCGCCGAGTTCCAGGGCCGGATGCAGAGCGTGAGCGGCGCCGGCGAGCTGCGGATGCGCTTCACGCTGCAGGCCCGCCGCGGCGACAAGCGGGTGTTCCGGCGCGTCGCCGCGTCCGGCTTCGGCGTCTGGACGTCGGCCGACCCCGGCACGACCCGGTACGTCTTCACCCGCCGCGTCGAGGGGCTGATCGGGCCGGCCCACTACCGCGTGGTCGTGCACTTCCGCTGGCTGGCGCCGGACGGGCGCATCCTGGCCCGCGACCGCGCGATCTCGCGCTCCTGCACGCAGCGCGACACGCGGCCCAACCTGCGCGTCGAGCGCGTGACCGCGCTGCAGACCGCCGACCCGGCGAGCCGGCGCTACGAGGTCCTGCTCGTCAACGACGGCCGCGGCGACGCCGAGCCGTTCGAGCTCGCCGTCGCCGGCCTCGACCCGGTGATCGTCGACGGGCTCGCCGCGCGCAGCGAGCGCTTCGTCGAGGTGCTCGGCCCGGCGTGCGCCGCGGGGCTCCCGCTCGAGGCGGTCGTCGATCCCGGCGACCTGATCGACGAGCGCTCCGAGCGCGACAACAAGCGCCGCACCACCTGCTGATCAGCGCAGTAGCC
>CAWJKK010000012.1:0-143150 GCA_963843485.1 uncultured Solirubrobacteraceae bacterium | reverse complement strand
ACCCGGGTCACAGACCCAGGCTAGCCGTCGGGCATCGTCGCCGGGCGCTCGGCGAGGCGGAGATCGACGTCTCCGCGGGCGCCGTTGCGCAGCAGGCGCAGCGTGACGATGTCGCCCGGGCGGCGCTCGGCGATCACGTCGTGCAGCTCGATCGGGGTTCGAACCTCCCGCCCTTCGACCTCCTCGACCACGTCGCCGACCTGCAGGCCGGCGGTGGCGGCCGGGCCGCCCGCGAAGACGGCCGCGACGGTCGGCCGCCGCTCCCGGCCTCGCCGCGGAACCCGGTGTAGGGCCGGATGACCTTGTGGTCCTCCTCGATCTGGGTGAACACCTCGCGGGCCTTGTTCGACGGCACGGCGAAGGTCGGCGCGTCCTGGTCGCCCTCGAGCCGCGACATGACGCCGATCACGCGGCCGTCGGAGCGCGAGCAGCGGGCCGCCCGAGTTGCCGGGTTGATCACCGCGTCGGTCTGGAAGACGTCGTCGATCACGTAGCCGTCGGGCGCCTCGATGCGCTGGTCGGAGGCGCCGACGCGGCCGGTGCCGGCGGTGGCGGCGAAGCCGATCGGGTTGCCGACGGCGACGGCCTGGTCGCCGACCTTGACCGCGTCGGAGTCGCCGAGCTCGAGCGGGACGAGGTCGAGCGCCGTCCGGGTCGACGCCGAGCACCGCGAGGTCGGTCGACTCGTCCTTGCCGAGCACCTTCGCCTGCACGCCGACGCCGTCGGCGAACAGGACCTGCACGTCGGTGACGCCGCTGACGACGTGCGCGTTGGTGACGATCCGGCCGTCGTCGTCGAGCACGAAGCCCGATCCGGTCGAGACGGCCAGCTCGCTGCTGCCGCCCGTCGCCTCGAACGCGGACGCGACGGCGGGGTTCACGGACTGCGCACGCACGTAGACCACGCCGGGAGCGTCGCGATCGTAGATCTCCTGCGCGGACAGGCGACCGTCGCTGGAGGAGACCGCAAGGAGGCCCTGCTCGGCGGAGTCCGTCTCCGTGTCGCCCGCCTGCATCGCCGTGGCGGTGACGACGCCGCCCAGCAGAGCCGCCAGAAGGGGCACTGCTAGCTGCCTTCGCGTCATGCGATCCCCAAGGGTGGAGGCGCCGCGTTAGCCCCGGCTAAACGGCGTCGAGGTCGCCGCCGGTGAGCTCGCGGCAGGCCGCCTCGATGTCGGCCGCGCGCATCAGCGTCTCGCCGACCAGCACGGCGTCGACGCCGACGCGCTCGAGCTCCTCGAGCTGCTCGCGCGTCGAGATGCCGGACTCCGAGACGACGGTCTTGCCCGCCGGCACGTCGGACAGCAGCTCGAACGTGCGCTGCGAGGTCGACGGTGAAGTCGGTCAGGTCGCGGTTGTTGATGCCGAGCACGTCCGCGTCGACGCTCGAGCGCGACTCGAGCTCCTCCTCGTCGTGGACCTCGACGAGCACGTCGAGGTCGAGCGCCGCGCGCCTCGCGCAGCAGCTCGCACGAGGTCCTCCGGGTGGAGCGCGGCGACGATCAGCAGGATCGCGTCGGCGCCGGCGGCCGCGGCCTCGTAGACCTGGTACGGGTCGACGATGAAGTCCTTGCGCAGCACCGGCAGCTCGCGTGGCCGCGCGGGCCGCGCGCAGGTCGTCGAGCGAGCCGCCGAAGTGGAACGGCTCGGTCAGGACCGACAGCGCCGCGGCGCCGCCGCGCTCGTAGGCGCGCACGACCTCCTCACGCCGACGCCCTCGCGGATCGCGCCCGCCGACGGCGAGCGGCGCTTGTGCTCGGCGATCACGCGAGATGCCGGGGCGCGTCAGCGCCTCGGCGAACGGGCGGCCCTCGGCGCGGCCGTCGAGCGCCGCCTCGAGCTCGCGGCAGCGGCACCGCTCGCGGCGGCGCCGGTCGACGTCCTCGCGGGTCGTCCTCGACGATGGCTCCGAGGACGGTCATGCCGGCGCCAGCTCCTGGTCAGCGCCACGAGCCGCTCGAGCGCGGCGGCGGCGCGGCCGTCGTCGATCGCCGCCTCGGCCGCGCGCACGCCCGCCTCGAGCGCGTCGGCGCGGCCGGCGACGTAGATCGCCGCGCCGGCGTTGAGCACGGCGAGGTCGCGCTGCGGGCCGGGCTCGCCGGCGAAGATCCGCCGCGTGATCTCGGCGTTGTCCGTCCGGCGTGCCGCCGCGCGACGTCCTCGGCTCGGCGCGCGCGCAGCCCGACGTCCTCGGGGGAGAGCTCGTAGGGCGCAGCTCGCCGGCCGTCGACCTCGACGACGCGGGTTGGCGCCCGACGTGCTCAGCTCGTCGAGGCCGTCCTCGCTGGACACGACCAGCGCCTTCTCCGCGCCCAGCCGCGCGAGCGCGCCGGCCATCGTCTCGAGGAAGCGCGCGTCGGAGACGCCGATCACCTGGCGGGTCGCGCCCGGCCGGGTTGGTCAGCGGGCCGAGGAAGTTGAAGATGGTGCGCACGGCGAGCTCCTTGCGCACCGGGACGACGTAGCGGGTCGCGCCGTGGTGGGCGGGCGCGAACATGAAGCCGAAGCCGACCTCGCTCGATGCAGCGGGCGACGGCCTCCGGGTCGAGGTCGATGCGGACGCCGAGCGCCTCGAGCACGTCGGCGGAGCCCGACAGGCCGGTGGCCGAGCGGTTGCCGTGCTTGGCGACCGCGCAGCCCGCGCCGGCGGCGATCAGCGCCGCGGTCGTCGAGACGTTGAAGGTCGGCCGCCCGCCGCCGGTGCCGGCGGTGTCGATCAGGTCGTCGCGGCCGGTCGTGACCGGCGTCGGCGAGGCGCCGCATCGTGCGTCGCGAGGCCGACCAGCTCGTCGACCGTCTCCCCCTTCGTGCGCAGCGCGATCAGCACGGCCGCGGTCTGCACCTCGGACGCGTTGCCGTGCATGATCTCGGCGAGCACGGCGGCGGCCTGGTCGGCGCTGCAGGTCGCGGCCGGACGCGAGCGTGTCGATCGCCTCGGTGAGGACGTCGGGTTCGCCAAGGAAGTTCTCCAGCAGGCGCTTGCCGTCCGGCGTCAGCACGGACTCGGGATGGAACTGCACGCCGATGCGCCGGCAGCTCGCGGTGGCGCATCGCCATCACGACGCCGCCGCCGCGCGCGGTCTCGCTCAGCACGTCGGGCAGGTCGGGCTCGACCACGAGCGAGTGGTAGCGGCCGACGGTCAGCGGGTTCGGCAGCCCGGCGAACAGGCCGTCGCCGTCGTGCTCGATCTCGGTCGTCTTGCCGTGCACGGGCACGTGGCGGATGACGCTGCCGCCGAACGCCTGCGCCAGCGACTGGTGGCCGAGGCAGACGCCGAGCGTCGGGACGCCCGCCTCCGGGAAGCGGCGCATGACCTCGACCGAGATGCCGGCCTCGTCCGGCGTGCACGGGCCGGGCGAGACGACGACGCGGTCGGAGCCGCCGGCGAGCAGCTCGTCGACGGCCGCGGCGTCGTTGCGCACCGTCTCGAGCTCGCACGCCGAGCTCGCCCAGGTACTGGACGAGGTTGTAGGTGAACGAGTCGTAGTTGTCGACCATCAGGACCCTCATGGCCACTCCGCCTGCCTGGCCGCCAGCTCGATCGCGCGCACGACGCCGCGGGCCTTGGCGCGCGACTCCTCGTACTCGTAGTCCGGCCGCGCGTCGGCGACCGTGCCGCCGCCGGCCTGGACGTGGGCGATCGCCGTCCTTGACGACGACCGTGCGGATGCAGATGCAGGTGTCGAGGTCGCCGGCGTAGGACAGGTAGCCGACCGCGCCGCCGTAGGCGCCGCGCTTGACCGGCTCGAGCTCCTCGATGATCTCCATCGCGCGCACCTTGGGGGCGCCGGAGAGCGTGCCCGCCGGCAGCACGGAGCGCAGCGCGTCGATCGGCGCCGACGTCCGCGCGCAGCGTGCCCGGCGACCGAGGACACGATGTGCATCACGTGCGAGTAGGTCTCGACGCCCATGAACGACTCGACCTCGACGCGAGCCGTACTCGCACACGCGGCCGAGGTCGTTGCGGCCGAGGTCGACGAGCATCACGTGCTCGGCGCGCTCCTTCTCGTCGGCGAGCAGCTCCTCGGCGATCGCCTTGTCCTCCTCGACCGTGGCGCCGCGCGGGCGCGTGCCGGCGATCGGGCGCGTCGAGACGTGGCGGCCGGAGACGGTGACCAGCGGCTCGGGCGAGGCGCCGACGAGCTGGAAGTCCTCGAAGTCGAGGAAGTACATGTACGGCGACGGGTTGACCGCGCGCAGGCCGCGGTAGATCGAGAACGGCTCGACCGGCGAGGGCGCCGACCAGCGCTGCGACGGGACGACCTGGAAGGCGTCGCCGGCGTGCACGTACTCGACGATCCGGGCGACCATCGCCTCGAACGCCTCGCGCGGCATGTTCGGCTCGAACACCGGCTCGGGCCGCTCGCCGCCGGCGTGCTGCGGGCAGCGGGCCGGCGAGCCGCTCGCGGACCTCGGCGATCGCCGCGCGGGCGCGCGCGTACGCCGCCTCGGGCCCGCCGTCCTCGTCGACGTAGGCGTTGGCGAGGATCGTGACCGTGTGCTTGAGGTGGTCGAAGGCGACGATCACGTCGGACAGCATCAGCGCCATGTCCGGCAGGCCGATCGGGTCCGGGTTCGGCCCCGGCAGCCGCTCGACCGTGCGCACGCAGTCGTAGCCGAAGAAGCCGACGGCGCCGCCGGCGAACGGCGGCCGGCTCGGGCGCGGGCGCCTGGCGGTGGCGCGAGATCTCGGCCGCGGCGAGCGCGTACGGGTCGCCGCCGTCGCCGAGCGACCAGCGCAGGACGCGGCGCGGCTTGTAGCCGATGAACGACCAGCGGCCGACGCGCTGGCCCTGCTCGGCGGACTCGAGCAGGAACGCCGGGCCGGCGCCGCGCAGCTTCAGGAACGCCGAGACCGGCGTCTCGGTGTCCTCGATGAAGGTCTGCGCAGACGGGGACCAGGTTGTAGCGTGCGACCTCCAGCGACGCCGGGCAAGCAGGGCCTCTCCGGCGTCGGCGAGGCTGAGACCGCGCGAGCGCAGCAGCACGGCCAGGTGGTAGAGCACGTCGGCGGCCTCCTCGGCCACGCGCTCGTCGCTCTCCTCGCGCGCGGCGCGGGCGACCTCCTCGGCCTCCTCCTGCACCTTCTCGCCGACGTGCGCGGGGTTCGCGAGCAGCTCGGCGGTGTAGGAGCCGTCGGGGCGCTCGGCCGCGCGGGCGGCGATCGTGCGCTCGAGCCCGGGCAGCGCCTCGTGCGGCGCGGGCGGCTCGAGGTCGCCGCTGGAAGAAGCAGGTGCGCGCGCCGGTGTGGCAGGCCGGGCCGGCGGGCTCGACCAGCGCGAGCACCGCGTCGCCGTCGCAGTCGTACGCGGATCGCCTTCACCGCCTGCGTGTTGCCCGGAGGTCGCGCCCTTGTGCCAGAGCTCGTCGCGCGAGCGGCTCCAGAGGTGCAGCTCGCCGGTCTCGCGCGTGCGCGCGAGCGCCTCGGCGTTCATGTAGGCGAGCGTCAGCACCTCGCCCGTCGCCCAGTCCTGGACGACGCACGGGACGAGGCCGCGCTCGTCGAAGACGATGTCGGCGTCCTCCATGGGACGCGGGATCTAGGGGCCCAGGGCGAGGGTCGCCGCCGCCGCTCGCTGCGGCCGACCAGCGGGCGGCGGTTCCAGTCGCGCAGCCCGTTGCGATGCAGGCTGCGGGCGACCTGGGTTCGAACCACGAGCACGCCGATCAGCAGGTATGCCGCGACAGCACGGCGAACGGCGCGCCGGTGTCGGCCGCGGCGGTCAGCCGGTGCAGGAAGGCGGCCCGGCCGGGCAGTCCGGTGAGATGGTCCTCCGCGTCAGCCCGCAGCGGCGGCGGGGGAAGCTGGCGCGTGCGCATCAATCGGGTATTCGGCAGCTCGACCACCGGGCTGAGCGCCGGCGAACGCGGATGCGCCTGATCGAGGTACCAGCCGAACGCGCGGTCGACGAGCCGCTCGCGGCCCATGACCGCGCAGCAGCGCGGTCAGCGCCCGCGGCGGGAGCGCCGGGATCAGGCGCTGGAGCCGCAGCGCGAGCCGGAACGCCGGCGCGTGCGACGCCGAGAAGGCGGCGTAGTCGGCGAGCGCCCGCTCGCGCGGCTTCGCGCCGCGCGTGCACGGCGCGCAGCTCGCGCCCGCAGGCGATGCCGAAGTAGAACGCGGTGCGGATCCCCTCGCCGGAGAGCGGGATGCAGTGGCCGGCGGTGTCGCCCGCGAAGAACACGCCGTCCTCGGCGGCCGGCCGCAGCTCGTGCGGGAACCAGTTGCCCTGGTAGCGGACGGCCGGCGTCTCGAGCCGCTCGGCCATCGCGCGGTCGGCTCCTTGACGTGGTGGCGCGGGTCGTAGGAGCCGACGCCGATGCGCCGCTCGCCCGCCGCCGGGACCGACCAGGCGTAGCCGCAGCGGACCAGCCGAGCGGTCGACCCAGACGTCGAGGTCGACGCCGCGCGCGTCGTGCGGATGGACCTCGAGGCCGCGCGAGAGCAGCGCCTCGGGCGGCTGCACGTTCGCGCCGGGGCCGAGCACGCGGCGCCAGCCGAGCGCGTCGACGATCAGCGGCGCGCGCAGCGGTCCCGCGGTCGGTGTGGACGATGTCGCCGCTGCGGCGCTCGACCTTGGCCATCTCGAAGCGCGCATCGCACTGCTCCCAGAGGCGAGGCAGAGCTCGCGGTAGTCGAAGCTCGACCAGCTCCACGGCAGCCGGAAGCGCGCCGAGCCGTGCGGCGTGTGGAAGGCCATGTACGGGAGCTCCTGGCGGATCGCCCGCTCGACGCCCATCGCGCGCAGCCACGGCGTCGGCGCGGCGCAGGCGGACGTCGCGCGCTCGCCGATCGCGTAGCGGTCGACCACGAGCACGTCGGCGCCGCTGCCCGCCAGCTCGCGCGCGATCGCCAGCCCGGCGAAGCTCGCGCCGCAGATCAGCACGTCGGCGCGCTCGTCGAGCGGCGTGCGCTCGGCGCCGCGCAGGGTCGCGCGGCGGGTCACGGCCGCACCGCCGCGAGCGCGATCCGCGGCAGGTCCCAGGCGCGCAGCGCGACGCGCCGCGCCGAGCACGTCGTAGCCCGCCGCCTCGACGCGATCGAGCACGCGGCCGTAGGCGCGGATCGCGAGCCGCATCCCGGAGCGGGCGCGAGACCGGCGCGGCCGCGATCGCCGGCTCGGCGGCCGTCGAACAGCGCCCGCGCGCGGGCGATCTGCTGGCCCGATCAGCGCCCGCAGCGCCGGGGTCGCCTCGCGGCGCCCGAGTCCTCCTCGGTGACGCCGAAGCGCTCGCGGTCCTCGGCCGGCAGGTAGATGCGGTCGAGCGCGAAGTCCTCACGCACGTCGCGCACGAAGTTCGTCAGCTGGAACGCCTGGCCGAGGCGGCCGAAGTCGCGCGTGCTGCACGCGACGCCGAGCAGCGAGCCCATGATCCGGCCGACCGAGCCGGTCGAGCCGTCCATGTAGTCGAGCAGCTCGTCCCAGCTGCCGATCCGCACCGGCCCGCAGTCGACCCGCATCGAGCGCATGTACGGCCCGAGCTCGTCGAGCGGCAGCCGGTGGCGCGCTCCCGCGTCGACCAGCGCCCCGACCACCGGGTGCGGCGAGCGGCCGTCGGCGAGGCCGCGTCGCAGCTCCGCCTCCCAGGCGTCGAGCGCGGCGCGGCGCGCCGCCGGCGTCGGCGGCCGGTGCGGCCCGTCGACGATCTGGTCGGCCGTGCGCACGTAGCCGTAGAGCGCATGCGTCGCCGGCCGCACGTCGGCGGGGAGCCGGCGCGTGGCCCAGTAGTACGTCGGGTCGTGCCGGCGGTGCAGCCGCCGGCAGGCCTCGTACGTGTCGCTCGTCCCTGGATCCATCGTGCTCCATTGTCATGCTTCCCGCGCACACGATGGAAACACTGCTGCGCGACAGGAAGCTGCTCTACGTCACCGGAAAGGGCGGCGTCGGCAAGACGACGGTCGCCGCCGCGCTCGGTCTGGCGGCCGCCGCGCGCGGGCCGGCGGACGATCGTCTGCGAGGTCGCCGAGCAGGACCGCGTCTCGCGCGCGTTCCGGCGCCAGGGCGTGGTCGCGGAGACCGAGGTGGAGCTCGCCGAGAACCTGTGGGCGATCACGATCGACCCGCAGAAGGCGCTCGAGGAGTGGCTCGGCGAAGCAGATCGGCGGCGCCGCGCTGAAGCGTGCTGGCGCGCTCGTCGCGCGTTCCAGTACTTCGTCGCCGCCGCGCCGGGCGCGAAGGAGCTGATCACGATCGCGAAGGTCTGGGAGCTCGCCCAGCCCGCACGCTGGGACGCGAAGGGCCGCACGTACGACCTCGTGGTCGTCGACGCGCCGGCGTCCGGCCACGGGATCGCGATGCTCACGACGCCGCGCACGTTCGGCGAGATCGCCCGCGTCGGGCCGATCCGGCGCCAGGCCTTCAAGGTCCGCGACCTGCTGTCGGACCCCGAGCGCACGGGCTACGTCGCGGTCGCGCTGCCGGAGGAGATGCCGGTCAACGAGACGCTCGAGCTCGAGCGGCGGCTGCCCGAGGCGGTCGGGCTCGGGCTCGAGGCGATCGTCGTCAACGCGCTCTGGCCCGAGCGCTTCAGCGCCGCCGAGGCCGGGGTGCTGCGCACGGCTTCCGCCGACGGCCAGCCGCCGGCGGCCGCCGCCGCGCTGCGGGCCGCGCTCACCGCCGACGGCCGCTCGCGCTCGCAGCGCAGCCATCTGCGGCGGCTGCGTCGCAGCACGGACACGAAGGTCGTCACGCTGCCCTACCTGTTCGAGTCCGAGCTCGGGCTGCCCGAGTACGAGCGGCTCGCCGCCGACCTCGCGCGGCGCCTGTGAGCGCCGAGCCGGCGCGCACGCTGTCGCCGAAGGCGCGCTGGGTCTGGCGCGGCGAGCAGCTGCTCGGCTGGGGCGTCGCGGTCGCGATCGCGGCGCTGCTCGCCACGCAGCTCGACGGCGTGCTCGCCACGCTCGCCCGCGTGCTGCCCGCCGTCGGGCTGGTCGCGTGCGTGATCGCGGTGCCGGCGCTGCGCTGGCGCAACTGGCGCTGGGACGTCGGTCCGGAGGCGATCGACCTCCGCCACGGCACGTTCGTCGTGCTGCGCACGCTGATCCCGATGCTGCGCGTCCAGCACGTCGAGACCTCGCAGGACCCGCTCGAGCGGGCGCTCGACCTCGCGACCGTGCGCGTGCACACCGCGGCCGGGAGCCACCGGATCCCGCTGCTCGCCCGCCGCGACGCCGACGAGCTGCGCGACCGCATCGCCGACCTCGCGCGCACCGCCGATGAGCCCTGAGCGCCTGCACCGGGCGGCGATCGCGGTCTACGCGGTCTCGGCGCTGCGCGAGGCGGCGCTCCCGCTGCTGGCGATCTTCGTCGTCGGCGGGCTCGGCGGCGGGTTCGACAGCGGCGCGCTGCTGCGCGGCCTCGCGTTCGCGGTCGCCGGCACGCTGTTCGCGGCTCGTCGCCGGCTACCTGCGCTGGCGCACGACCACCTGGTGGGTCGGCGAGGACGGCGCCGTGCACCTCCGCAGCGGCATCGTCGCCCGCAAGGCGACCGACGTGCCGGTGTCGCGGATCCAGGCGATCGACGTCGAGCAGGGCCTGGTGCAGCGCCGGTTCGGCGTGCAGGCGCTGCACGTGCAGACGGGCGGCGGCGGCGCGAAGGGCGAGATCGTGCTCGACGCGGTCGGCCCCGCCGTCGTCCAGCGCCTGCGGGACCTGCTCGCCGCGGCCGCCCCCGCCGCTCCCGAGCGGCCGCAGGACACCGGCCCGGTGCGCACGCTCGCGCGCCGGCGGCTGCTGCTGGCGGCCGTGACGGCCGGCCAGTTCGGCGTCGTGCTGCCCGTGCTCGCGGTGCTCGGGCAGCTCGGCGAGAGCCTCTTCAGCCCCGAGCGCGGGCGCCAGGCGTTCGACGTCGTGCGCGACAGCGCGAGCAGCTGGGCGCTGATCGTCGCCGCGCTGCTGCTGCTGGCGTGGCTGCTGTCCGTGCTCGGCACGATCATGGCGTTCTCCGGCTTCACCGTGACCCGCGAGCAGGACCGGCTGCGGATCCGGCGCGGGCTGCTCGCGCGGCGCGAGGCGACCGTGCCGGTCGAGCGCGTGCGCGCGGTCGTCGTCGTCGAGGGGCTGCTGCGGCGGCCGCTGCGGCTCGCGTCGCTGCGGCTCGAGGTGATCGGGCACGCCGCCGAGCCGTCGGCGGCGCAGACGCTGTTCCCGCTGCTGCCGCGGGACGAGGTGCGGGCGTTCCTGGACGCGCTGCTGCCCGAGCTGGCCGACGAGCTCGACGGGCTCGCGCCGCCGCCCGACCGCGCGCGGCTGCGCTACGTGCTGCCGCCGGCGGCGATCACGCTCGCCGCGGGCGCGGCGCTGTGGCCGCTCGCCGGCCCGTGGCCGCTCGCGCTCGCGCTGGCCGGCGCGGGCTACGGCGCGGCGCGCTTCGGCTCCGCCGGGTGGCGGCTCGCGGACGGGCGGCTCGCCGTGCGGACGCTGCGGATCGCGCGCTCGACCGTGCTCGCGCCCGCGGCCAACCGCGAGTCGCACGCCGTCGCGCAGACGCTGCTGCAGCGCCGCCGCCGGCTCGCCACGCTGCACGTCGCCTTCGGCAAGTCGACCGACGCGCGGATCGCGCATCTCGACGCCGCCGTCGCGCAGGGCGCGTTCGAGGCGCTGCGGTGACGCTCGGCGCCCCGCTCGGGCTCGAGCTGCGCGCCGCGCTGGCCGGCTGGGAGCAGGGCGCGGGCACGCGCGACGAGCGGCTCGCGGCCGCGCTCGAGCGGGCGATCGCCGACGGGCACCTGCTCGCGGGCACGCATGCTGCCGCCCGAGCGGGCGCTCGCGGCTCACCTCGGCGCCGGCCGCGCGCTCGTCGCCGCGGCCTACGGGCGCCTCGAGGCGGGCGGGCTCGTCGAGCGCCGGCAGGGCCGCGGCACGCAGGTCGCGGGCGCCGGCGCCGAGCGCCTCGGTGCGCGCGCGGCGCAGCGCACCACGGACCTGCAGGCCAACGCGGCGATGCGCGGGCTCGGCACGCGGCACGAGCAGGCGATCGACCTGCGCAGCGGCTCCGGCCCGCCGAGCGCCGCGGTGCTGGAGCGGCTCGAGGCGGCGCTGGCGGCGGTCGACCTGCGCGCCCTGGCCGCGACCTCGGGCTACGACCTGCGCGGGCTGGCCGTGCTGCGCGCGCGGGTCGCCGCGCACCTCGCCGGCGACGGGCTGCCGACCGACCCGGACGAGGTCCTGATCACCTCCGGCGCGCAGCAGGCGCTCAGCCTGGCGGCCGCCGCGTACGTGACTGCGGGCGCGACCGTCGTGGTCGAGGACCCGACGTTCCCCGGCACCGTCGACGCGTTCCGCAGCGCCGGCGCGCGCGTGCTGGCCGTCTCGGTCGGGCCGGCGGGCGTCGACCTCGCGTCGCTCGCGGCCACGGTCGCGCGCAACGACGTCGCCGCGGTCGCCCTCAGCCCGACGTTCCAGACGCCGACCGGCACGACGCTGGAGGCCGACGGGCGGCGCGCCGTCGCCGCGCTCGCCGCACGCACCGGCACGCTGCTGGTCGACGACCGCACCGTCGCGGAGATCCCGCTCGGGCACGACCCGCCGCCGCCGCTGGCGACGTACGCGCCGGAAGGCGCCGTGCTGACGATCGGCTCGCTGAGCAAGCTCGCCTGGGCCGGGCTGCGGATCGGCTGGATCCGGGCCCCGCGGGCGATGGTCGACCAGCTTGCCGCGCTCAAGGGCTCCAGCGACCTCGGCAGCTCGCTGATCGGGCAGGTCGTCGCGGCCGAGGTGCTCGCCGGCGCGACGGCGCTGCGCGCGCTCCGCGCCGCCGAGCTCCGTGCGCGCCTGGAGGCGTTGAGCGGCGCGCTCGGCGCGCGGCTGCCGCACTGGACGTGGCGCCGCCCCGACGGCGGCTGCGTCCTCTGGGTGCGCGTCCCGGGCGGCGCGGCGACGGCGCTGGCGCATCGCGCCGAGGCGGCCGGCCTGCTCGTCACCCCCGGCCCGGTGGCGTCGCCGTCCGGGCGCTTCGACGACCACCTGGTCCTGCCGTTCGACCACGAGCCCGCCGTGCTGCTGGCCGCGGTCGACCGGCTGGCCGCGCTGTGAGGCCAATCGCGGGTTGAAAGGCGGGCGGCCGGCCTCCACGCTCCCGCCGGTGATCGTCCAGCTCAGCGACCTCCATCTCGGCGCCGCCGGCGCGACGGATCCGATCGAGGACGCGCGCGCGGCCGTCGCGATGGCGCGGGCGCTGCGACCGGACGCCGTGCTCGTGACCGGCGACCTCGCCGAGCACGCCGCCGCCGCGGAGTACGCCGTCGCGCGCGACCTGCTCGCCGCGGCGGCGGTGCCGGTGCACGTGGTGGCGGGCAACCACGACACCGGCGCCGGCCTGCACGCCGCGTTCCCGCTGGCGGGCGTGACGGCCGGCCCGTACCGCTGGGCGGCACAGCTCGGCGCGGTCCGCGTCGTCGCCTGCGACACGTCGCAGCCCGGGCCGTGACGACGGGCAGCTGGCGCCGGCCGAGCTCGACTGGCTGCGCGAGCGGCTGGCGGCCGAGCCCGACGTGCCGACGATCGTCGCGATGCACCATCCGCCGCTGCCGACCGGCATGGCCTGGGTCGACGACCTCGGCCTGCCGCGGGCCGACCGCGCCGCGCTCGCGGACGTGCTGCGGGCGGCGCCGCAGGTGCAGCGCGTGGTCAGCGGGCACGTGCACATGGCCGTTCACGGGAGGCTCGCCGGGGCGACGGTGAGCACCGGGCCGAGCACGTGGCGCGACCGTCCCGTGCTCGCGCCCGGCGCGGGCCCGCCGCGGATGGCGCCCGCGCCCGCCGAGCTGCTCGTGCACGTGCTCGTCGAGGGCGAGCTCGTCACGCACGTGCAGCCGGTCGCGGCCGCTACGTGATGCCGAGGCGGTCCAGCAGCGCGTCGTCGCCGCGCCACGAGCGCCGCACCCGGACCGAGAGGTCGAGGTGGACGCGGGTGCCGAGCTCGCGCTCGAGCTCGCGCCGGGCGGCCGTGCCGATCGCCTTGATCATGCGGCCGTGGGCGCCGATCAGGATCCCCTTCTGGGACTCGGTCTCGACCCACAGGAACGCGCGCACGATCACGACTTCGTCCTGCTGGTGGATCTCGTCGATCTGCACCTCGACCGCGTGCGGGACCTCCTGGCGGGTGCGGTGGAGCACCTGCTCGCGCACGAGCTCGGCCAGCATCACGTGCTCCGGCTGGTCGGAGAACTCCTCGGGCGGGAAGTAGAACGGCCCCTCGGGCAGATGCTCGGCCAGATGCTCCATCAGCTGCGGCACGCCGCGGCCGGTGCGGGCGGAGACCGGGAACACCTCGGCGCCCTCGACGAGCGCGGCGGCGCGGTCGAGCGCGACCACGGTGTGCGGGCGGTCCAGCCGGTCGACCTTGTTGACGACGACGACGGCCGGCACCGGCGCCCGCGTGAGCGCCTCGCCGATGAACTGGTCGCCCGGCCCGCCGACGCCCTGCTCGCCGTTGACCACGAACAGCGCGGCGTCGGCCTCGGCCAGCTCGGACTCGACGCGCCGCTGCATCCGCTCGGTCAGCTCGTCGCGCGGCCGCTGCACGCCGGGCAGGTCGGTCAGGATCAGCTGGAAGCGGTCGGGCGCGGTGACCACGCCGCGGATCGCGCGCCGGGTCGTCTGCGGCTTGTCGGACACGATCGCGACCTTGTGGCCGACCATCGCGTTCACCAGCGTCGACTTGCCGACGTTCGGGCGCCCCGCGAGCGCCACGAACCCTGATCGGGTCATCGGCGCATCCATCCCAGGATCTCGGCCTGCAGTGCGAGCATCTCGCCCTCGTCGGTCTCGTGGTCCATGCCGGTCAGGTGCAGCACGCCGTGCACGACGGCCTCGAGCAGGTCCTGCGTGTGCTCGGGGCAGATCACGACGTCGCCCAGCTCGCGCTCGCCGACCGCGACGCCGCCCTCGTCGACCGGGAACGACAGCACGTCGGTCGGCCCGGGCTTGCCGCGGTGCGCCTCGTTGAGCTCGCTGATGCGGGCGGCGTCGACGAACTCGACGGCGAGGTGGCCCGCTTCGATCCCCGCCGACGCCGCGGCGAGCGCGCACGCCTCGCGCACCCTGTCCTCCGGGAGCGCGTCGCCGAGCACATCGATGTCCAGCAACTACGCGCTGCGCCGGCGCTCGGCCGGGCGCAGCTCCGAGGCGGAGCTCTTGGAGTGCTCGTCGTAGGCGGCGACGATCCGCTGCACGAGCTTGTGGCGCACCACGTCCTCGCCGCCGAAGCGGACGAAGTCGATGCCGTCGACGCCCTCGAGGATGTCCCCGACCACGATCAGGCCGGACTTCTGGTCGCGCGGCAGGTCGACCTGCGTGATGTCGCCGGTCACGACCATGCGCGAGCCGAAGCCGAGGCGGGTCAGGAACATCTTCATCTGCTCGGGCGTCGTGTTCTGCGCCTCGTCGAGGATCACGAACGAGTCGTTGAGCGTGCGGCCGCGCATGAAGGCGAGCGGCGCGACCTCGATCACGCCGCGCTCGAGGTGGGCGGCGACCTTCTCCGCCTCCATCATGTCGTGCAGCGCGTCGAACAGCGGGCGCAGGTACGGGTCGACCTTCGCCATCAGGTCGCCGGGCAGGAAGCCGAGGCGCTCGCCGGCCTCGACGGCCGGGCGCGTGAGGATGATGCGGTTGACCTCGCGGCGGGCCAGCGCGGCCGTCGCCATCGCGATCGCCAGGAACGTCTTGCCGGTGCCGGCCGGGCCGACGCCGAAGGTGACGGTGCTGCGCCGGATCGCGTCGACGTAGCGCTTCTGGTTGACCGACTTCGGGGTCACGCGCAGGTTGCGGTGGCGCCAGACGACGTCGTCCAGCACCTTGCTGGGGCTCTCGCGCTCGTCGAGCACGCGTGCGACCGACTCGATCGTCGCGGGCCCGATGTCGTGGCCGCGCTCGACCATCGAGGACAGCTCGCGCACGACCGTCGCGCCGGCCTGCACGGCGTCCGCGTCGCCGTCGAGGGTGACCACGTTGCCGCGCAGGAACACCTCGCAGTCGAGGTGCTCCTCGAGCGTGCGCAGGATCTGGTCCTGGGCGCCGGCGAGCTCCGCCGCCACCTCGTTCGAGAGCTCCATCTGCCGTCGTGCCATCTATCCGAGCGCTTCCTTCACCTTGGTCGAGACCCTGCGGCCGTCGGCCCTTCCGCCGGCGGCCGCCATCACGTGCTTGATCGCCTTGCCCATGTCCCGCGGCCCCGTCGCCCCGGTGTCGTTCACCGCCTGCTGCACGAGCCGGTCGAGCTCCTCGTCGGACAGCTCGGCCGGGAGGTACGCCTCGATCACTCCGGCCTCGTAGGCCTCCTGATCGGCGAGATCCTCGCGTGCGGCCGCACGGTACGCCTCCTCGGCCTCGCGGCGCCGCTTGCGCTCGCGCCGCAGGACGGCCAGCTCGTCGCCGGCGCCCTCCTTCGCGTCCTTCTGGAGCTCGGAGAGCACGAGCCGCAGTGCCGTGACGCGCTCTCGCTCGCCCGCCTTCATGGCGGACGACACATCCGACTTGATGCGATCGGCGATCTGCAAGCACGATGATTGTAGATGGCGTGGCGGCGCGGGCCCTCACGGATCGCGGGGCTCGGCCAGGGTGCGGACCGCGGCGGGCCGCCAGCGGTCGTGACCGCGCGGCGCGGGGATCCCGGCGATCTCGAGCGCTTCGGCGATCGCGCGGTCCGGGCATCCCGCGCTCGCGCAGGGCCTCGATGCCCGGCCCGATGCCCTCGCGGGTCGGCGCCACGGGCGGCGCGAAGCGGCCGACGGCGCGGTTGCGCTGCCAGTTGCCGAGACCGACGAGCGCCTGCGCCGTCGCCTTCCCGTGGTCGGTGGTCGTGTCGAGCGGGTGGTCGGCGGCGACGAGGAAGCGGCCGGCGCCGGTGATCCAGCGGATCACCGTGATGAGGTCGTGCGCGTCGGCGGTGAGATCGCTCAGGCGGGCGACGACGAGCCCGTCGGCGGTCCCGACCCTGAGCTCTTCGAGCGCGTACATCAGGTTCGGCCGCGAGGCGAGGCCGGCCAGCTGCGGCGTCGATTCCTTGACGAGCTTCATCATCGTCCAGCCGCGGTGGTCGCAGAGCGTCGCCACCGCTTCGCGGTCGCTGTGGCGCGCGCCGGTGACGTAGCCGAGCACGCGGACGACGTTGTCGGCGCGGCCGGGAGGAGGCGGGAGCGGCGTCCGGGCGGGCGGGCGGCGGCGGTCGTGCACCGACACCCCCACGGCGAAGCCGGCGACCAGCGCGATCAGCGCGAGCGCGATCGCGAGCTCCGTCGCCACCTGGGTCGATCCGCCGGTCAGCGCAGCCAACCCGACGGGTCCACCTCGCAGCGCGGCCGGCATGGCCGCGCACTGGTTGTGCATGGGGTCTCCTAGAAGGTTCGAGCGTTGTGCGTTCGGATGAGGCGCGCGGAGCGCGTCAGCCGGGCCGCTCGAGCGGAGAGGCGAGAGCCAGCGGCCGCCAGTGCGACGGCGGGCTCAGGTGGCGGCAGCAGAACGCCGCGAAGGCGGCGAGCAGGAGTGCGGCGAGGAACGCCGCGGCGCCCGCGCCGGAGGGCGCAGGGCCGGGTGTGGCGGCGGAGCCGGTCGAGCCGGACGCCGCGGCGAGATCGGGTCCCGGCGTTGGAGCAGCCGCCTTGCGGCGATCGCCCGGCACCGCCGCGGACGCGGGGTCGGCCGGGATCGGCGGCGAGCTCACGGGCGCCCGGTCGGGGGCGGCGGCGGCCGCGCGGTCCGCGCGCGCCGGCGGCGAGGCGGCGTCGGCGCGCGGCGCGCGCACGGCGACGGCCGCGGGGCCGTCCGGCCGGTTCGGAGCCACGCCGCCGACAGGGCCGGGCGGGGCGGCCGCGCCCACGGCTTGCGGGCCGGGGACGGCGGCGACGGGTGCGTCGCTGCCGGGGGGCGCCGACGGCACCCCCGGGCCGGGCGGCTGCGGCGGCGGGTCGCCCGCGGCGGGCGGCGGAGGCGAGTCCGGTCCACCGCCGATCGGCGCCACCGAGTCCACGATCGGCCGCACGGCGTCGGTCACGGGCTTCACCGAGTCGGTGATCGGCCGCACCGCGTCGGTGATCGGCCGCACCGCGTCCGCGACGGGCTGCACCGCCCGCCCGACCGGGCGAACCGACCGCGCCACCGACCGACGTCCGCCACGGGCTTCACCGCCGCACCGCACCGACTCCGAGCACGGGCTTCACCGACCGCGCCCGACCGGCTCCGCGACCGGGCGAACGACCGCGACCGACCGACTCCGACACGGGCTTCACCGTCCGCGCCGACCGGCTCCGCCACGCGGCCGGACCGGTCGCGCCGACCGTGTCGGCGACCGGTCGGACGGCCTTTCCGAGCGCGTCGCCGAGCCGGGTCGGCTCGGTCGCCTCGGCGGCGTGCGGCCAGAGCAGTACGAGGACGGCGGCGAGGAGTGCGACGCGGAGTCCGGAGCCCATGGCGGCCGCACTATCCCACGCCCGGGGGCGGATCTACCGCCCGGGGCGACGTTGTGTCAGAACGAACTCTGACAGGAATGCGGCACATCGAGAACCTGCGCGAAGCCCGCGGTCTCGGCCGCCTGCGCGGCCTTTCCGCGACCGATCCCGGCGAGCCGCTGCACATCCCCCGCTGCCGCTCGGTCCACACGTTCGGGATGCGGTTCGCGCTCGACCTGGTGTGGCTCGACGGCGGCGGCTCGATCGTCCGCGTCGACCGCGCCGTTCCCGCCGCGTCGGGTCCGCACCTGCCTGCGCGCGCGGTCGGTCGTCGAGGCGCCCGCCGGGACGCTCGACCTCACTCGGCTCGCGGCCGAGGAGAGCCGGCCGCCGCGAACTCGATGACGAGTTGACCCCGATATGCGGGGTCAACTCGTCGCGCGACGAGTTGACCGCCGTATCGGCTGTCAACTCGTCGCGGGCCGTCAGGCGAGCGCGATCGCGGCGACGCCGGCGACCACGATCACGGCGCCCGCGATCCGCGCCCGCGGCACGTGCTCGCGCGCGGCGATCGCGGCCCCGGCGGTCGCGATCACCACGCTCGTCTCGCGCAGCGCGGCGACCGGCGCCGCCTCGGCGATCTCGAGCGCGGCGAGCGTGAGCGCGTAGGCGCCGAACATCGCCGAGGCCGATCACGACCGCGCGCGGGCCGATCGCCTCGCGGATCGCCTCGGGCCCGCGGGTCAGCCGGACCGCGATCGCGTACGGCACCGCGGTGAGGACGAGCACGGCCTCGAAGTACGGCAGCGCCGCGGCGTGGCGCACGCCCTCGTCGTCGACCAGCGTGTAGCCCGCGATGCAGGCGGCGACGGCCAGCGCGAGGCCGGCGCCCGACGCCGCGCCGCCGCCGATGCCGCGCACGAGCAGCACCCCGGCGGCGATCGCCAGCACGCCCGCGACCTCGCCCGCCGCGAGCGCCGCGCCGAGGAACGGTCACCGAGATCGCGAGCACGATCACCGGCGCCGCCCCGCGGGCGACCGGATAGACGAAGCTGAAGTCGGCGCGCGCGTAGGCGGTGGCGAGGACCGCGAAGTAGGCCAGCTCGATCGCGGCCGAAGCGGCGATGTACGGCACCGCCGCCGCGTCCACGTCCCAGGTGAGCGCCGCCACCGGCGCGAAGACGATCGCCGCCGCGACCAGCGCCACCGCGGTGACCGCGTGCGTGTCCCGCGACTCCGCGATCAGCGCGTTCCAGAGCGCGTGCAGGCCCGCCGACGCGAGCACGATCGCGACCGCCGCCGCGCTCAGCGCGCGCCTCCGCTGGCCGGGGGCGCGGGCGCGCGGCGGCGCGCCCGCGCCGCGGCGCCGGTCATCCCTTCTGCGCGGGCTCGGCGCTGGCTCCGCCGGAGGTCTGGGCCTCGAGGCGGGAGTCGAGCGCCGGCGGGTGGCCGAGCTGGCCGAGCTCGGACGCGTCGCGGCCGAACAGCAGGTCGACGGTCCAGTCGGTCACGAGCCGGAGCTGGCGCCGGATGCCCGGCATCATCGCCAGGTGGTAGCTGCGGGCGAGGAACCACGCCGGGAAGCCGCGCCACTTGATCCCGACCGTCTCGGCGACCGCCTGGTGGCGCCCCATGTCCACGAACACGCCGAGCGTCTTGTACGTGAACGGCTTGCGCGTGCCGGCGCCGAGCGCGGCCGCGACGTTGCGCGCGACCGTCCGGCCCTGGCGCAGCGCGTGCTGGCAGGTCGGCGGCGTCGGCTGGCCCGGGCGGGCCGGGTCCGGGACCGCGGCCGCGTCGCCGATCGCCCACACGTCCGGGCGGCCCTCGACCTGGCAGTAGCGGTCGACGACGATCCGGCCCGCCTCGGTCAGCGGCAGCCCGAGCTCGCCCACGACCGGATGCGGCCGCACGCCCGCGGTCCAGGCGACCGTCCGGCAGGGCACGACCTCGCCGTCGGACAGCTCGACGGCGTCGGCCGAGATCTGCTTGACCGTCGTGGAGGTGCGCACCTCGACGCCGCGCCGCCGCAGCTCGGTCACCGCGAACTCGGCGAGGTCGGCCGAGATCTCCGGCATCACCCGCTCGCGCGCCTCGACGAGGATGAACCGCAGGCCGTGCACCCGCGAGCGCGGATAGAGATCGACGACGTCGGCGGCGAAGTCCTGCAGCTCGGCCAGGCCCTCGAGGCCGGCGTAGCCCGCGCCGACGAACACGTAGGTCAGGAGCTCGCGGCGCGCCGCGTCGTCCTCCACCGACTCGGCCCGCTCGAGCGTCTGCAGCACCTGGTTGCGCAGCGCGATCGCGTCCGACAGCGTCTTGAAGCCGACCGCGTGCTCGCGCAGCCCGGGCACCGGCAGCGTCCGCGAGATCGAGCCGATCGCGACGATCAGCTGGTCGTAGCCCAGCTCGCGGTCGCGCCCCTCGGCGGTGCGCACGTTGACGATGCCGCCGGTCCGGGTCCGCGCCCGTGACGTGGCCGAGCATCAGGTCGGTGTGCTCGAGGTGCTCGCGCAGCGGCACCACGACGTGGCGCGGCTCGAGCGTCCCCGCGGCCGCACCCGGCAGCAGCGGCGTGTAGAGCATGAAGTTGACGTCGGTCACGATCGTCACCTTCGCGGCGTGCGGCGGCAGGATGCGCTCGAGCTTGCGGGCCGCGTACAGGCCGCCGAAGCCGCCGCCCAGGATCAGGACGTTCCAGGCCATCCCTGCATGCTAAGGCGCTCGCGCGAGCCTGCGAGTGCGAGAAAGCCGCACACTAGATCCCCATGAGCGCGGAGAAGCGCTCGGCGGTGACGTTGCCGCCGCTGATCGTCACGCCGACCCGCAGGCCGCGCGCCTCGACCCTCCCCGCCAGCAGCGCCGCCAGGGCGCAGGCGCCCGACGGCTCGGCCACCGTCTTGAGCCGCTCGAACAGGAACCGCATCGCGGTCACGATCTCGGCGTCGGAGGCCAGCGCGGACCCGTCGACCCGCTCGCGGATGACCGCGAACGGCCGCTCGCCGGTGGCCGTCAGCTGCTGGCCGTCGGCGATCGTGCGCGGGACGTCGATCGCGACGCGCTCGCCCGCGGCCAGCGACGGCCCGATCCGGTCGCCCGCCTGCGGCTCGACGGCGATCACGCGCACGGCGTCCCCCAGCAGGCCCTTCGCCGCCGTCGCGCAGCCGGAGACCAGCCCGCCGCCGCCGGCGCAGCACGAGCAGCAGGTCGACCGGCCCGGCGTCCTCGATCAGCTCGAGCGCGACCGTCCCCTGCCCGGCCATCACGCGCTCGTCGTCGTACGGGTGCACCGGCACGACGCCGCGCTCGGCGACGAGCTCGGCCAGCAGCGCGTCGCGGTCGGTCGCGTAGCGGTCGAACAGGATCACCTCGGCGCCGTGCGAGCGCGTCGCGGCGAGCTTGATCGGCGGCGCGTCCTCCGGCATCAGGATCACCGCGGGCGCGCCGGTCAGGCGCGCCGACAGGGCGAGCGCCTGGGCGTGGTTGCCGGACGACACGGTGGCGACGCCGCGCCGCCGCTGCTCGTCGCTCAGCTGCGCGACGGCGTTGTAGGCGCCGCGGAACTTGAACGCGCCGACGCGCTGCAGGTTCTCGGCCTTCAGGAACACGGTCGCGCCGGTCGCCTCGTCGAGGGCGCGCGACGTCAGCACCGGGGTGCGGTGCGCGACCCCTTCGATGCGGCGGGCCGCCGCCTGGACATCGTCGAGCGAGATCATCGGGAGAGCAGGATGGCGGACCAGCCGTCCCCGTCGCGGCGCGCCCGCGGCCCGAGGCCGTGGCGCGCGAACGCGGCGACCACCTCGTCGACCTCCGGCGTCTCCAGCCCCGACAGGACCATCCGCTCGGGCGGGCGCTCGATCACCGCGGCGAGCTCGAGCAGCAGCGGCCGCACGAGGTTCGCGGTGACCGTCGGCGCCCACGGCCCGGGCGCGCGCCGCAGGTCGCAGCGCTCCGCCACGACCTCGACGCCGTTCGCCGCGGCCGCCGCCAGCGTCGCCGCGACGGACTCGCGCTCGACGTCGCACGCCAGCACGGGCGCGAAGCCGAGCCGCGCGGCGGCGAGCGCGAGCACGCCCGAGCCGCAGCCCCAGTCGGCGAGCGCACCGCTCGCGGGCAGCGCCGCGAGCAGCTCGAGCGAGAGCCGCGTCGTCGGGTGCGCGCCGGTGCCGAACGCCTGCCCGGGCTCGATCACCACGTCGAGCGCGCCCGGACGCGGCGGCGCCCACGGCGGCCGCACGCGCAGCGCACCCACGTCCAGCGGCCGGTGCCAGTCGCGCCAGCGCTCGGCCCAGTCGTCGGCCAGCTCGGTCGTCGACACCTCGACCGTCACCGGCCCGGCGGCGGCGCGCACGTCGCCGAGGTGCGGCAGCTCGCCGGCGGCGCCGTAGACCGCGTACTCGACGGTCGCGGCGTCGACGTCGCGCTCCTCGAGCCCGCCCGGCGCCAGCGCCAGCAGCTCCGCGAGCACCAGCTCGGCGTGCTCGCGCGGCACCCGCACCGCGAGCCGGATCACCCGAGCACCACGCCGGCCCACTCGCCCTCGGTGCGGCGGTCGAGCTCGGTCATCCCGAACGCCTCGACCACCTCGGCCGCCTCGCGCTCGAGCACGCCCGCCACGACCAGCCGCTGCGGCGGCCGCTCGCATCAGCTCCGCGACCGCCAGCAGCAGGTCGCCGGGCAGGTTCGCGGTCACGGTCGGCGCCCACGGCGGCGGGGTCGCGGCGAGGTTGAGCCACTGCGTCGCCACCGCGACGCCGTTCGCCGCGGCGTTGCGGCGGATCACCGCGAGCGCCCCCGGATCGACCTCGACCGCCGTCACCGGGTCGAACCCCGCCCGCGCCGCCGCGACCGCGAGCACGCCGCTGCCGGCGCCCCAGTCGCACAGCGGCCCGCCGGGCTCGAGCTCCAGCAGCAGCTCGAGCGCGAGCCGCGTCGTCGGATGCGTGCCCGCGCCGAAGAACAGGTCCGGGTCGATCACCAGGTCGCCGGCGTCGCCTTCGACCCACGGCGGCCGCACGACCACGCCGCCGACCCGCACCGGCCGCAGGAAGTCGTGCCAGCGCCGCTCCCAGCCGGCCTCGACCGGCTCGAGCACCACGTCCACGACGGCGTCGCCGGCCAGCTCGCGGATGTCCTTCTCGGACGGCAGCTCCCCGGGCGGCGCGTAGATCGAGAACTCGACGTCGCCGTCGACCTCGCGCTCCTCGGCGCCCGCCTGCAGCACCGGCAGCAGGTCGGCGAGCGCGATCTCGGCGCGCTCGGGCGGGTGGCCGCGGATCCGGATCCCGAGGCGGACGATCGGCGCGCTCAACCCGCGAGGACCCGCCGCAGCTTGGCGATCATGCCCTCGTCCGCGCGCAGGTTCTCGTCGGTCAGGCTGTCGCGCAGCTGCTCCATCAGGTCGCGCTGCTCGCGCGAGAGCCGGCGCGGCACGGTCACGTTGACGACCACGCGCAGGTCGCCCGTGCGGCCGCGGCCGAGCGGCGGCATCCCGCGCCCGCCGAGCGTGACGGTCTCCCCCGGCTGCGTGCCGGCCTTGATCTCGATCGGCACCGCGCCGTCGAGCGTCGGCACGTCGACCGTGGTGCCGAGCGCCGCCAGCGGCGCCGCCACGTCGATCACCGTCACCAGGTCGCTGCCGTCGCGCAGGAAGCGCTCGTCCTCGCGGACGCGGACGACCACGTAGAGGTCGCCGTTCGGGCCGCCGCGCTCGCCCGCGTGGCCGCGGCCGGAGAGCCGGATCCGCTGGCCGTCGGAGATCCCGGCCGGCACCTCGACCTCGACCCGCCGCGACTCGACGACCATGCCCTCGCCGCGGCACGTCGTGCACGGCACCTCGGGCAGCCGCCCGTCGCCGCCGCAGCGATCGCAGACCGTGGAGCGCACGAGCTGGCCGAACGCCGTCCGCGACACCGCCTGCAGCTGGCCCTGGCCGTGGCAGCGCGGGCAGGTGACGATCGGCGTGCCCGGCTCGGCGCCGTTGCCGTGACAGGTGCCGCAGCGGGCGCGGGCGTCGTAGACGGCCTCGACCGACTCGCCGTGCGCGGCCTGCGCGAGGTCGATCGCGACCGCGACCGCGACGTCGCCGCCCTGGACCGGCCCGCCGGCGCCGCGGGTGCCGCCGAACGCGGCGTCGAACCCGCCGGCGCCGAAGAACGCCGAGAAGAGGTCGGAGATCGAGCCGAAGCCCTCGAAGTTCGGGGCGTAGCCGCCGGTCTTCAGGCCGTCGTGGCCGTAGGCGTCGTAGAGCTGGCGGCGCTCGGCGTCGGAGAGGATCTCGTAGGCCTCGGCGGCCTCCTTGAACTTCGCCTCCGCGTCCGGGTCGTGGGCGTTGACGTCCGGGTGCAGCTCGCGCGCCAGGCGGCGGAACGCCTTCTTGACCTGGCTCTCGTCGGCGTCGCGGGAGACGCCCAGCACCTCATAGGGATCGCGCGGCATCAGCCCTCGTAGATGTCCTCGACGAAGCGCGAGAGCTGCAGGGCGGCCTCGCGCACGGTCATGATCGCCTCGGCGTAGTCCATCCGGGTCGGCCCGATCACCGACACCGTGCCGAGATTGCGCTGCGGCAGCCCGTAGTTGGCGGCGACGAGCGACAGCGAGCGCAGCGCCGGCATCTCGTTCTCGCCGCCGATCCGCACGTAGATGTCGCGCTCGTCGAGCGCCCGCGAGAGCACGCCGAGCAGCGAGACGCGGCGCTCGAGCGCGTCCAGCAGGTCGTTGAGCTGCGTCACGTCCTGGAAGCGGTGCTCGGCCAGCAGCCGCCCGGCGCCGTCGACGTAGAGCGTGTTCTCGGCGGTCTCGGCCAGCTCGGTGAACGCGGGCGCGAGCTGCTGGACGAACGCCAGCTCGGTCGGCTGCAGGCTGGCGTCGGTGAGCCGCGAGTGCAGCATCCGCGCGCCCAGCCCCATGCCGACGAGCGACTCGTTGAGGTAGGACGCCGCCCAGTCGGTCAGCCCCGGGTCGACCGCGCGGTCGAACGTGAAGACGCGCTTGGACACGCCGCCGGTCGACGTGATGATCACGACCATCAGCACCTGCGGCTGCAGCGGCAGCACCTCGATGTGGCGGATCGTGGTGGTCGCGATCGGCGGCGCGGACACGATCGCCAGCAGGTTCGTGACCTGCGAGAGCGTCTCCGTGGTCACGCGCATCGCCTCGTCGACCTCGCGGCGCACGAGCGAGAGCTGCAGCTCCGACCGCTGCTCGCTGCGGGCGGGCAGCAGCCGGTCGACGAAGTAGCGGTAGCCGGCGTCGGTCGGCACGCGGCCGGCCGACGTGTGCGGGTGCGCGAGCAGGCCGCGCTCCTCGAGCGCCGCGAGCTCGTTGCGGATCGTCGACGGGCTGTAGATCACCTCGGGATCCGCGGCCAGCGCCTTCGAGGCCATCGGCTGGCCGGTCGCCGAGAACCCGTCGACGACCTTGCTGAGGAGCAGCTCCTGGCGGGGCGTGAGCACGCTTAGAGTCTTGACAGTGGCCTTGCCGCGGCGGACGAGGCGGTTGCCGCCCTGGACCGCCTCGCACTCGACCGTGCCGTCGGCGGCCGGGCGCGACGTGATCGTGATCTCCTCCTCGGGCACGCCCATGCCGCGGAACTGCACGGACAGCGACTCCAGCTTGAGGCCGTCGCCCTGCGCGCGGGCGACCTGGGCCATCGTCCAGAGGCCGTGCAGGATCCGCCCGGGCAGCCCGACCGAGCGGGCGAACTCGTCGTCGAGGTGGATCGGGTTGAAGTCCCCGCTCGCCCCGGCGTAGCGGTACGTGACGTACCGGTCCGGGGTGACCTTCATCTCACGATGTTCGTCCATCGCCCCTCGCTCACGAGCTCGCCGCGGTCGTTCGTGGATGTCGTGCGGAACACGTAGAAGCGCAGCCCGCCGCGCTCGGACGCCTCCTCGAGCTCGGCCTCGGTCGTGATCTCGTCCCCGGCCACGACCGGGGCGTGCCACGTGAACTCCTGCGCGCCGTGGACCAGGCGGTCGAAGTCGATGCCGACCTCGGGGTCGAACAGCGCGGGCATGAGCGCCGGCGTGCAGTAGACGGCGGCGAACATCGGCGGCGCGACGACGTCGGCGAACCCGGCCGCGCGCGCCGCCTCGGGATCGAGGTAGCGCTCGTCGGTCTCGCCGACCGCGTGCGCGTACTCGCGGACCTTCTCGCGCCCGACGGCGTAGGTCGCGCGCTTCACGTGTCGTCCCCGAGCTCGAGCACGGCGAGGAACGCCTCCTGGGGCACCTCGATGCGGCCGACCTGCTTCATCCGCCGCTTGCCCTCCTTCTGGCGCTCGAGCAGCTTGCGCTTGCGCGAGATGTCGCCGCCGTAGCACTTGGCCGTGACGTCCTTGCGGAACGCCTTGACGGTCTCGCGGGCGATGATCTTCGCGCCGACGGCGGCCTGGATCGGCACGTCGTACTGCTGGCGCGGGATCTTCTTGCGCAGCCGCTCGGTGAGGACCTTGCCCTGGTCGTACGCCTTGTCGCGGTGCACGACCATCGAGAGCGCGTCGACCGGGTCGCCGCCGAGCAGCACGTCGAGCTTGACGAGGTTCGACGGGCGCAGCCCGATCGGCTCGTAGTCGAGCGACGCGTAGCCGCGCGTGCGCGTCTTGAGCTGGTCGAAGAAGTCGAGGACGATCTCGGCCAGCGGCAGGTCGTAGGTCAGCTGGACGCGCTCGGCCGACAGGTAGTGCATGCCCGCGTGGCTGCCGCGCTTGTCCTGGCACAGCTCCATGATCTGCCCGATGTACTCCTTCGGCGCGAGGATCGAGGCGCGGATGTACGGCTCGCGCACCTCGGCGATCCGCGCCGGGTCGGGCATGTCGGTCGGGTTGTGGACCGGGACCACGTCGCCGTCCGTGAGCGTGACCTCGAACTCGACCGACGGCATCGTCGCCATCAGCTCGAGGTCGTACTCGCGCTCGAGCCGCTCGCGCACGATGTCCATGTGCAGCAGCCCGAGGAAGCCGCAGCGGAAGCCGAAGCCGAGCGCGTCCGACGTCTCCGGCTCCCACGAGAGCGCGGCGTCGTTGAGCGTGAGCTTCTCGAGCGCGTCCCGCAGCTCCGGGTAGTCGTCGTTGTTCATCGGGAACAGGCCGCAGAACACCATCGGCTTGACCTCGCGGTAGCCCGGGAGGCTCTCGGTCGCCGTGCTGCCCTTCGTGCTCAGCGTGTCGCCGACGCGCAGCAGCGTCACGTCCTTGACGCCGGTGATCAGGTAGCCGACCTCGCCCGCCTTGAGCTCGCCGACCGGCGTCTGCGCGGGCGTGAAGAAGCCGATGTCGTCGATGTCGGCCTCGGTGCCGGTCGCCATCGCGCGGATCGCGTCGCCCTTGCGGAACGTGCCGTCGACCACGCGGATGTACGCGATCACGCCGCGGTACTGGTCGAACTCGGAGTCGAAGATCAGCGCGCGCGGCGCCGCGTCCGGGTCGCCGTGCGGCGGCGGCACGCGGGCCACGATCTCCTCCAGCAGGTCCTCGACGCCCTCGCCGGTCTTCGCCGAGATCCGGCGCACCTCGGAGGGCTGCTCGCCGATCAGGTCCGCGATCTCCTCGCCGACGCGCTCGGGGTCGGCGCCGGGCAGGTCGACCTTGTTCATGGCCGGGATCAGCTCGAGCCCGGAGTCGATCGCCAGGTACGTGTTGGCGACGGTCTGCGCCTCGACGCCCTGCGACGCGTCGACGACCAGCAGCGCGCCCTCGCAGGCGGCGAGGCTGCGCGAGACCTCGTACGTGAAGTCGACGTGGCCGGGCGTGTCGATCAGGTGGAACTGGTAGGCCTCGCCGTCGCGCGCCTCGTAGAACACGCGCACGGCCTGGGCCTTGATCGTGATCCCGCGCTCGCGCTCGAGGTCCATCGAGTCGAGCACCTGCGCGCGCATCGCCCGCGGGTCGACGGTGTGCGTGAGCTCGAGGATCCGATCCGCCAGCGTCGACTTGCCATGGTCGATGTGGGCGATGATCGAGAAATTGCGGATGTGCGCCTGATCGGCCATTGCGGACGTTGAAGGTTAGGAGGCCCCGCGCCGGAGCCGGCGGGTGAAGAGATCGAGGATCTGCCGCGCCTCCGGGATGCGCAGTGCGAGCACGATCGCGGCGTACGCCGCGCTCGCCAGGGTGAGCGCTGTGCCCACCGACGACGATCTGCGCCGCGAGCGACTGCCCGAGCGTGTCGTCGAGCACCCACCATACGCCGTACGCGATCACGCCGAAGACCGCCGCGGCCACGAGCATCTTGGCGATCGCCCGCGCGGTGACGATCAGCTGCAGGCCGCCGATCCGGCGCCGCAGGTAGTACGCCTGCCCGGCCGTCATCGCCGCGGTCGCGACGACCGTGCCGAGCACGACGCCGCCGATCCCCATCGGGCCGTACAGCGCACCGGACACGGCCGCGTTGATCGCCAGCGTCACGCCGGCCAGCGCGGTCGGCGTCCACGGGCTCTGGAGCGAGAAGAACGTGCGCGTGAGCAGCAGGTTGAAGCCGCTGAACGGCAGCGAGAACGAGAACCAGAACAGCGCCTCGGACACCTGCTGGGTCGATTCGGCGTCGAACTCGCCGCGCTCGTACACGAGCTGCGTGATCGGCTCCGCGAGCGCGATCGTCGCGGCCGCGGACGGGATCAGCAGCAGCGCGATCTGGCGCATCCCGTTGCCCTGCGTCAGCCGCAGCCCGGCCATGTCGTTGCGCGCGACGAGCCGCGACAGCGCCGGGAACAGCACGGTGGCGACGGCGACCGAGAACATGCCCTGGGGCAGCATGTAGATGCGGAACGCGCGCTCGATCGCGTTCGGCGCCTCGTCGGAGATGCGAAAGCCGAAGTACGTGTTGATCAGCAGGTTGAAGTTGATCAGCCCGAGCCCGATCGTCACGGGCAGCATCAGCAGCAGGATCCGCTTGACCCGCGGATCGCGCCAGTCGAGGTTGACGCGGATCGGGATGTTCAGCCGGTGCAGCACCGGGAACGCCATCGCGAACTGGCAGATCGTGCCGGCCAGCACGCCGATCGCGTACGCGTAGATCTGGTCGTCGCCCTCGAACGCCGGCACGAGCGCGACGAGGCAGATGATGATCACGAGGTTCCAGACCAGCGGCGAGATCGCCGGGATCGCGAAGTGGTCGTGCGCGTTCAGCATCCCGACCAGCAGGCCGTTGAGGCCGAGCAGGATCACGATCGGGAACAGCACCTGGCTGAGCCCGACGGCGAGGTCGTCGAGCGCCGGGTTCTTCGTGAACAGCGGCATGATGACCCCGGCCGCGAGCATGAACACGACGGTGATCACGCTCAGCACGACGAGGATCAGCGCGAACAGCGCGCCCGCGAGGTGCAGTGCCTCCTTGCGCTGCTTCTTCTCCAGCAGCTCGGTGAAGACCGGCACGAACGCGGCCGAGAGCGCGGCGTCGGCGAACAGCGAGCGCACCAGGCTCGGCACCTGGAAGGCGGCCGTGAACGCCGACGCGGGCCCCGACGTACCGAAGTAGCGGGCGGCCACGACCTCACGGATGAGGCCGGCGATGCGCGACAGGCCGGTGGCGATCGAGAAGATCGCCGTGTTGACGGCCACGCGCCGTGCTCTGGGAGTCGGCGCCGACAAGCGGCGCGCTATAGTACGCCGCCGCCGCGGGAGTAGCTCGCGGCTTCTTCACGTCATGGCCAATATCGCCTCTCAGATCAAGCGGAATCAGCGGTCTCTGCGCGAGCGCGCCGAGAACCGTCAGTACACCTCCGCGATCAAGACCTACTTCCGTCGCCTGCAGGCCTCCGTGGCCGAGGGTGACGAAGAGCGCGCCGCCGCCGACCACCAGCAGCTGGTCAAGCTGGTCGACAAGGCGGTCAAGCGCGGCGCCCTGCATCGCAACAACGGCGCGCGCAAGAAGTCCCGCGCGGCGAAGCTGCGGGCCAGCGCCGGCGCCGAGTAGCGGCGCCCCTCTCTCAGAGCTGCGTGATCGTCAGCGCGAAGCGCTCGCGATGCCGTGCCGGGATGCGGACCGAGAACCCCTCGAGGTTCTCGACCGGCCCCGAGTGGAACGGCGCGTTGACGCGCCGGACCTGCACCGCACGGTCGAAGCGCCAGACGCCGTAGGCGGTCTGGAGCGTCCGCCGGTCGACGAGCCGGCCGGTGCCGGGCGTCGTGAACACGAGGAACGTGTAGCTCTCCTTGCGCCGCACGCCGCCGACGGTCAGCCGGACGCCGCCGGGGATCAGGGCGTACTTCATCGACGCGCGGCGCCGCTGCCAGCGGAACGTGTTGTTGCGCTTGTAGCCGCCGCCGATCCGGATCGCGGCCGGGCCCACGCGCATGCGCTGGCTCTGCGGCAGGCCGACGCGGCCGCCGCGGCGCAGCGTCGGGCCGGCGGAGAGGCCGACCGGGAAGCCGGTCAGCGGCCGCGGCGCGAGCAGGCTGCGCCAGCTGCCGTCGGCCTGGCGCAGCCGTAGGCCGGCGAGGCCGAAGTCGTAGCGCAGGTCGCGGCGCTCGCGGCCGCGCGAGTTGACCGCCATCCAGTGCTGGCCCGTGGCGAGGATCCCGAGCCCGCTGCCCTCCGGGTCGTGGACGCGCAGCGGCGCGTGCGACGGCGGCGGGACGGCGGGCAGCGGCGGCATCCCCTCCGCGGCGTCCGCGGCGACCTGCAGGCCGAACATCGTGAGCCCGTTGTACGCGAGCGTGTTGACGTAGAAGTCGAGGCCGTTGACGGTCGTGCGCGCGCCGGGGACGACGAGGAAGCCGTACGGCGCCTGGTGGATCGTCGCGAGCTGCTGCAGCGCCTGCTGGGCGCCGGCGAGGTAGCGCGCGGCGCGCGCCGGGTCGGTCGTCGCGAGCGAGCGCGCCCCCTTCAGCAGCGCCGCGGCGGTGAGGGCCGGCACCCACACCTGGCCCTGGCCGCGGCCGAGGTAGCTGACGTCGCCGTCCGGCGCCATCAGGACGGAGAGCGCGTCGAGCGAGTGGCGGACGGCCAGCCGCGCCGACGCCGACGTCTGCGCCCCGAGCTCCTCGGTCGCCAGGATCAGCATGAACGTGGACAGCGCGTGGTAGGCGATCGGGTTGTCGTTGGGGTCCGAGAGCACGCCGCCGTTGAGGCGCAGCGGGCCCGCGAGCGCCTGCAGCGGGCGCATCACGGCCGGCACCGTGCGGTTGACGACGATCGTCGCGATGCGGCGGGCGGCGGCCGGGTCGGCGAGCAGCGTGCCCGGGACCGTCGAGGCGACGCCGGTCCCGGTCATCGCGAGCGCCGCGGCGGCGTGGACGAGCTTGAGGTTCCCGTAGCAGCTCGCGGCGGCGACGCAGGCGCCCGGGCGGTAGCCGACGTAGCGCCGGATGTAGTCCTGCAGGAACGCGCGCGTGCCGGCGGGAAGCTGGAGGTGGCGCAGCGTGTACGCCGCCGCCAGCATGTCGAACGCGCCCGCCCTGTCGGGCGAGACGGCGACCCGCCAGCCGCGGTCGGCCTGCGCGGCGATCTGCGCGTTCCCGTAGCGCTGGCCGGTGCGGTAGAGGCCGTAGAGCAGCATCGGCGGGCCGAAGCCGCGGTAGCCGCGTGCCACCTCGGCGGCGACCGGGTTCGGGAACGTGGCGTCGGCCTCCTGCGCCGCGGCCCACTGGTAGGCGGCGCGGGCGATCAGCGTGCGCACGTCCGTGCTCGTGTCCGCGCCGGCAACGGCCGGCGTGCACAGCACGGCGAGCGCCGCGACCACCGCGACGACGCCGCGGCGGCGGGCGCGGCCCATCAGCCGGCCGCGGCGAGCACGGCTCGCACCGCAGCGGTGTCTTCGCCCAGCGCTCCGCCGCCACCGCCGCGGCTCTCGACCTCGAGATCGGCGAGCAGCTCGAGCGCGCGCCGGAACGCCTCGACGTCGCGCTTGGCGACGTCGGAGATCAGGCGGTCGGCCGCGAACGACGGCATCCGCAGGCCGCGCTTGATCTGCGCGGCCGGGCGGCCTTCCGCGAGCTGCTCGGCGATCGCGAGCGCGTCGCGGACGCGGCGGACCATGCCGTAGAGCAGGCCGGGCAGGCGCTCGCCCTGCTGGCGCAGCTCGAGCAGCGCGCGGGTCGCGACCTTCTCGTCGCCGGCCACGAGCGCGTCGGCCAGCGTCCACAGCTTGCGCTCGGAGGAGGTGGCGCTCGACGCCTGGATCTCCTCGACGCCGATCTGCGCCCCGTCGCCGTACTCGAGCGCCAGCTTCTCCAGCTCGCGCAGCAGGCGCTGCTGGCGCTCGCCGACCTGCGCCACGAGCGCCCGCGCGGCCTGGTGGTCGAGCTCGACGTTCAGCTCGGCGGCCTGGCGGCCGAGCCAGCGCGGCAGGTCCTTCGGCTTGAGCGCCATCTCGGCGGCGATCAGGCCGCCGACCTTCTCGACCGCGGCGTGCAGCCCGGCGGGCGTCTTGAGGCGGCCGTCCTCGCGGGCGAAGAACGCGACGGTCAGCGTGTCGGGGTCCATGCTCGCGAGCGCGGCGGCGACGGGCGCGACGTCCGCGTCCTTCCAGCGCTCGACGCCGTCGGCGATCACGAAGCGGCGGCCGACGGCGAACGTCATCGCCGAGAGGGCGGCGACGATCGCGTCCGGCGTGCACGCGTCGAGCTCGAACAGCTCGACGCCGTTCGTCCCGCTCTCGGCCTCCGCCATCGCGCGCAGGCGCGCGCGGCGCTCGCCGATGCGGCCGTGGTCGTCGCCGTGGATCAGGTATGCGGCCTTGAAGCTGGGCATTCGGAGGTGGGCGAGTCTAGAGCGAGCTTCGGGCATCACCACCCACCCGGTCGCTCGATCCGCATCCCGGCTGCTGTAACGCGCAGGCGCACGGTTCCGTCGCGGTCGGTCCGCAGGACGTGTCCGATTTCGGTCAACGCGCGCAGCGTGGAGGGCGCCGGGTGGCCGTAGGGGTTCTCGCGGCCGACCTCGATCGCGGCGACCTCCGGGGTCGTGCGCTGGAGCAGCTCGGGCAGGCCGGCGTCCTCGCTGCCGTGGTGGGCGACCTTCAGCGCCTCGACGTCGGGCAGGTCGAGGCCGGCGGTCACGTCGGACTCGGCGTCGGCGGGCAGCAGCAGGTCGAAGGCGCCCGCCCGGACGTGGGCGACGAGCGCGTGGTCGTTCGGGTCTCCGATCGGGTCGGTCGCCGGCTCGGGCGGGTGCAGGACGTCGAAGGTGAAGCCGGGCAGCGCGAGCCGGTTGCCGGTGCGGGCGGCGACCGCACGTGCGCCGGCGGCGCGGACGGCGTGCGCGAGCGCGCGCTGCGTGCCGGTCGGCCAGCCGGCGCCGCCGTTCAGGACGAGCCGCGGCGGGAACGCGCGCATCACCGCCAGCGCGGCACCTTCGTGGTCGGCCTGCGCGTGCGTGATCACGAGCGCGTCCAGCCGCGTCACGCCCGCCTCGTGCAGGCGCTCGACGACCGGGCCGCCCGGCGGGCCGGTGTCGACCAGCACCGCCGCGCGGTCGGTCTGCAGCAGCGTCGCGTCGCCCTGCCCGATGTCCAGGAACGACACCACCAGCTCGCCGGGCGCGGGCGGCGGGGCGCGACTGGCCGGGCGCGAGACGAGCACGGCGGCGGCGATGGCCGCCGCGGCGAGCACGGCGACGCGCGCGGGCCGGTGGCCTCCGGAGCGCCGCGGCGGTCGCCGAGCCCCGGCAGCGTGTGCGCGCGGCGGGCAGCGCGGGCCGCCGAGGCCGCCGAGGCGCGGCTCGGCGCGCCGCCACCCGCGCGGGCGGCGAGCGCGGCGGCGGCGAGGGCCGCGTACGCGGCGGCCAGCGCGGCCGGCGTCGCAAGGTCCACGGGCACGACGGCGAACGGGAACGCGGCCGTCGCCGTCGCGACGTTCTCGACGAAGCCGAGCAGCGGCTCGTTGAGCGCGTTGAACGGCGCGGCGAGCGCCGGGGCGACCTGCGCCGCGGTCGCCGCGAGCATGCCGAGCCACATGATCGGCGCGATCGCCGCCGCCGCGAGCAGGTTCGCGGGCAGCGCCGCGAGCGAGACCTGGTCGAAGTGCAGCGCCATCAGCGGCGCGGTCCCGAGCGTGGCCGCGATCGTGATCGCCGCGACGTCCGCCGCCGGCCCGGGCACGAACCGCGCCAGCACCCCGCGCAGGCCGGGCGCCACCGCGAGCAGCGCGATCACGGCCGCGAACGAGAGCTGCCAGCCGACCTCGCCGGCGGCGAGCGGGTTGGCGGCGAGCGTCGCCGCCGCCGCGAGCCCGAGCGCGTACCAGCGGTGCGCGGGCGTTCCGGCGAGCGCCGCGACGAGCCCCGCGGCACCCATCACCCCGGCGCGCTGGATCGACGGCCCGGCACCGGTGAGCGGCACGTAGAACGCGACCAGCACGAGCGCGGCGACCAGCCGCGAGCGCAGCGGCGCGCCCGTCAGCGCGCCGATGCCGAGCACCAGCGTCGCCAGCAGCATCACGTTCTGCCCGCTGACCGCCAGGACGTGCGCGAGACCGGACCGCTCGAACGCCGTCCGCGTCGTCTCCGACAGCCCCTCGTCCTGGCCCAGGACCATGCCGCGCAGCAGCGCCGCGCGCGGCGGCGGCAGCCCGCGGGCGAGCCCGGCCTCGGCGCGGCGCCGTGCGGCATCGACGACCGCGAGCGGCCCGCCGCGCCGGTCGCCGGTCGGGTGCATCCGCGACACGTCGACCGCCGCGCCCGCCCCGCGCCGCCGCTGGTACGCGTCGTAGCGCCCGAGCGGCGCGACCCGCCCGGCGACGCTCACCACCTCCCCCACCTCCGGCCACTCGCCCGGGTGCGTCGCGACCCGCAGCACCGCGACCTCGCCGGCCGCCGGACCGTCCGCGAACCGCCCGCGCGCGACCGCCGGGCCGCGGGCGCGCTCGCGGAACGGGTCGAGCACGACGACGCGCGCCCGCAGGTCCCGCCCCTCGATCCGCTCGAGCCGGTCGCTCGCGAGCGCGGCGAGCCGCAGGTCGGCCACGACGGCGCCGCCGAGGACCGCGCCGGCGGCCGCGACCGCCACGACCGGCACCCGGATCGGCACCCGCCGCCCCGGCGCCGCGGCGGCCGTCGCGAGCAGCGCCACTGCCAGCGCCGCGCCGAAGGTCGCCGCCGCCGAGAGCGGGCCGGTGAGCAGACCGGCGGTGAGCGCGAGCAGGACGAGGTGGCGCGGATGGCGGTGGACCGCTTCGAGGACGGCCGCGGGGCGCACCTCAGACCCGGACCAGCTCGCGCAGCGTGGCGAGCCGGACCTCGCCGATGCCGGGCACCTTGTCGAGCTCGTCGACGCTGCCGAAGCCACCCTGGGCCTCGCGGTAGTCGAGGATCTGCTGCGCGGTCGCGGGGCCGATGCCCTGGAGCTCGTCGAGCTGCTCGAGCGTCGCCGTGTTGAGGTTGAGCGGCACGCCCGGCTGCGGCTCGCTCGCGGGCGCCGTGCCGCCCGCCGGCAGCGCGGCGGCCCGGCGGGGCACGAGGATCTGGCGCCCGTCCTCGACCTTCGCCGCCAGGTTGACCTGGCTCAGGTCCGCCCGCGGCCGCGCGCCGCCGGCGCGGGCGACCGCGTCGTCGACCCGGGCGCCGGGCCGCATCCGGTACACGCCTGGGCGCCGCACCGCGCCCGCGACGTGCACGGTGACACCGCCACCGCCCCCACCCGCGGCCGCTTCCCCGTCACCCTGCACCGCGATCGGCACCGGCGGCAGCGCCGCCGGCTCCCCACGGCGCGCGAGATACCACCCGCCCAGGGCCAGCACCGCCACCACTGCGGCGACGCAGGCGGCCAGCCGGTGCGGTTCGAGATCGGGCATGCCGCGACCGTACGATCGGCGGCGTCACGGATCAGCACGCGGGTGTTGCGGAAGTGTGCGGATTCAGCGGACCAGGCTTAGCGCCCGGCGAGACGGAGCGCGGTGGCGACCGCCTCACGGGCATCGGCGGCGAGCGGCAGCTCGGCGTCGAGCGACGAGCCGGCGGGCGGCTCCGGCGACCAGGTGCCGAGCCCCACGACCGGCACGCCGGCCTTGCGGGCGAGCGCGATCTCGGACAGCGTGCCCCAGCCGCCGCCGATCGCCACCACGGCGTCGGCCGCCCGCACCACGAGCGCGTTGCGCGCCTCGCCGAGCCCGGTCGGCAGCGCGACCACCACCCAGCCGTTCGCCGCGTCGCGGTCCAGCCCCGGCAGCAGCCCGACCGTCAGCCCGCCGCGCGAGCGGGCACCGCGGCACGCGGCCTCCATCACGCCGCCGAGCCCGCCGCAGACCAGCCCGCAGCCCGCCGCGGCGATCTCGGCGCCCGCCTCCTCGGCGCGGAACAGCTCCTCGTCAGCGGCCGCTCCCGGGCCCGCGACGGCGATCCAGGCGCGCGGCGGCGGCACGCTCCCCGGCCCTCAGCGCACGACGAAGTTGACGAGCCGCCCCGGCACGACGACCACCTTCACGACCTCGCGGCCGTCCAGGTGCACCTTCGCGTTGGCCTGCTCCCGCGCCAGCGCCTCCAGGGCCTCGCGCGTGGCGCTCGCCGGCGCGGTCATGCGATCGCGCAGCTTGCCGTTGACCTGCACCACGACCTCGACCTCGTCGCGCTCGAGCAGCGCCGGGTCGGCGGCCGGCCACGGCTGCTCCCAGACGCGCTCGCCGGTCAGCGTCTCGTAGACCTCCGACCCGGTGTGCGGCGCGAACGGGAAGATCAGCGACGCGGCGGTCGCGGCGGCGAAGTGGAGCACGTGGGGCGACACCGTCTCGCGGCGCCGGTAGCACTCGTTGACCAGCTCCATCACGGCGGCGATCGCGGTGTTGAACGCGAACCGGCCCGCCATGTCGTTCGTGACCTTGTCGATCGCCCAGTTGGCCTTGCGGGCCAGCTCGAGGTCGTCGCCCGCGCCCGTGCCGGCGTCGGGGTCGAGCGGCCGGGCGCCGGCGCGCTCGCTGACGTCGAGCCCGAGCCGCCACAGCCGCCCGAGGAAGCGGTGGACGCCCTCGACGCCCTCGTCGGTCCAGTCGGCGTCCTGGTCCGGCGCCCCGATGAAGAGGATGTAGCAGCGCGCCGTGTCCGCCCCGTAGCGCTCGACGTACGGCACCGGGCTGATCATGTTGCCCTTCGACTTGGACATCTTCGCCCCGTCGCGGGTGATCATGCCCTGCGTGAACAGGCGCTGGAACGGCTCCTGCACGTCCAGCAGCCCCATGTCGCTCAGCGCCTTGACGAAGAAGCGCGCGTACAGCAGGTGCAGGATCGCGTGCTCGATGCCGCCGATGTACTGGAACACCGGCATCCAGCGCGCGAGCACCTCCGGGTCCCAGGCCGCCCCGTCGTTGCGCGCGTCGCAGTAGCGCAGGAAGTACCACGACGAGTCGACGAACGTGTCCATCGTGTCCGTCTCGCGCCGCGCGGGCCCGCCGCACGAAGCGCAGGTCGTGTTCACCCAGTCCTCGACGGCCGCGAGCGGCGACTGGCCCTGCGGCGCGTAGTCCTCGACGTCCGGCAGCAGCACCGGCAGGTCGGACTCGGGCGACGGGGACGATCCCGCAGTTGTCGCAGTAGACGATCGGGATCGGGCAGCCCCAGTAGCGCTGGCGCGAGAGCAGCCAGTCGCGCAGGCGGTAGTTGATCGAGCGGTGACCGCGGCCCTGGGCGTCGAGCCAGTCGATGATCTCGTCCTTGGCGGCGACGGCGCTCATGCCGTCGAACTGGCCGGAGTTGATCAGCACCTCGTTCGCGGAGTGCTCGACGAACGCGCCTTCGCCGACCGGCTCGCCGCCCGCGGGCGCGACGACCGGGCGGATCGGCAGGCCGTACTTCTGGGCGAACTCGAAGTCGCGCTGGTCGTGCGCGGGGACGCCCATGACGGCGCCGGTGCCGTACTCCATCAGCACGTAGTCGGCGACCCACATCGGGATCCGCTCGCCGTTGACCGGGTTGGTCACGGTGCGGCCGAGCGGCACGCCGGTCTTCGTGCGGTCGGTGTCCGCGCGCTCCTCGCTGCTCTCGCTCAGCGCGTGGTTGACGTAGTCGCGCACGGCCGCCTCGTGCTCCGTGCCGGCCGCGAGCCGCGCGATGTCGGGGTGCTCGGGCGCCATCACGAAGAACGTCGCGCCGAACAGCGTGTCCGGGCGCGTGGTGAAGACCGGGTAGTCGACGCCCAGGTCGGGACACTCGAACGTCACCTCGGCGCCCTCGGAGCGGCCGATCCAGTTGCGCTGCATGCGCTTGACGTGCGGCGGCCACTCGATCGTGTCGAGGTCGTCGAGCAGGCGGTCGGCGTAGTCGGTGATGCGGAAGAACCACTGCTCGAGCTGGCGCGCCTCGACCAGCGTCCCGCAGCGCTCGCAGCGCCCGTCGATCACCTGCTCGTTGGCCAGCACGGTCGCGTCCTTCGGACACCAGTTGACCGCCGCCTCCTTGCGGTAGGCGAGGCCGCGCTCGAACAGCTGCAGGAAGATCCACTGGGTCCAGCGGTAGTAGCCCGGCTCGCTCGTGGCGAACTCGCGCGACCAGTCGATCGAGATCCCCCACGAGCGGAACGACTCCTGGAACGCGGCGATCGACTTCGCGGTCGACTCGCGCGGGTGCTCGCCGGTCTTGATCGCGTGGTTCTCGGCGGGCAGGCCGAACGCGTCGTAGCCCATCGGGTGCAGCACGCGGCGGCCGGTGCGGCGGTGGAAGTGCGCGACGGCGTCGCCGACCGAGTAGTTCTTCAGGTGCCCCATGTGCGGCTCGCCGCTCGGGTAGGGCAGCATCTCGAGCACGTACGAGCTGGGCGAGCCGTCGCCGTCGTTGGAGACCTCCCACGTGCGCTCGCGCTCCCAGATCGCCTGCCACTTGGGCTCGATCTTCTGCGGGTCGAAGCGGTGCTCGGCGGCCATGGGGCGCGGAGGTTAGCGTCGCGGTCGCCGGCTCCGCGCTCGAACTAGTGTTCGCATCGTGTCGATCGCACGCGAAAGGGGCTGGCCGCCGGATCGCCGCGAAGCGACGGCTGGTCGTGGCTGCGGCCGGCGTCGAGGTCGCGCTACGACCTCATCGACACGGTGGCTCTCGGGTGCAATGCAAGTGGCCCGCGTCAGGCGGTGTCGCCGTGACCTGACACGCGCTACACGCCGCGCGGCTACGTCGCTCATACCCGCCGACGAGATCGACGGCGTCGCGTGTACTGCCAGAGCTCAGCGCTGCCCTGCCGATCGAGCGGTGGCCGGCGACGCGATCATCTGCGCTGAGCCGGCGGAACATCAGGAGTCGCGATAAACGCCGCTGATACGGCTTTGGGGCTATAGCTCAGCTGGGAGAGCGCTGGCTGGCAGCAGAAGGTCGTCGGTTCGAGCCCGACTAGCTCCACTTGAAGGCCGCCCACGGGCGGCCTTCGTCGTTCCTACTCGCCGACGGCGCGCTTCGGCGCCTCGCCCCAGAGCTGCTCGAGGCGGTAGAACTCGCGCGCGTCCGGGGTGAAGACGTGGACGACGACGTCGAGGTAGTCCATCAGGATCCAGCGCGACTCGCCGAGGCCCTCGACGCGCCGCGGGAGCGTGCCGTGCTCCTTCTTCATGCCCTCGTGGATGCGGTCGTGGATCGCCTTCGTCTGGCGGTCGGTGTTGCCGGTGCAGACGACGAAGAAGTCGGTGTAGCCGAGCACGCCGCGGAGGTCGAGCTCGACGACGTCGAGCGCCTTGACGTCGGACGCGTAGCCGGCGATCACCTCGGCGAGCTGGTTCGGGTCGAGGCTCATCGGTAGAGACCGGCCTCGCGGATGTGCGCCTCGACGCCGGCCGGGACGAGGTAGCGGATCGTGCGGCCGCCGGCGACCAGGCGCCGGATCAGCGACGACGAGACGTCGATCCGCGGCATGTCGAAGAACCGCACGCGGTCGGCGCCGCGCAGGCCTGCGAGCCGCTCGCCGATGTCGGTCCGGCGCACGCCCTCGCGCTCGGCCACGCCGAGCTCGGCCAGCTCGAGGATCGCCTCGGGCTCGCGCCAGCTGGGGAGCGAGAGGGCCATGTCCCCTCCGACGATGAAGGTCAGATCGTTCTCCGGAGCGTCCTCATGAAGCCTGCGGAGGGTAGCGACCGTGTATGAAGGGCCGGGCACGTCGGCGTCGACCCGCGACACGCCGAGCCGCTCGTCCCCGGCGACCGCCCGCCGGCACAGCTCGACCCGCGTCTCCACGCCGGGATCGCGCTCGGCGCCCTTGTGCGGCGGCTCGTGCACCGGCACCAGCAGCACGCGGTCGAGCGCGAGCTGGTCCGCCGCCTGGGCGGCGCACACGAGATGACCGAGGTGCGGCGGATTGAACGTCCCGCCGAGCAGACCCACGCGGGTCACGGCCGGATCTGGCCGTCGCCCTCGACGAGGTACTTGAACGTGCACAGCTCGCGCAGGCCGATCGGCCCGCGGGCGTGCAGCTTCTGGGTCGAGTTGCCGATCTCCGCGCCCATGCCGAACTCACCGCCGTCGGTGAACCGGGTCGAGGCGTTCACGTAGACGCAGGCCGCGTCGACGCCGAGCTGGAACGCCCGCGCCGCGCTCACCGACCCGGTGACGATCGCCTCCGAGTGGCCGCTGCCGTACTCGTTCACGTGCTCGATCGCCTCCGCCGCGGAGTCGACCACCTTGACGGCGAGCTCGAGCGCGAGGAACTCCGTCGCCCAGTCCTCCTCGGTCGCCTCGCCGGCCGCGCCGTCGACCGCGCGCACGCGCTCGTCGCCGCGCAGCTCGACGCCGGCGTCGCGCAGCGCGGCGAGCGCGCCGGGCAGGAAGCGGTCGGCGACCGCGGAGTGCACGAGCAGCGTCTCGGCCGCGTTGCAGACGCCCGGGCGCTGGACCTTGGCGTTGAGGACGATCGCCTGCGCGGCCTCGAGGTCGGCGCTCTCGTCGACGTAGACGTGGCAGTTGCCGGAGGCGGCGTAGATGACCGGGACCTTCGCGACCGCGCTCAGCGCCGCCTTCAGGCCCTCGCCGCCGCGCGGGATGATCAGGTCGACCACGCCCTCCTGCGTCGCGAGCTCGGCCAGCTCCTCGCGGCCGCCGCCGGCGACCAGCGAGAGCGAGCCCGCGGGCAGGCCGGCGGCCTCGGCCGCCTCGGAGGCCACGGCGGCCAGCACGGCGTTCGAGTGCGCCGCCGAGGACGAGCCGCGCAGCACGATCGCGTTGCCGGACTTCAGCGCCAGGGCGGCCGCGTCGATCGTCACGTTCGGCCGCGCCTCGTAGACGACCGCGACCACGCCGAGCGGCACGCGCACCTTGCGCACGTCGAGCCCGTTGGCGAGCCGGAAGCCGTCCAGCACCTCGCCGACCGGATCGGGCAGCGCGGCGATCTCGCGCGCGCCGGCGGCGATCGCCGCGATGCGCTGCTCGTCGAGCGCCAGGCGGTCCATCAGCGCCGCCGACAGCCCGTTCTCGCGCCCCGCCTCGAGGTCGCGCGCGTTCGCCTCCAGGATCTCCGGCGTCCGCGCCACGAGCGCGTCCGCGATCGCGAGCAGCGCGCGGTTCTTGACGGCGGAGGAGACGAGCGCGAGCTCGCGCGCCGCGGCCTTCGCCGCGAGGCAGATGTCGGTGACGGATCGGGACGCTACGGCCATGCCGAGAGGATAAGCGGCCGGCTACGCGAGCACGAAGTAGTCGCGGTGGACCGCTTCCTCGGTCGCGCGCGGGAGCAGCGCCCGCACCTCGGTCGACTTGAGCCCCATGACCTGCCGCAGCTCGACCGCGGAGTAGTTCGAGATGCCCTTGCCGATCGCGCTGCCGGCGACGCGCACGTCGACCGCGTCGCCGGCGTCGAACGCGCCGTCGACGGACACGATCCCGACCGGCAGCAGGCTCGTCCCGCCCTCGCGCAGCGCCCGCGCGGCGCCCGCGTCCACGGTCACCACGCCCTGGGTCGGCTTGGCGTACTTGAGCCACAGCTTGAAGCTCGACTGGCGGACGGCCTGCGGCGCGAAGCGCGTCCCGCCCGGCTCGCCCGCCCACGCGCGGCCCAGCAGGCCGGGCTCGAACCCGCTGCCGATCACGGTCGGCGTCCCGGCCGCCGACGCCATCTCGGCCGCGACCACCTTCGAGCGCATGCCGCCCGACCCGAGCGGCGACGGCGCCTCGCCGATCTGCAGGTCGCCGAGCTCGGACGGATCGGCGACGTCGCGCACGAGCTGCGCGCCGGCGCTGACGCGCGGATCCGCGGTGTAGAGCCCTTCCGTGTCGGTCAGCAGCAGCAGCAGGTCGGCGCCCACGAGCACCGCGACCTGCGCCGCCAGGAAGTCGTTGTCGCCGAACGAGATCTCGTCGGTCGTCGTCGTGTCGTTCTCGTTGATCACCGGCACGATCCGCCACTCGAGCAGCTTGCGCAGCGTCCGGCGCGCGTTCAGGTAGTGCGTCCGCGCGCTCATGTCGAAGAACGTCAGCAGCACCTGGGCGGTCTGCAGCCCGCGCTCGCGCAGCAGCCCGTCGTAGGTCCCGTAGAGCCGCCCCTGGCCGACGGCGCTGGCCGCCTGCAGGTCCGCCACCGCCGAGGGCCGCACGCCCAGCTCGAGCAGCTTGATCCCGCGCGCGATCGCCCCGCTCGTGACCACGACCACGTCGACGCCGTCGCGGTGCAGCGCCGCGACCTCCTCGCACACGCGCGCGACCACGGACAGGCGCACCTCGCCCGAGTCCTCGGCGACGATCGACGAGCCGAGCTTGACGACGGCGGTCGGCATGGCCCGAGCCTAGCTACGACGGGTCGAGCTCGAACACGACGCCGCCGAGCTCGACGTCGTCGCCCGGTTCGAACCCGCGCGCCTCGAGCGCGGCGATCACGCCCATGCGCCGCAGCCGGTGCTCGACGTGCGCCAGCGCCTCGTCGTTGGCGAGGTCGTGACGGGCGATCAGGCGGTCGACCGCCTCGCCGGTGACGCGGAACTCGCCGGCGCCCGTCTTCTCGACCTCGAACGCGCGCTTGGCGGCCGGGCGGAAGACCTGGAACTCGGCGACCTCGCTCTCCCCCGCGCCCTCGGCCACGGGCTCGGCGACCGGCACGGCACGCAGCAGCAGCCGCGAGAGGTCGGCGACGCCGAAGCCGGTCGCGGCCGACGTCACCAGCACCGGCACGCCGAGGCGCCGCTCCCACTCGGTGGCGGCCTCCGCGGCGACCGCCTCGGGCACGAGGTCGGCCTTCGAGAGCGCCAGCACGCGCGGCAGCTCCGCCAGCCGCGTGTCGTGCTCTGAGAGCTCGCGCTCGATCACCGCGTGGTTCGCGACCGGGTCCGAGCCGTCGAGCGGCGCGAGGTCGAGCACGTGCACGAGCAGCCGCGTGCGCTCGACGTGGGCGAGGAAGTCGTGCCCGAGGCCGGCGCCCTCGGACGCGCCCTCGATCAGGCCCGGGATGTCGGCGACCACGAGCTGGCGGTCGCCGCCGTCGATCGTGCCCAGGACCGGCTGCAGCGTGGTGAACGGGTAGGAGGCGACCTTCGGCTGCGCGCGCGTCAGGCGCGCGATCAGCGAGGACTTGCCGGCGTTCGGCAGGCCGACGAGCCCGACGTCGGCGAGCAGCTTGAGGTGGAGGTCGACGCGCCCCTCCTCGCCCGGCAGCCCCTTCTCGGCGATCCGCGGCGTCTGCCGCGTGGGGCCCTTGAAGCGCGTGTTGCCGCGCCCGCCGCCGCCGCCGCGGGCGACCGTCACCTCCTGGCCGGGCCGGACCAGGTCGTAGCGCGTGCCGTCCCAGCGCTCCACCTGCGTGCCCGGCGGCACGCCGACCACGAGCGTCTCGCCGTCGGCCCCGTGCCGCTGCGAGCCCGAGCCGTGGCCGCCGCGCTCGGCGCGGAAGTGCGCCTGCCGTCGGAACGTCTGCAGATCGCGCAGCGAGTCGTCGCAGCGCAGCACGACGTCACCGCCGCGGCCGCCGTCGCCGCCGTCCGGGCCGCCCTTGGGCACGTGCGCCTCGCGGCGGAACGACAGCGCGCCGTTGCCGCCCGCGCCTGCACGGACCTCGAGATGTGCACGATCGGTGAACACCCCTCAAGGGTACGGTCCACCTCTATGGCCGACGACAGAGTCTTCCTCATCACCGGCGCCTCGACGGGCATCGGCGCCGAGACCGCCCGCCTCGCCGCCCAGCAGGGCTATCGCGTGGTGCTCGCCGCGCGCTCCGCCGACAAGCTCGAGAGCCTCGCCAAGGAGACCGGCGGCATCGCCGTCCCCTGCGACGTCGGCCGCTGGGAGGACCAGGAAGCGCTCGTGCAGCGGGCGCTCGACGAGTTCGGGCGCGTCGACGTCGCGTTCGCCAACGCCGGCTTCGGCGGCCCGCGCGGCTTCGAGAAGATGGAGCCCGACGCGATGCGCGAGATGGTGCTGACCAACGTGCTCGGCGTCGCCTACACGATCCGCGCCACGATGGCCGCCCTGCGCGAGAGCAAGGGCCACCTGCTGCTGACGAGCTCGGTCGCCGGCCGCCGCGCCCTCCAGGGCTCGCTCTACTCGGCCACCAAGTTCTCGGTCACCGCGATGGGCGAGGCCGCGCGGCTGGACCTCAACGACAGCGGCGTGCGCGTGACGCTGATCGAGCCCGGCATGGTCGACACGCCGTTCTTCGACAACCCGCCCAAGATCGACGCGCTGAAGGCCGACGACGTCGCCCGCGCGGTCATGTACGCGGTCTCGCAGCCGCCGCACGTCGACATCAACGAGATCCTCATCCGGCCGACGGACCAGCCGACCTGATCTTCACCGCGAACCCGTCCATGAGGATCCCGAGGCCCCACGCGAAGTCCTCGTCGCGCGTGTCCTCCTCGTCCTCGAACGCGCCCGCGTCGACCATCGCCTGCAGGTGCGGGGACAGCTCGTCGGCTCCGGCCTCGACCGCGGCGCGGTAGGCCTCGACCCCGGCGTCGGTGAGCTCGATCTCGAGCCGCGCCTGCCACATCACGTAGCCGTTCACGAGCAGGATCATGCCCGCCTTCGTGGACTCGTCCAGCGCCGTCTCCCCCAGCGGCCGCAGCCCGCGCTCCATCAGCGCGAACGTGTTCGGGCCGGTCGGCGGCGGCGCGACCGGGACCTGCAGCCACCACGGGTGCCGGCGCACGACCCGCAGGATCTGCCACGCCCACTGCTCGAGCCCCTCGCGCCAGCCCGACGCCGGCTCCTCGGGCTCGAGCACCAGCGCCGCGTCGAGCATCAGCGCCAGCAGCTCGTCCTTGGAGGCGATGTGGCGGTACAGCGCCATCGTCGTGAACCCGAGCCGCTTCGCGACGCGCGCCATCGACACGGCGGGCAGGCCGTCCTCGTCGGCGAGCGCGATCGCCGCCACGACGATCCGCTCGGCATTCAGGGCGCCGCGGTCTTGCACAGCAGCCAGTGTATGACGTACACTCGCTGTGTATGGCGTACACAATCGAAGCCCGGGGACTGACGCGGTCGTTCGGCGACCTGCCCGTGCTGCGCGGCCTCGACCTGCGCGTCGCCGCCGGGTCGGTGTTCGCGCTGCTCGGCCCGAACGGCGCCGGCAAGACGACGACCGTGCGCATCCTGTCGACGCTGCTCGAGCCCCACGGCGGCACCGTCACCGTCGCCGGGCACGACGTGCGCAGCGAGCCGCGCAAGGTGCGCGCGGCGATCAGCATGACCGGCCAGTCCGCGGCCGTCGACGAGATCCTGACCGGCGAGGAGAACCTGCGGATGATGGCCCGGCTGCGGCGCCTGCGCGGCCATGCCGCTCGCCGCCGCACGACCGAGCTGCTGCGGCGCTTCGACCTGGTCGACGCCGCGCACCGCCGCGTCGCCACGTACTCCGGCGGCATGCGGCGGCGGCTCGACCTCGCGATGAGCCTCGTCTCCGACCCGCCGGTGATCTTCCTCGACGAGCCGACGACCGGCCTCGACCCGCGCAGCCGCCGCGACGTCTGGGACTCGGTCGAGCAGGTCGCCGCCGTCCGGCGCGACCGTGCTGCTCACGACGCAGTACCTCGAGGAGGCGGACCGGCTCGCCGACCGCATCGCCGTGATCGACCGCGGCCGCGTCGTCGCGGAGGGCACGGCGGACGAGCTGAAGGCGCGCGTCGGCAGCGAGACCGTCGAGCTGTTCTTCGCCGACGACGCCCGGCTCGCCGCGGCGCACGCGGCGTTCGGGCCGAGCGCGCACGCCGACCCGCTGCGGCTGCTGCTGCGCGTGCCCGCGGACGGCAGCGCCGCCGCGGTCAAGGACGCGCTCGACCTGCTCGAGCGGCGCGGCATCCCGGTCGCCCGCCTCGGCCTCCAGCGCCCGACCCTCGACGACGTCTTCCTGGCGCTGACGGAGCAGGCGTGAGCGCCGCCTACTGGTACGCCAGCGACTCGCTGGCGATGATCGGCCGCGGCATCCGCCACAGCGTCCGCAGCGTCGACGCGATCGTGATGGCCGTGATCCTGCCGGTGATCATCCTGCTGCTGTTCGTCTACGTGTTCGGCGGCGCGATCGACCCGGCGCGGCCGCTACGTCGACTACGTCGTGCCCGGCGTCGTGCTGCTGTGCGCGGGCTTCGGCGCGTCCAGGACGGCGATCGGCGTCAACACGGACATGACGACGGGCGTGATCGACCGCTTCCGCTCGCTGCCGATCGCCGCCTCCTCGGTGCTCACCGGCCACGTCGTCGCGAGCGTGCTGCGCAACATGGTCTCGACCGCCGTCGTGGTCGCGATCGCGCTGGCGATCGGCTTCCGGCCCGACGCCGGCGTGCTCGACTGGCTCGGCGTCGTCGCCCTGCTCGTCGCGTTCATGGCCGCGATCTCGTGGGTCGCGACCGCGTTCGGGCTGCTCGCCAAGACCGCCGAGGCGGCGGGCGCGTTCAGCTTCTTCGTGATGTTCCTGCCGTACCTCAGCAGCGCGTTCGTGCCGACGCAGACGATGCCGGGGGCGCTGCGGTGGATCGGCGAGCACGGGCCGATCACGCCGCTCGTGGAGACCCTGCGCGCGCTGATGACCGATATCCCCGCCCAGGGCCACGCGCTGGCGGCCGCGCTCTGGTGCGGCGGGCTGCTGGTCGCCGGGATGGCGGCCGCGGCGCTGCTCTTCCGCCGCCGCTGAGCGCTCATCGGCATCTCATCTCGCGGTGGTGCACTGCGGTGGCGAAGAGAACCAACCCGAAAGGAGACGCCATGCGCACTCGCTTCGTCACCTACCTCGCGATGGGCGTCGTCTCGGCCTTCCTGATCGTCGGCAGCTACGCGTTCGCCGCCGGCACCTTCATGTGGCTCGCGTTCGCGGGCGGCATCGCGCTCGCGATCCTCGGCATCGCCGAGGTCGCGGTGTCACGCGGTCGCCCGCTCCTGGCCGGCCCCGCGACCCTGGTCGCGCTGCTCGGCGTCGTGATGGCGATCGTGGCCGTCTCGATCGCGACCGGATCGGTCGCGGACTGGGCGTTCGGGATCGCGATCGCCACGTCGGTGCTCTCCGTCCTCGGGCTGTTCGGCCACGAGGTCGACGCAGAGCACCGCGCGGGCGCGATCGCGCCCCTGGCCTCCTAGGAGGTCTGCTGGTCGCCCGCGGCCGCGGGCTCCACGGAGATCACGCGGCCGCGGCGGCCGGTGTGGAACTGCACCAGGCCCGCCGACGTGGCGAAGATCGTGTGGTCGCGCCGATGCCGACGCCGTCGCCGGGCTTGAAGCGCGTCCCGCGCTGGCGGACGATGATCTCGCCGCCGGTCACGGACTGGCCGGCGAAGACCTTCACGCCGAGGCGCTTGGCGTTCGAGTCGCGCCCGTTGCGGCTGGAGCCGAGGCCCTTCTTATGTGCCATGGGTCTACTTCTTCCCCTTGGACGCGGAGATGCCCGTGATCCGGATCCGCGTCAGCTCCTGGCGGTGGCCGGTGCGGCGGCTTGTACCCGCGCTTGGGCTTGAACTTGAAGACGCGCAGCTTCTTGCCGCGCTCGTGGCCGACGATCTCGGCCTTCACCGTGCGTCTTGGCCAGCTTGGCGATGTCGGTCACCGGGTCGCCGTCGCCGGCCAGCAGGAGCGCGGTCGAGCTCCACGGTGGCGCCGGGCTCGTCGGGCAGCCGCTCGACGAGCAGGGTCTGCCCCTCCTCGACGCGGTACTGCTTTCCGCCGGTCTTGATGACTGCGTAGGACATATCTGGTCTGATCACTCGGAGGCTTCGGCGTCGGCGGAGGCCTTCGCGCGCGAACGGCGCCGTCCGCCTCTGCGGCCGCGGCGCCGGGGGCGAGAGGATAGCGCGTCGTCTTCGTCGTCGACCGCCGCGGGGGCGGTCCCGGCCTCGGCCATCGTGTCGTCGTCGGCCGAGCGTCTGCACGCGCCTCGGCCTCGATGACCTCCTCGTCCTGGACCTTCTTTCGCCCGCCGCGGCGGCGACCCGCCCGCCTCCTTCGCTTCGCCTTCGGCGCGCCTTGCCGGCCTTGGCGGCCGCCTCGGCCTCCTGGCGCGCCTTGCGGGCGGCGGCGCCCTTCTTGGCGGCGGCCGAGCGGCGGGCGCGCTCGTCGGCCTTGCCGCGTGCCGACTCGCGCTCCGTGGCGGCCTCCGCGGCCAGCTCGGCGTCGCGGCCGGTCAGCGCGGCGGTCGCGGTCGTGCGGCCGGCCTCCTCGATCCGCACGAGCTTCTTCTCGCCGACGAACGCGATGCCGTTGGCGACCGAGATCATGTAGCCGTCGACCTTCGCGACCGCGTCGTCCGGCGTTGTACATGTGCGGCTCGACGATGTCGACGTGCACCTCCTCGCCGGCGCGGAAGGGCACGGCGTGCTCCTCGATCTCCGCCCGCGAGCCCTCCATCGTCACCGCGAAGTGGTCGAGCGGCAGGCCCTCGGAGCCCTCGAAGTGGAAGAAGCGCCCGGTCTGGGCCTCGAGCGCGTGCAGCTCGCGCGCGCCGTCGGCCGGTGAACCAGGCGGTGACGCGCGGGTTGAGGCGCACCAGGAACGCCTCCGGGGCGTCGTCGCCGAGGTTCTTGACCAGCTCGCGCAGCTTGCGCGCGGTCTCGATCGCGATCGTCTCCTCGGACTTGACCACGCCCTCGCCGTCGCAGGTCGGGCACGTCTTGGTCATGATCTCGCGCACGCCGTCGGTGACGTTCTGGCGCGTCATCTCGACCAGCCCGAGCGGCGAGATCTCGACCACGAACGTCTTCGTGCGGTCCTCGTCGAGCGACTTGCGCAGCGTCTTGAGCACGGCGTCGCGGTTGCGCGAGCGCGCCATGTCGATGAAGTCGATGACGATGATGCCGCCGATGTCGCGCAGCCTGAGCTGGCTGACGACCTCCTCGGCGGCCTCGAGGTTCGTCTTGGTGATCGTGTCCTCGAGCCGGGCGCTCTTGCCCTTGCCGGTGAACGAGCCGGTGTTGACGTCGATGACCGTCAGCGCCTCGGCGTAGTCGATCATCAGGTAGCCGCCGCTCGGCAGGTCGACCCTGCGGTTGAGCATGCCCTCGATCACCGGCTCGACGGCGTAGCCCTCGAACAGCGGGTCGTCCTCCTCCCACAGCTCGACGCGGTCGACGAGCTCGGGCGCGGTGCGCGTGAAGAAGGAGATGAGCCGGTGGTGCTGCTTCGGGTCGTCGACGACGGCGCGCTCGAAGTGCTCGGAGAAGATGTCGCGCACGACGCGGACCGACAGGTCGGCCTCCTGGAACACGAGCGCGGGCGCGGCGGTCTCCGCGACGCGCTTCTCGAGCACCTCGTTGAGCTTGAAGAGGTACTGCAGCTCGCGCTCGAAGTCGGCGCGCGTGGCGCCGTGGGCCGCGGTGCGGATGATCGCGCCGCCGCCGCCGAGGTCGAGCTGCTTGGCCTCCTTGCGCAGGCGGTCGCGCTCCTTGTCCTCGAGCCGGCGCGAGACGCCGACGCCCTCGCCGGTGGGCGCGTAGACCATGTAGCGGCCGGCGATCGTGATCTCCATCGACAGCCGCGCGCCCTTGGTCTTGAGCGGGTCCTTGACGACCTGCACGACGATCTCCTGCCCGGGCGAGAGCAGGTCGGTGATGCGGGGGCCCGAGCCCGAGCCGCGGCCGCGGCGGGTCTGCTCGACGCCGGGGAGCACGATCTCGTCGACGTGCAGGAAGCCGTTCTTGTCGAGCCCGATGTCGACGAACGCCGCCTCGAGCCCGGGCAGGACGTTGTCGACCTTGCCCTTGTAGATGTTGCCGACGATCGACCGTCCGCCGCGGCGCTCGAAGTAGACCTCCGCGACGCGGTAGCCGGCCGGGACCTCAGGCTTGCGCTTGCCGCGCCGGCGGCGCGGGCTCTTCTTGACTGCCTCCGGGTCGCCGGCGGCTTCCAGCATGGCGACGCGGGTCTCCCCACGGTCGACCGTTACCAGCACTTGCTTTCTCACAGAAATCCCTCATTGGAAGACGGTGGCTCTGCCCTTCAGCTCCGCCGTCTCGCGCGCTTGCGCGTGGACGGAATGGAGCAGGCCGAGAGCCAGGAATGTGGCGAGCATCGACGAGCCGCCGAAGCTCAGCAGGGGGGCCGTCACGCCGGTGATCGGCATGATCCCCACGTTCATCCCGATGTTCACGAACAGCTGGAAGAGCAGCATCACCGTGATGCCGCCGGCGAGCAGGGCGCCGTACAGGTTCTTCGCGACGGTCAGGATGTGCAATCCGCGCCAGATCAATAGCGCATACAGCGAGAGGACGAGCGCGCAGCCGACGAAACCGTAGGTCTCGCCGATCACGGCGAAGATGAAGTCGGTGTGGTGCTCGGGCAAGAAGTTCAAGGAGGTCTGGGTCGCGTTCTCGACCCCGCGACCGGTCTTCTCCCCCGAGCCGATGGCGGTCAGCGCCTGCTGGAGCTGGTACCCCTCCTCGCCCGGGTTCGATCCCGGGTCCAGGAACGAGGTCAGGCGATCGATCTGGTACGGCTTGAGCACCGTCAGGCCCGCCATCGGGGCCAGGACGAGCACGGACGTGACCGAGGCGGCGAACAGCCCCGCCAGCGCGGCGAAGTGCTTCCACGGCGCGCCGGCCACGAACAGCAGCGCGAGGATGCCCGCGACGTAGACCATCGCCGACCCGAGGTCGGGCTCGGCCATCACGAGCATCGTCGGGATCAGCCCGAGCAGCACGATCCGCGCGGTCGTGTCCCGCCCCATGCGGCGCATGCGGTCGACCAGGAAGCCGGCGAGCGAGACCACGAGCAGCGCCTTGCCCAGCTCGGACGGCTGGAAGTTGAAGAACGGCAGCTCGATCCACGCGCGCGCGCCGCGGGTCGCGCCCGCGATCCCGAGCACGAGCAGCAGCAGGCCGATCAGCAGGCCGTAGACGGGGTAGCGCAGCTCGCGCAGCCGCGAGTAGTCGATCCGCGACACGACGTACATGAGCACGAGCCCGACGCCGGCGTAGGCGAGCTGGCGGTACACGAAGTAGCGCGGCTCGCCGGCGATGTCGTTCTGCGTCGCGCCGTTGAGCGCGACGATCGACAGGCCGACGATCCCGAGCGTGGCCAGCAGGAGCAGCGGGTCGAGCCGCATGTGCCACTCGCGGGGCACGAGCGGCGGCGGCGGCTCTGAGGCGGGCTGGATCGGGTGGCTGCTCACTGGCTCTGGTCCGCACCCTGGCGGAACTCGCGGTCCTTGAGATCGAACCACTCATTGAGGATCAGGCGCGCTGCGGGTGCCGCAGTTTCCGCACCGAACCCGCCGCGCTCGATCGTCGTCACCACGACGATCGGCTTGGTCGGATGGTCGACGAAGCAGGCGTACCACGACTGGTCGGGGTTCGGCTGGCGCTCGGCCGTGCCGGTCTTGCCGTACAGCACGTCGCGATACGGGAAGTCGGCGAACACGTCGCTCGACGTGCCGTTGGCGGCCGTGGCGGCGCCGTGCAGGCCGGCCATGATCGAGTCGCGGCTCGAGTCGGCGAAGTCGACGCGCCGGCGGGCGGGCATGCGCAGCTCCTCGACCAGGCGGCCGCCCCCGTCCTCGACCTGCATGCCGAGGTGCGGCCGCACGACGCGGCCGCCGTTGGCGATCGACGAGTAGGCGGTGGCGAGCTGCAGCGGCGTCGCCTGCAGGTCGCCCTGGCCGACGGACAGGTTCACGTTGTCGCCCGCGGACCACGGGCGCTCGATGCCGCCGCAGGCGAACAGCGCCTCCTGCGTGCCGGCGGACACCTTCGCCTTCTTGACGCACTTGAGGTACTCCTCGTAGCCCGCGTTGCGCCACTTGGAGTCCGGCACGAGGCCGCCGAACTCGCCCGGGATGTCGATGCCGGTGCGGCGCCCGATGCCGAGCCGCCGCGCCCAGTCCTGGATCACCGGGCCCTTCGAGTTCGCGCGCAGGCCGAGCTCGTAGAAGAAGACGTCGGAGGAGACGGTCAGCGCGCCGGTCATCTGCAGCGGGCCGTAGACGGCGTCGCGCGCGTTCTTGAACTCGCGGTCGCCGAGCTCGAACGTGCCGTCGTCGACGATCGTGTCGGTCGGGCTGATCAGCCCTTCCTCCATCGCGGCCATCGCGGTCACCGGCTTGAACGTCGAGCCGGTCGGATAGGTCGCGGCGATCGCGCGGTTGAACAGCGGCGCGCCGTTCTCCTCGGACTGGAGCTCGTCGTACTTGCGCTGGGAGATCGGGCGGGCGAACAGGTTGGCGTCGAAGCTCGGGTAGGAGCCGAGCGCGAGGATCTCGCCGTTCTCGGGGTTCATGGCGACGTAGGCGCCGGCGCGCGCGCCGTTCTGCGCGGCCGCGGAGACCGCGGTCTTGAGCGCGTCGTTGGCCGCGCGCTGGAGCTTGAGGTCGAGCGTGAGCCGCAGCCGCTGGCCCTGCGTCGGCTCCCTGCGGGTCATCTGGCGGCGGTCGTCGCGCGTGCCGAGCGCGTTGATCGTGATGCGCGTGAACCCGTCGCGTGCCGCGCAGGTACTCGTCGTACGCCTCCTCGATCCCGTCGGCGCCGATGCGCGTGCCCTGCTCGACGCCGCGGTAGCGGTCCTGCTTGAGCTCGTCGGGCGAGATCTCGCGCGTGGTGCCGAAGAGCTGGGCGGCGAGCTCGTCGTGCGGGTAGTCGCGCAGGTAGCGCTTGGAGACCTCGATGCCCGGGAACTGCTCGCGGCGCTCGCGGATGAAGTTGAACGCGACGCGATCGACGGCGGTGCGGATCGTGACGTTCGAGTACGGCGTCTCGGCGATGCCCTCGATCACGCGCTGGTGGATCGTCTGCGGCCGCACGTCGATCACGCGCCCGAGCCGCCGGTAGAGGCGGCGCAGCTCCGTCTCCTCGGCCGGGACCGGCGGGATCGCCACCGGCGGCGCGCTCTCGGACTCGCTGCGCAGCTTGCGGCGCTCGCGGCGCTGCGCCCTGGTGGCGTCGCGGCGGCGGTCGCGGATGTCGCGCTCGAGCGTGCGCAGGCGGGAAGCCGCGGCGAGCCGCGCGTTCTCGGCCACCCCGCGCGCCTCGCGGAACTGGTCGGCCTGCTCGAGCACGCTGTCGGGCAGCGAGCCGGGCTCGATCTGGACGACGGGCGCCACGCGCGTCTTCACCAGCACCCGGCCGTGGCGGTCGACGACGTCGCCGCGCGGCGCCTCGATGACCTCCTTGCGGATCTTGTTCTCGCGGGCGATCGACACGTAGTCCTCGCCGGAGAGCACCTGCAGGAACCAGAGGCGGAAGAACACGACGCCGAAGACGACGAACGCGATGCCGCCGAGCACGGCGACGCGCACCGCGAGCTGCGGCGTGATCGCGGGCCGGCGCTCCTCGAGCGGGTTCTGCGGCATCAGGCGCGCGAGAGCGGGCTGAGGCCGCCGGTCGTGTACGCGCGGCGGCGGCGCCGGCGCGGGTCGTCGGGCAGGTACGGAGCCAGCCAGCGACGGCAGACGACGTAGACGGGCAGCGCCAGCAGCGTGTTGAGCACGATCGTCATCAGGATCTGGCGCAGCAGCAGCAGCGACACCGGCGCCTCGACGCCGAGCAGGAACTGCAGCAGCGCGAAGCCGATGACCGCGATCGCGGTGGCGGCCGCGCCGATCGCCACGGGCGCCAGCGCGTGCGCGGGGTCGCGCAGCTCGCGCACGCGGCCGGCGGCGTAGCCGATGCCGGTGAGGATGAACGAGTTGACGCCGAGCGTCTGCAGCAGCGCGGTGTCCACGAACAGGCCGAGGCAGAAGCCGAACAGCGCGCCGGGGACGGAGCCGCAGAGGAAGCCGACGGACGCCACGAGCAGCGGCGACAGGTCGGCGGGGACGCCGAAGATCGCGATCTGGGAGACCGTGGTCAGCTGGAAGATGCCGCCGACGAGCCCGAGCAGCGCCAGCCGCCCCGCGATCTTGGGCGGGACGCTCACGGCACCTCGGCGCGCAGGTCGTTCTGCGGCTCGGTCAGGACCTCGACGATGTCGAGATCGCGCAGGTTGGCCACCGGCCGCACGTGGATCACGCGGTCGAGCTCGCCCTCGCCGGTCTCGATCCGCCGCACGGTGCCGATCGGGATGCCGCGCGGGTACAGCGAAGCGAGCTCGGCGGCGCGCTCGGAGTTCGACATGCTCGTGCCGGCGGTGATGATCATCTCGCCGCGCTCGACCTCCTTGGCGTTCGGCACGAGCTCGAACCGCAGGTCGCCCGGGTCGCCCGCCGCGGCGCCGACGCTGCCCGGCTCGCCGCTGCGCAGCGACCGCGCGGACACGCCGAACTCCGGGTCGGTGAGCAGCATCACGACCGCGTTGCCGTCGGAGACCGACTTGACCTTGCCGATCGAGCCCGGCGTCGTTGACGACCGGCTGGTCGGTGCGCAGGCCGTCGCTCGAGCCCTTGTTGATCTGGACGGTCTGGAACCACGAGTTGGGCGAGCGGACGATCACGCGCGCGGCGACCGGCGTGTAGTCGTCGAGGCCGCCCTCGACGTTCTGCTCGCGCAGGCCCTCGAGCTGCTCGAGCTCGCGCTTCTCGACCTCGAGCTGGGTCACCTGCTTGCGCAGCGAGTTGCGCTCGGCCTCGAGCTGGTCGCGCTCGTCCTTGGCGTCCATCGTGTCGCCGAACCACCCGAACAGGTCGCGGAACGGCTTCAGGGCGCGGTTCGCCCCCTCCTGGATCGGCGCGAGGACCTCCATCGCACCGCGCTGGACGGCGTGCAGGCCGCCGCCCGAGGACTCCCCGAAGTACGCCGTCAGCAGGAACAGCGACAGCGCGACGAGCAGCGCCAGGACGGCGCGGCGGCGGCGGACCGCCTTATCGTGCATGGCAACAGGGAATCGAAGTCAAAGGGTCTGGTCAACGGCGCGAACGCCGGTTGTTGCGGTTGTTGTTGCGATTGCTGCGGTGGATCGCCTCGAACTCCTCGAGCGAGCGGCCGGAGCCGACCGCGACGCACGTGAGCGGGGAGTCGGCGCGGTGGGCGGGCATCTGCGTCTCGTCGCGCAGGCGCTCGTCGAGCCCCTGCAGGAGCGAGCCGCCGCCGGCCAGCATGATGCCGCGATCCATGATGTCGGAGGCGAGCTCCGGGGGCGTGCGGTCGAGGGTCTCCTTGATCGCGTCGATGATCTGCACGAGCGGTTCCTCGAGGGCCGCCCGCACCTCCTCGGAGGTGAGCACCACCGTCTTGGGAAGACCCGAGACGAGGTCGCGGCCGCGGATCTCGGCCTGCACCTCCTCATCCAGAGGGTAGGCGCTTCCGATCTCGAGCTTCACCTCTTCGGCCGTCTGCTGGCCGATCAGGAGCTTGTACTCCTTCTTGACGTAGTTGATGATCGCCTCGTCGAGCTCGTCGCCGCCGACGCGCACGGACTGCGAGACGACGATCCCGCCGAGCGAGATCACGGCCACCTCGGACGTGCCGCCGCCGATGTCGACGATCATGTTCCCCGTCGGCTCGCCGACCGGCAGGCCGGCGCCGATCGCGGCCGCCATCGGCTCCTCGATCAGGTACGCCTGGCGCGCGCCGGCGGACAGGCAGGCCTCCTCGACCGCGCGCTTCTCGACGCCGGTGACGCCCGAGGGCACGCAGACCACGACGCGCGGGTGCGCCCAGCGGTTCTGGTGCACCTTCTGGATGAAGTGGCGCAGCATCTCCTCGGTGACGTCGAAGTCGGCGATCACGCCGTCCTTGAGCGGGCGGATCGCGCTGATCGTCCCGGGCGTGCGGCCGAGCATGCGCTTGGCCTCGATGCCGACCGCGTGCACCTCGCCGGTGCGCGAGTCGATCGCGACGACCGACGGCTCGGACAGCACGATGCCGCGCCCACGCACGTAGACGAGGGTGTTCGCGGTGCCGAGGTCGACGGCCATGTCACGGCCACCGAAGCCGGTGAGGTACGAGAAGAAGCCCATGAGGAGGGGGCGCAGGCGAAGCAGACCGAGCCCCGCGCCGGGCGCTGAGTGTATCGAAGGGTCCGGCGCCCGAAACGGCCTGCAAAGCCGCTATCGCAGGAGTTCTTGCAGCCTCGCCAGCGGGAGCCCGACGACGTTCAGGTAGTCGCCGTCGACGCGGGCCACGAGAAGCTCGCCGCCGCGCTCCTGGATCGCGTACGCACCGGCTCTGCCGCGCCATTCCCCGAGCTCGACGTAGGCGTCGAGCTCGGCGTCCGGGAGCGCGTGGAAGGTGACGCGGGTGACCTCGACGGCGGAGGCGACGACCGCGCCGTCGCGCGCGATCGCGATCCCGCCGACGACTTCGTGGGTGCGGCCGTTGAGGCGGCCGAGGTACTCGCGCGCCTGGGCGGCGTCGCGCGGCTTGCCGAGGATCGCGCCGTCGAGCGCGACGATCGTGTCGGCGCCGAGCACCAGCGGCGCCGGGGACCGCCGCGGCCTTCAGCCGCGCGTTGCCCTCCGCGACGGCCGCCGGCTCGCCGACGGCCGTCTCCTCCACGTCCGCGGGCCGGACCTCGAACGCGACCCCCGCCTCGGCGAGGATCGCGCGCCGCTGCGGCGAGGCCGAGGCGAGGATCAGCTCTGCGGGAAGAACAGCGCCGCCTCGCGCTGCCCGGACTCCGGCGAGTCGGAGCCGTGGACCATGTTCTGGCCGACCTCGATCGCGAAGTCGCCGCGGATCGAGCCGGGGCTGGCCTCGAGCGGGTTCGTGGCGCCGATCACCTGGCGCGCGGCCTTGATCGCCTCCTGGCCCTCGAGCACCAGCGCGACGATCGGACCCGAGGTGATGAAGCTGACGAGCTCGCCGAAGAACGGCTTGCCGTCGTGCTCGGCGTAGTGCTGCTTCGCCAGGTCCTCGGTGACGGTCATGTGCCGCAGGGCGACGATCTTCAGGCCCTTGTTCTCGAAGCGGGCGATGATCTCGCCGGTCAGGCCGCGGGCGAACGCATCCGGCTTGACCAGGATCAGGGTCCGTTCCATGAACATTCCTTTCGGTTCTAGCGACCGCGACGGCGGCCAGAGGATTCGCGCTCGGGCTCGTGGTCGTGCCCGGCTTCCGGCTCGTGGTCGACCGCCACCTCGGCGGCGACCGTCGGCTGGTCGGTCGTCTGCGAGCGGCGGCGCCGGCGGGTGGCCGACGGCGGCGGTGCCGACTGGGTCTCGGCCTCGCAGTACGGGCACAGCTTCCACGCCGGGTCGACCGGCTTGCCGCACGAGTAGCAGCGCTCCTTGAGCTGCCGCATGCAGCTCGGACAGCGCAGGTAGTCCGCCTTGATCTCGTAGTCGCAGTGCGGGCACAGCTGGTAGTCCAGCTGCGCCAGCCGCGCCTCGGCGGCGGTCATCTCGAGCTCGCGCAGGCGCACGTCGTCGACGAACTCGGGCGGGCGGACGATCAGGTACACGATCGTGCCCACGAACGGGAACAGCGACGCCGCCGTCGCGCACGCGACGAGCATCGGGTCGTCGATGCGGCGGCGGGCGTCGGCGTAGGTCCAGAAGACCAGCGCGGCCCAGATGACGATGAGGACGAGGATCAGCACCTGGACAGCGGTGTTCACGCTGTCGTTGGTGATCCCGAAGATGCCGAAGGAGACCATGGCGGTTTCGTGATGGTAGTGGGAGGGGTTACAGGAACGCCCGTCCGAAGGCGTAACCGATCGCGAAGAAGATGAGGATCACCAGCGCGACGACCACCGCCACGAGGGCGACCATGGCGAGCACGCTCGGCCCGCGGTCGTTCACAGGGCGGACGCCCTCCGCCGTCCCGGCTCGCCCAGCAGGTCCGCCACGAGGTAGATCGATCCGGTGGCCAGCACCGCGCCGTCCCGGCCCGCCAGCTCGCGCGCCCGCGCCAGCGCCGCATGCGGGTCGCGGACGATCTCGGACGCCGGTCCGTCGAGCTGCGCGGCCAGCGACGCGAGCGTCGCCGGCGGCAGCGAGCGCGGGTTCTGCGAGCCGGTGAAGACGGCGTGCGCGACGTGCGGCAGCAGCGCCCGCAGCATGCCCGCCGCGTCCTTGTCGTCGAGCACGCCGACGACCGCCGTCAGCGGCCGGTCGCCGATCGCATCGGGCAGCGCGGCGGCCAGCGCTGCCATGCCGCTCGGGTTGTGCGCACCGTCGAGAATGGTCAAGGGTTCGTCGGCGACGCGCTGCAGCCTGCCTGGAACGCTGATCGAAGTCGCGACGGCGGTCGCCGCGGTCTCGTCCAGGCGGCCGAGGTGCGCCCGCACCGCGGCCGCGGCGACGAGGAAGTTGCGTGCGCTGGTAGCCGGGCAGCAGGTCGGCCGCGGCGAGCGGCTGCGCCGTCACGATCCGCGCGCCGGTCGCGCGCGCGAGCTCCGCGACCTCGGGCTGCAGGTCGCCGACGACGAGCGTCGCGTCGCGGCTTCACGACCGCGAGCTTCTCGCCGGCGATGTCGCGCACGGTCGGCCCGAGCCAGCGCGTGTGCTCGAGCCCGACGTTCGTCAGCACGACCGTGTCGGCGCCGAGCACGTTGGTCGCGTCGTGGCGGCCGCCGAGGCCGGCCTCGATCACCGCGACCTCGACCTCGCGGCGCGCCAGCTCGTCGAGCGCCGCGGCGGTCACGAGCTCGAACTGCGTGACGCGGTCGCCCTCCTCGAGCGTGCGGTCGACCTTCGCGGCGGCCGCGGCGGCGCGCTGCACGGCGGCGCCGAACGCGTCACCGCTCACGTCCTCGTCGCCGATCCGGATCCGCTCGGCGAAGCTCGCCAGGTGCGGCGACAGGAACGCGCCGGCGCGCACGCCGTGCGCCTCGAGCAGCGCCGCCGCCATGCGGACGGTCGAGGACTTGCCGTTCGTCCCCACGACGTGGATCGCCGAGTAGCGCTCCTGCGGACTGCCGAGCGCGGTCAGCAGCCGCCGCATGCGCTCGAGGCCGAAGCGCATCCCGAACAGCTCGAGCGAGAGCAGATGCTGCTCGGCGTCCGCCAGACGCCAACCGGTCACAGCTCCTCCAGCTCCCGTCTGAGCCGGTCGAGCTTGGCGCGTTCGGCGTCCACGACCGCCGCCGGCGCCTTGCCCACGAAGCCCTGGTTGGCGAGCTTGCCCTCGGCGCGCGCGATCTCCTGCTCGAGCGTGCCGCGGCGCGCGCGGGCGCGCTCGGCGGCGGCGGCGACGTCGACGGCGTCGGACTCGAGCACGGCGATGCTGCCGCCGGGCACGCCGACGGTGGCGATCGGCGCGCCGCCGTCGGCCGACCACTCGACGCGCGCGAGCCGCGCCACGTGCGCGGCCGTCTGCTCGTAGCCCTCGGCCTCGAGCCGCGCCGGCACGGTCTTGCCCGCGGCGGCGCCGACGCTGTCGCGCCAGCCGCGCAGCTCCTGCGTCGCCGCGATCGCGCGCGCCACCGCGCGCTCGGCGTCCTCGTCGCGCAGGTCGGGGTCGGGCTGCGGCCACGGCGCGGCCATCAGCAGGCCCTCGGCCCCGGGCACGTTGCTCCAGATCTCCTCGGTCACGAACGGGATCACCGGGTGCGCGAGCGCGAGCGTCTCGCGCAGGATGTGCAGGGCGAAGCCGCAGGCGCCGGCGTTCTCGTCCTCGTAGAGGCGCGGCTTGAGCATCTCGAGGTACCAGTCGCAGAGCTCGTCGTAGACGAAGGCGTAGAGGCCGAGCGCGGCGTTGTGGAACTCGAACGCGTCGAGCGCGCGGCTGACCTCGGCCTTGGCCGCCTGCAGGCGCGAGAGGATCCAGCGGTCCTCGACGGCCTGCGGCTCAGGCGCGGGCACCGCTCCGTCGGGCACGCGCAGCAGCACGAGCCGGCTCGCGTTCCAGAGCTTGTTGGCGAGCTGGCGGCCCTGGGCGACCTTGTCCTCGTTGAAGCGCACGTCCTGGCTCGACGAGGTGGCGAGCAGGCCGAAGCGCACGGCGTCGGCGCCGTAGGCGGGGAAGTCGCCGCCTTGCTCGAAGACGGGCGGGCGCGGGCCGCCGTCGATCATGGCCAGCGGGTCGATGCCGGTGCCGAGCGACTTCGACATCCGGCGCCCGTCCGGGGCCTGGATGACCGGGTGCACGTTCACGCGCGAGAACGGCACGTCGCCGGTGAACTCGAGCCCCATCATCACCATCCGGGCGACCCAGAGGAAGAGGATGTCGCGCGCGGTCGAGAGCACGTCGGTCGGGTAGAACGCGCGCAGCGAGTCGGTCTGCTCGGGCCAGCCGAGCGTCGCGAACGGCCACAGGGCGCTCGAGAACCAGGTGTCGAGCACGTCCGGGTCGCGCTCCCAGCCTTCGCCCTCCGGCGGCTCGATGCCGCAGTAGGTCTCGTCGCCGCGGTACCAGACGGGGATCTGGTGGCCCCACCAGAGCTGGCGCGAGACGCACCACGGGCGGATGTTCTCGAGCCACTCGACGTAGCGCCGCCGCTGGCCCTCGGGGTGGATCTGGACGCGGCCGTCGCGCACGACCTCGAGCGCGGGCTCGGCGAGCTGGTCCATGCGCATGAACCACTGCAGCGAGATCAGCGGCTCGATCCGCTCGCCCGAGCGGTGCGAGTAGGGCACGTTGTGGACGTACGGCTCGGTGCGCGCGATCCGGTTCTCCTCGCGCAGGGCGGCGACGACCGCCTCGCGCGCCTCGATCACGCCCATGCCGGCGAAGCGGCCGGCGGCCTCGGTCATGCGGCCGTCCTCGCCGATCACGCCGATCTCCTCGAGCCCGTGCGCGCGGCCGATCTCGAAGTCGTTCGGGTCGTGCCCGGGCGTGATCTTCAGCGCGCCGGTGCCGAACTCGGGCTTCACGTACGGGTCGCCGATGATCCGCAGCCGGCGGCCGACGAGCGGCAGGATCGCGGTCTCGCCGATCAGCCGCGTGTAGCGGTCGTCCTCGGGGTGGACGGCGATCGCCGTGTCGGCCAGCATCGTCTCGGGGCGCACGGTGGCGACGGTCACCGAGCCGTGACCGCTCTCGAGCGGGTAGTCGACGTAGTAGAGCGTGTCGCTGACCTCGCGCTCCTCGACCTCGAGGTCGGAGATCGCCGAGCCGGTGCCCGGGTCCCAGTTGACCATGTAGTTGTCGCGGTAGATCAGGCCCTTGCCGTAGAGGTCGACGAAGACCGTCATCACCGCCCGCACGTACGCGTCGTCGAGCGTGAAGCGCTCGTCGTCGTAGTCGCAGCGAGGCGCCGAGCCGCTTGTACTGGCGCACGATCGTGCCGCCGTACTGCTCGCGCCACTTCCAGACGCGCTCGACGAACGCCTCGCGGCCGAGCTCCTCGCGGCTCGAGCCCTCGGCCTTGAGCAGCCGCTCGACCTGCGTCTGCGTGGCGATGCCGGCGTGGTCGGTGCCGAGGATCCAGCGCGTGTTGCGCCCGCGCATGCGGGCGAGCCGGATCAGGGCGTCCTGGATCGAGCCGTTCAGCGCGTGGCCCATGTGCAGGGCGCCCGTCACGTTCGGCGGCGGGATCGCGATCGAGAAGTTCTCGCTCGCCTCGCCGGTGGGCTCCGGGTGGAAGAGGCCGGACGCCTCCCAGCGCTCGAACACGCGGGGCTCGGTGGTTGCGGCGTCGTAGCGGGTCTCCATGCGGCCCGTGAGTCTAGGCCGAGATCGGACGCTTCCTGGTATCCGCTTTGGTCGATATAGTCTCTGGCATATGAGCACCGGCGCCCTGATCCGCGAGACCCGCCTGGCCGAAGGGCTGACGCAGGCCGCCCTGGCGCGGCGCCTGGGCATCACCCAGCCGTCGGTCGCCCGGCTCGAGGCGGCGGGCGACGAGGTCTCGGTCGCGACACTGCAGCGCGCCCTGAACGCGATGGGGCGCGCGCTCGACATCCGGGTCGTGGCGCGGAAGTCGAGCGTCGACGAGACGCTGCTGCACAGCACGCTGCGGCTGACGCCCGATGAGCGGCTGCGGCGGTTCGAGGCCTTCTACGAGGACGCCCGAGCCTTCCGCGCCGCCGGAATCGCGGCCCGCCGTGAGCGCGCTGCCTGACTTCCGGCCGGGCGAGCTGCTCAGCGCCTGGCGGCGGGCGAGGTCGACTTCGTGGTCATCGGCGGCATCGCGGCGGTGGCCGCACGGTTCCGCGGCGTTCACCCAGGACCTCGACATCGCGTACGCGCCCGACGAGCGCAATCTCGATCGGCTCGGGGTGGTCCTCGTCGGCGCTCGGCGCTCGCCTGCGCGGGGTCACCGACGACGTGCCGTTCGTGCCCGACGGCCGGACGCTGCGCCGCACCCGGGTGCTGACGCTCGAGACGGCCGCCGGCTGGCTCGACCTGCTGGCCGAGCCGGACGGCGCGCCCGTGTACGCGCAGCTGCGCGAGCGCGCCGTCGAGCAGGACATCGGCGGGATCGGCGTGCGCGTCGCCTCGCTCGCCGACCTGATCGCGATGAAGAAGGCCGCCGGCCGGCCCAAGGACCTGGTGGCCGTCGAGGAGCTGGAGGCGATCGAGCGGTTGCAGCGCGAGCTCGGCTGAGTTACATTTGGACAGTTGTTGTCACAGAGTCACGTGTCCGAGGACGACCGGCTGCTCGACGCCGCCCGGGCGTGCGTGCTGGCGGTGGGCGTGCGGCGCACGACGGTCACGGAGGTCGCCCGGCGCGCCGGCGTGAGCCGGATGACGCTGTACCGGCGCTTCCCGGACGTCGAGGCGGTGCTGTCGACGCTGATGACGCGCGAGTTCGGGCGGCTGGTGGCGCAGCTCGACCGCGGCCGCGGCCGACGGGACCGCGCGCGAGCGCGTCGTGGCGATGGTCGTCGGCGGCGCCCGCGCGGTGGCCGAGGACCCGCTGTTCGCGCGGCTGGTGGACGTGGACCCCGAGCTGCTCCTGCCGTACGTGACCCAGCGGCTCGGCGGGATGCAGCGGATGGCGGTCGCCGCCGCCGCGGCCGTGCTCGCCGAGTCCGACGGCTCGGTGCGCGAGGACGTGCCGCCGCTCGCGCTCTCCGCCGCGATCGAGCTGATGGTGCGCGGGTTCGTGCTCGCCGCCCGCAGCGACCTCGAGCCGTCGCTGGACCCGTGGGCGGAGCTCGCCCACGCGGTCGACGGCTACCTGCAGCCGCGACCCGATCGGACGCGTCGCGGCGTGAGCACCTCCCTCAACGGCGCTCGCCGGGCGGCCGACGTCGAGACGCTCGCCGGCGGCGAGGTCGTCGACGTCGTCGTGGTCGGCGGCGGGATCACCGGCGCGGGCATCGCGCTCGACGCGGCGAGCCGCGGCCTCTCGGTCGCGCTGCTCGAGCGGCGCGACCTCGCGCACGGGACGAGCCGCTGGAGCTCGAAGCTGGTGCACGGCGGGCTGCGCTACCTCGGCGCAGGGCGAATGGGGCCTCGCCTGGGAGTCGGCCGCCGAGCGCTCGCCGCTGATGCGCACGGTGGCGCCGCACCTCGTGCGCCCGCTGCCGTTCCTGATCCCGCTCGACGCCGCGACGCGGCGCACGACCGGGATGAAGACGATGCTCGGCCTGCGCATGGGCGACGCGCTGCGCAGCGCCGCGCGCACGAGCCGCCGCGACCTGCCGCCGCCGCGGCGCGTGAGCGCGCTCGAGGCGCGCCGCCTCGCTCCCTCGCTCCCCGCCGACGGCCTGCGCGGCGCGCTGCTGAACTGGGACGGGCAGCTCGAGGACGACGCGCGGCTCGTCGTCGCGGTCGCCCGCAGCGCGGCCGCCCACGGTGCGCGGATCGTGACCTACGCCGAGGTCCGCGGCGTCCGCGACGACGGCGTCGACGCGATCGACGCGCGCACCGGCGCGGCGTTCAGCGTGCGCGCGCGGCACGTCGTGCTCGCCACCGGCGTCTGGACCGGCGGCCTGACCGCCGCGGTCGAGCTGCGGCCGAGCCGCGGGTCGCACCTGCTGGTACCGCGCGAGCGGCTCGGCGAGCCGCGCGCGGCGGTCAACGTGCCGGTGCCGGGAGAGCGCAACCGCTGGGTGTTCGCGCTCCCGCGCGCCGACGGCCTGGTCGCGATCGGGCTGACCGACGTGCCCGCGCCGGGCGCGCCCGCCGACGAGCCGCGACCGAGCGCCGAGGAGGAGGCGGAGCTGCTCGAGCACGCGTCCGCCGCCCTCGAGGCGCCGCTGCGCGCCGAGGACGTGGTCGGCCGCTACGCCGGCCTGCGCCCGCTCGCGGTCGGCGCCGAGGGCGAGGCGGACGACGGCGGCCCGACCGCCGACCTCTCGCGCCGCCACGTGATCGTGGAGGACGAGACCGGCGCGCTGCGCGATCGTCGGCGGCAAGCTCACCACCTACCGGCGGATGGCGCAGGACGTCGTCGACCGCCTCACGGATGTCCCGTGCCGCACCGCGCGGCTGCCGCTCGTCGGCGCCGCCCCGCCCGCAGCGCTCGCCGCGGTCGACGCCCCGCTCGAGCTGGTGCGCCGCCACGGCACCGAGGCGCCGGCGGTCGCGGCGCTCGCGCTCGGCCGGCCCGACCTGCTCGAGCCGCTCGCCCCGGGCGTCGCCGCCTGCGGCGCCGAGCTGCTCTGGGCCGCCCGCCACGAGCTGGCGCTCACGGTCGACGACCTCGTCGACCGCCGGACCCGGGCCGGCCTCGTCCCGGAGTGGCGTGCGGCCGCGGTCGCGGCCGCCGAGCGCCTCGGCCTCGGCGCCCGCCTGGCCGCCTGACGCGGCCGCCGCAGGGTTCGGCCCACCCCCCTGGCGGGCGACGACGTGGAACGTACGATTGGCGTCGTGGCCTATCGCGAGCTGGCGCTGCCGGACCATCCCTTCCTCGCCTGCGTCTGGACCGCGGACGCCCCGGAGAGTGCGGCTGAGCGGCGGGTGCTGCCGGACGCGTGCGTCGACGTCGTCTGGGTCGACGACCGGCTGGTGGTCGCCGGGCCGGCGACCGGGCCGGTGCTGGCGCAGGTCGGCGGGCGCGCGTCGGCCGGGGTCCGCTTCCGCGTCGGCGCGGCCGGCGAGGCGCTCGGCCTGCCCGGCGCGCGAGCTGCTCGACGCGACCGTCCCGATCGAGGACGTCTGGGGCGACGGCGGGCGGCAGCTCGAGGAGCGCGTGGCCGCGGCGCCCGATCGCGCTCAGGCGCTGGCCGCAGGCGTCGCCGCGCGGCTGCCGCGCGGGCGGCCCGATCCGGCGGTCCGCGCCGCCGCGGCCGTGCTCGCCGATCCGCAGGCGCGCGTGGAGCGGCTCGACGGCGCCGTCGGCGAGCGCCACCTGCGCCGCCGCTTCGCCGACGCGGTCGGGTACGCGCCCGAAGACGCTCCAGCGCATCCTGCGCTTCCAGCGCTTCCTCCAGCTCGCGCGCGCCGGACGCCGACCTCGCGTGGCTCGCGCTCGACGCCGGCTACGCCGACCAGGCCCACCTGACGCGCGAGTGCGGGCGGCTCTCCGGCCTCACGCCCGCGGCGCTGCTCGCCTCCGGCGCCACGCCGGCCGGCGAGCCCGTGAGCGACGCAGGTCCGTTCCGTTCAAGACGCCCGCGCGACGACGCCTCGATGGCGCATGACCGCACCTCGACTCCGCCACCGAGTTCATCGACTCGACCGCGCGCCTGCTGGAGCGCCTCCGCTTCGCCCACCTGGTCGACGGCGCCCGCCGAGCCCGTCCTGCGACGTCGCTGCGCGCCTACGGCAACGACGACGGCGGCTTCGGCCACGCGATCGAGCCGGACATGCGCGGGCCGGACAGCCAGCCGATCGGCGTCCACACCGCGCTCGAGATCCTGCACGAGATCGGCGACGCCGACGACCCGATGCCGCGGTCTGCGACTTCCTCGCCGGCATCGCGTTCGAGGACGGCGGCGTCCCGTTCGCGCTCCCGAGCGTGCTCGACCACCCGCACGCGCCCTGGTACCAGCCGTCGGAGACGTCGTCGCTCACGCAGACCGCCGGCAACGTCGCCGGCGCTGCCGCGCCTCGGCGTCGACCACCCGTTCGTGACCCGCGCCACCGAGCTCTGCTGGCAGCGGATCGAGCACGGGACCGCCGGACACTCCTACGACCTGCTGCTTCGCCATCCGTTCCTCGACGCGGTGCCGGACGAGGAGCGGGCCGGCGCGGCGCTCGACGCGCTCGGCGACGTCCGCGAGGCGGCTCGGCGGACGCACACGCCGCTGGACGTCTCCCCCTGGCCGGGCTCGCGCAGCCGCCGGCTGTTCGACGCCGACACGATCGCGGCCGACCTCGACGCGCTCGCGGCCGGCCAGCGCGACGACGGCGGCTGGACCTTCGAGTGGCCCGCGTGGAACCCGGCCGCCGCCCACGAGTGGCGCGGGATCGTGACCGTGCAGGCGCTGACCGTGCTGCGCGCGAACGGCCGCCTCTGAGAACTGGCCTTCGGGACGGGGCGCGAGCGCCGTCGCGCAGGCAAGATCCCGGATCCGACGGGGAACCGGGGAAGCCAAGGGGGTCAGGCACCAACGTGCCTGACCCTCTTGCGGTTCTAGGCGGTCTTCGCCTCTTCCGGAGACTCGCCGTCGTCCGGCGCCTCCGTGACCAGCGTCGGCTTGATGCCGCGGTCGACGGTCTCCTTGGTCACGACGCACTTCTTGACGTCGCGCCGCGAGGGCAGCTCGAACTGCACGTCCAGCAGGATGTCCTCGATGATCGAGCGCAGGCCGCGGGCGCCGGTCTCGCGCTCGAGCGCCTTGTCCGCGACCGCCTTCTGGGCGTCGCCGGAGAAGACCAGCTCGATGCCGTCGAACGCGAAGAAGCGCTGGAACTGCTTGACGATCGCGTTGCGCGGCTCGGTCAGGATCGTGATCAGGTCGTCGCGCGAGAGCTGGTGCACGGCCGAGGAGACCGGCAGGCGGCCGATGAACTCCGGGATCAGCCCGTACTGCATCAGGTCCTCGGGCAGCACCTTCTCGAACAGCGCGCCGGTGTCGCGCTGGGCCTTGGACTCGATCTGCGCGCCGAAGCCCACGCCCTTGTGGCCGATCCGCCGCTCGATCACCTTGTCCAGCTGCGCGAACGCGCCGCCGCAGATGAACAGGATGTTCGTCGTGTCGATCGTCAGGAACTCCTGGTGCGGGTGCTTGCGCCCGCCCTGCGGCGGCACCGTCGCCGTCGTCCCCTCGAGGATCTTGAGCAGCGCCTGCTGCACGCCCTCGCCCGACACGTCGCGCGTGATCGACGGGTTGTCGGCCTTGCGCGCGATCTTGTCGACCTCGTCGATGTAGATGATCCCGGTCTCGGCCTTCTTGACGTCGTAGTCGGCGGCCTGGATCAGCTTCAGGAGGATGTTCTCGACGTCCTCACCGACGTAGCCGGCCTCGGTCAGCGCCGTGGCGTCGGCGATCGCGAACGGGACGTTGAGGATCCGCGCCAGCGTCTGCGCCAGCAGCGTCTTGCCGCAGCCGGTCGGGCCGAGCAGCAGGATGTTCGACTTCTGCAGCTCGATGTCGGTGTCGTCCGCCTGCATCATCTGCACGCGCTTGTAGTGGTTGTAGACCGCTACGGAGAGCGTGCGCTTGGCCTGCTCCTGGCCGACGACGTACTCGTTGAGCACGCCGTAGATCTCCTTCGGCTTGGGCAGGTTGTCGATGTCGAACGAGGGCGGAGCGGTCAGCTCCTCGTCGATGATCTCGTTGCAGAGATCGATGCACTCGTCGCAGATGTAGACGCCGGGTCCGGCGATCAGCTTCTTGACCTGTCGCTGCGACTTGCCGCAGAAGGAGCAGAGAAGCTGCTCGTTGGAGTCGGTCGGCCGGGCCATCGTCTCCCTCTCAGTGCTCGGAGATCACCCTGTCGATGATGCCGTAATTGACCGCTTCTTCCGAGCTCATGAAGTAGTCGCGCTCGGTGTCGCTGCGCACCTTGTCGATCTCCTGCCCGGAGTGGTCGGCGATGATCTCGTCGAGCCGCCGCCGCAGGTCGATGACCTCACGGGCGTGGATCTCGATGTCGGTCGCCTGGCCCTGGAAGCCGGAGGACACCTGGTGGATCAGGATCTTGGCGTTCGGGAGCGCCATGCGCTTGCCCTTCGCGCCGCCGCCCAGCAGCAGCGCGCCCATCGACATCGCGATGCCGACGCAGATCGTCGACACGTCGGGCTTGATGAACTGCATCGTGTCGTAGATCGCCAGCCCCGCGTACACCGAGCCGCCCGGCGAGTTGATGTAGAGCGAGATGTCCTTGTCGGGATCCTCGGCCTCGAGGTGCAGCAGCTGAGCGACGATCAGGTTCGCGATCTGGTCGTCGACCGGCGTGCCGAGGAAGACGATCCGCTCGTTCAGCAGACGGGAATAGATGTCGAACGCACGCTCCCCACGGGAGGTCTGCTCGACAACCATCGGTACGAGTGGGCTCACGATCCTCGCTTCGTTTCGCTTCAGGCGCTCGAGTCCTGCTTGCATCTACGGGCTGGCGAGCCCGGCGACAGCCTAGCAATCGCGGAGGCCCGGCTTTCCCGCCTGTTCGGCTAGCTGGTGGGCGTCCAGAGACGGCCGCCGGGAGCGCCCTCTGAGGGCTCATCGGCGCCTGGCGTCCAGAGCTTGTCGCGCGCCTCCGCCTGCTCGACCGAGATCGCCTTCGCGGACTCGGCGACGAGGTCGAGCGCCTTCCGCTGGGCGAGGTCGCGCTTGAGCTCGTCGAGCCGGCCGGAGGACTTCAGGCGCTCCAGCAGCTTCTTCGGCGAGGTTCGCTGCGGCCCCTCGCCCGCGACCTGCTCGACCGCCTCGAGGAGCTCCTCCTCGGTGGGCTCGATGCCCTCGGCCTCGACGATCGCGGCCAGCACGGCCTCGCGGCGCAGCGCCTTGTCGGCGTCGGGCTTGCCCTGCTCGACGATCTCGTCCTCGTCGCGGCCGGAGATCCGCAGGTAGGCCTCGCGCGTGATGCCCTGGTGCGCGAGCGAGTGGAGCATCTGGTCCCAGAGCTCGCGCGCGCGCGCCTCGACCAGCGTGTCCGGCACCTCGATCGTCGCGGCCTTGACGGCCGAGTCGAGCGCCGCCTCGCGGAACTCGCGCGTCGATGCGGGCGCTCTCGGTCTCGGCGATGCGCGTGCGGATGTCGTCGCGCAGCTCGTCGAGCGTGTCGAAGCCGGCCTCGGCGGCGAGGTCGTCGTCGAGCTCGGGCAGCTCCTTCGCCTTGACCTCCTTGACCGTGACGGCGAACTGCGCCTCCTTGCCGGCCAGCTCGGTCGCCGGGTAGTCGTCCGGGAACGTCACCGTGACCGTGCGCTCGTCGCCGGCGCCGGCGCCCTCGAGCTGCTCCTCGAAGCCGGGCACGAGGCGGCCGGAGCCGAGCTCGACCATCTGGTCGCGCCCCTCGCCGCCGGCGAACGGCTCGCCGTCGACGCTGCCGACGAAGTCCATCACCACGAAGTCGCCCGCTCGCGGCCGCGCGCTCGACGGTGTCGAGCCGCGCCGAGCGCTCGCGCAGGCGGTCGAGCTCGGCGCCGATCGCCTCGTCGGAGACGTCGGGCTCGCGGCGGCCGACCTCGAGACCCTTGTAGTCGCCGAGCGTCGCCTCCGGGCGCACGCCGATCTCGATCGAGAACGTCAGCGGCTCGCCCTGACCGGGCAGCTCGCCGAGGTCGAGCTCGGGCTCGCCGACCGGCGCGATCCGCGCGGCGTCGATGGCGGCCGTGTACCACTCGGCGATCGAGTCGCGGACCGCCTCGTCGAGCACCGCCTCGCGGCCCATGCGCTGGACGATCACGGGCGCGGGCGCCTTGCCGGCGCGGAAGCCGGGGACGCGGAGGCCGCGGCCGAGCCGCTTCGCGGCCTGCGCGACGCGCCGCTCGACCTCCTCGGCGGGTACCTCGGCCTGGACGCGCACGCGCGACTCGGGCAGCTCGGTGACGGTGGTGACGACGTCGGTCATGTGCCGGACCACGATACAAAGCGTCTATGCGTGCGTGGCTGCTCACGGGACCGCTCGGCCACCTGGCCGCCGGCGTGATCGACATCGCCGCCTTCGTCTGGCGCTCGCGCAGGCGTTCGGCCTGACGGCAGGAGCGGGTAACCCGACCCTATGCCCACGAAGAAGGAAGACCTTCCGAGCACGATCCAGCGCTCACCGAAGAAGGTCCAGCGCACCTACAGCGAGACGCTGGACAGCGCGCACGAGCAGTACGACAGCGAGGAGCGCGCCCACCGCACGGCGTTCGCCGCCGTCAAGCACGTCGCCGAGAAGCGCGGCGACCACTGGGAGCTCAAGGACTCCAAGGGACCGTCGGACCCGCAGGCTGCCCGCGGCGGCGCTGCCGCGCGGCGCGGCGGCGGCAAGAGCTACGGCGGCGTCGACGCCGGCAAGTCCAAGGAAGCGTTGTACGAGGACGCGAAGCGGGCGGGCATCGAGGGCCGGTCGAACATGTCCAAGGACGAGCTCGCCGACGCCCTCCGCCGCCACAACGACCGCGAGACGGCGCGCGCCCGCGATGAGCCCCGCGAGCGAGGTTGCCGTCCCCTGGGACGCCCCGGAGCTGGCCGCGCTGTTCACCGCCGGGCGCGAGCAGGGCTGCATCGACGAGTCGCTGCTCGAGCGCGCCGCCGAGGATCTCGACCTCGACACCGGCCAGCTCGGCGCGCTCTCCGGGCGGCTCGGCGACGAGGGCATCGAGGTCCGCGACGACTGCGGCCTGCGCAACGCCCCGCCGACGGCGGTCTCCCCCGCCGCGCTCGCGGTCTACACGACCGACGCGCTGCAGCAGTTCCTCAACGAGGCCGGCCGCCACCGCGCTGCTCACGCCGGACGAGGAGATCGAGCTCGCCAAGCGGATCGAGCGCGGCGACCTGGCGGCCAAGGAGCGGATGATCACCGCGCAACCTGCGGCTGGTCGTCTCGATCGCCCGCAAGTACCAGAACGTCGGCGAGCTGTGCCTGCTCGACCTGATCCAGGAGGGCATGCTCGGCCTGATCCGCGCGGTCGAGAAGTTCGACTGGCGCAAGGGCTTCCGCTTCTCGACCTACGCGACGCTGTGGATCCGCCAGGCGATCGGCCGCGCGCTCGACGAGCGCGGGCCGCACGATCCGGCTGCCGATCAACGTCGCCCAGCGCGAGCGCAAGATCGCCAACGCCGAGCGCGACCTGGCGACGAAGCTCGGCCGCGCGCCGACGCTCGACGAGATCGCGGTCGCCGTCGAGCTCGCCGCTCGCGCAGGTCGAGGAGCTGCGCGACGTCGCCGCGCAAGGTCACGAGCCTCGACGCGCCCGCTCGGCGACGAGGGCGACACCGAGCTGGGCGAGCTGATGCCCGGCCGCGAGCCGGCACCCGAGGAGGAGGTCGAGGTCGTCGCTGCGCGAGCAGGCGGTGCGCGAGGTCGTCGGCCAGCTGCCCGACCGCGAGCGCCAGGTCATCCAGCTGCGCTTCGGCCTCAACGGCGATCGCGACCCGGTGTCGGTGCGCGAGGCCGCGCGGCGGCTGCAGATCCGGCCCGCGGACGTGCAGCGGCTCGAGCGCCGGGCGCTCGAGGAGCTGGCGATGCGGCGCGAGATGGAGGCGCTGCGCGAAGCGGCGTAGCGCTACGCGGGGGCGCTGTCCGCCGCGAGCGCCGCCTCGCGCGTGTCGAACACGCGGAAGCGCTGGGTCAGGTTCGTCACCTCGAGCAGGCGGCGGACCGGGCCCTCGGGCGCGACGACCATCAGCGCCGTCCCGTTGTCGTCGAGCTGCGCGGCGGCCTTGAGGATCGTCCCGAGCGCCGTCGAGTCGATGAACGACACTTCGGTGACGTCGAGGATGAGCCGGCCGGCGGGGCTCGTGGACGCCACGGCGAGCACCGTCGAGAGACGGCCGGTGGCGGAGATGTCGAGCTCGCCGGAGGCGACCACCAGGTGGCCGTCGGCGATCGGGTCGTGATCGATCTGGAAGTACATCAGCGGATCGCGCGTACCCAGGATGCCATGCCGGCTAACGGTCCGTCGGCTCTTCCGCGCCGCTGCCCTCGGGCGCCGGGTCGGCGCCGAAGCCGCCTTCGACGGCCGGCCCGCCCAGATAGACGTGCTGGTGCCCGTAGCCCGTGGAGATGTTGATCGCGTCGAGCTGGGTCGCAGCGACCCCCCAGGTGCGTACCCCGAGGTCGCGCTGGCGCCGGGCCTGGGCGAGCAGCCGCTCGCGCAGCTGCGGCTGGTCGAGCGCGAGCTGCAGGCTGGCGCTCGCCTCGATCAGCGCGTCGAGCGCGGCGCCGAAGCCGCCGCGGGCCACGTTCGTGCCGGTCTCGCCGGAGACGGTCTCGGCGAAGAACTCGTCCGCTTCCGCGAGCGTCGCGTCCCAGCGCTCGAGCTGCGCGGGCCGCGGCAGCGGGCCGAAGCCCTCCTCGCCGGGCGGCAGCGTGCGGGCGTAGCCGGCGAGCATCGGCGCCAGATCCTCGGCCGTCGCGCGCATGCGGTCGGTCAGCTCCTGCACCTGCTCCTTGTCGCGGACCTGGGTCTGGCGGCGGATCGCCTCCGCCTCGCTCTCGACCTCCTCGTCGACCTGCGCCTGCTGCTCCGCCGCCGGGTCGTCGTCACCGCCGGAGGACGCGAGCACGGCGCCGACGACGCCGAGCGGGACCAGGATCGCGGCGGCGACGAGGACGCCGAGCCAGAAGCCGCGGCGCGGAGCGGCCGGCTCGGCCGCGGAGGCGGGCTCCGGTGCAGGGCGCTCGCGAGTCTTCTTGACGCTCCTCTTCGCCACGGGGCGGGAGCGTAGCGGTCAGCGAACTGCCGCAGCCCCGCGCAGGCGCGCCGGCGAGTCGTCGTCGAACGCGGCGAAGAAGCCGCCGACGACCTGCTCGAGCTCGCCCATCCCGTCGGCGCAGAAGAGGACCGGCTGGTACTTCGTGATGTCGTACTCGATCGTGCCCATCTCGAGCAGGTCGAGCGGGCGCAGGTCCGCGCCGCGGAACTCCTCGATCTCGCCGTACGACGACAGCAGGCCCGCCCCGTAGGCGCGCACCTCGCCGTCCTCGCGCAGCACGCCGAACTCGATCGTGAACCAGAACACGTCGGCGAGGAACTGCAGCGCGTCCTCGGTCTCGACGCGCTGGGCGGCGAGCCCCGCCTCGCGCTTGATCGCGGCGAAGCGCGGGCTCGCGAGCAGGTTGCCGTGCCCGATCACCTCGTGGATCAGGTCGGGCTCGGGCGTGTAGAGCGGCATCGCGTCGTGGCGCACGTACTGCGTCGAATGGAAGACGCCGTCGCCGAGCGCGCCGAGGAACTCGCGCAGCGGCACGAGGCCGGCGGCCGGGTGGTAGCCGAAGCCGGTGAGCGGCTGCAGGCCGTCGGTGACCTCGTCGAGCTGCGGGATGTGGTCCTTCGGCAGGTTCAGGGCCGCCGCGGCGTCGACGAAGTCGCGGCAGGCGTAGAGCTCGTGCTTGGGCGCGAGCTCGCGCGACACGATCCGCCAGACCTCGTGCTCGGCCTCGGTGTACTCGATCCGCGGCATCGGCTGCCCGGGCTCCCACGCGAGCGCCTGCGCGGCGATGTGGTTGCGGCGCTCGCGGTACACCGGGTCGCTCGCGCCGGGATGGTCCGCGGCGAGCTCGACGTGGGCGGTCCCGTCGTCGTTGGCGGTGACCGGCGAGTAGAGCTGAGCTTCCTCGAACATGTCGTACGAATAGCCCCGAGGCCATGGTGAGCGCAATCAAGAGGGCATAGAGTGCCCTTGACGTGCAAAGACCTCAGCGTCTAGACGACCTGGATCGCAAGATCCTTGAGCACCTGGAGCGCGACGGCCGGGCGACGCTGTCCGACGTCGGCGAGGCCGTCGGGCTCTCCTCCTCGGCGGTCAAGCGGCGCGTCGACCGGCTGCAGACGACCGGCGTGATCGTCGGCTACTCGGCGATCGTCGACCCGGCGGCGCTGGGCGACCGGCTGGAGGCGTTCATGGAGCTCTACTGCGCCGACAACGTCGCGCCCGCGGACCTGCTCGCGGCGGTCTCGGAGATCCCGGCCGTGGTGGCGGCGCACACGGTGGCGGGCGACGCCGACGCGGTGGTGCGGGTGCGGGTCGAGGGGATCGAGGAGCTGGAGCGCACGATCGAGCGGCTGCGGCGCGATCCGAAGGTCATGCGCACGCGCACGATGGTGGCGCTCTCGACGCTGGTCGAACGTCCCTGACCTGCCGATGACAGGGGCGTGCAGGGTATGCAGCGGCTCCTCGAGCGGCTCGAAGCGGCGCGCCTCGGCGACACCGCCGGCCGCCGCATGGCCGCGGGGCGCGTCGGCGGCCTGCTGTGGCTGTTCGCCGCGCTGCTGACGCCGGCGCTCGCGCTCCTGCCGCAGGTGCAGGTCGACTCGGTGCCGCTGATGGTCGCCTCGTCGGTCGCCGCCGTCGTCTGGGGCTTCGTCGCGCTGCGGGTGCTCGACTGGCGGCGGCTGCCCGACTGGACCGTGACCGTCGCGACGCTGTGCGCGGCCGCCTACACCGGGCTGACCGTCGCGACCACCGGCGGCATGGGCTCGCCGGCGCGGATCTACATCTTCCTCGTCCTCGTGTTCGCGGCGGCGTTCCTGCCGCGCCGCGCGGCGGCGCTGCTGATCGGCGCCTGCGTGGTCGAGCACGCGCTGCCGGCGGCGCTGGCCGGGGACCTCGGCGCGGCGTTCGCCGAGCTGGCGTTCACGGCACCGGTCTTCTACCTGGTCGCGGGCGTCGTGCTCGGCGGCCGCGAGCTGCTGGCGCGGCGCGCGTTCAGCGACCCGCTGACCGGGCTCGCGAACCACCGCGCGTTCCAGGAGCGGCTGCACGTGGAGGTCGCGCGCGCGCAGCGCCACGGCCGCCCGCTGGCGCTCGCGCTGCTGGACGTCGACCGCTTCAAGTCGATCAACGACCTCGCCGGGCACGCGACCGGCGACCGCGTGCTGGCCGCGCTCGCGCGGCCGGCTGCGCGCCGGGCTGCGCGCCGAGGACGTGATCGCCCGCACCGGCGGCGACGAGTTCGCCGTGCTGCTGCCGGAGACCGGCGAGTCGGAGGCGTTCGAGGTGCTCGAGCGCGCGCGCCAGGACCTCGAGCGGATGCCGCTGTTCGACGGCATCCACGTGACCGTGTCGGCCGGCATCTGCGCGCTCGCGCGCGCCGCCGACGGCGAGACGCTGCTGCGGCTGGCCGACGGCGCGCTGTACTGGAGCAAGGAGCACGGCCGCAACACGACCTGGATCTACGACCCGGGGACCGTGCGCGAGCTGTCCGCGTCCGAGCGGCTCGAGCGGCTCGAGCGCTCGCACGCGCTGGCCGGCATCCGCGCGCTGGCGCGGGCGATCGACGCCAAGGACCCTTCGACGCGCGAGCACTCCGAGCGCGTGGCCGGGCTCGCCGCGCAGCTCGCGCAGGCCGCGCGGCTGGACGGCGGAGCGCGTCGCGCTGCTGCACGAGGCGGCGCTGGTGCACGACGTCGGCAAGATCGGCGTGCCCGACGCGGTGCTGCTCAAGCCCGGGCGGCTCGACGCGGACGAGTACGAGCTGGTCAAGGAGCACGCCGAGCTCGGCGCGCGGATCGTGGAGGACGTGCTCTCGCACGAGCAGGTGTCCTGGATCCGCTCGCACCACGAGCGTCCGGACGGCCGCGGCTACCCGGACGGCCTGATGGGCCACCAGATCCCGGAGGGCGCGGCGCTGCTGGCGGTCGCCGACTGCTTCGACGTCATGACGGTCGCCCGCCCGTACTCGCGCGCCAAGCACCCCGTGGCCGCGCTCGCCGAGTGCCGCGGCCTGATCGGCCGCCAGTTCACGCCGGACGCGGTGACCGCGCTCGAGCTCGCCGTCGGGCGCGTCGAGCTCGAAGCAGCGGCCTGAAGGCGGACCTGCCGCCCGGCCGCCCGGGTACCTTGGTCGTATGGGTTCGGTCGCTCCTGACGAGCTGCGCGCCCTCAGCCGGCTGGCGTTCGCCGAGCTGGCGCGGGCGCCGGCGGGCATCGGCGACGTGCACCGCGCGATCGCGGACCGGGCGTTCGGTGCCGTCGGGCCGGGCGCGGCGCCGAGCCGGGCGCTCCACGACGCGATCGCCGCCGGCGTGTACGCGGCGCTGCGCGGCACCGCGGCCGCGGCGGGCCTGGTGGCCGACGGCGCGCTCGCCCGGCGCAGCGCCCGCGGCCGCCCGATCTCGGCGACACCGCGCGGGGCGGCCGCGCTCGGCGCGCTGAACGGGCTGATCGGCGACGAGCTGGCCCGCGACGGCAGCGCGCTCGAGCAGCGGATGTCGCTGCGCGGCGTGCCGCGGACGCAGACGCCGCGGCTCGTCGTGTTCGTGCACGGCCTGTTCGAGACCGAGCTCGCGTGGGGCTTCGGCGGCGGTCCCTCCTACGGCGAGCGGCTCGCCGCGGACGCCGGCTTCTCGCCGCTGACGGTGCGCTTCAACAGCGGCCTGCACATCTCCGAGAACGGGCTCCTGCTCGCCGACCTGCTGGCCGCGACGTTCGACGACTGGCCGGTGGGCGTGGAGCAGATCGCGCTCGTCGGGCACTCGCTGGGCGGCCTGGTGGCGCGCAGCGCCTGCCACCAGGCGGCCGAGCGCGGCGACGCCTGGGCGGGGAAGGTGACGCACGTCGTCTCGCTCGGCAGCCCGCACACGGGCGCCCCGCTCGCCGAGGGCGTGCACCTCGCCGGCGCCGCGTTGCGGGCGCTGCCCGAGACGCGGCCGTTCGCCGGGTTCCTGCTGCGTCGCAGCGCGGGCATCCGCGACCTGCGCCGCGGCTCGCTGGTCGAGGAGGACTGGCGCGACTGCGACCCGGACGCCCTGCGCGCCGCCGCCTGCCGCGAGCTGCCGCTGCTCGACGGCGCGACCCACTGCTTCGTCGCCGCGACGATCACCGCGAACGCCGGCCACCCGGTCGCCCGCGCGCTCGGTGACTGGCTCGTGCTCGAGTCGAGCGCGACCCATCGCGCGCAGGAGACGCTGCACATCGGCGGCGCGCACCATCTCGCGCTGCTCAATCACCCGCGCGTGTACGAGCGGCTGCGCGAGTGGCTCGAGTGACCGCGCGGCTGCTGTGCGCGATGGCCGCGGCGGCCATGGCCGCCGGCTGCGGAGCCGGTGACCCGCCGCCCGCCGATCGGGCGGCCACTCCGCCGGCCGCGACGCCGTCGGCGACCGCCACCCCCGCGACCCGCGCGCCGGCGGAGCCGCTGACCGCGTCGGTCTGGGGCCTCGAGCGGCCGGCCGGCGCCGCGGCGCGGCTGCGGCGCCTGCCCGCCGTGCGGGACGCGACGATCGTGCGGCGGACCGTCGCCCTGCTGCGCTCCGAGCGCGCCGGGTACGCGATCCCGCTCGACGTGCTCGAGGTCGACCGGCGGGCGTTCGAAGGCCTCCCCCGCCGCGGCGTCGCGCTGTCGCGCAGCGGCGCGCGGCTGCGGCGCGCCCGGGTCGGCTCGCGGCTCCGGTTCGCCGACGGCACGGCGCTCCGCGTCGGCGCGATCGTCGGCGACGAGGCCGCGCTCGGCGCGGAGCTGCTCGTGCCGCGCGGGCGCACGCCGGGCGGCAGCGGCGGGCGGGCGTCGATCCGGCTGACGCTCGACCGCCCGATCACGCCCGGCCGGCTCGCCCGCGCCGCCGGCGGAGACGTCGGCGCGCGGGTCGGCGACCGCGGGCCGGCGGGGCCGGCGCGCCCCGCCGAGCTCAAGCTGCGGTTCGGCGAGCCGGCCGTGCGGCTGCCCTACGGCGACGACTGGATCACGCTCGACCCCGGCTTCCGCCGCCGCTACCTGCGCTCCGCGCAGCGTGCCGATCCTCGGCTCGGTCACCTGCCACCGCGCGATGCTGCCGCGCCTGCGCGCCGCGCTCGCCGAGCTCGAGCGGCGCGGCCTCGCCCGGCTCGTCGACGCCGGCGACTACGCGGGCTGCTACGCCCCGCGCCGGATCTCGCCCGACGGCGCGCTGTCGCTGCACGCCTGGGGCCTCGCCGTCGACCTCAACGCGAGTTCGAACCCGTTCGGCGGCCGCTCGCGCCAGGACCCGCGGCTCGTGCGAACGCTGCAGCGGCACGGGTTCAGCTGGGGCGGCGACTGGCCGACGCGGCCCGACCCGATGCACTTCGAGTTCCGCGGCCGTATCGTGCCGCGGCCATGATTCTCTACGAGGACCCCGCCTCCGGGAACTGCCTGAAGATCCGGATCCTGCTGCGGCAGCTCGAGCTGCCGTATGAATCCGTGCACGTCGACCTTTTCCTCGGCGAGACCCGCACCGAGGAGCACTTCGCCCGCAACCCGGACGGGCGCATCCCGGTGCTCGAGACCGACGACGGCGAGACGATCGCCGAGTCCGCCGCGATCCTGCTGCACCTGGCCGAGGGCACGCCGCTGCTGCCGGCTCCCGGTCTCGCCCGCACGCGCGTGCTGCAGTGGATGTTCTTCGAGCAGAACCGGATCGAGGCCGACCTCGCCGTCGCGCGCTTCTGGAAGCTCGTCGGCCGCGACGCGCTGCTGCCCGAGGCGTTCGCGAACCGCCTCGAGCGCGGCCGCGACGCGCTCGTCGCGCTCGATCGCGGGCTCGCGGACGGCCGCCCGTTCATCACCGGCGAGGACTACACCGTCGCCGACATCGCGCTCTACGGCTACGGCCACTGCGGAGCGGACGCCGGGGCCGACCCGCGCGAGCACCCGCACGTCGCCGCCTGGCTCGACCGCGTCGAGGCGACGCCGCGGTTCGAGAACGACCTCGCACCGGTCCCGGAGCACGCGGCGCGGCGCCCGATCTGAGCGCCGCTTTTGTTCGGACCTCGAACGAAATAACCCACCTTGCCGCCGCCGTATTGCGTAGGCTGCGGATGATGAGTCGCGAAGGCGAAGCATGGGCCTTCGTCGGGCCGGGCGCCCTGCTGCGCCTGATCCGCGACGGCGGCGCCAGCAGCCGGGCGGATCTCTGCCGCCGCACTGGCCTGTCGCGCCCGGCGGTCGACGAACGCCTCGAGCCGCTGGTCGAGCGCGGGCTCGTGCGCGAGTGGACGACCCGCAACTGGACGGCCCGGCGGCCGCCGTCCTCGCTCGCGTTCAACGAGGACGCGGGCATCGTCGCGGCGGCCGACCTCGGCGGCCGCCGCCCGCGCGTCGCGCTCGCCGACCTCGGCGGGCGCATCCTGGCCGAGGAACCGGTCGCGCTCGAGCCGCCGGCCGACGCCGCGCGCGTGCTGAGCCTCGTGCATTCGCGCCTGCATGACCTTCTGCGGATCGCCGAGCGTGAGACGTCCGAGCTGCGCGGGATCGTCGCCGGCGTCCCGACCCCGCCCGCGGACACCCGCTGGGAGACCTTCTCGGTCGCCGGCTGGCTCGGCGAGCGCACGGGCGTGCCGGTGCTCGTGGAGGACGACGTGTCGCTGATGGCGCTCGGCGAGCGCGGCGCGCACTGGGCCGAGTGCGACCCGTTCATGCTCGTCGGCGCCAGCGCCGGCTACAGCCTCGGCCTGATCTCGTCCGGGCACCTGCACCGCGGCCCGCAGGGCACGGCCGGCGGCATCGGCCACGTGCGCGTGGCCGGCCACGACGACGTCGTGTGCGTGTGCGGCAACACCGGCTGCCTCGACGCGGTGGCGGGCGGGCACGCCCTCGCCGCCCGGCTCGACGGCCGCCGCGCCGAGGACGTCGTGGCGCGCGTGCGCTCCGGCGACGCCGAGGCGATCCGGCTCGTGCGCGCGGCCGGCCGCAGCCTCGGCCAGGTGCTCGCCGGCTGCGTGAACCTGCTCAACCCCGACGCCGTCGTGATCGGCGGCGAGCTGGCCGAGATCCACGAGCCGCTGCTGGCCGGGGTGCGCGAGGTCGTCTTCCAGGAGTCGCTGCCGCTCGCCACCCGCAGCCTGCGGATCGCGCCGGCGCGGCTCGGCGAGCGCGCGTGCGTCGTGGGCGGCATCGAGCTGATGCTCGAGCGCATCCTCGCCCCGGCGGCGATCGACCGCGCGCTCGCGCCGGCCGGCGTCCCGGCCGCGCTCTAGACGCGCACGGCGCGCGTCGCGAGCGCGAGCGCCCCGAGCAGCTCGGCGCGCGGGCCGAGCGCGGACGGGACGATCGCGACCGCAGCGACCGCGGCCGGCTGCGCCCAGTGCTCGAGCGCGAGCCGGATCCACTTCAGGAACGGCTCGCCCGCCTCCCCGAGCTCGCCGCCGACGACCACGAGCGCCGGGTTCAGGTGCGTGCAGACGTCGGCGAGCGCGCGCCCGAGCGCCCGCGCGGCGTCCTTGACGACGCGGCGCGCGCCGGGGTCGCCCTGCGCCACGAGCTCGAGCAGGTCGTCGACGCCGAGACCCGGGCCGTGCAGCGGCGCCAGCGCCTCCAGCAGCGCCGGGACGGCCGCGACCGTCTCCAGGCAGCCGCGGCTCCCGCAGCGGCAGACCGCGCCGCCGGCGCGCACCTGCACGTGGCCGAGCTCGCCGGCCGCGCCGGCGGCGCCGCGGTGCAGGCGGCCGCCGAGCACGAGCGCCGCGCCGATGCCGGTCGAAGCCTTCACGTAGACGAGGTCGTCGACGCCGCGGGCCGCGCCGAGCGCGTGCTCGGCCAGCGCCTCGAGGTTCGCGTCGTTCTCGACGTCGACCGCGACGCCGAGCCGGCGGCCGAGCTCGCCGCCGACCGGGAAGCCCGCCCAGCCGCGCAGGGCGGCCGACGCGAGCACCTCGCCGTCGCGCCCGATCAGCCCGGGGAACGCCGCCGCCGCGGCGACGACCGCGCCGTGGTCGACCGCGGCGGCGGCGAGCGCCGCGCCGGCCAGCGCCGCGGCACGGTCGAGCGAGGCCGCGGCGGGCACCTCCGCGTCGAGCGGCTCGTCGCGTTCCGCCAGCACGGTCATGTCGAGGTCCGCGACCGCCACGCGCAGCCGCTCGGGGCCGAGCGCGAAGCCGAGCACCGCCCCCGCGGACGGGTCGAGCCGCAAGCGGCCCGGCGGCCGGCCGCGCCCTGCCCGCCGAGCGGCGCCGCCCTCCTCGACGACGACGCCGGTCGCCTGCAGGTCGGCGACCAGCGTCGCGACCGTGGTCCGCGACAGCCCCGTCAGCGCGGCCAGCTGCGCCCGGCTCGCGGCGGCCTCGCCGCGCAGCGCCTCGACGACCCGCACGCGGTTGACGTCGCGCAGCTGCTCGAGCGAGCCCATCAGGCCTTGAACGCGGCGAGGCCGGCCGAGCGCGTGCCCTCGGTGTCGCCGATGACGAGGCTGAGCGCCCCGAGCATCCCCGCCCGGTCGCCGAGCGGGGAGGCGACGACCTCGACCGAGCCGGCCGCGACCGGCAGCGCGCCGCGGTCGATGCCCTCGCGGATGCCGTCGAGCAGCGGCGCGCCGGCCGCGCTCAGCTCGCCGCCGACGACGATCACGGCCGGGTTGACGTGGTTGCAGAGGCCCGCCAGCACGGCGCCGATCGTGCGTCCGGCGTCGGCGACCACGCGCACCGCGCCCGCGTCGCCCTGCGCGACCAGCGCGAGCAGCCCGTCGAGCGCGAGGTCCGGGCCGTGCGTCGGCCGCAGCAGCCGCACCAGCGGCCCGGCGGCCGCGACCGTCCCGAGGCAGCCGCGGCTGCCGCAGCGGCAGACGACGCCGTCCGGCTGGACCTGCACGTGCCCGAGCTCGCCCGCGACGCCGCTGACGCCGCGGTGGACGCGGCCGCCGAGCACGAGCCCGGCGCCGATGCCGTGCCCGACGCTGACGTAGACGAGGTCGTCGACGCCGCGGCCCGCGCCGAGCGCGTGCTCGGCCAGCGCGCCGAGGTTCGCGTCGTTGTCCACGCTGACCGGCACGCCGAGCCGGCGCTCGAGCGCGGCGGCCGGCTCGAGCGCGGCCCACGCCGGCAGCAACGCGTCCGAGCCCGTGGTGCGGTCGCGGAGGTTGAGCGGCCCGGGGAGCGCGATCCCGACGCCGATCAGGCCCTCGCGGCAGATCTCGGCGGCCGCGAGCATGTCGTCGATCGCGGCGGCCGCGGCCTCGACCGCGTCGGCGTCGTCGGCGCCGCCGTCGAGCCGCCGCTCCTCGAGCACCGTCGACGAGAGGTCGGCGAGCGCGACGACGACGCCGTGCGGGCGCACGTCGAGCCCGACCGCGGCGCCCGCGCTCGGATGCAGCCGCAGCCGCGTCGGCGGCCGCCCAGGGCCGCCGCGGGTCGGGTCGCCGTCCTCGCTCGCGCGCTCGACGAGCAGGCCGCGAGCCTGCAGATCGCCGACCAGCGCGGTGATCGTGGTCCGGGACAGGCCGGTGACCTGCGACAGCTCGCCGCGGCTCGCCGAGCCACGGCGGCGCAGCACGTCGACGACGCGTGACCGGTTCGCTTCCCGTAGCTGTCCGAGCGTCCCCATCGGCGGCGGTCAGCCTACGGCGATCCGGTCGTGAAGGCGGAGGTCCCGCACCGAGCGGCCGACGTGGATCCCGTATTCGCCGGGCGGAACGACCCAGCCGCCGTCCCAGGTCGCGAACGCCCGCTCGCCCAGCGGGAGCGCGACCGTCCGGCGCTCGCCGGCCTCGAGCTCGAGCGTCGCGAAGCCGCGCAGCTCGAGCGGCGGCCGCGCGGCGCCCGCGGGCGGCGAGACGTAGAGCTGGACGACCTCCTTGCCGCGCCGGTCGCCGTCGTTGCGCACGGTCACCGTCACCTCGCCGTCTCCGATGGACAGCGCCTCGAAGGCGAACGTCGCGTAGCCGAGCCCGTGGCCGAACGGGAAGCGCACGCCGGCCGCGCCGTCGCGGTAGCCGACGAACACGTCCTCGTCGTAGCGCAGCCGGCCGTCGGCGCCGGGCGCGGTCGCGAGCGGCACCGCCCGCTCGTCCGGCAGCGAGATCGGCAGCCGGCCGCCCGGCTCGCGCTCGCCCGCCAGCACGTCGGCCAGCGCCGGCCCCAGCGCCTGCCCGCCGAACCACGCGAGCAGCACGGCGGCCGCCTCGTCCGCCCACGGCATGGCGACGGCGGCGCCCGCGTTCACGACCACGATCGTCGCCGGGTTGGCGGCGATCACGCGCCGCACCAGCTCGTCCTGGCGCCCGGGCAGCGCCACCGTCGTGCGATCGCGCCCCTCCGCCTCGACGCCGTCGTGCGTCCCGACCATGACGATCGCCGCGTCGGCCTGCGCCGCGGCGGCCGCGGCGCGCTCGATCCCGTCCTCGGCCTCGGGCGGCTGACCGCCGAGCACGAGCACGTGGTCCTCGCGGTCGGTCAGTGCCATCTCGGCCTCGACCTCCACCGCCTCGGTGGCCGCGAGCGTGACCGCGCCGGTGGCCGCCGTATCCGAGAACAGGGCGTGCAGCGGCGACATGTCCCGCGGCGGGTCGAAGCGCGCGACGTCGCGACCGCCCGCCCGCAGCCGCACCTGCGCGCTGCCGCGCACGCTCAGGCGGTGCTCACCCCCGGCGGCCGCGACCAGGCGCCCGCGCACGCGCACCCGGCTCGCGCCCGCGGGCACGCTGCGGAGCCAGACGAGCCGGCTCCCGGCGCGCGACTCGCGCTCGACGACGGTGTCGCCGGCGAGATACTCGACGGTCAGCGCGCCACCGTCGACGAGCGCGTGCAGCGGCCCCGCGCCCTCGCGCTGCGAGCAGCCGCGCTCGTACACCACGTCGAAGCGCTCGCGCAGTGCCGCGAGCGGGCTGACGACCGGCCCGAGGCCGACCGCGGCGCTCCCGCCGCCCTGCAGGCACGGGTCGGCCGCGGCGGGCCCGATCACCGCGAGCCGCGGCGCACCGCGCAGCGGCAGCACGCCGTCGTTGCGCAGCAGGACCATGCCCGCCGCCGCGGCCGCGCGCAGCACGCCGGGCTCCACGGGCGGCGGCGGGGCGCGGTGGTCCACGCGCCGCCGCAGCCGGGCGATCCGCTCGACCTGCTCGTCGAGCACGCTCTCCGGCACCGTCCCGGCGGCGACGGCGTCCGCCAGGGCGGGCCCGAACGCCCGCGGCGGGCCGGGCATCTCGAGGTCCAGCCCGCCCAGCGCGGCCGCGACCGTGCGGCGCGCCGCGTACCAGTCCGACAGCACGACGCCGTCCCAGCCCCACTCGCCCTTGAGCACCCCGCGCAGCAGGTCCGCGTGCTCCGTGCACGGCACGCCCGCGACCGCGTTGTAGGCCGCCATCAGCGTCCACGCCGCGGTCGCGTGCTCGAACGGCGCGAGGTAGATCTCGCGCAGCGCGCGCTCGGAGACGGCGACGTCGACCCGCGTGCGCGCGGTCTCGGAGTCGTTGCAGACGAAGTGCTTCGGGCACGCGGCGACCCCCGCCGACTGCACGCCCTCGATCCACGCCGCCCCGAGCCGCCCGGCCAGCAGCGGATCCTCCCCCATCCCCTCGAACGTGCGCCCGCCCAGCGGGCTGCGCGGGATGTTGAGCACCGGGCCGAGCACCACGTGGACGCCCTTCGCGACCGCCTCGGCCCCGACGAGCGCGCCGACCGCGCGCACCAGCGCCGGGTCCCAGGTCGCCGCGAGCGCCGTCCCGCACGGCGTGCAGCACGCGGTCTCGCGCTCGTCGAACGTCGGCCCGCGCACCCCGTTGGGTCCATCCGACAGCACGAGCGGGCCCGCCGTCCACGCACCCGACCCGGCGGTCGCCTTCGCCTTCTCCTCCAGCGACACGGCCGCCGAGCATACGCCGGTCGGATACCGTGCAGCGCGTGAACGGGGAGACGATCGAGGACCGCCTGCGCGGCGCCGGGCTGCGGGTGACCGCCCCGCGCGTCGCCGTGCTGCGCGTGCTCGGCGAGGCCCGCGACCACCCGCGGGTGGACCAGGTGATCGACCGCGTGCGCGCCACCGGCGGGTCGATCTCGACCCAGGCGGCGTACGACGTCTGCGACGCGCTGCACCGCGCCGGGCTCGCGTCGCGGATCGAGCCCGCGGGCAGTGCCGCGCGCTACGAGGCGCGCGTCGGCGACAACCACCATCACCTCGTCTGCCGCCGTTGCGGCCTGACCGTCGACGTCGACTGCGCGGTCGGCGAGGCGCCCTGCCTCGAGCCGCACGTCGCGCGCGGGTTCGTGGTCGACGAGGCCGAGGTCACGTACTGGGGGGTCTGCGAAGCATGCCGGTGACCGCACCGACGCTCGGCGCGATGGCGCTGTCCGCCGCGAGCCACCCGGGGACGGCGATCCGCTTCCCGCGCGGCGGCAGCTGGCAGGAGTGGTCGTTCGAGGAGCTCGGCACCTCGGTGCGCGAGCTCGCGCTCGGGCTCGTCGCGCTCGGGCTCGCGCCCGGCGACCGCATCGCGCTGCTGTCGGAGACGCGCCCGGAGTGGACGGTCGCCGACTGCGCCGCGCTCGCCGCCGGCCTCGTCGTCGTGCCCGTCTACCAGACGAACTCGCCCGAGGAGTGCCGCTACGTCATCGAGCACTCGGGCGCCCGCGCGATCATCTGCGAGAACGCGGTCCAGCTCGCCAAGGTCGAGCAGGTCCGCGACGGGCTGCCCGCGCTCGAGCACGTGATCACGATCGAGCCGAGCGGCCGCGCGCCGACGGTCGCCGACGTGCGCGCGCGGGCGGGCGAGGCCGACGCCGCGGAGCTCGAGCGGCGCCAGCAGACGATCGGCCCCGACGACGTCGCCACGATCGTCTACACGTCCGGCACGACCGGCCCGCCCAAGGGCTGCGAGCTGACCGCACCGCAACGTCCTCGCGACCATGGACGCGTACGTGCAGCAGGTCGGCCTGAAGCCGCCGTTCACGCTGTTCATGTTCCTGCCGCTCGCGCACGCGCTCGCCCGCGTCGTGCAGATGGTCGCGCTGCAGGCCGGCGGCGGCCTCGCGTTCTGGAGCGGCGACTCGAAGCGGCTCGTCGACGACGTCGCCGCCGCACGCCCGACGCACTTCCCGTCGGTCCCGCGCGTCTTCGAGAAGATCCACGCGCGCGTGCTGGCGACCGGCGAGTCCGGCGGCGCGGCCAAGCAGCGCCTGTTCGCGTGGGCGATCGCCACCGGCCGCCGCGCCCGCCCGCAGATGCGCGCCGGCACCGCCCCGCCGCTGCTGCGCGCCCAGTTCCAGCTCGCCGACCGCCTCGTGCTGTCGCGGATCCGCCGCCTGTTCGGCGGCGAGCTCGAGCTGGCGCTGACCGGCGCGGCGCCGATCGCCGTCGAGGTGCTCGAGTTCCTCGACGCCTGCGGGGTGCTCGTGCTCGAGGGCTACGGCATGACCGAGACGTGCGCGGCGGCGACGCTCAACACCGCCGGCGAGCCGCGCTTCGGCACCGTCGGCCGTGCGCTGCCGGGCTTCGGCGTGGAGATCGCCGAGGACGGCGAGATCCTGCTCACCGGGCCGAACGTCTTCCGCGGCTACCACCGCGACGAGGAGGCGACGAAGGCGATCTTCGCCGGCGACGCGGTCCGCACGGGCGACCTCGGCGAGCTCGACGAGGACGGCTTCCTGCGCATCACCGGCCGCAAGAAGGACATCATCATCACGTCGAGCGGCAAGAACGTCTCGCCCGCGAACATCGAGAACGCGCTGCGCGAGTCGCGCTGGATCTCGCAGGCGATCGTCCACGGCGACAACCGCCCGTACCTCGTCGCGCTGCTGACGCTCGACGCCGACGAGGCGCAGGCGCTGGCCGAGGAGCTCGGCATCGGCGCCGACCCGGTGGCGATGGCCGCCGACCCGAAGGTCCGCGCGGTGCTCGAGCGCGACGTGGAGGCCGCCAACCAGCAGTTCGCGCGCATCGAGCAGATCAAGAAGTTCGCCGTGCTCGCCCAGGACCTCAGCCAGGAGGCCGGCGAGCTGACGCCGACGATGAAGGTCAAGCGCAAGGCGGTCGAGGAGCGCTACCGCGAGGACTTCGGCGCGCTCTACGGCTGATGCTCGCCGCCTTCGCCGCCACGATCGACCCCGAGGACCCGCTCGCCGCGCTGTCGGTCGGCGACCGGCCCGAGCCCGACCCGCCCGCCGGCTGGCGCACGGTCGAGGTGCGCGCGGCGTCGCTCAACCACCACGACCTGTGGTCGCTGAAGGGCGTCGGCCTGCCCGAGGACCGGCTGCCGATGATCCTCGGCTGCGACGCCGCCGGCGTCGACGAGGACGGCCGCGAGGTGATCGTCCACTCCGTCATCAGCAGCGACGACTGGCGCGGCGACGAGACGCTCGACCCGAAGCGCACGCTGCTGTCCGAGCGCCACCAGGGCGCGTTCGCCGGGCGCGTCGCCGTGCCCGCGCGCAACCTCGTGCCCAAGCCGCCCGAGCTGACGTTCGAGGAGGCCGCCTGCCTGCCGACCGCGTGGCTGACCGCCTACCGGATGCTGTTCGTCAAGGCGGCGGTCCAGCCCGGCCAGACCGTGCTGATCCAGGGCGCGGGCGGCGGCGTCGCCAGCGCCGCGACCGTGCTCGCCCGCCAGGCCGGCGTGCGCGTCTGGGTCACGAGCCGCGACCCGGGCAAGCGCGAGCGCGCGCTGGCGCTCGGCGCGCACGCGGCCTTCGAGGCCGGCGAGCGGCTGCCCGAGCGCGTCGACGCCGTGCTCGAGACCGTCGGCGAGGCGACCTGGAAGCACTCGCTGCGCGCGCTCAAGCCGGGCGGCGCGATCGTCGTCTCGGGCGCCACCAGCGGGCCGATGCCGGGCGCCGACCTGCAGCGCGTCTTCTTCCTGCAGCTGCGCGTGCTCGGCTCGACGATGGGCACCCGCGACGAGCTCGAGCGGCTCGCCCGCCTCTGCGCCCAGACCGGCATCCGCCCCGAGATCGACCGCACGATCCCGCTCGCCGACGCGCGCGAGGGCTTCGCCGCCCTGGCCGCCGGCGAGGTGTTCGGGAAGATCGTCCTGACGCCCTAGCGGACGCCCAGCAGGACCTCGACCACGAGCTGGTCGAGCGCCTCGTTGTAGTAGCCGCGCTCGGCGAGGGCGTCGAGGTTCTCGCTCTCGGCCTTGAGCGCGTCGGCGTCGACCGCGCCGTCGATCGTCGGCTGCCCCAGCTCCGGCGTCGAGGCCGCGCCGAGCGCCTCCTGGACCTCCGGCAGCGAGTCGAAGTGGCGCGCCTTCTCGGCCAGCGCGAGGTACGTGCGCATGCAGCCGCTCGCGAAGTCCCACACGCCGGCGAAGTCCTCGTTGCGGTAGGCGTGCGCGTCGAAGTGCCGCGGGCCCGTGTAGCCGGCGCGCTCGAGCAGCCGCACGAGATGGAACGTCTCCTTGAGGTCCTCGGCGCCGAAGCGGAAGTCCTGGTCGTAGCGGCCGATCCGCTGCGAGTTGAGGTCGATGTGGAAGAGCTTGCCGGCCCACAGCGCCTGCCCGACGCCGTGGTGGAACGACAGCCCGGCCATCGTGTCGTGCGCGAACTCGGGGTTCAGGCCGACCATCTCCGGCCGCGCCAGCGTGGTGATGAAGTGCAGCGCGTGGCCGATCGTGGGCAGGAAGATGTCCCCGCGCGGCTCGTTCGGCTTCGGCTCCATCGCGAACCGCAGGTCGTAGCCCTGCCCGACGGAGTAGTCGGCGAGCACGTCGATCGCCTCGCGGTAGCGCTCGAGCGCGTCGCGCGGGTCCTTGGCGACGCCGACCTCGGTGCCCTCGCGGCCGCCCCAGAACACGTAGACCTCGGCGTTCAGCTCGGCGCCGAGGTCGATCGACCGCATCGCCTTGCCGAGCGCCGCGCGCCGGACCGCCCGGTCGTTCGACGTGAACGCGCCGTCCTTGAACGCGGCGTGCCCGAACAGGTTCGTCGTGGCCATGCCGACGCCCATCCCGTTCTGCTGCAGCGCGTCCGCGAAGCGCGCGACGATCCGGTCGCGCTCCGCCGCGCCCGTCCCCCACGGGATCAGGTCGTCGTCGTGCAGGCTGACGCCCCAGGCGCCCAGCTCGCCGAGCTTGTTCACGGAGTCGACGGGATCGATCGTGTCGCGCGTCGGCCCGCCGAACGGGTCACGGCCGGGGTTGCCGACCGTCCAGAGGCCGAACGTGAAGCGGTGCTCCGGACGGGGCGTCAGGTCGTCAGAGGGGGACATGGCGCGCATCCTTGCATCTATCCGGCGGCCGCGAGCAGCCGCGGGACGACCTGCTTCTTGCGGCTCATCACCCCCGGGAGCTGGATCACGCCGTCGCCGTCGCCCTGCCCGAACGCGCGCTCGACGGGCTGGCGATCGCCGGAGATGTAGAGGGCGGTGTCGCGGCCCAGGATGTCGGTGACCATCAGCGCGACGACCACGTGGCCCTCGCGCCCGCGCACCTCGTCGAGCGCCTGCACGAGCTCGTCGCGCCGCTCGGAGAGGTCCTGCCCGACGGTCTCGACCTGGGCGATCCGCAGCGTCTGGCCGCCGCCGGCGTCGTAGACCTTCGCGTCGCGGCCGACGATCTCGGCCGCCGGCACGCGCTCGAGGTCGGAGGTCGCCTCGAACATCTCGCGGCCGAAGGCGGTCGCGTCGATCGCCAGCACCTGCTCGAGGTAGGCGATGACCTGGCGGTCGCGGTCGGTCGTGGTCGGCGAGTTGAGGATCACCGTGTCCGAGAGGATCGCCCCCAGCATCAGCTTCGCGGCGCCCGGGCTCGGCTCCATGCCGCTCTGGCGGAAGCGCTCGATCACCAGCGTGGCGGTCGAGCCGACGGGATCGAACGTCGCCCGCACCGGTATCCGCGTCTCGATCGAGCCGATGTGGTGGTGGTCGAGGATCTCGACGATCTCGGCGTGCTCGACGCCGACGACGCTCTGCGCCTGCTCGGCGTGGTCGACCAGGATGACCTTGCGCGGCTTCGGGTTCACGAGGTCCGAGCGCGTCACGAGGCCGACCGGCCGGCGGCTGGCGTCGAGCACGATCGCGGCGCGGTAGTCGACGTCCTTGACGGTCTCGGTGATGTCGGTGACCAGGTCGTCCGGGCGCACGACGAGCGGCTCGGGGTCCATCAGCGCCGAGCTCGGCGCCGACAGCGTGATCATGCGGCTGGTCACGTACGAGTCGAGCGGCGAGCGCACGACCGCCGTGCCCTGCTCGCGGGCGAGCTCGAGCACGTCGTCGTCGGGCGCGCAGTCGTTGCTGATCACGAGCAGCGCGACGCCGGTCTCGATCGCGATCCGCTGCGCGTCCGGCCGGTTGCCGACGACCACCACGTCGCCGCGCGTGAAGCCGAGCGGCAGCGAGCCGATGTCCATCGCCAGCACCCAGACGCGGCCGTTGACCTCGCGGTCCGCGGCGCCGGCGAGCAGCTCGCCCTCGAGCACCTTGACGATCGCGTCGACCGCGGTCGGCGCGTCGAGCTTGGACGCCTCGCGCGACTCGCGCACGTAGCGGCGGGCGAGCACGGCCTCGGTCATCGCGCCCGCGAGCCGCCCGTCCTCGTCCACGATCGGCACGAGATCGGTCTCCTCGTGGGCCATGATCAGGCCGACCTCGCGCACCGGCTCGCCCTGGCGCGCCATCGGGAACCCCTCGCGCATGACGTCGCTGACGCGCAGCATCACGTGCTCGAGCAGCATCGGCTCGTCGGCGCCGCTGCGGTCGAGCACCCAGCGGGTCTGCGCGTTGAGATCGCCGAGCCGCACGGGCACGTACTCGTTGCGGCCGTCGAGCCGGCGCCGCAGCTCGGCGTAGCCGATCGCGGACGCGATCGAGTCCGTGTCGGGGTTGCGATGGCCGGTGACGTAGATGCGGCTCACGACCGCATCATGCCCGACCTACGCGTCGTGCAACGCCTTGATCACGTCGCCGGTGTGCAGCGTGGGGACGCGGTTGCCTTCGAGCTGGACGCTCGCGCCGCTGGCACGGTCGACGAGCTCGAGGACGCGGACGTTGACCCGCTGGTGCACCTTCGTCTCCAGGCTCGATCGCTCGAGCCGGAAGATCACGCGCGTGGGCCGGCGGCGGGGGTCGGTGTCGAAGCCGACGACGACCGTCGCGGTGACGGCCACGACGAGCCACTCCGGCAGCCCGGAGGCGGCGTCGTGCAGGCGGGCGCCGGCGAGCGCGCCGCCGGCCGTCGCGATGCTCGAGCCGAGGTTCCCGAACGGCTCGCCGGCGCTGTCGCCCACGAGGCCGCCCGCGAACAGCGCTCCTGTGTGCCCGCGCGGGTTGAAGACACCGGCCGCGATCACGGCCTCGGGCGCTCCGTGCTCGGCCAGCAGCTCGGTGGTGCGGTCGACCAGCTCCTGCTCGTTCATCCGGATGCTCCTCTCGCGATCACGTCGTCCACGCCGCCGCCGACGACGTGGATCACCTCCTGCGCCCCGTGCCGCTGCAGCAGGCTCGCGGCGACGGCGGCGCGCTGGCCGGAGGCGCAGACGACCGCGACCGGCCGCGCCGCGTCGAGGCCGTCGGGCAGCGCGTCGATGTCGTGCCACGGCGTGTGCAGCGAGCCGGGGATGTGCCCGGCCTCCCACTCGGCCTGCTCGCGGACGTCGAGGATCTGCAGCTCGCCCGCCGCGGCCGGCAGCGCGGCCGCGTCGATCCGCCGCGTCGAGGCGACGCGCAGGCCCTCGGCCCGCCAGGCGGTCATGCCGCCGTGCAGGAAGCCGGCCAGCCGCCGCACCCCGACGGCGACCGCGAGCCGGCCCGCCGGCGACCCTCGGCGTCGTCGCGGGCGGCGAAGATCACGTCCTGGCCGTGATCGGCGAGCCAGGCGAGGCGCGACCCGAAGCCCATACGGCCGAGCGTAATCGACACCGCGCCCGGGATGTGCGCGTCGTCGAACTGCTCGTCGGAGCGGACGTCGACCACGAGCGCCTCGGGCGCGCGCTGCGCGACCTGGCGCGGCGCGAGCGGCCGCAGCTCGACGCCGTCGGTCAGCAGCGGCCCGCGGTTGAGCTCGACGATCGTCTCGAAGTTCGGCGGCTGCGGGCCGAGCCCGGCCAGCGCCTCCTGCACGAACGCGTCCTCGCCGGCGATCGCCAGCGCCGGGTTGTGGCGGCGCTCGAAGCCGATCGTCGACGACGGCTTGAGGTCCATCCCCGGCCCGCCGCACATCGAGCCGCCGAGGTGCCCGGGCCAGACCTCGACCGTGTCCGGCAGCGCCAGCAGCCGCTCGTGCAGCGAGCGGAAGATGCCGCGCGCGCCTTCGGCCGGCTCGATCGCGAGGTCGGGGCGCGCGACGTCGTTCACGAACAGCGAGTCGCCGGTCAGCACCGCCCACGGCTCGTCCCCCCGCCCCGCGTCGCTGAGCACGAAGGCCGTGTGCTCGGGCCGGTGGCCGGGCGTGTGCAGCGCCCGGATCCGCAGGTCGCCGAGCTCCCACTCGTCGCCGTCGCCGAACGGCTCGTGGTCGAAGCCCGCCCCCGCCTCGCGGTGGACGTGGATCGCCGCGCCGGTCGCGGCGGCGAGCCGGCCGTGGCCGGAGACGTGGTCGGCGTGCGTGTGGGTCTCGAAGACGTGCTCGATCCGAACCCCGGCGTAGCGGGCGATCTCGAGGTAGCGGTCGACCTCGAAACGGGGGTCGACGACGGCCGCGACGCCCGCGCCGTCGTCCCCGATCAGGTACGAGGCACAGCCCAGGTCGTCATGGGTGATCTGGCGAAAGAGCATGAGGTTTGTTTACTACCAGCCCATGAAGCGGCTGACACAGCTCCGAGAGCTCGAGGCGGAGTCCGTCCACGTGATGCGCGAGGTCGCGGCCGAGTTCGAGCGCCCGGTGCTCCTGTTCAGCGGCGGCAAGGACTCGATCGTGCTGCTCCGCCTGGCCGAGAAGGCGTTCCGGCCCGGCCCGTTCCCGTTCCCGGTGATGCACATCGACACCGGCCACAACTTCCCCGAGGTGATCGCGTTCCGCGACCGCCGGGTCGAGCAGCTCGGCGAGCGGCTGATCGTCGCCTCCGTGCAGGACTCGATCGACAGCGGCCGGGCCGCTCGAGCAGGGCCCTTCGCGCAACCGGCTGCAGACGGTCACGCTGCTGGACGCGATCCGCGAGCACCGCTTCGACGCCGCGTTCGGCGGCGCGCGCCGCGACGAGGAGCGCGCGCGGGCCAAGGAGCGCGTGTTCTCGTTCCGCGACCGCGCCGGCCAGTGGGACCCGCGCGCCCAGCGGCCCGAGCTGTGGAACCTCTACAACGGCGCCGTCGCCGCCGGGCGAGCACGCGCGCGTGTTCCCGATCTCGAACTGGACCGAGCTGGACGTCTGGCACTACATCGCCGAGGAGGGACTGGAGCTGCCCGAGATCTACTTCGCGCACGAGCGCGAGGTGTTCGAGCGCGACGGGATGCTGTACGCGATCTCGGAGTACCTCGCGCCCGAGGACGGCGAGCGGCCGTTCACCGAGCGCGTGCGCTACCGCACCGTCGGCGACATGACGATCACCGGCGCGGTGCGCTCGGACGCGACCGAGGTCGAGGCCGTGATCGCCGAGACCGCGGCCACGCGGATCACCGAGCGCGGCGCCACGCGCGCCGACGACCGCACGTCCGAAGCGGCGATGGAAGACCGCAAGCGCGAGGGCTACTTCTAGTGCACGACCTGCTGCGCCTCGCCACCGCCGGGTCGGTGGACGACGGCAAGTCGACGCTGATCGGCCGGCTGCTCTACGACTCCAAGTCGCTGATGTCCGACCAGGTCGCCGAGGCCGAGGCGGACCTCGCGCAGCTCACCGACGGCCTGCGGGCCGAGCGCGAGCAGGGCATCACGATCGACGTCGCCTACCGCTTCTTCGCCACCCCGCGGCGGTCGTTCATCATCGCCGACACCCCCGGCCACGTCCGCTACACGCGCAACATGGTCACCGGCGCCTCGACCGCCGAGGCCGCGCTGGTGCTCGTCGACGCCCGCAACGGGATCATCGAGCAGTCGCGCCGCCACGCCTACCTGTCGGCGCTGCTGGGCATCCGCCACATGGTCGCCTGCGTGAACAAGATGGACCTCGTCGACTGGGACGAGGCGCGCTTCCGCGAGATCGAGGAGGGCTTCGCCGGCCTCGTGCACCACCTCGGCGTCGAGGACGCGGTGACGATCCCGATGTCGGCGCTGCACGGCGACAACGTGGTCGACCGCTCCGCGCACACGCCGTGGTACGACGGCCCGCCGCTGCTCGGGCACCTGGAGCAGCTCGAGGTCGCGTCGGGCCGCAACTTCGAGGACGCGCGGCTGCCGGTGCAGTGGGTCGTGCGCGCCACCGACTACCGCGGCTTCGCCGGCCAGGTCGCCGGCGGCGTGCTGCGCCCCGGCGACGAGGTGGTCGTGCTGCCGCAGGGCGACCGCACGACGATCGAGCGGATCGAGACCGCCGACGGGCCGATCGCGGAGGCGTTCCCGCCGATGTCGGTGATCGTGCACCTCGCCGACGACATCGACGCCGGCCGCGGCAGCGTGATCGCCGCCGCCGACGACCCGCCGACCGTCGCCCGCCGGCTCGACGCGCGGCTGTGCTGGATGACCGACACGCCGCTGCGCGCCGGCATGCGCCTGCAGCTCAAGCACACGACCCGCCGGGTGCGCGCGACCGTCGAGTCGCTCGACGCGCGGCTCGACCTCAAGCGGCTCGAGGACGTCGGCGGCGTGCGCGAGCTGGGCCTGAACGACATCGGGCGCGTGCACGTCGACCTCGCCGCGCCGGTGATGGCCGAGCCGTACACGCGCAACCGCGCGACCGGCGCGTTCATCCTGATCGACGAGGCGACGCGCGACACGGTCGCGGCCGGGATGGTGCTCGAGGCCCACGAGGACCCGGGCCCGCCGAGCGGCCCGCACAGCCCGGGCGTGATCTGGCACGAGCCGGCGCTGCCGCGGCGCGAGCGCTGGCGCGTGCTCGGCGTGCGCGGAGCGACCGTCTGGCTCACCGGCCTGCCGGCCTCCGGCAAGTCGACGATCGCCGAGGAGCTCGAGCGCGAGCTCGTCGGCTCGGGCCGGCCCGCGTACCTGCTCGACGGCGAGAACGTGCGCCACGGGCTCAGCGGCGACCTCGGCTTCTCGCCCGACGACCGCCACGAGCACGCCCGCCGCGTCGCCAGCGTCGCGCGCATGATCGCCGACTCCGGGACGGTCGCGATCGTCGCGCTCGTCTCCCCCGCCGCCGCCGACCGCGAGGCCGCCCGCGCCCTCCACGAGGAGGCCGGGCTCGACTTCGTCGAGGCGTGGGTCGACACGCCGCTGGACGAGTGCGAGCGGCGCGACCCGCACGGGCTCTACAAGCGCGCGCGGGCCGGGCGGCTGCCGGGCTTCACCGGCGTCGACGCGCCGTACGAGCCGCCCGCGGAGCCGGACGTGCGGTTGCACGGCGCGAGCGAGAGCGTCGCGCAGTCGGTGGCGCGGATCCGCTCGGCGCTGGAGCGGGTAGAGCGGCCATCATGACCCGTGTCGCACTCGTCACCGGCGGCGGCACCGGCATCGGCCGTGCCACCGCGCTCGCGCTCGCCGAGGACGGCTACGCCGTCGTCGTCGACTGGCCGCCGCCGCGAGCCGCTCGAGGACACCGCCGGCGAGATCGCCGACGGCGGCGGGCGCGCGCTCGCCGTCGCGGGCGACCTGACCGTCCCGCAGGACGCGGCGACGATCGTGCACACGTGCGCCGAGGCGTTCGGCGGCCTGCACGTCGTGGTCAACAACGCGGGCGCGATCCGCCGCAACGAGCGCCTGCACGAGATCGACGTCGAGCGCTGGGACGAGCAGATCTCCAGCAACCTGCGCGCGCCGTTCCTCGTGCTGCACGCCGCGCTCCCCGAGCTGCTCAGGGCCGAGGGCGACCGCTGCATCGTCAACGTCGCCTCGACGCTGGCGGTCAAGGTCGTGCCGGGCATCGCGCCCTACGCGGCGGCGAAGGGCGGCCTGCTGGCGCTCACGAAGGCGCTCGCGGTCGAGTACGGCGGCGACGGCATCCGCAGCAACGCCGTCCTGCCGGCGGTCGTCAAGACCCCGCTCGCGCACGTCGACCGGCCGGACTTCGAGCAGCGCCAGGAGGCGATGGCGGCCGCGTACCCGCTCGGCCGGCTCGGCGAGCCCGAGGACGTGGCCGAGGCGATCCGCTGGCTCGTCTCCCCCGCCGCGGGCTGGATCAGCGGCGTCAGCGTGAACGTCGACGGCGGCTTCACGGTCGCCTAGGAACCTCCCAGGTCGTCTTTAGGCGGCGATCAAGCGCGACCGGTTCCATACCGGTCAGTGCAACTTACGATTCGTAATGGAGGGCTCCCCATGATCCGCGTCGCCGTCATCGACCGCCAGCCCGCGATGCGCGCCGGGATCGAGGCGATCCTCGACGCAGCGCCCGGTGTCCAGGTCGTGGCCGGTGCCGCCGGGGACCCGCGCGAGGTCGCCCACGCGCTCTATCGCACCGCGCCCGACGTGGTGATGGTCGAGGACGAGCCGGGCCGCGCCGACGGCGTCGAGCTGGCGCGCGAGATCAAGGCGCTCGGCCCCGGCCCGCGCGTGCTGCTGCACGCCGACGCGCCGGACTCCGTGCAGGTCGCGACCGCGATCCTGGCCGACGCCGACGGGATCGTCGACAGCCGCGCGCAGCCGCGCGAGCTCGTCGAGGCGGTGCGCACGATCGCCTCCGGCGCGAGCGCGTTCCCGGAGCTCGACCCGCGCGAGCGCGGCGAGCTGGCGCGGCGGCTGCCGGCCGAGGACCACGCGATCCTGGCGATGCGGCTCGCGGCCACGCCGCGGCGCGAGATCTCCGACACGCTGCGGATGGACGCCCGTGCCCTGCGCCGCCGGATGGCGGCGATGATCACGCGGCTGCGCGACGGTGCGGCGGCGACGCTGTCTGCGGCAGCACCGCGCCCGCTGCGCGGGCCAGCGGCCGGCGCCGGCGCCTGAGCCGCCGCTTCGGCGGCGGCCCGATCACCACGACGGGGACCGGGCTGCGCCGCACCACGCGGCGCGACACGCTCGTCAGCGGGTTGCCGCCACGCGAGCCGATCACCACGAGGTCGTGCTCGCCGTCGGCGGCGAGCGCGACGATCTCCTGCACGGCGGTGCCGAGCTTCAGGTAGGCCGTGACCGGCTGGTCGGGCGGCAGCGTGTCGACGGCGTCGCGCAGCTCGCGGGCCATCCAGCGCTCGGGCGGCTCGGGCGCCCAGCCGGACATCGCGGCCATCGCCTGCGCGACCGTCGGATGGGGCGGCGCGACGGCGACGACGCTGAGCCGCGCGCGGTGGCTGCGGGCGAGCGTGGCCGCGTGCTCGAGCGCGGCGAGCGACGGCGGCGAGCCGTCAACTGCCACGAGGATCCTTCGAGGGGTGGTCAGAACGTCCATCGGTGGACAGGTCCTTCCGCGAATGTAGCTCAAATTGTAACGGAATGCGCATTCCGGTGGAATACTTGTTCCGTATGGCCGCAACGCGCTCAGCCAGCCGCCGCCCGCTCCGCCGCCCCGAGCTCGACGACCGCCGCCGTGCCCGCACCCGGGCGCGCGTGCTCGAAGCCGCCGCGCGCGTGCTGGCGAGCGACGGCCTCGGCGCGCCGATGCCCGCGATCGCCGACGCCGCCGGGGTCGGCGTCGGCAGCGTGTACCGCCACTTCGCGTCGAAGGAGGAGCTGATCGACGCGGTCGTGCTCGGCCGCCTCGACTGGTACGCCGAGCGCGCCGAGGCGGCCGCCCGCGCGCCGGACGCGTGGGAGGCGCTGGTCGACCTGATCCGCGCCGCGAGCGAGCGCCAGTCGGTCGACGCGCTGCTCGTCGAGGCGCTCGAGGTCGTCGGCGACCGGCCCGCCGTCGCGGCCGGCGTCGAGCGCTCGACCGCGGCCGTGCAGCGGCTGTTCGACCGCGCGCGCGGCCAGGGCGCGCTGCGCGAGGACGTCGGCGCCGGCGACATGCGGCTGATCCTGATCGCGGTCGGCGCGCTCGCCTCCTCCCCACGACTGCCCGAGGGCGGCTGGGAGCGGCTGCTGGGCATCTGCATCGACGGGCTGCGCTCCGGCGCGGTCCACCCGCTGCCGCCCGCCGCGGACGGATAACGTTCGCCGCCATGGCCGACGATCCGTTCCGCGCCGAGCGGCGGCGCCAGCGCGAGGGTCTGCGCAGCGGCGTCGAGCGTGCAGGGGCGCGCTCGCACTTCCGCGCGATGGGCATCGACCCCGACCGGCTCGACGGCCCGATCGTCGGCATCGCCTCGACCTGGACCGGGACGATGCCGTGCAACCTCAACCATCGCGAGCTGGCGGCGGCGGTCGGGCGCGGCGTCGAGGACGCGGGCGGCGTGCCGCTCGAGTTCAACACGATCGCGGTCTCCGACAACCAGACGCAGGCGACGCCCGGCATGCGCGCCTCGCTCGTCTCGCGCGAGCTGATCGCGGACTCGATCGAGCTGATGGACCGCGCGCACGACTTCGACGCGATCGTCTGCGTCGTCGGCTGCGACAAGACGACGCCCGCCGCGCTGATGGCGCTCGCGCGCGTCGACAAGCCGGCGATCGTGCTCTACAGCGGCCCGATGCGCGCCGGCGCGTGGCGCGACGAGCCGGCCACGATCCAGCACGTCTGGGAGGCGGTCGGCGCCCACCAGGCCGGGCAGCTCGACCGGCGCCGGGCTCGACGAGCTCGAGCGCGTCGCCTGCCCCGGCCCCGGCACGTGCGCCGGCCAGTTCACCGCCAACACGATGGGCCTGGCGGTCGAGTTCCTCGGCATCGCGCCGCTCGGCAGCAGCGTCGTCGCCGCCGACCGGATGCAGGAGCGCGAGCGCGAGGCCGCCGGCGCCGGCGAGCTCGCCGCGCGGATGGGCCGCGCCGGCGGCCCGACCGCGCGCGCGTTCCTCGACCGCCGCGCGCTCGGCAACGCGATGGCGGGCATCGCCGCCACCGGCGGCTCGACCAACGGCGTGCTGCACCTGCTGGCGATCGCACGCGAGGCCGGCGTGGCGCTGACGCTCGACGAGCTGATCGAGCGCTGCGAGCGCACGCCGGTGATCGGCAACCTCTCCCCTTCCGGGCGCTACGTCGCGACCGACCTCGACGACGCCGGCGGCGCGCCGGTCGTGATCGCCGAGCTGGTCCGGGCCGGGCTGGTCGACGGCGACGCGCCGACCGTCGAGGGCCCGACGCTGGCCGAGGCCGTCGCCGGCGCGGCGGCGCCCGACGGCGATGTCGTCTCGACCGCGGACCGCCCGTTCAAGCAGGGCGTCGGCCTCGTCGCCCTGCGCGGCAGCCTGGCGCCCGAGGGCTGCCTCGTGAAGGTCGCGGGCACCGACCGCCGCCACCACACCGGCCCGGCACGGGTCTTCGAGTCCGAGGAGGCGTGCACGGCGGCGATCGCCGAGCAGCTGGTCGTCCCCGGCGACGTGCTGGTGATCCGCAACGAGGGCCCGTCCGGCGGCCCCGGCATGCGCGAGATGCTCGGCGTCACGGCGGCGATCGTCGGCGCCGGGCTCGGTGAGAGCGTGACGCTGGTCACCGACGGGCGCTTCTCCGGCGCCACGCGCGGGCTGATGGTCGGCCACGTGAGCCCGGAGGCGGTCCGCGGCGGCCCGCTCGCCGCGGTGCGCGAGGGCGACATGATCACCGTCGACGTCCCCGCGCGCGAGCTGCGGCTCGAGGTCGACGCGGCCGAGGTCGCCCGCCGCCTCGCGGGCTGGACCGCGCCCGCGCCGCGCTACGCCGGCGGCGTCTTCGGCCGCTACAGCCGGCTCGTCTCGTCCGCCTCCGACGGCGCGGTGCTCAACTGATGCGCCGCGTGCTGTGACCGGGGCGTTCGGCGCGATCGGCGCCTGGGCCGTGCGCAGCCTGCTCGAGCGCGGCGACGCCGTCGTCACCTACGACCTCGGCGGCAGCCGCCACCGGCTGGCGATCGCGCTCGGCGGCGAGGACGAGCCGGACGCGCTCGCGCACGTGCAGGGAGACGTGACCGACCTCGACGCGCTCGAGCGGGCGCTCGACGAGCACGCGATCACCGCCGTGCTCCACCTCGCCGCGCTGCAGGTGCCGTTCGTGCGCGCCGATCCCGTGCTCGGCGCGCGCGTCAACGTCGTCGGCACGGTCAACCTGTTCGAGGCCGTGCGGCGCCGCGCGGACCGCATCGGCCCGCTCGTCTACGCGTCCTCGATCGCCGCCTACGGCGACCCGCCGAGCACGCTCTACGGCGTCTTCAAGCGCGCGAACGAGCACACTGCGACGCGCTACTTCGAGGACTTCGGGGTCTCGTCGATCGGCCTGCGCCCGCACACCGTCTACGGGCCCGGGCGCGACCAGGGGCTGACGTCGGCGCCGACCGTCGCAATGGTCGCCGCGGCCGCGGGCGTGCCCTACGAGGTGCCGTTCACCGGGCCGCTGAAGCTGCAGTACGCGCCCGACGCCGGCGAGGCGTTCGTGCGCGCGGGCGAGGCCGACTACGAGGGCGCGTCGGTGCACAACCTCGACGGCCCAGTCGCCACGGTCGAGGACATCCTCGGCCTGATCGGCGATCCGGCGCTGACCGCGAAGGGCGACCCGTTGCCGTTCCCGTCCGACGTCGACGACGCGTCGTTCAAAGCGCTCGTCGGCGGCCCGGTGAGCCGCCCGCTCGCCGACGGCGTCGCCGACGGCGTCGAGCGCTTCAGGGGGCTGCTGGCCGCGGGGCTGGTGCAGCCGCCCACGGCAGACCGCGCCTGAGCACGAGCACGTGCAGCGGGGCGTCGGTGGCCCACGCCTCGTCGACCGCCGCGCCCGGGCGCTCGCTGTTCCCCGCGAACAGGTCCCAGTGCACGGGCACGAGCGTCGTCGCGCCGGCGTCCACGCGCGAGCGCGACCGCGTCGCGGAAGCCCATGTTGCCGACGAGCCCGGCCTGCTCGCGGTAGTACGTGCTGGCCGTTGACCGGCAGCAGCGCGACGTCGACCTGCAGCGAGCGCAGCGCCTCGACCAGCTCGCGGGTGACGATCGTGTCGCCGGCGTGGTAGATCGCGACGCCGTCGAGCTCGAGCACGAAGCCGACGAAGCGCGGTGCGCTGCCGTCGCGCGCGCCGTCGGAGTAGCCGTCGGCGACCTCGACCGCGTGGATCGCCGGCACGGTACGCAACGTGCCGGCGCCGGGCAGCTCGAGCGGGTCGCCCGGCCGCACGCCGGTGAACGCGACGCCCGGGGCGAGCGCGGCCACCTGCGCCCGCAACGGCTCGGGCGCCACGACGGTCATGTCCGGCGAGCGTTCGGCGATCAGCGGCACGCCGACCGGGTCGAGGTGATCGACGTGCTCGTGCGTGATCAGCAGCCAGTCGCAGCCCTCGACGGGCTCCGGCGGGTACTCGCGCCCGGGGAAGTCCGGGTCGAAGAAGGGGTCGATCAGGATCCGCCGGCCGCCGGCCTCGAGCCGGAAGCCGGCCTGCCCGAGCCAGGTCACCAGCGGCGCCACGTGTGCGAGCATACCCGCCGCTGTGCAGGCGCTGATCACCACCCCCGGCGAGCCCGGCTCGGCCCGGACCGCCGAGGTCGGCGAGCCCGCCGAGAGCGGCGGCGTCGTCATCCGCACGCTCGAGGTCGGCGTCTGCGGCACCGACCGCGAGATCGCGGCCGGCGAGTTCGGCTCCGTGCCCGACGGCGAGGACCACCTCGTGCTCGGCCACGAGTTCGTCGGCGTCGTCGAGCGTCCCGCGGGCGGCTTCGCGCACGGCGACCTCGTGACCGCGACCGTGCGCCGCTCGTGCGAGCGCTGCGCCGCGTGCCTAGCCGGCTTCCCGGACGCGTGCGCGACCGGCACCTACCGCGAGCGCGGCATCACCGGGCTGCACGGCTTCGCCAGCGAGCTCGTGGTCGAGCACCCCGAGCACATGGTCGCGGTGCCGGCGGACGCTCGGACGGCTCGGCGTGCTCGCCGAGCCGGCGTCGATCTGCGCCCGCGGGCTGCGTCACGCGCGCACGATCGGCCACCGCCAGCCGTGGGAGCCGGCGCGCGCGCTCGTGCTCGGCGCGGGCGCGATCGGGATGCTCGCGACCTACATGCTCGTGCTCGAGGGTTTCGAGGTCTGGACCGCCGCGCGCGGCGAGCCGAGCAGCGACAAGGGCCGGCTCGTGCAGGCCTCCGGCGCCCGCTACGTCTCGACGCGCGCGACTCCGCTGGCGGACGTGCGCGAGGACGTCGGCGGCTTCGACCTCGTGATCGAGGCGGCCGGCAACGCCGAGGTGATGCTCGACGCCGTGCGCGCCCTGCGGCGCAACGGCGTCGCCTGCCTGCTCGGGCTCGACGCCCACGGCCGCCCGATCGAGGTCGAGAGCACGCTGCTCGGCGTCGACGTCGTGATCGAGAACCGCGTCGTGTTCGGCAGCGTCAACGCCCACCGCAGCGACTGGCAGGCGGCGGTCGCGGCGCTCGAGGCGATGCACGCGCGCTGGCCGGACGAGCTCGGCGCGATGGTCGGGCGGCGCGTGCCGCCCGAGAAGTTCGAGGACGCCTTCGGCTTCGGCGGCGTCAAGGCGACGCTGCAGTTCGCGTGACCCCATCGGCGCCAGCGGCGGCCCGAGGGTGGCGGCCCGGGCGCCGGCGTGGTGACCGGCGCCCGGGCGTGCCGCCCGCGGTCGGTGCTCCTTAGAGCGCCGTCGTGTTCGAGTCGGCGCCTGCGCCGTCGTCCTGACCGCCCCGCTCCCCTTCGGGACAGTCGTGACCGTCGCGCCGCTCCTGGCCTTCGCGCTCCTGCTCCTGGACAGGAGCGAGGCCCGGCTGCTCGGTGGTCGTGCCCGACCCGGCCGAGCCGCCGTCGCCCCCGGCGACTGCGGCGCTCACGGGGAGCGCGACGGCAGCCGCGGCGGTGACCAGCAGGACCGGAAGCCATCTCCGGCCGCGCTTGGGCGTCTCGTCGTTCATGCGGACCTCCTTGGGTCGACTGCGGACGCGCCCTAGGAGAGCGAGGCCGCCGTCGGCTCTGGATAAGCCGCGCGCCGGCCGCTGCCGAGCGCCGCGACGGCGATCACGGCCGCGGCCAGCATCACGATCGCCTGCACCTGGAACGCGGCCGCGAAGCCGTCGGTCAGGGCGATCGGCGGCGGCGAGCCGGCGGCCAGCGACTGCTCGCCCTGCGCCGTCGCGATCGTCACCATCACGGCGATGCCGATCGCGCCGCCGATCTGCTGCGCGCTCGTCATCAGGCCCGAGGCGAGCCCGCCGTCGCGCTCCTCGGCGTCGCCGGTCGCCAGGCCCATGACCGGCACGAACGCGACGCCGAGGCCGAGGCCGGTGACGATCAGGGTCGGCAGCACGTCGCCGGCGTACGCGCTCGCGGGGTCGAGCGCGGCCATCATCCACAGGCCTGCCGCCGCCAGCGTCAGGCCGACGGCGACCGGCACCCGCGGCTCGATCCGCTGCGGCAGCTTGCTCACGATGCCGGTGGCGAGGCCCATGGCGGCGCTGAAGGGCAGGAACGCGAGGCCGGTCTCGAGCGCGCCGTAGCCGAGCACGCGCTGCATGTAGAGGGTCTGGAAGAAGAACATCGCCAGCAGGCCGCCGGCCGCGATGAACACGACGCCGTTGGCCGACATCGCGCGCCGGCGCCGCAGCAGCTCGGGCGGCAGCAGCGGCGAAGCGGCGCGGCGCTCGGACAGCGCGAACAGGCCGGCGAGGGCGATCGCGGCGGCGAAGCCGAGCAGCGAGCGGGCCGACGTCCAGCCGGCGTCGTCGGTCTCGACGACCGTGAACACGAGCACGAGCAGCGCGAGCGTGCCGAGCGCGGCGCCGAGGACGTTCGGCGACTGGCGCGCCTTGCTGCGGTCGTCGGCCGGCATGCACGCGCGGGACGGCCAGCAGCGCGAGGCCCGCGACGGGCAGGTTGACCAGGAAGATCCAGCGCCAGTCGGCGACCTCGACGAGCGCGCCGCCGACGACCAGGCCGGTCGCGGCGCCGAGGCCCATCAGGGCGGCCCAGATCGAGAGCGCGCGGCGGCGGGCGCCGGGCTCGGGGTGCGTGGCGAGCAGGATCGAGAGCGCGGCCGGGGACAGCAGCGCGGCGGTGATGCCCTGCGCGGCGCGGGCGCCGACGAGCACCTCGGCGCTCGGCGCCAGCCCGCACAGCGCGGACGTCAGCGCGAAGCCGGCGAGCGCGAACGCGAACAGGCGGCGGGCACCGAAGCGGTCGGCCATCCGGCCGCCGATCAGCAGGAAGCCGCCGAAGGTCAGCAGATAACCGTTGACGACCCACGACAGCGAGGCCTCCGAGAAGCCGAGATCGGCGGCGATGCTCGGCAGCGCGACGTTCACGATCGTGTCGTCGACGAGCAGCATGAACTGGGCCACGCAGGCCAGCAGGACGACCGAGTGCGGGTCGGATCGGTGGGGCTGTCGTCGGTCATCGCTGCCTTTCTTCTACGAGTGGAGAACTTCTCCAGTTGTAGAATACGCCGCAGCCGCTGTCAAGGTGGCTATCCGAATGTCGACCCCCGCGACCCCCACAGACCGTGGAGCCCTGCTCCTGCAGCGCGCGATCGAGCTCGTCGCCGAGGGCGGCCTGGGCGCCGTCACGCATCGCGCGGTCGAGAACGCCGCGGGCGCTCCGCACGGCTCGGTCACCTACTGGTTCGGCAGCCGCGACGGGCTGATCTCGGCGATGGTCGACCGCCTCGCGCAGGAGTGCGAGGCGCAGGGCGCGCACATCGCGACCGACATCGTCGACGCCTTCGCGACCGGCGGGCCGGACATCAAGGTCGTCGCCCGAGCGATCGCCACGTGGATCGACGACGGGCGCGACATGCACCTGGCGCGGCTCGAGCTCGAGCTGGCCGCGGTGCGCGACCCGCGCCTGCGCGAGAAGATGACCGAGTCGGCGATGATCTTCTGGAAGCTGTGCGAGCCGCTCGCCGCCGCCACCGGCTCCGACGACCCGGAGCGCGACGGCCGCGCGATGGCGGCGATGGTCGACGGCCTGCTGCTCGACCGCCTCGCCCACGCGCCGCAGGCCGACGAGCTGCTCGAGTCGGCGATGGCGCAGCTGCTCGCCCACGGCTGCCGGCCGCGGACGCGGCAGCGGCCGTCCACGGCTGACGGCGAACCCGGATGCCTAGACTTCGTCGTGCATGTGCTTGCAGTGCGCGATGGGTGCGATGACCGCCGGGGCGGCCGCCACGGGAGCCCGCGCATGGCTCGCGACCCGGCTCGGCCCGCGCGCCCGCAAGACGCTCACGATCGCGCTGATCTCCGCCGGCGTGCTCAGCGCCGGCCTGATCGGCCCGACACCCTGATCCGGACGCCCAGCGCGGTGCGGGCGAACGGCTGCGCGTGCGTGAGGCCGATCGCGATCGACGGGCCGGCGCGCGGTGCCGAGGCCTGGCGGTTGCCCGGCACGAGCCGCGCGCTGGCTCCCGGCGGGGCGTTGCGGATCGTGACCGAGTAGCCCGTCCCGCCGCTGCGGATCGTGAGGCGGTCGCCGCGCGCGATCGGGACCGCAGCGCGGTCGAGCCGGTGGCCGTTCAGCGCGATCGCCGGGCGGTCGCCCCAGGTCGGGAAGAGCGCGTCGGTGGAGAGCGGCGCGCCGGTGCGGCTCGTCGCGGTCCAGGACGCGTCGATCCAGCGCGGGCGGAAGCGGTAGGCGGAGCTGGCCCGCAGGCCGAGCGCGCCGGTCTCGCCGCGCAGGCGCAGGTCGCGGAACGGGCCGGCGTAGGCGCGGCGGGCGCCGGTCGCGGCGGCCACGCCGACGCCGGCCGGCGCGCGGGTGAGCCGCACCGGCGGCGGGCCGTACGTGCGAGCGCGCTGGGTCGCGAGCAGCGTGCGGCCGCCGAGGTCGCGCACGCGCAGGCCGAACGCGGACGGCGGGCGGCCGCCGATGCCGGCGGCGACGCGCTGGTCGCCGTCGAACAGCCGCGCGAGGTCGAGCCCGCCGTACGGGAACGCGCCGTGGCTGACCGGCACGATCGCCGTGTTGTAGTGCGGCGTGGTGACCGCGAGGCGGCCCGTGCCCGGGTCGTAGGCGTACAGCGCCGGCGGGCGCCGGGAGGGTGCGTCGCCGAGGCCGGCGGCGACCGCGCGGGCGGCGTTGGCGGCCATGCGCGCCGCGCCGAGCCGCGCGTCGCCGCCCGACTGCGGATCGACGTGGACGCCGAACGCGAGCCCGGGCGGCACGCCGCCCGCGCGCCGGCTCCAGCGGTCGAAGAGCACGAAGCCGCGGTCGAGCATCCACTTCGCCCACGCGCGCAGCCGCGGGCCGGCGACGGTCGGCGACGACGCGATCCCGATCAGGGCCTGCTGGCTGAGCCCGAGCTTCTTCGTCTGGTGCCAGCGCTTGAAGCCGAGCCCGGTGTCCCAGTTCAGGTAGCCGCCGTGCGTCCAGTAGCCGGCGACCGCCCGCCGCGCCCAGTCCCGCAGCAGCCGCACGGCCGCGCGCGGGAGCGGCCGCATGCCCGCCGCGCGCGCCGGCTCGAGGAACCGGGCGGCGGAGAGCGTGATGCTCGCGTACTCGGCCGTGTCCACGTTCGACGTGCTCGCGTTCGAGCGGTGCGGCAGGTAGCGGAACCCGAGGCCGGGCCCGAAGTTCGCGCGCGAGCGGCGGGCGAAGCGCACGACCTGCTTGCGCAGGTCCTCGCGCAGCATCGTCCCGTCGCCGGTCACGGTCGCGTCGGCCGCGTACATCTGCGCGTACCAGCTGATCTGGTTGAGCCGAATCGCCGGCCAGCGCCAGAACCGGCCGGACGCCGTGCGGTGGACCGCGTCGGCGATCCGCCGCGCCGTCGACGCGGGCAGCCCGAGCGCGTGCCGCGCCCCGTAGGCGGCGGCGAGGCCGTCGACGAGATCGGCGTCGAAGACCAGGTGCTGCAGCCCCTCCCCCTCGATCGCGTTCGTCCACCCGGGCGCGTGCGTCTGGCTGTCGCCCTGGGTCGGCGGGTCGCGCACGACGTACGGCGCCGGCGACTGCACGAGCCGCCGCGCGATCCGCCGCGCCCGTTCGTCGCGCCGCGCCGGCCCGCGGTGTCCGGCCTGCGCGGCGACGCTGTACACGAGCAGCAGGTTCGCGTTGAACTGCGGCTCGGACCGCCGCGAGCGGTAGAAGCCGGCGCGCTCGTCCCAGACGTCCTCGACGGCCACGACCATGCGGTCGGCGAACGCGAGGTAGCGGGCGTCGCCGCGGTCGGCGGGCACCGGCTCGGTCGCGCCGCGTTCGAGCGGCGCGAGCACGAGGGTGAGCGCAGCCAGCAGCGCCACCGGCACGAGCGCGTGCGGGCGGATCCGAGCCTCCTGGAGGAAGGGTGCGGCGCCGCTCCGAGCGCGGCGGCCGCAGGTCTACCCGGTACCTGTCCGGCTTCCGGCGACCTGTGACTCAGGCAGTACGGGCGGCGGCGGGCACGAGGTCCGCGACCGCGCGGGCCGCCGCCTCGACGTCGGCGCGCGTCACGTCCAGGTGCGTGACGGCGCGCACGCGGCGCGGCGCCCATCGCGCCCATGCCGACGCCCCGCTCGGCCAGCGCGGCGACCAGCGCCGGCGCGTCGTCGACCTCGAAGAACACGAGGTTCGTCTCGGGCTCGGCGACGTCCACCACCCCGCGCAGCGCCTCGAACAGGGCGCGGGCGTTCGCGTGGTCCTCGGCCAGCCGCTCGACGTGGTGGTCGAGCGCGTACAGGCCGGCGGCGGCGAGGATGCCGGACTGGCGCATCGCGCCGCCCCACATCTGCTTGTAGCGCCAGGCGCCGCGGATCAGCTCCTCCGACCCGGCGAGGACCGCGCCGACCGGCGCGCCGAGGCCCTTGGAGAAGTCGAGCCACGCGCTGTCGAAGCCGGACGGCCCAGTCGGCCGCCGGCACGCCGCTGGCCACGACCGCGTTCAGCAGCCGCGCGCCGTCGAGGTGCGCGCGCAGGCCGTGCGCGCGGGCGACCGCGAGCACCTCCCGCACCTGCTCGAGCGGCCAGACGCAGCCGCCCCCCATGTTCGTCGTCTGCTCCACGCACACGAGCGCGGTGCGCGGCAGGTAGCGGTCGCCGGGGCGGCGGATCAGCGCCTCGACCTGCGCGCCGGTGAACATGCCGCGCTCGCCGTCGATCGGCGCGAGCATCGCCTGCGCGAGCACCGCCGGGCCGCCGGCCTCGGCGATGATCGGATGCGTCGTGCGCTCGAGGATCACCTCGTCGCCGGCGTGCCCGACGTGCAGGCGCAGCGCGATCTCGTTGCACATCGTCCCCGACGGCAGGAAGACGGCCGCCTCGTGGCCGAGCAGCTCCGCCACGCGCGCCTCGAGCCTCAGCGTCGTCGGGTCGGCGCGGCGCTGCTCGTCGCCGACCTCGGCGCCGGCGATCGCCTCGCGCATCGCCGCCGTCGGGCGCGTCTGCGTGTCCGAGTAGAGGTTGATCACGGCGGGCGATCGTACCGGGCGCGTTGGCGTTTGATCCGGTTCTGCGGCGGTCGCGTTAGGAACGGCAGCTGTCCATCTGCTGGAGGAACCCGCATGACGGAGCACCTGACGCTGGATCTCGTCGACCGCGAGGCAGCGGTGAGAGGGGACACACGCAGGGACGTGTTCAAGAAGCTCGCCGCCGGCGGCACGGTGATCACCGGCGGCCTGATGCTCGGCGGCCTTCCCGCCGTCGCGCAGGGCCAGTCGGCCCAGCAGGACGGCGAGATCCTCAACTTCGCGCTGCTGCTCGAGTACCTCGAGTCGGAGTTCTACGTGCGCGCGGTCGAGGGCGGCGTGCTCACCGGCGCGCTGCTCGAGTTCGCCACCGTGGTGCGCGACCACGAGCTCGCCCACGTGGCGGCGCTGCAGGACGCGCTCGGCAGCGCGGCGATCGCCAAGCCGACGTTCGACTTCGGCAACACGACCACCGACCCGGCGCTGTTCTCGGCGACCGCACTGGCGCTCGAGGACACGGGCGTGGCCGCCTACAACGGCCAGGGCTCGAACCTGCGCCGGCGCACGCTGCCGGCCGCCGCGTCGATCGTGTCCGTCGAGGCTCGCCACGCGGCCTGGATCCGGCGCCTCGTCGCCGGCCCGGGCTACGACGCCGGGCGCTCGAGCTACCCGGCCCCGAACATCGTCGATCCGCTGTTCTCGCGGCGCCGCGTGGAGCGGATCGTCGCCGAGACCGGCTTCATCCAGGCCTGAGGAGGAGACCTACATGAACCATCTTGACCTGGAGACCGTCGACGCCGACGGCGCCATCCGCGAGACCGCCGAGGCGGCCGCGACCGACTCGCGCTCGCAGTTCCTCGCCCGCGCGGGCATGCTCGGCGGCGGCGTGTTCGGCGGCGCCGCGCTGCTGTCGCTGATGACCGGCGAGGCGAAGGCGCAGAGCCGCCGTGACGTGGCGATCCTGAACTTCGCCCTCACGCTCGAGTACCTCGAGGCGGCGTTCTACACCGAGGCCGTCGCGATGCGGGTCCTCGACGGCGAGCTGCGGCTGTTCGCGCGCGTCGTCGCCGGCCACGAGCGCGCGCACGTGCGGGCGCTGAAGGCGGCGCTCGGACGCGCGGCCGTCGCCAAGCCGCGGTTCAACTTCCGCGGCACGACCGAGGACGCCGCCCAGTTCGCGGCGACCGCGCAGGTGCTCGAGGACACCGGTGTCCAGGCCTACGCCGGCCAGGCGCCGCGCGTGCGCTCGGACGCCGTGCTGGACGCCGCGCTGGCGATCCACACCGTCGAGGCGCGCCACGCGGCCTGGATCCGCGGCATCAACGACGACCCGGAGGCGCCGCGCGCGTTCGACCGGCCGCTCACCCAGAGCCAGGTGCTCGCGCGCGTCGCGGGCACGCGGTTCATCGTCCCGCGGCGTCGCCGCACCCAGTCCCAATCGGCCCCGCAGTTCACCGGTTGAGGCCGATCGTCCTGCCGGCGGCGCTCGCGATCCTCGCGGGCGCCGCCGCGGCACCGGCGGCGGCGGCCGACGACCCGCAGCCGATCAGGATCAGCGGGATCGACGACACCTGGCGGCACGCGTTCGTGCGCCGCGCCACGGTCGCCCGTGCGGCCCCGGCACCGGACGCGCGGCGGGTGGCGCGGATCAAGACGCGCACGCCCGAGGGCACCGACAACCTGCTCGCCACGCTGGCCCGCCAGACCGTCGGCGGCGTGCAGTGGGTGAAGGTGCGGCTGGCGGTGCTTCCCAACGGCAGGACCGGCTGGGTCCGCCGCGACACGCTCGGCGGCTACGAGGCCGTGCGCACGCACCTGTACGTCGATCGCGGCCGCCGCAAGCTGCGGCTCGAGCGCCGCGGGCGCACGATCATGCGCGCACGGATCGGCGTCGGGCAGTCGCGCTGGCCCACGCCGCGCGGGAGCTTCGTGATCCGCAACCGGCTGCGCGGCTTCGGCTCGCCGGCCTACGGCCCGGTCGCGTTCGGCACCAGCGCGCGCTCGGCGGTGCTGACCGACTGGCCCGGCGGGGGCTTCATCGGGATCCACGGCACCGACCAGCCCGGCCTGCTGCCCGGAGCGGTCTCGCACGGGTGCATCCGGCTCCGCAACCGCGACGTGCTGCGGCTCGCGCGGCGGATGCCGGTCGGCACACCTGTGACCATCCGCTGAGCGGACTCTCACCTTTCGCTCATCGCGCGCTCATGGTCCCGCGGAAGTGTCGCCCTGCCAACCCACTCAGGCAGGGGGAAACGATGTCGGGCAGAAAGCTGTTGGTCGCCGCCTCGGCGACTCTCGCAACCGCCGCATTCGCCGCTCCGGCGGCAGTGGCTGAGGAGCGCACGTGCCGCGGCACGATCGGTGGCGCGACCGTGGACAACCTCCGCGTGCCGCAGAACGCGACGTGCGTGCTCAACGGCACCAAGGTCAAGGGCACGGTCAAGGTCGAGCGCAACGCGGTGCTGCGCGCCTCGCGCATCCGGGTCGTCGGCAACGTGCAGGCCGAGAATCATCGGCGGGTACGGATCACCAACGGCTCGCGGGTCGGCGGGTCGATCCAGGTCAAGCAGGGCGGCGGCGCGCTCGTGGCTCGCACGACCGTCACCGGGGACATCCAGTACGACTCGAACGGCAGCGCGCTCGCCGTGCGCCGGAGCCGGGTGAACGGGTCGATCCAGGTCATCAAGAACACCGGCGGCGTGACGATCGCGAACAACCGGGTCGACGGCAACCTGCAGTGCAAGGAGAACCGTCCCGCCCCGACGGGCGGCGGCAACGTGGTCCAGGGCAACAAGGAGGACCAGTGCGCGCGGCTCTAGTCCGAGCGTAGGACCTCGGCGGAGCTCGGCGCGGGATCGCCGTCGCCGGGCTCCGCCGTGACCACCAGCACCGGGTAGCGGGCCGGGTCGACCGCGGCGGTGAAGCGCACGTGCGAACGGCCGTCGGCGTCGGGGTGGAACGTGCCCGCGGAGATCCGGTTCGGGCGGCCCGGGCGGTCGCCGGGGCCGACGAACCAGAGCTCGTAGAACTCGCCGCGCGGCAGGATCGGCAGGTCATCGCTGTTGAACTCGACCGTGCGCCCGATGCCGATCTCGCGCACCTCGGCGGTGGCGACGGCGCCGTTCGCCGCGCGCAGCTCGGCCTCGAGCTCGAGCGTGCCCGGCTCGCGGCCGGCGAGCACGGCGACGATCGCGACGGCGGCCGCCGCGGCGGCGAAGCCCACGGCCCAGCGCAGGCGCAGCGTGGGGAGCCGGCGCCGCGGCGCCGGCGCGGCCGCCGCACGCTGCGCGGCCCCGACCGCGGCGAGCGTGCGCCGGCGCAGGGCGGGCGGCGGCTGATCCGGCGGCGCCATCGTGCGCAGGAGCTGCTCGACGGCGCTGAGATCGTCGCGATCAGGCATGGACCCCCCGCTCCTCGAGCGCGTCGCGCAGCTCGCGCAGCGCGTGGTACGTCCGCGACTTGACCGTGCCCAGCGGCAGGCCGAGCCGCTCCGCGATCCCCGTCTGGGTCAGCTCGCGGTCGTAGGCCAGCTCGAGCACCTCGCGATGTGCGGGCGTCAGCGCCTCGAGCGCCTCGCGCACGAGCAGGCCGGTGACGAGCGCGTCGAACGCGTCGTCGTCGTCGACCGGCTCCGCGGTCAGCTCGGCAGCGACGGGCGGCCGCCGGCGGTGCTGGTCGATCGCGGCGTTGCGGGCGATCGTCATCACCCAGCCGCCCGCGTTCCCGCGAGCGGGGTCGAAGCGATGCGCAGAGCGCCAGATCCGTATGAACGTGTCCTGCACCATGTCCTCCGCGAGCGCGCGGTCCGTGAGCGCTCGCAACCCGATCCGGTAGACGCGCGTCGAGAAGCGGTCGTAGAGCTCCTCGAGCGCATCGCCCGGCTGTTCTGAGGCAAGCCGTTGCAGGAGTGCCGCGTCGGACTCTCGCGCTGCATCACCTGCGCGGGCTGCACTTCCACTACATCGCAGCCGCGCCACGTTCGGTTCACTCGCCGGGCGATTGAACCGGAGCGGGCGACCGCGGCGATCAAGGGGGCGTTCCGTCCATCTCCCCAGGAGGTAGTTCAGATGTCCCGCATACTGCGTTGGAGTGCCGCACTGGCCGCCGTGCTCGCGCTCACGGCGGTCGCGGCCCAGGCCGCGTCCGACCGCCGCGGCGACGACCGCTGGAGCCCGCGCGTCGCCGACCGGATGCTGGTCGCCACGACCGACCAGAACCAGCTCGTGAAGTTCAACGCTCGCAACCCTGAGCGGATCCGCGACATCCGCGCGATCACCGGACTGCCCACGGGCGTGACGCTCACCGGCATCGACTTCCGGCCCGCGACCGGCGACCTCTACGGCGTCGGCACCGACAGCGTGCTCTACCGCGTCAACCCGTCCACGGGCATCGCCGTCGCCGAGGGCCCGGCGTTCACGCCCGCTCTCAGCGGCCGCTCGTTCGGCGTCGACTTCAACCCGACCGTCGACAAGGTCCGCGTCGTCAGCGACGCGCGCCAGAACCTGCGCCTGAACGTCGACGAGGGCACCGTGCTCTCCAACGACGGGATGCTGAACCCCGGCATGCCGAAGGTCGTCGGCGCCGGCTACACGAACTCGGGCTTCTCCGCGACGCGGCCGACGACGACCACTCTGTACGTCGTCGACGCGGCGAGCGACCGCCTGTTCACGCAGGCGCCGCCGAACGACGGCACGCTGGTCGACGGCAAGCGCCTGCGCGTCGACGTCGGCGAGAACTCCGGCTTCGACGTCGCCGGCCGCGACAACACCGGGTTCCTCGCCACCGGCGAGCGCCGCGGCGCCAAGCTCTACAGCGTCGATGTGACGACGGGCCGCACCGACTCGCTCGGCCGCATCGGCTTCGGCAAGCGCCTCGTGGTCACCGGCCTGGCGGCCTGGCAGGACTAGCCCTTGAAGGGACCCGCGATGTCGGCGGTGATCCAGCCGCCGTAGAAGTTGCCCGGCTGTGGCTCGACGACCTCGTCGTCGAGCCACGCCCGGTCGACCCGCCCGGGGTAGAACGACACGTGGTCCGCGAGCGCGGAGAACCGCTCGCTCGGCTTGCGGTAGGTCCACGCCGCGGCCCGCGCCGTGCGGCCGCCGGCGGTGACGTCGAAGTACGACGCCACGCCCTTGTACTCGCAGAACGTCCGCTTCATCCGCAGGCGCTCGAGCACGCCTTCGAGCACGTCTTCGGGCGGCACGTAGATCGCGGGCGGGTGGCTCGTCTCGAGCACGCGCAGCGCGCGCTCGGAGTCGACGATCGTCACGCCGCCGAGCTCGACGCGGACGCGCCGCTCGCACGCGACGAGGGCGGGCGGGCGCGGGTAGTCCCACACGGACTCGGGCACCAGCCCAGCGTACGTCACGGTTTGGTGACACGGGCGCGACCTGGCGCTGAAAGCGTGCCGCGCCGATGCTCTCCACCTCGCTCAGGACGCTCCTCGCCGCAGTCATCTCCGCGGCGCTCCTCGCCGTCCCCGCTGCCGCCGCTCCGCTCTCGCTCGTCGACGACTCCGAGGCGCTCGGTCCAGGCGTCCGGCTCGACCACGACGTCGTGCTCGAGCCGACCGGCTTCGTCGACCGTCATGTCGTGACCGCGGACCTGTCGCGCCGGGCGGTGAGCTCCGACCTGCTGAGCGCGCCGAGCATCGCGCAGGGCACCGCGTTGACCGAGCAGGTCAACCAGGCCGGCGCGGTCGCGGGCGTCAACGGCGACTTCTTCGACATCGACAACTCCAAGGCCGCGCTCGGCTTCGAGATCCAGGGCGGCGCGCTGCGCAAGAGCGGCGACCGCAACGGCGGGCAGTCGTTCGCCGTCACCGACGACGGCGTCGGCCAGCTGCTGAACCTGGCGCTCTCGGCGAGCGCGACCTGGGACGGAGTCGCCCACCCGCTCAGCGGCCTCAACGAGAGCGCGATTCCCGGCGGCGCGATCGCCGCCTACACGACCGCGTGGGGCGCCTACAGCCGCGCGCTGCTCGGCGGGCCGGCGGCGGCCGAGGTGTGGGTCGCCGGCGGGCGCGTCGTCCGTGGCGCCGAAGCGCCCGCCGCCGGCGCGCTGCCGGCGGGCACGACCGCCCTGGTCGGCCGTGAGGCGGGAGCGGACGCGCTCCGCTCGCTGGCGGTCGGCGACGCGGTCGAGCTCTCGTACGCGCTGGCGCCGGAGATCGCCGACCGGCTGCGGTTCGCCGTCGGCACCGACGTCACGCTCGTGCGCGACGGGCTGCAGCGGCCGGACAGCGAGACGTCGCAGGGAGCGGCGGGCAGCTCGATCGCCCCGCGCACCGCGATCGGCTTCAAGGACGGCGGGCGCACGCTGCTGCTCGTCACGATCGACGGACCCGGCGGCACCGGCCGCGGCGGCGTCACGCTGCCCAAGCTCGCCTCGATCATGGTCTCGCTCGGCGCCGAGACAGCCGTCAACCTGGACGGCGGCGGCTCGACGACGATGGTGGCGCGCGCGCTCGGCGAGCCGCTCGCCGGACTGCGCAACGTGCCGTCGGACGGGTTCGAGCGCGCCGACCCGAACGGCGTCGGCGTCTTCGTGGCGCCGGGCAGCGGGCGCGTCGAGGAGCTCGTCGTCACCACGGGCGCGCGCGTCTTCCCCGGCCTGCGACGACGGCTCGCCGTGCGCGCGGTCGACGACCACCTGACCCCGGTGCCGCTCGGCCCCGGCCAGGTCCGCTGGAGCTCCGACGCCGGCCGTGTCGACGACGGCGTCGTGCGGGCGCCGCGCGGAGACGGCGACCGCGAGCTGCGGGTGCGCGCGCGTGCGGGCCGGGTGAGCGAGCGCGTCGGCGTTCGGGTGCTCGGGCCCCTGCACAGCCTCGAGCTCTCCAGCCGCCGGCTCTCGATCGCCGACACGTCGCAGTCGGCGGTGGTCCGCGTGACCGGCCGCGACGCCGAGGGCTACTCCGCACCGGTCGACGCCGCCGACCTCGAGCTGGCCTACGACCGCTCGGTGATCCGGGTCGAGCCCGGCCCGGGCGGCATCGCGGTCACGCCGTTGCGAACGGGCGCCACGTTGCTGTCCGTCGCCGTCGCCGGCCAGTCGGTCGAGCTGCCGGTCACGGTCGGCGTCGAGACCGTCGAGCTGTACCGCTTCGATCACCCCGACGAGGTGTCGCGCTGGGTCACCAACGGCACGGCCGGGTTCTCGAAGGTGCTGTCGCCCGATCCCGAGGGCCTCAAGCTGACCTACGCCGCACAGCGCAACATGGGCGATCACGAAGACGCCGGCGGAGACGCGCATCCCGGCGCCGGGGCAGCCGCTGCGGATCCGCGCCCGCTACAGCGCGACGCGCGCCACCCAGTTCACGAACCTCGCCTGGTACGACGCCGACGGCGTACGCAAGAGCCAGCTCGTCGCCGGCTCGCAGCCAGGCGAGAACGCCATCGAGTGGACGCTGCCGGCGGACACGAAGTTCCCGATCGCGATCGCCGAGCTGCAGGTGATCGAGACCCGCACCGCGCTGCAGGCCCCAGGCGCGGTGGTGTTCAAGTCGATCGAGGCCGACGTGGCGCCGGAGATCGCACTGCCCGCCGCCGCGCCGCTGCGGCCCGATCCGCTCATCTCGCCCGACGGCCGCTTCGCCGGTCGCGACGACTTCGAGTTCGCCACGCTGTCCGACGTCCAGTTCACGGCCGCGAGCCAGGAGCTGACCAAGGTGGCGATCGCGGCGCTGCACCGCATCCGTCGCGACGATCCGGACCTCGTCGTGCTCAACGGCGACATCGTCGACACCGGCAGCGCCGCGGATCTGACGCTCGCGCGGGCGACGCTCGAGGCGGGCGGGTGCGACCTGATCGCCGCCGGCGAGCCGCTGCCGGCGCGGCCCGAGCGCGGCACGGTGCCGTGCCTCTACGTGCCCGGCAACCACGAGTCGTATCTCGCGAACGGCTCGCAGGGCACGCTCGATCCGTGGATCGCGGAGTTCGGCCGCCCGTATCGGACGCTCGACCACGAGGGCACGCGGTTCGTGCTCCTGAACTCGGCGCTCGGCTCGCTGCGCGGCTCCGGCTTCGACCAGCTCCCGATGCTGCAGGACGCGCTCGCGGAAGCGCGCGGCGACCGCCGGGTCCGCAACGTGATCGTGTTCGCGCACCACCCGGTCGACGATCCGGACCCCAAGCAGGCGAGCCAGCTCGGCGACCGGCGCGAGGTCGAGCTGGTCAAGAAGCTGCTGGCCGACTTCCGCACGGCCAGCGGCAAGGGCGCGGCGATGGTCGGCTCGCACGCGCAGATCGTCGAGACGCCGCCGCGAGGAGGGTGTCGTCTTCCAGGTGCTCCCGTCCTCGGGCAAGTCGCCGTACGGTGTGCCGGACCGCGGCGGCTTCACCGGCTACGTGCGCTGGAGCGTCGACCGCGACGCGCGTGCTTCGGAGCGCTGGCTGACCGCCGACGTCAAGGCGTTCGCCCAGTCGATCACGCTCGACCTGCCGGCGGCGCTGGAGGCCGGAGATGCGGTCGAGGCCACCGGCACGATCGTCCAGCCGTCGGGCGTCCTGCCCGGCACGCGCGTCGTGCCGCTGCGGTACCCGATGTCGGTGCACTGGAGCGGCTCGAGCTGCCTCGCGATCGGCGGCAGCGCCGGCCGCGGCGAAGCGCGACGGCAAGGTCGCCCACCTCGATCCGGTCACACGCTCGCTGACCGCGCTGCGGCCGGGCTGGTTCGACCTCGGCGTCAGCAACGAGTCGATGCGCGAGTTCACCGGCGCGGCCTCGCTCGCGCCGATCCGCGCGAGCCGCACGATCACCGTCGAGGGCCGTGGCTCCGGCCGCCCGCGCTGCGAGCGCTGAGGCCGACTCGCGGGACCCGGGAGAGGCACCGCGGCGGGACGAACGGCGCTGGGTACGGAGGCAAGGTCGCGAAACGTGCAATAAGCGCCCTCGGCCGGGGCGTTGCACGTTTCGTTCGTGCAGGGGGAGTTAAGTGCAAACCGCGACGGAGACGCGCAGTCAATCGCACGTTTCTCCCCGTCTGGGGGAGTTATGTGCGACTCGCCCGTGATCGGGGACCGCCGTCGCACCTAACTCCCCTCAGCCTCCCTACCCAGCCGCATGTCGCCGGCCGCGCAAGGGCGCCGGCTCAGGCGGCGGCGAACTGCGGCCGGCGCGCCTCGTGGCGCTCCTGCCGCAGCGCGGCGCGGTGCTGCTTGACCGAGTACACGATCGCGGCCGCCCAGAGCGCGTAGATGGCGGCGTAGAAGGCGCAGCGGACGTTGTCGGGCGCGTCGATCCAGTCGCTGCGCAGGAGCGTGCGCGTGTTGGTGAGGATGATCACGCCGCCGACCGCGGAGCCGAGCACGCGCGGCGGGATGTGGCGCACGAGCCAGGCCGCGATCGGCGCGGCGACGATGCCGCCGGCGAGCAGCGCGGCGACCCAGCCGAAGTTGATGCTCTCCGAGCCGAGCCCGACCAGGAAGCCGATGCTGGCCGCGACCGCGATCAGGAACTCGCTCGTGTCGATCGAGCCGATCGTCTTGCGCGGCTCGAGCCGGCCGCTGGCGAGGATCGCGGGCGTGCCGACCGGGCCCCAGCCGCCGCCGCCGGTGCTGTCGACGAAGCCGCCGATCAGGCCGAGCGGCGTCGAGGAAGCGCTTGCGCAGCGGCATGCCGAGCTTCGCCTTCGGCAGGCCCCAGGCGGTGAAGCGCACGAACACGTAGAGGCCGAGCACGAGCAGGATGATCGACATCAGCGGGGCGGCGGTCTCGGTGTCCAGGCTGGAGAGGAACGTCGCGCCCGCGAACGCGCCGATCGCGCCCGGGATGCCGATCTTCCAGACGACCTTCCAGTCGACGTTGCCGAACTTCCAGTGCGAGGCGCCGGAGACGAGGCAGGTGCCGATCTCGGCGAGGTGGACCGTCGCGGACGCCGCCGCCGGGTTCGTGCCGATGGCGAGCAGCAGCGTCGTCGACGTGACGCCGTAGGCCATCCCGAGACTTCCGTCCACCAGCTGGGCACCGAGGCCCACCAGTGCCAGCAGCACCAGCTTGCGCATCCGCTCTACGTTCCCCTTGGTTCGCTAGGTCCCGACCGTAATACCAACAAAGCCGGTCGGGAAAACCAGCAACATCGAGAAACTTAGGTATCGGGGAGCGGCGTGATGTCGATCAGGCGATCCTCGTGGTGGTGGTCGACCTGCAGCGTCGTGTGCTCGATCCCGAAGCGTTCGTGCAGCAGCAGCTCGAGCTCGCGGCGACGGGCGTGGCAGTCGTCGCCGACCGCGACGAGCACGTGCGCGGCGAGCGCCGGGAAGCCCGACGTGACCTCCCAGACGTGCAGGTCGTGGACCTCCGTCACCCCCGGCTGGGCGGCCAGCGTGCGGCCGACCTGCTGGACGTCGATGCCCTTCGGCGGCGCCTCGAGCAGGATCCGCGAGGAGTCGCGCAGCAGCGGCCAGCCGGAGCGCAGCATCAGCCCGACGACGATCAGGGAGGCGATGCCGTCGGCCTCGTCGAAGCCGGTGGTGAGGATCACGACGCCGGAGAGCGTCGCGGCGATCGACGCGTAGAGGTCGGTCATCACGTGCGCCATCGCGCCCTCGACGTTGAGGCTGCGCCGCTCGCTGCGCGAGAGCGCGAACGCCGCGCCGACGTTCGCGAGCCCGCCGAGCACGCCGACGACGATCACGATCGCGCCCTCGACCGCGTGCGGGTCCGACAGCCGCTGGATCGCCTCGAGCCCGAGCACACCGGCCAGCACGAGCAGCGCCGCGCCGTTGAGCTGGGCGGACAGGATCTCCGCGCGCCCGAGCCCGAACGTGTAGCGGCCGGAGGGCGGGCGGGCGGCGAGCCGGACGGCCACCAGCGCGAGCCCGATCGCCAGCGCGTCCGTGGCCATGTGGGCGGCGTCGGACAGCAGCGCGAGCGACGAGGCGACGATGCCCGCGACGATCTCGACCACCATGAACGCCGCGATGACGCCGAGCGCGATCGCGAGCCAGCGGCGGTCGGCGTCGGCCGCCGGCGCGTGCGAATGGTGGTGCTCGTGGGCCACGCGGATCACGGTACCGGCGCACTTCAGTAGTCGACTACTGACGACAGCCGCGCGAACGGCGAAGATGCTCGGCACCATGAAGACTTCCCTGATCGCCGGCGTCCTCGCCGCCCTCATCCTCGCCGCCGCGCCCGGCGTGGCCTCCGCGCAGGTGCCCACGGCCTGCCCCTCGACCTTCACGGTCCTGCACAACGACTCGATCGGCGCCCTGTCGGTGCCGGCCGGCCACTACCAGCTGACGGCCACCGGGCTGAGCTGCGCGGTGGCGTCAGATCGGTTCCGCCAGTTCCTCGAGGACTTCGACGGCCGTCTGCCGCGGCCGTGGACGCTGAACGCCGCGACCGCCACGTTCAGCGGCGGCAGCGCCTCGTTCTCGATCGCCCGCGTCGAGCACGCCGAGCGGCGGCGGAGGCGGCCAGCACCCCGCCACGGGCACCCTCTGCCCCGGCACCTTCCAGGTGCTGCACAACGATCGCATCGGCTCCTTCCAGGTCCCCGCCGGCGCCTACACGATCCAGCTGCTCGCGCACGGGAACCTGAGCTGCGCGCAGGCCACCGGCCGCCTGTCCGCGTTCCTGCAGGACTTCGACGGGCGCCTGCCCGCGCCCTGGGTGCTCGACCCGACGACCGGGACGTTCCTGCGCGGGAGCGCGAACAGCGGCTTCAGGATCGCCCCGGCCACGACGCCGAACGGCGGCGGCGGTGGCGGCGGCACGCATCCGGCCGGGCGCCTCTGCCCGGGCACGTTCCGCGTCCTGCACGATGACCGGATCGGCTCGCTGCGCCTGAACGCCGGGCGCTACCGCGTGACCCTCGCGGCGTCGCGGCGCCCGTCGTGCGCCGCCGCCTCGCAGCAGCTCGCGCGCTTCCTGCAGCGCGGCCAGGTCACCCGCCCGTGGCGCCTGAACACCACCACCGCGACGTTCTCGCGCCCGTCGGGCGCCGGCTTCAGGATCAAGCCGGTGGCGTGATCGCAGCACTCGTCGACCCGTTCGGCGAACGCCTGCAGCCCGGCTCGGGCGCGGCGTTCGTCGTGCTGGTCGCGTTCCTGATCTCGTTCCTGGCGATCCGCACGAGCGCACGGCTGACGCGCAGCGTGTCGTGGTGGCCGGGCGGCGTCGAGACCGGCGGCGTGCACCTGCACCACCTCGTGTGGGGCATCGTGCTGATGCTCATCTGCGGCTTCCTCGCCTTCGCGGCGCCGCTCGCGGCTCCGTGGTGGCACCTGGTCGCGATCGGGTTCGGCGTCGGCGCCGGGTTCACGCTCGACGAGTTCGCGCTCTGGGTCCACCTCGAGGACGTGTACTGGAGCGAGGAGGGGCGGTCGTCGTTCGACGCGGTCGTCTGCACCGTCGCGGTCGCCGGTCTCGTCGTGCTCGGCATCCAGCCGTTCGGGCTCGACGAGCCGGCGTCGGTGCTGGGCACGGCCGGCGTCGTGATCACGGTCGTCGGGCTCGCCGTCGCTCTGCTTCGCCAAGGGCCGGGTGCTGCTCGGCGTGATCGGCCTCTTCGTGCCGGTCGTCGCGCTCGTGGGCGCGGTGCGGCTCGCACACCCGGCTTCGCCCTGGGCCCACTGGCGCTACGACGACGCGCGCCGCCGCCGCGCGAGCGAGCGCTTCGCCCCCGACCGTCCGCTCGAACGCGCCGGCCGCCGGATCGGGGACATCGTCGCGGGAGCACCGAGCACGGAGAGCAGGAATCGAGAAGAGACCTCCGGGCCGCGCGATTAGCTTTCGTCACTCGAACTTCGACGAATCAGGAGCGAGGCGAACGTGACGGAAGCGACGCCGGCCGTGCAGGCCGAGGCGCTGGTCAAGCACTACCCCAACCGCGGCGGGGACATCGAGGCCGTGCGCGGCGTGGACCTGCGGGTCGAGGCCGGCGAGGTGTTCGGCTTCCTCGGTCCCAACGGGGCGGGCAAGTCGACGACCGTGAAGATGCTGACGACGCTGCTGTCGATCACCGCGGGCACGGCGCGCGTCGGCGGGGTCGACGTGGCGGGCGACCCCGACGGCGTGCGGCGGCGGATCGGCGTGGCGCTGCAGGAGGCCGGGCTCGACCCGCGCCAGACCGGTCGCGAGCTGCTCGTGCTCCAGGGGCGGCTGTTCGGGCTCTCGACCGCCGAGGCGGCCGCGCGGGCGCAGGAGCTGCTCGCGCTGGTCGAGCTCGAGGACGCCGCCGACCGCCGCATCAAGGGCTACTCCGGCGGGATGCAGCGGCGGCTCGACCTCGCGTCGGCGCTCGTGCACCGGCCCGAGGTGCTGTTCCTCGACGAGCCGACCACCGGCCTGGACCCGGCGAGCCGGCTGACGATCTGGGACGAGGTGCGCCGCATCAACGACCGCGGCACGACCGTGTTCCTGACCACGCAGTACCTCGAGGAGGCCGACCAGCTGTGTGACCGGCTGGCGATCATCGACGACGGCCGGATCGTGTCCGAGGGCACGCCGCAGCAGCTCAAGCGCGATCTGCGCGAGCGGCGCGGGCTGGCCGAGGACCCGACGCTCGACGACGTCTTCCTCGACGCCACGGGCCGGACCCGCGGCCGCGTCGAGGGCGACGTGCAGGAGGTGACGGCATGAGCCAGGCATGGGTGCTGGGCGAGCGCGCGCTGCGCGAGGGCTGGCGGACGCCGGAGGCGCTGCTGCCGACGCTGTTCATCCCGCTGTTCTTCCTCGTGGTCAACGTCGGGCAGGCGGCCGAGATCTTCCCGTCGGCGTCGACCGCCTTCCTGAACGGCCAGGGCTACGGCGCGTTCCAGCTCCCGAGCTCGCTGCTGCTGGCCGCCTCGTTCGGCACGGCCGCCCTGTTCCTCGTCGAGGACATCGAAGGCGGCTACTTCGACAAGCTGCGGGCGACGCCGATCGCGCGCTCGTCGATCGTGCTCGGCCGCCTGATCGCCGAGTTCGCCAAGGGGCTGCTGATCGCGACCGCGATCGTGCTGCTCGGCCTCGTGTTCGGGATCTCGATCGCGAGCGGCCTGCTCGGCTTCGTGCTGCTGATCGGCCTGACCGCGCTGTGGGCGGTCGTGTTCGTCAGCTTCATGCAGCTGATCGCGCTGAAGACGCGCAGCGCGGCCGCGACCAACTCGGGCAGCCTCGTGTTCTTCCCGCTGCTGTTCCTGACGCCGAACTTCGTGCCGCGCGAGCTGCTCACCGAGCCGATGGAGGTCGCCGCGTCGCTCAACCCGGTCACCTACGTGATGGAGGCCCTGCGGTCGCTGATCCTCGAGGACCTCGCGTGGGGCACGATCCTGCCGGGCTTCGCGGTCGTCGCCGTCCTCGGGGCGATCGGGCTCGCCCTCAACGTGCGGATGATCAACCACTACGACTGAGGGTTCGCTTTTCGTCGAAGTGCTTCCACTCGCGCGGGGTCGGCGTTAGCGTTTCCCGGGTCAGCTGTACGAGCGGGAAATCGGTTGAGGGACCGTCGAAGGGCCAGGCCTAGGCCTGGCCCTTCGACATTCCGGGGTCAGTCCTCGCCGCCGCCCTCGACCGGCGGCTCGGTCGCCGTCGCGGTGGGCTCGACGGTGACGGTCGGGCCCGGAGTCGTGGTCGGGCCCGGAGTCGTGGTCGGCCCGCAGTCGCGGTCGCGGTCGACGACGGCGTCGCGGTCGCCGTCGGCTCGTCCTCGAGCGGCGGCAGCTCCTCGCCGGTCGGGAACTCGTCGACCTCGGGCTGCGGCGTCGCGTCCAGCCGCTCGATCGCGGCGCCGGACGCGGCCTCGTCGGCCGGGTCGTCCGCGGTCACGAAGTACGCCCCCGCCGCTACGACGACGAGCACGGCTCCGACGATCAGCCAGCGCGTCACCCCTCAACCCTTCTCCTCCTGCGCGCCGGAGTCAAGCGGCGCGCACGAAGTCCATCAGCCAGTTGCGCTCCCAGCTCGCGCCGCCGTCGGGTGAGAACGACTGCTCCCAGGTCGCGTGGTCCGGGTCGAGCACGCGCCAGTCGAAGCGCACTCGGATCGGCTGCCCGTCGTTCGTGTCCTCGCCGAAGAAGACGCCGTGGCCGTCGTTGAACGACCCGGTGAGCGGCGGGTCGAGCCGGCCCGGATGCCGCGTCGACGCCCAGTGGATGTGCCAGACGTCGCGCCCCGGCTCGAACAGCCGCACGGTCATGCCCTCGAACGCTCCGACGCCGGGGATGTCGTCGGCGGCGATCGAATCGACGTTGCCGAGCCCGTGCAGGATCGGCCGGCAGTCGGCCCGCATCGCGAACTCGATCCACTCGTCGCTGCCCTCGAAGAGCCGCGCCAGCCGCCGGTTGTGCACGGTCCAGGTGCCGTGCAGGAAGTCGAAGTCCTCGCGTCCGTCCGCCATCGCCGGATCCTCGCACGCCGGCACGCCGGCCGCGCGGTGTTCGAGGAACGTCGAACGGCCCAGCCGGACTTCAGAGTCGGCGCGCGGACAGGATCGGGAACCCTGCCCGCGCGGCGCGCACCGCGTCGGCGTCGAACTCCACCCGCAGCACGCCGGGCCGCTCGCTCAGCTCGCCGAGCGTCATGCCCCAGGCGTCGTGGGCGCGGCTCGCGCCGAGGTAGCTCGGGCCGGCGCAGTTGCAGGCCACGATCGCGGCCTGGTTCTCGATCGCGCGGGCGCGGACCATCGTCGTCCACGCCGTCATCCGCGGCGGCGGCCACGCCGAGACGACCACGAACGCCTCGGCGCCCGCGTCCACGAGCGCGCGGAACAGCTCCGGGAAGCGCAGGTCGAAGCAGGTCGCGAGGCCGATCGTGACGCCGTCGAGCGCCGCGGTCACGATCTCGGTGCCGGGCCGCAGCAGCTCGGCCTCGCGCGAGTCGTACGACCACAGGTGGATCTTGCGGTAGGCCGCGAGCCGCGTGCCGTCGCGGCCGAACAGCAGCGCGGTGTTGTAGAGGCCTTCGGCGCGCCGCTCGACGATGCTGCCGCCGCAGAGCGCGACGCCGCACTCGCGCGCGAGCGCGGCGAGCGCCGTGGCGGTCGGCCCCTCCAGCGGCTCGGCGACGTCGGCGTAGCCGTCGAAGGCGAGGAAGCCGCCCGGCCACAGCTCCGGCAGGACGACGAGCTCGGCGCCGCGGCGCGCCTCCTCGCGCACGAGCGCGAACGCGCGCTCGCGGCGCTCGCCGGCCGGCTCGTCCGGCTCGACGGCGAGCTGGATCGCTGCGACGCGCACCGGTCAGCCCGCGGCGAGCGTCAGCTCGAGGTCGGGCATCGAGCGGACCATCCGGGACACCCTAGTGGCCTGCGCCCAACCGCCCCGTCTTCCGGTAGGGTGCCCCGCAATCAACCGTCGGCGCAGCGCTCGTCGCTTCGCCCGCACAAGTCCCTGGGAGGGGAAATGAAGAGACGGTGGCAGGTACTCACGGCCGTGTGCGCCGCTGCATTCGCCATGTCTGGCGGGTCGGCGCTGGCGCACCCGCCGGAGGAGTTGGGCGGCTCGCCTCTGACGAGCCCGTTCGGGAAGAACTTCTCGTTCTTCGCGAACTTCCAGACCGCGGCGAACCCGTTCAACGCGGCGAACACGCACGTCACGAGCTCCGACATCGCGTTCTGGGGGGATCTCGCGTATGTCGGCGACTACGGCGGATTCCGCATCTTCGACATCTCCAAGCCCGTGCCGAAGCTCGTGTCGGACATGCGCTGCTACGGCCCGCAGGGTGATCCGTCGGTCATCGACAGCAACGGCGACCGCAAGGCGGACACGCTCGTGCTCTCGGTCGACAGCGTGCTGACCAGCTCGCAGTGCGGAGCCGGCCCGGCGGCCAAGCTGCCGAACGGCCAGTACCCGGCCGGAGCCTGGGAGGGCGTCCGCATCTTCGACGTGTCGCGGCCTTCCGCGCCGCGCCAGATCGCGACCGTCTACCAGGACTGCGGCTCGCACACGAACACGCTGCTGCCGAAGAAGGGCAGCCGCTCGATGTACGTCCTGAACTCGAGCTACCCGCTCGCCGACGGCCCGACCTGCGGCCCGCTCGGCGCTGCACAGGGCCGCGCGGTCAACCACGGCGTCGTCCAGGTCCTCGAGGTCCCGTACCGCAACCCGGCGGCGACCCGCGAGGTCGAGGAACTGAACATCGTCTACCCCGGTGACGCCGACGGCGTCTACAAGCCGGCGAGCGAGCACGGCATCGTCGCGCCGCTGGACAACTTCCTCGGCTGCCACGACCTCAGCTCCTTCCCGGAGAAGGGCATCGTGGGCGCGGCCTGCGGCGAGCAGGCGCAGGTCTGGGAGATCGACCGCCGCACCGGCCTGCCGGACACGGAGGATCCGATCTGGTCCTACGACCAGCCGAACGTCGACTTCTGGCACTCGGCGACGTTCAGCTGGGACGGCAAGATCGCCAACTTCATCGACGAGTCGTTCGGCGACGGTTGCCCGACGATCACGACGAAGACGGCCGGTCTGCCCGGGCCGCCGCGCGTGTACGAGTCGGGCAACATGTTCTTCTTCGAGACGCGCAGCGGCGAGCTCCTGTCGGAGTACCGCAACCCGCGTCCGACGAACGACGACATCAGCCCGACGACCGGCAAGTACTGCTCCTCGCACCTCGGCATCCCGGTGCCGTCGAAGGACCGGTACCTGCTCGTCAACGCGTACTACCGCGGTGGCTCGGCGGTGATCGACTTCAGCAACCCGAGGGCGCCGAGGGAGATCGCGTTCGCGGATCTCGCGGGCACGAACACCTGGTCCGCGTACACCTACCCGCGCCGTTCGGGCAGCCAGAGCACGCATCCCGGTGTACTCGAACGACGGCCTGAGCCGCAACTACGGCACCGCGGCGAACCCGCGGTACCCGGAGGCCGCCTACGGCTTCCAGCGGTTCGCCGCCAGGGTCGGCAAGACGAACCTCGTCGGGTTCGACCGCCTGAACCCGCAGCTCCAGGAGGAGGTCATCAAGCAGAGCAGCGGTCCGCGATGGACGACGACTGGGACGACGACGACGATCGCGCCCGCACCCACTCGAAGGGCAAGCGCGCCAAGAAGGGCGCTCGCAACGCCTCCGCGCGTTCGCTCGACCAGTAGGGATCAGATGGCGGTGGAGGGCCCGCGCGAGCGGGCCCTCCCCCACCGCTCAGGCCTGCAGCGCCCGGCGCGTCGCCTCGTCGGCCGGCGCGAACTGCGTCAGCCGCAGCTCCGGGTGGCTCGTCGGGATCGACTGCAGATGGTGCAGCGAGATCGGCCCGAGCCGCGGATGGTCGATCGTCTTCGTCCCGAGCTGCGCGTCGAGCACCTCGTGCCGCGGCCACAGCTCGCGGAACCGCGGGCTGGCCGCGAGCAGCGCCTCGATCAGCGTGCGGAACGCCGGGTCGTCGTAGCGGCGGGCATGCTCGGCGCGGAAGCGCGCGAGCGTGCGGCGCGCCGTGTCGTCCCAGGCCGGCCCGTGGCTGTCGCCGTGGGTGAACATCCACCACAGCAGGTTCGGCACCCCGTCGGGCGCCGGCGAAGGCTCGCCGAGCAGCCGCGTCGCCGCGCCGTTCCAGGCCAGCACGTCGGTGCGCGGGCCGAGCAGGTAGGCCGGGTTGGGCTCGATCGCGAGCACGATCTCGCGCAGCTCCGGCGGCGCCTGCTGCGCGCTCGGCGTGAGCGCCGGCGGCAGCGGGACGCCCGCGAGGGAGAAGACGTGGGCGCGCTCGGGAGCGTCGAGGTCGAGCACCCGCGCGAGCGCGTCGAGCACGCTCGCGGAGGGCGTGATGTCGCGCCCCTGCTCGAGCCACGTGTACCAGGAGAGCCCGACCCCGGCGAGCTGCGACACCTCCTCGCGCCGCAGGCCCGGCGTGCGCCGGCGGCCGTTGACCGCGAGCCCGACGCTCTCGGGGCTGCGCTGCTCGCGGCGCTGCCGCAGGAACTGGGCGAGCTGGTCGCGGCGGGTGGGTGGTACTGCGAGTCCCAGGATGAAGCCCCTTCTTGTCCGGCCGGGGAGGTCGTCCCAGTCTGGCATCCATGACCGCTCTCCTCGGAACCAAGCCCGTCGGCCGCATCGGCTTCGGTGCGATGCAGCTCGCCGGTCCCCACGTCATGGGCCCGCCGCGCGACCGCGACGCCGCCGCGGCCGTCCTGCGCCGCGCGATCGAGCTCGGCGTCGACCACATCGACACCTCCCAGTACTACGGCCCGGACACGGTCAACGAGCTGATCCGCGAGACGCTGCACCCGTACCCGGAAGGCCTCAGGCTCGTCACCAAGGTCGGCGCGCGGCGCGACGCCGCCGGGGCCTGGCTGCCCGCCCTCGCGCCGCACGAGCTGCGCGCGGGCGTCGAGGCGAACCTGCGCACCCTCCGCGTCGAGCGAATGGACCTCGTCAACCTGCGCGTGGCCGACGAGACCGGCGGCGCCGGCGTCCCGCTGCCGGAGCAGCTCGGCGCGCTCGAGGACCTCCGCCGCGAAGGCAAGCTCGACCTGATCGGCGTGTCGAACGTGACCCGCGCCGGCGCCGAGGCGGCACTCGAGCTCGTCGACGTCGCCTGCGTGCAGAACGCCTACAGCGTGCTCGACCGCACGCACGAGCCGCTCGTCGAGCTCTGCCGTGAGCGCGCGATCGCGTTCGTGCCGTTCTTCCCGCTCGGCTCCGCGTTCATGGGCGGGCCGCGCAAGCTCGCCGAGCATCCGGTCATCGCCGCCGTCGCGGCGAAGCACGGGGCGACGCCGAGCCAGGTCGCGCTCGCCTGGCTGCTCGCCCGCGACGAGCGCATCCTGCTGATCCCGGGCACGACGTCGGTCGCGCATCTCGAGGAGAACCTCGCGGCGGCTGACGTCGCACTCGACGCACAGGACCTCGCGACGCTGGCTGAGGTGGCGCCCGTACGGGTACGTGCCGGAGCGTGACGCCTCCGAAGACCCTCGTCCTCATCCTCGCCGGGGGCGCCGGCGGCCGGCTCGAGCTGCTCACGCACAGCCGCGCGAAGCCGGCCGTGTCGTTCGCCGGCACGCACCGGCTGATCGACTTCCCGCTCAGCAACTGCATGAACGCCGCGATCGGCGACGTCTGGGTGTCGCAGCAGTTCAACCCCGTGTCGCTGAGCGACCACCTGGCGAACGGCCGCCCGTGGGACCTCGACCGCACCAGCGGCGGCCTGCTGGTCCTGCATCCGCGCGAGGGCAACGACGACCGCACGGGGTTCCAGCGCGGCACCGCCGACGTGCTCTGGCGCAACGCCAACCTGATCCGCGAGTTCGCGCCCGACGCGCTGGTCGTCGTGAGCGCCGACGCCGTCTACAAGCTCGACTACGGCGCGCTCGTGGAGGAGCACCGCGAGGCGGGCTGCGCCGCGACCATGGTCACCACCGAGGTCGAGCCGGACGACGCCGCGCGCTACGGCGTCGTCGAGTCCGCGGGCGGCATGATCCGCGACGTACGAGTACAAGCCGGACGAGCCCGCGAGCAACCGGATCAGCAACGAGGTCTTCGTCTTCCGGCCCGGCGCCGTGCTCGACGCGCTCGACGAGATCGCCGAGGAGGCGGGCGAGGACGGCCTCGAGGATCTCGGCCACGAGCTGCTCCCGCAGCTCGTCGACGCCGGCGAGGTACGCGAGCACCGCTTCGCGGGATTCTGGCGCGACGTCGGCACGATCCCGGCCTACTGGAGCTGCCACCAGGAGCTGCTCGGCGACGAGCCGCCGATCGACCTCGACGACCCCGACTGGCCGATCGTCACCCAGGCCACGACGCACCGCTCCTCGGCGCGCCTGCGCGCGGGCGCCGCGGTCGAGACGAGCCTCGTCGCCCCGGGCGCCTGGGTCGCCGGCACCGTCTCCGGCTCGCGTCGTCGGGTCGCGGCGCCTGCGTCGAGACCGGCGCCGTCGTGCGCGACTCGGTGCTGCTGCCGGGCAGCGTCGTGCGCGCCGGCGCGACGGTCGAGCGCGCGATCCTCGACGACGGCGTCGAGGTCGGCCGCGAGGCGTCGGTCGGCGAGGCGGGCGGCGACATCGCGCTCGTCGGCAAGCGCGCCGCCGTCGAGGAAGGCGCCCGCCTCGGCGGCGGCGCGCGCTTCCCCGACGACGACTGACCGTCAGTCGTGCGGGAACGAGTGGTGCTCGTGCGCCACGATCCAGCGGCCGTCGCTGCTTGCGCAGGCCGAGCGTGAGCCGCAGCCGGCTGCGCGGGTTGGCCGTCGAGCTCCTCCTGCGTCCCGCAGCGCAGCAGCGCCCAGGCGTAGGCGACGTCCGCGCCGGCGGTCACGTCCAGCTCGACGATCTCGAACGACGCGCCGGCGGCCTGCCACTCGAAGAACGGCGGCCAGGTCTCGCGGTAGGCGTCGGTCCCGCGCACGCCGTCGTACGGCGGCGGGACGTCGAACATGACGATGTCGGAGGCGTGGTCGGCGAGGACGGTGTCGAGGTCGCCGGCGTGGACCGCTTCGGCCCAGCGCTCGATCAGGGTGCGGATGTGCTGTTCGTCGTTGGTCATACGGGGCTGTGACGGGACGAGACGGCGAAACTCATCGCCGTCTTCACAGGATCTTGATGCCGGAAGGCGCGATCGACACGCGTTCTTGACGCCGCGGCTTGCATGCTGGCGGAAGCGTGGCCGGCGTCGGCTCGAAGGCCTCGAGCGCGTGCTCGGGGTCAACGCGCTCTTCTCGACGGCCTACGGCAACGTCGGCTCGTCGATCTACTACGCGCTCGGCCTGGTCGCCTCGTTCGCGCTCGGCCTCACGCCGGTCGTCTTCGTCATCACGGGCATCTTCTTCTTCTGGACGGCCGCGACCTACGCCGAGGCGACGGCGATGTACCCCGAGGCCGGCGGCTCGTCGAGCTTCGCGCGACGCGCGTTCAACGAGTTCGTCTCGTTCTTCGCCGCCTGGGCGCAGATGCTCAACTACACGATCACCGTCGCGATCTCGGCGTTCTTCGTGCCGCACTACATCGGCGGGCTGTTCTGGGAGCCGCTGCGCTCGGCGCCTGGGGACATCATCTTCGGCGCGGGCGTGATCGCCGTGCTGGCCGTGGTGAACGTGGTCGGCGTCAAGGAGTCGGCCGGCGTCAACATCCTGCTCGCCGTCGTCGACTTCCTCACCCAGCTGCTGCTCGTGCTGGTCGGCGCGTTCCTCGTCCTCTCGCCCGAGACGCTGCGTCGACGAACGTCGAGCTCGGCGTGGCGCCGACGTGGACGAACTTCATCCTCGCGATCCCGATCGGCATGATCGCCTACACCGGGATCGAGACGATCTCGAACATGGCCGAGGAGGCCAAGGACGAGCGCACGACGATCCCGGCGGCGATCAACCGCGTGCGGATCGCCGTCTACGCCATCTACTTCACGCTGCCGGCCGTCGCCCTGTCCGCGCTGCCCGTCGAGCGCGAATCCGCAGACCGGCGAGTACCAGACGCTGCTCGGCCTCCGGAGGAGGAGGGCGGGCTTCGCCGGCGACCCGATCCTCGGCGTGGTCAAGCAGATCGACCTCGGCCCGCTGCAGTCGGCCGGCGAGCTGTACGTCGGCCTGCTCGCCGCGACGATCCTGTTCATCGCCACCAACGCGGCGCTGATCGGCGTCTCGCGGCTGGTCTACTCGATGGGCATCCACCGCCAGGTGCCAGACGTCCTGCGCCAGCTGCACCCGCGCTTCCGCACGCCGTGGATCGGCATCATCGTGTTCGGCGCCGCCGCGATCGTCACGCTGCTGCCCGGGCAGGCCGAGTTCCTCGGCTACATGTACGCGTTCGGCGCGATGCTCTCGTTCACGATCGCGCACATCGCCGTGATGCGGCTGCGCGCGACCGAGCCCGACGCGTACCGCCCCTACCGCGGTCCCTGGCAACGTCCGCGTGCGCGGCTACGACCTACCGCTGTTCGCCGTCTTCGGCGGCCTCGGTACGTCGATCGCGTTCGTCGTCACCGTCCTGCTGCACCCGGAGGTCGCGGCCGCCGGCTTCGGCTGGCTGATCCTCGGGTTGACGACCTACGTCGTCTACCGGCGCCGCCAGGGGCTCGACCTCGTCTCCACGCACAAGGTCGCGATCCCGCAGCCGGTCGTCGACCACGAGGCCGAGTACGACTCGGTGCTCGTGCCGCTGGTCGACGGCGTCTACGACGCGCACGTGATCGCCACCGCGGCCAAGCTCGCCGCCCGCAAGCGCCGCGGCATCCACGTGCTCGCGCTCATGACCGTCCCGAACGCGCTCGCGATCGACGCGACCGATGGCCGCGAGGTGCAGCAGCGCCGCCGCCTCCGTGATCGAGCAGGCCAAGATCGAAGGCGGGCGGCGGGTCTCGGGCCGCGTCGAGCGGTGCGCGCCGGTCAGGCCGGGCGGCGGATCATCGAGGAGGCGAGCGACATGCGCGCCGCGGCGATCGTGATGGCGCTGCCGCGGCGCGTCGACGGCGCCTCCGCTGTTCGGCAAGACGATCGAGACCGTGCTCGCCGAGCGCCCGTGCCGGGTGATCATCGAGTCGACGCCGGGCTAGCGGCCCGACGTGATCGCCGCCTCCAGCTTCTCGACGACCTGATCGATGGTGAAGCTCGCGGCCTTCTGGCGCGGCGGGAACTCCTTGAAGGTCTCCAGGAACTCTGCGACCAGTGACGTGGCGGCCAACATGATGAAGTCGCTCTCCAGCAGCCAGTCCCAGTAGGTGTTGGAGGTGATGTCGGCGCGCTCGAACGGGTCGGTGCGCAGGTTGAAGAGCTTGGGGACGCGCAACGTCACGAACGGCTCGGCCCAGATCTGCATCGTGCCCTGGACGCGCTGCTCCATGAAGACGACCTTCCAGTTGTCGAAGCGCAGCGCGAGCACGTCGCCGTCGTCGGAGAAGTAGACGAGGCCCTTGCGCGGCGACTTGTCGACCTCGCCGGTCAGGTACGGCAGCAGGTTGTAGCCGTCGATGTGGACCTTGTAGGTCGTGTCGCCGATCGTGTGGCCGGCCTTGAGCTTCTCCACGACGTCGGGCTCGCCCGCCGCGGCCAGGAAGGTCGGCAGCCAGTCGTGGTGCTGGACGATCTCGTTGGAGACCACGCCGGCCGGGATCTTGCCGGGCCAGCGGATCATCTCCGGGACGCGGAAGGCGCCCTCCCAGTTGGTGTTCTTCTCGCTGCGGAACGGCGTCATGCCGCCGTCGGGCCACGTGTTCATGTGCGGCCCGTTGTCGGTGCTGTAGATGACGATCGTGTCGTCGGCGATGCCGAGCTCGTCGAGCTTGTCGAGCACCGCGCCGACGACCTTGTCGTGGTCGATCATCGTGTCGTGGTAGGGCGACTGCCAGCGCCCGGCCTGACCGACGCTCTCGGGCTTGGGGTGCGTGCGGAAGTGCATGTGGGTCGTGTTGAACCAGCAGAAGAACGGCGTGTCGGCCTCGGCCTGGCGGTCGATGAAGTCGAGCGCGTGGTCGAGGACCTCGTCGTCGATCGTCTCCATCCGCTTGCGCGTCAGCGGCCCGGTGTCCTCGATCCGCTGGCGCCCGACGCGCCCGTACCGCGGGTCCTCGGTCGCGTCGTCCTCGGCGGTCGCCCAGGAGTGGATCACGCCGCGCGGCCGGAACTGCTCGTTGAAGCGCGGGAACTCGTCGGCCGGCGGCCAGTTGGGTGACTCCGGCTCCTCCTCGGCGTTGAGGTGGTAGAGGTTGCCGAAGAACTCGTCGAAGCCGTGCACGGTCGGCAGGAACTTGTTGAGGTCGCCGAGGTGGTTCTTGCCGAACTGCCCGGTGGCGTAGCCGTGCGGCTTGAGCAGCTCGGCGATCGTCGGGTCCTCGGCCTGGAGGCCGACGTCGACGCCGGGCATGCCGACCTTGCTCAGGCCGGTCCGGTAGACGCTCTGGCCGGTGATGAACGAGGAGCGCCCGGCGGTGCAGCTCTGCTCGCCGTAGGAGTCGGTGAAGCGCATCCCCTCGTCGGCGATGCGGTCGATGTTCGGCGTCCGGTAGCCCATCAGCCCGTCGCTGTAGCAGCTGAGGTTGGTGATGCCGATGTCATCGCCCCAGATGACGAGGATGTTGGGCTTGCCGTCGGCCATCGGCGTCAGCCCGCCAGCGCCTTGGCCTTCAGGCGCTCGAACTCCTCCTGGTTGATCGCGCCCGACTCGAGCAGCTTGTGCGCCTCGGCGATCTCCGTGGCCGTGCCACCGCCGCCGCCGGTGGTCGCGGCCGCCTCGCGCACGCGCGCGTCGAACGCCTCTTGCATCTGCGCCGCCTGCGCCTCGTTGCGCTTGGCGATGCCGCTGCCGTTCACGAGCAGGTACACGAAGACGCCGAAGTACGGCACGAGGATGATCACGATCACCCACAAGACCTTCAGGAAGCCGCTCATGTCATGACGGCGGAAGATGTCGGAGAAGCAGGTGACCGCGAGCCAGATCCACAGCAGGAACGCCATGAAGATCAACATGCTCCACAGCACGTCGAGGAATGGGTAATCGGCGGCGAAGATGGTTTCCATGCCGCGATCATGCTCTCTTCTCCGCCGCCGTACCTCACCCTGAACGGGTGAGCCGGGCTCGAGCTAGTCGAGCGGCAGCGGCTGCTCGAGCGTCTCCACGACCCGGTCCGCGCCGGCCTCGCGCAGCGCTTGCGCGTCGTAGTGCCCGGTGGCGACCGCGATCGCCGTGCAGCCGACCGCGTGCGCGGCCGAGATGTCGCGCGGCGTGTCGCCGATGACGTAGATCTCGGTGTTGGGGACGTCGCGGCCGAGGAAGGCCTCGCCGCGCTCGACGGCATGGCGCACGATCGCGGGCCGGTCGGCGCCGGCGCTCGCGTAGGCGCCGAACGTGAACCAGCGGTTGAGGTCGCCGCGGGCGAGCTTGATGTGCGCCGCGCCGTCGCCGTTGCCGGTGATGAGGCCGAGGAGATGGCCGTCGTGGCTGAGCTGGCGCAGGCGCTCGGGAACGCCCGGCAGCACGCGGTAGCCCTCGCTCTCGGCGACCGCCTCGGGCAGGTACTCGAGGCGGCGCTGGATCAGCTGCGCGAGCTCCGGCGCCGTCGGCTCGCGGTGCAGCACGGCCGCGAACGTCTTCGCGCCGACGTCCGGGTCGGTCATGCCCGCGTCCGTGAACTCGCCGATGTCGGCCGGGATGCCGTGCGAGGTCCTGGAAGGCGCGCTTCCAGGCCACCGCGCCGGCGCCGCCGGTCGAGACGAGCGTGCCGTCGATGTCGAACAGCAGGATGCGATAGCGCTCTTCGGGCATCGCGGGATGAAGTCTATCGTCGTCGCCGTCTCGCCGGCGCCGCGCCGCGCAACCCGTCCAGCAGCAGCACGACAGAACAGCTGGGCGGCCGCGGCTCAAGCGCGATCTCCAGTCCGAACTGGAAGTCGTCGTGGCGGAAGTGCCGCGGGTGCATGGCTCGACTAGTCCTCCTGCCGCGCCCGGCTCGGCGCCACGCGCCGCTCCTCGCCCGGCTGCTTCGGGTACACGGGCGGCCACGGGGCGTCGGGGAGCCCGGCCGCGACGTCCCGCCGGTGGAGCTCCAGCAGCGGCTCGAGCGACTGCGGCGAGCGGTCGATCGCCGCCCACGGGTCGCCATCGCGCTCCACGCGCTCGAGCACGCGCGGCAGCGTGAGCTCGTCCGGCTGCACCGTGTCGAGCTCGTCCCAGGCGAACGGCGCGGACACCTGCGCTCCCGCGCGTGCGCGCACCGACCACGCCCCGAAGACGGTCTTGTGCGGGGCGTTCTGGTTGTAGTCGACGAAGATCCGCTCCCCGCGCTGCTCCTTCCACCACGCGGCGGTGAGCACGTCCGGCCGGCGCCGTTCGAGCTCGCGCGCCACCGCGACCGCGGCCGACCGCACCGCGTACGCGTCCCACTGCGGCCGCAGCCGGACGTAGACGTGGATCCCGCGCCGGCCCGTCGTCTTCGGGAACGCGACCAGGCCGAGCTCGTCGAGCAGCTTCTTCAGCTCCCGTGCGGCCTCACGCGCCTCGTCGAAGCCGGTGCCGGGCTGCGGATCGAGATCGAGCCGGAGCTCGTCCGCGTGCTCGTCGTCGTCGGCCCGGTTGGGCCACACGTGGAAGCCCAGGCACGCGAGGTTCACCGCCCAGGCGACGTGGGCCACGTCGGCCGCGACGAGCGCGCGGGACGGCGTCCCGTTGACCGTCTGCACGGTCGTGGTCTCGAGCCAGTCGGGTGCGTTCTCGGGCACGCGCTTCTGGAAGAACGACGGTCCGGAGGCGCCCTTCGGGAACCGCTGCATCAGCACCGGCCGGCCGCCCATCGCCCGCATCAGCGGCTCCTCGACGGCCGCGTAGTAGCGGATCAGGTCCAGCTTGGTCTCGCCGCGCTCGGCGAACAGCACCTTGCCGGGCGACGTCACGCGCACCTCCCGGCCCGCCAGCTCGAGCATCGTCGTGTCCTTGGCCGCCACGCTTTGCGAAGTCTCCCACTCGCTGCGACGATGCGATCGCTCGCTCGTGCATCCGGCAACCTTCACCGCACGATTCGCTCCCGCGGGCATCGCCATCGCCGGCCTCGGACTGGCCGCGGCGGTCGCGGCGGGCGTTGTCGCGGTGCCGGACATGGCCGGGTCGATCTCAGGCGCGACGCAGTCGCTGGGCGCGTGGATCTACCTCGCGGTCGGCCTGCTCGTGTTCTTCGAGACGACGGCGCTGGTGGGGTTCGTGATCCATGGCGAGCTGGCGCTGCTGGTCGCCGGGGTCGCGGCCGAGCGCGGTGACGCCTCGCTGCCCGTCATCGTCGTCCTGGCCTGGGGAGCGGCGGTCGCGGGGGATGTCGTGAGCCTGCTCCTCGGCCGCCGGCTCGGCCGTCCGTTCCTCGAGCGGCACGGCCCCCGGTTCCGTCTCGGGGAGCCACAGCTGACCCGCATCGAAGGGTTCTTCGCCCGTCACGGGCGCAAAGCGGTGCTGCTCGGCCGCTTCACGGGGCTCCTGCGCGCGACCGTGCCGTTCGTCGCCGGAAGCTCGGGGATGCCGCTGCGGCGCCTGCTGCCCGCCAGCGCGATCAGCGCGTTGCTGTGGACGGTCACGTTCGTCGTGCTCGGCTACGTCTTCTCCGAGTCGTTCACGAACGCGGGCGAGACCGCCACGCGAGTGGCGCTCGTGCTCATCCTGGTGACGGGGGCCGGGTTCGTCGTCCGCTCCCGCTTGAGGCGCGAACGCTGAGCCGCCGTCACGGATCCGTACAGAATCCGAAATTAGACTTCATTGATTTTTAGACTGAGTCTGTGTATCTTCCTCGCCATGTCCTCCCTCCTCTCCCGCATCGCGCTCCTCGTGGGTCGGCGGCCACGAGCCGCCACCCTCGCCGTCGTGCTCGCCGTGGTGGCGATCATCGGCGGCGCCGTCGCCGCCGGCAGCAGCTTCAAGGACGACTTCACCGTCCCCGGCATCGAGTCCCAGAAGGCCCAGGACCTGCTCGAGCAGCGCTTCCCCGCCCAGTCCGGCACGCAGGCGACGATCGTCTTCACCGGCGCCCTCGAGCGCCCGCGCGCCAGGGCATCGCCACGACGCTCGACAAGATCGAGGCGCAGCCCCATGTGAGCTCCGTCGACGACCTCGCGCGCTCTGCCGAGGACGGCCGGACGGCGTTCGCGACCGTCAACTACGACCAGACGGCGCAGGATCTCGACGCGGCGGCGCTCGAGCGCCTGGAAGACGCCACCGCGCCGCTCGAGCGAGCCGGCGTCGACGTCGCCATGTCGGGCGAGGTCGTCGACGACGGCGGCCATCGGCGGCTTCCCGATCGGCGAGCTGATCGGACTCGCCGTCGCCGTCCTGCTGCTGATCGCCGTCCTGCGCAACCTGCGCGCCGCTCGCAACGCGCTCGGCGCCGCGTTCGCCGGCATCGGCCTGGGCTTCGGCGCCCTCATGTGGGCCGCGACCCTCACCGACGTCCCCAGCCTTGCCCCGACCCTCGCCGGCATGCTCGGCCTGGGCGCCGGCATCGACTACGCGCTGCTGCTCGCCGCCCGCCAGCAGGAGGAGCTGCGCGCGGGCCACGCGCCGCTCGAGGCGGCCCGCCGCGCCAACGCCACCGCCGGCCATTCCGCCCTCACCGCCGCCGGCATCGTCCTCGTGTCGATCTCCGGCCTGCTCGTCACCGGCATCCCGTTCGTCGGGCGCGCCGGCGTGGCCGCCGGCCTGGTCGTGCTCGCCTGCGCCGTCGATGTGCGTCGTGCTGCTGCCCGCCCGGTTCGCCAAGGGCGGACGCAAGCTGCTGCCGCGGCGCGAGCGCAACGCCCCGGCCTCCGCCCCGGTCGCCCGAGACCCATCGCGCGCCGTGGGCGACCCGGCGCCCGGGCATGGCGCTCGTGGCCGCCGGCGCCGTCACGCTGGCACTCGCCGCGCCGGCCGCCGGCCTCGAGCTCGGCCAGCCCGACGACCGCAACCTGACCCCCGACACGACCCAGCGGCAGGCCTACGACCGCCTCGCCGACGGCTTCGGCGCGGGCGTCAACGGGCCTCTCGTCGTGGCCGTCTCGCTCCCCCGCGACGGCTCCGAGCAGGCGCTCGACCGGCTCGCGGACGATCTCGGCAGCGACCGCGAGGTCGCCGACGTGAGCGCTCCCGTCGTCAACGAGGCGGGCGACACGGCGGTCATCACCGTCACGCCGCGGCACGGACCGCAGGACGACGCGACGCGCGCGCTGGTCGACCGCCTGCGCGCCGACGTCATCCCCACCGCCCTGCGGGACAGCGGCGCGACCGCCTACGTCGGCGGCCGGACGGCCCGCTACGGCGACGAGGCCGAGAAGATCGCCTCACGCATCCCGCTGTTCGCCGCCGCGGTGGTCGGGCTCTCGCTGCTGCTCCTGCTCGCCGCCTTCCGGTCGTGGCGCATCTCGCTGCTCTCGGCCGTCTTCAACCTGGCCTCGATCGCCGCCGCCTACGGCGTCGTCGCGCTCGCGTTCCAGACCTCGACGGGCGCCGGCCTGCTCGGCGTCGAGCAGCAGCCCGTCGTCCCCTACGTGCCGCTGTTCATGTTCGCGATCCTGTTCGGTCTCTCGACCGACTACAACGTGTTCCTGCTCTCGCGCGTGCGCGAGGAATGGAGCCGGCACGCCGACCACCGCGCAGGCGATCGCCGCCGCCACCGCCGGCACCCGCAAGATCATCACCGCCGCCGGCGGCATCATGATCGCCGTCTTCCTCGGCTTCGCGACCGACCCCGACCCCGTGATCAAGATGACCGGCATCGGGCTCGCCACGGCCGTGCTCGTCGACGTCACGCTCGTCCGGCTGTTCCTGGCACCCGCCGCGCTCACGCTGCTCGGCGACCGCCTCTGGCCGAGCCGCCGCAGCCGTCGCACGACCCGACAGGCGACCCGCGCCCAGGAGAGCGTCTCCTGACGCAGCCGGTGACGCACCCATCGCCGCCCGGCTCGATGCTGGGCGGCGTTTGGGTGTCGTCGTCGCGAAGGTCACCCCTTTCGGGGGAGGCGCGAGCGACCGCGGCGCGAGATCGTCGCAGCGTGAGCACGTTCGAGCGGCCGAAAGGGTGATGTTGCGGTGTTCAACCGGCGCCGTCGGCCCGCCACCCGAGTCCGCTCCTGCTTCCCTCGACGACCTGCCCACGCCCTGGATCTGGCCGTGGGACTGCGCCGACGCGATTCGGTCGTGCCGTCTGAAGCGGAGGCCGGAGCGGGTACCCGTCGCAGCTGCTCGGACGACTGCGCGCGGGGACTCGCCGGCTCGCCTCGCGACCGGAGCCCCGACGGACGCCCCAATCCGGTCCGCGAGATGCCCAGCGTCGTCCTTGATCCAGCCGAGAACGCCGACCGCGGGTGTGCTGCCAGGGCAGCCCGAGGAAGTAGAGCCCCGGCACCTGGGTCACGCCCGCTCGTGCTCGACCCGCCCGCCGTCGTCGATGACGGGCAGTTCGACCAGCGAGTGGTCGAGCCGGAAGCCGGTCGCCCAGACAACGGCGTCGACCGTGATGTCGGTGCCGTCGGCGAACGTCACCGTCGCGCCGTCGGCGCCGGTCGCGCGCGCCCGCGTCTGGATGCCGTCCTTGCGCGCGGTGCGCGGGCTGGAGCCGATGAGGGTCTCGCGGTCCTTCATGCGCCGGCCGATGCGCGAGGTCACGGTCTTGTTCATCAGACCCGTCGCTTCGAGGTAGCGGAACAGGTCGCGGCCGAGGATGCGCTGGGGCAGCGGCGTCTGGCGGGCGCCGACCGAGAGATGGACCGCGTGCGACCGTGCCAGCTCCGCAGCGATCTGGAAGCCGGTGTTCCCGCCGCCGACCACCAGCACCGTGCCGGCCGGCAGGCCGTCCGGCGAGCGGTAGTCGCTGCTGTGCAGTTGCACCACGTCGGCGCCGAGGCCGCCGGCCATCGCCGGCGTGAACGGGATCTGAAACGGCCCGGTCGCGATGACGACCTGGCCGGTCTCGTACGTCCGGTCGGCCAGCTCGACCAGGAAGCCGCCGCCTCACGTGCGCGCACCGACACGACGCGGCTGTTGAGCTCGACCGGCAGCTCGAAGCGGCGGGCGTAGTCCGTGAGGTATGCGACGACGTCGTCGCGACCCGGGTAGCTGTCGGGCGCGCCCGGGAACGCGAGGCCGGGCAGGCTGTCGTAGCGGACCGGCGTGAACAGCTTCAGCGAGTCCCAGCGGGCTCGCCATGCCGCTGCCGGCTCGCCGGACGCCTCCAGGATGGTGAACCGGCGGCCCTGCTCGGCGAGGTAGTAGCCGATCGCCAGACCGGCCTGCCCACCTCCGACGACGACGATCTCGCGCTCAGCCATCATCGACGACCGCGATCGCGTCGACCTCGATCAGCCAGCCCGGGTCGGCCAGTGTCTCGACGCCCAGCAGCGTGTCGGCGGGCTTGTGATCGCCGAAGACGGCGAGCCGGCCCGCTTCGATCACCGGGATGTGCTCGGGTCGGTAACCGACGACGTAGATCGTGATCTTGGCCACCTGCTGAGGCCGCGCACCGGCGGCAGCGAGTGCACGGCCGACGTTCTCGAACGCCTTGCGGGCCTGGACCGCCAGATCGCCGGGGCCGATGAGGTCACCGTGGCCGTCTTCGCGACCTGCCCGGCGACGAAGACCATCCTGTCCCCCTTCGCGACGACGACATGGGTGTACGTCTGAGCTGGGGCGAGGTCTGCACGTGGACCCCGAGTTGGACCCCCATTGTCCTGCGGGTCTTGGGGCCGAGCGAGCCGAGGGCGATGACGCGCGCCAACAGGATTCTTCACGTCCGCGCCCCGGTGGGCGACGTCCGCGGCTACGGGCGGGTCATCACAGGCCCGTCTCGGCCGCGACGCGGCCCGACGCCACGGCGGCCTGCAGGGCGTCGTAGTCGCGCTCGTTCTGGTCGGCGTATGCCTCGGCGAACGACGCGAGCGCGCGATCGAAGCTCTCACCTGTGCCGAGATAGCTCGCGATCGCGATCGCGTCCCGAGCGGGCGTGGGCCTTCGCGAGTGTGTGTCCGCACAGCTGGGCGTAGCTGGTCATCGCCTTCGGGTTCATCGTCTCGACCACGGCCGAGCCCTTGCCGTCCCAGAGCTGTCGCATATAGAAGTCGCGGCTCACGCCGTCGACGTCGTCGAGGCGGATCCAGCCGAGCATGATGTCGCTGGCCGCCTGCGTGAGTCGCTGGCCCTCGACGACGCGCTGGCCGTGATGGTTGAACGTGCTCTTGCCCAGGAACGGCTCGAGCACCGAGGCTGCGCCTCCTTGACTTGCAGGAACAGCGGATCGGTGTCGTCGCGGCCGAGCATGAGCACGATCCAAGCGCGCGCGCCGACGCTGCCCACGCCGACGACCTTACGCGCCGCGTGGGCATACCGATAACGCTCGAGCAGCCGCCGGCGGTCGGGGCTCAGAGTCCGTCGGTAGGAGCGGATGGCGCCTGGCGGACCTCCTCGAGCTCGCCCGCTTGTCGCCGGACGCCACGTCCTCGATCGGGACGATGAGCGGCGGGTCGCCGGCGATCCTGCGCTTGCCGTCCACGACCTCCGTGAGCTTCGTGAAGGCCCTCATGCTGTCCTTGGTACCGCCTTGGCCACGTTGCGCTCGAATACCTTGCGCTGCTTGCGGCCAACCGTCCGCGCTGCGAACGCGGCGATCTCGTCGACGTCGACGCGCGCGTACCAGAGCTCGAGGTTGCCCATCCCGGCGAAGCTCCTGATCCCCTCCCGGTACGCGCGCGTGACCATGAGGTTGATCGACTGCGCTGCTTTGTGTCGAAGCCGCGATCGCGGCCGGCGACGGCGAAGCTGGCCACGAGCCGCTTCACGTCCCACTCGAAGGGGCCCGGCAGCGTCTCGTCGAAATCGTTGATGCTGAACATCAGCCGGTCGGGCCCGGCGAACGCGCCGAAGCTCGACAGATGGGCGTCGCCGCAGAGCTGCACGTCCAATCCGCTCCGAGGCGCGCCGGCCAGATCCGCCGCCATCGGGTAGGCCGCGCCACGGAAGAACGTGAACAGCGGCAGCCCGCCCGTAGCGGATCGGCACCAGCTCCTGCACCCGGGACGCCGCCTGCTCCTCCAGCAACTCGACCGGATCAGGCCGATCAGCCGCCGGCTCCCATTCGCCGTGCGCCGCCCGCGGCGCGATCGCCCTTGCCACCTTGCCGACTGCCGCCCGCTCTGCCGCGGTCGGGTGCGGGACTCTCTTCGTCCTGGAGTGCCCTCGCGTGGGCTTCCGCACAGGTGCCTCGATACTCGCCATGACTCGCTCCTTGTCGGCTGCGTCGGTCTCGGCACATGGCACCGCGGTCGAAACGTCGGCGACATCGCCCAGCTGGGATGAAATCCAGGCCACGGAGCCTGTGTCGATTTCGTCCAGCAGGGCGATGACCACCCGTTCGCAGCAGGTGGTCGTTGACGCCGAGGGAGACCATGAACAGTCCGTGGAGAGCGCAGGTCAGCCGCGCCAACGCGGTGCCGATCAGGCCGCCGGCGAGCACGTCCCCGGGGTAGTGCACGCCAGTGTGCACGCGCGAGTAGGCGACCAACGCGGCGAGTGCGCTCAGCGGGACGGCGGCCGCCGGACGGTCGGGGCGTCGCCGCCGCGCGAGCGGCTTGACGGCGACGTTGGCCACCGTCGCGGTGACGGCAAGCGAAGCGAGTCCCTGGCGGCCGCGCGGCGGCCGGTGCTTCCCCGGCGAGTGCGAGCAGCGCGGCGGACGTCAAGGACAGGCGCGAATAGTCGGCGGCGCGCGAGAGGCGGCTCATCGCGACGTCGACCGCGGGGGTCGGGGTGCGGGCGATCGCGGCGTAGATCGCGAGATCCAGGCGCTCGGCGTCCTCGACCCAGCGCCGGCGGCGCGGCCGGGTGGTCGCGGATTCGACTTCGATGCTCAAGGCGGAGGGATCCTATGGAGAGCGGCAGCTCTTGGCGATCGTCGCGCTGCTGGTGGGGACCGCCACGATCGTCCTCGCCGTCGCTGTGGCGGTGAGCGAGTTTCCACGCGGGCTGGCCGTGCTCGGTTGCTTCGCGATCGCCGGCGCGGCGGCCTGGTACGGCGTGCTGCAAGTCGCGCGCGTGGCGGGGCTGGCGGTCGCCGGCGTGGCGCTCGCCGGTGCGGTGGCGCTGATCGTCGTCGGCGGCGGACGGTTCGTCGATCTCCTGCTCCTCGCGGGCTTCCTGGTGTCGCTGGCGGCGGCGCGCGCGACGCTCGACGTCCACGTCGACCTGGCGAGCGCCGCGCCGCCGGCGCGACCGGTCCTGTTCTACAACCCCAAGTCCGGCAGCAGCAAGGCGGAGCGCTTCCACCTCGCCGACGAGGCACGCAAGCGCGGGATCGAGCCGATCGAGCTCGGCCCGCCCTGGGACCTCGAGGCGCTCGTCCGCAGCGCCCTCGATCGCGGCGCCGACGGACTGGCGATGGCCGGCGGCGACGGCTCGCAGGCGATCGTCGCGGCGATCGCGGCCGAGCGCGGCGCATGCGTGCATACCTGCCGGTACGCGCAACCACTCGCGCGCTCGATCTCGGCGTCGACCGCGACGACGTCGTCGGCGCCCTGGACGCGTTCGTCGACGGCGGGGAGCGGGTCGTGGACCTTGCCGAGGTCAACGGTCGCGTGTTCGTCAACAACGTCTCGCTCGGTCTCTACGCCGAGGCCGTCCAGCATCGGAGTACCGCGACGCGAAGATCCGCACGCTGCTCGACACCGTGCCCGACGTCCTCGGCTCCGACAGCGACGAGAAGCTCGACCTGCGCTGGACGGGCCCGGGCGGCCGACGCACCCGCTCGGGAGCAATGGTTCTGGTCTCCAACAACTGCTACCGACTCGGACGCGCGATCGGCTCAGGCACGCGCCCGAAGATCGACGACGGCCTGCTCGGGATCACAGCCATCGCCGAGCCGACCGGGCGCGGCGAGCGCGGCCGAGCGCCGCAGCGCCCGCTGCGCACGTGGTCCGCGCCAACGTTCGAGGTCGACGCGGATCGCCCGATCGCCGCCGGCATCGACGGAGAAGCGCTTATGCTCGACGCGCCGCTGAGCTTTCGCATCCGGCCCGGAGTCCTGCGCGTCCGCGTGGCGCGCAAGCACCAGGGCGCCGCCTCGGCCATGGTGCCCGACGGGCCGTGGGACGGCGTGGTCGAGCTGGCACGAATCGCCATCAGCGCGGCCAACAACCAGCAACGCCACGATGAAGGAGGCCGGAATGGACCTGATCGAGATCACCCAGAAGGAGCGGCTGAGCCGCGAGGACGCCGCCGCACGCCTGCGCGCCCTCGCCGACATGCTCGCAAAGCACAACGACGTCGAGTTCGAACGCGGCGGCATGCGCTTCAAGGTGCACGTCCCCGACGAGGTCGACTTCAAGCTCGAGATCGAGCTCGGCGACGACGAACGAGAGCTCGAGATCGAGCTCACCTGGTGAGCTGCCAAGGGTGAGCACGACGATGGCAGGGACCGCTCCGAGCCAGGTGTCGCCTATCAGTGACGGCTGAGCGCGGCTTCGAGCCGCTCGAGCCGCCGGTTGA